>NZ_QLST01000020.1 GCF_003293845.1 Flavobacterium tibetense | reverse complement strand
TGCAAATTCCAGTGATATTGACCACCCAATTCCAATTTAAAGTGACCACCTGATTCCAATTCAAAATGACCACCTAATTTCGGAGCAAAATGACCACCTCCATTTTTCATTAAAAACTACATTTTTTCTTGTGTTAATTTGTGATTCAAATATACTAAAATTACTCTTTGTTAATTCCTCTTTTCTTTCTCATGGATTCGCCTAGTAATTCAATGCGATGGGATTGATGTATGAGTCGGTCTAAAATGGCATCAGCTATGGTTTTTTCTCCGATTATATCGTACCAACCTTGTACTGGTATTTGAGAAGTTACGATTATAGAACCATTATTGTGTCTATCTTCAATGATTTCCAAAAGTGTAATTCGGTTTTGACTATCTAACGCTTGAAGTCCAAAATCGTCTAATATAATGACGTCTTGTCGTTCTATTTTGGCTAATTCTCTCAGATAAGAACCATCGGCTTTAGCCATTTTTAACTTAGCGAATAACTTAGATGTGTTATAATAACTGACTTTATATCCTTGGATGCAAGCTTGATAACCTAATGCGGTTCCTAAAAAACTTTTACCTACTCCTGTACTTCCTGTGATTAATACATTCTGATTTTTCTCAACAAAATCGCATGCAGCTAATCTCAACACCACGTTTCTATCCAGATTGCGTGAAGCATCAAAATTGATATTTTCAATATTAGATTTGTAATGGAATCGAGCGTTTTTAATACTTCTTTCAATGCGACGATTGTGTCTTTCATCCCATTCAGCATCAATGAGCATTGCGATAAATTGGTCTAGCGTGTAATGATCTGTTTTTCCACTTTCAATAGCGGTTTTAAAAGCGTTATGCATGCCATAAAGCTTCATTTGTTTCATTTTGGTTGTGGTGATTTCATTCATAAGTATTTGATTTTAATTTATTTGTAATAGTTTTTTCCTCTGATGTTGTTGTGATTTGGTAATTCAAATTCTTCTTCTTGCTCATTCTCAGCGTTGTCTAAGTTGTTTTCTAAAATGTTTTGGATGGCTTTAAAACTGTAAATCCTAAAATCGAGTGCACGTTTACAAGCGTTGATTAATCGTTGTTTTCCTACTTTCTTCTCAAAGTTTAGTATTCCTAAACAACTTTTATATGCTTGCTCTGGATGATTTCTACTTTCGATAATTTGGATAATATAATCCGCTACAGCTTGGTCAATACTGTTTGCCCAATCAATAAAACGACTAGCACTCCAATCAGCAACAAACTGATGCGTGCTAGCTAAATGTTCAGCAATAGTTGTGTAATGGTAAGGTTTGTAATTTCTGGGATGAATAGCGATTCGGTTGTATTTGTAGAAGATTTCAACCGAAGTTTTGGTATACAAAAGTTTTACTTTTTTTCTCACGTATTGGTACGGAACACTGTAATAACTCTTGTCTTGACTTAATAATGCATGACCGTTCTGCATTACTGTAGCGAAGGATTGGTACTTGATTTCAAAACGTTCTTGAGGTAATGGACGTAGTTTTTGCTTCTCATCTTCTATAAATAATTCATAGCGAGAATACGGTCTTCCTGTGAGCTTTTTGTGATTATGAACATCTAATAAATCCCATATTTGTTGATTTAATTCTTCCAAACTATAGAACTGTTTTTGTTTTAGATGTACATAAATTCTTCGATACAAGATTTTTACAGCTCCTTCTACCAATGATTTATCTCTTGGTTTGTAAGCTCTTGCAGGTAATATGGTAGTTTCGTAATGCTCTGCTAAATCGGCTAAGGTTTCATTAATTGTAGGTTCAAAACGACTACTCTTAATTACGGCTGACTTTAGATTATCGGGAACAATTGCCGCAGGAACACCTTCAAAAAAACGCATAGCATTCTCTACCGAAGTCACAAAATCTTCTTTTTGTTGACTCATTGAAGCTTCTGCATACGTGTGTTGACTTGCGCCTAGTATGGCAACAAAAAACTGAACTTCTTTAATCTCTCCTGTATCTTTATCAACAATAGAAAGTGTTTTTCCAGCATAATCCACATACATTTTATCACCTGCTTTGTGATTCATGTGCATTACTGGATTAACGCGTTTACCCCATATTTTAAAGTGATGTCTAAATTGAGAACTCTTAAAACCATCAGGGTGTATAGCAATATATCGCTCCCACATGTGCTGGACGGTAACACCAACTTTCTTGAGTTCGCGTTCCATTTGTGGAAAAAAATCATGAAGCTTTTGTAGTCTAGGATCTATGCTTTCAACAGTATTCTGTGAAAATAAAACTTCAAGTTCGGCATCTGTTTTGGCATCAATAGCTTCAAAACTTAAGCCTAGAAGTTCAAATAAAGAAATATATTTCTTTACCGTATTTCTTGAAAGTGATAAGTAAATGCTAATAAACAATTTACTCTTACCACTACAGTGAAATTTAATTACTTTTCTAATCTTACTCATGTCTGTTACTTTGTTTGCCATAATCCGTATTTTTTGTACGAATGTATGGGCTAACAACATGAAAAAAAGTAACTGTTTTTAATGTCTAATTTATCCTAAATTTTAGGTGGTCAATTTGGACTGGAATTAGGTGGTCAGTTTGCACCGAAATCGGTGGTCAATTTAGACTGGAAAGTGGTGGTCAATTTGACCGTTTTTTCCAATCAAGTATTGAAGCTATAGTAATTCCGTCTTTTGAGTAATTATACATATTGAGAAGTGTTAATGTGCTATAACACACAGATTGCACACAAATTTAAAAGAAAGAAGAAAAAATATGAAAATATTTGAAATAAAATTTTATATATTTGCCAACGTTTTCAAATACTTATGTTTTACATGAAAGTGTATGAAAATTTATGAAATGGTCAAAGTTGCGACTCATAATCAGGTGGTCCCTGGTTCGAGCCCAGGTGGGACCACTCATTAAAATAGCCGATTAAAGGCTATTTTTTTGGATGAGAAAAAAAATTTTAAGTTTTTTTTAAGTTTTTTGAACATAAAATATTGTAAAGTATAAAATTATTTATATTTTAGTGTTTTGAATAAATAATGAGTTTTGTAAATATTAACAAAACTTTAAATAAAATAATTTTCTTTGGTCAGAAAGAAAAAATTTATATTTTTACGCCCTATGAAAATAACATTACTAAAAATAGCTTTCTTTGTCGCTCTATTATTGAATGCGCAAATTGTGTTAGGTGCTCCAGGTGATACACCACCACCACCAACGCCACCACCACCACCAGGTTTACCTTTAGATGGAGGTTTGATAGCTATGTTTTTCGTGGCATTAATACTAGGATATGTTCTTTCAAAGAAATATATACTCACAAAAAAAGGCTCTTAATAGAGCCTTTTTTATTTCTTAAACTTTTTTATTTTCTTAAATCGTGAATGCGTTTCACATATTTCCCTACGACATCAAATTCTAAATTTACTTTCGTACCCACTTTAAATGAATTAAAGTTGGTGTTTTCATAAGTATAAGGAATAATCGCTACGCTAAAACTATTCAGTTTTGAATTCACAACGGTTAAACTTGTACCATTAATAGTAATAGAACCTTTTTCAATCGTAATATTTTCTAAAGATGGGTCGTATTCAAAAGTGAAATACCAGCTACCATTCGCTTCTTCAATAGCGGTACAAACTGCTATTTGATCTACGTGACCTTGAACAAGGTGTCCGTCTAGGCGGTCGCCTAATTTCATGGCGCGCTCAATATTTAAAGTATCTCCTACTTCCCAATCACCTAAATTGGTTTTGTCAATCGTTTCTTTAATGGCGGTAACAGTGTATTCATCATTATTAAGAGCTACTACTGTTAAACAAATGCCATTATGGGCTACACTTTGGTCAATTTTAAGTTCATTCGTGATGGAACTAGCTACTGTTAAATGAAGATTGTCGTTTTCTTTTACCTTTTGAGTAAGTGTTCCGAGGGTTTCAATAATTCCGGTAAACATAACTGATTTTATTTTACTAAATTTGCACTTCAAAAGTAAGCAATAAATAGCAACTCATCATGACTAAAAAAGCAGAAAATATAATTGTAGGCATATCAATAGGTGATTTAAATGGAATTGGAGCCGAAGTAGTCTTGAAAACATTCGAAGATACACGTATGCTCGAATTGTGTACGCCAGTGATTTTTGCCAATGTTAAAATTCTTTCTTTTTTAAAGAAAAATGCTGAAGTAACAACAAATCTTCAAGGAATTGACCATCTCAATCAAATTGTTGTTGGAAAAGTAAATGTCTTTAATCTTTGGAAAGAAGGAGTGAACTTGGAGTTTGGTAAAAATGATGATATAGTTGGAAAATACGCAATAAAATCTTTTGTAGCGGCTACTAAAGCATTAAAGGAAGGAATTGTTGATGTTTTGTTAACGGCACCTATTAATAAGTACAATATTCAATCGGAAGAATTTGCTTTTCCGGGTCACACGGATTATTTGGATAAAGAATTGGAAGGCAATGCTTTGATGTTGATGGTTCATGATAAGCTCCGAATAGGTTTGCTAACGGATCATATTCCGGTGAATGAGGTTTCTAAGCATTTGACCGCTCAATTATTGGAACAAAAAGTACAAACTATTAAAAACACATTAATTCAAGATTTTGGAATTTCAAAACCTAAAATTGCTGTGCTTGGTTTAAATCCACATTGTGGTGATAATGGTGTTATTGGTAAAGAAGATGAGGAAGTTATTCGTCCAACAATTAAAAAATTGTTTGATGCTGGTACTATGGTTTTTGGACCGTATGCTTCGGATAGCTTTTTTGGTTCCTTCCAATATGAAAAGTATGATGCGATTTTAGCGATGTATCACGATCAAGGATTGATTCCATTCAAAACACTTTCTTTTGGTAACGGAGTCAATTACACGGCTGGTTTAAATAAAATTAGAACGTCGCCGGATCATGGAACCGCTTTTGAAATTGCTGGAAAAGGTTTGGCGAATCCAAATTCGTTTAGAGAAGCGCTTTATTTGGCTATTGATATTTTTCATAAGCGAAATGAATACCAACTATTAACGGAAAACCCTTTGAAAATCAAGCAAATGTAGTTGTAAACAAAAAAATGTTCATAACTAGTTTGAATTTATAATAATTTTATATCTTTGCACTCCCTGAAAAAGGGAAAACTGTTGTTATGAAAAATTTAAAAGAATATTTAATTCCTTTCGCAGGATTAAAAATAGGAAAACATCAGTTTGAATATCAGGTAGATAAAACGTTCTTTGAGCTCTTTGATTTTCACGAATATAATGACGTAGCAATCAATGTTGAAGTGATTTTGGAGAAAAAAAGCACGATGCTTGAACTTCATTTCAAACATAAAGGAACCATAAATGTACCTTGTGATGTAACTAATGAAGATTTTGATTTGCCAGTAAAAGGAAAATTAAATCTCATTGTAAAATTTGGAGAAGCATTTAATAATGAGAATGAAGAACTCCTGATTTTGCCACATGGCGAATTTCAAGTTGATGTGTCACAGTATATATATGAATTAATTGTATTGTCTGTGCCATTTAAGCGAGTACATCCTGGTGTAAAAGAAGGAACTTTGAAAACGGAAGCAATTGACAAGTTAGAATCACTTGCGCCAAAAGAACAAAAAGAGAATAAAGAAGAACAAGAAGATATTGACCCACGTTGGGCAGCATTAAAGAAACTATTAACGGATAAATAATATAGTAAAATGGCACATCCTAAGAGAAAAACCTCGAAAACAAGAAGAGACAAGAGAAGAACACATTATAAAGCGTCTGTTCCTCAAATTGCTACATGTCCTGTAACTGGAGAAGCACATTTATACCACAGAGCTTATTGGCATGAAGGTAAAATGTACTACAGAGGTCAAGTAGTAGTAGATAAAACAGAAGCTGTTGCATAATTGCTTTTGGATAAAATAGAGAAAAACTCTCACCTTGTGAGGGTTTTTTTGTTAATATATTAAAGTTGATTTTTAGCAGTTCTATTTTATCAGGTTTGGATTTTTTTTTGTAATTTCCACAACTTTTCGAAAAATAATTTTTCGACTAGAAATAATACATTTATGAACAAAATAACAGCCGCTATAACCGCTATCGGTTCGTATGTTCCGGATTATGTTTTGTCTAATGAAGTTTTAGAAACTTTGGTAGATACAAATGATGAATGGATTACCACTCGTACTGGAATCAAAGAAAGAAGAATACTTAAAGAAGAAGGTCAAGGAACATCTTACTTGGCTATTAAAGCTGCTCAAAATCTTATTGAGAAAGCGAATTTAGATCCTAAAGAAATTGATTTAGTGATTATGGCTACCGCCACCCCTGATATGCCTGTTGCGGCTACAGGAGTTTATGTAGCAACCCAAATTGGTGCTACCAATGCTTTTGCCTACGATTTACACGCAGCATGTTCGAGTTTCCTTTACGGAATGTCTACCGCTTCTGCTTATATCGCATCAGGAAAATACAAAAAAGTACTTTTAATTGGTGCCGATAAAATGTCTTCCATTATAGATTATACAGATAGAGCTACTTGCATCATCTTTGGAGATGGTGGAGGCGCTGTTTTATTTGAACCTAATACTGAAGGATATGGTTTGCAAGATGAATTTTTAAGGAGTGATGGCGTTGGTCGTGAGTTTCTGAAAATTGATGCTGGCGGTTCTATTTTACCAGCTTCTGAAGAAACGGTGAAAAACAAACAACACTATGTATTTCAAGACGGAAAAACGGTTTTCAAATATGCAGTTTCTGGTATGGCAGATGTTAGTGAGAAAATCATGCAACGTAATAACTTAACGAAAGACGATGTAAATTGGTTGGTTGCTCATCAGGCAAATAAGCGAATTATTGATGCCACAGCTAATCGTATGGGATTAGATGAGGAAAAAGTATTGATCAATATTCACAAATACGGAAATACAACTTCTGCAACGTTACCATTACTTTTGTGTGATTTTGAATCGCAATTGAAAAAAGGAGATAATATTATATTTGCTGCATTTGGTGGTGGCTTCACTTGGGGCGCTATCTATTTAAAATGGGCATACACAAAATAACAAACAAACTAGAAACCAAATTTTATGATTATGGATATTAGAGAAATTCAAAATTTAATCAAATTTGTTGCCAAATCAGGTGCAACTGAAGTGAAGTTAGAAATGGATGATTTCAAAATCACCATCAAAACAACTAATGAAGCAGCCGAAGCAGCTACAGCTTACATCCAACACATGCCAGTAAATACTGCTTTGCCTCAAGCAGCTGCGCCACAACCAGTGGCTCCAACAGCTCCAGCAGTAGCTCCAGTAACTGAAGCATCAGATGATTCAAAATATATTACTGTAAAGTCGCCAATTATTGGAACTTTCTACAGAAAACCAGCTCCAGACAAACCAATGTTTGTTGAGGTAGGTTCTTCTATTGGAAAAGGTGATGTATTATGTGTAATCGAGGCAATGAAATTATTTAACGAAATTGAATCTGAAGTATCAGGTAAAATCGTGAAAATCTTAGTTGATGACGCTTCGCCAGTTGAATTTGACCAACCTTTATTTTTAGTTGACCCATCATAATTTTAAATTCCAATGTTTTAAATTCTAAACCCAAAATAGTTATCTATTAAGAGTTGGAATTTGGATTTTGTTTTTTTGAATTTTAAAATATAAACTATGTTTAAAAAAATATTAATTGCCAATAGAGGAGAAATTGCACTTCGTGTAATTAGAACCTGTAGAGAAATGGGCATTAAAACGGTTGCGGTATATTCTACAGCAGATGCTGAGAGTTTACACGTTCGTTTTGCAGATGAGGCAGTGTGTATTGGTCCTCCACCAAGTAATTTATCTTACTTGAAAATGTCCAATATTATTGCTGCAGCAGAAATTACAAATGCTGACGCTATTCACCCAGGATATGGATTCTTATCTGAAAATGCTAAATTTTCTAAAATTTGTCAGGAGCACGGAATTAAATTTATCGGTGCTTCCCCTGAGATGATTGAGAAAATGGGAGACAAAGCTTCTGCAAAATCTACGATGTTAGAAGCAGGAGTTCCATGTGTTCCAGGTTCTGAAGGAATTTTAGAATCTTTTGAGCAAGCCCAAAAAGTAGCCAAAGAAATTGGATATCCAGTAATGATGAAAGCTACTGCTGGTGGTGGTGGAAAAGGAATGCGTGCCATTTGGAAAGAAGAAGAACTTCTGAAAGCATGGGAAAGTGCTCGTCAAGAAGCAGCAGCAGCCTTCGGAAACGATGGTATGTACATGGAAAAACTAATTGAAGAACCACGTCATATTGAAATTCAAGTCGTTGGTGATTCTTTTGGAAAAGCCTGTCACTTGTCAGAAAGAGATTGTTCAGTACAACGTCGTCACCAAAAATTAACAGAAGAAACGCCATCACCATTCATGACTGATGAATTGCGTGAAGCTATGGGAACTGCAGCCGTTAAAGCCGCAGAATACATCAAATATGAAGGAGCTGGTACAGTTGAATTCTTAGTTGACAAACACAGAAATTTCTACTTCATGGAAATGAATACACGTATCCAAGTAGAGCATCCAATTACTGAGCAAGTGATTGATTACGATTTAATTCGTGAGCAAATTATGGTAGCTGCTGGAATTCCAATTTCTGGTAAGAACTATTTCCCACAATTGCATTCAATTGAATGCCGTATCAATGCGGAAGACCCTTATAATGATTTCCGTCCATCGCCAGGTAAAATCACGGTTTTACATGCGCCAGGAGGTCATGGAGTTCGTTTAGATACGCACGTTTACGCAGGATATACGATTCCACCAAATTACGATTCTATGATTGCTAAGTTGATTACAACGGCGCAAACTAGAGAAGAAGCTATCGCAAAAATGAAGCGTGCGCTTGATGAATTCGTAATAGAAGGAATTAAAACAACCATACCATTCCACCGTCAATTAATGGACGAACCAGATTATGTAGCAGGAAACTACACTACAAAATTCATGGAATCTTTTAAGATGAAAGAGGTTTAAAAATAGAAAAACGGCTGAGAAATCAGCCGTTTTTTTGTAGTTATAATTTTAAAATTGAACTTGATTTTTGCCCTTGAACTTTTACAACGTTTCCTTCAACCATTTAAAAAACTCACGTTGCCAAACCAAACCATTTTGCGGTTGTAACACCCAATGATTTTCTTCAGGGAAATACATAAATCTACTTTTGATACCTTTTAGTTGCGCTGCTTGAAACGCTTCTTGTCCTTGACCTATTGGTACACGGTAATCTTTTCCGCCTTGGATAATAAAAATAGGGGTATCCCAATTGTTCACTAATTTAATTGGATTAAAATCTTTATATGTTTTTTGAGCTGCTGCATTTTTGGTATCCCAATAAGCGCCACCTAAATCCCAATCCGTGAAAAATACTTCTTCGGTAGTGCCGTACATACTTTCTAAATTAAAAACACCACAATGTGAAATGAAAGTTTTGAAACGTTTGTTGTGCATTCCTGCCATATAAAACACAGAATAACCACCATAACTCGCGCCAACAGCCGCTAATCTGCTTTTATCAACATACGATTCTTTCGCAACATCGTCAATTGCCGCTAAATAATCATCCATTACTTGTCCGCCCCAATCTTTACTGATTTGTTCGTTCCATTCCACACCGTGACCTGGCATTCCTCTTCTATTTGGCGCCACCACAATATAACCTTGCGATGCCATCACTTGAAAATTCCATCGGAAAGAATAGAATTGAGACAAAGCACCTTGTGGTCCACCTTGGCAATATAAAACTGCTGGATATTTTTTGGTTTTATCAAAATTGGGAGGTAAAATTACCCAAACCAACATCTCTTTGCCATCCGTAGTTTTGACCATGCGTTTTTCAACTGTTGGCAAACTTAATTTGGCATAAGTTTCGGTGTTGATATTCGTTAATTGTTTCCAAGATTTCTTCTTCAAATCGTAGCTGAAAATTTCATTGGCATAATTCATATCGCTTCTAGTCACCAACACTTGATTTCCTGAAAAACCTATGATCTGGTTCACGTCGAATTGACCATTGGTAATTTGTTGTACACGAACAGCAATTTTAGTCAAACCAGGAAAATTTACTTCGAATAATTGTTTGGTTCCATCAATGGGCGCCAAGAAATACACTTTTTTGCCATCAGCACTCCAAGTGAAACTATCTACAGTGCCATCCCAACCGCCAGTTAGATTAATATCTAAACCTTTGTGACGCACGATAATATCGTTTTTATCGGCTTCAAAACCATCGCGTTTCATTTGTAACCAAGATAAATCGCCTTGTGGAGAAAATGTTGGATGCGTGTCGTAACCCAAATTGCTTTCGGTTAAATTTTTAGTGGTTTTAGATGCCAAATCATATTCGAACAAATCAGTATTCGTACTAGTTGCATAAGCCGTTCCTGCTTTCTTTTTGGCTACGTAGATTACTTTTGAACCATCAGGTGACCAAATGTAATCTTCATCACCACCAAAAGGTTTTTGCGGACTATCATAAGGTTCGTCTTTCATGATGTCGGTGCTTTTTTTGTCGGCATTGGTAATGAAAACGTGGTTGTGTTTGCCTTCGTTCCAAGAATCCCAATGGCGATAATCTAGCGCATTGTAAACGTAAACATCACTTTTTTTCAATTCAGGATAAAAATCTTTTCCTAAAACCGAATTGATTTTCACTTCTTTTTTATGCGAAAGTGTCCAATTGCCATCTGAAGATTTGTTTTTATCAGTCAATAAATCGGCATATTCTTTAATTTCTGTTGGATTTCCGCCATGTATTGGAAGAGCATATACTTTCGAATTCGATTTATTTTCCTGCATATCAGGAGTCGAAACTTTGTAAATTATGGATTTTCCGTCTTTGGAGATTCCCAAAGGCGAAACTCTGCCTAATTGCCATAACAATTCGGGTGTCATGACTTCTTGAGCGCTCATTGTGGTTCCCATGATGCAAAAAAGGGCTAAGGTTAATTTTTTCATTGCTAATTTTGTTTTAAAACCTTGCTAAAATACTGATTTTTTCAAAAAATATCCCTAATTTCACACTTTAAATAAAAGCGTTTAGATGAAAAAATTAGCGTTGCATTGGCAAATATTATTAGGAATGGCATTTGGAGTACTTTTTGCTGTGCTATTAATTCAATTTAGTTGGGGAAAACAAGTTATAGTTGATTGGGTAAAACCTTTTGGAAATATCTTCATTAATTTATTGAAATTAATTGCTGTTCCGTTAATTTTGGCATCGTTGATAAAAGGAGTTTCTGATTTAAAAGATATTTCAAAATTATCCAAAATGGGCGGAAGAACCATTGGAATGTATATTTTAACTACTGTATTTGCAGTTTCTATTGGTTTGGTTATTGTAAATATTATTAAACCTGGAAATTTTATATCCGAACAAACGCGAACCGAATTAGTGGGAAATTATTCGCAAGATGCTAGTTCCAAAATTGAATCGGCAGCCAAACAAAAAGAAGCTGGACCCTTACAAGCTTTGGAAGATATTGTACCAAGTAACATCATCGGAGCATCGGCAGATAATGGGAATATGTTACAAGTGATTTTCTTTGCTGTTTTTTTTGGAATTGCTTTGATATTGATTCCACAAGAACAAGCCGCTCCAGTAAAAGCGTTTTTTGATGGTTTCAATGAAGTCATACTCAAAATGATTGATATTATCATGTTGGCAGCGCCGTATGGTGTTTTTGCCCTTTTAGCTTCATTGGTTGCAGAATCACCAAGTTTGGATTTGTTCAAGGCACTTGGAATGTATGGAATTACAGTTTTATTGGGCTTACTAATTATGATTGGTGTCTATATTTTATTGGTAAAAGTATTGGCTAAGAAAAGTCCTAATTTCTTTTTAAAAGGAATTTCTCCAGCCCAATTATTAGCATTTTCTACCAGTTCTTCTGCGGCAACATTACCAGTTACAATGGAGCGAACGATTGAAAATTTAGGTGTTGATGATGAAGTAGCAAGTTTTGTATTGCCTATTGGTGCAACAATTAATATGGATGGAACGAGTCTGTATCAAGCCGTAGCAGCGGTTTTTATTGCGCAAGCCTTTGGTATGGATTTAAGTTTTGGCGTACAATTAGGAATCATAGCCACAGCAACTTTAGCTTCGATTGGAAGTGCGGCTGTTCCTGGAGCTGGAATGGTAATGTTAGTTATCGTATTAGCACAAGCTGGTATTCCAGAAGCAGGATTGGCTTTAATTTTTGCTATTGATAGACCTTTAGATATGTGTAGAACTAGTGTAAACGTAACGGGCGATGCTGCAGTTTCTATGGTAGTAGCTAAATCTGTTAATAAATTAGCATAACATGGAAGATTTTCACTGGACCCAATTGTTTAATCCTGAGTTTTACATTACTATGGAAATTGGTGGTGTTCCTATTGGTATTTACATGGTTTTGTTCATTGTTTTTGCTGAAACGGGTTTGTTTGCTGGATTTTTTCTTCCAGGTGACAGTTTGCTTTTTCTTGCGGGAATTTACAGCAGGGAATTGGTAGAAACCTTTTTTATTATTCCAAGTGATTTATCTAATGTTACTGTTTTAGCGTTACTCATTGCGGCAGCTGGAATTTTAGGTAATATTTTTGGTTATTGGTTTGGTGCCAAAAGCGGCCAGTTTTTATACAACAAAAAAGACAGTTTCTTTTTCAAGAAAAAATACTTAACCGAATCGCAAGTGTTCTTTGAAAGACACGGTGGAAAAGCGATTATTTTCGCAAGATTTCTTCCCATTGTCCGCACTTTTGTTCCTATTATTGCTGGTGTAGTACACATGCAAAAAGGGAAATTTATGTTGTATAACATTCTGAGTTCGTTGTTGTGGTCGTTCACGCTAGTTTTCGCCGGACATTACTTATATGGTATGTTTTTAGAGGAATTGGGTATCGATTTAAAGAAACACATTGAAAAAATTATCTTGATTTTAATTGCAATAACTACTTTTCCTTTGGTTATGAAAGCGATTAAATCTAGAAAGAAAAATGAATCTGGAAATGCAACTTAGTTATTGGGAATTAAAAAATTGGTTTACTCAGGTCGATTATACGATTGTGGGAAGCGGAATTGTCGGTTTGCATTGCGCTTTGGCTTTGCGTGAGAAATTTCCAGCGGCTAAAATTTTGGTTTTAGAAAAAGGCATTTTACCTCAAGGAGCAAGTACCAAAAATGCTGGTTTTGCTTGCTTTGGCAGTATTTCCGAAATTATTTCCGATTTAAAAACGCATACTGAAGAAGAAGTGATTGAATTGGTAGAAAAACGCGTCAAAGGCTTGCAATTGCTTCGAAAAAACTTAGGTGATGCAGTAATCGATTACAAACCTTATGGCGGTTACGAGTTATTTCTAAAAAAAGACGAAGCATTTTTCGAACATTGTTTGCAGAAAATTCCTTTCATTAATGCCATTTTAAAACCGTTGTTTCATGCGGAAGTTTTTGAAAAACAAGTCGATAGATTTGGTTTCCAAAATATTTTCGATTATCTCATTTTCAATCCGTTTGAAGGACAAATCGATACGGGAAATATGATGCAAGCGCTACTAAAAAAAGCTATTTCCAATGATATTTTAATTTTGAACCAACAAGAAGTTACCACTTTTCAAGATTTGAACGATAAAGTAGAAGTAGTGACCAATGGCTTCACGTTTACCACCAAAAAATTATTATTTGCTACCAATGGTTTTGCCTCGGAATTAACCCAAAATCAAGTGCAACCCGCTCGAGCACAAGTTTTAATTACCAAACCCATTGAAAATTTAGACATCAAAGGCGCTTTTCATTTGGATCAAGGATATTACTATTTTAGAAATATCGGCGATAGAATCTTATTTGGCGGTGGAAGAAACCTAGATTTTGAAGGCGAAACCACAACCGATTTGAGTCAAACAAAAATTATTCAAGACGCGTTAGAGCAATTGCTAAAAGATGTAATTTTGCCAAATACCAATTTCGAAATTGAACACCGATGGAGCGGCATCATGGGCGTTGGGAATCACAAAAACCCAATTGTTAAGCAATTGTCAAATAATGTGTATTGTGGCGTAAGAATGGGCGGAATGGGTGTCGCAATTGGCAGTTTAATTGGTAAAGAATTAGCAGATTTAGTTTAATATATGGCAAAAAAAACTACTCCAAAAAAGAAACCAGAAAAAAAATCAAAACCTGTTGAAAAGCGTACAACTGGTCAAAAAATCTTCCGTTTTGTATGGAAAACAGCTTTGTGGTTTAATATTGTTAGTATTTTCTTGGTATTGCTTTTCAAGTTTGTGCCTGTTCCGTTTACGCCATTGATGGCAATTCGTGCAATTGAACAAAAAATGGATGGAAAAGAAGTGGTTTTTTCTCATAAATGGGTAGCTATTGAGAATATTTCTCCCAATTTACAAAAAGCCGTAATTGCCAGTGAAGACGGAAAATTTCTAGAACACAACGGTTTCGATTTTAAAGCGATGGAAAAAGCATTCGAAGGCAATAAAAACGGAAAAAAAATCAAAGGAGGAAGTACCATTTCCCAACAAACTGCAAAAAACGTTTTTCTTTGGCCAGGAAGAAGTTACATTCGAAAGGCTTTTGAAGCCTATTTTACAGTGTTAATTGAGTTGTTTTGGAGCAAAGAGCGCATCATGGAAGTGTATTTGAATAGTATTGAAATGGGCGATGGCGTTTATGGAGCACAAGCAGCAGCCAAACATTGGTATAGAAAAGAAGCTAAAAATCTATCGCCTTACGAAGCCGCTGGAATTGCCGCCATTTTACCTAGTCCAAGAAAATACAAAGCCACCAATTCTGGACCTTATGTGGCTCGAAGAAAAGCCACTATTGCTCGTTATATTCCAATGACTAAATTAGATTATTAAAACATAAAGATTGAAAAAAACTATATTAATCACTGGAACTTCAAGTGGAATAGGTAAAGAAACAGCCTTGTACTTTGCTAAAAATAATTGGACTGTATTAGCAACAATGCTAACCATTGAAGCAACGGAAGAATTAGTTCACGAACCTAATGTTTTTTGCTATGAACTAGATGTAACTTCAACAGAAAGTATTGCAAAAGCAAAAGCGCAAATACTAGCACAACATTCAAAAGTTGATGCAATTATAAATAATGCAGGCTTAGGCTATCGCAGTTTTGTAGAGCTTTCCGAAGATGATAAGATTAACAATATTGTAAACGTGAATTGGCTTGGTGTTGTTAAAATGTGTCGGGCTTTTATTCCTGTTTTTAGAGAACAAAATCACGGACAATTCATTACCATTTCTTCTATAGCAGGCTTGGTTAACTTACCTTTAGGAAGTTTTTACCATTCCACTAAACAAGCTGTTGAAAGTTTTTCAGAATGTATGGCTTATGAATTACTAGATTTTAATATTAGTGTAAGCACGGTTCAGTTTGGTAATGCACCAACCGCTTTTCAAAGCAATGTAAAGAAATGCGAGCCATGTTCCATTCCGTCCTATAATGTATTAATGGACAAGGTTACAGCTATTTTACATAAAAAGACAAAGAAGAACACCAATTTAACTCCAAAAATCACCAAAACTTTATTCGAAATTGCTACAAATCCAAATAAGAAATTCAAAAGATATACCATTGGTTTTGATGCCAATTTTATGAGTTTTATTAGACGTAGTTTTGGATACAAAATATTTAACAGCATTATTAGAAAATCAGTATTAGGTAAATTTTAAATTTCTTTAATCAATTCCTTCGGAACTTACTGTTTTTTTCTTATAACTTAATACTGCGTAACATTTTTCCTTTCCAATCGACTAATTACTAAAACAGTTGAAAAATGAGAGCACACGAAATCGATTACCATATTTATGGTGAAGAAATGCAATATGTAGAAATTGAATTGGATCCACAAGAAGTTGTAGTTGCCGAAGCTGGGAGTTTCATGATGATGGACAACGGTATTAAAATGGAAACTATTTTTGGCGATGGAAGTCAACAAGAAGGTGGCATTTTTGGAAAACTATTATCCGCAGGAAAACGTGTTTTAACGGGCGAAAGTTTGTTTATGACTGCGTATCAAAATGTGGATTTTGGAAAGAAAAAAGTTTCTTTTGCTTCACCTTATCCAGGAAAAATTGTTCCGATTGATTTGCAAGAATATGGTGGTAAGTTCATTTGTCAGAAAGATGCTTTTTTATGTGCTGCCAAAGGTGTTTCGGTTGGAATTGATTTTTCAAGAAAATTAGGTCGTGGATTATTTGGTGGAGAAGGTTTTATCATGCAAAAATTAGAAGGTGATGGTATGGCGTTCATTCACGCTGGCGGAACTTTGGCAAGAAAAGAATTAAAAGCTGGCGAAATGCTAAAAGTCGATACCGGATGTATTGTTGGTTTCACCAAAGACATTGATTACGATATTGAATTTGTAGGCGGAATCAAAAACACTATTTTTGGAGGTGAAGGCGTTTTCTTCGCCACCCTTCGCGGTCCAGGAATTGCTTATATTCAATCATTACCATTCAGTCGCTTAGCGGATAGAATTATTGCTTCTGCACCAAAAGCTGGTGGAAGTAGTAGAGATGAAGGGAGTTTGCTTGGCGGTTTAGGAAGAATGTTAGATGGTGATAATCGGTTTTAAGATAAATTCAGAATTAAAGCTTTCTTGATTTGTAAGTATATGTTTAAAAAAATCTTAATAGTTCTTTCAATTTTAATTTTACCAATTGTTTTGGTCTTTTTGATTTACATAAATGTTCTTCAAATCGTTAAACCTATAAGTGACTTTAATTTAAGCGTAGGTAAAGTAGAGGAAATTGGGATTATGGAAAAACTTCACAAAGGAAGTTTGCGTTCCCCTAATTCCAGTAGTGAAGTTTTTTTTGTTAAGATTGAAAACAATGACACCTTGTATTCATATTTTACAAGAGATAAAGAAAAAATATCTTTTTTGAAAAGCTCGAAAATAGTTGGTAAAAATGTAAAAATATTCAACGATGGATTTGATGAAAAACAAAATACTGTAGATATAATCGAACTAGAACTAAACAATTCGATTTTAATCTCGAAAAGAGAATCGGATAAGAAAAATTTTATACTTATATCACTTTTCCTAACATTTTTGATTTTATATTTTTATATACCTTATAAGTTTGTTTACTTAAAATCTAAAATAAAGAAATAATTATTTATATAGAAAAAAAATCCCGATTTTGAATAAAATCGGGATTTTTTGTGTTTAGAAATTTATTTCTTCAATTCGCGAATTCCCATATTGAATAATGAAAACGCTTGAATATCTACTTGTTCATTGATAATCGCTTCAGTTGATTTTCCTGCACCGTGACCCGCGTTTACATCAATTCTAATTAATGTTGGGTTGTTGCCAGTTTGTTTGGCTTGTAATTCGGCAGCAAATTTAAAACTGTGAGCTGGAACAACTCGGTCATCGTGGTCGCCAGTGGTTACCATAGTTGCTGGATATTGTGTTCCCGCTTTTACATTATGTACTGGAGAATATCCTTTTATGTATTGGAACATTTCTTTGCTTTGTTCTGCTGTTCCGTAGTCGTATGCCCACCCTGCGCCAGCTGTAAACGTATGGTAACGCAACATATCTAACACACCAACTTGTGGAATCGCTACTTTCATTAATTCTGGGCGTTGTGTCATAGTAGCACCAACAAGTAATCCGCCGTTTGAACCGCCTTTTATAGCTAAGAAATCAGAAGATGTGTATTTTTCTTTGATTAGGTATTCCGCTGCAGCAATGAAATCGTCAAATACATTTTGTTTTTGCATTTGTGTTCCTGCATCGTGCCATTTTTTACCGTATTCACCGCCACCACGTAAATTGGCAACCGCATAAATTCCGCCATTTTCTAACCAAACAGCATTGGCAATACTAAATGCTGGAGTTAAACTTACATTGAAACCACCATAACCGTAAAGCATCGTTGGATTTTTACCGTCTAAATTTGTTCCTTTTTTGAAAGTAATAATCATTGGCACTTTTGTACCATCTTTAGAAGTGTAAAATACTTGTTTCGACTCATAATCTTCTGATTTGAAATCTACTTTTGGTTTTTGGTAAACCGTTGATTTTCCTGATTTTGGTTCATAAGAATAAATTGTTCCTGGTGTAATATAATTGGTAAATGAATAATGCAATGTAGTTTCTTCTTTTTTACCACCAAAACCTCCAGCGGTTCCAATTCCAGGTAATTCAATATCACGAACTAATTTTCCAGTATAATCGTATTGTTGTACGAATGTAACGGCATCTTTCATGTATTCCGCAAAAATATAACCGCCACCAGTTGATGGAGAAAGTACATTTTCTGTTTCAGGAATAAAATCAACCCAATTTTCCATTTTTGGATTATTCAAATCA
This sequence comes from Flavobacterium tibetense, assembly GCF_003293845.1. Lineage (GTDB taxonomy): Bacteria > Bacteroidota > Bacteroidia > Flavobacteriales > Flavobacteriaceae > Flavobacterium > Flavobacterium tibetense. The sequence goes on along the minus strand of NZ_QLST01000020.1, from coordinate 21,848 downwards.
AAAGTTACTACTTTTTTGTTTGGTGCATTATAGTTAGTTACCAAATAAAATTTTGTTCCTTCGTTGTCCAAAACATCATGGTCGTTATTGAAGTTATTAACTAAGTTTACAATTGGTCCATTTTTCGCCAAATCCTTGTAATACAATTCGTTTCCAGAAGTTGAAGTTGAAGCTGAAATAATTAAATAATTTTCATCATCAGTAACATAACCGCCCACGTAACGTCTTTTTTCATTCAATCCGAAGATTATTTTATCTTCTTTTTGAGCCGTTCCTAATTTGTGGAAATATAGTTTGTGTTGGTCTGTTTTTGCAGATAATTCGCTTCCTTTTGGTTTGTCATAACTCGAGTAATAGAAACCTTCATTTTTGTACCAAGACAAGCCGCTGAATTTTACATCAACAATAGTGTCACCGATGATTTCTTTGGTGTCCGCTTTTAAAACGATTACTTTTCTCCAATCGCTTCCGCCTTCAGAAATAGCGTAAGCTACTAAACTACCGTCTTTAGAAAAATTGATGCCACCTAATGAAGTGGTTCCGTCTTTAGAAAAAGTATTTGGGTCTAAGAAAATTTCTTCTTTTCCATTTTGGTCTTTTCTATACAAAACCGATTGATTTTGTAAGCCGTTATTTTTATAGAAATACGTGTAATTTCCTTCTTTGAATGGCGCTGAAATTTTTTCGTAATTCCAAAGTTTTTCCATTCGTTCTTTTAATTGCTTACGAAATGGAATTTTTTCTAAATAACCAAAGGTTACTTCATTTTGGGCTTTTACCCAAGCTTCGGTTGCTGCACTGCGATCATCTTCTAACCAACGGTACGGATCGGCAATTTGTTCGCCAAAGTAAGTATCAACGGTGTCAACTTTTTTAGTTTCAGGATACGTTACGCTCATTTCTAGTTCAGGGGTTGCTTCTTTTTTACAAGCAACAAAAGCTGTTGCTGCGAAAAGTAAAGTTGCTGTTTTTCTCATAATTTATTAGTTCAATAGCTACAAAAATAAGGAATTGAAATGTTAAGTTTTGTTAAAAAAAAATCCCGATTGGTTAAAATCGGGATTTATAAGTAATTAATCTGTAACTACTTGTATTGGGAAAGTTACTTGTGCGTCTGTGCTTCCTCCTGCATTGGTAATATCTCCACTTGCAACTCCACTTGCCGTTTTATTTGGTTCGTGACGTAGTGTAACCGTTAAATTGCCAGTTCCAGCAGTACTTCCAGTTGTTAATGTGAAAGAAAGTCCGATTGGTCTTCCATCAACATCAGTATCGGTATAAGTTACAGTTCCTAAACTTGAAAGTAATTGGTAGAAAACTTGGTGCTCAGCTCCTTCTTCTTCTACTTCATCTGTGATTTCTTCAGCAGGATCTTCTAATTCATTCAAAAATCTAGTTGAACCTGTGTAAGTAGTTCCTGCGATTAAATCTCCTGAAACTGTAACTTCTGGAGCGTTTGGCCCATCACCGTCTAAATCTTTTGACGTTAATGTTATGGTATTTCCTCCGTTAGTTAAAGTCACGATAACTGTTGTAATTACTTCTTCTTCGTTTACTGGAGCATCGTCATTTGAACATGAAGTGAATACTAAAGAAGTTGATAAAAATAAAGCTAAAAATTTTAAATTGTTTTTCATGATTTTTGAATTTTAAAAATTGTATTTGATTTGTAATTGAATGTTGCGACCCATTTCATCGGCATAAAAACGCTGACGGTTGAGGTAGTCGCGATACGCTGTGTTAGTTAAATTTTGAATAAATAATGCGGTTGTAATTTTGTTATTTTTACCCAAATTAAATGTCATTTCACCATATAAGTGTAATAGATGATAACCCGCTGGTGATGAACTAATGTCAACAATTACAGGTTCCAATTCATTATTCACTACAATATTGGTTTCAAAATTATAATCTGGAAATCTTGTTTGGCGGAAAACTAACTCACTTTGCAACGAAGCCGTAAAATCATACCATTTTGGATTGGAATAAACCAATTTTTGATTCCAAGTTACTGGCGGCATATCAATTAACGGTTGATTTTCTGTGAGATTTTCTCCATTTACATAAGCGAAATTACTTTTGTATGAAAACGCTTGAGTTACATCCCAATTAAAATTCACATCAATTCCGGTTAATAAAGCTTCGGTTTGTTTGAATTCCCAAACTGGAAAGGCACCACGAATAGTTGTTTCAAATCCAATAGGTTGCAAATAGATAAAATTGGCAATTCGGTTAATGAAAGGAGTGACGCTCAAATTGGTTTTCTTCCAATCTTTTTTCAAAGTATTTGAGAATTTGAACGATTGTTCTCTTTCCAAACGCAAATCACCTAATTCCACTTGACCCGTTGAATGATGCAAACCGTCACTAAATAATTCTGACGGATTAGGATTCCGAGAAGCTAAACTCACATTGGAATACCATTCCAATTCATGATGAAATTGCTTTCTAAATCCCAAATTTCCTGTCAAATTATGATAATCGAATTTCGGTTTGGTTAACCATTGATTGCCTTCTTCTCCCACAATAAAGTGTGAAAATTCGTCATCGTAACCACGTTCTTCCCATCTAGATTTCAAGTAGTATTTGGTAGCTTCGATAGTAGAAAAATCATAACGCAAACCGCCTTCCAAAACCATAGAATTGTCAATATTGTACGTTCCAATGGCATACGTTCCCAAATCTATTTTTTGGTAACTTGGAATTAATGGTCGAACACCCGTTTGTGGATTGGCAAAGTTGTTTTGGTAACCTAAATTGGCTCCCGTTTTTAATTGCCAATGATCAAACGTTTTTTTGTAATCGACCAATAAAGTATGCGTTGCCAATTGCAAATCAAGTGAAGCTTTTTTGTTTTCACTATTTCTGCGAACATCATACTCCAAACGATTGTTAAATTGAAACGCATATTGCATATCCAAAGTAGCACTTTCACTCAACCATTTTTTGAAATTTACTTTTCCTAAATGGTGTTGCACTTCTTGTTTCGGATTATCTATCGAATAAGTAAACGGATCAACAACGAATGGCTGTTGGGTTGTAATAGCATTGTATAAATCGGTTACATTTCCAATATGTGCCGCTTTCAAAATACCAATTTGCGCATTGTAAAAACTATACATACCGCCAATACTGTAATTTTCAGCATTGTATTGTGTACTTCCAGAGAAGTTTTGCTCTCGATTTCCTGTGTTGGATAACATATAATCTGGCGTTTCTCTGTCACCCAAATGTTTTAATGTTCCAACCACATTCCAACTCCAACCCAAACGATTTCCTTTATGAATGCTCGAACTGATACTTCCGCCACGGCCATTGGAAGCAAAATTGGCAATAGTTCTTCCAAATAGAGTGTCTTTTTTCACCACTTCTGATTCAATTAAGACTAAACCACCAATAGCATCGCCACCATATTGCAACGCGGAAGCACCTTTAATAACTGTAATTTTTCCAGCGGAATTAACATCAAAATTGGGAGCGTGTTCGGTTCCCCATTGCTGGTCTTCCATGCGAACATTGTTGTTAATAATTGGAATTCGACTACTATGTAATCCATTAATTACAGGTTTTACAATAGTGCTTCCGGTTTTTAGAATCGAAACTCCAGCTACTTCTTTAAGTGCATCGCCTAAGGTTTGATTACTATATTGCTCAATAGTTGCTTTTGCAATTTGCTCTTCTACAACACTCACGCTACTGTTTTTTCTAAGTTGGAATAACGCAATTTCATTTAATTTGGTAATATCCAAAACCATTTGGTAGTTTAATGTAAGATTTTGGCTTACAACAATAACCGTATCAATGGGTTGGTAACCAATAAATGAAATATATAAGCGCTGTTTTCCAGTTGGAATTTTTTCCAATAAAAAAGCACCATTTGGTAAAGTAGAAGTAGTCTTGTTAGCAATGTGAACGTGAGCGCCTTTTAACGGCAATCCATTTTCGTCGGTAATGATTCCATCAATGGAATATTGGCTCCAAATCACGGTGCTAAACAAGAAAAAAAACAGCAATTGAATCGTTCGCATTTTTCAAGTTTAAATAAATAACACAACGTATCATTATTTTTGATAATGATATCGAAATTTAATATTTAAACCAATGCTGGTGGACCTCGTAAAAGATTCGATTTTCCTTTGAAAGTTTTGTGACTTTCAATTACATTGAATTGGTAAGGAATTTCGAAATGAGGTTCGAAAAAAGTGTAAGTAGTAATTTCTGGGGCTAAAAAAGAGGCAAATTTGAATTCACAAACTGGACATTCTTCAGTCTCCGAGAAATTTATTTTGTAGTTGCTTTTTTGACCAACTTCATCACAACAACTGCTGTGTTCTAAATGATGATCGTGTGAAAAAGTATGAATTGATTGATAACTAACAGCAAATAATACCGCTAGCATTAGCATCAAATTCATATGTAGTACTTTATTTTTCACAAGACAAATATAGTGCTTTTAGAGTGAAGCCAAAAAAGAAACCACGAATTAACGAATTTTTATGCTTTGATAGCCTTTATTCGTGAACTCGTGGTTTATTTTTTAGAAATATTTTAATTGGATTTAAACCAAATTATTCGCTACCAAATATTCCGCAATTTGAATCGTATTGGTTGCAGCGCCTTTTCTTAAATTATCGGCTACAATCCAAAGATTTAATGAATTAGGTTGGCTTTCATCTCTTCTGATTCTTCCAACGAAAACATCGTCTTTTCCTTGCGCATAAATTGGCATTGGATAAGTAAAGGTGTCCAAATTATCTTGAACCGTTACACCAGGTGTTTGATGTAAAATTTGACGAATTTCACTTAAATCAAAATCATTTTCAAATTGAATATTTACTGCTTCGCTATGTCCGCCCACAACTGGAATTCGGATAGCAGTTGCTGTAACTGCAATGGTTTTGTCGTTTAAGATCTTTTGGGTTTCACGAACCAATTTCATTTCTTCTTTGGTATACCCATTTTCTTCAAAAACATCACATTGTGGAATCGCATTTCTGTGGATTGGATATTTATAGGCCATTTCTCCTTGAATTCCTGCATATTCGTTTTCTAATTGACGAACGGCTTTTACTCCCGTTCCAGTAATGGATTGGTAAGTAGAAACTACAATTCTTTTAATGGTATATTTTGTGTGTAAAGGAGCCAATGCCATGACCATCTGAATCGTAGAACAGTTTGGATTAGCAATGATTTTATCTTCTTTAGTTAATTGATTGGCATTGATTTCTGGAACAATTAGTTTCTTATCAGTATCCATTCGCCAAGCAGATGAATTATCGATTACCGTTGTGCCAACTGCTGCAAATTTTGGCGCCCATTCTTTAGAAGTTTCACCACCTGCGGAAAATAAAGCGATTTCGGGCTTCATGTCAACAGCTGTTTGCAAACCTACAACCGTAAATGTTTGTTCGTTCCACTCAATTTGTTTTCCAACAGACTTTTCTGAAGCAACAGGAATTAATTCTGTTACAGGAAATTTTCTCTCTGCTAATACTTGCAGCATAACTTCGCCTACCATTCCGGTAGCGCCTACTAAGGCTATTTTCATTTTGTGTGCTATTTAATGATGCAAAAATATAGAATATTTAAATGACTTAGCAAGAATTAAAAGGATTATAACATTTTTTCAATTCTGTAACATTTATGTAAAAAAACACCCCGACGAATCGGGGTTTAATTAGAATATATAATGTAGCGGTATTGACTATTTTTTTAGTAAATCTCTAATTTCAGCTAGTAATTCTTCTTGAGTTGGTCCTGCTGGAGGCGCTGGAGCTGGTTCTTCTTTTTTCTTCATGCTGTTGATTCCTTTTACCATTAAAAAAATAACAAAAGCAATAACTAAAAAGCTAATCACAGCAGCTAAAAATTTACCATATAAAATACCACCATCGGTTTTTAATCCGGATAAATCTTCTACTTGGGCTGCTTTTAAAGCGGGATTTAACAAAGCTGGAGTAATAACATCCGAAACCAGAGAGTTTACGATTGCGCCAAATGAAGCTCCAATAATTACTCCAACAGCCAAATCCATTGCATTACCTTTCGCAATAAAATTTTTAAATTCTGAAATCATTCCCATACTAAATAAGTTTTAAGAGTTAGTTTTTATTGTTTTAACGAATTTACAAAAAAAACATGAAATGTTAATTTTTATAAAAAATTCTTTTCACCCGTTGCGAAATTCCTGTTAAAACCTCATAAGGAATAGTGCCAATAGTAGTCGCAATCTCTGTTACTTTTGGACTATAACCAAAAATAATCACTTCATCACCGGGTTTGCAGTTGATTTGAGTTACATCAACCATGAGCATATCCATGCAAATATTGCCTAAAATGGCTGCTTTTTGGTTGTTAATCACTACAAATCCTTTTTGGTTGCCCCAAGCTCTTCGAATACCATCAGCGTAACCAATTGGAATTGTGGCAACTTGCATTTTTTTGGTCACCATAAATTTTCTACTATAACCAATGCTTTCTTCTGGTAAAACAGTTCTAATTTGTGAAATCACCGATTTTAATGTGCTCACATTTTCCAAAACTTGTAATTCTTGTTCTGAATTGCCAATGCCATATAATCCAATACCTAATCGCACCATTTCCATTTGGTATTCGGGATAATTGAAAATGCCAGATGTGTTTAAAATGTGACGAATGGGTTGGTAATTTATAGAGGAAACCAAGTCGGAATACATAGCGTCAAAACGTGCGATTTGATTTTTGGTAAAAGTATCGAAAGAAGTATCATCGCTGGCGGCCAAATGAGAAAAAATACTTTTCACTCGAACAAACGGATTGTTTTTAAGTAATCCTTTTAGTTCATCCATCAAATGTGGTTCAAAACCCAATCGATGCATTCCAGTATCTAATTTAATATGAATTGGATAATGTGAAATATTGCGTTCTTTGGCTAATTTCAAAAAGGCTTGCAAACCGGTAATCGAATAAATTTCGGGTTCTAAATCGTAAGCAATCATCGCATGGAAACTACTATTTTCTGGATTCAAAACCATAATTGGCGTTGTAATTCCAGCTTTTCGAAGTTCGATGCCTTCATCGGCAAAAGCTACTCCTAAATAATCCACTTTATGATGTTCTAATAGTTTCGCAATTTCAAATCCGCCGTTACCATAACCAAATGCCTTCACCATCACCATAATTTTGGTTGTTGGATTCACTTTCGATTTGTAGAAATTCAAATTATGGCTAATCGCATCTAAATTGATTTCCAAAACTGTTTCGTGCTTTTTCTCTTCCAATAAAACCACAATTTCATCAAAATTAAAACTGCGAGCGCCTTTGATTAGAATGGCTTCGTTTTGAAACGATTGCGTGTTGAATTGTTGCAAGAAATCTGTAGCATTTGGAAACGAAATCACATTGGGCAATTCTTTCAAATGTTGCGAAATGGTTTCGCCAATCGTGATAATTCGGTCAATTTTATTGTTTTGCAGAATAACCGCGACTTTTTGGTATAAAGTGGCAACAGGTAAACCACTTTGAAAAATATCAGATAAAATGATGGTTTTTTTACTGTGATTTTTTTGTTGTTCCAAGAAATCCAGCGCCATTTTGAGCGATTGATAATCCGAAGAATACGAATCGTCTATCAAAACGCAATTGTTGATTCCTTTTTTGGCTTGCAAACGAATTTCAATCGGATACAAATTTTTCATTCGCTCTTGAATCGTAGCAATTTCCATATTCAAATACAACAAAACGCCCAAACAACTCAAACTGTTTTTGATTGAAATGGTATCCAAAAACGGAATTTCAATAGTAAAAGTTTCGTTTTGGTAGTGAATTTGAATTTGGCTAAAACCTTCTTTTTGACTTTTTATTTCGGCGAAAATCGTAGCATTTTTATCTTCTAGACTCCAAGTGATTTTGGAACATAAAATTCCTGTTTCAATGGCTTCATTTTTCTCTAAAACAACCACTTCACAACTTTGGAATAAAGCCGATTTTTCAGCGATTTTTTCTTCCCAATTCGCAAAACCTTCATCGTGAGCGCTTCCTAAATTAGTAAAAACCCCAATTTTCGGTTGGATAATTTCGGCTAACGCTTGCATTTCGTTTTTTTGGGAAATTCCAGCTTCAAAAATGCCTAAATTGTGATTTTCATTAATTCCAAAAATAGAGAGTGGCACACCTACTTGCGAATTAAAACTTTTTGGACTTCGAACAGTCGTATAGTCAGGACTTAACAAGAAATTCAACCATTCTTTTACGATGGTTTTTCCGTTACTTCCAGTAATACCAATGACGGGAAATTGAAATAAACTTCGGTAATATTTAGCGGTTTCTTGTAAGGCTTTCGTGGTGTTTTTTACCAAAATAAAATTGGCTTTTCCTTGACAATTTTCAGGAATAAATTCCACTACAAAATACCGAACGCCTTTCGAAATCAGTTCTTCAATGTAATGATGCGCATCGTGATTTTGTCCTTTCAACGCAAAAAATAACGTATTTGTTCCGTTTTGCATCGACCGACTATCAATGGAAATATGTTCTACCAAAAAATCAGTAGAATTCCCAATAAATTCGCCTTGACAAGCCTTAATGCTATGTTGTAAATTGAAATTCAATGTTTATTTTTCTTCTTTATTTTCTCGTAAAGCTCGGTAATAAGCGGCACGACTCAAAGGTTCGTATTCTTCCGTTTCGCCTAGCATGACTAATTTTTCATCACTAGATTTTCTGAAACTGTAATTGGCTAGGTTTCCAGTTCTTGTACAAACCGCATGCACTTTGGTTACATATTCAGCTGTTGCCATTAAAGCAGGCATTGGTCCGAAAGGATTTCCTTTAAAATCCATATCCAAACCCGCAACAATTACGCGGATTCCTTGGTTAGCCAAATCATTACAAACGGCAACAATTTCATCGTCGAAAAATTGGGCTTCATCAATTCCCACCACATCGCAACCTTGAGCTAAAATTCTAATATTTTCGGCAACAGGAACTGGCGTAGAACGAATTTCATTGGCATCGTGCGAAACCACCATTTCGTCATGATAACGCGTGTCGACAGCCGGTTTGAAAATTTCTACTTTTTGCTTAGCAAATTGGGCGCGTTTCAGCCTGCGAATGAGTTCTTCGGTCTTGCCAGAAAACATGGAGCCACAAATGACTTCTATCCAGCCAAATTGTTCGTGTTGATTTACGGGATTTTCAAGAAACATTTTGTATATTTCGTTCGATTACTATTTTTTTCTTTTACTTTTGTAAGCGAAACAAATTTATTAAAAAACCAACTATATATTCCATTCTATTCTATAAAGTTATGAAGAAAAAGTTAGAAGCCGAATTAATTAGCATTGCACACCGTGTATTGAAATTAAAAAATCGTTCTGAAACCCGTCAATTACAAGAAGAAGCGAAGAAATTGTACGAACAATTGACTGTTTTGCGCTTTTATGAAGAAAACATTGAAGTGGTTGAAAAAGAAATTTCTGCAACTGATTTTGAAGAAAAATTAGCTGTTTTTACTTCCAATGAAACGCCTTTGCAGGAAGAAGTTGCTGTTCAAATTTCAGCTGAAGTAATTGCCGAAACAGTTGAAGAAGAAGTTAAGGAAGTGATTTCGGAAGAAACGGATTTGGAAGAGGAAATTGGGGTTCAAGAAGAAGCTTTACAAGATCAAGAGCAAGTTCAATTTCAAGAACAAGAGCAAGTTCAATTTGGAGAGGAAATTCAAGAAGAAGTTCAAGAGGAAACAAATGTAGTTGTTGAAGAAACTGTGGAAGAAGTGATTGAAGAAGTTCCAGTTAAAGAAACTGTTCAACCGCAACAAATATCTTTTGAAGATGTTTTTGGTGCCGATTTCAAAGAACCTGAATTTGTAAAAGTAGAAGATGTTCCTGCGGAAGTGGAAAAAGTTGCAGATCTTACTTTTGAAGCAATAGAAGAAGCAGAAGAACCTGTTTTTGAAACAAAAACTGTTGTAGAAGAAGTTAAAATTGAAAGAACAGAAACTATTCAAGCAACAAAAACAACCACTTTTCAAGAAGAGCCAAAATCGATGTCATTAAATGACCGATTGAACAAAGGAATCAACATCGGTTTGAACGATAGAATTGCTTTCGAAAAACGCTTATTTGGTGGAAGTCCAGATGATTTTAACCGTGTGTTATCGCAATTAAATACCTTTGATACATTTGAAGAAGCTAAAGGTTTTATAGAAGATTTCGTGAAACCAGACTACGACAACTGGAACGGAAAAGAAGAATACGAAGCGCGTTTTCTAGAGATTGTGGAGAAGAAGTTTAATTAGTTTTCAGTTGCAGTTACAGTTTTCAGTCTCAGACTCTTTTTGGTGATTCGTGCTAATTCGTGAAATTCGAGTTTTTAGTTTAACCACATAGAAACATAGGTTTTTCTTGTTTGAGTTTTGTTTAGCACGTATAGCTAATGTGTAGAAATCTATTTTCTATATAATTCTTTTAAAATTTAAGTTTTGCTATGTGTCTATGTGGTAAAAATTCTTTTTTTTATTCAAATCGTTTATAAATGAGTAAATTATATATCGTTCCAACGCCAATAGGCAATTTAGAAGACATGACTTTTCGTGCCATTAAAGTACTGAAAGAAGTCGATTTAATTTTAGCAGAAGACACGCGAACCAGCGGAAAATTGCTAAAACACTTCGAAATTGCAACGCACATGCACAGCCATCACATGCACAACGAACACAAAACCGTTGAAAATTTGGTGAAGCGATTACAAGCCGGCGAAACCATTGCGTTAATCAGTGATGCAGGAACTCCAGCCATTTCTGATCCAGGATTTTTGCTTACGCGCGCTTGTGTAGAAAACGGAATTGCCGTGGAATGTTTGCCAGGAGCAACAGCATTTGTACCTGCTTTGGTGAATAGTGGCTTGCCCAATGATAAATTTGTATTCGAGGGATTTTTACCCGATAAAAAAGGAAGACAAACCCGATTTTTAGCCTTACAAGAAGAATATCGCACCATGATTTTTTATGTTTCGCCACACAAATTAAACAAAACTTTAGCCGAATTTGTACAGTATTTCGGAGCCGACAGACCGGTTTCTGTTTCACGAGAATTATCCAAATTACACGAAGAAACCATAAGAGGAACCGCCGAAGAAGTTTTAAAACACTTTGAAGCGAAACCGGCTAAAGGTGAAATTGTTGTGGTTGTGGGGGGATTAATAAAGATGAAAGGATAATGGGTTTTAAGAAAATAGGATTGTTTCTTTTTGTCATTATTATGACAAATATTATTATTCATTTTGAACTCATTCCTAATATTCAAATTTCCGCAAATAGTCATTCCGCAAATGAAGATTATTTAGAGATATTAACTCTTTTAGTTGCTATAATTAGTTTTGCATTTTCTATATACTTGATTTTTTTTAAGAAAAATAAAAATGGTTTTCTATTATTGCTATTTGCTCTTAATGTAGCGTTATGGATACCAAAGATATTTAGTATTAATTGCAAAATTTGTTCAACGGTATAATATTAAAAACTATGGAAACACACAACATAACCACCACATGGAAAGGTAACATGCAATTTGAATCCACTAACCCAAGTGGTGATGTCTTTTCAATTGATGCTGGTCCTGAAAACGGTGGCGAAGGAAAAGGCTTGCGTCCAAAAGCGTTGATGTTGTCGGCGTTAGCGGGCTGTACTGGTTTAGACGTTGCTTCATTAATGGAAAAAATGAAGTTAGAAGTAACCGATTTTAAAATTGAAACTTCAGGTGAATTAACCGAAGAGCATCCAAAAACCTATCACACAGTAAAAGTAGATTACCATTTTTACGGAGATAATTTAGACGAGAAAAAATTAGAAAAAGCCGTGAATTTATCTGTAGAAAAATATTGTGGTGTGATGGAAATGTTCCGTCAGTTTGCAAAAGTTGAGGTGGAAATTTTTTATCATAAAATATAATTTACAAAGGTTTTACCACATAGAAACATAGATAAAAAGTTAATTTTAGTTCATGCTGAATACACAAAGCCTATCTAATCTATAAAAAGTGTAACGACTATTTTGATAAGAATCAACCTATGTTTCTATGTGGTTAATTTTTTTCATTAAGTAAATTCAAAAATATTTATACCTTTGTCATTCAAGTATATAAGCCAAAATAAATAATTCATAATTTTTAATTCGTAATTAAACTATGCGTTGGAATCCAAAATCTAAGCCAAATCCAGAAAAAGTACAAGCCATTCAGCAAGCACTTCAAGTCGATGAAATTATTGCGACACTTTTAGTTCAACGAGGTATTGAAACCTTCGAACAAGCCAAAACGTTTTTCCGTCCCACTTTAGCTGATTTGCACAATCCGTATCTGATGAAAGATATGGACAAAGCCGTAACTCGAATTGAAACCGCTATTGCTAACAACGAAAATATTCTGATTTTCGGTGATTACGATGTCGATGGAACAACCGCTGTTTCCTTAGTTTCGAGTTATTTACGTAGTTTTTATCCCAATGTTGCCACGTATATTCCCGATAGATATGCAGAAGGTTATGGCATTTCCTATATGGGAATTGACTATGCCGAAGACAACGCTATTTCCTTAATTATAGCTTTGGATTGTGGTATCAAATCGATTGATCATGTCAATTATGCCAAAGCAAAAAACATCGATTTTATTATTTGCGACCATCATCGACCAGGTGCTATTTTACCCGATGCCGTTGCGGTTTTAGATCCAAAACGCGACGATTGTTCGTATCCATATGATGAATTATGCGGTTGTGGTGTCGGATTTAAATTGATTCAAGCTTTAGCCGAAAATAGAAACCAAACAATTGATGATTTAGTACTGTATTTGGATTTAGTAGCGACAGCAATTGCAGCTGATATCGTTCCAATTACTGGCGAGAATAGAGTATTGGCTAAATTTGGTTTGGAGGTTATTAATTCGAATCCACGACCAGGAATAAAAGCTTTGATTCAAAACGTAAAGAAAAAAGTCTTGACGATTACCGATGTCGTTTTCATCGTTGCACCAAGAATCAATGCAGCAGGAAGAATCAAACACGGAAACGAAGCGGTTGCGTTATTAACCGAATACGATTTAGACCAAGCCGAGCAATTTGCCTCAGAAATCGAGCAACATAATTCCGACAGAAAAGAATTAGACAAAAAAATCACACAAGAAGCCTTACTTCAAATCGAAGCAAACAACGAACAAAACCGATTTTCAACAGTCGTTTACCAAGAAAATTGGCACAAAGGCGTTATCGGAATCGTAGCTTCAAGATTGGTAGAAAACTATTATCGTCCGACGATAGTTTTTACAAAAAGTGGTGAAAAATTGGCAGCTTCGGCGCGTTCTGTGAAAGATTTTGATGTGTATAATGCTTTGGAAGCGTGTGCCGAACATTTGGAACAATTCGGCGGACACATGTATGCCGCTGGAATGACGCTTTTGGAAGAAAACTACGAAAACTTCAAAAGTGCCTTCGAAAAAGTCGTCCAAGATACTATTCATCCCGATTTGTTGACGCCTGAAATTTCTTATGACGCTGAAATCGAATTGACAGAAATCAATCCCAAATTAATACGTTTGTTGAAGCAATTTGAACCATTCGGACCTGAAAATATGACACCGGTTTTCTACTCTAAAAATCTAAAAGATTCTGGCTATGCAAAAGCCATTGGAACCGAAGAAGAACATTTGAAAGCGTTTATTAAACAAGAAAATTCGGAAAGTTTTGGTGCTATCGGATTTGGATTGGGCAATAAATTGGATTTGATTACTAATCAAAAGCCTTTCGAAGCGGTTTATTGCTTAGATGAAAATGAATTCAACGGAACGGTATCGCTACAACTGAGATTAAAAGACATTCGATAATTTTTTGAAGCGAATGGTTTGGGTTTTTTTGTAGTCCATTTTCCCGCTGTCCACTATATTTTTTTTTGCTTTGTCAAATTGAGCGTAGTCGAAATAAAGCAAAAAAAGGATGTCGTTCCCATGGGGGCTAAAAAGTAAACTTTAGGCTTCTTTGTAAACTTTTAATTCCATTTTTTCACCATCAAAAACACCGTAGGTAAAATACCCAATCCAATCGCCAAGGTTAATATATTTTGAGTTTTCGTTCAATTCAATTTCCAAAGGCAAATGGCGGTGACCAAAAACAAAGTAATCGTAATGTTTCGATTCTAATTTTCTTAGACAATATTGGTACAACCATTCATTTTCTTTCCCTAAGAATTTCACATCTTCAGCACCTGAAATCAATTTATTTTTAACCGATAAATATTGGGCTAATTTCACACCAATATCAGGATGCAACCAACGAAACAACCATTTAGAAAAGGGATTGGTAAACACCTTTTTCATGCGTTTGTAACCCATGTCGCCTGGTCCTTTTCCGTCACCGTGACCAATAAGGAATGTTTTTCCATTGAAAGTAAAATCTTTATTATCGTGATAAACGGGAATATTGAGTTCTTTTTCAAAATAATCATGCATCCATAAATCGTGATTACCTACAAAAAAGTAAATAGGAATTCCAGAATCTCTAATTTCTGCTAATTTCCCTAAAACTCGTATAAAACCTTTAGGGACAACCGTTTTGTATTCGAACCAAAAATCGAACAAATCACCTAAAAGAAAAATGGCATCGGCATCTTTTTTTACTTCATCAAGCCATTGAATAAATTTTTGTTCACGTGGAAAACTCTCCTCTTGTGTAGGAGCTCCAAGGTGTTGGTCGGATGCAAAATAGACTTTCAAGGTTGTTTTAGTGTTAAATTAATGTTAATCATCGATAAATTGTGTATTTCATCGATTTTGTTAAGCTTGTGTTAATCAGATTGAAATAAATCAATATTTTTAACAAATTTTTATTAAAAGTATGCAATAATAACAATTTGGGTTTGATTTGTTATTTTAATTGTGATTCATTGGTAAAGATAGTAATAGTTATTAAATCATTTAAAGTAATGAAAAAAAAATTATTTAGTTTGTTTTGTCTACTGTTTTTTTCGTGTCTGTCTTTTGGACAAGTTAAAAGTCAGAAATCTAAAAACAATGTTTCGAAAAATGAAAAACAAACAGAAGTTTGTGATTTCAAACCTCATCTTACTGAGGTATACATTATTCAGGGTTCAGTAGAATCAACAGATGTTAAACCTCGACGTTTAACCGATGATGAAAAGTGTTTGGTTGAACAAAAAAGAAAAGAAAATGAAGTTGTTATACTGCAACTTGATACTTACACAGAAGTAAGAATCTTGCCTAAATCTAAAATTAAAGAATAATGAAAATAAAATTACTTTTTATTGTTTTATTAGCTTCATTAAATTGTTTTGCTCAACCAGCAAACGATAATTGTGCTAATGCAACAGCATTAACAATTGATGCGCCTTTGTTGTGTTCTCAAACTACAGCATCAGCAACTGCTCAAGGAGGAGAATATTGTGCCGCTAGTGGTGGTGGTGTAACGCCTCGAACAGTTTGGTATTCATTTGTAGCAACTAGTACAACAATGGTTTTAAATGTTATTAGAACAAATACTACCAATTGTTTTGCTCGTGTTTCAGTTTATGGGCCAAATGCAGCTTGTTTGCCAGGAGCGGGAACTGCAATTTTTGACTGTGTGATTCTAAATGGTGATCCAGGAGTTTTTCAAGCCTTAACTGGATTAACAGTTGGAGCAACTTACAGAATTCAGTATAATGGACAAGATTGTGGTGGGGGTAGTGATAGAGCTCATCAATTTTGTATAGGTATTTATAATCCAGCCTCAAATAATGCTGTAGCAACTGGATCAGTAATTGATGCTTGTGGTACAGTATTTAATGGAACAACCCAAGGAGGTTACTTTCCTAGTGGTTCAGGAGTTGGATTTAGAGATTTAGATAATAATTTAGGAACTACTTGTCCAGCATGTGGTGCGCAACCTGGTGCTGATGTTCCTTTTGTTGTAAATAATGACTCATGGTTTTCATTCTGTGCAGCAACTGCAGGTACTTGGCAAGTAACATTTACGGTAGGTGCATGTGCGTTGTCTGGTTTAAATAGCGGTCTTCAAATGGCGATTTTTACGGGCACCCCAGGTGCTTTAACTTGGTTGGCTCAAGCGCCTAATCCAACTTATACAGGTGATACTTGGGTTTCTCCAAATATTACTTTAGCAGCAGGAGAATGTGCTTACCTTATGGTAGACGGATTTGCAGGTGATGCATGTGGTTATTCTTATGTTTTAACTCCTATTGGAGGTTCTCCATGTGATTTAGTAACAACTTGTGGTATTACTGCTAATCCTACTTGTACAACTCCAGGTTTGTATACGCTCTCTGGTGAGGTTACTTTTAGTAATCCACCAGCTACTGGAACAATGACAGTAACTAACAATTGTGGAGGTAGCCAAGTATTTAATGCGCCATTCACATCCCCAATAGCTTATTCATTACCAGGGTTAACTGCTAATGGAGCTAATTGTACAGTTTCTGCATCTTTTTCTGATACTAGTGATTGTGCGGCATCTGCTAATTATGTAGCGCCTTTAAGCCCAGCAGTTCCAACAATTAATACAACAGCTCCAACGTGTTCAGCAGATGGCTTTGCTACTATTACGAATTATGTAGGTGGATTAACGTATGTGTTTACACCAGTAGGGCCGACAGTTGATGGTACGGGATTAATTTCGAACATGACAATTGGAACGAATTATGTAGTTTCAGCAAGTAATGGAAGTTGTGCTTCGGCAGATTCTGCATCATTTGTTATAGCAGCGATGTTACCAACACCAGCAGTTCCAACAATTACTACAACAGCGCCAACGTGTTCAGCGGATGGATTTAGTCAAATATCAAATTATGTTGGAGGAACAATTTATGTGTTCACTCCAGCAGGACCAACAGTTGATGGTACTGGAATGATTTCAGGAATGACAGTTGGTACGAGTTATACGGTTACAGCAGGTAATGGGACATGTACATCAGCAGCTTCAACATCGTTTACGAATTTAGCCCAGCTTACAGTTCCAGCAGTTCCAACAGTTGATGTAACAGCACCAACGTGTTCAGCGGATGGATTTGCTACTATTACGAATTATGTAGGTGGATTAACGTATGTGTTTACTCCTGCAGGACCAATAGTTGATGGTACGGGATTAATTTCGAACATGGCAATTGGAACGAATTATGTAGTTTCAGCAAGCAATGGAAGTTGTGCATCTGCGGATTCTGCTTCATTTGTTATAGCTGGGATGTTACCAACACCAGCAGTTCCAACAATTACTACAACAGCGCCAACGTGTTCAGCGGATGGATTTAGTCAAATATCAAATTATGTAGGAGGAACAACTTATGTGTTCACTCCAGCAGGACCAACAGTTGATGGTACTGGAATGATTTCAGGAATGACAGTTGGTACGAGTTATACGGTTACAGCAGGTAATGGGACATGTACATCAGCAGCTTCAACATCGTTTACGAATTTAGCCCAGCTTACAGTTCCAGCAGTTCCAACAGTTGATGTAACAGCACCAACGTGTTCAGCGGATGGATTTGCAACAATTACAAATTATGTAGGCGGATTAACGTATGTGTTTACTCCTGCAGGACCAATAGTTGATGGTACGGGATTAATTTCGAATATGACTATTGGAACGAATTATGTAGTTTCAGCAAGCAATGGAAGTTGTGCTTCTGCAGATTCTGCATCATTTGTTATAGCTGCGATGTTACCAACACCAGCAGTTCCAACAATTACTACAACAGCGCCAACGTGTTCAGCGGATGGATTTAGTCAAATATCAAATTATGTAGGAGGAACAACTTATATGTTCACTCCAGCAGGACCAACAGTTGATGGTACTGGAATGATTTCAGGAATGACAGTTGGTACGAGTTATACGGTTACAGCAGGTAATGGGACATGTACATCAGCAGCTTCAACATCGTTTACGAATTTAGCCCAGCTTACAGTTCCAGCAGTTCCAACAGTTGATGTAACAGCACCAACGTGTTCAGCGGATGGATTTGCTACTATTACGAATTATGTAGGTGGATTAACGTATGTGTTTACACCAGTAGGGCCGACAGTTGATGGTACGGGATTAATTTCGAACATGACAATTGGAACGAATTATGTAGTTTCAGCAAGTAATGGAAGTTGTGCTTCGGCAGATTCTGCATCATTTGTTATAGCAGCGATGTTACCAACACCAGCAGTTCCAACAGTAACTGTAACTCAACCGTCATGTGCTACACCGACAGCTACAATTTTGGTTGTATCACCAATTGGTGCTAACTTAGAGTATAGCATTAATAATGGTGTGAGTTATCAAACAAGCACATCATTTTCAGGATTAGTTCCAAGTTCATTCTATACAATTATTGTTAGAGATGTTGTTTCTGGTTGTGTTTCTAATGCTTCAAGTAATATAATTACAGATGCGGTACCATCTTCACCAATTGTTGCTTTGTCTTCAGGTTGTAATGGTTCAAGTTATGAAATAGTAGCTTCTACAACTTCTAGTTCGGCAACTTATGAATGGTATAATGGGTCAACTTTGATTGGTAGCGCTGCAGCTGTTGTTGTTTCTTCAGTTGGAACTTATCAAGTTGATGTTACAGTTGATGGTTGTACTACAACTGAGTTTATAACTATTGATAATGTTACGTGTTCTATACCAAAAGGAATTTCTCCAAATGGCGATGGATTAAATGATACTTGGGATATTTCTGGTTTGAACGCTAGAAAGGTTCAAATTTTTAACCGTTATGGTGTTGAAGTTTATAGTAGATCTAATTATACTTCTGAGTTTGAAGGTAAGACTAACAACGGAAATGAACTTCCTACCGGTACTTACTATTATGTGATTACCTTAGATACCGAGGCTAAAACTGGTTGGTTATATATTAATAGAGCACAATAATTATGTATTCACTCGATGAAAATCGAGTGAATATAATTTATAAATAGAAAATAAAACAAAACAATGAAACAACTATTTTTTATAGTTTTTACGCTACTTGTCTTTTCAGCAAGTGTTCAAGCACAACAGGATCCCCATTATACGCAGTACATGTATAATATGAGTATTATGAATCCGGCGTATGCTGGTAGTAAGGAGAATTTATCGATGGGATTGTTATATAGAAAGCAGTGGGTTGAGATCGAGGATGCGCCTACGACAGCTACCTTTTTTGGTCATTCTGCAGTTGGCAAGAATGTTGGATTGGGATTGAGTGTTATATCGGATAAGATTGGTCCTGTAGAGGAGAACAATGTTTACGGGGATTTTTCGTACACGATTAATTTAGGAGGCGAGCATAAGTTAGCTTTTGGATTAAAAGCAGGACTTACGTTTCATAAAGTGGGGTTGTTTAGTGATATTTACAATACGTTGCCACAGCCCAATGATCCGGCTTTTCAAGAAAACATAAACAATACTTATTTTAATATTGGTTCAGGATTTTTCTATTATACGGATAAGTATTATTTAGGATTTTCGGTTCCCAATATGTTAAAGTCAAAGCATTTGGACATTCGTCAAAATGGAGATGAGTACGAGTTTGGATCGGAGACGAGTCATTATTTTTTAACTGGAGGCTATGTTTTTGATGTAACAGAGAACGTGAAATTTAAACCCTTTTTCATGTTAAAGTCAGCCTTTAATGTTCCAGCATCGTTAGATTTATCTACGAACTTTTTATTCAACGAGAAGTTTGAGATTGGTGCAACTTACCGTTTAGATGATAGTTTTGGCGCTATGGTTAATTATGCGGTATTACCTAATTTACGTATTGGTTATGCCTATGATCATATTGTATCGGATTTAAAAGTAACTACACCTTCTTCGCACGAGATTATCTTGTTGTTTGATGTAAACTTCCCGAAAAAGGTATCAAGTTCACCGAGATTTTTCTAACCTAATAGCACAAAAAAAATGAAGAATATATATTTAAGTTTAAGTTTTGTTTTAGCTGTTAGTTTAGCACAGGGACAAAACAAACAAACCCGAGTAGCGGATAAGTTATTTGAGCGCTACGAATATGTTGAAGCCGCTCAAGAGTATTTAAAATTAGCCGATAAAGGCGATGCAGATACGTATGTAGTAAAACAATTAGCAGAGAGTTATTACAATATTTTTAATACCAAAGAAGCTGTAAAGTGGTTTTCAAAACTTGTAGAAGAAAAGCAAGAGGCAGAAACGTATTATAAATATGCCCAAATGCTTAAAGCAGAAGGTAACTACCAAGAAGCTAACAAGCAAATGGAGCAGTTTGCCACCTTAGCGCCTAATGACCAAAGAGCCAAAGCATTCAAATCGAATCCAAATTATCTTGCAGCGGTTAAATCACAGGCGAAGTTATTTGATATTACCCCATCAGATATCAGTAGCGATAAGAGTGATTTTGGAGCGGTATTAGCTAACGATAACACGATTTATTTCACAAGTGCAAGAAACACATCTCGCAGAACACACGGATGGAACGAAGAGCCATATTTGGATATTTATAAAGCTACGTTCAATGAAAACAAAACCATTAGCGAAGCTACACCACTAAGTGATGTAAATACCAAATGGCATGACGGGCCCGTAGCTATTTCTAGCGATGGAAACACGATGTACTTTGGAAGTGAGAGTTTCAATGAGAAGGAATTTGAAAAAGGAAAAACAACTACCACGGAGCAAACTATAAAAAAAGGAAGAATCTACTTGTATAAAGCTACCAAAGAGGGCGATAAGTGGACTAGTGTAAAACCACTTCCAATGAATAATAAGTCGTACTCGGTAAGAAACCCAAGTATTAGCAAAGACGGGAAAACGCTTTATTTTTCATCGGATATGCCAGGGGGATTAGGTGGAGAAGACATTTGGAAAGTAAGTGTAGATGGCGATACATACGGTACACCAGAGAACTTAGGAAAGAACATCAATACAGAAGGAAACGAGAGTTTTCCATTTATTGCGGATGACAATGTATTGTACTTTACTTCAGATGCCAGACAAGGCTTTGGAGGTTTTGATATCTATAAAGTAGATATGAACAAACCAACTGAAGCAACTAACATTGGAGCTCCAGTAAATACAGAGAAAGATGATTTTTCATTTACGTTCAATAAGAGCAAGAAAGTAGCCTTCTTTTCAAGTAATAGAGCAGGAGTAGACAATATTTACGTGGCTATACCAGTTTGTGGTGTAAACGCTTTGGTGGTTACTAAAAACGCAAAAACAGGTGCTTTGATAGAAGGTGCAACAGTTAGCGCAATGGACGCTAAAAATGTACTTGCGGCTACACAAACTACAACTGAAATGGGAACTACAAATTTCGGATTGAATTGCGAAATGGTATATAACTTCCAAGCAACAAAGACAGGATTTGAGAATGCAATAGCTACTATGCAAGAATCAGAAGGAGGCGAGACGACAATTGAGATTTTGATGAATCCAATTATGCCAGTTATAACAGAGAAGGAAGTGATTTTAGCACCGATATTCTTTGAGTTCAACAAGAGCAACATCACGGCGCAAGGAGCTGAGGAGTTAAACAAGTTAGTGATGGTAATGAACGAGTATCCAGAGATGGTCATATTTGCTAAATCCCACACCGATAACAGAGGAAGTGATAAATACAACATGAATTTATCGGATCGAAGAGCAAAAGCTACTGTTCAGTACATTATCTCGAAAGGCATTGCAAAAGAGCGTATTTCTGGACAAGGATTTGGAGAGAGTGAGCCAAAAGTGAACTGCACCAAGTGTACAGAAGAGGAACACGCACAAAACAGACGAAGTGAATTCTTAATTGTTAAGAAGTAAGATAGTTATTTAAGTTAACCAAATTAGATTACCAAAGCCCTGAAATTGAAAAATTTTAGGGCTTTTTT
>NZ_QLST01000002.1 GCF_003293845.1 Flavobacterium tibetense | reverse complement strand
GTGTAACAGGCGGAACAGGAACGTTACTATATCAGTTAGATGATGAAGGCTTCCAAGAATCAAATGTTTTCACTGGCGTTTCAGCAGGATTACATACAGTGACTGTAATCGATACACAAGGATGTACATATTTGACTATAGAAGTATTGGTAATAGATTACCCGCCATTTTTCACACCAAATGGAGATGGATTTAACGATACTTGGAATATTATTGGATTACAAGACCAACCTGAAGCAAGAATCTATATTTTTGACAGATATGGTAAACTGTTGAAACAAATTAGCCCACAAGGACAAGGATGGGATGGAAGATTCAATGGGGCGGAATTACCATCAACAGATTACTGGTTTACAGTAGATTATTTAGAAAACGAACAACCAAAAACATTTAAAGCACATTTCTCATTAATACGTTAACTAAAATGAATTTTAAAAGAGGATATTTATTTTTAGCATTTTTACTGTCGCAATTGGCATTTTCACAAGAAGGTGTTGCGGTATATTCAGATTATTTATCGGATAATTATTATTTAATTCACCCGTCAATGGCAGGAGCTGCTAATTGTGGAAAAGTAAGGTTGACTGCTCGTCAGCAATGGATGGGGCAAGAAAATGCTCCAGCATTACAAACCGTTAGTTTTAATACTGCTCTAGATGAAGATGGTATTTCAGGAATGGGTATGATTATTTTTAATGATAAAAATGGGTATCATTCGCAAAGAGGAGCTAAGTTAACTTATGCGCATCATTTGAGATTTTCAAGAAGTACGGCAGATTTAAATCAATTGTCTTTTGGGTTAAGTGGAGCGTTTGTGCAAAGTTCAATTGATGGTACTGATTTCGTTGAATTTGATCCAAGAATTGTTCCAGGTGTAATTCAGAAAGATGCTTATTTCAATGTTGATTTAGGAGTTTCTTATCATTATATGGATTTCTTTACTCATGTAACAGTTAAAAACTTTTTGGCTAACCGAAGAGAATTGTACACTGAAGAAATTGAGTCTGATAACTTAAGAAAAATTTTATGGAGTGCAGGAGCCGTTTTTGGAGATGCTGATAAATTATTATTTGAACCTTCATTTATGTTTCAGTGGATTCAAGAAACAAAAGAACGAACAATTGATTTGAATTTGAAAGTATATAGAAATCTTGATTTTGGAAGAATGTGGGGTGGTTTGTCTTACAGAAGAGCTTTTGATCAAGCAGAATATTTAGCAAGTAATGGATCATCAATTGAAAGACAACGTTTGCAATATATAACACCAATCGTTGGTGTAAATTATAAGAAATTCATGTTTGCTTATACCTATTCACATTTGTTAGGCGATGTTAAGTTTGACAATGGAGGATTCCATCAAATTACTCTAGGATTTGATGTATTCTGTAGAGCTGCTGAATGGGATTGTAACTGTCCAGCTGTAAACTAATTGATTTAATAATATATTAATTTGTCCCGATTTTTTCGGGACATTTTTATTACCCATAATATGATAATAAAATCGGTAAATGGAAAATCACCACAAATTCCAGAAGATTGTTATATAGCTGAAAATGCTACGATTGTTGGTGATGTAAAAATTGGTGACCAATGCAGTATTTGGTTTAATGCTGTTGTTCGTGGTGATGTAAATTCAATAACTATTGGAAATAAAGTTAATATTCAGGATGGTGCTGTAATTCATTGTACGTATCAAAAACATCCGACAGTAATTGGTAATAATGTATCGATTGGACATAATGCAATTGTACATGGCTGTACCATCCATGATAATGTTTTAATTGGAATGGGAGCTATTGTAATGGATAATTGTGTTGTTGAAAGTAATGCAATAGTAGCTGCGGGTTCGGTAATTACACAAAATACAATTGTTCCATCAGGAACTATTTATGCAGGAGTTCCAGCAAGAAAAGTGAAAGATATAGACCAAAGTGATTTTGCTGGAGAAATTGAAAGAATTTCTAATAATTACGTAATGTATTCGGGATGGTTTAAAGATCAAGATTAAAAATCGCGATAGAATACATTATTTTGTCTTTGAATTAAGAGTGATAAAACTTCGGGATTTCCATTGGAATAAAAAATAGTTTCTCCTTTAGTAATTTCTAGATTTAAAATATTGTTTTGCTCTAAAACAAATTTGGTTTGTCTAGCAACTGCTTCTCCAGAATCGATAATAGTTACATTTTTTGGTATTATTTTTTTAATTTGGGGAATTAAATAAGGATAGTGACTGCATCCCAAAACCAGATAATCCATTTTATTGGCAATCATTGGTTTTAAATATTTTTCTAGTAACTGCTTTGTTTCGGAAGAATCTATCTTGCCATTTTCGATTAATTCAACCAAGCCGTGGCCAATTTGCTCCATTACTTGTATATTGGTAAACTTAGAGGCTGTTTCGTGAAATAATTCGCTACTCAATGTTCCTTTGGTTGCTAAAATTCCAATGACATTAGATTTGGTGTTTATTGCGGCTGGTTTAATTGCAGGCTCAATGCCAATGAATGGGACATCATATTTTTTGCGTAACACTTTTATAGCATTTGTGGTGGCAGTATTACAAGCTACTACAATAATTTTACAATTCATCTCCAATAAAAAATCTGTGTTTTTGCAACTCAAATGAATGATTTCTTCTTTGGTCTTTTGTCCATAGGGAGCATTTTTACTATCAGCGAGATAGATCGTATTTTCATTTGGTAGCAGGTTGTTGATTTCTTTCCAAATGGAGGTTCCTCCTACACCAGAATCAAAAAGGCCTATTGGGTTTGAAGTGTTGTTCATAAAACAAATGTAAAAAAAAACTGCTCAAAAGGATGATTTTTTGAGCAGTTCAATTAAATATTTTTTGATTTAGAATCCTAATTCTTTTTTAACATCTGGTAAAAGGTTAGTTCCGTTTGCAACTAAAACACCACTTCCATTTGTTGCGTCAAGAACATATTCAAATCCTTTAGCTTTAGCTACTTTTTGAATTGCTGCTTGCGCTTTTTCTAAAATAGGCTTTAATAAGTCCATTTCTTTTTGTTGTAATTCTTTTCCAGCACTTTGTTGGTATTGTTGAATACGACTACCCATATCTTGCATTTCTTTAGTACGAGCATCGTTTGTTGCGTCGCCAGCAGTAGGAGCTTCTTGTTCGTATTTTTGAATTTTTGTTTGGTATTCTTGAACCATTGTACGATATTCTTTGTCGTACTGCTCTTTGATTTTATCTAATTGCGTTTGTGCCGTTTTCATTTCAGGCATGCTAGTCATTAGTTCTTGAACATCAATGTGCGCAACTTTTGTTTGTGCATTTATTTGTGTTCCTACAAAAAGGATTAATGCGATTACTAAGGTTTTAATTTGTTTCATGTTAATTTATAATTTAATTCAGGTTTATTAATACTAATCTTTTTTTTCGTTTTCTTTTGCTTTTTTAGCAGCTTCTCTTTCTTCAAGAATTTTTTTTCTTCTCTCTTCCAAAGCTTTTTTTCTTTCCTCCGCTTTTCTAGCTTTTTCTTCTTCGACTTGTTTTCTTTTATCTTCTGGGCTTACAGTTTCAACAGTTTCTTTGTTGTCTTCTTCTTTAGCTTCTGGATTATCCTTTTCAATTACTGTGCCACTTTTCTTAGCATCTCTTTCTTCTTGTAATTTTTTTCTCTTTTCTTCAGCTGCTTTTTTTCTTTCTTCAATTAATCTTTCACGTTCCGCTTTCTTTTCTTCTAACAATTTTTCTCTGGCTAATTTTTTTTCTTCAAGTGCGGTTTTTCTTGCAGCTAATTCAGGGTTTTCATCTTCCATGTCTTCAAGAGCCTCTTTGCTTTCTTGCTCTTTTAATTGTTTTTTGGAAAGTTTTTCTCTGTTTTGAGCTCTACCAATTGCACGTATAACTTGCTCGCTTATGTCAAATCTTTGAGCGGCAAATAAAATGGTTAAATCGGAAGATTTATCAAAAATAAAATCATATTTCTTTTGTTCTGAAATATCTTGAATAGCAGTAAAAACTTGATCTTGGATTGGTTTAATTAACATCGTTCGTTGAACGATTAAATCACCAGAAGCGCCAAATCTTTTTTCTTGATACTCTAAAAGTTCTTTTTCTTGAAAAGCAATTTCTTCTTCCCTTTCTTCAATTAACTCCTTTGTTAAAAGAACACGTTCTGTTTTTAAAGATTCTTTTAGTTTATTGATTTCGTTTCTTTTGATTTCAATTTCTTGTTTCCATTTAAGTGCCTTTTGGTCTAGTTGGTTTTTGGTTTCGGCATATTCAGGAACTTTTTCCAGAATATAATCCATATCAATATAGCCAATTTTCACACCTCTTCCTTGAGAGTATGTCAAAAAAGTACTTGCTAAAGTAAAGAGTAAAACTATTTTTTTCATGATAAGTTTTTAAATTTCATTGAAAAAATTGCAATTGTAAATTATTCCGAAAGATATGAAATATTTCTAATTGTCAATTTCCATTTATTAAAAACGTTTAAATACTAAAATTGTTGTCCAATTATGAAATGGGTTTGCCATCCGCTTTTCTGATTTGTACCTGGAATATTATCAAAACCATTAGCAAAATCTATTCCTAATAAACCAAATGCAGGCATGAAAACTCTCAATCCAAAACCAGCCGAACGTTGAATTGCAAAAGGGTTATATTTTTTAAAATCGTCAAATGCTGCTCCTCCTTCTAAGAAAGCAAGTCCGTAAATAGTAGCTGCCTGTTTCAGTGTTATAGGATATCTTAATTCTAATGAAAATTTATTATAGATTGTGCCACCATCAACACTAGAAAGCGAGTTGTTAGGGTATCCACGTAATTGAATTACTTCCCTGCCATCAAGCGCAAAGTTAGCTAAACCGTCACCACCAACATAAAACCTTTCGAATGGGACTAAACCTCTTGCAGAATCGTAAGCTCCCATAAATCCAAACTCGCCAAGTGATCTTAGAACTAATTTTTCATAAATTGTGGTATACCAATCTGCCTTAAACTTTACTTTGTAATATTCTAACCAGTTAAATCTTTTTTGATCAATTTTTCCTTGATCTGCTGCAGCATCTCGAAAATCTGTTACTGGATTTCCTGAAGCATCTAGATAAGTTCCTGCAGGATAATCTGCACCATTAATTGTAGTAATTGTAGTGGTTTTTACTTTATACTCTTCTAAGTTCTTAAGATTTGCATAGTCAATCCCATTAAATAGAGAGTATGGAGGAGTAAAGCGACCTGAAACTGCAAACTCTGAACCATAGGTAGGATAGATTGGATTAACTCCTTTACTATTTCTACTCAATCCAATGGTGTAAGCCATATTTCTTGATGAACCATCTCCAAACTTGAATAATCCTGTATTATAATTGTTTAAGTCATAATATTGGAATGTAAAATTATGAGATAACACAAAATAATCATCAGGAAATCTTAATCGCTTAGCAATGCCAACATTCAATGAAGTGATGTTAAAACTTTTGTTTCTATCAACATTTCTTGATCTAAAGTCAAATAAAAACTGTTTACTTTGAGAAATAGAAGCTGAGAAGTTTACTGGTTTTTTTCCTCCTAACCAAGGCTCTGAAAAAGACAAACTATAGGTTTGAAAAAATTGACTTCCTTGTAAACGCAGAGCCATTCTTTGTCCATCACCCATTGGTAACGGTTTGTAAGCATCTTTCTTAAAGATATTTCTGGCAGAGAAATTGTTGAATGAAAGACCTAAGGTTCCGATAAAACCTCCACCACCATAACCTCCTTGTAATTCAATTTGACTTGAACCTTTCTCTACAACGCTGTATTCTATATCAACAGTTCCTTCTTGAGGATCTACATTTTTGAAATCGGGCTTAATTGCTTCTGGATCGAAAAAACCTAATTGACCAAGTTCACGAATAGATCGCATTAGTAAGTCTTTACTGTATTTTTGATCTGGTCTAGTTTTAATTTCTCTATAAATTACTCGGTCATTCGTTTTGTCATTACCAATAACTGTAATTTTATTGAAGTAAGCAATAGGGCCTTCAGTTATTCTTATCTCAAAATCAATTGTATCGTTTGCTGTTCTTACTTCGACGGCATTGATGTTTGAGAATAAATAACCATTATTTTGGTATAAATTAGTTAAGTCTTGTCCGTCAGGTTTGGTTTGATCCGCAATTCTTTTTTGCAAGAGAACTCCGTTGTAAACATCACCTTTTTGAATTCCTAAAATTCGGTTTAATTGCGCATCAGTATAAACACTGTTTCCTAGATATCTAATGTTTCCAAAATAATATTTTCTTCCTTCTTCAAGATTTACTTTTATATCAATTTTGTTTTTTTCTTTATTGTAAGATACCGTATCTGATGTAACTCGAGCATCTCTAAAACCGTTTTCTTTGTATTTGTCAATTACTTTAGTTAAATCTTCTTGATATTTATCTTTAATGTATTTAGAAGCTTTAAATATGCGTATTGGATTTTTTTGCTTCGTGTTCTTAAAAGCTCTTTTTAACTGCCCATTTGTAAACTCTTCGTTGCCGTTAAATGTTATTGAAGATACTTTTACTTTTGTTCCTTTATCGATGTTTACTACCATTTTTACTTCAGTTGAAGTAGAGTCTTCTATTGTGTTAATAAATACTTTACTGTTATAATAACCGTCTTTTTTGTATTTATTTTCAATATAGTTTTTGGTCGTTGTAATTAAATTTTCGTTTACAATTTTACCCTTTTTAAGGTCAATTTCTTTAATTAAATCTTCCGCTTTTCCTTTTTTTATTCCATTAATCTTAATGTCCGACAACTTTGGAAGTTCATTAATGTTAAGTTCAAGGTAAATGCTATCTCCTTTAATTTCGTTTACATAAAAGTTGACGTCACTAAAAAGCCCAAGTTTCCATAGTTTTTTTATTGCGTTACTTATGTCTTCTCCTGGTACAACGATTTTTTGTCCTTTTTCTAAACCTGTAAATGTAACTACGGTTTGCTCGTTATAATTTAATTTTCCCGTTACTTCAACATCGGCTAGAATGTATTCTTTTCCGCTTTCGAGTTTTGTTTCTTGTGCAACTAATTTTGTACTATTTCCTAAAACTATAAAGGCAAAAAGTAATTGTAAACTTTTTTTAAACATTTTTTTATTCTGAAATTTGTTCGCTTGTTTTTCCAAATCTTCTTTCTCTGTTCTGATAACTTAATATTGCTTCGTGTAAGTGTTCTTTTTTAAAATCAGGCCAAAGCACTTCAGAAAAATAAAATTCTGCATATGCTATTTGCCAAAGTAAAAAATTACTTATGCGATGTTCGCCACTTGTACGAATAACCAAGTCTACATCAGGCAGATTGTGTGTGTAAAGATGCTTATTAATAATTGATTCGTCAATAGCATCTAATGAAATTATATTATTTTTAACTTTATCGCTAATTTTTTTAACAGCTTGAACCAACTCTTCTCTAGCGCCATAACTTAATGCTAAAGTTAATGTCATCCTAGTGTTTGCTGCTGTTGATTCAATTACCTCTTCCAATTCTTTTTGAACTTTCGAAGGTAAATTTGTTAAATTTCCGATAGCGTTTAATCGGATATTGTTTTTTTGTAAAGTAGCTAATTCTTTCTTTAAAGAAGAAATTAACAGCTTCATTAATGTTTCTACTTCAAATTTTGGACGGTTCCAGTTCTCAGTTGAAAACGCATACAGTGTTAGATTTTGAATTCCTAATTCTGCACATGCTTCTACTGTGTTTTTTACTGATTTTGTACCGTTTTCATGCCCAATGGTTCTCAATAAACCCTTTTGTTTTGCCCAACGACCATTTCCATCCATTATTATCGCTAAATGGCGTGGTAATTTTTCTGGATTTATGTTGTCTTTCATTGTCATATTATTCTGCACAAAAACATGGATTGTCTCCAAAAGTATAGGTTAACGTAAAACCTGTAAACACATACCAATCTTTACTATTCAAGTTCCCAAATCGTACACTTTCAAAATTATCATTCTTTGGATTACTTCCATCCAAATTATCTGTGAATGTATATCTAGCACCAACTTCAAAACCTAAAATTAAATTTTCCAAAAACCTTGTTTTAATTCCAACTATCATGGGTATTGCAAAAGCACTATCTCTATAATCGGTTTCTGCCTTAGTTCCTAAAATGTACTTTTCATTATAAATAAAATGACTTACCCCAGTAAACACATAAGGAGTAAACAATGTTCCTGATTCATGCAAATCGAAATCAAAAAAATTGAATTCTAAACCTGCAGAAAATTCAGTAATACTATTTGTAAATGAAAATCCTCTTAAATTTCTACCAGGAACATCACTGTCTTTGTCATTTGCATTGATGTTTCCATGTTTTATTGAAAATCGGTAGGAGTGACGTGTGCTTCTGTTCCATTTGTACAACAACCCAAGAGTTGGTTCACTTGGAGCGATATAATCCGTTGGGCCAATGTCGCCAATGTAATTGGAACCACCTACAAATATGCCAATCTCATTAATTTGAGCTTTTGCACCCAAAAAACTTAGCAACAGAAATATGTAAACAACTAATACTTTCATTTTAAAAATAGTTTGCAAATATAACAATATAGATTTCACTACCACACAGATAGGAAATTTATTTTAAAAACGTAATAAAGTTGTTTTTTGTATACCAATTCTAATTTCTTTTATCTTCACCCCAAAGTAATTTTTTTCTAATGGTGTTTAAAAAGGAATCTTCATTGAATTCAATAATGCTGATGGTGAATGGTGATTTTTTGATATGAATCACAGTATCTTTACTAACTGCGTTAATTCTAGAATCGAGTGAAATCAAAAATTGTTCTTCTCTTCCCGAAATTTCAAGAGTGATTTCGGTATCATCTGTGATTACTAATGGTCTTGCGTTCAAATTATGTGGTGCCATTGGTGTAATAACTAAACTAGCTACTTCCGGTGTTAATAAGGGGCCACCGCAACTTAATGAATATCCTGTTGAGCCCGTTGGTGTAGAAACAATTAATCCGTCAGCCCAATACGAAGTTAACAATTCACCGTTCAAATACGTTTTTATGGTAATCATCGAAGTGGTGTCTTTCCTAGCAACAGTAACTTCATTAAGAGCGAAGTCTAAATCAGAAAAGCTTTCGTAAGATGGATTTGTGGTAATACTTAAAAGTGTTCGCTTTGAAACGTGGTATTCTTTGGCTAACAATTTTTTTAGTTGAATTTCAATATTTTCAAACTGAACGGTTGCTAAAAATCCCAATCTTCCAGCGTTAATTCCAATGATTGGAATATTTTTATCTCGAATATAAGTGGCTGCTTTTAAAATAGTTCCATCGCCACCAATACTAATCAATGCTTCAAAACTCGAATCTAATTCGTTAGAATTGTGAAAAACAGGAAAATCTGTAGTTACAATTTCTTTCTCTTTTAGAATTTCCAAAAAATGAGCTTCAAAAACAATTTGTACTTGGTGGGAATGTAATATGGTTAAGACTTTAGTAACAATTTCTGCGGTATTGCTTTGGTAATATTGTCCAAAAAGTGCTAATTTCATTTGACTTATATATTAAGGTATTTGTCTAAATAATCGGAACGTTCTTTTAAACTGTTTAGATAGGAATCTTCTTGGTGTTCCGAAATAATTTCATATTCATAACGGCGAAAGGTTTGAATAATTTCATTCATATCACTTTGGCTAATTTTAACCGTGATTTCTGCTTTTCCATTGCTGATATTGGAAATGAAAATTCCCAATATTTTTCCATTATTACTTTCTACTATTTGCGAAATTTGACTAAATGAAATTTGGGTAACATCCTTTTCTACTACCAAAATTCCGCCTTCTTCTTTAAGAAATGGTGTTTCATGAAGAAAACGAATCACATCTTCTAATTCATAGTAACCTAAATAATTGTTTTTTTCATCTAAAACAGGAACTAGATTCGTTTCGTTCTGAGCAAAAACTTCTAAAACATCTAACCAAATCATAGTCGAACGCACAAAAAAACGATTGAATTCAAAACGGTGTTCTTCAATTTTTGATATTGGACTAAAAATATCCGTGTTTTCTTTGCTTAAACATCCAATGTAAACATTCCCTTCCAACACGGGAAAATGCGAATAAGGCAATTCCAAGAATAAATCTTGTGCCTCTTCAATAGTGTCAGTGCTACTCAAAGCTTTGATATCGCTATTTAAAAAATGTAATAGGGTGTTCATCTTCGCTCGAAATTTTATGCAAAATAATCAAAAATACCTTATCCATACTAGTAATACTTTGTATTTTTGTAAAGTAAATAGAAATACAATGACAAAATTATCTGTAAATATCAATAAAATTGCCACATTACGAAATGCTAGAGGAGGCAATGTTCCGGATTTATTAAAAGTTGCTGCCGATATTCAGAAATTTGGTGCTCACGGAATTACCATTCATCCGCGACCTGATGAACGCCATATCCGTTACCAAGACGCAAGAGATTTAAAAGCAATTGTACATACCGAATACAATATTGAAGGAAATCCACAACACAATTTTATTGATCTGGTTTTAGAGTGCAAACCTACGCAAGTGACTTTGGTTCCAGATGCTATTGGAGCGCTAACTTCAAACGCAGGTTGGGATACTCTGAAACATCAATCCTATTTAAAAGAAGTCATTCAAGAATTCCAGCGCAATAATATTAGAACTTCTATTTTTGTGGATGCCAATGAAGCTATGGTAGAAGGAGCAAAAGCCACAGGAACCGATAGAATTGAATTGTATACCGAAAGTTTTGCACATCAATACGGTTTAGGAAATAAAGAAGGAATTAAACCTTTCATTCAAGCAGCACTAAAAGCGAATGAATTGGATTTAGGAATTAACGCAGGGCACGATTTAAGTTTGGATAATATTCGTTTTTTCAAAGAAAATATTCCCAATTTATTAGAAGTTTCCATTGGTCACGCTCTGATTTCGGAAGCCATTTATTTAGGTTTAGAAAATGTAGTGAACATGTATTTGCAAAAATTAAAATAAAAACAACATGATTTTACATTCAAAAATTGAAGGCGAAGGAAAACCGTTTGTTATTTTACATGGTTTTTTGGGAATGTTAGACAATTGGAAAACGTTATCTACTGAATTTGCAGCAGCCGGATTTCAGGTGCATGCATTGGATTTAAGAAATCATGGAAAAAGTTTTCATTCCAATGATTTTAATTACGAAGTAATGGTTGAAGATTTAAAACGTTACTGCGAATTTCATCAATTGGATCAAATTTTACTTTTAGGACATTCAATGGGTGGAAAAGTAGCTATGCAATTCGCATGTTTATATCCTGAAAAGGTTGAAAAATTAATTGTTGCTGATATTGGACCAAAGTATTATCCACAACACCATCAAACAATTTTAGAAGGCTTAAGTGCTATCGATTTTTCTAAAAAGCCAAGTCGACAAGAAGCTGATGAAACGTTAGCTAGTTATATAAAAGATGTTGGCACAAGACAATTTTTATTGAAAAGTTTGTATTGGGAGTCGCCAGGGCAATTAGCATTCCGTTTTAATTTGAAAGTATTTGTTGAGAAGATTGAAGCAGTAGGGAAGTCGCTTTCTGAAGAATTTCAATATGATAAACCAACATTATTTTTAAGAGGTGACAAGTCAAATTATATTTTGGATGCTGATTGGGATGCTATTAAATTACATTTCCCTAATGTGCAATTGGAAACAATTTCGAATGCCGGACATTGGTTACATGCTGAAAATCCACAAGAATTCTATTTAAATGTTATTCAGTTTATCAAATAATCAAAAAAATACTATGCATTCATAATATTTTTTATCAAAATATTGTTAATTCCATATTTTATGCTAATTTTGGTATATTGATAATATTAATTTCAACAAAAAAACTAACACATTTTTACATTATGAGAAAATTACTTTCTTTAACATTATTGGCTTTGGCTGGCTCAACTGCTTTTGCGGGTGGATATAGAGTTAGTATTCAAGGACAAAAGCAATTAGCAATGGGACATACAGGTGTTGCTGTTGTAAACAGTGCTGAAGTTGCTTTTTTTAACCCTGCTGGTATGGCTTACTTGGATAATAAATTCAATGTTTCGGTAGGTGGAAACGCTTTATTTGCTGAAACAAGATTTCAGAATTCACAGTACAATTGGACAGCTTCAACAAGTAATTTAGGAACTCCTTTTAGTGTTTATGCTACATACAGAATCACGGATTGGTTAACAGCAGGTTTAGCAGTTTACACACCATACGGAAGTTCTGTTGAATGGGATCAAAACTGGCAAGGAGCACACTTGGTAAACAATATTGATTTACAAGCAATCTTTGTACAACCAACGGTTTCTGTTAGATTAGGAGAGCATTTCAGTATTGGTGGAGGGCCAATTTATGCTAGAGGTTCAGTTAATTTTAATAGAAATATCACTCCTAATCCACTTTTATCCGATAATGGAGATCCAGCTGATGTTACTTTGGATGCTACTGGTATTAGTGCTTGGGGTTATAACTTAGGTATGATGTTTAATCCATCAGAAAAAGTACGTTTGGGATTGAATTATCGTTCAGAAATCATAATGGAAGCACGTAATGGAGACGCAACTTTTTCTGATGTGCCAGCTATAGCACAAGGAACTTTCAGTAATACAAGATTTAACGCAGACTTACCTTTGCCAGCAGAAGTAACAACTGGATTGTCAGTTCAGGTTTCTGAAAAATTATTATTAGCATTTGATTACAACTATACTTTGTGGAGTGTTTATGATGCTTTGGTTGTTGATTTTGAGAATAGTGTTCCAACATCAGTTAATGCTAGAAACTACAAAAACGCGAGTACTTATAGATTAGGAGCTCAGTATGTAGCAACAGATAAATTTACTTTTAGAGCTGGTTGGTATTTTGATGAAAGTCCAGTACAAGACGGCTACTTCGCACCAGAAACACCAAGAAATGATTCAATGGGATTCACTGGAGGTTTAACTTATCAAGTAAATAAGAAATTAGGAATTGATTTCTCTTTCTTATACTTGCATTTTGATGAGGTTAATAATTCGTATGACCATTATTCTGACCCAACTGCTGGAACTGGAGATATTTTGCCTTTTGGTGGAACTTATAAAAGTTCGGTTTTCTCTCCAGGTATTGGTATAACTTATGGTTTCTAATTTTAAAATATAAAGACAATGAAAAATAAATATATATATATAGCTGTTTTAGCTGCTTTCGGTTTTGCTTCGTGTGAACCAGAATTTGAGAATGAAGTAAATGCAGATTATACAGCAGGAGAAGCTGATTTTACTTCTTATGTTGCTGTGGGTAATTCATTAACTGCAGGTTACATGGATAGAACTGTTTCAAGAGTTAGTCAACAATATTCTTTTCCTAATTTATTAGCTCAAAAATTTGCATTAGTTGGTGGTGGTGAGTTTACTCAGCCCTCTTTTGCAGATGATGTTAATAATTTAGGAGGTTTAATGTTAGGAGGAGCTCCTATTGAATATGGGACAGGAGAAAATCAATATCCAACAAGATTAATTATTGATGCATCCGAAGGTAGACCAGAAAATATTGCAGGAACTTCTACAATCGAAGTTTCAAATGTTCAAAGAACTGCGTACAATAATATGGGAGTGCCGGGAGCAAAATCATTTCACCTATTAACACCAAATTATGGCGATATTGGTGTTGTGGCGATTGGTTTGTCAAATCCGTATTTTGCTCGTCATGCGACTTCTAATGCAGCTACAGTTTTAGGTGATGCAATGACTAAAAACCCAACATTCTTTACCAATTGGATTGGTGCTAATGATGTTTTAGCATATGCAACTTCAGGAGGTTCGGGTGTAGATCAAACTGGAAATCCAAATCCCTTAAGTTATGGTTCTAATGATATTACTGATCCAACTTATTTTGCAGGAGTGTATTCAACAATTATAAATACGTTAACGGCAAATGGAGCTAAAGGTGTTGTTGCAACTGTGCCAAGTGTTACATCTATCCCTTATTTTACTACTGTTCCTTACAATCCGCTTTCTCCAGCCGCTTTAGGAGGTCAAGCAAATATTGACGCGCTTAATGCAGCCTTATACGGACCTTTAGATGCTGTTTTTACAACTTTTGGTGAACCAAATAGAGTTAATCCTTTGTCTGGAACATCTGCAAACCCTATTTTAATTTGGGATGTTGACGCAATTGACAGAACTGCTGAAATTACAGGTGGATTAATGTTGCAAGGTGTTCCTGCGCCAGTGGCTGCTGAAATTGGAGCTGCATTTGGTAAAGCGCGCCAAGCTACGGCTAATGATTTAGTTGTTTTACCAGCTTCTGGAGTTATTGGTACGCCAAACGCTAATGCTTCGGCTACTTTAGTTGCTTTAGGTGCAAATATCAATGGAGTTTCTTACCCAATGGCAAACAGATGGGTGTTAACGGCAAATGAAAGAGCTAAAGTTGCAGCTGCAACAACCGCTTATAATAATGCTATCATTTCAATTGCAAGCGCTAATAATTTAGCTGTAGCAGATATGAATGCAATTTTAAATCAATTAGTTTCAGGGTTAAGGATTGAAACTGGACAATTATATACGGCTAACTATTTTAGCGGACCATCAAATGAAGGAGCTGTATTGTTTTCTTTAGATGGTGTACATCCTAATGCTCGTGGATATGCAGTTATTACAAATGAAATTATAAAAGTAATTAACAGACATTACAAGTCTAACTTACCTTTATATCATCCTTCTTATTTCCCAGGTATAAATATTTTACCTACAAATTAAGACAGGAGTATTTATAAAAAAATGAAAAAGGCACCATTTTTGGTGTCTTTTTTTTGTAATTTTAAAAATAAAAACATGAATTTACTTATCCGATTATTAATTACAACTATTCTTGTGTTTGTAATTTCCTATTTCTTGCCTGGAATAACAGTTGTTGATTTAACTACGGCTTTAATTGTTGCGGCAGTTTTAGGAGTTTTGAATGTGTTTCTAAAACCAATTTTAATCTTCTTAACTATTCCAGCAACAATAATAACTTTGGGATTGTTTCTTTTGGTAATTAATGCAGTCATTGTTTTAATTGCGGATCATTTCGTTTCTGGATTTCTAGTTTCCGGATTTTGGAGTGCTTTATTTTTCAGTATTTTACTTTCTTTCGGGCAATCTGTAATGAATAAAATATTGATTAATGAAGAATAAATTATAGTATTCTGAAATTGCCATAAATAAAGTCGTTTCCTTGCAAATATCTATAACTAAATGGCGATACCATATGTTACTTCTAAAAATAAAATTTAAACATATGAAATTCAATTAATTAAAAACTTGTTTGAGTTGTAAAAAATATATAATTTTGCAACCCGAATTTCATGATATAAAAATAAAGAAATAATGAACATTTCAAGATCGCAGGTGGATGCCTTAAATGCTATTGTAACAGTAGCAATTTCAAAAAATGATTACGCTGACAAAGTTGCTAAAGTTTTAGCAGATTACAGAAAAAATGCTAATATTCCTGGTTTTAGAAAAGGAGCTGTGCCAATGAGCTTAATTGAAAAGCAGTATGGTAAAGCAGTTTTGTTAGATGAAGTGAATAAAATTTTACAAGCTTCTTTAAATGATTATTTAGTAGAAGAAAAATTAGATATATTAGGAAACCCTCTTCCAAAAATCACTGAAGATTTCAATTGGGATAAAGAAGATTTTACTTTTGAATTTGAATTAGGTTTGGCTCCAGAATTTAAAGTTGACTTAAATGCAAAATCAAGTGTAGTAAAATACGAAATTGTTGCTGATGAAAAAATGTTAGACGAACAAGTGGAACGTATTCAAAAGCAATATGGTAAATTAATCTCTCAAGATAAAGTTGCTGAAGATCACACTTTAAGAGGAACTTTTACTAATGAAGAAAAAGGAATCAACAATACAACTACAATTACTTTAGATATATTCAATGATAAAAAGACAGCAAAATTATTTGTTGGTAAAAAAGTAGGTGATATAGTTGAATTAAAAACCAAAGGTTTATTTGACGACGATCACAAATTAATGGATTATCTAAAAGTGGGTCACGATGATGTACACGGTTTGGACATTGTAGTTAATTTTACTATCGAAGAAATCAATTCAGTAGAAAAAGCAGAATTAAACCAAGAATTATTCGATAAATTATTTGGTGAAGGTGTTGTAACTTCTGTTGAAGATTTAAAAGCTAAAATTAAAGAAGATGCTGAAGGTCAATTCGCGCAACAAGCTGATCAGAAGTTTTTAAATGATGTAATTGAATCGTTAATTGAAAACACCAAATTCGATTTGCCTGAAACATTCTTAAAAAAATGGATTCAAACTGTAGGTGAAAATCCACTTTCTGAAGATCAAGCTAATGAGGAATATGCAAAATCTGAAAAAGGATTGCGTTACCAATTAATCGAGGGTAAAATTATTGCTGAGAATAACTTGCAAATCACTTTCGAAGATTTACGATC
Organism: Flavobacterium tibetense; assembly: GCF_003293845.1. Taxonomy (GTDB): domain Bacteria; phylum Bacteroidota; class Bacteroidia; order Flavobacteriales; family Flavobacteriaceae; genus Flavobacterium; species Flavobacterium tibetense. Next base: position 227,815 of record NZ_QLST01000002.1, on the reverse strand, counting down.
TCATACAGCGGTTTTAATTAAACAACAAATGGCGCAGTTTGGACAATTAAACCCAACAGACGAAGAAATTGACGGAATCGTAGCTAGAGTAATGTCGAATCAAGATGAAGTGAAGCGTTTATCAGAACAAGTAATGAATGAGAAAATGATGCACTTGTTCAAGGAAAAAGTAAATGCTAAAGCTAAAAAAGTAAATTACCAAGAGTTTATTAAAGCAATGTACGGAGAAGAATAATTTCTCATAAAAAATAATTATCTTTGAACGTCAGACTCTATAGTTTGACGTTCTTATTTTAAACCTTTAATATTTTTATATATGAATTTTGGTAAAGAATTTAAAAATTACGCTACAAAGCACCATAGAATCAATAGTTTGTATTTGGATAAATTGGTAAGTAGAGTAACGCCAATTGGTATGACGCCATACATCATGGAAGAGCGCCAAATGAATGTAACTCAACTTGACGTTTTCTCTCGTTTGATGATGGATAGAATTATCTTTCTTGGAACAGGAATTGACGATCAAATTGCCAATATTGTACAAGCACAGTTGTTGTTTTTAGAAAGTTTAGATGCTTCTAAAGACATTCAAATTTATGTAAATTCTCCTGGTGGAGGTGTTTACGCTGGATTAGGGATTTATGACACTATGCAATTTATTAAGCCAGATGTAGCTACTATTTGTACAGGAATGGCGGCTTCAATGGGTGCGGTTTTATTATGCGCTGGAGCAGCTGGAAAAAGAAGTGCCTTGCCACATTCAAGAGTGATGATTCACCAACCATTAGGTGGCGCACAAGGACAAGCTTCAGATATCGAAATTACAACGCGTGAAATTTTAAAATTAAAAAGCGAGTTGTATGAAATTATAGCTAAACATTCAGGACAAGACATCGATAAAGTTCATAATGACAGTGATAGAGATTATTGGATGATTGCTAGCGAAGCAAAAACTTACGGAATGATTGATGAAGTATTAACAAGATAAAATCAGTTTTCGGTTTTCAGTCTCAGTTTACATTTTACTGCGACTGAAAACTGCGACTGTTGACCGAGAAATGGCAAAAGAAGTATTAGAATGTTCGTTTTGTGGAAGGAAAAAGCCAGAAACTAATTTATTAATTGCAGGTATTGATGCGCATATTTGCGACAGATGTATCGAGCAGGCACATGGTATTGTCCTAGAAGAATTACGCCAAAGTGGCAAAAGTGAGCTTATGGTTGACTTGGTGTTGCAGAAACCCAAGGAAATAAAAGCATTTTTAGATGCTTATGTAATTGGACAAGAGCAAACCAAAAAAGTAATGAGTGTAGCGGTTTACAACCATTACAAAAGATTATTGCAAAAAAATCAAGAAGACGAAGTAGAGATTGAGAAGAGTAATATCATCATGGTTGGGCAAACGGGAACAGGTAAAACATTAGTAGCAAAAACCATTGCTAAAATGTTGAATGTGCCGCTAGCTATTGTTGATGCAACTGTTTTAACTGAAGCAGGTTATGTAGGAGAAGATGTGGAGAGTATTTTAACACGTCTACTTCAAGCCGCAGATTATGATGTGGCCAAAGCAGAAAGAGGAATTGTTTTTATTGATGAAATTGATAAAATTGCACGTAAAAGTGATAATCCATCAATTACAAGAGATGTTTCTGGAGAAGGTGTGCAACAAGCATTATTGAAGCTACTTGAAGGAACAGTTGTAAATGTTCCGCCGAAAGGAGGAAGAAAACATCCAGATCAGAAATTTGTTGAGGTGAACACCCAAAATATTTTATTCATAGCTGGTGGTGCCTTTGACGGAATCGAAAGGATTATTTCTAAACGATTAAATCGTCAAGCAGTTGGTTATGGTTCTTCAAAAAATACTGATAATATTGACCAAGATAACTTACTGCAATATGTAATTCCAAAAGATTTAAAAGATTTTGGTTTAATACCTGAAATTATTGGACGTTTACCGGTTTTAACTTACATGGATCCATTGGACGCAGCTACTTTAAGGGCTATTTTAACGGAACCAAAAAACGCTTTAATCAAACAGTATAAAAAATTATTCCTAATGGATGATGTGGAATTTACTATTGATGAAGAAGCATTAGATTTTATTGTTGGAAAAGCGCTAGAGTATAAATTAGGAGCAAGAGGTTTGCGTTCTTTATGCGAAGCAATTTTAACAGATGCTATGTATGATTTACCAAGTTCTGACGACAAAGAATTACACATAACAAGAGATTTAGCTGCGCAAAGTTTAGATAAAAATTTATTACAACGTTTGAAGACTGCTTCATAATAGAAAATCATTGTAAAAAAACAAAGGCGACCAATTGGTCGCCTTTTGTATTATGCATTCTTTTTGTTTTCTATCGTGTTTTGCTTTTTGTCACTTTTAACGTATCTACTTTTGCAACTCCAGCCGCTTGAGCAAGAGGTTAGTAAAAAAGAACCTGAAATTAATGTAATTGCTACTGCTTTTCTCATGATTTTGATATAGTTGTGTGTTTATTTGATAATTTTAAATTCAACGCGTCTGTTTTTCTGATCTTCTTCAGTTGTACATTTTGTGCATTTTACAACCGGATTAGCTTTTCCAAATCCTTTTGAAGTTAAACGGTCTTTTGTAATTCCTTTTTTAACTAAATAGTCATAAGCTGCTTTTGCTCTTTTATCTGATAAAGGCAAGTTGTAATTTTGTGAACCTTTAGTGTCGGTATGTGCCTCAAGAGCTAATTTCATATTTGGAAATTGTTCCAAAACTTCCACAATTTTGTTTAAAGATAATTCCGATTCAGGAAGTAAGGTTGCTTTGTTGAATTCAAAGAAGATGTTTTCAATAACAATTGCATCTTCAGTAACAATTGCTTTTGCTTGTTTTAATTCAATCGGGTTAGTTATGATTTTCTCTGAAGTGAAATTGGTAGAAAATGGTTCGTAACCTTCTTTGTCAATAGTAATATAATTATAAGAAATAGGATTGATTTCTACATTTACCTTTCCATCTTTGTCTGAAATTGTTTCCGTTATGGTTTTACCAAATTCATCTTTAATAATAACTTTTGCATTTGGTAAAGCTACTCCAGTTTTTTTCTCAACAATGGTGAAATTAGTTTTTCCTTTTTCTAATTGTTTGATTTCGAACTTTAAAATATCAAAATTTCCTGCATTTGATTTGTCAGTAGAAACATAACCTTTGTTGCTATCAACTAATACAAAAGCTAAATCATCTCTTCTAGAGTTTAAAGTAACTCCTAAATTTAAGGCTTGTAAATAGTTGTCTCCAACAATAGAAGATCTAAATACATCATAACCACCCATATTCAAATGGCCTTTAGAAGAAAAATACAAATGTTTATTGTCAGGAGTAACATTTGGGTATTTTTCATCTTCTTTAGTATTTACATTTGGGCCTAAATTTTTATAAGCGCCAATTGTTCCGTCAGGATTGATTTCAGCTACATAAATATCAAATCCTCCAAATCCTCCAGGGATATCTGATGCAAAATAAAGTTTAGTGCCATCAGCAGAAATTCCCGGTGTTTCAACAGAATAGTTTTCAGGTAATAAGTCAATTTTTTTGATATTTCCCCAAAAAGGTCTGTTTGTTGTTGTGTCTAATTGCGCACTATACAATTCGTAATGATTGGTTTTGTTCGGATTTTCTTGCGTAAAGAAAATAGTTTTTTGATCTGGAGAAAAAGTTAAAGATCCTTCGTTGTTTTTAGAATCCAAATCTTTTGAAAACAATAAAGGAAAAGACAAGTTGCCATCTTTATCAACGTCTACACAATATAAGTTGTTGTTGAAAGCGTTAGTTTCTTCGTTAAAAGTAGTTTCGTAATGTCTTCTCTTTTTATTTGATAAGATAATGTATTTGTTTCTAAAAAAAGTGGTGCCAACTTCATTTAATTCCGAGTTTATTCCTGAATCGCTTAAAACATAACGCAATCCTTTAGTAGAATTCTTTAAAATGTTTGAAATAGAATCAGCACCTTCAACACGTTGTGGTTCTTGTGCAATTAAAGCTTGGCTTAAAAATAATGTGGCAATTAATGTTTTTACAAATACTCTCATAAAACCTTTTCTTAATATAAATTTAAAATCGGGTGCAAAAGTATGAGAATTTCTTTAAAATAGATACTTTAATTCATTAATTTTTAAACATTTGTTAAACATTTCGATAAAGTGTACAAATAATCGACGAAATGCGTTTTTGTTATATTTATAGTTAAGCTAAACTATTTTTGTTATAAATATAACTTTCAAGAATTGGAACTTCTGTTTTTTTAATTTCACATCGTCTTGGTCCACAACCATATCTTTTTGGTCCGCAAGAAGCAAGAAAACCTAAGATTAAAAGGGTGAAAATAATTTTATCTTTTTTCATATTTTTTTAAATTGTAATTAGTTGTAGCTTTAAAAGTTCGTCTAAATACTTTCTATCATTAGATAACCTTGGAACTTTGTGTTGTCCACCCAGTTTGTCATTTTCTTTAAGCCAGTCATAAAACAAACCAGAACGCGCTACATTAATTGTTAACGGGTTTAATGTCATGTTATTGTGTCTTTTAGCTTCGTAATCCGAATTGAGTTGTTGTAGGTTGTTATCCAAACATTTTGCGAAATTTGCTATACTATCTGGATAGGACTTAAATTCAACAATCCACTCGTGAGCTCCTTTTGCTTTGCCTTCCATGAAAATAGGGGCAACGGTATAATCTATTACTTCACAGTTCAATTCAGAACACGTTTTAGCAATGGCTTTATCGGTATTCTCAACCATTAATTCTTCACCAAAAACATTAATATGATGTTTAGTTCTACCAGTAACCATAATACGATACGGATTCAAAGACGTAAATCTAATGGTATCACCAATCATATAACGCCAAAGTCCAGAATTAGTAGTGATAACCAAAGCATAATTTTTAAACAACTCCACTTCACTCAATGGAATTACTTTTTGATTGGCAGTTCCAAAAGTATCCATTGGAATAAATTCATAGAAAATGCCATAATCCAACATCAACAGTAATTCATTGGAATTATTTTGGTCTTGAATAGCGAAAAATCCTTCTGAGGCATTGTAAATTTCATAGTATTTGAAGCTTTCTTTTGGAAACAACTTTTTATATTGTTCGCGATAGGGTTCAAAATTTACGCCACCATGAAAATAGACTTCTGCATTAGGCCAAATTTCCAATAAATTTTCTTTGCCTTTGGTTTCCAATGTTTTGTTAAGTAAAACTAACATCCAACTAGGAACTCCAGCCAAACTGGTTACATTTTCATTAATGGTTTCATTGATGATGGCTGGTAATTTGGTTTCCCAATCGCCCATTAAAGAAACTTTATTGCATGGTGTGGAACTAAATTCTGCCCAAACAGGCATATTGTCAATTAAAATGGCCGATAAATCACCAAAAAAAGTATTGTTGTTTTCATACAGTTGCTTGCTGCCACCCAAACGCAAACTTTTTCCGGTGAACAATTGCGAATCTTCATTATTGTTCAAATACAAACACAACAAATCTTTGCTCGCTTTGTAGTGACAATTTTCTAAAGCTTCACTACTAACAGGAATGAATTTGCTTTTAGCATTGGTAGTTCCAGAAGATTTTGCAAACCATTTTATAGGGGTGTTCCAAAAAACGTTTTGTTCACCTTTTCTGGTTTTTTCAATTAGGGGTTCCAATTCTTCGTAAGTGGAAACAGGAACTCTTTCGGCAAAGGTTTTGTAGTTTTTTATGCTTGAGAAATCGTAATTCTTGCCAATTTCAGTTTGTTCTGCGGCTTTTAGTAAACTATGCAAAAGTTCTTCTTGTACCTCATTGGGATATTTTAAAAACAATTCCATTTGATGAATTCGTTTTTTGAGCAACCATGAAGCTATAGAATTTATGAGTAAAGACATAGTTTAATTATGAAATTTGCTTGAAGCGTTATAACTTTACCAAAAATAACATTTTTTTTAAATTATTACTCATAAAAATTCATTTCATAATGACATACCAAGGCGTACTTCAGAAAATGCAAACCGAATTCACCAATCCAATTGCTTATTATTTGGTTTTTGAAGATAGTTTTTTGAATGTAAATCAGCTGCTTGGTAAAGAAATTGAAATTAATTTTCAAGGGTACCAATGTTTAAATTGTAGTCAATCCAAAAAAATATTTCGTCAAGGATTTTGTTACGATTGTTTTATGAAAAGTCCAGCAGTAGGGGATTGGATTATGAAACCCGAATTATCAACAGCACATTTAGATATCGAAGATAGAGATTTAGACTACGAAAAACGCGTACAATTGCAACCACATATTGTTTATTTGGCATTATCGAGTGAAGTTAAAGTTGGTGTTACAAGAAAAACGCAAGTTCCCACCCGATGGATTGATCAAGGTGCCATTCAAGCTATTCCGATTGTTGAAGTGCCCAATCGTTATTTAGCAGGAATTACCGAAGTAGCTTTAAAAAACCATTATGCGGATAAAACGAGTTGGCAAAAAATGCTAAAAAATGAAGTAGCACCAGCCGATTTATTTGCCGAAAGAAACAAAGCCGCCGATTGGTTACCAAGTGAAGTACGCCAACATTTTGCAACAGAAAGTCAAATTTTTGATTTGCATTATCCTGTTTTGCACTATCCAAAAAAAGTAACAAGCTTAAACCTAGACAAAACTCCAAATTACACCGGAACCGTAACCGGAATTAAAGGACAATATTTGCTTTTTGAAGACGGCACCGTTTTTAATGTTAGAACGTATGAAGGTTATGTGGTGAAAATGAGTTTATAAAAAAAAAGCGGTTTTTGAATAAAAACCGCTGTAAAGATTATTGTTTTATTAAAATATACTCTCCAAAAGGAATTTTGAATGGAGCAGGGATGATAGGATTACCATTTGCATCATGACGCTGGGTTTGATTAGTAGTAAAGAACCAAATTTTAATTTTTTCTACCCCATTTTCAATAAATTTTCTTACTACCATATAACCATTTGCAACACCCATACCATCGTAATTGGGTTCTGAATAGGAAAACTTCATTCGTTTTTCATCTTGTGAACATTCACTGCATTTTGGGAAATCAGTTGAACGACGTAAAAACATATCGCCAATTAAATTGTGCTCTAAATTTGAATCATAATCATTGCCATAATTAGTGTTAATATTGTGAAGGGTATTTATTTTTTCTATACCGTTTTCTATATAACGGTATTCTCCTATTAATAAATCTTCATTATATGAATTCAAACCATTGAAATTGGATATGTTATCTCTTTTTTGTATTTTTATTGTTAAGCTTGTGTTCCCTTGCGTTAAAATCCAAGTTCCAACAAATTGATCTCTAAAGTTATTAATGTCTTTGTAATAGACACCTCCAACTTTTCCAATTATTGTATTGTTGTCGTATCTATCTATAATTTGTGCTTTACAGCTTATGCTGAAAATAAGTAAAAAAATAATTGATTGTTTCATAGAGTTAAAAATACAGCAGTTTTTTTATAAAACCGCTATAAAAATTATTGTTTTGTTAAAACATACTCACCAAAAGGAATTTTGAATGGAGCAGGGATGATAGGATTACCATTTGCATCATGACGCTGGGTTTGATTAGTAGTAAAAAACTGTAAAATGTATTAAAATTTTTCAGTAATTATAATAGAGTTGTCTTTTGTGAATTTTATTACAAATTCATCAAAATACATTACGCCATTAGTATAATAACCAAAACCTTTAGTTATTTCATTATTGTCTACATAAAGTTTCAAAATATAAGAACCATCGCCACCAGATTTATTACAATTATCTAGCGCCCCTGTCTTTGAATTGTTAGGTGTTATGTTTTTTAGAACTAAAGGACTACATTTTTGATTACCAATTAATAAAATGCTATCAATTTTACTTTCGGATTCATTAATGATTTTAACAATATTATTTGAACTTGTGCATGATGAAATAATAGAGAAAATAAAAACACACAAAATGGATTTTTTCATAATTTATTGGTCAGTTGGTATTAGTATTGAATATATAGTTGGATAATAAGGTGAATTCGGATTTAAATTATTTAAATATCTCAAACCGCCTATATTTAAAAAATCTATAACATTTTGAGTTACAATAAAAATATTTGAAGTTTCTCCAATTAGCCTCCCTTTTTCATTATTATATAAATCCATATCAATTTCTTTTTGAGGAAAGGGATTGTCGGGATCAATATTTTCTTCGTGTGCGGTTGTTAATTGTTCAGCTAATGTTGCACCGCAGAAACCTGTAAAATAAGCATTCCATAATGCATGTCTTAACGCATCACCTTTTCCATTATGCGAATTTGATGGAATGAAAGTGTTTGGGAAAAGTTCGTTTGATTTTTCTAAAGCCTTATAAGCTGAAGCCATATACCACATTTTTCTATTTGGTAGTAAGTCATCAAAAATGGCTCTTTCAGTATTAGACATTTGATTTCTAAACTCTTCATATTTATTATTCCAAATGTTTACAACATCTAGTTCTAAATTAATTGATGTTTCAATTAACTCATTGGCAAACTCTTTACTATCATTGCTCCAATTTTGATTTATTAAATAACTTAAGATTTGATTGTATTGATCAGGATTTTGATTAACCCATAATTTTTGATGTAAATATAAACTATTATAAAATAAAATTATGTTTCTAGACTCATTAAAATTGTCTTGGTTTAAAACAGGTGAAGTAATAGTTTCATTCTCTTCATCTTGAGAAGGAGAAGCAAATGGGTCGCCATCAGCGCTTCCGCCGCCACTGCCAACACCAGAAAATGAATCGCCAAAATTATTATCGTTGTTATTACCACCGCCAGACCAAAAATCATCATCGCCACTGCCATCTTTATCAATAATAAAACAAAAATAGTAGCCTTAATTTTACAAAGCTACTATTTTAAAAAGAATGATTTTTAGAGGTTTTATTGTTTAATAAGTTCACAATTAGTTGGTACTCTGAAGTCTAATTGCGGAGCTGGTTCGCCTGGCAAAATTGGTAAATATCCAGTTACTACTAGTTCCCAATGCAATTTTTCAATACCACCAATATTTGAATAAGTTAAATAAACTTTTGCGCCAATTTTTGGTCTTTCAGGGTCATCAAAGAATAGAGCAATTTTTTCTGTACCATAATTCAAAAATGTAAAGCGAATTTTCGAATCATTACCTGTGAAATTTTCTGTATTCACAACTGTATTACCATTTACAACATATTTATATTTTCCTTGAATATCATCTCTAAAATGGTCGGCAATTGGAACCATTAACCCTTTATTTAAAGTAACTGTAAATGTATTTCCATTTTGGCTAAATATCCATGTTCCTGTAAACTTATTTAAAATATTATTGTTGTCTTTTACATAACAGCCATCAGGTGTCTCATTGCGAATTTCACCTAATGTATAAACAGGTGTTTGACCTTTACAAGCCGTAGCAATTAAAATTGCAGTTAAAATTATTAGTTGTTTCATATTTTTAATTTTTAATTACAAGGTGTCGTTACTTTATTGTTATTTGCATCTACTGTGATTTTACTCCAGTTACTTATATCTGAATTAGCTTGATATAAACCAATACCATAATTTGCTAAACCTTTAGTTACTTCAATAATCACATCTTCATCTGTTAAGTTTTGCTTTTCTTGCATCGATTTGTTAAAATTATCCCTTAACTGAGCATTTTGCTCAGTCCAAAGATTATACCCATTTGTATCAAACATGGATTCATTTTCAATCATCATGGCAAATACCCCAGCACGCGTTACTACCATTAGAGTAAGTTTGTCTTGTGATTTTTGATTGTATTTTCTCCATTGATAAATTGCGTTGAAAGTCATTAAGTCTTCAAAGGTAAATGTAGGCAACATATCTGGTCTGTCAAAATGTGAATGAAGTAAGCCTGACATTGAACCGTCTTCTGGAACAGTTACGGTTATAAAAGTACTATTTACACTACCATCATTTTGTATTAATTGTGTTTTGTTTTGATTGTCATCTACAAAATTAAATCCTTTTTCATAATTTAAATTTAGAACTTGTGGAGTCTTAAAATTATTAATTTTATCTTTTAAATTTGGAGTATTGTTAGTGATATTTTTAACTTTATTGCAGGGTGTCAAAGAAGGTAAATTACCTGACAAACCTGGTTTAACAGGTGAAGTAATAGTTTCATTTTCTTCATCTTGAGAAGGAGAAGCAAATGGGTCGCCATCAGCGCTTCCACCTCCACCGCCATGTGGGTCGTCAAAACCATCATTTCCACTTCCTCCAGACCAAAAATCATCATCACCGCCACTGCCATTTCCACTTCCGCCTTCGTCAATGCAATTCACTTTTACTCGTTTAGTATACGTTTGAGTACAATTTGCCCCTGCATGATGCTCAGTTCCTCCCCAATTACACATTGTATATTCAACATAACAATCTGAATTAGTTGTGTTTTCAAAATTAGTTTTATTTAAACCTGAAAAATGAATAGCTCTACTTTTTTGAATTGTTCCCTCAAATATAAAGGAATTATCGATTGAATTTGTAATGCTTGTAGGTGTATATTTTATTAATACCGCTTTTTGGTTGGCATTGTTGTCTTCTTGTATAACCAAATTTTCAAAAAAAGAATCATCAGTAACATTATCTCGATTGATTAACATAGTGTAAGAAGTAATGGAGTTGTATTCTATCACTTTTACATTCCCATCTAAAATTGTAAAACCATGTTGATTTTCGAAACTACTTCTTTGATTAGTTGAGGTAATTTTTTCAAACAAACTACTAAATTTTTTATCCTTTTTAAATAATTCATTAAATTTTACCTCTCTGATTTTAGGTTTTGAATTAGAATTTTGCCTTTTCTCATAAATTTCATCTTTTTCGCAACTGCCTAATAGCATTGCTGTGATAAAAAGCAAAGTAATTTTTTTAAGATTATGCTTCATATATAGTTTAATAAAAATTTCTACAAAACTAATCTTTAAAAACAACCTAATTTTACGGTAAAACCGTAAAAATGCAATAAATTTTATTTTTTTCAAAGTACTTCTTTTTAAAGATAATAGAAACCCTTTCAAAATTTGAAAGGGTTCAATCACTTTGTACTTTACACTTTATATTTTGCACTTAAAACTATTCATCTTTTTTCTTCTTACCAAAAAGATTCTTAACCGCGTCTTTCACACCATCTTTTACTTGTTCTTTTGGTGTTGGTGTGGTTTTAGTGGTATCGGTTGTTGTTGCATTTGTTGTTGCTTTATCACCACCTAATAAATTACTTAAGGCAGAAGTTCCTTGATTGACTAATTTATCCTTTTGCATTTTTACCAATTGTGTTGCTAAATTGGTAGTAGCTTGTTTCATATCGGTTCTCACGTTTGGTTGCGAAAAACTTCCCGTTAAATTGGCTGTTACTGGAACACTTTCAATTTTTTGTTGTTCTGCTGGTGTTAATTTTGAAAGTAAATTGGTTACTTCTGAACCTAAATATTTGGCAGGAACATCAAATTTTACGTCGTAATTCATTTTTTGGTCAAAACCGTGTGTTCCGCCTAATTCAATTCCAATGTCCTGGTATTTCAATTGCATTGGTTTTAGCGCTACTTTTCCGTCTTTGAAAGATAATGCTGCTTTTACATCGTTTAAGTTTAATTTACTAACATCTAAAAACTTCACATTGTTGCTCAACGAAGATAGCAATTGCGAGTTTTGTTGGTTCACAGAAGTATTCAACAATTGTCCGAATAAATCACCTGAAATGGTTTTTAAATCGGGAGTCATATCGTTAGTTAAATCACCCGATAGCTTAATGGTTGAATTTAATTTTCCATTTATAGTATTGGCAATTGGCGCAATACTTTTTAGCATGTCTAATTGGGTGAAAGATTCTGCAATATTTACCGCATTTAAAACTAAATCCATATTGAATTTTGGCGTATCTGTTTTGGTAGAAACCGTTCCGTTTAATCCAATATTTCCACCAAAAATATCCATTTTTAAGTTGCTCAAGGTTACAGCTTCATCTTTAATGGCTAAATTTCCTGAAACATTTTTCAAGTTCAAATTGTCATACACAACTGTCGTAGCTTTTGCAGTTAAATTACAATCTAAAAATGACGGAATTTTCACTGCTTCAGTTGCTTTTTTTCCAGCATCATCAGTCGTGGTTGTTGGTGCCATAAAATCAGAAACCACTAATTTATTGGAAGCCAAATTGAAACTTCCTTTTAACACTTGATTTTTGAATAAGAAACCATAGAAATTATCTAAATTTCCAGTAATATTCACGTCGCTACTTCCTGTTTTAGCATCAAATTCATTTAACTTGATTTGGTTCGGATTAAATGTGATGCTCGTTTTATTGATTTGGAATGGTTTTGCCATTTCCGGACCTTCATAATTGAAACCGGTTAACGACATTGTTCCCGAATTTTGAATGTTTTGATACTGACTAGTTTCAACGGATTTCATGTCGAATTTAGTTGTCACATCGGCTTTTAAAATTCCAGTTAATGGTTTGTCTAATTGCACTGGATACGCTTTGGTAACATTGGCCAAATTAATTGTTCCTTTTAGTTCGGCGTTTACCAATGCGTTTTCGGTTAAGTTACGCACATTAGCTTTCGCATTAAAAACATCTTGATCGATGGTGAATGACAATTGGTCTAAATTCACATACGTATCATTCATCAAACCCGTTTCGTTGATAATGTGTGTATCAATGACAATGTTTTTAACTGATTTTGGTAAATCAGGATATTGGAACGAAGCGTTTTTAGAGGTAATTTCAATGTTGAATTTTGGAATAGTCGTTTCGGTAAACTCACCAGCTACTTTTCCTTCTACTTTAAATTCGCCAGTTGTTTTTACTTGATTGATATTTCCAGCATAAGCTTCTGGAACCAAACCTAAGAAGTTTTTGAAATCAGATGTTGGAGTTTTGAATGTTAAGTCATACAATTGACCGTTTTCTTGCATTTGTAAAAATCCATTAAATTCCAAAGGCAATTGATTGATTAAAGCTTTATTGTCTTTGAATTCGAATTTCATTTTATCCAAATCGATTCCTAAAACAGCATCCAAACTTAAAGCTACATTTTTCATGTAGTTAGTACCTTCCATATCAAAAGATAATTTCGTAGTAGTTTTGGTATCCAAATCTAATTTTTGTTCAGCGAAATTTCCTTTTCCAGTATGATTCAATTCGTTCAAAGCCAGTTTTATATTGGAACCTTGATCCCAATATGCCATCTTCAAATTTTCTATTTCATAGTTTTGAATGCTTAAATTGAACGGTTTGCTCTCCGGATCGTCTTTCTTTTCTTCGTCATCTTTTAGAGCAATATCAAAATTTCCAATGCCATCTTTATTGAAAATAACATTTACAATGGCATCCTTCAAACGAAAACTCTGTAAATTCATAGTTTCATTTTCGCTTTTAAATAATTCTTTGATACTCATTTTCAGATGAGTTTCGCCAGCAAAAAGCAATGTGTCGCCTTCAAATGGTGCTTTATTAATAATACCTAAATCAGTAATGGTAACATTGGCATTGGGAAAACTTTTAAGCAAACTCAAGTCAACATCTGCAAAAGCCACCGTTGCATCAACATTTTCATTGATGGATTTCAGTACCATTGCTTTAATTTTATCTTTAAAAATAAAAGGAGCAGCCGCTAAAACAATAATAGTTACCAACAAAAAGATTCCTAAACCTTTTAATATTTTCTTAGTCATACGATTCAAATTTAAATTTTGAACAAAACTTATTCTGTTCAATACTACAAAAGTAGTACCAAATTAATCAAAGTAAATTAAGATTTCGTTAAACTTAGTAATTAATCAATAGAAAGTTCTTCATTGATTTTTAGATTGAATTTTCTCCTGAAAAAGTAAACAGCAATATATAAAAAGGGCGTATCAATCAATGCGATAAATAGTTTGAAAACAAATCCACTGATGAATAATCCGCTAAAAAGATGCCAAGGCAAAATATTGAAGGAACAAAGCAAAAATAAGACTGAAAAAGTGTCAACTGCTTGAGAAGTGATGGTTGAAAAATTGTTTCGTAACCAAAGCATTCTTCCTTTAGTCAATTTCTTCCAAAAATGATAGATTTGAATATCAATATACTGGGCAAATAAGTAAGCCAACATAGATGCCAAAACTGCCAAAGCGGTTTGACCAAAAACTGTTGAAAATGTAGCGTTATCGACTGGAGAATTCGGAATAGCTGGAACTTCATTAGCCAAATAAATAATTCCCAATGAAAAAACGGAAGCAAAAATTCCAGTAGTAACTACTTGATTGGCTCTTTTCTTACCGTAAATTTCTGAAATAATATCAGTTATCAAAAAAGTAATAGGATAAGGCAAAATACCAACGGAAATTTCAAATAATTTGGCACCAAAAATAGTCACATCACCAAACGGATACCAATAGAAAAACTTCTGAAAAATTAAATTCGAAACTACTAACGAGCAAATAAATAAGCCACTTAAAATAAAGTAGATTTTTTGTGCCAATAGTTTTTGTTGAATTTCCATTTGTTTAATAAAAAGCAAATATAATTAAACAAATTGATTAAAATAAAAATGCCGCTCCTTTTTTTGAAGCGGCGTTTTTATATTTTTAAAAGTAATCTAAAACATTAGAATTTATTATTAATCATTTTTTTAATTAGTCACAACAACAATTCCTCCGTCAAATGATTTTTCTCCGTATATCATGTTATGTATGTCATTTTTGCTTAATATTTTAATACTAGTTATTGTTTTAGGGTCAATTAAAAAGTTCTTTTTTCTTGGCAATCCATTTACTACTACTAGTATTTCTAATTGATTAACATCATGATTTTCATTTGTTTTCATCACACGATCTATATACAATCTGCTTACTTCAATAAGTTCAATAGTCTTTAATTGTTTAATGTGTAATGTTTTATTTTGCTTATCAATCTTTACATACTCTATATTGTCTTTATCAAGATACACATTTTCAAAATCTATTTTTTTATCATCAACATAAATGATATAATTACTTGAATATTTTTCTATTATATTAATGTGATTATATCTAATATTTTTTGTTGCACAACTTAAAGTTATATTCAAAAAAAGCAAAACAAGTAATATTTTCATTCGTTTATTTTTCAATATGTTGTGATTCAAAATAGCATATTTTTGATCGTTAGATTAAAGCTAAATTGTACGATTCGTGTTATTTGAATTATTTAATTTTAATCTCAAAAGGCATCAACGCTTGCACACCTCTAATTTCATTTGCACGTTTGATTTGTTGTAAAACTTGGTAATTTTCTTCGCCAATTTGCTCTCTAATCAAAGCTTCTTTCGATTGGAACATACCAAATCCGGTTAATTGTGCTAATAAATCTTCAAAACTCTTTTCGTATTCTGGATAATTTACCGTTTTATATTCTTTAGCTTTTCCAAGTTTTGCAGCATGAGCAATGGCTTTCTCTAGTCCACCTAATTCATCCACTAAACCGTTTTTCAAAGCATCATTTCCTGTCCAAACTCTTCCTTGAGCAATTTCGTTTACTTGTTCCACTGTCATTTTTCTTCCAGTGGCAACTCGTTGTAAAAATACCGAATAAATATTTTCAATGCTTTCTAAAGTAACGTTTTTGAAAGTATCATCAATTGGTTCAAATAAACTGTAACCATTTGCGTTATCATGTGTTTTTACTTGCTCTGCGTTTATACCAATATTTTTCGCTAATTGTGTCATGTTTGGTAATACACCAAAAACGCCAATCGAACCTGTAATTGTACTTGGTTCCGCAAAAATTCTATTGGCATTACAAGCAATATAATATCCGCCTGAAGCAGCCACATTACCCATAGAAACTACAACTGGTTTGGTTTTTTTGGTAATTTCAATTTCTCTCCAAATCAATTCGGATGTTAAAGCACTTCCACCTGGACTATCCACACGTAATACAATTGCTTTTACATTGTCATCTTCTCTAGCTTCTTGTAACGAACGTTTGATTGAACCTTCACCAATAATATTAATATCGCCTTCACCACCACGAATTTCACCTTGTGCATAAATGACAGCAATAATATCTTTTTTGGAATAATTTTTTACGGTTTTAGCATTGTTTTTTGCATAATCTAAAATGCTTACTTTGTTGTATTCTTTTCCTTCTTTAACTTTTAAATTTGATTTAATAGCATTGTGATATTCATCTTCGTAAGCGATTTTGTCAATCATGTTTTTTGCCAAAGCCAATTCAGGAGTTCTTGCGCCTAATGTGTTAGCAATTCCATTTAAACTGTCCACAGAAATTTTTCTGCTTTTAGCAATATCTTCTACCATAGTTGCCCAAGCCGAATTTAATAAAACCGTCATTTGCTCGCGGTTTTCTGGACTCATTTCTTGTGCCAAATAAGGTTCAACCGCACTTTTGTATTTACCGTGGCGCAATACTTCCATTTTAATGCCTGTTTTTTCTTGTAAATCTTTCAAGTATAAAATTTCAGACGATAATCCTTTAAATTCCAATTCTCCCACTGGATTCAAGTACAAACTATCCGCTACCGAGTTTAAATAGTAATCTCTTTGTGTGATGAAGTTGCTATAGGCAACTACAAATTTTCCTGATTTCTTAAAATCTTCTAATTGATCGCGAAGTGCTTTACTTTGGGCTAATCCCAGAAGCGATTGGTTATTTAAAATTGAAATTCCTTTGATTTTATCATCATTTTTAGCACTTTCAATTGCATTTAATACATCAATCAATCCGTTGTGGTTGGTTTCAAAATAGTTAAAATCTTTGAAGTTTACTTTTCCAGCATAATCAAGCGTTACTTTAGATAAATCTAACTCAATAACAGAGTTGTCTTTAACTTTTACCACATCATCATCACCACCTGCAATTACACCAATTAACAAGATTCCAAAAAAAGCAATCATAAAGAATACGAAGATTCCAATGATAGTTGCCAATACATTACTTAAAAATTTCATTTTTTTATTCCTTTGAATGTTATGCTTATAAGTAGTAGAAAAGCAATTTTTGTTACATGTTCATAAAAAAATATAATTAGACAAAAGAAAGTGTAAAAATGTTTGTTATTTTGCCACTAGATGAAAGCACAAAACCAAATCATAGTATCAATTGGAAGTAATCAAGGAAATCGATTAGATAACTTATTGGTTGCTATAGATTTAATTCATCGGCAAGTGGCAACAGTGGTTAAAGTTTCCGCTATTTATGAAACGCCAGCTTGGGGTTTTGAAAGCGATGCGTTTTACAATGCCGCTATATTGTTGCATTCCACTAAAAATCCGCAGAAGCTATTAAACCAACTTTTGAAAGTTGAAAAGCAATTGGGTCGCATTCGTACCAACGAAAAAGGATACCAAGCCAGAACTATTGATTTGGATATAATTGCTTTCAATGATGAAGTTATTTTAACCGAAAATTTACAAGTGCCGCATCCACAAATGCAACATCGCAAGTTTGTGTTATTGCCACTTCGTGATTTGGATAACCAATGGCAACATCCAGAATTACATCTTTCGGTTACAGAATTATTGGCAACAACTTCAGATGAAAGTCAGTGTGAAGTGGTGCATAAAATTACTTCTCCGATTGAAAAATTGCGTTTACCTGAATTCAATTATATTGCTATTGAAGGAAATATTGGTGCTGGAAAAACCACATTGGCAACAAAAATCGCGGAAGATTGTAATGCTAAATTGGTTTTGGAACGTTTTGCAGACAATCCTTTTTTACCCAAATTCTACAAAGACCAAAGCCGATTCGCTTTTCCATTAGAAATGTCATTTTTGGCTGATAGATACCAACAGTTAACGGATGATCTAGCGCAATTTGATTTGTTTAAGGATTTTATCGTAGCCGATTACCATATTTTTAAATCGCTAATTTTCGCTAAAGTCACGCTACAAGAAGACGAATACCGCTTGTACAAAACCATGTTCGACATCATTTACAAAGAAATGCCAAAACCTGATTTGTATGTGTATTTGTACCAAAACAGCGAACGATTATTAGCCAATATCAAAAAAAGAGGCAGAAGTTACGAACAAGAAATTCCACAAGAGTATCTAGAGAAAATTAATCGTGGTTATTTAGACTATATCAAAACCCAAACCGATTTGAACGTTTTAGTAATCGATGTTTCCGATTTAGATTTCGTGAAAAAACAGGAAGATTATGTGTTTTTGTTAGAAGAGATAAATAAGAAAATAGCATTAGCACGCGGATGAAACGGGATGCTATGCAACATTTATTTATGCAGATTTTCATACAAAATTGTCACGCTGAAAGCGTCTCTTTTGACTTATTTAAACACGAATTCCTAGCGTTCTTTGCGAAAAACTTTGCTTCTTTGCGTTTAAAGAACAAAATTTTTATTGAAGTTTTTGAAACAAATCCCAAATTACAATCCCAGCACTAACTGAAATATTCAATGAATGTTTACTTCCCAATTGCGGAATTTCAATCACACCATCACTCAAATTAATGGCTTCCTGCGAAACACCTTTTACTTCGTTTCCAAAGATTAAAGCGTATTTTACTTTTTTCTCAGGTTGAAAATTGTCTAACATAATCGCATTTTCTGTTTGTTCTACCGAAAAAACTTTTACATTTTCTGCTTTCAATTGGTTGACCACTTCCAAAACATCTTTGGTATATTCCCAAGTTACAGTTTCTGTTGCACCAAGTGCTGTTTTATGAATTTCTTTATTGGGTGGCGTTGCGGTAATGCCACACAAATAGATTTTTTCCATCAAAAAAGCATCAGCCGTTCTAAAAACCGAACCAATGTTGTGCAAACTTCGAATATCATCTAAAATAATAATAATCGGTGTTTTTACAGCTTCTTTAAATTCTTCGATGTTCTTACGTTCTAATTCCGCGTTGGCTAATTTTCTCATGTTGCAAAAATAAGGGAAATGTACCAACTAGGCAATTTGTTTTTTTAACCACAAGACTCACGAAGAAGGCACAAAGCGCACAAAGATTTTTTTAAATGAAAATTTATCAGAACATCCAAAAATCTAATTTCTATTTTCTTTATTCTTTCAACTTAATACTTTATTTTATTACCTTCGCCAATGCACTAAAAATTTCAAAATCGTGGCTAAAAAAACGGAAGTAACTACTGATAAAACACCAAAGGAAACCCCTTTAATGAAACAATACAACGAGATAAAAAGGAAATATCCTGATGCTTGTTTGTTGTTCCGTGTTGGCGATTTTTATGAAACTTTTGGTGATGACGCTGTGCGAGCAGCTCAAATTTTAGGCATAACTTTAACCAAACGTGGAGCTGGAAGTGAAAGCGAAATAGCATTGGCAGGATTTCCGCATCATTCTATTAATACCTATTTGCCAAAATTAGTAAAAGCTGGACTTCGAGTAGCGATTTGTGATCAATTGGAAGATCCTAAAATGACTAAAACCATTGTCAAAAGAGGCGTTACCGAATTAGTAACTCCAGGCGTTTCAATGAATGATGAGGTGTTGCATTCCAAATCCAATAACTTTTTGGCAGCCATTCATTTTGGTAAGAAAAACTTAGGAATTTCCTTTTTAGATGTTTCAACTGGTGAATTTTTAACCGCTCAAGGCAACGAAGAGTACATCGATAAACTATTGCAAAATTTCAATCCAAGTGAGGTTTTAATTCCAAAACAATTCAAAGCGCGTTTTAAAGAAGTTTTTGGTGAAGATTTTCATGTTTTTCATCTAGAAGATTGGGTTTTTAAAGATGATTATGCTTTGGAAACACTAACCAAACATTTTCAAACGGCTTCTTTAAAAGGTTTTGGAATTGAAGAATTAGCAGAAGGAATCGTGGCTTCAGGAGCGGTTTTGTATTATTTATCAGAAACGCAACACAATAAAATCCAACATATTACCAATATCCAACGTATTGCTGAAGACGCTTACGTTTGGATGGACCGCTTTACGATTCGAAATTTAGAATTGTATCATTCTACCAATCAAAATGCGGTTACGTTATTGGATGTTATCGATAAAACGCTTTCGCCCATGGGAAGTCGTTTGTTGAAACGCTGGTTGGCATTGCCATTAAAAGATGCCAATAAAATTAGAAGTCGACATGAAGTTGTAGCTTATTTGAAGGAAAATCAAGAAATGCTGCAACAAATTCAATACCAAATCAAGCAAATTTCAGATTTAGAACGTTTGATTTCTAAAGTGGCAACAGGAAAAATTTCACCGCGAGAAGTTATTTATTTGAAAGAATCTTTAGATGCTATTATTCCAATAAAATCGTTGGCACTTTCAAGTAAAAATGAAGCATTGAAAGTTATTGGTGATAGTTTGCACGCTTGTGAATTGTTACGAGAAAAAATTGGAAACACATTAAATCAAGATGCTCCTGTAAACATCAACAAGGGAAATGCCATTGCATCAGGAATCAATACAGAATTGGATGAATTGCGTGCCATTTCTTCCACTGGAAAAGGCTATTTAGACGATTTGGAACAAAGAGAAAGCGAACGAACAGGGATTCCATCGTTGAAAGTTTCGTTTAACAATGTTTTTGGTTACTATATTGAAGTTCGAAATACGCACAAAGATAAAGTACCAAGCGAATGGATTCGCAAGCAAACTTTGGTAAGCGCGGAGCGTTACATTACCGAAGAATTAAAAGAATACGAATCGAAAATTTTAGGAGCCGAAGAGAAAATTCAAGCACTCGAAAGTCAGCTGTATGAGCAATTGGTCATTTGGATGGGAACTTACATTAAACCGGTGCAGCACAATGCCAATTTAATTGCGCAATTGGATTGTTTGAATTCATTTACACAATTGGCAATTGAAAACCACTATACCCAACCCATTATAGACGATAGTTTTGCATTGGAAATTAAAGAAGGTCGCCATCCAGTGATTGAAAAGCAGTTGCCAATAGGTGTTCCGTATATTTCCAATGATGTGTATTTGGATGCAGATTCCCAACAAATCATTATGATTACGGGACCAAATATGTCGGGTAAGTCGGCCATTTTGCGTCAAACAGCTTTAATAGTGTTATTGGCACAAATGGGGAGTTTTGTTCCAGCGGAAAGTTTGAAAATGGGAATTGTTGATAAAATTTTTACTAGAGTAGGAGCGAGCGATAATATTTCAATGGGCGAATCTACTTTTATGGTAGAAATGAACGAAACGGCTTCGATTTTGAATAATATTTCCAATAGAAGTTTGGTTTTGCTAGATGAAATTGGAAGAGGAACGTCAACTTACGACGGAATTTCGATTGCTTGGGCCATTTCGGAATACTTGCACGAACATCCAAACCGACCAAAAACGCTATTTGCAACCCATTATCACGAATTGAATGAAATGGAAGTCACCTTCGATAGAATTCATAATTTTAATGTTTCTGTGAAAGAATTGAAAGATACGGTTTTGTTCTTGCGCAAATTGGTACAAGGCGGAAGCGCGCACAGTTTTGGTATTCACGTAGCAAAAATGGCGGGAATGCCTCAAATTGTGATCCAACGTGCCCAAAAAATGCTAAAAAAATTAGAGCAAAATCATTCAAGTGATGTTTTGGCAGGAGTAAAAGTAGCGAACGATGAAATGCAACTTAGTTTTTTTAATTTAGATGATCCGTTATTGGAAGAAATTAAAGAAGAAATCATTAATATCGACATTAATACGTTGACTCCAGTTGAAGCATTGATGAAGTTAAACGAAATAAAGAGGATGCTGACGAAAAAATAGTTTTGAATAAATTATTCGTTATCAAAAGGTTAAAGAAATGTTCCGAAAAAGTTTGTTTTTTTATTGAAAAAGTTCTTGCAGAAATAAAAATATGTTTTATATTTGCACTCGCAATACGGAACAAGTATGGCGACGTTCTTAAAAAAGAAAAATACGAAACGCGAAAATAGCTCAGCTGGTAGAGCGCGACCTTGCCAAGGTCGAGGTCGCGGGTTCGAACCCCGTTTTTCGCTCTACTACCAAAATAATTTGCTCGAGTGGTGGAATTGGTAGACACGCTGGACTTAAAATCCAGTGGGTAGTAATGCCCGTGCGGGTTCAAGTCCCGCCTTGAGTACAAAAAGCTTCTAACATTGTTAGAAGCTTTTTTTGTTTCAATAATTTTTTATTTTTTTATGAATAGAAATTATTAATAACTTCTAGCGTTTAAACTTCGAATCATCTTATAAAATGTTTATTTTGCAACAAATTCATTAGTGATGGGAGCATTTGTTATTAGTCAGCGTGTAAGTGGTTTGTATAAATTTGAATATGCTTCACGTAGAGGAAAAACTATAATAACGAGTAATGATTTTGAATTGCGTTTTGAATGTGAAGAGCAAATTGATTATTTGAAGCAAGCTATGGCGCGCGTAGTTTTTATGAAATTTAAATCTGGTAATGGTAAATTTTTCTTTCGAATGGTTTTGGATAAAAAAGAAATTGCAATTAGCAGAAAATATTCCACACAATTATTATTGCAAAAAGGGATTGATGAACTTTTGCGTTCGGTTGCAATAGCAGAAATTTTAGATTTTTCTTCCAACGAAGCTATATTTCCGGAAATCAATTGGGAATAGACATAAAAAAATCCCGATACAATCGGGATTAATTTTTCTGTTTGCTTAGAATTATTGAGCAACTTCTTCAGTAACTACTTCTTCAGTAGTAGCAGTAGTATCTTCAGCAACTGGAGCAGCAACTTCTTCAACTACTTCAACAGTTTCTTCAACTACAACTTCTTCAGTATTAGCTTCAGCTTCTTTACAAGAAACGAACATCATAGCAACTAATGCTAAGCTTAAAACAACTTTTTTCATCTTACTAAATTATAAAAGGTTAATTATTAATTCGGAGCAAAGATATAAATTTTTTGACATGTCAAAATATTTTTGCAACTTTTTTTTTATTTTTTTTTATTTCAGTTTTTCTTTAGTAATCAATAAGTTACTTAGAAGTACTTGCTTGTTTTTTTGGATGAACCAATTTCATTTCGTCAATAAGATGTTTTGCATTTGCAAATTTGTCTACAATAAATAAGACATAACGAATATCCACCATAATATTTCTACAAATCGCAGGGTCGTAATAGATGTCGCTCATAGTGCCTTCCCAAACCCTATCGAAGTTTAATCCAATTAAATTTCCGTTGGCATCAATAGCTGGACTTCCAGAATTTCCTCCTGTTGTATGATTGGTAGCAATAAAACAAACTGGCATTTTCCCGTTTTCTGCATATTGACCGTAATCTTTTTTGTTGATTAATTCAATTAACTTAGCTGGGACGTCAAATTCGTAATCACCTGGAACATATTTCTCTAAAACCCCTTCTAAATGCGTTACTGGTTCATAGTAAACCGCATCACTTGGACTGTAACCTTTCACTTGACCATAAGTTACACGTAATGTACTGTTAGCATCTGGAAAATATCTTCCATCAGGGAATAATTCCAATTGGGCTTTCATATACGTGCGTTGCAATGCTGCAATTTCTAAATTAATTTCATCGTATTTTGGTGAAATGGTATTGTAGAAATTATCAGCTAATTTTTTCACTAATTGGTAACCTGCATCTTTATTCAAGTTTTTGAAAACCGTTTTAGCATCTCCTTTCAATAATTCTTGAGTGCCTTTATAAGAAGTAAGTTTTGATTTACCATAAACTAAAGCCGTAGTCTTTTTAATATCCAAAGCTTTAATGTCTGTTGGAAGTAAAGGAGAATTTTTTGTATATAAAGCCATTAATTGCTCAAAAACTTTCTCATCAACTTTAGCATTAAAATCTTTATAAAAGCCTTCTAAACTTGTTATAGTATTGTTCTTTCTATCGGTAAAAGCTTGTTCGCCTCTAGCTTTGAATACTTGTTCCAATTGATACAAACGGAAACCAACGCTTAGTAATTCGGTATTACGTAATACGGTTTCAACAAAATAATCTCTTGCTAAAGCATATTGGTCAATCTCTTGGTAGTTTTTCTCAAAATTAGCTAATAAACTTCCATATTCGGCAGATTTTCCGCTTTTAGCCACTCTATTTTGGAACTCTTTCTCGAAATCTTTCTTGATTTGAACCGCATTAGATTTCTTTAAACCTTGACTTTCACCAATCCATTTTTTCCAATAATTCGCCACGCTAGCATATTTAGAAGCATATTGAATTTTAATAGCTTGATCTTTTCTCATGAAACCATCTTGTACTTTCAAAGCAGCATCACGAATCGTGATTTTAGCAGGATTTAATGAATTTACAATTTGCTCTACAGCAACTGCTGGTAAATATTCTTGTGTTCTTCCAGGAAAACCAAAAACCATTGTAAAATCGCCTTCTGCAACTCCGTCTAATGAAATTGGTAGGAAATGTTTTGGCGTGTATGGAACGTTATCTTTAGAGTATTCAGCTGGTTTGTTATCTTTTCCAGCATAAATACGAAACATAGCAAAATCTCCGGTGTGACGAGGCCAAACCCAGTTATCCGTATCTGAACCGAATTTTCCTATTGAACTTGGTGGCGCTCCCACTAAACGAACGTCTTTGAAAGTTTCAGTAACAAATAAAATGTATTGATTGCCTTCGTAAAACACACGAATTCTATTGTCTTGCCATTTTTCTTTTGGAAAAGTAGCTTGTACTCGTGCTATATTTTCTTGAATTCTTTTTTGTTTTTCAGCTTCTGAAGGCAATTGCATAACACCTTCCAAAACAGCAGTAGTAACATCGTGAATACTCACAATTAAAGTAGCTACCATTCCTGGATTTGGTAATTCTGAAGCTAAATCTTTTGCCCAAAAACCATCTTGTAAATAATCATTTTCTACTGATGAGTGTTTTTGTATTTCGCCGTAACCACAGTGGTGATTGGTTAATAATAAACCTTTTGGAGAAATAATTTCAGATGTACAACCTCCATTAAAATGAATAATGGCATCTTTTAAACTCGATTGGTTTACATCATAAATGTCTTGAGCCGACATCTTCATGCCTAAGCTTTTCATTTCGCTTTCGTTCATGCCTTTTAGCATGCTTGGAATCCACATTCCGCCTTGTTGGGCTTGCATTTGGAACGCTACAAAAAGCAAAAGTAATTTTAAAAATTTCATAGTTTTTGATATTTATTAAGGGTGCAAGTTACAATTTTAGATTTTTTTTACCATTTAATTTAGGGTTTCATTAAGAATATGATTCATAATGGTTTGTGTAGCTCCTTTATTCATTTGAACAAATGTGCTGCAAACATGTCCTTTTTCTAATCGTTCATCTTCGTTATGAAGTAACAAATCAAAAGCTTCATTCAATTGGGTTTGATTTTGAATAGAAATACAACCTTCCATATTTACTAAAGCCGTAGCTTCAGCAAAATGCGAGTAATTTGGTCCAATTATAACTGGAACACCAAAAGTCGCCGGCTCTAAAATATTATGAACACCCGGATTTCCAAAACCACCACCCACATAAGCAATATCGGCATAGGAATAAATTTTGGTTAAAATTCCGATGGTGTCGATGATGAAAACTTGATAATTTTCGAGGTTTGGTTTTCTTAATGTTTCTATCGAATAATCAGAAAATTTAAATTTAGTCTTATTGATTTGTTTGTAAAGTGAATGAATTTGCTCCGGTTTGATATTATGCGGAGCAATAATAAATTTCACATCATCCGAACTTTGATTGATGTAATTTACTAATAAACTTTCGTCTTTTGGCCAAGAACTTCCAATTACTATTGTAGTTTTGTTGTCTTTAAATTGTTCTATAAAATCCAATGAATTATCTCGTTCTAAAATCGAAACTACTCGGTCAAATCGTGTATCACCAGAAACTTTTACGTTAGTGAAACCAATACTTTGTAGTAGTTTTTTCGAGCTTTCATTCTGAACAAAAAAGTAATCAAATGTTTTTAAGGCATTTCTATAAAATCCGCCATACCATTTGAAAAACGCTTGTTTTTCTCGAAGAATTCCCGAAATTAAATAGGTTTTTATGTTCTGATTTTTTAGTTCGTTCAGGTAATTTGGCCAATATTCGTATTTGATAAAAAACGCCATTTCGGGATGAACTAATTTGATAAATTGTTTAGCATTGGAAATAGAATCCAAAGGCAAATAAACGGTAACATCAGCAACGGTGTTGTTTTTTCGTACTTCATAACCCGAAGGTGAAAAAAACGTAACTACAATTTTATGATTTGGAAATTGTTTTTTGATGGCTTCAATTACGGGTAAACCTTGTTCATATTCGCCTAAAGATGCTGCGTGAAACCAAATGGTTCTATCTGTTGTTTGAATTTTATCAGTCAAAGTTTGAAAAACCGACTTTCGCCCATCAACAAAAAGTTTCATTTTTGGACTAAAAAGTGCTACAATTTTTAAAAGTTGGGCAGCTAAAAGAACTACTAAGTTGTACAGAAATAACATAGTTGTAAATATCTAATGCGAAAATACAGTTTCTTTATTAAAATTCATTGCCAACTAATCAATTATTGACTATTTTTGTTCTTGTTAAAAGTAAAAATTAAGGTGAATCAACTTTTAAACTTTTAAACTTTAAACTTTTAAACTTATTTTTCAATGAGAAAATTACAAATGGTTGACTTGAAAAGTCAATATGAAAAAATAAAAGAAGAAGTAAACGCTTCTATTCAAGAAGTTTTAGAAACGAATACATACATCAACGGACCTTTGGTTCACCAATTTCAGGCGGATTTAGAAAAATATTTGGGCGTAAAACACGTAATTCCATGTGCTAACGGAACCGATGCGTTGCAAATTGCTATGATGGGATTGGATTTAAAACCAGGTGATGAAGTTATTACTGCCGATTTTACATTCGCAGCTACGGTTGAAGTAATTGCTTTATTGCAATTAACTCCAGTTTTGGTGGATGTGGATATGAATAATATGAATATTTCGTTAGATGGAATTCGTAAAGCTATAACTCCAAAAACAAAAGCAATTGTTCCAGTTCATTTATTCGGTCGCGCTGCAAATATGGATGCGATTATGGAAATTGCCAAAGAACATAATTTATACGTTATCGAAGATAATGCACAAGCAATTGGTGCAGATTATAATTCAAAAGATGGTTCTAAAAAGAAAGTAGGAACTATTGGGCACGTTGCAGCAACATCCTTTTTTCCATCTAAAAACTTAGGATGCTATGGTGATGGTGGCGCTATTTTTACCAATGACGATGCTTTGGCACACAAAATCAGAGGAATTGTAAATCATGGAATGTATGAAAGATACCATCATGATGTAGTAGGCGTAAATTCGCGTTTAGATAGTATGCAAGCTGGAGTTTTAAAAGCGAAATTACCGCATTTGGATACTTACAACAAAGCACGTCAAGAAGCAGCAAGAAAATACAGTTTGGCTTTAGGTCAAAATTCGAATATTTGGATACCAACGATTTGTGATTCTTGTGATTGTCACGTATTCCATCAATATGTAATCCGAATTTTAAACGGAAAACGGGATGGATTATTAGCACATTTACAAGAAAAAGGAATTCCTTGTGCAATTTATTATCCAATTCCATTGCACAGTCAGAAAGCCTATGCGGATTCAAGATATAAAGAAGAAGATTTTCCAGTTACGAATCAATTGGTAAAAGAAGTAATAGCATTGCCAATGCATACGGAATTAGATGACGAGCAAATTAAATTTATCACAGACGCCGTTTTAGAATACGTTAAATAGTCTTCAGTCTCAGTTATCAGTCTCAGAACTGTTAACTGCGACTGAGACTGATAACTAATTATATATGACAATACTTGTTACAGGAGGTTTAGGATTTATTGGTTCGCATACCGTTGTAGAATTACAAAATGAAGGTTTTGAAGTAATTGTAATTGACAATCTTTCGAATTCATCTATTGATGTTTTGGATGGAATTGCCCGCATTACAGGGAAAAAACCTTTATTTGAAAATATTGATTTACGTGAAAAAATAGCAGTTCAAAATTTCTTTTCAAAATACCAAGATATTTCAGGAGTTATACATTTTGCTGCATCAAAAGCAGTGGGAGAAAGTGTTGAAAATCCATTGTTGTATTATGAAAACAATATCAATTCTTTAGTGTATTTGCTTCAAGAATTACAAAAAAAAACAGAAGCCCATTTTATTTTCAGTTCGTCTTGTACGGTTTACGGTCAAGCCGAAAAAATGCCAATTACAGAAAATGCTCCTATTCAAGTTGCCATGTCACCGTACGGAAACACAAAACAAATAGGTGAAGAAATCATTACTGATGTAGCCAAAGTAACCAATATTAATTCGATTTTATTACGTTATTTCAATCCAATTGGAGCACATCCTTCAGCTGAAATTGGCGAATTACCATTAGGTGTTCCTCAAAATTTAGTACCATTTATTACGCAAACAGCTATTGGACTAAGAGAAAAGTTGTCTGTTTTTGGAAATGATTATCCAACGCCAGATGGAACCGCCATTCGTGACTATATTCATGTGGTAGATTTAGCCAAAGCACATGTGGTAGCATTACAACGATTATTGCATAAGAAAAATACGGAAAAAGTGGAAACGTTCAACATTGGAACTGGAACAGGAAGTTCGGTTTTGGAAGTAATTGCTGCATTTGAAAAAGTAACCCAACAAAAATTAAACTACCAAATCGTAGCACGACGCGCAGGCGATGTAACCGAAGCTTATGCCAATACCGATAAAGCGAACTCCATTTTAGGATGGAAAGCACAATTGTCATTGGAAGAAGCTTTAGCTAGTGCTTGGAAGTGGGAGAAGAAAATCAGACAGCAGTAATCAGTTTTCAGTCACAGTTGGCAGTAAAAAAAAAACAAAAAAATCCGAAAGTAATTTCGGATTTTTTTATCTGTAAACTGCGACTGCTTACTATAAAGCTGCAGAAACCGTTTCTACGTCTTTGTTAATTTTATTTACTAGTCCAACTAGTACTTTTCCTGGACCAACTTCTGTGAAACTTGTTGCGCCATCAGCAATCATTTGTTGTACGGATTGTGTCCATCTTACTGCACCTGTTAATTGTGAAATTAGGTTTTTCTTGATTTCTGTAGCATCGGAAACGGCATTTGCAGTAACGTTTTGATAAACTGGGCAAGTTGGTGTTGCAAAAGTAGTGGCTTCAATAGCAGCTGCTAATTCTTCTCTTGCTGGTTCCATCATGGGTGAGTGGAAAGCGCCTCCAACAGGTAAAATTAATGCACGTTTTGCACCTGCTTCTTTCATTTTTTCGCAAGCTAATTCAACTGCTTTGTATTCGCCAGAAATTACTAATTGTCCTGGACAGTTGTAATTGGCAGCTACTACAACACCATCAATCGAAGCACAAATATCTTCTACCATTTTGTCGTCTAAATTCAATACGGCCGCCATTGTTGAAGGTTTGATTTCACAAGCTTTTTGCATTGCCATTGCTCTTTTAGAAACTAATCGTAATCCGTCTTCGAATGATAATGCACCATTTACAACTAGCGCAGAAAATTCACCTAAAGAATGTCCAGCTACCATATCAGGTTTTACGTCTAATACTTTGGCTAAAATTACCGAGTGCAAGAAAACGGCTGGTTGGGTTACTTTGGTTTCTTTTAATTCTTCAGCCGTTCCTTCAAACATGATATCGGTGATTCGGAAACCTAAAATTTCGTTGGCTTTTTCGAATAATTCTTTTGCTAATGGGGAATTTTCATATAAATCTTTGCCCATTCCTGTGAACTGAGCGCCTTGACCTGGAAATACGTATGCTTTCATAAATTTTGTTTCAAGTTTAAAGTTTCAAGTTTTTCTCGAATGGCAAAAATAACATTTTTTTATAATTCGATCGAATTTACGATTTCTAGTAACTGATTTTTCAATTCTTTATTGGTAATTCCTTTTTCGGAATCGAAATTGTCATTGAAACTTGGTAATGAAAAACTTCCTTTTACGATGCCACCTTGAAAAGGAAAACGGTTTTTTGCAATTTCCAAAACAGAACTTCCGCCACGAGCACCTGGTGAAGTTGCTAATAATAACATGGGTTTTTCTTGAAAAGTTTTTCCATTGATTCGGGATGCCCAATCAAATATATTTTTGAAAGCTGTTGAATAGGCTCCATTATGTTCAGCAAAAGAAATTAGGATTAAATCAGCACTTCCTAATTTAGCATAGAAATCGTGTGCTAATTGAGGAATTCCGTTTTCTTTTTCCTTGTCAATTGAGAAAATAGGCATTTCGTAATCGTTCAAATCTAAAATTTCAACCGAAACATTTTTAAATTGATTTGCTGTATAAGTTGCCAGTTGTTTGTTAATTGAATTTTTACTTGAGGAAGCTCCAAAGACTAGAATTTTTTTTGTCATTTTATTTTTTGTTCAGATAATAGGTTAATGCGCCAGACGGACATTTTTTTACAGTTTCAATAATTTTTTCTGATGTTGAATTTTCAGGACTAATCCAAGGTTGCTCTTTGGGTTTAAAAACTTCTGGATTGTTTCTAACGCAATTTCCGGAATGTGTACACTTTCCAGATTGCCATACAATGGTAACTTCACCATTTGTATATTCTTTTTTTATGTTTTTTGGTTCCATAACTATTCCGTTTAAATTTATAAAACATCTCTAAATTCAATTGTTTTGTCAAAAACACTTTTGGCAAACGGACAAAGCGGAATAATTTTAATACCTTTTTCTCGGGCAAATTCCACCGCTTTGGTCACCATTTTTTTACCAAAACCTTTTCCTTCATTTCCAGGATTGACTTCTGTGTGGTCAATTATGATTTTATCGTCTCCTGCAAAAACAAAAGTCATTAAAGACTCTTGTTTTTCGTTTACTTCAATGTAAAAAGCACCGTTTTTATCATTGATTTTTAACTGTACTTCGTTGTTCATAGCTTTAATTATTGTTCCATCGGAATTTCCATTACTAAAAACTTCGCATTTGTATTGGCTTTGATTTCAATTTCATTGGTTGCCCAAATTCCAATTGCGTCTCGTCTTTCTAGTTGTTCACCATTTACTTCGATTTCACCTTCAATGTTCATGATGTAAAAACCGTTGCCTTCTTTTTTCAAACTTAGTTTTTTTGAAAAATCTTTGTCAAAATCACTCAAATAAAACCAAGCATCTTGATGAATCCAAACACCAGCATCATCTGGATTTGGTGATAAAATTTGTGCAAAATCATTTTTTTCTAACGATTTATCCAAAGTAATTTGTTGGTAACGAGGTTCTACGTTTCGATATTTTGGGAATAACCAAATTTGGAATAATTTAGTGTGTTGGTCTGCATTTGGATTGAATTCACTGTGTTGAATTCCAGTTCCCGCGCTCATTACTTGCACATCTCCTGTTTTGATAGTTGCAGCATTTCCCATGCTGTCTTTATGAGCTAAATCACCTTCTAGTGGAATAGTGATAATTTCCATGTTATCGTGTGGATGCGTTCCAAAACCCATACCAGCAGCAATAGTATCGTCATTTAAAACACGAAGCATTCCAAATTGTACTCTTTCTGGATTGTACCAACTAGCAAAACTAAAACTATGATATGCATTTAACCAACCATGATTAGCATTTCCTCTTGTATTTGCTTTATGTAAAACTGAATTTTTCATAATGTATAAATTTAGTAATTATTATGATACAAATTTACGCTTAGTAATAAAGAAAAGCACTTAACCTAGATTAAGAAATTATTTTTTCAACAATCTTGCTTTCATTTTACTGAAAAATTCGGGTGTAACTCCAATGTAAGAAGCAATATGTTTTTGAGGGACTTTCTGAATTAACGTTGGATATTTGGAACAGAATTTCTCAAAACGTTCTTCCGCGGTTAAACTCAAATTGTCCATTAATCGTTCTTGATGGCTTACCAATGAGTTTTCTGCTAAAATTCTGAAAAAGCGTTCCATTTTTGGAATTTCCTTGTACAGTATTTGATGATTCTCTTTGGTAATAATAATTACTTCCGCATCTTCTAAAACTTCGATAAACAAATTTCCTGGTTTTTCAGCAATGTAACTGTACATATCGCCAATCCACCAACCTTCGCAAGCAAAATGCAAAACGTGTTCAATGATATTGTCATTAATATTGAAGCTTCTTAAAATTCCAGCGTTTACAAAGTAGGTTTGTTTTGAAATTTCGCCTGTATTCAATAAAATGGTTTTGGCTTTGAAAGTTTCAGTTGAAGTTAATGACAATAGTAACTCTTCTTCTTGTGAAGTTAAGTCTACGTGTTTACTGATATTTTGAAGAAGTAATGACATAATTTATATGAACCTACAAGGTTTTATTCTTGTAGGTTTTAGTATATAAAATTAAGCATTTACTTTTATTAAACGAGCAGCTTCTTTTGCTTTTTCTACAATTGATTCAATTGGCGTTTCGATAGTATCGTAAGTTAGCGCAACTCCCATTCTTCTGTAAGGTCTTGAAGTAGGTTTTCCAAAAAGTCTGAAATCAGTTTTTGGTAATTTTGCTAAATTTTCAATTCCTTCGAATGTCGGATTTTCTGAGTTTTCTGTTGCTAAAATTACGGCACTAGCTCCATTTCTTTCCAAAGTAATTTCGGCAATTGGTAAACTTAAAATAGCGCGTAAGTGCAATTCAAATTCATTGAAATTTTGTGTTCCTGCCAAAGTAACCATTCCTGTATCGTGTGGTCTTGGAGATAATTCGGAGAAATAAACGCCTTCATTGGTTAAAAAGAATTCTACACCGAAAAGTCCAGCGCCACCTAAAGCTTCGGTAACTTTTCTTGCCATGTCTTGTGCTTCCAAAATGTCCTCATCTGAAACTTTTGCAGGTTGCCAACTTTCTTGATAATCACCACGTTCTTGTCGGTGACCAATTGGTGGGCAAAATAATGTTGGTAAGCCGTTATTTTGGGTTACAGTTAATAAAGTAATTTCTGCATGGAAGTTGACAAACGCTTCTACAATTACTTCAATTAAATCACCTCTTGAGCCTTCTACAGCATAATGCCAAGCTTTTTCAATGTCTTCCTGCGTTTTTATTGTAGATTGTCCTTTTCCAGAAGAACTCATTAAAGGTTTAACGACACAAGGAATTCCAACTTCAGAAACTGCTTTTTCTAATTCTTCTTTTGTAGTTGCATATCTGTAATTGGCAGTTCGTAATCCCAATTCTTTAGCGGCTAAATCACGAATAGCTTTTCGGTTCATGGTAAAGTTAGCCGCTTTGGCAGAAGGAACTACTGTAATTCCTTGCTTTTCGTAGTCATAAAAACGTTCGGTTCTAATGGCTTCTATTTCTGGAACTATAAAATCGGGTTGGTGTTTGGCTACAATTTTATCTAGTTCAGCGCCATCTAGCATATTGATTACCTCAAAAGCATCTGCTACTTGCATCGCTGGAGCTCCAGCATAACTGTCAACGGCAATTATGGTTTGTCCAATGCGTTGGGCAGCAATTACAAATTCTTTTCCTAGTTCGCCTGAGCCGAGTAGTAGTATTTTTTTGTTCATGAGTTGTGTATATAAAAGGAAATAAAAAAAGCCCCAAGTTTCCTTAGGGCATAAGTTGTATTAAGCTAATGCTTCTTTAATTCTTCGTAAGGCTTCGATTAATAATTCTTCGCTAGTAGCATAAGAAAAACGAATACAATTTGGATTACCAAAAGCATCGCCAGTTACGGTTGCAACATTGGCTTCTGCTAATAAATACATTGAAAAATCTGTAGCATCTTTGATGAATTGACCGCGTAATGTTTTTCCAAAGAAAGAAGAAACATCAGGGAAAACATAAAAGGCACCTTCTGGGACATTAATTTTCAATCCTGGAATTTCTTTGATTAAACCAACGACTAAATCTCTTCTTTTGTGAAAAGCTTCCACCATGTAGTTTAGTACTTTTGGATCAGCATCAACGGCGGCAATTGTTGCTCTTTGGGCAATTGAATTCGCTCCTGAAGTAACTTGACCTTGAATTTTGGTACACGCTTTCGCAATAAATTCGGGGGCTCCAATGTATCCAATTCTCCATCCTGTCATCGCAAAAGCTTTGGCAACACCATTAACTGTAATCGTTCTGTCTAACATTCCTGGTATAGAACCAATACTGCAAAATGTTCCTGAAAAGTTGATGTGTTCGTAAATTTCGTCAGAAACAACGTAGATATTTTCATGTTTTAGAATTACTTTTGAAAGTGCTTCCAATTCTTCTCTGCTATAAACAGAACCACTTGGATTACAAGGCGAACTGTACCAAATCATTTTGGTTTTAGGTGTGATAACCGCTTCCAATTGTTCTGGAGTAATCTTGAAATCATTTTCAATTGATGTTGGAACTTCAACTGGAACACCGCCAGAAAGTTTGATGATTTCATAATACGAAACCCAATATGGCGCTGGTAGAATAACTTCATCACCTTCATTTAGCATTACTTGAGCAATGTTATAAAGAGATTGTTTTGCTCCAGTTGAAACTACAATTTGTGACGGTTTATAATCTAAATTGTTGTCTCTTTTAAATTTTCTACAGATAGCTTCTTTTAAATCTAAGTAACCTTCAACTGGTGTATATGTACTGTAGTTTTCATCGATAGCTTTTTTTGCTGCTTCTTTAATGAATTCAGGAGTGTTGAAATCTGGTTCTCCTAAACTAAGGCTAATAATGTCTTTTCCTTGTGCTTTTAATTCTCTTGCCAAAGCTGCCATTGCTAAAGTTTGAGAAACGGCTAAATTGTTAATTCTGTCCGATAACGGGTTCATTGTGTGTTAGTTATTATAGTTAATACAAAAGACGCGATTCCTCGCGTCTCTTACTTTATTATGCTAATTGTGGTTTTTTTCCTAATTCTCTCAAATGCTTGAAGTGAGATGCTATTGCCGCTCGAGTAGTTTTAAACTCGTGATACGGTAAGTTGCATTCTGCTGCCGTTTGTTTTACAATTTCTGCAATTTTGTTGTAGTGAACGTGACTGATATTTGGAAAAATATGGTGCTCAATTTGGTGATTCAGTCCGCCAGTATAATAATTTACAATCCAGTTTTTTGGTGCGAAGTTAGCCGTTGTAAACAATTGGTGAATGGCCCAAGTGTTTTCGATTTCTCCTGTTTCATCTGGAATAGGGTTGATAGTATCTTCAACAACGTGTGCTAATTGGAAAACAACACTTAAGATTAATCCAGCGGTGTAGTGCATTACTACAAACCCTAATAAAACTTTCCACCAAGTTACCCCAACAATTATTGGTAATACAATCCAAATAGAAAAGTAAATGGCTTTGGTAATAATAAGTGTAGTCCATTGAAAAGCAGGGCTTTTAGCTTCACCATACGATAATTGTCTTTTCAAATAACGTTTCATTTGAAGAAAATCGGTTGTGATAGCCCAGTTGAACGTTAGTAATCCGTATAAGAAAACGGAATAATAATGTTGGAATCTGTGGTGGCTGTACCATTTTGCTGTTTTTGAAAAACGTAAAACTCTTCCTGCTTCTAAATCTTCATCGTGACCAATGATATTCGTATAGGTGTGATGTAAAACATTGTGTTGTACTTGCCAGTTGTACACATTTCCAGCTAAAATATAAATACTTCCGCCCATTAATTTGTTTACCCAAGATTTTGTTGAGTAAGCGCCGTGATTTCCATCGTGCATTACGTTCATTCCAACGCCAGCCATTCCAATTCCGATGACTACGTTAAGTAATAAATATACCCAAAATGGCATATCCATAGCCAATAGGAAAAAATACGGTGTAAGGAAAAGTCCGAACATTACAATGGTTTTCACATGTAATTTCCAGTTTCCAGTTTTATTGATTTTATTTTCTTTGAAATAATCGTTTACTCTTTTATTTAATGTTCTGAAAAACTTCAGGTTGTCTTCTTTTGAGAAAATCGGGGTTGTAGTACTCATGTTTTTGTATTCAAATTTTGCCAAAGATAATTATTATAATTTTTTCATTTATGATATTAGTCATTTTTATTCATCAAAAAACGTATTTTTGTGTAAAATTTAACTAATGGACGAGATTTTAAAGCAATTTCCTAATTTATCTGATAATCAAATACTTCAGTTTCAGAAATTACAATCATTATACGAAGATTGGAATGCAAAAATTAATGTGATTTCAAGAAAAGATATCGACGAATTGTACACGCGACATGTTTTGCACTCATTAGGAATAGCAAAAATCATCGAATTCCGTCCAGGTTCTAGAATTATGGATGTGGGAACTGGTGGTGGTTTTCCTGGAATTCCATTAGCGATTTTACATCCTGAGGTTGATTTTTACTTGATTGATGTAATAGCAAAGAAAATCAAAGTGGTAAATGAAGTTGCTATAGGTTTAGGATTAAAAAACGTAAAAGCGGAACAAAAACGTGCCGAATTAGTAAAACAAGAATTCGATTTCATCGTAAGTCGTGCTGTAACCAATATGCCTGATTTTGTAAAATGGGTCGATGATAAAGTAGCTAAAAAACAAAATCACGAATTAGCCAACGGAATTTTATATTTAAAAGGCGGTGATTTAACCGAAGAATTGGCAGCTTTCCCAAAAGCAACACAATATAATTTATCTGATTTTTTTACCGATGAGTTTTTTGAAACAAAGAAAGTGGTGCATTTGCCGTTGAAGTATAAGAAATAAGTGATTAGTGAAAAGTAATTAGTGCTTAGCTAGTTTTAAAAGTAAACCAAAAATGGGTAATTTTTTAAATAAGGAAAAATTAAATAAAGGTGAAGTAATATTTTTTATATTATATTTTTTAACCTCTTTTACTTTGTTTTTTACGATAGATTTTCCAATTAACAAAGAGTTGTCTAGGTTTTCGTTGTTTTTTTATTCGTATGGAACTGTGTTGTTTTTGTATATTTTTGGATATAAGTCATTGAGGAAATTACTTTTCACACAATTTTTTATATTAATTGGTTTAATACATATTATAATTTTTTTACTAATAAAGGACAATGGTGAATTATACTTTGAAAAAGGGCATTCTGGAAAAGGTTTAAATTACACAATTATAGCAATATTATTAATTCAAATTTTGAGATATCTAAGTCTTAAAATTCAACAAAAAGAATTGGTTTGTCCAGATAGAAGTGGAATAGATATGTTTGATAATAGAAAAACTAATTTTTTTGATTTTATATTCTTTCTTTTCTATTTGTTGTCATTTGTTGGTTTTATTGTAATTACATGTAATTAAAAACAATTACCTTTTAATAGGGATTTACTTGAATGGAACTTCCAATTTTACTTTTGTAAATTTGCTACGATAGAGGTTGTTTAGTCTGTTTTTATTGGTTCAAAACTATGAAAGTAAATTAAAAAATTTATAATGAAACAAAACCCGATTCTCATCTGAAAATCGGGTTTTGTTATTTCTATTTCGGACTAAGATTATCCTAAAAACGGATATTTATAATCTTCTGGTGTTACGAATGTTTCTTTGATGGTTCTAACAGAAGCCCAACGCAATAAGTTTTGTGCTGAACCAGCTTTGTCGTTAGTTCCAGAACCTCTTGCGCCTCCAAATGGTTGCATTCCTACAACAGCACCTGTTGGTTTGTCGTTGATGTAGAAGTTTCCTGCTGCATTTTGTAACGCAACGGTTGCTTCTTCCACTGCATAGCGACATTGGCTAAATACCGCACCTGTTAAAGCGTATTCTGAAGTTTCGTCAACTAACTTTAACGTTTCAGACCATTTGGCATCTTCATAAATATAAATAGTAACTACTGGTCCGAATAATTCGGTACACATCGTATTGTATTTTGGATTTGTAGTTAAGATAACCGTTGGTTCAATAAAATATCCTTTCGATTTATCATAATTTCCGCCCATGATTACTTCAGCGTCACTATCGTTTTTAGCTTGGTCAATGTAACGTGCTAATTTGTCAAATGAAGCTTCTGAAATAACTGCAGTTACAAAATTGCTCATATCTTCTGGTGAACCCATTGTCATTGAAGCTAAATCAGCTTCTAAATGTGATTTAACTGCTGGCCATAAACTTTGAGGAATATAAACACGAGAAGCAGCACTACATTTTTGTCCTTGGAATTCAAAAGCGCCACGTGTAATTCCTGTTGCTACTTGTTTTGCATTCGCAGATGGATGCGCAATGATGAAATCTTTTCCACCGGTTTCTCCAACGATTCTTGGGTATGTTTTATAAGTTGCAATATTATTTCCGATAGTTTTCCAAATATCATTGAAAACTCCAGTTGAGCCTGTAAAGTGAACTCCAGCTAAATGTGGGTTAGATAAAACTACATCTGAAACCATTCCAGAATCACCCATTACCATATTGATAACGCCATCTGGCAAACCTGCTTCTTTGAAAACTTGCATGATTACATTAGCCGAATATACTTGAGTTGCAGCTGGTTTCCAAACTACCACATTCCCCATTAATGCAGCACTTGAAGGTAAATTTCCTGCAATTGCTGTAAAGTTGAAAGGAGTGATTGCATATACAAATCCTTCTAATGGTCTGTATTCTACACGGTTCCACATATCTGATGTAGAAGCTGGTTGGTCTGCATAAATTTTTGTCATGAATTCTACGTTGTAACGTAAGAAGTCAATCAACTCACAAGCAGCGTCAATTTCTGCTTGGTGAATGGTTTTTGATTGTGCAATCATAGTTGCTGCATTGATTTTAGCACGGTATGGGCCTGCTAATAATTCAGCTGCTTTTAAGAAAATTCCAGCTCTGTTTTCCCAAGCCATAGCTGCCCATTTTGTTCGAGCTTCTAAAGCTGAAGTAATTGCTTTTTCAACTAATGCTTTGTCTGCTTGATGATAAATACCTACGATATGTTGGTGATCGTGTGGTGCCGACATTTTTTTGGTATTTCCGGTTTTGATTTCTTCGCTACCTATATATAATGGAACTTCTACTTGAGCATTCCACATGGCTTTGTATGTTTCTGCAACTTTAGCTCTTTCTGGAGAACCTGGAGCATATGATTTTACGGGTTCATTTACCGCTTTTGGGACATTAAAAAATCCTTTTAACATGGTGTTGAATTTTAGCTTCGCTCAGTTCGGACAAAGTCCTCGAGTGAAAATTAGACAATTATAGTGTTGGTATTTACCAAAAATTAAATGCGATTACAAAAATACAAAGTATATTTTGAATTATCGATAACAAATGTTACGAAACCGGAGAAATGGTTTTTACGATTTGTTTTAAACTTTGTAATTAAGGAATGTTTTTATTGATTTGCATTTTCCAAAATGAAAATATCTTCAAAGTGTGGTTCAATAATTTTTTGTTCGGAATTATAAAATATCCAATTTTCTTTTCTGATTTTTGAAGTTTTGATGTAATAATCACATCCGCCTTGTCCTTTAACTAACGAACTATCAATAGTAAATTCACCTTCAGCAATTAAATCTCTTTTTTGATTCCAAAATTTCCATTTACCAATCTTATATTGATAGTCTTTCTCTCTTGGAATTGATCCGCAAAAAGAATACTTGTCCTTTTTGAATGTTCCAAAACCATACACTTTTCCTAATTCATAAATCCATTTATTGTCATTAGTGAGAAAGTTAAAAGATAAAAATTCTTCAGGTGATATATTTTTAAAAAATTTGATGTTTTCTCCATTAGAATTGTAATATTCAATGTAGATTAAATCAACCGAAATAAGAATTTTTAAATTTTCGTTAATAAGAATATAGTTTGGGTAAATGTTTATTTCTTCTTCAGTTTTTATAAAACCTTTAAGGTTGTTGAAGTAATCTTTTAATTTTTCAAACTTCTCGGAACTATTAGTTATAAATTCAACTTTTCCGTTATTGTGTTCATTATTATCTCTAAACTCAATTATTGAATTTTTGTTTATGACCAAATCGTTCAAATCATTAGAGTCTTTTTCTTTACAAGACAAGAATGTTAACAAAAGTGTTAGTAAGAAGAACTTTATAGTTATCTTTTTCAATATTTTATATTTAGAGATTCTTGTGGTTAATTTAATTAATCGCAAAAGGAGCGCTCAATTTGAAAGTAGGAATAATAACCTTGAAACTTTTAGTTGAGGTAAAATTAATCATGTTGAAATAACCTTTCATGGCACCGATTGGAGAATTTAATAAACATCCTGAGGAATAGGTGTAAATTTCTCCCGGTTTGACTACGGGTTTTTTTCCTACAACACCTTCGCCATCAACTACTTCGTTTTGGTTTAAAGCGTCATAAATTTCCCAATGGCGTGAGGTTAATTGAACAGAATCTTTGCTTTGGTTTTCAATTGAAACTTGGTACGAAAAGGCAAAATGAATCTTGTAGTTCTTGAAGTAAGTGCCTTCAAAACTAGTTAAAACAGAAATTTTTATGCCTTTTGTAATTTGAGTTACCATAAAGTTACATTAAAAGTATTCCAAGAAATAGCATAAATAATATACAAATTCCTAAGAATAAGCCAAATAAAGGATTCAAAAGTATGAATTTTAAAACTGTAATCCAACGGCTATGTTGATAAAAATTTCTTAAAGATTTATAAAAGTAGATTGGGAATAATAAAGCAAATGATAGAATTACAATAAAATTGGCTAATCCAGAGCTGATTAATTCAATCAAATTAAAGAGAATCATGCAAATAAACATGAAAGTAAAAAAACTATAAGCGAAAACCAGATGCTCCGTATAGTTGATGTTTTTGGAATAAAAAACCAACCAAAAGATTAGCGTTAAAATGGGTAAGGATAAGAAAATGAAAAAAGGCAATTTGGAATAGAAATATTCGATTACTTCCCTTTCTATTTCGTTTGATTTGAATGTTTTAGATTTATTGAAAGCGGCTTTGTTGAAGAAATTGGGATTATGTCCCAGACTAATAAGCGCTTCTTCATCTGTTTTATCAGGATATTTGCGATGAAAATTTCTGAATGAAAGAATGTTAAAAACTAAAGGGTCTGCATTTTTACTGAACAAGGAATCAATTTCTTTTTTGGTGTAAATTGAATCTCGGCTGTAAACTTGTCGTTCTTTCTTAGGATTTAAATTAGCTACGTTGATATTTAATTTCTCCAGTTTGATGGAGTCGCTTTTGCTTATTTGTTGTTCCTTTTGTGTAATTTGTGAATTGCTTTTACCATTTTCGTCATCATTTAAGTTGAACGTTAAAAATAGAATGATAGAAACGCTCAAAAACAAACGAAATGGATTGGCATACGTATGTCTTTTTCCTCTGTTAAATTCTCTTGCCAAAATACCAGGTTTTGTAAATAGCGAAACAAGAGAATTTCTTAATCGGGAATCGTAAGCGTAAAAATTGGCGAAAAACTCTTCAATAAAATCTTTGACCGTTAGTTTTTTGGTAGAATTCAATTGACCACAATGGTGACAAAATTTTTCACTAATATCTAAAGAGGTTTCGCAGTTCAAACATTTTATTCCTCTGTATTTAGCGTCTTTTCTACTCACTTTTTTAGTTTTTAATTACTTCACTACTTGTTGTAGAAACTCCAATTACTCTATCATAACGATCGTTGTTGCCTCTATAATACACAATTGCTGTGTAGCTGTTTTCGGTTTGGAAGAAATTCCCATCAATAGCATCTCGATGTTGAATTTTTCCATTTTTATCTGTTACTACATAATTGTAATTGGTAAAACCTTGTTTGATTAAAATGGCTTTTTCATACATTTTAGTTTGTTTGTTGAAAACCATTTTATTTTCTTCGGTAAGCGAATAGTTATTAAACATTCCAGTAATGTAAATAGATTCGTTTTTGAAAAAAGTTGGTGCATCTAAAGTAAAATATACCCAAGAATAATCCGCTTCAATATCGGGATTTTCAGTATTAATGTTTCTTACAATGAAATTCCCATTAAAGTCTGGAAAATAAGTGTAGACATTCTTTTTTCTTGGATAATTTACATATAAAAAAGAGTTGTAAATATTATCGCCCGATGTTACTCTAGCTACACTATTATTAACCATTCTAATGTTGGAATTGTCAATAGTGTAATATTCGTTTCCAGCCCAAAATTGCGTTTCCTTATCATAGCGATAAATCAATTCTGTTCCAATGGTATATTGCGGTTTGATGTTTTTAATTTCTGACTTCCAATTGCCATTTTGAAATAAAGTAACTTTTACGTTGTTGATTGGATCTTGCAAAATTCTATCGCCATAGTTGATGCTCATTTCCACATTGTGTTTTTCGTTGATAAATTCCATATCACGTGCTCTTCGGGTGCCAATTCTTACATTCAATTGGTCTTCAAAAACGATAAATTTTCTTGAAAACAATAATTCTTGCGAATCGTTATAAATTTTTATCATGTAATTGCCACTTTTTGTGATTCGGTTGAATCTATTCGGAAATACTTGTCGGTAATGCGAATATTGTTGTAAAGTGTTGTATGAATTTTCGTAAGTAATAATTCTTTGGTTATCAACGCCGTTCAAATATTCTACTTTGGCTAAATTGGTTGGCGTCCAATCGTAATTGTATTGGGTGATGGTGTAATAGTAATCGGCTTCATTTCCGAATAAATCATCGAATTGAATTTCAAAACTTTCTCCCAATCTAAAAAAAGGCAAAATGCTATTTCCGCCTTGTGTAAAAGCTACAGTTTTAATGTTAAACGGTGGCACTTTCTCTTCTTCTACTTGAGCCCAAAGGCTTGAAAATGAAAAAGTAATTAGGAATATAAGTAGTTTATTTTGCATAATTTTCTTGCTAATTCTTGTAAAAATACTAAATCTAAACTATTGGTTGCAAATTTTATGCTGGAAACTTAAATTTTAATAATTTAGAATAAATATAAATAACACAAATTGCGTCGTTTATTTTTGGTGTAATCTTTAGTAAATGGTTAAATTTGCACGTTTTGAAAAATTAGTACTAACCATATCTTCAATAAACATGTCAAAAGACATTCGAATTAAAAAAGGTTTAGACCTTAAGTTGAAGGGTGAAGCAGAAAAAAGTGTTTCTGACGTTGCCCGCTCGAAAGTCTATGCTATTAAACCTTCTGATTTTCATGGAGTAACGCCAAAAATGGTGGTTAAAGAAGGTGCAAGTGTTAAAGCTGGTGAAGTTGTTTTTTATTCCAAAAATGACGAAGCGGTTAAATTTGTATCTCCAGTTAGCGGAACAATTCAAGAGATTAAGCGTGGTGAAAAGAGAGTTATTTTAGAAATTCTTATTGCTGCAGATTCTCAGGATACTTTCGTAGAGCATAGCAAAAAAAATCCTAAAGATTTATCCGCTCAAGAAGTGAAAGAGCAATTGTTGGCTTCAGGTGCTTGGCCGTTTATTGTACAACGTCCGTATGATGTTGTTGCAAATTCTGCTGACACACCAAAGGCAATCTTTGTTTCAGGTATCAATTCGGCTCCATTAGAAGCTGATTTGGAATTCACTATGGCTGGTAAACAAGAAGCTTTAACTGCTGGATTAACTGCACTTACCAAATTAACTTCTGGTAAAGTTCATGTTACTGTTGGGCCAAATGCAACGTTTTTACCTTCAGTTGATGGTGTAACGGTTCATAAAGCACAAGGTGTTCACCCAGTTGGATTAGTTTCTACTCAAATTGGTAAAATTGATCCAATTAACAAAGGAGAAAAAGTTTGGGTGGTTCAAATGGAAGATGTTGCTATCAT
Organism: Flavobacterium tibetense; assembly: GCF_003293845.1. Taxonomy (GTDB): domain Bacteria; phylum Bacteroidota; class Bacteroidia; order Flavobacteriales; family Flavobacteriaceae; genus Flavobacterium; species Flavobacterium tibetense. Next base: position 184,203 of record NZ_QLST01000002.1, on the reverse strand, counting down.
TGGTAACTTATTCTTAACTGGAAAATTAATCCAAACAAAAACTATTGCTTTAGCAGGATCAGGATTCGAGAAACCTTCTTATGTGAATGTAACTTTTGGAGCGCAAATTGCTGATGTGGTAGCTGGAAATTTAAAAGACGGAAACTACAGAATCATTAGTGGTGATGTATTAACAGGCGACCAAAAATCGAAAGAGGGTTTTATTGGTTTTTATCACAATACCATGACTGTTATTCCAGAAGGAGATGATTATGATTTCTTTGGATGGAACTTGCCAAGACCAAATAAATTTAGTGTTTACAGAGCCAATATGTTCTCTTTTTTAACACCAAATAAAAAGTACGATTTAAATACCAATACCAATGGAGAACACAGAGGTTTTGTATTAACTGGAGAGTACGAAAAAGTTTGTCCACTTGATATTTATCCAATGCAACTATTGAAGTCAATCTTAGTTAAAGATATTGACCAAATGGAAGCGTTAGGTATTTATGAAGTTGCGCCTGAAGATTTTGCTTTAACAGAATACGTTTGTGTTTCTAAGCAAGATCATCAAAGAATTGTTCGCGAAGGACTTGACGTAATGATCAAAGAAGTAGGTTAATTTCATCGGAACTTAAATTATAACGAAAAATGAGTTTAAAACAAAATTTACATAATTTAAAAGAAAAGTACAGAGGTACAAAGATGGAGCAAAGCTTCAATGCTTTACACACTTTTCTTTACTTGCCAAACATGACTACCCATGGTGGTACGCATGTTAAAGACGCAACCGACTTAAAACGTGTGATGAACACGGTGATTATGGCTATGGTTCCGGTATTGATATTTGGTATGTTCAATGCGGGTTACCAACACTTCGGTCAAATCAATGGATTTGATGCTGTAGAATTCTTCACAATTGAAAACTTAATCTTAGGTTTAACAAAAATCTTACCTATTTTAATTGTTTCTTATGGTGTTGGTTTAGGTATTGAATTTATTTTTGCTACTGTCAAAAAACACGAAGTTGAAGAAGGTTACTTGGTAACAGGAATGTTAGTGCCATTAATTATGCCAATTGATTTACCATTATGGATGTTAGCTGTTGCAGTTGCATTTGGAGTAGTAATTGGTAAAGAATTATTTGGCGGAACTGGAATGAATATTCTAAATCCAGCATTAACCATTCGTGCGTTCTTATTCTTTAACTGGGCAGCTTGGATGTCGGGTGATAAAGTATGGGTTCACGGAGCTGTTGATGGAGTAAAAAATACAGCTGGTACTGATGCAATTTCAGGAGAAACTATATTAGGTTCTTTGGCAGCTAATAAAGAAGTTGGCTATTCTACTTATGATATGTTCATGGGATTCATTCCAGGTTCAATTGGAGAAACTTCTACTTTCTTAATTTTATTAGGAGGTTTATTCTTAATCTTAACTGGAATTGGAAGTGCAAGAATCATGCTTTCTGCTGTTATTGGAGCTGCTGTAATGGGATTAATCTTTAACGGATTAGTTGATTCAGGAGTAATTTTGGAAGGAAGTAAATTCTATAGCTTAATGAATTTCCCATTTTGGCAACATTTGATTGTTGGTGGTATCGCTTTTGGTATTGTGTATATGGCAACTGATCCAGTTTCTGCTGCACAAACCAACACAGGAAAAATCATTTACGGATTCCTAATCGGTTTCTTTAGTATTATGATTCGTGTGTTCAATCCAGCGTATCCAGAAGGAGTAATGATGGCTATCTTATTATTGAATGTATTTGCTCCAACTATCGATCATTATGTAGTTCAAGCAAATGTGAAGAGAAGAATGAAACGTTTAAAAGTTAAAACTGCTTAATATGTCAACTAAAAGAACAGATTCAAATAGTTATACTATCATTTTCTCAGTGATAATGGTGGTTGTGGTAGGTTCGTTGTTGGCATTCTTTGCAAATTTCACTAAAGACCTACGTGTGAAAAACGATCAAGTTAAAGCGCAAATTGATATTTTATCAGCAATTGGTGTGGAATCTGACCGTTCAAACGCAACAGAAATGTTTACACAATATATTAAACAGCAAAAAGTTATCGCAGGGACAGAAGTTTCTGATGATGAAAAAGCGTATTTAATTGATGTGAAAAAGGAAATGGATGGTGCAAAAAAAGGAAATGTACAACGTTTGCCTTTATTCGTAGCTGAAAAAGATGGTAAAACCTTATATATTTTACCAGTAAGAGGTAATGGTTTATGGGATGCTATTTGGGGTTACATTGCTATAAATGATGATTTAAAAACTATCAATGGAGTGTATTTTGATCACAAAGCAGAAACACCAGGTCTAGGAGCTAATATTACAGAAAGTTTCTTTACAGATGATTTCAAAGGAGAATATTTATATGATGCTTCTGGAAACTTCAAAGGAATTGAAATTTCTAAATCTAATGGTGATCCAAACAACGAAGATAAAACAGATAATCAGGTAGACGCAATTTCTGGAGCTACAATCACAGGAAATGGTGTTGGAGCAATGATTAACTCTGGTATCAGAGCATATTTACCTTATTTCGAAACTTTAAAAAAATAAACTATGGCAAACACAAATGTAGAAAAAGAGCCATTGTTCTCTAAAAAGAATTTAGGTTTAGTAAAGGATCCATTAACAGATAACAACCCAGTAACCGTTCAGGTTTTAGGTATTTGTTCTGCTTTAGCAATTACTGCAGAATTAAAAGCATCTGTTATTATGGCACTTTCTGTGGTTTTCGTATTAGGTGTTGGTAACGTATTGGTGTCTTTATTAAGAAACGCCATTCCATCATCTATTCGTATTATTGTGCAATTAGTAGTAGTAGCTGCTTTGGTTATTATTGTTGATTTAACATTAAAGGCTTATATGCCAGATTTAGCTAAAAAACTTTCCGTTTTCATTGGATTGATTATTACCAACTGTATTATTATGGGACGTTTTGAAGCATTTGCTTTAGGTAATGGACCATGGAAATCATTTTTAGATGGTATTGGAAATGCAGCTGGTTATGGGTTAATCTTAATTATAGTTGGTTTCTTCCGTGAATTATTAGGTTCTGGTAAGTTATTTGGCTTCCCAGTATTTGGTGATCCAGTAGAAAAAACAGGATTGTATGCAACGGGTTACGAAAACAACGGATTTATGTTATTAGCTCCAATGGCGTTAATTACATTGGGATTAATCATTGGTTTCCAACGTTCAAGAAATAAAAACTTAATAGAAACACACTAAGAAAATGGAATTATTAGAAATATTTTTAAAATCAATTTTTATTGATAATATGGTATTCGCCACATTCCTTGGGATGTGTTCGTACTTAGCGGTTTCTAAAAAAGTAACTACCGCTGTTGGTTTAGGTGCAGCTGTTATCTTCGTAATGTTGGTTACAGTTCCTTTAAACTACTTATTAGATCAATACATTCTTCGTCCTGGAGCATTAGCTTGGATGGGAGAAGATTATGCAGAATATGATTTAAGTTTCTTAACGTTCATTTTGTTTATTGCTACTATTGCAACAATGGTACAATTAGTTGAAATGATTGTTGAAAAATTTGCTCCTGCTTTATACAACTCTTTAGGTATTTTCTTACCACTTATTGCTGTAAACTGTGCCATCTTAGGAGGTTCGTTATTTATGCAACAAAAGGAATTTAACAATATTACTGAAGCTACTGTTTACGGTGTTGGTTCAGGTATTGGTTGGTTCTTGGCTATTTTAGCAATTGGTGCAATTAGAGAAAAAATCAGATATTCAAATGTGCCACCTGCATTTAGAGGTTTAGGTATGACATTTATTTTAACTGGTTTAATGGCTATTGGTTTCATGTCTTTTGGAGGGATGTTAACTGGTGGTGACGAAGCGCCTACGAAAGAAGTTGTTGAAAACGTAACACCTGCTGAAACAGTAGAAGTTAATGAAGTAGCAACTGATTCAACCGCTTTAGAGACTGTAACAGATTCATTAACTCAAACTGTACAACAATAATTATGATAGCACTAGAAGTAAGCACAACTGGTTTAATCAGTACCACAGTAATTGCCTTTTTGGTTTTATTATTGATTTTGGTTGCTGTTATTTTGTTTGCTAAAGCAAAGTTAGTACCATCAGGTCCAGTTAAAATTAAAATTAACGGAGAAGAGGAAATTGAAGTAGGTTCAGGGAGTACTTTATTATCTACTTTGAGTGGAGCAAAAATCTTCTTACCATCCGCTTGTGGTGGTGGTGGAACTTGTATCCAATGTAAATGTAAAGTTCTTGACGGTGGAGGTGAAGCACTTCCAACAGAAGTTCCTCATTTCAGCAGAAAAGAATTAGCAGACGGATGGCGTTTAGGCTGTCAGGTAAAAGTGAAAGCAAACATGGTAATCGAAGTTCCAGAAGAAGTTTTTGGAATTAAGAAATTCAACGCTACTGTTTACTCTAACTACAACGTGGCTTCTTTTATTAAAGAATTCATTGTAGAGTTACCAGATGATATGCACTACGAGCCAGGAGGTTATATCCAAATTGAAATTCCAAAATGCGAAGTAAAATATTCGGATATTGATATCACTGCACACCCTGTAGAACATCCAGGTGAACCAGAAAAATTCAAAGCGGAATGGGATAAATTTAATTTATGGCCATTAGTAATGAAAAATCCTGAAACTGTAGAAAGAGCGTATTCAATGGCTTCTTACCCAGCTGAAGGAAGAAAGATTATGTTGAACGTTCGTGTAGCTACTCCACCATGGGATAGAAATATCAATGGTTGGGCTAAAGTGAATCCAGGAATTGCTTCTTCATACATTTTCTCAAGAAAAGCTGGAGATCCAGTAGTAGTTTCTGGTCCTTATGGAGAATTCTTCATCAATGAAACAGAAGCTGAGATGTTGTATGTAGGAGGTGGAGCTGGTATGGCGCCAATGCGTTCGCACTTGTATCACCTATTCCGTACAGTAAAAACAGGAAGAAAAGTAACGTATTGGTACGGAGGTCGTTCTAAGCGTGAATTATTCTATACAGATCACTTCAGAGCTTTAGAGAAAGATTTTCCTAACTTTAAGTTCTATTTAGCACTTTCTGAACCACAACCAGAAGACAATTGGAAAGTGAAAGATAATATTGATGGAGATGGTGACGGATTCGTAGGATTCATTCACAATGTGGTAATTGATAATTACTTATCTAAACACGAAAACCCAGAAGATATTGAATTGTACTTCTGTGGACCACCAATGATGAACAAAGCGGTTCAAAAAATGGGTGAAGACTTTGGTTTAGATCCAGATAATATTAGATTTGATGATTTTGGAGGATAATCCAATTTTTAAATATCAAAACCGATTCAGAAATGAGTCGGTTTTTTTATGCAATCCACTTGAAATATTTACCTTTGCACTATGGAACCATTATCATTACAAGACTTACATCATTTGGCCATGAATCACGTGGGGAAAGAACTCGAAAAACAAGGATTTGAGTTCATTGCCATTAACAGTCAGTTGAAAAAACATCCGCAATTTGTTTGTGTGGATAAACCTACGAATACCTTACATTTTGTAATGGTACAAGCCGTAATGTATCCTGAAAATCCTGCCGAATATGATGTCGTTTTCATGGAAACATTTATCAACCATGCTAAAACGAAAAATGCAAAAGTGTTATTTGCTGGTGTTGGTTTTGCCAATGCTATAGATTTCGAAAAGCCAATTTTACAAAACCAAGATTATATTATTCATTATGAAGGTATTCAAACCATTTTGTAGTTTAGTTATAGCATTATTTTTCTTTAGCTGCCAACAAGAGTCAAAACCAACTTTTTTCATCATTCAAGGAGAAGCACAAGGAAGTACGTATGCAATTAAATACATCGCAACTGAAGAAGTAACCTCAAAAACGGAAATCGATTCATTATTAACCGCTTTTGATTTATCGCTTTCAACGTATCGCCCAGATTCTAAAATTTCCAAAATTAACGCAGGTGATTCTACGATTGTTGTAGATGATTTTTTTGTGAAAACTTTTGAGGTTTCCAACCAAATTTTCCAAGAAACTAACGGACTTTTCGATCCAACAATCGGCGTTTTGGTAAATGCTTATGGTTTTGGACCCAATAAAAAATCGGTGAATTTGAGTCCAAATCAAATTGATAGTACGTTGCAATATGTTGGTTTTGATAAAGTGAAATTAAACGAAGATAACACCATTTCAAAAAAACACAACCAAACCTATTTCGATTTCAATGCCATTGCTCAAGGGTATTCGGTTGATGTTGTGGTAGATTTTTTAAAGTCCAAAGGAATCAAAAATGCGATAGTTGAAATTGGTGGTGAATTATTTGCTTTGGGGAAAAATACGATTGAAAATAAAAATTGGGTTGTTGGCATTGATGATCCTTTGCAAACTCCTGAGGAAAGAAAACTTATCGCAAAAGTAAACCTAGAAAACCTTGGCATGGCAACTTCAGGAAATTACAGAAAAGTAATGATCGATGAAAAAACAGATGAAAAGTTTGTTCATATCATCAATCCAAAAACGGGTTTATCTCAAAAAGGAAATATATTAAGTGCCACAGTTTTAGCAAAAAATGGAGCTCTAGCTGATGGTTATGCTACCGCATTTATGATAATGCCATTGGAAGAATCAAAAACTTTTTTACAAAACCATCCTGAATTGTATGTAATGTTGTTGTACACAGATGTCGAGAATCAAATGCAACAATATTTAACAGATAATTTTAAGAAATTAATTATTGAGTAAATTTAGGGCTTTCTTTTGAGAGCCTTTTTTATTTATAACAAACCGGAATAATCTCACCTTTTGCCAAACAATATTTTTCTACCAATTCGGGAGCAATCTTAGCCGTGTAATCTTCTTCAATTACAGTGAAACCTATATTTCTTAATTTATCGAAATAATCTCTCCCATAAACACGAACGTGGTCGTATTGCCCAAAGATTTTTGCGCGTTCTTTTGGATCTGTTATTGAATTATCTGTAAAAGTTGTCGCTCTAGATAAATCTTGAGGAATTTGGAAAATTCCCATGCCACCAAGTTTTAAAACACGATACAATTCTTGCATAGCTTTGGTATCATCTGGAATGTGTTCCAAAACGTGATTGCATAAAACAATATCATACGAATTATCTTCGAAAGGTAAATTGCAAATATCGGCTTTTACATCAGCCAATGGTGAAAATAAATCGGTAGTGGTATACTCTAAATTCGATTGTTTTTTGAAACGCTTGTAAAATTCTTGTTCGGGAGCAAAATGCAATACTTTTTTGGGAGTGGTAAAAAAATCCGTTTCGTTTTGTAAATACAACCATAATAAGCGATGCCTTTCTAACGACAAAGTACTCGGTGATAACACATTGTTTCTTTGGTTGCCATATCCATAAGGCAAGAACATACGAAAGCTTTTTCCATCAATAGGATCCGTAAAACGACTCCCTTTCAATAAAAATGCTAAAATTGGTCGTACTACAATACTCAACCTGATAAGAATAGGTCTTGGAATGGTGTTGAGTATTAGTTTAAAAAGTTTTTTCATAAGTTGTTACACAGAGATTCACAAAGAAATCACAGAGATTCACGAAGTTGTTCTTTTAAGTATTTATATATCTTTTTATGTTGTTTTTTAGTATTTTAGAGTGAAAATTAATTAAGAGCCCCAAGGGAAAATCACCAAGTTTTAAATAAGTTAGCACTTGCGCTTTGTGAACATCAGTTAGTTCTTCAACTGTTTTTAATTCAATTACAATTTGTTCGTTTACAAGTAAATCAATTTTATACCCATGATTTAACTCTATATTTTTATAAACAATTGGAAGAGAAATTTCTTTTTCAACTTTTAGACCAGCTTTTTTGAGTTCGTAAATTAAGCAATTTTGATAAGCGGATTCTAAAAGTCCCGGTCCAAGAATTCTGTGGACTTCTATAGCACAGCCAATTATTTGGTAAGATAAATTATTTAATTCTTCACTAAGTTCATTCATTTTTTAGCATTTTTTGCGAATCTCTGCGATTTCTTTGTGAATCTCTGTGTTATAGCACTAACGGTTTCTGTCTCAAACCATCTTCTTCATTACTTACAATTCCTAATGCTTCATAAATATAAGCGAAAGTAGATAACAACTCTGGTTTTCCGTCTACGATTGCCACATCGTGTTCAAAGTGAGCGCTTGGTTTTCCGTCGGCTGTTGTTATGGTCCAACCATCTTTGTGTTGCTTGATGTTTTTGGTTCCTTGATTAATCATGGGTTCAATGGCAATTACCATTCCGTTGACTAATTTTTTGCCGCGACCACGTTTTCCATAATTAGGAACTTCTGGATCTTCGTGCATTTTTCTGCCTAAACCGTGTCCACATAATTCACGAACTACTCCATAACCGTGTTTTTCGCAATATTGTTGGATGGCATAACCAATGTCTTCTACACGATTTCCCACTTTAGTTTCACGAATACCAACGTATAAAGATTCTTTGGTAACTTGTAATAATTTTTTGGTTTCTGGAGCCACTTCACCTACTTCAAAAGTGTAGGCATGATCGCCATAAAAACTGTTTTTCAACACACCACAATCCACCGAAATAATATCGCCCTCTTGTAAAGGAATATTGTTTGGAATTCCATGAACTACCTGAGTATTCGGACTCATACACAATGAATTAGGAAAACCATACATTCCTAAAAATGCGGGTTCCGCGCCGTGCGAACGAATAAAATCTTCCGCAAGTTTATCTAAATATAAAGAAGTTACACCTGGTTTGATTTCTTTGGCAATCATTCCCAAAGTTTTTGAAACCAATAAAGCGCTTTCACGCATTAATTCAATCTCTTCTAAAGTCTTAATTACAATCATAATGCAAATTTTCGTGACAAAAGTACGAAATCAAGTTCAAATTCAAGTTCAAATTCAAAAATCAAGTTCAAGTTCAAATTCCAATATCTGAAAATCTGAAAATCCATCATCCGAAAATCAAAATCTAAAAAAAAATAACCATATAAGATATATAAGTTTTCTAAAGGTCAATTTGATTACGCTGATAAGTTCATTTAAGATTTTAAAGATTTTTCAAATTTTTTTAATCTGTGTTCCAAAAGTTTTAAGTTCAATTTTAAATTCTAATATCTGAGAATCTGAAAATCTAACTTCTAATCTCTCATTTCTATCCTCTTAAATTAACATGAGAAAAGTCATATTTTATCCTTAATTTACTAACTAATTTTGCACTATAAATTCATTAGGTATGAGTAAATATGTAACCGCAGCGCAAGCTGTACAAGTAGTAAAAAGTGGAGATAGAGTGTATGTTCAAGCTGCAGCAGCAACGCCAACCATTTTAACCAAAGCCTTAACCGAAAGAGCTTCAGAATTACGTAATGTAGAAATTTGTCATTTACACACCGAAGGCGATGCTCCTTATGCGAATCCAGAATTAGCCGAAAGTTTTCATGTGAATTCGTTTTTCATTGGTGGAAATGTTCGTCATACATTAAAAGCAGGAAATGGTTCTTATACACCAGTATTTTTGAGTGAACTACCACATTTGTTTCGTAAAAAAGTGGTGCCGTTAGATGTGGTTTTTATTCAAGTTTCGCCACCTGATTCTCATGGTTATTGTTCTTTGGGAGTTTCTGTTGAAGCCTCTATTGCGGCAATTGAAAATGCAAAAACAGTAATCGCTCAAGTAAATCCAAATATGCCAAGAACTTTTGGTGACGGCATTCTTCATGTTTCGGAAATTGATTATTTGGTAGAGGTAAATATTCCAATTTATGCCCATGATGTGGTGCCTTTTACTGAAGCAGAGGAGAAAATTGGAGAATATGTGGCGTCATTGATTGATGATAAAAGTACGTTGCAAATGGGAATTGGTTCGATACCCAATGCAGCTTTGAGTAAACTAACCCATCACAAGAATTTGGGATTACACACCGAAATGTTTTCTGATGGTGTAATTGATTTGATTGAAAATAATGTAATTGATTGTAATTACAAATCAGTTTACAGAGGAAGAGTTTTGGCTACATTTTTATTGGGTTCCAAAAGATTGTATGATTTTGTGGATGATAATCCATTTATTGAGTTAAAAGAATCTTCGTATGTGAATGATTCAGCTAAAATTCGTAAAAATCCAAAAATGGTAGCTGTCAATTCGGCTATTGAAGTTGATGTAACGGGTCAAGTTTGTGCCGATTCTATTGGAAGTAAAATGTATTCTGGAGTTGGCGGACAAATGGATTTTATTCGCGGTGCTTCTTTGAGTGATGGAGGAAAAGCTATTATTGCATTACCTTCTATTACCAAAAGAGGCGAAAGTAGAATTGTGCCGTATTTGAAACAAGGAGCTGGTGTAGTAACCACGCGTTCGCATGTGCAATACATTATCACCGAGAACGGAATTGCCGACTTATACGGAAAGACATTAAAACAACGGGTGAAAGAAATGGTTAAAATCGCACATCCATCACATCAAGAACAAGTGGAGAAAGCGTATTTTGAAATGGTTAATTGTTTTTAAAAAAAGAATAAAGAGAATAGATAAAAGAATATAGACTTTATTGTTGAAAATTCTTCAAAAATATAGCGTATTGATTTTAAACTTTTTAAACATATTCTGTGTTATTTGAAAATAAACCAAACTTTAACCTTTTGACAACATTAATTAGCTTACCTTTGTAAGGAATTAAATTATTTCATAGATGAATATTTTTGTAGGAAGTCTTCCATTCAGTATTGAGGAAGCAGATTTAAAAGGTTTTTTTGAAGATTATGGTACTGTTGATTCAGTAAAAATAATCACTGACAAATTTACCGGAAGAAGTAAAGGATTTGGATTTGTAGAAATGCCAAATGACGCAGAAGCTCAAAAAGCAATTGATGAGTTAAACGGAGGAACAGTTGAAGGAAGAACTATTGTAGTTAACAAATCTGAACCAAAACCAGAAGGCGAAAGAAGAAGCTTCGATCGTAATGGTGGTGGTGCTAGAGGAAATTTCTCTAACAACAGAGATAACAATAGAGGTCGTTACTAATTGTCTTTAGTGTTATAAAAGCAAAATCCCGAAATTTATTTTTCGGGATTTTTTTTATTCTGGATTTGCCAATACTCTAAACAATTCTAAACTCGACGCCAAATAGGAATTCTCTAAGGCAATTTCAGATAATTTGGCACTTACCAAACTGTTTTCTCGTGTGTTGATAATGAATAACGAACTTTCGCCCATTTCAAACAATCGGTCTTCGGCTTCTAACATTTGAGTAAAATTAGAAACTAATTGATTGTTGATTGCCATTTGTTTTGTAAATGAATTAATTTCCTGCTGTTGGGCATTAATTTTATTATTCAAACTTTGGGTTTCAAAATCCAATCCCAATTCGCTATCTTGAATTTTCAGTTTGGCCAACTTCAATTCGGCACGTTCTTTTCGAAGAAATAGCGGAAAATAGAAATTCACCCCAACTTTATAGTCCTGAAAACGATAATTTTCGAATGCACTGGGTTCTGAAAGATAGTTGTAACTCAAATCCACTTTGGGTAATAAACTATTGGCTTTCAGTTTTTGTTCTATTTTAAGCATGTCGATTTTAGTTAACATTGCATTGATTTTGGGATGATTTTCCAAAGAAATGTTTTCTAAATCCAATAGATTAAGCGTAGTTAAAAAAGTAGCTTTTAGCTTTTGCTCTGGAAAAAGTCTGTCTTCCAATTCTAATGGAATGTTGTCTTCGGTCCATAAGAAATTAGATAACTCTAATTTGGCTTTAAGCAATTTTAATTCTGAATTTTCTAGATTTAAAGCTCTTGTTCTAACTGTAATTCCTGCTTCAATGCTATCGATTGCTGGTTTATCGCCAAATTCAATCGATTTAATTACACCATCATAACGAATTTGCGCATTTTCCAGAAATTCTTTATACAACGCAACTTCGTCATAACTTCTTTTCCAATGAATGTAGCGGTTGCTAGCTTGAAATAACACTTCGGTAAGCATTAAATTTCTTTCGGCTTCATTCAGTTTTTGGAATAATTTAGCTTTTCTAATTCCAGCCATTCTTTCGTTAATCCAAAGTCCTTGACCAATTGGCACGGCAATTCCCACAGAAGTTAATCCTTGATTGGGTAACGTATTTTCTGGATTGATGTAAATTCCTTCGTTGTTGTCAAAAGCGGCTTTAATTTCGATTCCATACCAAGTTGGGATTTTAAAACTTCCATCAAAAATAGAGTAGTAGTTGGCATCTCCGTATTGTTTTTCGTTATAATTGGCTTCTAATTTTGGGTCAAAAGCACCACGCGCTTTCATCAATTCCGCTTGTGCTTCTGTGATTTTCAAGTTGGCTTGTTTGACCAGAGGATGAAATTTTTTCACATAGCCCAAATATTCTTCGAAAGTGAATTCATTTGGGTTGTTTTGAGCTCCAATCAAAACTGGAAATAACGCAATGAGATAAAATACATATTTCATTTCAATTATTTTTTAGCTGTTGCTGTTTGTGGTTGGTAGAAATTTGGTGGGAAACCGTTTAATGTTCGCCAAATTTCGAACCAAATTGGCACATCTTCTAAAAGTGCAATCGACTGTGTTCCAGCGCCAATGCTTAATTGTTCTGGCCATTTTTTATCTTCGGGATCTGGAGCTACTAGAATTCGGTATTTGCCATTTTCACTGATGAAATTTTCTTTAGCTACAATTACACCACCAAAAGTTCCATAAGAAACACCAGGCCATCCGCTGAAAACGATAGTTGGCCATCCATCAAACCAAACGCGTACTTTTTCTCCTTTATTAATTAATGGAAAATCAACTGGATCCACATAGGTTTCTACTGCAATTTCGAAATCTGCTGGCATGATACTCACCACAGGAGTTCCTTCTTTGATAGTTTCTCCCAAACCTGATTGTAATGCACGGTTTACGTAGCCATCTTGTGGAGCTGTAATATAGTACATGCCGTTTCTGATTTGGTAATTGGCATATTGATTTTTTAGTTTGTTTACTTGAGCCTCTGTGTCATATTGTGTACTTAGTGCTGTTTGTTTGTCGCTATTGGCTTTGGCTGATTTTTCTGCGTATTCGGCTGTAATTCTGTTGAGCTCCATAGTGGCATTTAAAACTTCATTTTTGCTAGTTAAATAGCTATTTTCTTGTGTAATGATTTTGGCTTGCATTTGTTGCAATTTTACACGTTTTTCTTCCACATCAGTCATTGGTTTTAAACCTTCTTTGTTTAAACTAACGGAACGATTGTATTGTGTTTCAGCAATTCGTAATTGTGTGGTAACAGCTTGCAAGTCGATACTATCACTTTGAACTTTTAAATACGCTTGTTTTAATTTGTTTTGGGCTTGTCTGAATTTTAAACTTTTCTCGCTTTCAATAGCAAAAAGCTGACTCTCTAAAGCAATTACTTTTTGTTCATAGGATTCAACTGCATTTTCCTTTGCCTTTACTTGATTTCCTGTATTTTCAACAAGATTTGGGTCGAAATAGTCATCCTTTACTTCCGACAAGAAGATGATGGTGTCGCCTTTTTTTACAAAATCACCTTCATTCACGTACCATTTTTCGATTCTACCAGCAATAGTAGTGTGAATGGTTTGTGGTCTTTGGTTGGGTTTCAATGTTGTGACAAATCCTGAACCTGGAATATTTTGCGTCCATGGGAGAAACAAAAAGATTAAGATTAAAATAGCAAAGGCCCAAATAAACTTTCGGATGGCTTTATATTGCTTGTTTTCAGCAAATATCTGAGTGGATTTGTATTTGTCTAAATCTACCCATTGATCGATTCTATTTTTAGTTATGTTTAGCATGTGTTTTTATTTTTTTGAAATGATTTCTCCTTTTTCTAAAACTATTTTCTTGTTTGATTTGGTTTCCCAATAGGAGTGATTTGAAATTACCACTAAGGTCCAATCATGAGCTTTGTTGGTTAAGTAATCAATAATTTTACTTGCCTGAACAGGATCTACTTTTTCTAAAGGTTCTTCTAAAAATAAAATTTTAGGATCATTAATAATACATCTCGCTAATAATATTTTTTGAATAATGGAAGAGTTTATTTGTTTTCCTTCAGCATATATTCTTGTGTCAAAACCAGCAGGTAAAGATTTGATATAATTTGTTAAATCTAATTTATCTAATACTTCGCTTAATTTTTGATTGGTTATTTTCTGATTTTTACAAGTTATGTTTTCTAAAATGGTTCCTTCAAATAATGTATCATTTACGGTTATTATTCCAATTTTGGACTGGTAATCTTCAGTTGTAAATTTCTTGTAATTTACATCGTTCACAAACACACTTCCTGCAGTTGGTTCTAATAATTTACTTAAAATTCGTAAAAGAGTTGTTTTGCCTGAACCATTTTTCCCTTGAATTAAAATGCAATCATTAGGTTCAATTTTAAGATTTATATTTTGTAGAACGGGGAATTCACTATCTGGAAATTTGAAACAAACATTGTTGGTTTCAATTATTAATTTATCGTCATTTAATTGGTAATTAGGATTTGATTTTTCGGTTTCAATTTCCATATCCACAACTGTTCCCAATTTTTCTAATGAAGTTAAGACATCATAAAATAATTCCAGACCTGAAAATAATTTTTCTACTGCAGTAATTATGGATAAGATGATAATTTCTGCCGCAACAAATTGACCAATATTCATTTGTTGGTTTAGTACTAAAACGCCACCAACAATCAATAATCCTGCAGTAATTAAAACCTTGAATCCAGTAAGTTGAATAAACTGCCTGCGTAATATAGTAAAGTGATTTTCACGTTGCTGCAAATATTTGGTAACAATTTTATCGTTTTTTCTTAACGAAAACTCAAAAACGCTTTTACTCTTAAAACTTAAATGATTTCTTGCAATTTCTTGAATCCAATGCGCTACTCGGTATTTGTATTTGGACTCTTTTAAGCTAGTTTCTAATCCAGCTAAAAAATTAATTTTGAAAATAAAATACAGTAATGACAGTAAAATAATCCCGAAAAATATAAAAAATGAATGGTAGAGCGATAGTAAAATAATACCAAATAAAATTTGTAAAATGGCTCCTGAAATATCCAAAAGTAGTTTGGAAAATCCTTTTTGTACGGTTAATGTATCAAAAAAGCGATTAGCTAATTCTGGTGCAGAAGAATTATACAATTGGTTGAATTTTATTTTTGGAAAACGATAAGCAAATTCGAAAGAAGATCGAACAAATATTTTTTGTTGTAAGTTTTCCGTAATTCGATATTGCATGATTTTTAATGTACCAACAAAAGCAACTCCAATAACTACCATTATAACTAGTACAATCCATGATGTACTAACTTTTCCGGCTTGTAAAAAGTTTACAATAGATTGAATACCAAGTGGTAATGACAAACTGATAACTCCAGCAAGAATAGAGTATAAAAAGATTTGATAAATGTCTTTTTTATCAATTTCAATTAAATTTTTAAATCGTTTTAGTGGTGTCATTATTGCAATGTTTTTTGAATCAGGTTACTGTAAAATTCTGAGATGCAATTGCTTTCAGAAGCATTGGTTATGGTTTTGAAATGCTCACTTAAAAAGTGCTGATGTAAAGCCCCTTCAACTACCGTAGATGCTAAACTTTTTGCATATAGATAGTTTGGATTTACTTCATTAATCATTTCAATAATTCTGTTGATTACTCTTTTATAAACTAAAAAATAACCTTGTTTATTTTCTTCGTCAACTTCTTTTGTTAAAAATGTCTTTGAAAATTCAGCTATAATAATTTTACTTAAGATAGATTCATTAATGTGTTTGGTTGTTAAATCATCTTCAATAGGTTGAGTTACAATTACAATGGCTTTTTCTAATTTTTCTATAGGATTAGAAATGTTTACAGTAGAAAAAACTAATTTGTATTCCATCCAGGACCAGTACCACGAAGACAGATATAACAGCAGTTTATGCTTGTTTTCAAAATAGCGATAAATAGAACTTTCATTGGATTTAATTCTCTCGCCTAGTTTCTTAAAAGTAAAAGCATCAAACCCAATTTCATCAATAAGAAGGATACTTTGCTCTATTATTTTTTTACCCAAATCAGAAGTTTCTGGGTTTTTAACATAGAGTTTTTCGTTAATGACAATATTGAAGTTGTTAAGTAAATTTTGCATTTTATAAAAATTACACTTGCAAATATAATAGTATTACTATTAATTCAAAATAGTTTAACTTTTAATTAATAATTGTTATGAAAAAAGGCTACTTAAAAAGTAGCCTTATAAATTATCTAATTAAGGAAAAATGTCCTCGAAATTCTTTAGAAATATTATTAATTTGATATTTCACAGTAAACCAGTAATCTGTTGATGGTAATGGCGTGTCATTAAATAAGCCATCCCATTCATCCGTTTGTGGATTCATGACTTTTAATAGTTTTCCGTATCTGTCAAATATTGAAACGGAAATAAAATCTACAATTGAGCTGCCTTTTAGTTTCCAAGTGTCGTTGTATCCATCCCCATTTGGTGTGAAAAATCTTGGATAATCTAAGATAATAAAGTTTTCACTTAAGTTTCCACAGCCAAATTTATTGGTAACTGTTAAGGTGTATTCTCCTTCAGGAATATTGGTAAAAACATTACTTTCTTGCCAATAAATACCGTCAATAGAGTATAAATAGTCATTTGATGGAGGTGATACTGTCGCAGAAATTGTGTTTTCAACTTCAAAAGCTATTAATTCGGAAGGATTTAATGTTAGGATTTCTGGAATTAATGATGTTTGAGCAGTAAAATTAAAAATACTACTACATAAAGCAGCATTGCTAATATTTGTAACTTTTACTGAATATTCTCCAACAGTAGAAGTGATAAATGAATTATTTGTTTCTCCAGCAATTTCATTTCCGCTTATTCCGTCAAATCCTGTGTACCAAGTGAAAGAATAGTCAGAACTATTTAAAAGTGTTTTTATTTCAACCGGATAAACAATATTATTACTTTGATCAATACAAATTGTATAAGGTTGGCTTAGTAAATTATTTTCAGGGAAAGGCCTTACATATAAATCAAGTTCTAAAATTTTAAAGCAAGCGAGCCCAGTTTCACTATCAATATTTGTTCGGCTGTTTAAACGAACATAAATTTTTTGAAAATTAATAGTTGTGTTAAGATAGTTTGATGGGTTAGTTATTCTATTGTTATTATTAGCTAATGCATCATTAAGTTCTCTGTAGTATATAAATTCAATTGTGCTTAATGGAGTTGCTCCTGCCATTTGACTTTCTCTAATTGTTAAGTCGAATTGTTCAAATCCAGAGTCGTTACATAATTCAATTGGTGTTGGATTGCTATTACTGCCAGGTAAACTCATTACCACTAAACTTAATGTTGTAAATGCTTCACAAGAATTATTTGTAGCATCAACAACCTTGCAAATAATAGTTGTTGAAGTACTTGTATAATTATCTGGGTTAGTTATTGGATTATCTATTAATAAATCAGCATTATTTGCATAGAAAGTAACTTGGTAATTTGCATTTCCATTTGTGATTTGAGTAATTCTACTGTTTAAATTGAAAGTTGCAGTAGTTTCTCCACACAATCGTATTGCTAAAGGCTGTGTCAAAACAGGATTTGGAAAAATACTTATATCAAAATCCACAATTGAACTACATTGAGTTAATGAATCAAATAATCGAACATAAATTCTACGTGTTCCCAAAGTTAATAGCAATGGGATATTTTTGTTAATTGCGAAAACATTATCTCGAGCATTTTCGAATGAATTAAAATAGGAAGCCACAACGGTTGGACTTTGTCCAGATAATACTTCAGCATCTTTAGTATTTAATAAATACGAATCTTGAAGACATATTAACTCTTCATTAATAACATTTTGTAAAGGTGCTTGAGTAACCGTTACTTCAAAAGTTCCAATTCCTTCACAATTTTGCGTTGCATTGGAAATAACTCGGGTGTAAATAGTTGTAGTTCCTACAGGAAGTTGACTTGCATTTGATAATGCATTTAAACCAGTAGAAGCATCTGATGTGTTTATATGAAACGAAATTGTAACATCTGAACTAGGAAAGAACATATTCTTAATCAAAACACGCTGCGCATCAAAATTTATAAAACCGAAATTTTGATTGATTTCTGGACAAACCGCAGCTATATTTGGGTAATTAGCAACACTTGTTGGGTTTATTCTAAGCGTAAAGCTTCCAGTGTTTTCAGAAGTACAATTAGGCGTAATATTTTCGTTGACTAACTTAACATATATGGTTTGGAAAAATGGAGAAGTTGTATTTATATAATTACTAGGATTTGTTATAAGCTGGGTTAAACCAATATCGGAATAAAAATATAAGGTTAATCCAGAAGTAGTATTTGTAAAGTAATTATAAAGTTGTAATAAATTAGTTTCTGCAATTCCGTCTAAAGTATTGTCAATATAATCACATTGTTCTAATGTAGTTGGAACAGTATTGATTATTGGCAAAGCATTAATGGTTATTGCAACACTATTTGAAATGTTTGTACAAGTGCCTTGTTCGGTAGTTTCTAAATAATATTGTGAAGTTGTGTTTACAGTATGATTGAATTTATTAACTAAAAGGGAAGCACTACTAGCTCCTGCAATTGCAATACCATCTTTATACCACTGGTAAGTTAAATTAGTATTTAAACTAGCATTAGAATTGTTTGAAGTAATAGTAAAAGAATCATTTTCACAAAACACATTGTCTGATGCAATTTGTATATTTGGACTTACAATTATTCTTATTGTATTGGATGTTCTAGCCGAGCAAGGAGCGTTAGTTACAATTACATAATAATCTCCTGGTAAAGTTGGAGTGAAAGTTGGATTTGTAGCTCCGTTTATTGGGTTGTTATTTATATACCATTGGTAGTTTAAAACATCTACTAATGGTGCCATATCGGTAAGGTTTGAAATTGCGGAAGTTAAAACAGGATTCGAATTTAAACAAACAGTATTTGAGTTAGAAATACTAACTTCAGGCTCTATATGAAATTTAAGTTCAATTGTTGCTTCACTTTCTCTTAATCCGGTTGTATCACCTGATGGATTTATTGAAATATCATAAACGGTAACAATTACTTTGTATACGCCACTTTCATTAGCATTTATTGTATTACTTGATAATAGTGAGTTATTCTCAGATTGAACTAATATGTCATCTTTATACCAAGAATAGTTAAAACGCAAGTCACTTGGTTGTCCAGGGAAATCCGTTATATCTACTAATGCTTTGATTTCTTTGATAAAAGGTTTGCAATAATCAAGTTGATTGATGGGGGTGTTGTTTGGTTCAACAATACTTACTGAGGATAAAAAATCACAATTTGTAGTTCCAGTTCCACCTGTTTGAGTAACTGTAATACTTCCAGGTTGACCTGCGTAATTGTCAATTAGTAAAACATATAAATCACCAACATTGCTATTTGGAATTGAAACTGTTTCTATAGCTGCTGGAGAATAACTACAATCAACTTCATTGGTGGTGTTAAGTTGGCTACAAATAGAATTAAGATTGCTAAATGGTCCCCATAGAACAAAATCCACATCAGTGCCAAAGCCAGCATTGTTGACTTGACTGATTTGCAGTATTACTGTTCCAGGATCTTTAATTTCTATAAAAAACCATGTTGGACCAACAAAGCTGGTTGGGATGCAAGTAGTGGTGTATGATTCACCGTTGCCTCCTGTAGAATTCGCAAAAGGTATACTTGTTGCACACGATTGATATTCACTAGGGTTAGCTTGAAGTATAGCACATGACGGTGCTCCTCCTTGACCAAAGGAAACCCAACTTGTGAAAAATAATAAAATGGTATAAAATGTAGTTTTTTTCATAACTTTATGATTGGGGACTAAAAGAATGATTTGCGTTCTAAACGAAAATTTGTTAAAATTATTATAACAATGAAAGTCTTGTCATCACAGCTGGTTTTTCAATTCCCATTAAATCTAGAATAGTTGGAGCAATGTCGCTCAAAACACCATCTTTAATTAAAGGTAATTCTTTGTCAATTAAAATAATCGGAACAGGATTTGTGGTGTGTGCTGTATTAGGAGAACCATCTTCATTTATCATCGTTTCACAATTTCCGTGGTCAGCTATTAATAATGTAGTATAATTGTTCGCTAAAGCAGTTTCAACAATTTCTTTCACGCAAATATCTACCGCTTCACAAGCTTTAATTGCGGCTTCCATAACTCCAGTATGACCAACCATATCGCCATTGGCAAAGTTTAGACATACAAAATCAACTTCTCCTTTTTGCAATTCTGGAAGTAAGGCGTCTTTTAATTCAAAGGCACTCATTTCGGGTTTTAAATCGTAAGTGGCAACTTTTGGTGAATTTCTCATAATACGAGTTTCTCCTTCAAAAGGCATTTCTCGTCCACCAGAAAAGAAAAAAGTTACGTGCGGATATTTCTCTGTTTCAGCAATTCGAATTTGTTTTTTGCCATGTTTTTCTAAAACTTCTCCCAATGTTTCGGTGATATTGTCTTTGTCGTAAATAACGTGAATGTTTTCAAAAGTATCGTCGTAATTGGTCATCGTTACGTAGTACAAATTCAACTTGTGCATATTAAATTCATGAAAATCACGTTGCGAAAGCACTTCTGTTAATTCTCTACCTCTATCGGTTCTAAAGTTGAAGAAAATAACTACATCACCTTCTTTTATAGTTGCAACTGGATTTTCATTTACATCGACCATGCAAATTGGTTTGATGAATTCATCGGTTATTTCAGCTTCGTAACTTTCTAAAATGCTTTTGCAAGCATCTTCGCTTTTGGTTCCCAATCCATTTACCACTAAGTCATAAGCTAATTTTACTCTTTCCCAGCGTTTGTCACGATCCATAGCATAATATCTTCCAATTACTGATGCTAATTTGGCATTGGTACTTTTGAAGAAAACGATTAAATCGTTAATGTAGCCTAAACTTGATTTTGGATCAACATCCCTACCATCTGTAAAAGCGTGAACAAACATATTTTGTACGCCTTTTTCTTGTGCCACTTCAATTAATCCTTTCAGATGCGAAGTATGTGAATGCACGCCACCATCAGAAACTAATCCTAAAAAATGAACATTTTTATTATTCTGTATAGCATAATCAAAAGCATCAGTCAATGATTTTTCGAATTTCATGGTTTTGTGTTCCACAGCTAAATTGATTTTAGCCAAATCTTGATATACAATTCTACCAGCTCCCAAATTCATATGACCCACTTCAGAATTTCCCATTTGACCTTCAGGTAAACCTACATTTAACCCATCTGTTCGTAATTGTGCATTTGGGTATTTTTGGTACAAACTATCAATAAAAGGGGTATGTGCTTGGTCAATAGCAGAAACTTTTGGGTCGGGAGATTTTCCCCAACCGTCCAAAATCATCAGAATTACTTTTTTGTTCATCTTTCAAAAATTTAAGCAAAGATAAACATTGGAAGAAGTAAAAAAGGTATAAAAACGGATTTTAAACTTTTTTAATCCAATTTTTTGCTTGGTTGTAATCGATAAAATAACGAATGCTAACTGAAAAAACGTGATTCAAATTGTCACCAATCAAAGTATTGAAGTTGCTTCCAAAATCGCGATTGATTTCTCTTGTGAACGTTCCAGCATTGTTTCGGTATAAAACAGAAAGCTGACTTCCAGGAGCAAACCACCATGAATATGTTAAATCCATGTTCCAAGTACTAAAATTGGAATTCCGATTGTTAGTATATGTTGAGGTTTCATTGAAAGTTCCGTCTTCGTTTAAAGTTAAAATGGTATTATTTTCTGCATAAGACCAATAATGACGCACGAGAAGATTAAAATTCATATCACTATTAATCGAGAATTTACTCGTGATACTATTGGTATAAGTATCTCTATCACGTTGTGCGAAATAAATAGAACTCACATCTCTGTCGATATAACCAATTTCATTGTTTTGTTTCGAATAATTGAAACGATAAATCATCGAAAATTTGTCACTAAAGCGGTATCTCGGACTCACACTGAACGCGTAATTGTATCGGTCTTTTTCGTAAGTATTCGTGAAACTCGGATTTAAATCTAAGGCGAATTTGTTGTTGTAATTAGAAGAAAAATAAACAAAACCGCCATAAGTTTGCGGATAAATCGCATATCTTCCAATGCTTCTTGGTTCGTAATAATCGTATGTTTCAAAAGGATTAAAATTCAGTCCAGCCCCGTAATAGTGGTTTTTTTTGTCAGTAGAGTTTAGGTTTAAATTGAAATTATTGGATTGAATTCTCCCTGTCTCGTTATTAAATTCTGAATATGAATTAAAATTCAATCGGAAGGTGTTGAATATTTTTGTTGGATTTAAAATACGATAACTGGCATTGGTGTAAACCGAACTAAAATTGGTTAAAAAATTGATTCCTAAATCGTTATTGTCAAAATCTTTTGAAACATAATTCCCGCCAATTCCAAAGCGAACTTTTCCGCTAGTTTCTGCGAAATATAAGGAAGTATTGATGCCACTTTTTACCGTTTCGCCATAAATACTACTCATTTTCATGTCGCCAGATAGATTGTAGGTGTTTTTTTTCGTGTTTAAATCGAATAACAAACCAGTAACATTAGCATCTCTAAAACTTCCATCTCTAGTTACATTGGTATTGATTAAAGTAACCGAAGAATTTTGATTGAAACGTTGATCAAATACAGTTACGTTGTAATTAGTAAGTGGAGAAACTACAACTTCTCTCGATTCGCCTGTTATTTCGTCTACTGCAGTTGCTGAAGTTCTCTCAGAAATAGCATTTAGAATCCCAATTCCTAAACCGTCTTTATCTCTACCAGAAACTTTTAAAGCATTTAAAAGATTAATACTGCCAGGATAATTAGTAAAAGATTCATTTTCTTCTAGAGGAATGTTTAATCTCGGTGTTTCACCAATTCTTCTAGAATATAAAAGATTTCCTTTATTGAATAAATCGGTTCCTTCAGTGAAAAAAGGTCTGTTTTCGTTGAATTGCTGTTCGAATGGACCTAAGTTTAAAATTACATCATCAAAACGCGTTTGACCAAAATCAGGAATTAAAATAGCGTCAAGCGTGTAAGCATCGTTGATGCCGTATTTAATATCTAATCCGCCTTTAAATTCTTTGGTAGTTTCGTTATTGTTGTGATTTACATAACTCGAAGCATAGGGAATTATGAACAATCGAGTTGGGGTTTTAATTTCGTTGATTCCTTTTAAAATTCCAGCCTGTTGAATAATTGCACCAATATTAGCATTTACAGGATTCCATGTATAAACTTGTCGGTCTCTTCTAAGTTCACGAACAAAGTTTAATCCCCAAGTTTGATTTTTTTCTTCCGAAAATCGCAAGGCCGCATAAGGAACCTTCATTTCTACAACCCAACCAAAATCAGTAATTTTTGCTTTGCTTTCCCAAATGGCGTTCCATGAAAAATCTTCACCTGTTTGTTCGGTTGCTACACAATCTAATTGTCCGCCAGCCGCAGTAACAAAAAACCGAAAATCTTGTTGGCCATCATTATACCCGTTAATAAAAATTCCGAAAACATCACTTACGCCAAAATTATCTCTTTCGGCTAGTTCTTTTAAAATTTTGTTTGGTTCATTATCGTATAAAATTGCTCCAACATAAATAGCATCGTTGTCATATAAAATTTTCACTTCTGTTCTCTTTTCAAAAGCAATTGGTCTGCCATTGTCTGGTTCAAACATAACGAAATCAGTAGCGGGTTGAACAGAAAGCCATTCGCTCTCATTCAATTGTCCGTCAATTGTCATAGTGCTAGAAATTCGCTGAGTAGTGATTTCTTTTTTTGGATAAGTTTGTAATTTATTGTCTACTTGTGCGTTAACAAAAAGGGTATTAGTTAAAACTGTTAGTAAAACAATTAAATTTCTAGACATAGATTTTGATTTTATGCAAATGTACATTTTTCAATGTAGTACAAAAATTTATTAGAAAATGTTTAACTTTTGTAGGGAATCACCGATTAAATGCATTTTTTTTCGATAAAATACATAAAAAAATTTGTTTCATAAATTTATTTAAATATATTTGGCAAACATAAAACAACAAATAACTACAAGATTAACAATGATTTACAAATTTTTGCCCCTAATTTTACTGGTTTCACTTTCATTCGTAGGAAAAGACACTTCATCTGAAACGGTTGAAGTAAAGTCAATAACTACGGATCCAAAATTAGTTGCAGAGAATTCTAAAGTTTCATTTGCAGCAAAATGTAAATCGTTTTATCAAGAATTGGTGGCAGAAGATTATTCACTTCCAAATTTTGAGAGTTTCTCTAAAGCATTTGAGGGTTATGAGCAACTGAAAAATCAAGGAAAAATTGAAAATGATATTTTAACCATTGTAGATTTTAGTTTACCTTCTACTGAAGAGCGCATGTGGGTTATTGATATGAAAACCAAAACCATTCTATTACAATCTTTAGTAGCTCATGGAAGAAATTCGGGAGATAATGTAGCTACAAGTTTTTCTAATGTTTCTGAATCTTTTCAAAGCAGTTTAGGTTTTTACACTACTGGCGAAGTTTACCAAGGAAAACACGGATTTTCGCTTCGATTAGATGGTTTAGAGAAAGGAATCAACGACAATGCTAGAAATAGAGCAGTTGTGATTCATGGAGCAGATTATGTTTCAAAAAGTTTCATTAAACAACACGGAAGATTAGGAAGAAGTCAAGGTTGTCCTGCTGTTCCTTATGAAGTTCATGAAACGCTAATTAACACGATAAAAAACAAATCTTGTTTGTTTATTTATCATTCTTCTAGAAATTATGTAGTAAAATCTAAGTTAGTTTCTTAGTTTGTTGAATACTTCTTTGTCTAAATTATAGCAATCTTCATAGAAAATTAATTGGTTTTTATCTAATGTGTTTGTCCAATAAAGTAGATGGACTTTTACGTCACTTTTTATTGGAACTAATTTGCTGTTTTTTTTAGCGATAATTTCATCAATTTTTTCCAATGACCAATCGTTATCCTCTTTTTTCATGATTTTTTTTGCCAATCGCAACGGATTTTCCACACGAACACATCCTGAACTCACTGCCCGATTTTCTCTAGTAAAATAACCGCGATTATTGGTATCGTGCAAATAAACCGAATGACGATTAGAGAAATTGAATTTAACTAATCCCAAAGAATTATCACTTCCTGGTCGTTGTACATAACGATACGAACGCGCATTTTCTGGTGACCAATCTTCAGCTGAAATAATTTCTCCTTTGTTGTTGTAAATGGTAATTCTGTTTTTTTCGAAGTAGCCACTACTTTTGCTCGCTGCCGGTGTTAAGTCTTCTTTTAAAATGGTTGGTGGTACGGTCCAAGTAGGATTAAAAACAAAATTCGTTAATTTGGAAGTTAAAATAGGCGTTTTTCTACTAGCTTTTCCAATAATGATGCGTTCAGTGGTTATTGTATCTTTGTTAACCACATAACTTAATTTATATTCGGGTAAATTCACTAGTAAATACGTTTCTCCAAAATCATTCGGAAACCATTTCCAACGTTCTAAATTGGCAATGATTTGTTCTCTTCTTTCATTTTTGGAGTAATTAAGTGCTTTTATGGTACCCAAACCAATAACGCCATCAGCTGCTAAATTATGTCGCCTTTGAAATCTTTTTACGGCCAAAACAGTTAAGCTATCATATACATTAGTAATAATGCTGTCACGATTTTGGTAATCTTTCCAATAAGCTAATCGTTTTTTTATATCTATGATTACATCAGTTGTGTCATTGACAACAATTTTATTTTTTAATGAAATTTTTCCAAACTTATAATCTGGATACTTTTCTAAAACCAATAAGCTTTTCTTGATTTTTCGATAAATTTCATCTTGAGGTTTGATGTTTTTGAACAAAGTAGCAACTTTATTTTCTTTTATGGCGTTTTCAAGTTTTTGGGATAAAGCAATTTCTTTTTTTTCTAAATCCCAATCCGAATAAAGTTTTTTTGGATTTAATTTTCCTGCATGAAGGTGATTGGCTAATTTTTCGAAATTGGTTGTTAGTAAAATGTCGTAGGCAATTATTTCATCATCCGTTAACTTTTCTCTTTTTTCTTCTAGTTTTTCAATCTCTTCTAAGTTGTAATCGCTTGGGTTCAATCCTTCTCTATAGCACAATTTAATCTCATTTATTAAATCTTTTCTATTGTTTGAATTATACCAAATCTCATAATTTTGAAGAACAGCATAGTATCTTTTTATAGAATCATTCACGGTTTTCAATTTTTCAATCGAGACAGGTCGAATGATTTCATTAGCACTCGTTTTCTTTTGTTGCGCATCTTCAATAGCTTCTTTTCTATTGTCTTCTTTTCCTTGGCAATTAGCAAGAAATAAGGCAAGTAGTACTATTATTAGTAGTTTTGGATTCATATATTTTTAAGAAATCTTTTTTAGAGTCGTTTGTACATAATATAATGTGTACCAATACCAGCAATATCAAAAGATGTACCATTAATTGTATAACCCATATTTTCATAGAATCCAACTGCATTTTCTCTGGCATTAAACCAGATAATTGCTTCATTTTCAGTTTTGCAATATTTTTCAGCTTCTAGCATTAGTATTTTTCCAAAACCATAGCCTTGGGCGCTCTCTAAAACCGCCATACCACGTATTTGAAATTGCTTCGTTTCATTAAAAACAGGATTTTTTTTCTCAAAAACAGAGACAACTCCCTTTAGTTCTTCATTATCAAATAAGCCAAAATGTTTAGTTGTTGGATTATCGTCGTTATCAAAAGAACAGGTTTCAATAGGTTTTCCTTTTCTTAAAACAGGATGTCGAACCGGATAAGTTGCTAAAGCTGTTATTTCTTTTAGGATTATCATTTTGTAACTTTTTAATTCTAAACAGTTTGCCAACTCAGTAGGGGAAGTGAAAATGGGTTTATAAAGATAAATCTAAAATTTTCAAAAAAAAATTTGCACGTAAATA
This sequence comes from Flavobacterium tibetense, assembly GCF_003293845.1. GTDB lineage: Bacteria > Bacteroidota > Bacteroidia > Flavobacteriales > Flavobacteriaceae > Flavobacterium > Flavobacterium tibetense. The sequence goes on along the minus strand of NZ_QLST01000002.1, from coordinate 157,212 downwards.
AAGTTTTAGAGTATATTTGCACCCACAAAATGAGAGAATCATTCTGTATGCGGAAGTAGCTCAGTTGGTAGAGCTCCAGCCTTCCAAGCTGGTTGTCGCGAGTTCGAGCCTCGTCTTCCGCTCAAAAACCCGATAAAGTTTTAAAAAGTATCACCTGCGGAAGTAGCTCAGTTGGTAGAGCTCCAGCCTTCCAAGCTGGTTGTCGCGAGTTCGAGCCTCGTCTTCCGCTCTGCTAAAAAGCCTTGCATTTGCAAGGCTTTTTTTATTTTAAAGTGTTTAGTTCTGTTTCAGGTGCTACTTCATAAGCCGCGTTGTTTCTAGTAAAAATTCTCGCAGTCAGATTTCCTTTTAGTTTTATGGAATCACCAGTAACTTCTAACCAACTTCCCTCACGAAGTCCAATTACAGGTTGTGAATTGAACTGATGAAATTCATTGATTCTGGTTTCTCGAGTTTCTCCCATGTGCGTTGAGCCTTCTATTGGATCTAAATAATGAGGATTAATATTAAAAGGAACAAATCCAAACGTTTGAAAACTTGGCGGATATACGATGGGCATATCATTCGTTGTTCCCATAGTTAAACCGCAAATGTTACTACCAGCACTGGTTCCTAAGTAAGGAGTTCCATTTTTAACCGCTTTTTCTACGGCTAATAAAACATTGTTTTTGTAAAGTTGGCTCACTAATAAAAAAGTGTTCCCGCCACCAGTAAAAATACCTTGAGCTTGTTCCACAGCTTCGATTGGGTTTTCAAACTCGTGGATTCCTTTTATAGTAATGTTTATTTCGGAAAACGCTAATGCGACTTTACTAGTATAATCTTCATGTGAAATACCACTAGGTCGTGCGTAAGGAATAAAAAGAATTTCCGTTACATCTTTAAAGTGTAGTTTTAAATTGGGTAATAAATACTCAAGATATCCGCCATTGTGTAATGTTGAGGTACTCGCTATAATGATTTTCTTCATATTGTTTTTTTTGCGAAGTAATTAAGATTTACAAAATTACGAGTTTCTATTAACATAAGTTTATCATCTTTTTAGTATTTCATTCAGAGGAATAGAATTACTTTTACTCAGTTGTAAATAAAATGCATGAAAAAATTTTTACTCTTTCTTCTAGTAGCCAACTTCTGTTTTTCTCAAAAATCAGAGATCAAAGGAAAAATAATTTCTGAATCTACAAATTTAGAAGGCATTCACGTTATTAATAAAACCCAAAATAAAGGAGTTGTGACAACTTCTGGAGGTTATTTTACCATTCATGCCAACGAAAAAGATACTCTGATTTTTAGTGCGGTTCATTTAGAAGCTGTAAATCATGTAGTAAAAAAAGAAGATTTTTCAGCGGAATTACTTTTTGTTAAAATGAATGCTTTGGTTAGCCCATTGGAAGAAGTAACTATGACCAAATACAAAAATATAACTCCCGAAGCTTTAGGAATTATTCCAATAGGAATGAAAACCTATACACCAGCGGAAAGAAGATTAAAGGCTGCTTCTGAAATGAAAACTGAAATGACAGTGAATGCTGGAAATGAGTCTGGAGTTTCTTTGTCCTTTGATGCTATTATTAATAGTATGAGCGGAAGAACTAGAATGTTAAAAAAAGAGTTTAATGTTGAAAGAAAAGAGCTTTTAGAACAACAAATAATTCAAACATTTGGAAAAAAATATTTTATTGTGAAGCATAAAATTCCTGATGATTATGTTGATTCTTTTATTTTGTATTTAATTGATGATGCAAATTTTGAATTTGCTTTTTTAAATGAAAATAATTTAAGAATGGAGTTAATCTTAACTCAGAAGTCAATTGATTTTTTAAAGCTTTTAAATTCAAATTGAGATGAAGATTATTTTTTTGTTTTTTTTAATGACGGTTACAAATTTTGTCTTTGGACAAACATCGAAAAATGAGGCTTTGAAAGGAAAAATAGTTTCTGAATCTACCAATTTAGAAGGTATTCACGTTATCAACAAAACCCAAAATAAAGGAGTTGTTACTTCTGCGGGTGGCTACTTCACTATTTATGCTAACGAAAAAGACACTTTGATTTTTAGCGCGGTTCATTTAGAAGCCTTAAATCATGTAGTAAAGAAAGAAGATTTTTCAGAAGAATTACTATTTATTAAAATGAATGCTTTGGTGAGTCCATTAGAAGAAGTGACTATGACCAAATACAAAAACATTACTCCCGAAGCTTTAGGAATTATTCCAAAAGGAATGAAAACATATACGCCAGCAGAAAGAAAATTGAAAACGGCATCAGAAATGACAGTTGGTACCATAATTTCGCTGGATGCTATAATTAATGGGATTTCTGGGAGAACCGCCATGCTTAAAAAAGAACTCAAAGTAGAACGAAAAGAACTACTCATGCAGCAAATTCTAGAAAATTACGAAACAAAATACTTCAAAGAAGAACTAGGAATTCCTGAAGTGTATATTGATGGTTTTTTGTTTTATGCTGTTGAAAATGATGAATTGGCTAAAGCGATTAAAAATGGAAATAAACCTGTCACTGGATTGCTTCTAAGTGATTTAGCAATAAATTTTTTAGGCTTTTTGGAACAAGAAAAACAATAAATGGTAACTTTTTAGTTAATTTGCGACTAAATAGATAAAATAGTAATAATGAAATTGAAATATAAAATAGTTGTTTTTGGATTGTTTCTAACTTTAAGTGCATTTACTTGGCACAAATTTTATGTTTCTGTTACCGAAGTAGCTTATTCAGAAGACAAAAATCGCATAGAAATTTCAACCCGAATTTTTATTGATGATTTAGAAAAAGGCTTGGAGAAAAAATACAATAAAAAAATTAATTTGGCTACCAAAGAAGAAATTCCAGAAGCGAAAGATTTTATTAAAGGTTATGTTAGCCAACGTATTCAAGCCAATGTGAACAATAAAACCGCTGAAGTAGTTTTCCTGGGTTTTGAAACCGAAAACGATGTGTTAATTTGTTACCTTAAAATAGATTTCTCCGAAAAAATTACTACTTTCGAACTTTATAACAATATGTTAACCGAAATATACGCAGACCAACAAAATTTAGTTCATACCAACATCAATAATACCAAAAGAAGTTTTTTACTAACTAAAACTGAAAAAACAGCGCTAATCAAGTACTAAAAAGCATGAAAAAAAACATTTTCGCCTCAATAATAGTAGCATTTGCTACTTGTTTTTCGACTTTTGCTCAAGAAACAAAAACAGAAGAAAAACCAAGAGAACAGGGTCATTATAATACCAATAAGTTCCGACAAATGTACGACATTATGGCAACGCCAAATATGTTTCGTACGGCTTCAGGAGCGCCAGGACCAGCTTATTATCAGCAAAAAGCGGATTACAAAATGAATTTGGAATTAGATGATAAAAATTCCAAATTATACGGTGTTGAGACTATTACATATCACAACAATTCTCCAGAAAATTTAGAATATTTATGGGTGCAATTGGAACAAAATATCGAACGTCCAGATTCTAAAACACCTTTGGTAGAATCTCAAAACATCGACAAAGCAATAACTGCTGATCGTTTTGTAAAAAAATACATGGACAAACCTTTTGATGGCGGATTCAATATTGAATATTTGAAAGATGCTAAGGGAAAAGACATGAGTTATACCATCAACCAAACCATGATGCGTATCAATTTGAAGCAACCTTTGAAAAGTGGTGAAAAAATTACTTTTTCTATCAAATGGTGGTACAATATTGTGAACTATCAAGAAGGCGCAAATAACGGTCGTTCTGGTTACGAATTGTTTGAAGATGGAAACAAATTATTCGTTATTGCGCAGTTTTTTCCAAGAATGGCAGTTTATAATGATGTAGAAGGTTGGCAAAATATGCAATTCTGGGGAAGAGGCGAATTTGCTTTACCTTTCGGTGATTATGAAGTAAATATTACCGTTCCAGCTGATCACGTTATGGAAGCTACTGGTGTTTTACAAAACAGAAAAGAAGTTTTTACTGCGGAACAAATCAAACGTTGGGAATTAGCAGAAAGAACTTTCGATAACCCAGTGGTAATCGTAACGCAACAAGAAGCAGAAAAAGCAGAAAAAAGTTTCTCTAACCAAAAAAGAACTTGGAAATTCAAAGCGCAAAATGTTCGTGATTTCGGTTTTGCAACTTCAAGAAAATTTATTTTAGATGCCATGGCAGTCCAATTGGAAACGGCAAAACCAATGGCAATTTCATTATATCCGAAAGAAGGAAATCCACTTTGGGGGGAATATTCAACGAGAGCTGTTGCACATACTTTAAAAAGCTATTCGCATTACACATTTGATTATCCGTATCCAAAAGCAGTTTCTATTTCTGCTGAAGACCAAGGAATGGAATACCCAATGATTTGCTGGAACTACGGAAGACCAGACAAAGACGGAAAATATTCGGATAGAATCAAATACGGAATGTTAGGTGTAATTATTCACGAAGTAGGTCATAACTATTTCCCAATGATTGTAAATTCTGATGAAAGACAATGGAGTTGGATGGATGAAGGATTGAATACCTTCTTAGAATTTTTAACAGAACAAACGTTCGATCCTAATTTCCCAGCCAATAGAGGTCCAGCCAAAAATATTGTGCCTTATATGAAAGGTAACCAACAGTTTTTAGAGCCAATTATGTCGAATTCTGAAAACATTTACCAATTTGGCGCTAATGCTTACGGCAAACCAGCAACCGGATTGAATATTTTACGTGAAACGATTATGGGACATGAATTATTTGATCACGCATTCAAAACCTATGCTAATCGTTGGAAATTCAAACATCCAACACCAGAAGATTTTTTCAGAACAATGGAAGATGCTTCGGCAATGGATTTGGATTGGTTTTGGCGAGGTTGGTTCTACTCAACAGATTATACGGATATTGGTGTGAAAGATGTAAAGCAGTATTTTATTACCGAAAATCCATCAGCTGAAGTGAAAGAAATGTTCAACCGTAGAGGAAGAAAAATCGCTGATGCACAACCAATGATGTATTTGGTAACTGAAGGAACGGAAGATTTCAAACAAGAACTAGCCAAACCATTTGATTATAGCTCAGTAAAAATTGTTTCCGATTATGTAGATGCAAATTTCACGGCAGCAGAAAAAGCACAATTAAAAACGCCAAAATATTTCTACGAAGTAGAATTTGAAAAACCAGGTGGATTAATTATGCCAATTATAGCTGAATTGCATTTTGAAGATGGAACTACAGAATTACATAAGTTCCCAGCGCAAATTTGGAGAAGAAATAATGATACCGCAAAACGTGTTTTCGCAACGGAAAAGAAAATGGTAAAAATTCAAGTGGATCCAAAATTAGAAACTGCCGATATTGATACCACAAACAATGTTTGGCCAAGAGCAACTCAAGATAAATCAAAGTTTGACGAACTTGATAAAAAATAATTTTAACAAAGAAGGCACTTTTTTTTAAGTGTCTTTTTTGTTTTTAGCGGTTAAAAATTTGGTAACTTTGCTTCAAAATTAGAAAACAACTATGTTTGGAATTGGATTTTCAGAATTTTTCTTCGTCATATTAGCAGTATTGATGCTTTTTGGTTCCAAAGAGATTCCGCAAATTGCGCGATTTCTAGGAAAAACTATGGCGCAATTAAAACATGCTACCAATGATTTAAAAAGCGAAATTCAAAAAAGCGCAACTGATAACGGAATGGATATGAATTCCTTAACAGGCGGTATTTCAGAAGAAATTAATAAAGCCAAAGAAGGCATTACCAAAATGGTTAACCCAATGGATTCGATCACATCTTCGATTCAAAATCCTGTGGAACAAGTAAAAGAAGATATCGAAAATTTAACGGGACCAATAAAAAGACAATTGTAATTTTGGAAGAATTAATTAGCTTAGATAAAGAACTTTTTCTATTCCTAAACGGATTAGGCTCTGAAGCGTATGATGAATTTTGGAAAATAATAACCAAACAACTCAATTGGGCGCCATTTATCTTAGCTGTTTTTTACTTGATACAACGAAAAATTGGTTGGAAAAATTTTGGAATTGTAATCTTGTTTTTGGCTGTTTTAATTGCTTTCACAGACCAAATTACCAATTTATTCAAATATTCCTTCGAAAGATTACGACCTTGCAACGATACTGATGTAAACGGAATAGCTAGAATTGTAATTCATAGAGATTCCTTTAGTTTCTTTTCTGGTCACGCTTCAAATTCTATGGCGACTACAACTTTCATTTTTCTGTTATTAAGAAAACATTATAAGTTTGCTTTTTTACTTTTCTTATTCCCCTTGATTTTCGCTTTCAGCCGCATTTATCTAGGCTTGCATTTTCCAGGCGATATTTTGACTGGTTATTTGTTTGGAGCTACTTTTGGATTTGGATTTTATAAATTGTATACTTTTTTTGTTAAAAAATACAATTGGCAAACTGAGACTGTAAACTGAGACTGCCAACTATAAAACCCTAGTAACAGTCAAACCATCACGAATAGGCAACAAAACGGTTTCTACTCTTGCATCGTCATTGATTAATTTGTTGTATTCAACTAAAACTTGGGTACTTGTATCTTTTTCACTAATAGGTTCTAAAACTTTGCCGCTCCACAAAACGTTATCAGATAAAATAATCCCGCCTTTATTCATTAAAGGAACAATTAGATGAAAGTAATTGATGTAGTTTTCTTTGTCGGCATCAATAAAAACCAAATCGAATTTCTTGTTTAGTTTTGGTATAATTTCCAATGCATCGCCTAAATGCGAGAAGATTTGGTCTTTCCAAGGTGAAGCTTCAAAATATTTATTTTGGATACTAACCAATTCTTCGTTGATGTCAATGGTGTCTAAAGTGCCGTTTTCTTGCATTCCTTCTGCTAAACATAAAGCAGCATAACCTGTATACGTTCCAATTTCCAAAATATGTTTCGGACGAATAATTTTGGATAACATACTCAAAACTCTTCCTTGAAAATGCCCGCTAAGCATTCTCGGTTGCATGATTTTTTGGTAAGTTTCTTTGTTTAATTTAGTCAATAATTCTGGTTCAGCTTGCGAATGATTGGCTACGTAATCTTCTAAATCTTCTGAGATGAAATGCATGTTATAAACTTTTTATTGGATGTTGGAATGTATTAAAAACTCTAACAATATAGATCTCATTTTCAATGGAGTGATAGAGAATTTTGTAATTTCTGATAATTATTCTTCGGCAATCTTTTCGGTATTCATCAACTTGAAATTGTTCTAGAAAAGAAATTGTTTTTGGTGCTTTGTAGATTTCGTCAATAATTTTGTTCGCAGTTTCTAAAGAGAACTTTTCAGAAAGATAATAATGAATATTTGAAATATCTTCGAATGATTTTGAAGTCCAAATTATTTTAAAAGGCATTTACTTTTTTTTCAATTGTTTAATTTTTTCTAACATTTCTTCATTGGAAAGAACATTTCCTTTTTTAATGTCTTCAAAACCTTCTTCAACTTTTAGATTATATTCTTCAATGTTTAGAGCATATCCTTTTGAATCAAAAGCAACTGTTTCTTTTGAATATTCATTTAAAACCGAATCCACAATGCGAAGTACACGTTCATCAGCGTTTTCGAGTTTTAATTTGATTAATTCTTTTAATTCAGGAATTCCCATAACATCATTATTTATTACAAAAATACAAAAAGAATTCATCCAAATTTCTAATTCCTAAATTCTAATTTCTAAATTCCTTACTTTTGCACCATGCAAACCGAGAAAAAAGACATACGAGCATTAACGAAAGAACAACTACGCAATTTTTTTGTTACCAATGGCGATAAAGCGTTTCGTGGCAATCAGGTTTACGAATGGTTGTGGCAAAAACGAGCGTATTCGTTTGAAGACATGACTAGTATTTCAAAAGAAACGCGCGCTATGTTGGAAGCCAATTTCGTAATTAACCACATCAAGGTTGATACGATGCAGCGTAGTGAAGATGGAACCGTTAAAAATGCCGTTCGTTTACATGACGATTTAATTGTAGAATCGGTTTTAATTCCAACAGAAACTCGAACTACGGCTTGTGTTTCATCGCAAGTAGGTTGTAGTTTAGATTGTAATTTTTGTGCTACTGCGCGCTTAAAACGCATGCGAAATTTGGAACCTGGAGAAATCTACGACCAAGTAGCGGCAATAGATAACGAAAGTCGTTTGTATTTTGACCGACCGCTTTCAAATATTGTTTTCATGGGAATGGGTGAGCCTTTGATGAATTATCCCAATGTAATGAAAGCAATTGATATGATTACATCTTCGGAAGGATTGGGTATGTCGCCAAAACGAATCACAGTTTCAACTTCGGGAATTCCAAAAATGATTAAGAAAATGGCAGATGATGAGGTGAAATTCAAATTAGCAGTTTCGTTGCATTCAGCGGTTGAAGAAATTCGTAATGAAATTATGCCATTCACTAAAAACTTTCCATTAACAGATTTGCGTGAAAGTTTAGAATATTGGTACAGAAAAACAAAAAGTAAAGTTACTTACGAATATGTAGTTTGGAAAGGAATCAACGACGATAAAAAATCGATTGATGCATTGGTGAAATTCTGTAAATATGTGCCATGCAAAGTAAACCTTATCGAATATAACCCTATTGATGATGGTATGTTTCAACAAGCATCTGAAGAGGCAACTAATGCTTACATTACCGCTTTGGCAAAAAATAACATTGTAGCAAAAGTGAGAAGAAGTCGCGGTAAAGATATCGATGCGGCTTGCGGACAATTAGCGAATAAATCTTAAATTTTTGCCTTTAGCAATTGTTTTCGTACTTTTGTTATCCAAATGAAAATAACCGAACAAATAAAGCTACCCATAGCATCTGAAATGGAACTTTTTGAAGAAAAGTTTCGCGATTCCATGTCTTCCAAAGTGGCTTTATTAAACAGAATTACCCATTATATTGTAAACCGAAAAGGAAAACAAATGCGACCGATGTTTGTTTTCTTAACTGCAAAAATGGTTTCGGGTGGTTCCATTAACGAGCGAACGTATCGTGGTGCTTCGGTTATTGAATTGATTCACACGGCAACTTTGGTTCATGATGATGTGGTAGATGATAGCAACAAACGTCGCGGATTCTTCTCAATAAATGCACTTTGGAAAAATAAAATTGCGGTTTTAGTGGGTGATTATTTGTTATCTAAAGGTTTGTTACTTTCCATTGATAATAATGATTTTGACTTATTGAAAATCATATCAGTTGCCGTTCGCGAAATGAGTGAAGGCGAATTGCTTCAGATTGAAAAAGCTCGCAGATTAGATATAACCGAAGACGTTTACTACGAAATTATTAGACAAAAAACGGCAACTTTAATTGCAGCTTGTTGTTCGCTTGGCGCTTGTTCGGTTGCTCCAGATGATAAAGAATTGGTTGAAAAAATGCGCAAATTCGGAGAACTTATCGGAATGGCGTTCCAAATCAAAGACGATTTATTCGATTACACCGATGAAGCTATTGGTAAACCCACAGGAATTGATATCAAAGAGCAAAAAATGACATTACCTTTGATTTACGCTTTGAATAATTGTTTGCCTAAAGAAAAAAGTTGGGTCATCAACTCGGTGAAAAATCATAACAAAGACAAAAAGCGCGTAAAAGAAGTTATTCAATTTGTAAAAGACAAAAATGGTTTAAATTATGCTGAAGAAAAAATGGTTCAATTTCAGCAAGAAGCCTTACAATTAATTAGCGACTTCCCAACTTCTCCCTACAAAGACTCTCTTGTTTTAATGGTAAATTACGTTATTGAAAGAAAAAAATAATTACAAATAAATTCCAATAAATAAATCCCAAATCCCAAAGAATAATTAACGGTATTTGATATTCAAATCGAAATATGTTGGAATTTGGAATTTTTATTTTTGAAATTTTGTAAAATGATACAACCATTTTAAACTCATTCTCGTCTATATAATTAGAAGCAATAATTCAACAACAAGAGCAAGAAAAAAAATCAATTTCAAATAGTGTAAATTTGAGTTTGATATTGAACTTGACATTGAACTTGAAAAATGAAAGTTATCCAGTTACATCAAGAAGAAAAGCAACTCATCCTATTGGCAGTCGAAAACAATCGACAAGCCCAACAGCAGATTTATGCCAAATTTTCTTCCAAAATGTTAAGTGTGTGTCGTCAATACATCAAAGACATTCACCACGCAGAAGATGTAATGATTACCGGATTTATGAAAGTATTTACCAATCTGAAAAAATTCGAGCACAAAGGCAGTTTTGAAGGTTGGATTCGCCGAATTATGATTTATGAATGTATCGATTTTCTTCGGGTGAAAAAGAATAATTTTAATCACCAAGATATTGAAGATGTCACGATAAGTGAGAATGAATCGGTTTATGAAATGGAAGATTTTTCGGTAGACGATATCCAAAACATGATTGACAATTTGCCAGACGGTTATAAAATGGTGTTTAATTTATACGCAATAGAAGGTTATAAACATCAAGAGATAGCCGAAATGCTCCAAATAAGTGAAGGAACATCAAAGTCGCAATTGTCAAACGCTCGAAAATTATTGCAACAACAAATTGTTGAATTAAAAAAGAAACTCAATGGCACCAAATAAAATAGATAATCAAATCAAAGAAAAGTTGAATGCTAGAGAAATTCAGCCATCAGCTCCAGCTTGGGATCGATTAGACGCGATGCTTACAGTTGCGGAAGCTAAACAACCTAAACGTAATTTTACTTGGTTGTACATTGCAGCAGCGTTTTTATTGTTTTCTGGTTTAGGCTTTTTTCTTCTTAATTCCAATGAATCCGTTGCAATTGAAAATGTAATTCCCGTAGTTAATAATGAAATTACTAATGAGAAAATAGAGGGAAATCAATTACCAACAGAAATAAAATTTAATAGTAGTGAGGAAACGGTTTTGGTTGAGAACAATAAATTAAAGAATGAAGGCATCAAAATAAATGATGAAAATCAAGTTGACTTAAAAAATCAAGTGATTATTGATCACCCATCACCCATCACCCATCACCCATCGCCCAACAACTATAAATACCTTTCACCAGAAGAACTTTTAGCACAAATTGAGCAGCCTAGTAAAGTAGATACTAATAAAATTAAAATAAATCCAGCAACGAAGATTAAAGTTGATGCCAATGAGCTTTTAACCAAAGTGGAACAAGAAGTACATCAAAAACACAAAGAATCTACTATCGATAAATTACGAAGAAACTTCAATGAAGTAAAATCGGCAGTTGCCAACAGAAATTACGAGTAAATAATCAAATAATAATCATTTTAAATTTTATAATCATGCAAAAAATTATTTTGTACACTCTTGTTATTGCCTTAAGTTTTCTAAGTAAAGTAACTGCACAAAACAAAAAGAAAGCAGAAACTTTTGAGAAAAAAGTAGAATCAATTTCTAATAAAATGGATTTTCTACTATTTAGAGAAAAAACAGAACTAAAACTTAAAGTAGATTCATTAGAAAATGCTTTTAGTAACCAAAAAATTTCAGCTAATGAATTAAAGGATGCCAAATTAGCAGCAGCAGAAAAATCTGCAAATCGCATTGAAGAAGGAATGGATAAATACAAAAAAGAACTTGATGATTTGCTGCAGTCTAAACTAGATAATGAAAGCAAAAACATCACTTATAAAATAGACACAATCAACGGGAAAAAAGTTCTTGTTTATTTTAAAAAGGGTGAAGGTGGCCATACAGTAACTCTTGGTGGCGGTACTAACGATTCCATTGGAACACAAACCGAATATAATATAAGCTCTTTAAAAATATTTAAAGGAGAAAAAGACAAAATTGAGCGTAAATCAAAACGAACTACTTCTCAATTTGTGTTTGCAACAGGTTTAAACAATGTAATTACGGAAGGAGAAAGTTTGTCGGATTCAGATTTTAGAGTTTGGGGTTCACATTTCTACGAATGGGGATTTACTTACAATTCAAGAATTTTCAAAAACAACAATTTATTGCATGCTAAGTACGGACTTTCCTTAATGTATAACAATTTACGTCCAACCGAAAATCGTTATTTTGTTAGAAATGGGGAGCAAACCGAATTGGTAACTGGAGGTGTAAATTTTGACGAATCGCGTTTTAGAAATGTGTTTTTGGTGGCACCACTGCATTTAGAATTTGATTTTTCTCCAAAGAAAACCTCAAAAGATGGAGAAAGAACCTATTTCAAAACGCATGAATCCGTTCGTTTGGGAATTGGAGGTTATGCAGGTGTTCGCATCAAGTCAAAACAAATTTTAAAATATGAAATAGACGATTTAGATATCAAAGAAAGACAAAAAGGCGATTTCAATGTAAATGATTTTACTTACGGATTAAGCGCATACATTGGTTATAAAGCTACAAGTTTGTATCTGAAATACGATTTAAATCCAATGTTCCAAAACAATGCGGTTGATCAAAACAACATTTCATTAGGCGTTCGCTTCGATTTTAATTAAGTTTAGGGTTAGTATTTTATTTATGAGAAGGCACTTCAGTAATGAGGTGCTTTTTTCTTTCCTGCAAGGTTTCCAAAACCTTGTAGCTATATTATTCAAAAACTTTGTAACTTTGAATCCAATTTCAGAAAATCTGAACATCCGAAGTCCAAAAAATAAATGATTTCCAAATCCACCATAGAAAACGTGTTTGAAACCGCTCGAGTAGAGGAGGTGATTGGCGATTTCGTGAATTTAAAACGTGCAGGAAGTAATTTAAAAGGATTGAGTCCATTTGTGGATGAAAAATCGCCTTCGTTTATGGTTTCTCCGGTAAAGCAAATTTGGAAGGATTTCTCATCAGGAAAAGGCGGAAATGTAGTGACTTTCCTTATGGAACACGAACATTTTACGTATCCGGAAGCTATCAAATATTTGGCAAAAAAATACAATATTGAAATTGAGGAAACCATTCAAACTAATGAAGATTTAGCGGTTGCCAATGAAAAGGAAAGCATGTATTTGGTTTCCGAATTCGCTCAGAAATATTTTCATCACACTTTGTTAGAAACAGAAGAAGGAAAGGCAATTGGACTAACTTATTTCAAAGAACGCGGTTTTACTTCAGAAACTATAAAGAAGTTCGGATTGGGCTATTCTACCGATTCTTGGGATGCGTTTACCAAAGAAGCACTCGGGAAAGGCTATAAATTAGAATTTTTAGACAAAACAGGATTAACGATTGTTAAGGAAGAAGAAGGAAAAACGTTTGACCGTTTTAAAGGTCGCGTGATGTTTCCAATTCACAGCATGAGCGGCCGTGTTTTAGGTTTTGGTGGCCGAATTCTAACCAATGACAAAAAAGCGGCAAAATACGTGAATTCACCAGAAAGTGATATTTACCACAAAAGTAAAGTGCTTTATGGAATTTTTCATGCCAAACAAGCCATCGCCAAACAAGATAATTGTTATTTGGTAGAAGGTTATACGGATGTCATTCAGTTCAATCAAGCAGGAATTGAAAATGTAGTGGCTTCTTCTGGAACAGCTTTAACGCCAGACCAAATCCGTTTAGTAAGTCGTTTGACAAGAAATATTACCGTTTTATTTGATGGTGATGCAGCCGGACTTCGAGCGTCTATTCGAGGAATCGATTTGATTTTGGAAGCAGGAATGAACGTAAAAGTTTGTGCGTTTCCTGATGGTGAAGATCCAGATAGTTTTGCTAAAAAAACGCCATACAATGAATTAGTGAGTTTCTTGGAAGAAAATGCCAAAGATTTTATCCAATTCAAAGCCTCGCTTTTGGTAAAAGAAGCCAATAATGATCCCATCAAAAAAGCAGAACTAATTCGCGATATGGTGAACTCTATTGGTAAAATTCCAGATAGAATCAAACGTGAAGTTTACATTCAAGAATGTTCTAGAATTATGGATATTTCGGAAGAAGTGTTGTTTAATACTTTGGCACAAATTGATAAAAAAGAACTTACCGAAGCGAATAAAAAGTTCAAAGAAGAACAAAAAGCTTTTGATGTTATTAAAAATGATTTGCCTAACCAAGCTTCCTCTTTGCTTTCGTCAGTAGAAATTGCAACGCTTTTAGAAAGGAAAATTATTGAATTGGTAATTCTTTATGGAAATAGAGTAATTGAATTCGATGAACAATATCTAAAAATAAACGATGACGGAAATGAAGCAATTGTTACAGAAAAACGACAACTGAAAGTTTTTGAAAAGGTTTATTTGAGTTTACAAGAAGATGAAATTGAATTTTCAAATCCGCTATTTCGAAATTTAATTACCCAAATTTTAGAATTGTATTTGCAAGAAGGAAATTTTGAAAAAAACGAATTTTTGAACCAATTGGAAGCCGATGCCGAACAAATAGTTATCGATATTCTAATGAATGAAGACAAATATAAATTGGATGGATGGGAAGAAAAAAAGCAAGTTTTTGTAAAAGCAAAAGATAGCGATGAAGTCTTGAAAACCTTGATATCAGAAACCCTAATTTCGTACCGAGAATATTTAATTCAAAACTTGACCAAAGAATTACTAGCCGATTTTATGACACAAAAAAAATCGCTTACAATGGAAGAGCTAATGCAAATTGTAAACGATTATAATGCGTTAAAAGTGAAAATCAGTTCAAGTATTGGGAGAGTAAGAACCGATTATTTTAAATAATATCTAAACTTTTTGCTTTGTTTAGTAAATCTACTAAGTTAGTTACATTCAATTTTGCCAGTAAACGCAATTTATAAGTGCTAATTGTTTTTTCGTCTAAGCCTAAAATTTCAGCAACTTCTTTGTTTTTCTTTCCGTCGTTTAAATAACGTAAAACTTCTACTTCTCGAGTAGATAATTTTTTGAATAAGCGGTCTGCTTTTTTGCCTTTACTTAGTAATTCAATAGCTTTTTTGACATCTTCGCTAATTACAGTTTGACCTTGAGCAACTTTCGAAATTACACTTTCCAATTCTTTTAATGTAGCAGTTTTCATTACATAAGAAGAAACACCAGCTTTTACAGCAGTTGGCGCATACATTTTTTCAGATACAGCAGTGAATAGGATAATTTTAGAATCACTAAAATCTTTAACTAATCCTTTGATATCTCTAATGCTTGAAATTCCTAGTAAATCCAAATCTAAAACAACAATATCGATAGTCTTATCTTGTAAAAGATTTACTAAGTTTTCTAGGTTAGTAGCAGAAGCAACTACATCTATATGAGTGTTTGTCTCAAAATAAGATTTAATTCCCTGGATTACCACCGGATGATTATCAGCAACACATATTTTGATCATGACTTTAAAAATTTTTGGTTAAAATTTATAACTACTTCAAAGTTAATGAAAAAAAGGTAATTTCTTGTTAATTATTTTTAATTTATTTTAATTTTCTTTCAAATTTTTAGGAATTATACAAACTGGAATAGGATGCATCTTGTGTTGGTTGATTGTGTTGAGTCTTTTGTAGATTTGAAAAACAGTTGCGTCTCTATCAGAAAAATCAGAAATAGATTTGCCTAAATTGTCTTGAGCCATTGCCCATTCCAATTCATCATAAGTAGCACCAATTTGATCTTCATCACTTCTGTCGTCTTCAAATTCAGCATCGGTAAATAAACCGTCAGTTGGTTTAGCAATTAAAATGCTATTTGGAACATCTAAAAATGCAGCTAATTGCCTTACTTCGCTCTTTAGTAAATCAGCAATCGGACTTAAATCTACACCGCCATCGCCGTATTTGGTAAAAAAACCTACTCCAAAATCTTCAATTTTATTACCTGTTCCCGCCACTAATAAACCATGAATTCCTGCAAAATAATACAAAGTAGTCATGCGTAATCGTGCTCTAGTATTGGCTAATGACAACTGCAATGCGGCTTCGTTTTCTGAACTCGGAACTTGCAATTTGAAGCTTTCAAAAACAGGAGTTAAATCCGCTCTTTCGTTCCAAACATTTGGGAATCGTTTTTTTAACTGGTCAATATGTTCATTGGCTCTGTTTGCATGGCTTTTGGCTTGATGAATCGGTATTTCTATGCATAAGGTTGGTAAACCTGTTTGGGCACATAATGTCGAGGTTAAGGCGCTGTCAATTCCACCAGAAATTCCTATTACAAAACCTTTTACTTTTGCTTTAGTTGCGTAGTCTAAAAGCCATGAAACAATATGTTGGTTAATTTGCTCGGCTTGAAAATGATTGGATTTTGTCATTTTTATGAAAATTAAATGTACTTAAACTGTATATTTGTCGTTTATAAATTTGGACTAAAAATTCGCATAAAATTACTAAAAAATCACTTATGAAGAAGGTTTTCATTGTATTGCTTTTAATTGGATTGGTTTCTTGTAAAAAAGAAAGTAAAATTGAACGAGAAATCGAGAAAATTCCAGTAGTTTTTAAAGTAGAACGTTTTGATAAAATTTTTTATGAATCGCAGCCAAGTGATTTAAAACAGATTCAAAGTCAATATCCGTTCTTTTTTCCAGAAGGAAATGAAGATACAGTTTGGACAAACAAATTATCAAATCCATTGCTTCGTGAATTGTACAACGAAGTGCAATTTAGATATGGAAATCTTACATCTTTGGAAGAGGATTTGACATCATTTTTTGGTCATGTCCAATATTATTTTCCAAAATATAAAACACCTCGAGTAATCACGTTAATTAGTGAAGTTGATTTGGATGCCAAAGCAATTTATGCCGATTCTATTGCCCTAATCGCTTTAGATTGTTATCTAGGTAGTGAACACAGATTTTATGCTGATTTCCCTAAATTCAAACGAATTAATTTTGATGAAAATCAAATTTTACCTGATTTGGTAACGAGTTTTTCATATGGGAAAATTACGCCACCAATGGATAAAAATTTACTGTCAATTATGATTTATCAAGGAAAAGAGTTGTATCTAAAAGATAAATTAATTCCAAATTTTACTGACGCAGCCAAAATTGCTTACACCGAAGAACAAATGGCTTGGTGTAAAGAAAACGAAGAGCAAATGTGGCGTTACTTCATAGAAAATAATTTGTTGTATGAAGCCAATGTGAAAAACGAGCATAGATTTATAAACGATGCACCCTTTTCAAAGTTCTATTTAGAAATTGATAATGAATCACCAGGAAGAGTTGGACAGTGGTTGGGTTGGCAAATCGTAAGAAGTTATATGGAAAACAACGATACTTCATTAACCGACATGCTAGCAATGGATGCAAAAACACTTTTCGAAAGATCAAAATACAAACCAAAGAAATAATGGCAACAAAAACATCAGAAATTAAATTCATAGTTGAATTAGACGAAAATAGAATTCCAGAAAAATTAAGTTGGACAGCTCAAGACGGCGGAGTAGACGCTGAAGAAGCAAAAGCCATGCTAATGTCGGTTTGGGATGCGAATGCAAAAGAAACGCTTCGTATTGATTTGTGGACAAAAGATATGCCAGTAGATGAAATGAAGCAATTTTTTCATCAAACTTTAGTAGCTATGGCGGATACCTTTCAACGCGCTACTGACGATGAGAAAATGGCTGATACGATGCGTGATTTTTGTGCTTATTTTGCTGAAAAAATGGAGTTGCAATAGGTTTTATACAAAACCTTCATTTTTAAACATTTGTTGGTTCACATCATCAATAAAAGCTAAAACTTCTTCTCTTCCAGTAGATTCGGTAGATGAAGTTACGAAGTATTGTGGAAATTCAGCCCAATCACCAGCTAACAATTGCTTTTTGTAAGCCGCTATGTTTTTTTGTGCTTGTACTTTCCCAATTTTATCTGCTTTAGTGAAAATGATGCAAAAAGGAACTTCTGTTTCGCCTAAATAATTGATGAATTCAATATCGATTTTTTGTGCTTCCAAACGAATGTCAATCAATACAAATGCGCAAACTAATTGTTCTCTTTTTTCAAAATAATCAGTAATGAATTGTTGAAATACTTCTTTAGTTTTTTTGGAAACTCGTGCATAACCATAACCAGGTAAATCTACTAAAAACCAATTGCTGTTAATCTTAAAATGATTGATTAATTGCGTTTTTCCCGGTTTTCCTGATGTTTTTGCCAAATTTTTATGGTTCGTCAGCATGTTAATTAATGAGGATTTCCCAACATTAGAACGACCAATAAATGCGTATTCTGGTAAAGGTTCTTTCGGACATTTACTAACTTCAGAATTGCTAATAATAAATTCGGCGGTATTAATTTTCATCTTGTATCAAAATAAAATTCCCCAAAAGGGGAATAGTTATATTTTATTCTTTTGTAACCAATCAAACAAAACACGGTTAAATTCATCTGGATGTTCCATCATCGCAGCATGACCGCATTTGTCAATCCAAAATAGTTCAGAATTAGGTAATAATTTGTCAAATTCCTCAGCTACTTCTGGCGGTGTAACTTTATCGTTTTTTCCCCAAATAATGCAAGTTGGCGTTGTCATTTTTGGTAAATCTTTCGCCATATTATGACGAATAGCACTTTTGGCAATAGTTAATGTTTTAATTAATTTAATTCTATCATTTACAGTAGCAAAAACTTCATCAACAATTTCTTTCGTAGCTATTTCTGGATTGTAAAATACATCTTCACTTTTCTTTTTGATGTATTCGTAATCGCCACGTTTTGGATAACTTTCGCCCATGCCACTTTCGTATAAGCCTGAACTTCCAGTAATAACCAATCCTTTAACTAATTCAGGATACATTTTTGTAAAATACAAAGCAATATGTCCGCCCAAAGAATTTCCAACCAAAATCACTTGATCAAAACCTTTAGATACAATAAAATCTTTTACGTATTTAGAAAATGCTTTTACGTTGGTTTTTAAGATGTTTTGCGTATAAAGTGGTAATTCTGGTATAACAACTTTATAACCTTTCGTAGGAAAAAAATCAGCCAAACTACCAAAATTACTCAAACCACCCATTAATCCATGTAAAACGATGATAGGCGTGCCTTCACCTGCTTCAAAATAAGTATATTTTTTCTCTCTTTTTAACATATAGATTATCCCAAATTAATATTCAGAAATTTCCACAAATATAGCATTTTATCACTTAATTAAAAGCAAAATTACTTTTCTTGTATTCTTGTGGGGTTTGTTGAGGTGTAAAAGACTAGTTTTCAACAATTTTATTTTCATTTAAAAGGAAACTTAAACATTTCTTAATGTGTTTGTATTGAATTTTTAATCTCGAAAGATTCTTGTTTTCTTAGGTTTTCTGCTTTCTAGGAGTGGTTTTTCTCTAACTATTTGATTGTTAAAGTGTAAAAACTTATTAACAAAGTGGTATTTTGTGGTAAAAAGTGGTAATATTTTTTTAATTTTGTCATAAATCAAATCCAAAACGAATTGAACACCATCATTGGAACATACGAATGCAAAGTTGACGCTAAAGGAAGAGTAATGCTTCCAGTAGGGTTGAAAAAGCAATTGGGTAATCTGGAGGATGGCTTTGTGTTGAAACGTGCTGTTTTTCAGCCATGTTTGGAATTATATCCAATGACCGAATGGAACAAAATGATGGCTAAAATCAATAAGCTAAATCGTTTTGTGAAGAAGAATAACGACTTCATTCGAAGATTTACTGCTGGAGTGAAATTGGTAGAAATCGATGCAACAGGTCGTTTGTTAATACCAAAGGATTTGGTTGGTTTTGCTTCAATTGATAAAGATATTGTGCTTTCTTCAGCAGTGAATATCGTGGAAATTTGGGATAAAACCTTGTATGAAAATGCAATCGAAAATGCAACAGATGATTTTGCTGATTTGGCAGAAGAAGTAATGGGAAATTTAATTGACGACGAAGATGGAATATCATAACCCAGTTTTACTAAAAGAAACGGTGGACGGTTTGAATATAAAACCTGATGGAATTTATGTGGATGTAACTTTTGGCGGCGGCGGACATTCGAGAGAAATCATCTCGCGCTTAGGTGAAAATGGTAGATTAATTGCTTTTGATCAAGATGAAGATGCATTACGAAATGCTATTCAAGACGATAGATTCTTATTAATCAACGAGAATTTCAGAAATATAAAAAGGTTCTTACGCTTTCATGGCATTAAACAAGTAGACGGAATTTTAGCTGATTTAGGCGTTTCTTCCCATCAATTTGATGTTGCAGAACGCGGTTTTTCCACTCGTTTTGAGGCGGAATTGGATATGCGAATGAACCAAAAAGATGAATTGAGTGCATATCATGTTATCAATGAATACGAAGAGCAAGATATCAAGCGTGTTTTGATGAGTTATGGCGAATTGAAAAACGGTGGAGCTATGGCAAACGTAATTGTAAATGCTCGAAGAGATGCTAAAATTAAAAACTCGGAGCAACTAAAAGCGGTTTTGTCTAAGTTTTTGCCAGCGCATAAAAGCAATAAAATTTTAGCCCAAATTTATCAAGCCATCCGAATTGAAGTAAACCAAGAAATGGAAGCATTGAAAGAATTTTTAGAGCAATCGCTAGAAATTTTAGCACCAAAAGGAAGATTGAGTGTGATTTCGTATCATTCACTAGAAGATAGATTGGTAAAACGATTCATGAGAAACGGGATGTTTGAAGGCGAACCAGAACGCGATTTCTTTGGAAATTTTGAAGTTCCATTCCAAATTATCGAAAAATTAATAGTGCCAACAGCGCAAGAAATTGCAATAAACAACCGTGCCAGAAGTGCGAAATTAAGAGTAGCAGAAAAGAAATAAAAGGAATGAAAAACGGAGTTTACAGTTTGCTTAAAGCAAAGTTTTTAGTAAGCGATGACGCTTTAAAGAATTGGAAATTTATTGTATTTCTGATTGTTTTAGCCATGATTGCTATTGCTAACAACCATCGCTACGATGCTAAAAACTACCGAATTACAGAACTGACTAATCAAGTAAAAGAATTACGTTCGGAGTTTGTGGATAGACGCTCTGAATTGATGAAATTAAAAATGGAATCAACGGTGGCAAAAAAAATGGAGCAAAGAGAAATTTATCCAGCGAATACACCGCCAACAAAAATTATAGTAAAGTCAAACGAAACCGATAAAAAATCATTTTTAGACAAAATCAAAATATGGCAGTAGCAGATAAAAAAGTCTCTTACAGAATGTATTTAGTAGCTTTCACATTTTTTGTGATAGCTATCTTGGTTTTGGTTAAACTTAACAATATTCAATGGGTTGAAGGGGAATACTACCGCAAATTAGCTCAAGAAAGAACGGTAAAGAACTTCACTATTCCAGCAAATAAAGGGAATGTGTATTCTGCAGATGGAAGTTTATTAGCAACGTCAATTCCAGAATATACGATTCGTTTTGATGCTTTGTCACCTTCGCAAGAAAACTTTTCAGAATTGCTAAAACCTCTTAGTGACTCATTGGCTGTTATGTTTGGAAAAACACCAGGTTTCTATCAAGCGGAATTGCAGAAAGCAAGAAATAATAAAAATCGTTACTATTTGGTTGCCAAAAAATTGAGCTATACCGATTACATGCGAATAAAAAGCTTTCCATTATTCAATAAAGGACCATACAAAGGAGGAATTATCATTGAGCAAAAGACCGTTCGCGAACATCCTATTGGTTTGGTTGCTCAAAGAACTGTTGGTTATGAGCGTTCTGATAGCGATGGTAAAGGTTTGGAATATGCTTTTCGCGAATATATTAACGGCAAGAACGGCCATCGTATGATGCAAAAAATTGCCAAAAATCAATGGAAACCTATCAATGATAACAACGAATTAGAACCACAAGACGGTTACGATATCATTTCAACTATTGATGTTTATATACAAGATATTGCACACCATGCTTTGTTGAAACAACTAGAAATTTACGAAGCAGATCACGGCTGTGTAATTGTAATGGAAACCAAAACCGGACAAATCAAAGCTATTTCAAATTTAGGAAGAGCTTCAGATGGTTCGTATTATGAAACTCAAAACTATGCTGTTGCAGAATCGCACGAGCCAGGTTCAACATTCAAATTGTTTGACTTAATTGCTTTATTAGATGATAAAAAAGTAGATACGAGTAAAGTGTATGATACTAATGGCGGCGTAATTGAATACTACGGAAGAAAAGTACGTGATTCCAAAAAAGGCGGTTACGGGAAAATTTCGCTTGCCAAAGGTTTTGAAGTTTCATCCAACACCGTTTTGGTAAAAGCTGTAACCGATAGCTATGGAAGCAATCCAAAACAATTTGTTGATAGAATTAATAGCTACGGATTAAATAAACCATTAGGGATTCAGCTTTTGGGCGAAGGAAAACCAATTGTGCCACAACCAGGAGCTAAAGATTGGTACGGAACTACTTTGCCATGGATGGCTTTTGGGTACAATATTTCCTTAACGCCATTGCAAACGTTGACTTTATATAATGCAGTTGCCAATGATGGTGTAATGGTGAAACCGTATTTCGTGAAAGAAATTAAAGAATGGAACAACACCATTAAAAAATATGATACGGAAGTGATTCATCCAAAAATTGCCTCTGATGAAGCTTTAGTGCAAGTTAGAGCCATTTTAGAGAATGTAGTAAAACGCGGAACAGGCTCAAAATTGTATTCCAAAGATTTCTCAATGGCTGGAAAAACAGGAACGGCTCAAGTAAATTATAAAGACAAATCGCAGTTGCATTATGCTTCATCTTTTGCAGGATATTTTCCAGCGAAAGAACCCAAATATTCTTGTTTTGTTGTGGTACATAAACCAAAAGTGTCAACTGGATATTACGGTGCTGATGTAGCTGGACCAGTTTTCAAAAGAATTGCTCAAAAAATTTATACCGATTCTCCTCCAACAAACCATGTGAAAAATATTGAATCGAAAGTGGTAACGGTAGAAAAAAGTTATGCAGATTACTACAAAAAGACACAAAATACAACCGATTTTATTCCAAATGTAAAAGGAATGGAAGGAATGGATGCCATAGCACTTTTAGAGAATTTAGGATTGAAAGTGAAAGTGGTTGGTATTGGAAAAGTAAAAGCACAATCTATAAATGCTGGAGAAATTATCCAAAAAAACCAAGTAATAACCTTGCAATTATCATGAAAGTATTAAAAGATATATTGTACAAAGTAGCTATCGATGCCGTAAAAGGGCCAACCGATATTGCTGTGAATAAAATAGAATTCGACTCCAGAAAAATTGAGTTGAATGACGTTTTTGTAGCAATTAAAGGTTCGCTTTCAGATGGGCATGCTTTTATTGATAAAGCATTGGAATTAGGTGCTTCAGCAATTATATGTGAAACTTTTCCTGAAAGAATTGTAAACGGGGTAACGTATATTCAAGTAAAATCTTCCAATGAAGCCTTAGCGTTTTTAAGTGCTAATTTTTACGAAAATCCATCACAAAAACTACGTTTAGTTGGTGTAACCGGAACCAATGGTAAAACTACTATTGCTTCGTTATTATACCAATTATTCAAAAATGTAGGATATAAAGTTGGTTTGCTATCAACCGTTAAAATTTTGGTAGATGAAACCGAACATAAAGCTACACATACAACACCAGATTCATTAACTATCAATCATTTTTTGAATGAAATGGTAGAAACAGGTTGCGAATTTTGTTTCATGGAAGTGAGTTCGCACGGTGTGCATCAAAAAAGAACGGAAGCTTTGCATTTTGAAGGTGGCATTTTTACCAATTTATCGCACGACCATTTGGATTACCATAACACATTTGCGGAATATCGCGATGTAAAAAAATCATTTTTTGATCATTTACCAAAATCGGCTTTTGCCATTGTGAATGTGGATGATAAAAACGGAGCGGTTATGGTGCAAAATACCAAAGCCAAAAAAGTGACTTATGCGCTAAAATCATACGCCGATTATCGTGCTCAAATTTTAGAGAACCAATTCACAGGTTTGTTATTAAAAGTCAATAACCATGAATTGTGGACTAAGTTAATTGGTTCCTTCAATGCTTATAATTTGTTGGCGATTTTCGCTACAGCAATTGAATTGGGATTGGAAGAACAAGAAGCTTTGCGTTTGGTTTCTGCTTTAGAAAGTGTTTCCGGAAGATTTCAATATATCGTTTCTGAAAGCAAGATTACAGCTATTGTGGATTATGCACACACGCCAGATGCATTGGAAAATGTATTAAAAACCATTGAAAACATCCGAACTAGAAACGAACAATTAATCACAATTGTAGGTTGCGGTGGCGATAGAGATAAAACGAAGCGACCCATTATGGCAAAAATTGCTTCGGAATTAAGCGACAAAGTCATTTTTACATCGGATAATCCAAGAACGGAAAATCCTGAAACGATAATAGAAGAAATGGAAAAAGGAGTTGAGCCTCAAAATTTCAAGAAAACACTTTCCATTATCGATAGAAAACAAGCTATAAAAACGGCTTGTCAATTGGCAAATTCGGGCGATATCATTTTAATCGCTGGAAAAGGACATGAAACGTATCAAGAAATTAACGGCGTTCGTCATGATTTTGATGATATGAAGATTGTAAAAGAAATTCTCGAACAATTAAACAAATAACCACAAAAACGATTCACTTCTTTGGAATTTGATTTATGAACTTTAAACTAAAAAAAGTATGTTGTACTACATTTTTCAATATTTAGATAAAGCATTTGACGTTCCTGGAGCGGGAGTTTTTCAATACATAACGTTTCGTTCAGGTTTGGCATTTATTTTATCCTTGGCTTTTGCTACTATTTATGGAAAAAAAATAATTTCATTCCTTAAAAGACAGCAAGTAGGTGAAACCGTTAGAGAATTAGGACTGCAAGGGCAAAATGAAAAAGCAGGAACACCAACAATGGGTGGAATCATTATCATTTTAGCGACTTTAATTCCGGTTTTCTTATTGGCTAAATTGGAAAATATTTATGTGATTTTACTAATTGTAACCACGATTTGGATGGGGTCAATTGGTTTTTTAGACGATTACATCAAAATTTTCAAAAAAGATAAAGAAGGATTAAAAGGAAGATTCAAAGTTATTGGTCAAGTAGGTTTGGGTATAATTGTGGGTTCGGTATTGTATTTTCATCCAGGAGTAACGGTAAGAAAAGATACTTTGGGTGATAAATTCAAAGTTGAAAATGTAGAAGCTTCAAAATTGGAAGAAAAATCGACAGCAACAACAATTCCATTTCTAAAAAACAACGAATTTGATTATGCAGAAGTATTGTCATTCATGGGCGATGGTTATAAAGATTGGGCTTGGTTAATTTTTATTCCGGTTGTAATTTTTATCATTACAGCGGTTTCAAATGGAGCCAATTTAACGGATGGCATCGATGGATTAGCCGCAGGAACTTCAGCTATTTCGGTGTTGACACTTGGAATTTTCGCTTTCTTATCAGGAAACATCATTTTCTCGGATTATTTGAACATTATGTATATTCCAAATTCTGGTGAAATGACCATATTTATTGCAGCATTTACGGGGGCGTTAGTTGGTTTTCTTTGGTATAATACCTATCCAGCAACCGTTTTTATGGGCGATACAGGAAGTTTGACTATTGGTGGAATTATCGCAGTAATTGCCATCGCTATTCGTAAAGAATTAATGATTCCAATTTTATGCGGTATTTTCTTAGCTGAAAATCTTTCGGTAGTGTTACAGGTTAGTTATTTTAAATACACCAAAAAGAAATACGGTGAAGGTCGACGCATTTTCTTAATGTCGCCGTTGCATCATCATTACCAAAAAAAGGGGTATCACGAAAGTAAAATTGTAACCCGTTTTTGGATTGTTGGAATTTTATTAGCCATTTCATCATTAGTAATCTTAAAACTGAGATAATATGCGATTAGTTGTACTCGGTGGTGGCGAAAGTGGTGTAGGAACTGCCATTTTAGGAAAGAAAAAAGGATACGATGTTTTTGTGTCTGATTTTGGCAAGATTAAAGAAAATTACAAAGAAGTTCTTACCATTAATAAAATTCCTTGGGAAGATGAAAAGCACACAGAAGCATTAATTCTAAATGCCGATGTAGTAATGAAAAGTCCAGGAATTCCAGATAAAGCGCCAATTGTAAAGCAGTTGATGGAAAAGCAAATTCCCGTGATTTCAGAAATTGAGTTTGCCATGCCATTTACCGATGCTAAAATCATTGGAATAACAGGAAGCAACGGAAAAACAACTACTACTTTGTTGACGTATCATTTACTAAAACAAGGCGGTTTAAATGTAGGCTTGGCAGGAAATATTGGAAAAAGTTTTGCTTGGCAAGTAGCAGACAACAATCACGAGTATTATGTGTTGGAATTGAGCAGTTTTCAATTAGACGGAATTGTAAGTTTCAAACCACATATTGCAGTAATTACTAATATCAGCCCAGACCATTTAGATAGATACAATTACGATTACAATTTATATATCGCATCCAAATTTAGAATAACCGAAAATCAAACAGCAGCCGATTATTTAATCGTCGACAATGAAGATAGCGCGATTCAAAATTGGTTGCAGAACAACAAAACACAAGCAACAGTTTATCCATTTTCGCTACAAGAAGAAATAGAAAAGGGATGCTATTTAAAAGAAGATACCATTTACACCAACATTAATAACGAAGAATTTACTATGCCAATTAAAGAACTAGCTTTAGACGGAAAACACAATGTAAAAAACGCAATGGCAGCAACTGCTGTGGCGCAATTGTTGAAGATTAGAAAACAAACCATTAGAGAAAGTTTAAGCAATTTTCAAGGAGCAGAACATCGTTTGGAAAAAGTGTTGAAGATTCAAAATGTGCAGTACATTAACGATTCTAAAGCTACTAATGTAAATGCAACATTCTTTGCGTTAGATAGTATGAATACGCCAACGGTTTGGATTGTTGGTGGTGTAGATAAAGGTAACGATTACGATGAGTTGATGGCATTGGTAAGAGAAAAAGTAAAAGGAATTATATGTTTAGGTGTGGATAACCAAAAATTATTCAACACGTTCAATGGAGTAGTAGATGTTATGATTGAAACTACATCAATGACAGAAGCTGTAAAAATTGCACAACGCATGGCAGAAAAAGGCGATACGGTTTTGTTATCTCCAGCATGTGCAAGTTTTGATTTATTCGAAAATTACGAAGACAGAGGAAAACAATTTAAACAAGCGGTTCATAATTTGTAAACCAAAATGAATAAAGTAATATCCAGTTTAAGAGGCGATAAGGTAATTTGGGCAATAGTTTTTCTATTGGCGCTGATTTCCTTTTTACCTGTTTACAGCGCTAGTACCAATCTAGTATATGTAATCGGTAAAGGCTCTACAATGGGATATTTAGTAAAGCATCTCGGACATCTATTTTTGGGTTTTGTGATTATTTTTTTCATTCACAAAATGCCCTATCATTATTTTCGAGCGCTTTCGTTGGTTGGAATACCAATAGTCATTGTTTTACTGTTGTTCACGCTTTTTCAAGGAACAACAATTGGCGGTGCCAATGCCAGCCGATGGATTCAAATACCATTTGTTGGAATTAGTTTTCAAACGTCAACTTTAGCGTTCATTGTTTTAATGATTTATGTGGCGCGCTACTTGGCAAAAGTAAGCGATAAAGAATACAGTTTTAAAGAATCACTTTTAGAATTATGGTTGCCTGTTTTTGCAGTTTTAGCCTTGATTCTTCCTGCTAATTTCTCTACGACTGCTTTGATATTTTCGATGGTTTGTATGTTGGTTTTCATTGGATACTATCCCATAAAATATTTGGCATTCATCATCGGAGCCGGAATTGTAAGTTTAGCATTTTTTATTCTAGTAGCCAAAGCTTTTCCAGACGCTATGCCAAACCGTGTAGATACTTGGATTAGTCGCGTTGATAGTTTTATGGATGATACGCCTAAAGAAGATGCATACCAAATTGAAAAAGCAAAAATTGCTATAGCATCAGGCGGAATTAAAGGCTTAGGTCCAGGAAAAAGTGTGCAAAAGAACTTCTTACCACAATCATCATCCGATTTTATTTTTGCCATAATTGTTGAAGAATATGGTTTAGTTGGTGCGGTTGGTATAATGTTTTTGTATATGTTGCTCTTTGTTCGGTTTGTTATTAATGCCCAAAAAGCGAATAGTTTATTTGGGAAATTGTTGATTATTGGATTAGGTTTTCCTATTATATTTCAAGCCTTGGTTAACATGTCAGTTGCCGTAGAATTGCTGCCAGTAACCGGACAAACCTTACCATTTCTGAGCGCTGGAGGAACTTCCATTTGGATGACTTGTTTGTCTATTGGTATCATTTTAAGCGTAACCAAAAAAGATGAAGAAGTAGCATTAGATTTGGAAGAACAACGTAAAAGAGACGAAGCATTACAGCAAATAATTGATGCACAAGTAGCATTAAACGAAGAAAAAGAAGCCGATGAAAATCAGCAAAAAATAAATAGCATGAAAAGTTCAATTAGAGAGTCACTAGTTGAAGATGAAAATGGCGATGTGTTAGTAAACGGACAAAATCCAATGAACGCCGTTTTAAATAAAAAATAAAAGAATAAATCATAAAATTGTCCCCTTTAGGGGTGTAAAATGAGAAAACTAAAATTCATATTAAGCGGAGGCGGAACAGGCGGACATATCTATCCGGCAGTAGCTATTGCCAATGAGTTGAAAAGCATTTATCCAGATGCGGACTTTCTTTTTGTGGGTGCCAAAGATAAAATGGAGATGCAAAAAGTGCCTCAAGCAGGTTATCCAATCAAAGGACTTTGGATAGCGGGTTTGCAGCGAAAAATTTCGTTCAAAAATGCATTGTTTCCACTTAAGTTGTTGGCTAGTTTAGTGAAATCGTTTTTCATTTTGAAGCAATTCAAGCCCGATGTTGTGATTGGAACAGGAGGATTTGCAAGTGGTGCTGTTTTACAAGTAGCCCATTGGATGGGAATTCCAACGGTTGTGCAAGAACAAAATTCATATCCTGGAATTACCAATAAATTATTAGCTAAAAAAGCCAGTGCTATTTGTGTAGCTTATGAAGGATTAGATAAGTTCTTTCCAAAGGAAAAGCTCACTATCACAGGAAATCCAGTGCGTCAAGATTTAATTGAAATCGATGAAAAACGCATTCAAGCTTTGACTTACTTAGAATTGGACAGTACAAAAAGAACGTTGCTGGTTTTAGGCGGAAGTTTAGGGGCAAGAAGAATAAATCAGCTCATCGCTAAAGAAATTGATTTTTTATTGGATTTAGGATTACAAGTAGTTTGGCAATGTGGAAAATTGTATTTTAATGAATACAACCATTTCAATGAGAAGAAAAATGTACATGTGTTGGCATTTATAGATAAAATGGATTTGGCTTACGCGGCTTCCGATTTTATTATTTCGCGTTCTGGAGCATCTTCGGTTTCTGAATTGTGTATTGTGGGAAAACCAACCATTTTTATTCCATCACCAAATGTGGCGGAAGATCACCAAACGAAAAATGCCATGGCAATCGTAGAGAAAAAAGGAGCCATCATGTTAAAAGAATCTGAATTAGAGAACCAATTTAAAAACGAATTTGCCGACTTGGTTTCCAATGATGAAAAACAAGCGAAGCTGAGCAAGAAGATTCACAAATTAGCCTTGCCAAATGCAACAAAAGAAATTGTAAAAGAAATAGAAAAATTAATAAAATAACTAGAACAAAAGTCAAATTCAAAATTCAAGAACAAAAATCAAACTTGAAACCTGAAACTTGAAACCTGAAACAAAAAATGAATAGTAACCAAATACATAACGTCTACTTTATCGGAATCGGAGGAATCGGAATGAGTGCTCTTGCGCGCTATTTTGTTGCCTTAGGAAAAAATGTGGCAGGATACGACAAAACACCGACGCAACTTACTCAAGAGTTAGAAGCGCTTGGAATGACAATCCATTTTAATGATTCGGTAGAGGCTATTGGTACGGCATTTTTGAATAAAGAAAATACGTTGGTAGTTATTACGCCCGCTATTCCAAAAGACCATTCGGAGTGGAATTTCTTCCAAAAAAACGGTTTTCAAATCAAAAAGAGAGCCGAAGTCTTAGGAATTATAACCAAAGATACGTTCTGTTTCGCAGTAGCTGGAACACACGGAAAAACAACAACTTCGAGCATTTTAGGACATATTTTGCACCAAAGTGGCGTTGATGTTACGGCGTTTTTAGGCGGAGTTGTAGAGAATTATAATTCGAATTTAATTGGTTCAGGAAAAACAGTTACTGTGGTTGAAGCCGATGAATTTGATCGTTCGTTTTTGCATTTGCATCCTGATTTAGCTTGTATCACCTCAATGGATGCCGATCATTTAGATATTTATGGTGATGCAACAGCAATTGAAGCTTCTTTTACCGAGTTTGCAAATAAGGTAAGCTCAGAAAATTTATTTATTGCCAATGGCTTACCATTAACAGGAAATACCATTGGAATAGCTGCTAACACAACATTTTCAGCAAATAACAGCCGCATCGAAAATGGATTCTATGTGTTTGATATTCAAACGCCCAAAGAGGTAATTACCAACGTGCGTTTTGGTTTGCCCGGACATCACAATTTGATGAATGCGTTAACTGCTTTTGCCATGGCTTACACTTATGGAGTTGCTCCTGAAAAAATAGCAGCTGCATTAGCTTCATTTCCTGGAATTAGACGTCGTTTTTCTTTCCAAATTAGAGAGGAAAAATTGGTATATATTGACGATTATGCACATCATCCAACGGAAATTAACGCCGTACATCAAGCGGTTCGTGAGTTGTATCCGAATAAAAAGATTATTGCAGCATTTCAACCGCATTTGTTTTCAAGAACCAAAGATTTTATTGATGGTTTCGCAACCAGCTTAAGTCAATTTGATGAAATTTTGTTATTAGAAATTTATCCAGCAAGAGAATTGCCAATGGAAGGCGTGAATTCGAGTTGGTTATTAAGTAAAATTACCAATGAGAATAAAAAACTGGTAACACAAGAATCCTTGTTGGAAACTTTTAAAAATTCAGACGCCGATGTTTTTGTTACAATCGGGGCTGGCGATATTGGGGAACAAGTAAAAACAATTAAAGATTTACTCTATGAAAAGATTTAATTGGCAAAATATTCGATTGGTTTTAATTGCTTTTGCGATGGTTTTCCTGTATTCATTTGCATCAAAAAGAAATCAAAACAGACTAATTACGGATATAAATATATCATTTGCAGTAGGTCAGGATAATTTGTTTATAACTCATGAAATGGTTAATAACTTGTTAATACAAAATTGCGGAGGTGCTTTACCAATTAAAAAATATAGAGTAGATTTGAATACTTTAGAATCTGTTCTCGATGATCACGAGATGATAGAAAAAGCGCAAGTTTTTTCAAGTATAGATGGTTCTTTAAGTGCGCATATAAAACAAAAGACCCCAACCGTAAGACTACTGTCGGCTAATACTTCGTATTATGTTGATAGTAAAGGAACTAAAATGCCTTTGTCCGATAATTTTTCTGCTCGAGTACCGCTCGTTGTGGGAGAATTTCCTGATGAAGAGAAAGAGAATTATGTGTTTTTGTTTAATGAAATCAATAAAGATGATTTCTTAAAGAAAAACATAACTGGAATCAAGATTTTGCCTTCAGGAGGCGTAATCATGACCAATAGAAATTACGATTTTAAAATCGTTTTGGGTAAACCCATTCATGTAGAGCAAAAGTTAAAGAATTATAAAGCTTTTTTTCTGCATGCTGTGAAGGATACCTTGATTAAAGAGTATAAAGAAGTAAACTTAATGTTTGAAGAACAAGTAGTTTGTAAGAAATAAGTAGTGTTATGAACAAAGACAATATAGCAGTAGGACTAGACATTGGTACAACAAAGATTGTAGCCATGATTGGTAAGAAGAATGAATATGGTAAGCTAGAAATTCTTGGAGTAGGAAAATCTAAAAGCTTAGGTGTTCATAGAGGTGTTGTAAATAACATTACACAAACGATTCAATCGATTCAACAAGCAATTTTAGAAGCAGAAAATAACTCAGGTTATAAGATTAATGATGTTGTGGTTGGAATTGCGGGCCAACATATTCGCAGTATTCAACATAGTGACTACGTAAGTCGCCCAAATGCAGAAGAAGTAATTGGTGATGCTGATATTGATGCTTTGATTGGTCAAGTACATAAATTGGCAATGTTGCCAGGTGAAGAAATTATCCACGTATTACCACAAGAATTCAAAATTGACGGACAAGCGGAAATCAAAGAACCAATCGGAATGTATGGTGGAAGACTAGAATCTAGTTTTCATGTAGTGGTGGGTCAAGCGGCTTCTATTCGTAATTTAGGAAGATGTGTTAAAAGTGCGGGATTAGAATTATCTGGTTTAACTTTAGAACCATTGGCTTCAGCTGATGCTGTTTTAAGTCAGGAAGAAAAAGAAGCTGGAGTTGCTCTAATCGATATTGGTGGTGGAACAACAGATTTAGCCATTTTTAAAGACGGAATTATTCGTCATACTGCTGTAATTCCTTTTGGAGGAAATGTAATTACAGAAGATATTAAAGAAGGTTGTTCTATTATTGAAAAACAAGCGGAATTATTAAAAGTACGTTTCGGTTCAGCTTGGCCAGGAGAAAATAAAGACAATGAAATTGTTTCTATTCCAGGTTTACGAGGAAGAGAACCAAAAGAAATTTCGTTGAAAAACTTATCGAAAATTATTCACGCTAGAGTAGTGGAAATTATCGAGCAAGTATATGCTGAAATTAAAATTTATGGTCATGAAGACCCAAAGAAAAAATTAATTGCAGGAATCGTATTAACTGGTGGTGGAGCTGAGTTAAAACACATCAAGCAATTGGTAGAATATATTACAGGAATGGACACCAGAATTGGTTATCCAAACGAACATTTAGCTGGAAACTCAGACGAAGAATTGTCGAGCCCATTATATGCCACTGCTGTTGGTTTAGTGATGAATAGTGTTAGAAATAATACGAAAAGCGCTACGCCATTAGTAGAAATGAAAAAAGAAGAACCTGTAGCGGTTGCAGTTGAGCCGGTTGCAGAGGAACCTACTCTAGTAGCAGAAAAAGAAGTTGAAAAAACGGAAGAATCTACTGGAGATAGAATCAAAAAGTCATTTTTTGATAAGTACATAGAAAAGATTAAAGAATTTTTAGATAACGCAGAATAAAAAGTACCATTATGTCAGAATTAACAAGCATCGCATTCGATTTACCAAAAAACCAATCCAACGTTATCAAAGTAATTGGTGTTGGTGGAGGTGGAAGTAACGCCATTAATCACATGTTCCAACAAGGAATTAAAGGTGTTGATTTTGTTATTTGTAATACCGATTCGCAGGCATTGCAAAATAGCTCCGTTCCCAATAAAATTCAGTTAGGTGTTAGCTTAACCGAAGGACTTGGAGCTGGAGCAAATCCTGAAATTGGTCAACAATCTGCCATAGAAAGTATTGCTGAAATTGAGAAAATGCTAGATTCGAATACTAAAATGGTCTTCATTACTGCAGGAATGGGTGGTGGTACAGGTACTGGTGCTGCTCCTGTGATTGCTCAGTTAGCCAAAGAACGCGAAATTCTAACCGTTGGTATCGTAACAATTCCTTTCCAATTTGAAGGTAAAGTACGTTACGAACAAGCGATGAATGGAGTAGAAAGACTGCGTAAAAATGTAGATTCACTAATTGTTATCAATAACAACAAACTGCGTGAAGTTTATGGTAACTTAGGATTTAAATCTGGTTTCTCTAAAGCAGATGAAGTTTTAGCAACTGCTGCAAGAGGAATTGCTGAAGTAATTACCAATCACTATGCACTAAATATCGATTTACGTGATGCTAAAACCGTGTTATCAAACAGCGGAACAGCAATTATGGGATCAGCAACAGCAACAGGAGAAACACGTGCTAAAGACGCTATTGTAGCGGCTTTAGATTCACCATTGTTAAATGATAATAAAATTGCTGGCGCTAAAAACGTGTTGTTGTTAATCGTATTTGGAACAACCGAAATCACCATGGATGAAATGGGTGAAATCAATGAATATATCCAATCGGAAGCCGGTTATAGTGCTAATATCATTATGGGAGCTGGTGAAGATGCAAATCTTGGAGAAGCCGTTTCTGTAACTATCATTGCTACAGGTTTCAATGTAGAGCAACAAGCTGGAATTGTTAATGCAGAACCTCAAAAAATCATTCATTCATTGGAAGACGATCAAAAGTTGGTTCATGATTTAACAGCTAAAACAATAAACAATATTACGGTTGATAATCCTATTTTCGAAACTGCTCCAGAAGTAAAAAACGACATTATTAATCCCATTTGTGATGAAGTTACCAATGAAAAAGTTGTTTTTACTTTAGAAGAAGAGCCTGTTTTTGAAATTCAAGAAGTTAAGCCAGCAATGGATTTAATTCCAACGTCTGAATTTCTTAAAAATATCGATGTAACTTTTGAAGTGGTTACACCTAATGTAGCCCCAACATTCGAAATCATTACACCTCAAATTAGAGAAATTGAAGTAAAAGAACCAGAGTTTGTAGTTGCAACCGAAGACTTTTCGTTTTCTTTTGATTTATTTGAAGCTAAGCCAGCACAACAAAATACGATTTTTGAATTGACGGAAGAAACTAAAGCTATGGAAGTAAAAGATCCGATCAATGTAGTGCCAGTTACTGAAGTGAATCAAAATGGCGTAATCAGATATTCTTTGGAAGATTTTCCAGAAATAGAAGAAATCGTAGAAAAACCAGTTGCTCAAGTACAAGAACCAATTGACGAAGAGTTAAATTTTGGATTTAAAAAACAAGTAGAAAACAAACCAGCATATCCAGTTGCAGAGCAAGTTTCTCCTTTTGAAATGTCTATTGACGAAGTACGAGCACGAACAGAAGAACGCAAGCGAAAAATGAAAGAGTTTAACTATAAATTCAACAATAACGCTGCAAAAATTGATGAAATTGAAAGTATACCAGCATACAAAAGAGCGGGTTATGATGTAACATCGTTACCCAATCAAAACAACAATCAGTCTAGAATGTCATTAGGCGTTGATAGCAATGATGATGTGCAATTACGTTCAAATAATTCCTTTTTGCACGATAACGTAGATTAATCCCTGTAATACATAACCTACCACAAAAACCCGAGTCTAGTATTCGGGTTTTTTTTATTACTTTTGCAGGGTGTTTTTTTGAACCTATTTCCAGCTGTTCATTGCAAGTTTTTTGATTAGCCTACCATTTTTCTACTATTTTAAAAGAGCTTCTTAGGTCGCTTTTTAAAAAAAAGAAAAATTGGCATCCTAATTCAAAAAAGCTTTCCATTACCATCTGGGGTAGAGAAGAAGTTAGAAGCTAGAAATAAGAAGTTAGACGAAACTTGAAACCTGAAACTTGAAACCTGAAACCTGAAACAAATAACACAAACAACAAACCAATAACATTAAAAATAAAAATATGAGTTTAGAATCAAAAATCATGGACCAAATGAAAGATGCCATGAGAGCAAAAGACAGCATAGCATTAGAAGCTTTACGAGCGATAAAATCAGCAATTATTTTAGCAAAAACAGAAGTAGGAGCAGCTGAAGGCTTAACAGAAGATCAGGAAGTAAAAATGCTGCAACGTTTAGTTAAAATGCGTAAAGACAGTGCAGAAATTTTTACCAGCCAAAACCGTGCTGATTTAGCGGAGCCAGAATTGGCTCAAATTGCAGTTATTGAAAAATTCTTACCAGCACAATTATCAGAAGCAGAAATTGAAGCCATTATCCAAAAAATCATTTCAGAAACTGGCGCTTCAGGAATCGCCTCAATGGGAAAAGTAATGGGATTAGCATCAGCACAAATTGGCGGACAAGCGGAAGGAAAAGTAATTTCTGGAATTGTTAAAAAATTATTAGTTTAAAAAGAGGTTAGATTTTAGAAGTTAGAAATTAGACCAATTTACTGTCTATTCTCTAACTTCTATTTTCTGTTCTCTCAAAATGGCTGCGTAGTTCAACTGGATAGAATATCAGATTTCGGCTCTGAGGGTTGGGGGTTCGAATCCCTTCGCGGTCACTATTGTTCCCTATTTACAAGGCTTTGCAATTTTTTTACTAAACATTTACTAAACATTTACCAAAATGCCTTTTTTATTGGTCTAAAAACAGTCATTACATACGCGCGTCAGATTGTAATATAATTATTAAAAGTTACGTTTAAACACGCGTAACAGATAGTTAAATAATCAAAAAAGTAATTATTAATGATAATTTTAATCGATTAATTTTATACTACTTTAGTATATTAACTTATAATACGTTTTACACGCGTAACAGATAGTTGAATAAAGAAATAAACATTATATTTGTAATGGTTTTATGCAAAGCCTGTGTAACACTATTTAAACAAAAAAAGAGCAACTTTAAAAGGTTGCTCTTTTGTTTTTTTGTGTTTATAAATTACCAACCTTCAGACTTATTAGCTGTTGAAATTATACTTTCAGATAATGATTTATTTAGGTTATTAAAAAACATTGGTATTTCATTAATATACTTATAAGTAGCTCTCAAAGTACCGTCTTTTTTAAATACGTATGCTTTTACAAGGTCTTCATTTGTCATTTTTGATGTAAACATTTTAACATCATACCAACCACCTTGACTATAAGAACTTGCAAGTTTCAAACTTTGCATACTAATTAAATCAAATTTATATTTTCCGTCTTTAACATTAATTTCGATTTCGTATTTAGTCGGTTCATAATGTTTTCCCATTGCATTATAAGAATGTAAAGTTTCTGAATATCCTTCAAATCTTACATACTCATTTTCAATAGTCGAAAGTATTACTTTGTCAGGATTTTTATAAGTTACTTTAATCCATTCAATAACTTTTTTATAAATTTCGGGTGCAGTTTTTCCTTCAATTGGTGTAACAATAAAATCAGTCATTCCGTTTTCTGCAGTAAAAGTAAATTCTGTTTCTTGTGCACTTGAATAAAAACAGACTGCCATTAAAAGTCCTAAAAATAATTTCTTCATAATTTG
The DNA here is from genome assembly GCF_003293845.1 of Flavobacterium tibetense. Classification (GTDB taxonomy): domain Bacteria; phylum Bacteroidota; class Bacteroidia; order Flavobacteriales; family Flavobacteriaceae; genus Flavobacterium; species Flavobacterium tibetense. The sequence goes on along the minus strand of NZ_QLST01000002.1, from coordinate 120,269 downwards.
TATAGTTTAATTTTAACAAATATAACCATTTATGTCATTGTTATATTTACGGTTTTCCGTATTTAAGTAATTTTTCTCAATTCGTTCCCGTGATAATCTACTAAATCAAACGTATTAATTAACTCCCAAATTTCGGGCGTGTGCTGTTCGATTCTGTGAATAGCTTGTTCAGTATTGGAATAAATACTTAAATCCTTAACGATTGGTTTATGCTGTATGTTTTTCACTTCATTTATGTAAACGTCTGCTAAATCCGTTCCAGCTTCAAACTCGTTTTGATTTTCCAACCAATCATTAACAACTATTTTAAAACCGACTGCATTGAGTTCGATTGCTATTTTCAACCAATCGTTATACTCACTTTTATCGGGAAACGAAATAATCTTAAAATCTTTAATAGGCTTCAAAAATTCGTACTTTAAACCTCCTTTGCTCCCTGTTGCCAACCAAACGTAATCGGGTTTAAATAAACTCATTATAACGGCTGTTTTTTCAGCTTCAACCAATGCAATTGTTTTAGTATTGGTTTCGTTAATTAGGTGCAAACCAAATAAACATTGACAAAGATTAAACTTTTCAAGTTTTAAAATACTTCGAACGCTGTTAATAAATCCTTTGCCGTCCTTGTTCTTTGTTCTTTTGCCTGTTTCAGAATTAAATAACATTACTTTGCCGTGCCTTACTTTGTTTTGGTTATCAATTTGCCAAAAAGTAGTTGCACCGCTCCAATACTTTGACGTTCCAATTAAGTAATTTATAATTGCCTGTTTAACCTCATCATTTGAAAAAATGGTTTTAAGGAACTGAACAAAATTATTTTCTTTAAAGTTCCGACCGCTTTGAGAAACCAAACTAAAATCGTGAAAACTTGGTTCGGGCGGTGGCGTGTTTATCACTTCAAAAGTGTTTTTAATTTCGCCTTTGGGTGTGCTGTGATAACCGCAATTTGTTTCACGGTCGCACCTTCCAAACTCATCATTTAAGTAATTCCTTGTTTCAGTATCAATGTATTTCACAAAGGTTCGTTTGTGGCACTTTGGACAAATAAATTTTTTACTCCCTTTGTCCAAACTAAATTTATATTGCTTCATAGGTTTAAGGTTTAAACCAGTTTAACTAGACCTTACAATCAAAGGTTTATCAGTTTATAAGCGTATATTTACGCTTAAACTAAACCGATAAGACAAATAAAATAAAGTAATAGTTAAACCGATTGATTTAATTAAATTTTATCTTCTTGAAATTTTCCAAGGGTGTAAGGTGCTTTAGTTTTTTCTTGAAGCAACCAACCATTATTTGAACAATCAGTAATTAAAAGTTTTGTTCTATTTGTTCCAATACTGCTATTAAATTGATTTTGATAAGCAATTATAATTTGTTCAACTAATTTGCCGTAACTGAAACTTTCGCCCTTACTGAAAACCTCCGTTAATAATTGATACTTTTTGAAGTCTTCCAAATTGGTAACATCAAACCTATTCTTTTTTGTTTCGGTTCTTACTTCAAAGTTTTCTGCAATTATCGGGATTCCGTATTCGTTAATTTCAAAGGCAAAAACTTCGGGTTCTATGTTTCTACATTGTTGAGGTGTAACAATTGAAATATTGGTATCGTTTTCAGCTTTTGCAACCTCTAAAACGGTTTCGGCTTTGTTTATTAATTCAGTTCCGATATGTCCACGGGCGTTGGTATCGCTTTTGTTTTGGTGCAATACGGTAACAATATGAATATTGCGTTCCTCCGTCCATTTCAGTAACTTACTTGCAATGTTTGTAGCTTGTTCCTCATCATTTATTGACGTTACTAAATCTTTGATTCCGTCAATTACTACAAATCCAACTTTATCATTGCTGTAAATTTCGTTTTCAATAAATTGCAACCTTTCGGACGGTGTTAAACTTCTAAGGTAATAAGTATGTAAATTAACGGGTTCGGGTTGGTTAATTTGTGCGCAAATACGTTTAACGGCTTTCTGAACGTGGTATTTACCTTGTTCGGTATCAAAGTATAACACTTCGTTTTTATCGTTCGGCAAATCGCTTTTAAATCGCTCCAAAATCAAATCGTTACTTAATGCGGTTGAAACTGCAATATTTACAAAAAATGATTTTTTAGCTTTAGCTTTACCAATTATAACGCTAAAGTTTCCAAGCGTTCCCAAAATTGCGTAACCTTCTGTTTTAGTATTTGCTAAACTAATTGCAATTTGTGGTTTTGGGATTGCTTCATTTACGTCAATCTTATATTTTGAACGCTCAATTTTATGCTGTTCGATTCTTTCGATTTTAATTTCGTTTTGACGTTGTTTAAATTCGGTTTCTGTAATGTGGCGTTGCTCATCATTTAACCAAATCATTTTTTCGCTTATTGGTTCGCTTAAAATTGCTTTATCTATTGCGGTGCTTAAATCTTTTAATTTATTCGTTTCCATAGCTTAAAACATTTTTAATTGGTTCGACTGTGGAAACAAATCGGGATTGGTTGTATAAGTACCAACTTTTGAGTTGCCTGTAATTTTGCACTTTCTGTAACCTACTAATGCAATTCTGTTTTCATTTCTTAATTCTGAAACATAACGACAAATGTTTTCACGCATTACATTTGTTTCAGCGTCAACTTCTTTCATTGTTTTAGGGTACTCATAAAAAGCGTTATAAACTGCTTTTAATTGCTTTTCTCTGCTGTTTGCCTGTGTACTCATAATCTTAATGATTAATAGGTTTAACAGCTTCTAAAACTTCGCTTTTTTTATACAAAACGCGGTTGCCTATGCCGTACGATTTTAATCGACCGCTACGTGTGTGTTTCCAAAGGCTTGTTTTGTTAAAATTTAGTAGTTTGCAAACCTCATCACGTGTAAGTAAATCGTTTGACGGCTCAACCTGTGCAACTTCTTTTTGTTGCAATAGGGGTGCAAGTGCTTCGGCTAACTCCTGTAAAGTAATGCCGTTTAAAAAAATGTTTGTGTTACTCATTGTACTTCATTTTAAAAGTGAAGTACAAATAGATATTAGGGTTTTTTTAGGGTTTCCCTAAATCGTTTCATTTAGATTCAAAACCAATATCAATAAGGTATTTAGTTACTTTATTTACTGGCTTTACAGAGTTCAAAGGATTATTTTTTTGTTCAACATTTTTGCCTAACATCGCGTTTAACATTGGTTGAATAGTTCCGCTTTTCGCTCCAGTAACAGCACTTAAAACAGTTGCTAAACTATTGGTTGAACTTTGAAATGGTTGTTGTTTTATTAAAAAGTCAATAACTCCGAGTTTATGTAAATAAATTATTTTTTCTGTTGCCGTGGTATCACTTAAATCAATTGCTTCGGGTTGAATAGTTACTTTTAAATTTTCTTTTTTGTCTTTCAGCAAGTTGATTTAAAGGATATGCATTATGCTGTTTAACAAATGTTTTAATTGATATTTGTTTTTCTTCGATTTCTTGAATTAAATTGAGTTCAATAAAGTCAAAAAAAGTATTTAAACTTTCATTTGATAAGCTATTGTAATTCCTTTCTAAAATTTCTTTAATTAAAATAAAATCATTTGTTTTCAGAATAGTAAGAATATCAATTTTAATACTATCTAATAAGTTATTATTATTCATTTTTTTGCCTGTGTAAATTGAATAAAGTTTTATTTTGTGCCTGTGTTATGTATAACCTCCAATTGAGGTGTTTTGTCTTTCGGTGCTAATTTACTGAAATACTCCAACATTTGATAAGCATTATCATAAGTTGTGTTTCCAATATAATGTAGAAAAATTCTTTCTGTTCCGTGTCCCGTGACATTCATTAACACGGGTGTTGGTATGCGTCCGTAAAAGTTAGTTGCAAACGAGCGACGGCAAACGTGTGAAGTAATGAATTTATACTTTGGCTTTGTTTCAACTTTCAAAGGGTTTCGGCTTGTTACTTTTATCTTTGCTGTAACGGGTTCGTTTATTTCAGCAATTTCGCAAACGTCTTTAATGTATTCGTTAAATCGAGCCAAAGATATTTTATAAGGCAAACCGCTTTCGATTATTTCAAGTGCTTCAGGTAGTAAAGGAATAGCAACCAATTTGCCTGTTTTTCGTTGCTTTAATTCAATTATTTTCATTCCGTTAACCTCTTTTATGTTTTTCCCTGTAATATTCAGCAAATCGCCTCCACGTTGCCCAATTAAGCAACCAAGCAACAACCATTTACGGGCGTTTATTAATGCTTCACGGAATAATTCAGCTTTTTTAATTTTTTCCTGTTCGGCTTCGGATAATGTTATAATTTCTTCAGGTGCTTTACTCTCTGAAATACTTTTAATGTTCTTTAATTGGGTTGAGGTTTCAATATCATTTTTAAAAGCGTCAAAACAGATAGTTTTAAGGTTATCAATATTTTTGCCTACATAGTTAACAGAATACTTTTGATTGAATAACCAAATTTTGTATTTTTCAACAAACTGCAAATTAATGTCTTTAATTAAAATACTTTTGCCTTTGTTGGTTTCGGCTTCATATCTTAAAATCGTGTTTTTAAATAGCTTTAAATTTTGCACACGTCCGTTACTCAATCCCGTTTCTTTTTTTTGATTCTGTTTGTACGGTGCTTCATCAATGTACTTTTGTATGTAGTTTGTAAGAACGTCCAATTCAATAACCTGTTTTTTATTATTGAAAATATCAATTTGCTCCTGTAACCAATCGCCTGTAATTGTTTCGCCTTGACTAACTGAAACATTAAAAGCGTTTTCAATTTCAGCACTTAATTTATCCAAAGTAAATTTTAAGGTTTTGAGTTCCTGTTTACCTTGTTTTGGTGTTCCCTGTATTTGGGTGTTCTTTGTGGTGGTTTTTTTCTTTGAAGCGTTTTTTATAGTAATCGCTTTTTTTGTTTCTTCGGGTTTCCAATCATTTGAATTTATTAAAAATCCCGTTTTTCTGTATAATATTTGATTGCGTCCGACCGATAAGCGAATATAAATATTTGAACTTTCGCTTTTGCTTTGAATTAAAAATTTAATAGTTGCCATTTTGAGTAGTTATTTTGAACACTCAAATATAATTAAAAAAAACAACTTACTAAACATTTACTAAACATTTGGTGTATTTGTGTGAATTTTAGCGAATTTATGCAAATTGCATTTTTTATAATTCCTTTGATAACAATACATTTAAGAGATTTTTTGATTATATTGAAATACACGGGTTCAGTTCCCTTCGCGGTCACTATTTCTATTCAAAATATATTTCAGGATTCTTAGTTAATCCTAAATCAACTATCATTTTCTTAACGGCATCTTTCTTTGCTTTTGGCCAAGATTTTCGTTCGGGTTTGCTTAATTCTTTTAGTAAAATACGTTCTAAAACTTCTTTTTCTGTTCCGGCTTTGGTTCCTGTTTCTAAACCTTTTAAGTCGTTTAAATTTCTTATCCAATGCAAGAAAAATCCGTTTTCAATAGAATTCACAACATTTTTCAAAACAATATAACTTTTTTGGGTACTCAAATCTGCTTTTGGAAAAACGTCATATAAAGCATCTGCTACTTCTTTTTGTTTTTCAAAATCTTGGTAGGTTAGTAACAAATCGGCATAAGCATATAAAGTTTTGATGGTTCGGTCGCCTTTTTGGTATTTTTCTGCTAATGCAGCGTTTCTTAAATTGGGCTGTAAACTTACTCTTCCTATTTCCATAAGGGTATTCGCATCGGCTTTTACACTAGAATGATGGAGATAGTTTTTATTGGCATCGAAAAACAAAAAAACGGGAACACCGTCCAAATGCAAACCAGAAGTTTTCATGAAGTTTTCTTCTTCTTTAGTCATGCCGTTGTCAATATTTAAAGCATAATTTACAAAATTCTTATTGTAATAATCGGCTACTTTTGGATCTTTCATCACAACAGCTACTTTTTTACAAACGGGACAACTCGGACTGTAATATTCTATAAAAACCGATTTGTTTTGTTGTTTGGCTTTGGCAAAGGCTTGTTGCAAGGTTTTTTCAAATTGGATTTCTTGTCCAAAAGAAAACAAACTAAAAGTGAAGAATAAAAAGGGGAATAGATTTTTCATGAATTTTGGCTTTATTTTTTAAAAATACACAAAAACCAGTCCAAAAGCAAAAAAGTATATTTTTTTCGAGATAATTGACTTACAAATATGTATTTTCGTAACGTCTCAAAATCGGCTTACCATTGGAATATTTTTTAATTTTTTTCGGTCTCGTTTTTCTACTTTTCTTTATGTATCATGTAATTGTAGAACCGCTTTATGCCTTTGTGTTTCGAAAGCCTATTTACGTTCATTTTTATTTGTTTCCAAAACATTTGACTTTGCCTCAGTTGCAAATTTTACATACCGAATTTGATTTCTACCAAAAATTATCACTCAAAGAAAAAAAGTATTTCGAACATCGCGTGGCTACTTTCATTGAACGCTACGAATTTCACGGAAGAGAAGGTTTAGTAGTAACTGATCAAATGCGCGTTTTAATTGCCGCAACAGCTATTATGCTTACTTTTGGTATGCGAAATTATTTATTTACTTTGATAGATAAAGTAATTATTTTTCCAGATATTTATTACTCTAGTGCTAACGATAATTACCACAAAGGAGAATTTAATCCGAGAATGCGGGCTATAGCATTTTCTTGGAAACATTTTATGGAAGGTTACGCCATTAGCAATGATAATTTGAATTTAGGTTTACACGAATTCGCCCATGTCATTCATTTTGAAGGTTTACGAAAAACAGATACGTCATCCACCATTTTTGCAGCCGCTTATGATGATATTATGGAACAAATTAAACGTCCGGCTAACTATAAACGTTTGATTGATTCCGATTACTTTCGAATTTATGCTTATACCAATCAATATGAGTTTATTGCCGTTATTTTAGAACATTTCTTTGAAACCCCAAAACAATTCAAGTTAGAGTTTCCCGAATTATTTGAACAAGTTAAGATTATGATTAATTTTAACGAAGTCATATAAAATACAAAAAAATAACTTCATATCCTATGATTTAGCACATTTTTATTCTTTTTTTTATTGTTAACTTTGTGTATATCAATAAATTAAACAAAAAGAGTATGAAAAATAAAGTGACTGTTGCTACTATAATGACTAAAAATGTAGTGAAATTAAATTTATCTGATGATTTGACCAAGGCGGAGATGTTGTTCAAGAAACACAAAATCAGACACATTCCTGTGGTTAGTAGCAATAAAATTTTGGGCATGCTAAGTTATACCGATTTACTTCGTATTTCTTTTGCGGATGCCGTTGATGAAGACGAAGATATTGTAGATACAACGGTTTATAATATGTTTACTGTAGAACAAGTAATGGCAAAAAAACTAGTTTCTATTACGCCAGAGACCACAATAAAAGAAGCAGCCGAAATTTTATCTAAAAAGGAATTTCATGCTTTACCGGTTTGCGAAGGCGATTTGCTAGTTGGTATTGTAACTACAACCGATTTGATTAAATATTTGATTGAGCAGTATTAATAAATCTGACAGGTTTTTGAAGCCTGTCAGGATTTCTTTTTAATATTATTTCGTAATCGCTTTTAAATCAGCAATTGTGGCAATTGGATTTTCTGCTCCAAAAACATAACTTCCTGCTACCAAAACATCAGCGCCAGCATCAACCAATTGTTTTGCATTTTTATTCGTAACGCCACCATCAATTTCAATTAGAGTTGAAGCGTTTTTTCTGTTGATTAATGCTTTCAGTTTTTCAACTTTGGAATACGTATTTTCTATAAAAGATTGTCCACCAAAACCAGGATTCACACTCATAATACAAACCAAATCAATATCTTGAATCACATCTTCCAATAAATCAACATTGGTATGTGGATTCAAAGCAACTCCAGCTTTCATGCCTTCTGCTTTAATCGCTTGAAGTGTTCGGTGTAAATGCGTGCAAGCTTCATAATGAACGGTTAAAATATCAGCTCCTAATTTTTTGAATGTTGCGATATATCGGTCAGGATCAACAATCATTAAATGTACATCGATTGTTTTTTTAGCGTGTTTGTTAATGGCATCTAAAACAGGCATTCCAAAGGAAATATTTGGAACAAAAACGCCATCCATAATATCAATATGAAACCAATCGGCTTCACTAGTATTAATCATTTCAATTTCGCGTTGTAAATTGGCAAAATCTGCTGCTAAAACCGAAGGAGCAATTAAAGTATTTTTCATTGTGTTAAGTGTGTTGTTGGCACAAAGATAGTTTTTAGTTTAAAAGTTTAAAAATTTAACTCTCGAAACTTCGGGATAAAAGTTGGGCTGCTAGTGTAAAAACCAAAACCTCCAATATTATTGGAGGTTTTATTCTAAATATTCATCTAAATTAGTCTTTCTGCTTGTCTATTTCTTTTTGGATTAAGTTCCAATCATAATAATGAAAGGTCATTCCATTGCTCATAGCAACTAACATTCCTTTTGAAAAATCTTTATTAAGATTTATAGATGTAGCATCGGCTCCATCGCATTCAATTGTAGATACTGGTATTTCTGCAATTTTTATATGTTTGTTTTTTTGGTTTGAATTTTCTTCTCTAGTATATACAACAAACGTATTGGCTTGTTGGTTGGAAACTAAAATATATCCAGTAGATTCAGTTTTTTTATAAATAGCTATTCCCTCGTTGTCGGATTTGAAATCATTTTGTCCAAAAATTGCTATTTCATTATTGTCATTCTTTGAAGGGTCAGCAAAATACTTACGAATTCCTATTTGTTCGTCTGAATAATAAACAAATCCTAATTCATTATCTACAGCTATTGCTTCTATTTCTTTTTTACCACTATAATTTCCAAACTTCCTAATGATTTTTGCTTGTACCACTCCGTTTTTAGATTCCAATTGGTATTGCCATAAATAACTTCCAGATGGGCCATTTTTTCTTCCTACTATTGCAAATATTTCACCATCAGAAGGTCTAGTATAAAGGGCAATTCCCATAGGGTTTCTTTCTGTTTCTCCTTCAAATACTTCAATTCCACCATTGTCAATTGGTTCTAAGTTTGGTAAAGAAAATATCCTGATTTTATTTGTTTCTCTTTCCGTAGTTACAGCAATATCAAGAGTTGTGTTACCTACTTTTAATTTATAAGCGACATCTACATTGTTTGGTCTTTTTAATGGAATCGATTTCTTTATGATTTTACCGTTTAAATCATACAAATAAAGACCACCGTTAGAATCTTTGTCAGTTCCAATAATTAAACTATTTGAAGCATTAGTTGGATGAATCCAAATAGCGGGATCATCAGTATCGTGCGGTGTTTTTTCAGTAATTATTTTTGGTTGTATGGCATTTTTAGCTATTGGTGCTAATTTATCTTTACAGCTAACTAAAATAACTATTGAAAATAGAACTACTTTTAATTTATTCATTATTTTTTATTAATTTCATGTGCGTATAAAACAGTTCCTGATTCATTAATCAGATGAACTAACATTTTTTCTGTGTTTACAGAAAAAGTCATAAATCCTGGAATTGAAATGGCATAAATTGTACCTTCTCTGTTCCCTGTTGGTCTAACTTCACTTCCAGCTCCTGATAGAAATTGAGTAGTGTAACAATTTTTCGATTTAATGATTTGCAAATCGTGTTCATGTCCACACAAATAGGCGTCTACTTTAAATTCATTAAATATCGGTGTTAACAAGTTTTCTATGTCTTTAGTATCTTGACTTTTAAGTCTTTTTCCACCTGAATACATAGGATGATGTCCTACAACTATCTTCCATGTTATAGCTTCGTCTTTTTTACTTAAAGTTTCTATAAGCCATTTCTTTTGGGCTATAGTGTCTTGTTTTTTTACGTTTTGTCCTTTTTCGTCATTATTTTCATAATAACTCTTTATAAAAGGATTTGTATCAATAAAAATTAACTGTATTTTTTTCCCTCCTTTTAATTCAATTATTTGTTCAAAATATTGACTCGGCATGTGCCATCTTCTACTAACATTAGAATAGTCAATTTGCGCTTGTATATTTCCTGAATAATCGTGATTTCCTAATCCTAAATACCAATCACATTGCAAATCAAAATGATGATATACATTCTCAAATGATTTTTCAAAATGCGGATCTTGAGTGCTTTGGACTCCGTATGGATAAAAATTATCTCCAACTGAAACTACAAAATCTAAATCTATTTCAATAGCGGTTTTAGCCATTTGGTTTGCAACTTCTTTTTGGTTGTATTCTCCAAACCTTCCAAAATCACCTAAGACAATAAAGTTTTCACTGTCCTTTAGTGTTTTTTGAGAGTTTTTTTGTGCATTTGTAATTTGTATGTTTAGTAATAGTACAAATAGGTATATGAAATGTTTCATGATTGAAAATTATTTTTTATATAAATATAAATTCGACAAACTTTTAAGCTTGTCGAATTTATTAAAAATTAGTTATAAATTAAAAATCAAATTTTAATCCAAGATTAAAGCGAGCTTGATAATACTCCATTTGCATTGTTCTTGCCGCAACCCCTTGATAATAGCGTAAAGGTTGGTTTGTTAAATTATTTGCTTCGGCAAACACTCTTAATTTAGAGGTGAATTTATAGGATGCATTTGCGTCTATAAAAGTTTGTTTGTCATAAAATCTATCATCAAAAGAATCACCACCAAGTTCATCTAAATAGTCTGCAGCATAATTTAATGAAATACGAGCAGAGAATTTTTTATTTTCCCACGAAAGCGAACTGTTAAACATGTGAGGAGCTGTTCCTGGTAAAGTTACATCTTTTCTTTCTTCTCCATCTGCATTTGTAATTCCTTTTGCTTCAGAATCTGTAAAAGTATAATTTAAGTATACACCTAATCCTTTAAAGAATTTTCCAGGTATAAAATCTAGTTGTCTTTGCACCGCAACTTCAAATCCATATACACTAACATTTTCTCCATTTCGTTCTTGTGTTAAAGACCAGTTACCTGGATTCACTGCAGGTATTGGATTCACTAAGTTAGGGAAATCTTGACTAAACTTTGCATTTGTATATTGATTGTCACGGTAAGTGTAAATGAAGTCATTCAATTTTTTATAAAACACACCACCAGATAATAAACCAACTGATTTATAATATTTTTCTAACATTAAATCAAAATTGTATGCATAAGTAGCTTTTAAGTTTGGATTACCAGCATCAATTGCAGAATCATCATCAGGAATAACACTTAAGAATGGAGATAAGGCATAGTAATTTGGTCTTGCTATAGATGTAGTAAATGCAGCTCTATATACCCAATCTTTTTCACTATTGTATTTAAATGCAATACTAGGTAAAACATTAGTGTAAGAGTTCGTGTTATTTATTTCTCCTACCAAGTCTTCTTCATCTTCAATATAATTAGCTGTGTAATCAATAAAAGTATTTTCTAATCTTAAACCTGCAATCATAGAAAGTTTATCATTAAAATCCTGATCAAATCTTACATATCCAGCATAAATATTTTCTTTTGCTTTGTAATTTAATGCTAAATATTCAGATGGAATATCCTCTTTATTAAAAAGTGCTGCGTTATTAAGATCTAAGTTGCCTAAAAAAGAATTACTTGCGAAAGTTCCTGGTACATATTGAGAACCTGCTTGCCAATTTTCTCCACCATAAAATGAAGTTTGTAACGTATTAAGATTTCCAAAATCTACAATTGGCTCATATTCGAAAAATTTATTGTTTCTAAATTTATCTTTTATTCTTAATCTTGCCCCAAAACGAATTCTACCTTTTTGATTTTCAATAATTGAAAAAGGAACTCTAAAATTAATTTTAGCACCCAATTCACTTTCTTCAGTATAATCATTGTTTTCGGATAATGTTCTAAATTCAAAGTCTTCTGCTGAATTATCTCCTATTCCAGTTATTAATGGAAATCTTGTATTGTTTAAATTCATGTCAAAATCAAGACCTCTATTTTGAAACTCAATGTAACGCTCATTTGGTCGATCTTCACTAGCTTGTGCATAGTTTATTGACCAATCCATATCTAATTTTGAACTAAGTAAATGCTCACCTCCAATAGAATAGTTTTGAACTATTTGTCTTTCTAAACGTGTTTTTTTGTTTTTATTATTATCAATACCACCTTTAGTTTGTCTTCTTACGTCTCCTTCAAATCCAATAATCTCATCATTTGCATCATAAATAGGGTCTATACCTCTATATCTTGCACGATAACGATTCTCTCTATCATCTCTAAGATTATACATTGCATTTAAGTAAATGCTATTGTTATTATTAAATTTGTAATCTGTAGCAAAGGCAAATGAATTTCGAACTCTTTGTACATCATATTTTCTAATATCGTATTCTTCGATATAAACATTTTCAAAATCATCTTTAACCCAAACTGCTTCTACATTGTCGGATCCAAAAACATTATTAAAGTAAGAAGCACTAAAAACAACTCCTAACTTGTTGTCTAAATATCGATTTCCGTATACAAAACCAGCTGTGTAATTTCCTTTTTCTCTTATAGGTCCGTATCCACCAGCGAGTGTAGCGGAAATTCTTTCACCATTTGGCGTTGCTCTTGTTATTAAATTCACAGATCCTCCAATTGCATCTGCATCCATATCTGAAGTTAAAGTTTTATTTACTTCAATTGTTGAAATCATATCAGCTGGAATTAAATCCATTTGAACATTTCTATTATCTCCTTCGGCAGATGGAATTCTGTCTCCATTTAAAGTGACAGAGTTTAAGTTAGGAGCTAGACCTCTTATTATTATATTTCTTGCTTCACCTTGGTCATTCTGCATTGTGATACCTTGAACTCTCTTCAATGCATCTCCAATATTTGCATCAGGAAAACGTCCTGTTTGGTCTGATGAAATAACGTTAGTTATGTTTTGATTGCTTTTTTGTTTGTTGATTGCTTTTGCTTGCCCTCTTAAACGGTCTCCAATAACTACTACAGTTTCAAGTTCATTAGTGGTTGTCGTTAACGCAAATGTGATATTTGTGTTTTTTCCTGCTTCAACTTTTACTTCTTGAGTTTGTTTTTCATAACCAATGTAAGTAATTTCAACTTGGTAGTTGCCTTCAGGGATGTTTAAAAATTCAAATTCACCATTTTGATTAGAGTAAGTGTATTTGTTTCCACCTTCTAATCTAATTGTGGCTCCAGGAAGAGAAAAGTTTGTTTCGGAATCAGTAATTTTTCCTGATATAATACCCGTCGTCTTTTGAGCAGTAGCGAACAAGTTAAAAGTTAACATAACAATTAACAATAAAAAATTTTTCATTTACTTTTGGATTTAGTTTTTTACACCGCAATATTAAGTGATTAACTTTTTTTACCTGTTAGCTGTAAATTATTAAATTTTGTATTTTATGTTATTGAATTATAATTAGTATTAATGAAATGTTAATAAAAAAGCATAAAACCCATGATAATATCAGAGGTTTTATGCTTTTTAGTAATGTAATAAGTTCGTCAAATTAACAAACTCATGATGTTTTGGAAATTATCCCAAATATGTTTTTAAAATCTTACTTCTAGAAGTATGTTTCAATCTACGAATAGCTTTTTCTTTAATCTGACGCACACGCTCACGAGTTAAATCGAAAGTTTCTCCAATTTCTTCCAAAGTCATTGGATGTTGGTCACCTAAACCAAAATACAAACGAACCACATCAGCTTCTCTAGGAGTTAGCGTTTCTAGGGCTCTTTCAATTTCCGTTTGCAATGATTCGTGAATCAATTCTCTATCTGGATTTGGAGATTCCCCTGAACGTAAAACGTCGTATAAGTTAGAATCTTCACCTTCAACAAGTGGTGCATCCATTGATAAATGACGACCAGAGTTTTTCATTGACTCTTTTACATCATTCACAGTCATGTCTAGTTCTTTTGCAATTTCTTCAGCAGAAGGTGCGCGCTCGCTAGATTGCTCTAATAACGCATACATTTTGTTGATTTTGTTGATAGAACCAATTTTGTTCAATGGTAAACGTACAATACGAGATTGTTCAGCCAAAGCTTGTAAAATCGATTGACGAATCCACCAAACGGCATACGAAATGAATTTAAAACCACGAGTTTCATCAAAACGTTGAGCCGCTTTAATTAAACCTAAGTTTCCTTCGTTAATTAAATCCGGTAATGTTAATCCTTGGTTTTGGTATTGTTTAGCTACAGATACTACGAAACGTAAGTTAGCTTTTGTTAGTTTTTCTAAAGCACGTTGGTCACCAGCTTTGATTCGTTGTGCTAACTCTACTTCTTCATCAGCAGTAATTAGATCAACTTTTCCAATTTCTTGTAGGTATTTGTCTAAGGAAGCAGTTTCACGATTGGTTACCTGCTTGGTAATTTTAAGCTGTCTCATTGATTTTTTTCTCCTTACTCTTTTAAAAGTTTCTGATAGTTATACGTATGGGCTTTTGAAAAAGTTACAAAAGTTTAAAAAATATTTTTATAAAACTCAAAAACCCCAAATCAAATGAATGAAATGGGGTTTTTTGTGAATTAATTCTATTACAAATTAACCTTGTGGCTTATCGTTTTTCTCGATTTTTTTCTCTTCTCTAGGAGGTCTTGGTATAAGTGCTTTTTTAGACACTTTTTCTTTACGTGTTTTAGGATCAACACCTAAATGTTTTACCATAAATACATCTCCCATCTTAACTACGTCAGCTACGTTTTCAGTTCTTTCCCAAGCTAATTCTGAAACGTGTAATAAAACTTCATTTCCTGGCGCTTGTGTGTATTCAACAACAGCTCCAAAATCTAACATTTTGATTACTTTTACTTCGTAAGACTCACCCATTTGAGGTTTGAACATTAAAGAGTCAATTTTAGCTAAAACAGCTGCAATTCCATCTGGGTTTGTTCCTAAAATTTCAACAACACCTTGTTCGTCTACTTCGTTGATTACAATAGTTGTTCCAGTAGCTTTTTGTAATTCTTGAATTACTTTTCCACCAGGACCAATTAAAGCTCCAATGAATGCTCCAGGAATTGTTCTTGTAATGATTTTTGGCGCATGTTTTTTAACATCTGCTCTTGGCGTTGCAATCGTTTCAGTTAGTTTTCCTAAAATATGCAAACGACCGTCACGAGCTTGGTTTAAAGCTTGCTCCATAATATCATAACGTAAACCATCAATCTTGATGTCCATTTGACAAGCTGTAATACCGTCAGCAGTTCCTGTTACTTTAAAGTCCATATCTCCTAAATGATCTTCATCACCTAAAATATCAGACAATACAGCAAATTTTTGACCGTCTGTAATTAATCCCATAGCAATACCAGAAACTGGTTTTACCATTTGAACTCCAGCATCCATTAATGCCATTGTTCCAGCACAAACGGTTGCCATTGAAGAAGAACCATTTGATTCTAATACTTCAGAAACAATACGAATGGTATAGGGACATTCTTCTGGAATCATATTTTTTAAAGCACGTTGTGCTAAATTTCCGTGACCAACTTCTCTTCTTGAAGTTCCTCTTAGCGGTTTTGCTTCACCAGTTGAAAAAGGAGGGAAGTTATAGTGTAAGTAGAATTTCTCTTCACCTTGTTCTGATGGAGAGTCAATTTGGTTAGCTTCTCTTGAAGTTCCTAAAGTTACTGTAGCTAAAGCTTGTGTTTCTCCACGAGTAAATAAAGCAGAACCATGAACAGAAGGCAAATAATCAATTTCACACCAAATTGGTCTGATTTCTGTTGTTTTTCTTCCGTCTAAACGAATGCCTAATTCTAAAATTACATTACGAACAGCTTCTTTGTTTGTTTTGTAAAAATATTTAGAAACTAATCCAGATAAATCTGAATTTTCAGCGTATTCTTCTTCAGTAAATAAAGCTTTAACTTCTTCTTTAACTTCAGCAAATGCTGCACTTCTTTCGTGTTTTGCAGAACCAACTTTAGCAATTGCATAGATTTTATCGTAAGCAAAGGCTTTTACTTTTGCATAAACTGCTTCATCTTCAATTTCACCTTCGTAAGTACGAATTTCTTTTTTACCAAAAGCTTCTTGTAAACGCAATTGCGCTTGAATTTGAACTTTGATAGCTTCGTGAGCAAATTTGATAGCTTCTACCATTTCAGCTTCTGAAATTTCTTTCATTTCTCCTTCAACCATAGCTACAGAATCCATAGAAGCTCCAATCATCATATCAATGTCTGATTTTGCTAATTCTTCTCTACTTGGATTGATAACAAATTTTCCATCGATACGTGCAACACGAACTTCAGAAATTAAGTTATAAAAAGGAATGTCTGAAACAGCTAACGCAGCTGATGTAGCTAAACCAGCTAATGCATCTGGCATTACGTTTTCGTCATGACTCATTAATTGAATCATTACTTGTGTTTCAGCATGGTAATCGTCTGGGAAAAGCGGACGCAATACACGGTCAACTAATCGCATGGTTAATACTTCGCTGTCGCTTGGACGTGCTTCTCTTTTGAAGAAACCTCCAGGAAAACGACCTGCTGCTGCAAATTTTTCGCGATAATCTACTGTTAAAGGTAGAAAATCAACACCAGGATTTGATGTTCTTGCAGAAACTGCTGTTGCTAATAACATGGCATCGCCCATACGAACAACAACAGATCCATCTGCTTGTTTGGCTAATTTTCCAGTTTCGATTGTGATGCTTCTTCCGTCACCTAAATCGATAACTTCTTGGAATACTTTTGGAATCATAAATTTTTTAATTCTAAATTAAACAAAGGGTCGTTGTGTTGTTGTTGTGTAGTTGCTTGTAACCCAATGAAAAACCAAACTTTTTCTGTCAAAATATATAAAACAAAAAGGGGCACAAAGCCCCTTTAGTTGATTATTTTCTAATTCCTAATTCTTTAATAATCTCACGATATCTGTTGATATCTTTTTTCTTCAAATAGTCAAGAAGACTTCTTCTCTTTCCTACTAAAAGTACTAATGAACGCTCTGTGTTGTAATCGTGACGATTCTTTTTCAAGTGCTCAGTTAAGTGTGTAATTCTGTGTGTGAACAATGCAATTTGTCCTTCAGCAGATCCTGTGTTTTCTGCTTTTCCTCCGTGTTTAGCGAAGATTTCTGCTTTAACTTCTTTAGTTAAGTACATGCTAATATTGTTTAAATAATTATTATGCGCGAATTAAGCTTGTCCTAATTCGTGTGCAAAGATAGGATTATTTTTTAAAATTCCAATTTAATATTTCAAATTCAAGAGCAAGTTCAAAAATCAAATTAAAATTAAATTCCAATTAAGAAACTCCAAATTCCAAATCCCAAATTCCAACATCCGAAAATCAGAATATCCGAACATCAAATCTCTAAAACAATTTCGCCACTTCTTGATTCACAAATTCTAAAAAGCGCTCATCAACTTCTGTGAATGGATCTAATACATGGGAATCAATATCAATTTGACCAATGTTTACACCATTTACAAATAACGGAACTACAATTTCTGATTTTACAGTAAAACTACAAGCAATATAGTTGTCTTGTGCTTTTACATCAGGAACTACAAAATTTTGGTTAGACATTGCCACTTGGCCACAAATTCCTTTTCCAAATGGAATTACGGTATGATCCGTTTCTGCCCCTACATAAGGACCTAAATGCAAAGTTTTGGTCTCGTGATTAGCAAAATAATAGCCAACCCAATCGTAATAGGGAACTGAATCACTTAATAATTGGCAAATTTCTTTTAATTTTTCATCTCGTGTAACATTCGTTTTATTTACAATAGCTAAAACTTGTGTTTGTAGGCCTTCAAAACTCATCTTTATTTTTTTTACAAAAGTATTTAATCTAAAGTATCAAAAAATATATATTTTTGTTAAAAAAATCACAATTGAAAACTCTTTTTTTCCAATATAAACCTTTTTTTACTTTTCTACTTAAGTTTTTGTTGTTCTATGTAGTTTTTACTTTCATTTACAAAAGCTATTTGAATACATATAATCCTTCAATGAATGAGGTAGACGGGATTTCGAAATTGGTTGCTAATCAAACTAAAGATTTGCTTGTTTTCTTTGGTCATGATGCTGCTATTCAACCGCATCCAACGGAACCATCCATAAAAATATTTTACAAAGAAAAATACGTTTCAAGAATTGTAGAAGGTTGTAATGCCATTAGTGTGATGATTTTGTTTGCGGCATTTATTTTTGCTTTTTCTAATCGCTTTTTGAAAACTTTCCTATTTATTCTGATTGGTTTATTTCTGATTTATTTATTAAACATTGTTAGAATTGCTTTATTGAGTTATGCGTTATACTATTATCCAGCTTATGAAGAATTGCTGCACGGAACTATTTTTCCTCTATTTATTTACGGAATAGTTTTCTTGCTTTGGATTGTTTGGGTAACCCAATTTTCAGGTTATGATAAAAAAGCTAATTAAAAATAAATTCCGTGTTTTAATCGCTATTGGAACACTTCTAGCTTTGGTAGCTGTGAGAGCTTTTGAGCAAAAATTGTTCTATGATCCTTTTTTGCCTTTTTTTAAAACCGAATTTCAAGGAAAATCATTACCCGATTATGAAGGCTTCAAGTTGTTTTTGAATACATTTTTACGCTATTTTTTGAATACTATTTTTTCAATCCTTTTAATCTATCAAATTTTTAAAGAGAAAAAATTAGTGGTTTTTGTTTCTTGGCTTTATCTGTTTTTATTTGTTGTGCTTGCGGCAATGTATTTTGGAATGTTGTATTTTGAGACTTCTGATTATTTGGTTTTGTTTTATGTTCGTCGCTTTTTAATTCAGCCTTTATTTTTGGTATTGTTTATTCCTGCCTTTTATTACCAAAGAAAATCAAAATAATTTCGTATCTTTATGGGTGAAGTAAACGCCTATGAAAATCAAAAAATATTCAGGAGAAATTGTTGAGTTTGATAAAGAGAAACTTATCAAGTCTTTAATGAATGCTGGTTCCGAAAGAGGAATCGCTGAGCAGATTTTATTTGAAATCACGCCACAATTACATGAAGGAATTACTTCGAAAAAAATCGCTAGGTTAGCCTTTCAAAAATTAAAATCACGTTCTAAAGCAATAGCAGCTAGATATAATTTAAAGTCAGGTTTGATTGCTTTAGGGCCAGCCGGATTTTACTTCGAAAAGTTTATCGCTCGTTTATTTGAATTACAAGGATTTCAAACACGTAGTAATGTTTTTGTAGATGGGAATTGTGTTTCTCATGAGTTGGATATTGTAGTTAAAAAAGACAATCACCTAGCCATGGTTGAATGCAAGTTTCATAGCGGACAAGAAATTAAATCAGATGTCAAAGTTCCAATGTATATACTTTCTCGTTTTAATGATGTAAATCAGAATCAGTATCGTTTTTTTGAAACGGATGAGCAATTGAGTAAATGTTGGATTGTGACTAATAATAAATTCACTTCAGAAGCAATAAAATTTGCAGAATGTTCGGGAATTCATTTATTGAGTTGGGATTATCCACAAGAAAAAAATTTAAAGAATTTGACTCAGGAATTCCGATTGTACCCCATCACTTGCTTAACAACGTTAACCATTGCAGAAAAAGAACTTTTGCTTTTACAAGATATTTTAACGGTTTATGATTTAACCCATCATCCAAAGAAATTTAAAAAATTACGAATAAGTCAATCGCGAATGAAAAACATATTAACAGAATGCCAGCAATTATTGCATAAAAATATTGAATAAAATTTCTCATTATGAAAGTACATTTTTTTGGTGGAGCAGGAACGGTCACAGGATCAAAATATTTAGTAGAAACAGCATCAACTTCTGTTTTAATAGACTGTGGTATGTTTCAAGGATTGAAATTTCTTCGTGAATTGAATCGGGAACCACTTCCGTATTTACCTGAAAATATTGACTTTGTAATCATCACACACGGTCATTTAGATCATTGTGGTTGGTTGCCAGTTTTAGTTCGTGATGGTTTTAAAGGAAAAATTTTCTGTACTGAACCAACAAAGGAAATCATAAAAATTATTCTTCTCGATAGTGCAAAAATCCAAGAGGAAGAAGCAGAAAGAGCGAATAAAGAGCATTTTTCAAAACACGATCAAGCCACAGCTTTGTACACAGTTGCCGATGCTGAAGCGGTTTTTCCTCATTTGCGAGTAATTGAACCAAATTTAGACGTTAAAATTTCGGATGAAGTGTATTTCAATTTCTTTTATGCTTCTCACATTTTAGGCGCTTGTTCAGTGAATCTAGTTGCAGAAGGAAAAACTTTAGTGTTTTCGGGTGACATTGGTCAAGATGATGATGTATTGTTATTTCCTCCCAAAAAACCCAAACAAGCCGATTATGTTTTTTTAGAAAGTACGTATGGCAATCGTTTACATCCTTCAAATAATACTTTACTTGAAATAGAAACCATCATCAACAATTCTTTTAACAGAGGTGGAAATGTAGTGATTCCAAGTTTTGCCGTAGAGCGCGTACAAACCGTAATGTATTTATTATGGCAATTGCAAAAAGAAGAACGATTACCCAAAATGCCTTTTATTATTGATACACCAATGGGAATTGACGTGATTCAATTGTTTCTTGAATTCGGGAAATGGCATAAATTGTCTCTCGAAGAATGTCAGGAAATGTGCCAAATGTTTACACTAATTTCGGATTATAAAGACACCATTGCAGCTATTTATGACGAAAGACCCAAAGTAGTAATTGCCGCTAGTGGAATGATAACCGGAGGAAGAGTGCTGTCTTATTTGGAACGCTATATTGGTAAACCCGAAACCACAGTTCTTTTGGTTGGTTATCAAGCGGAAGGAACTCGCGGAAGAAAATTATTGGAAGGCGCTAAAGAAATTAAAATGTATGGCAAATATTATCCTGTAGAAGCGAATGTCATTTTAGTAGAAGGATTATCGGCTCACGGCGATCAAAAGGATTTGCTAAATTGGCTCTCTGAACTAGAAAATACACCACAAAAAGTATTCTTAGTACATGGTGAAAATGAAGCTGCTGATGAGTTGCGCCACCAAATAAAAGAACACTATAACTTTGAATGTATGGTTCCGTATTTAGGACAAGTAGTTGAAATTTAGATAGATTTAACAATTTTTGAAAAATTCTTTATTACCTTTGCTGCATGTCAATTAGAAAAACTATAGCACTATTTTTAGCGTTTTTCATCCTAATGCCCAATTTAGGATTGGCTTTGAACGTGCATTATTGTCATAATGAAGTTGCATCCATTTCTATTAAAAATGAACTGGTTGAGCTATTAAATCCAATTGATATTTCTTGTTGCTCTTCTACTGAAAATTGCGGAAAATGTTGTTCCAATGAAGTAGTGGAATTGGAAAAAAATAAGGAAATTTTTTCTCAAGATTTTACTTCATTCAAGTCGTTTCCTGCGGTTATGATGACTACTGTTTCTATGAATTTCAATTTGAATTTCATTGGAAATATTAAAAAGCAAGTCATTGAAAACCTTTGTGAAGCCAATGCGCCACCGCTTTATAAATTATATTCTCAGTACATTTTCTACGCTTAATTTTAATGAAATTCTAGAGTTTACCAACTTTATTAATCATTAAAATTAAAATATCATGTTACAAAAAATAGCGTTTTTGCTGTTCCTTTTGCCGTTGATTTCTTTTTCTCAAGAAACCGTAAAAGGAATAGTTGTAGACGAAAATAACGAACCTTTTTTAGGTGCCAATGTCTTCTGGTTCGGGACTTCAGTGGGAACAACTACTGATGTAAATGGCGCATTTTCATTAGAAAAATCTTCAGAAACTACTTTTTTGGTAGTAAGTTACATTGGTTATGCCACTCAAAAAGTAGAAATAACTTCCAATGAGGTTAAAATCGTTTTGAAAGAAGTAACCAATTTAAAAGAAGTTGAGGTAATCAAAACCAAAAAAAGTACAGAACATTCCCTTTTTGCCGTTACTAATGTCCAAACGATGGGACAAAAAGAACTTTTGAAAGCGGCTTGTTGTAATCTTTCGGAAAGTTTCAGCACCAATCCATCCATTGATGTGAATTTTTCGGATGCCGTAACGGGGAATCGTCAAATTAAAATGTTGGGCTTAACAAGTCCGTATATTTTGATGACTGAAGAAAATATTCCGGCGGTTCGTGGAGCTTCTCAAGCTTATGGATTGTCTTTTGTGCCTGGAACTTGGGTCGAAAGTATCCAAATTACAAAAGGAGCAGGAAGTGTAATTAACGGCTACGAAAGTATTTCGGGACAAATCAATTACGAAGTTTTAAAACCAGCCGATGATATTCCGTTTTTCTTAAATGTATATGGTTCTAACGATAGTCGCTATGAGTTAAATGCGCATTTCAACCAAAAATATTCGGATAAATTAAGCAGTACGTTGTTCATTCATGGAAATACCCGAATTGGGAAAAATGATATGAATAACGATGGTTTTTTGGATAATCCTATTGGAAAACAGGTCAATATTTTGAACCGTTGGCAATATACAGATGCAGAAAAAGGTTTAGTTAGTTTTTTAAACCTGCGCTACATGAATGACGAAAAGCAAGCGGGTGAAGTGAATTTCAATCCAGATTTAGATAAGTTTACCACTAATGCTTGGGGAAGCGAAGTGAACACAGAGAAAATTGAAATTTCTAATAAAACAGGTTATGTTTTTCTAGAAATGCCTTATCAAAGTTTTGGTTTCCAAAATTCGTTCCAATCGCACAAGCAAGAATCGTATTTTGGGTTGAATCAATACAACATTCATCAGAAAAGTTATTACTCTAATTTGTTGTTCAATTCGATTATTTCCAATACCAAAAACAAATTCACCACTGGTTTGAATTTTAATTACGATGTGTATGACGAGCAAGTGGCGTTGAATTTCACGCAAGATTTTTCCCGTATTGATAATTCTATTGGTGCTTTTTTCGAATACACGTATGACAATTTAGATAATTTCAGTTTGGTTGCTGGTGCTCGAGTAGACAATCACAATCGCTTAGGAACTTTTGTTACACCAAGATTACATTTGCGTTACAATCCATGGGAAGATGCTGTGATTCGTGCTTCTGCTGGAAGAGGAAAACGTGCGGCAAATATTTTTGCTGAAAACCAACAATTGTTTGCGTCTTCTCGTCAATTTTCGATTTTAAATTCGGATGGGAAATTATACGGATTGAATCCAGAAATTGCATGGAATTATGGATTGAGTTTTATTCAAAAATTCAAATTTTTAGGTAAAGAAACCGAGTTAGTTTTAGATTATTACCAAACGGATTTCCAAAATCAAGCGGTTGTAGATATCGATTTTAGTCCGCAAGAAGTATTGTTTTATAATTTGGATGGGAAAAGTTTTGCTAAATCTTTTCAAGCAGAATTAAATGTAGAATTAATGATGCATTTAAACTTGAAAACCGCTTACAAATATTACGATGTGCAAACGCAATTTCAAACAGGTCAATTGGAAAGAGCTTTACAAGCCAAACACAGAGTTTTTGCTAATTTAGCTTATGAAACTCACATTAAAGAAAAAGGCCAACAATGGAAGTTTGATTTTACGTACAGTTGGTTAGGAAAACAACGTTTGCCATTTACAGCAACCAATCCTGAAGCATATCGTTTATCGGAATATGCACCAGCTTTTGCTGTGATGAATGCGCAGGTTACTCGAACATTTTCAAGTAAGTTTGAAGTGTATGTAGGTGGAGAAAATATTGGAAATTACAGACAAGATAACGCAATCGTTCAAAGTGAAAATCCTTTTGGCGCATATTTTGATAGTAGTATGATATATGGTCCGGTTTTTGGACAAATGTATTATGCGGGATTGCGATATAACATTAAATAATAGATTTCGGATTTTCTGAATATTGATTTTCCGAACATAAATAATTAAATTTTTAAAATCATGAAAAAAATAGTTGTATTAGTTTTAGTAAGTCTTTTTTCTTTAACCGCTATGGCGCAAGAGAAAAAAAGTAAAAACAAAAAAGTAGAGTTTACCGTTGCGGGCAACTGCGGAATGTGTCAAAAGCGTATCGAAAAAGCTGCATTTTCAGTAAAAGGAGTAAAAAATGCACAATGGCACGTGGATCACAATATGATTCACTTGGTAATTGATGAAACCAAATGTTCTAAAGAAGATGTAGCAAAAGCCATTGCAGCAATAGGTCACGATACAGCATTAGTAAAAGCTGAAGATGCCGTTTACGAAAAATTGCACGGTTGTTGTTTGTACGAAAGACTAGAATAAAAAACTAAACCCCGATTTTAAATTTAAAATCGGGGTTTTTATTAATGTTATTCTTTTGTTTTTACAATTACATTTTCATAATAAAGATTTCCTTCGCTATCGATTCCTTGAATATTTAGTAGTATTTTGTCTTGCTCTAGAAATGCGGTTTTAAATTCAAAATTACCATCTTTATCTGTGTAGATATTTGGTATCCAGTTAATTGTTCCGTGTGTTTTGTAGGCCTCTGAATTAAAATTGCTATCATAAGGATTTAAAAATGGTTTTTCAGCTTGAAAGCCATTTGTAATTGTATTCACTTTTAATCCTTTGGGTTTGATTTTATCAAGGTTCAATTCTCGTCTAAGATAAATTCTTATTGTTCCGAGCTCTCCTTTTATAGTTTGGTTTGAGTTGTCAAATTTATTAAAATATATTTCATCTACATCTGAACTGTTGTACTCTCTTAAGAAAGTTAAATCATTTATTGGGAAGTCGTCTATAAATATTACTGGCTCAGATGCATCACCGTTAGCTCTTCTCATTCCAACATTTTGGACTCGAACTAAGTTTGGTGTATTAGTAATGTTATAACCGTTTTTTTGTAAAAATTGTAAAAGGGATAAGTGTTCTTTTTCAGGATCAATTTTTAATCCTCTTGCAATTTTGTTTTGAGGAATTTTATTGAATTTGAGCTCATCCCTTTTTTTGCTTACCTCAATATTTTTTAGCATTATGGTTTTATTATTTTGGGGAAAATCTAAGTTTTGATAATCTCTTTTGATATAAGTTGAAGGAACGCAATGATTAGTTTCAGGTATTTTTACTCTGGTAAAACTATTAATTACTCTAGCAACACTATTAACTTGTTTATTGAAATTTTCATCGTTTGCGTTTAAGGAGAATAAAACATCTGTTGAATCCTTTACTATTACATTTTTGAAGTTAAAGGTATTCATGCTTTCTAATTTTTCTTGTAGAATGGTCTTTTCTTCAAGGATTATAAGATTCCCAGTATAATTAGTATTGCTTTTCTTTGGCAAATCTTGGTTTAAAGTTACTTTTACATTTAGCCCTTTTTGAAATTCATATTTGTCAATTAAATTTGAATTTAAGAAATTTTGCCATCTGTACTTTGATTCCTTTTGTGATAAAAGAAATATATCTAATTCATAGGCCTTAATTCTGTCGAAATTTTTAAAATAATAAGAATAATTTTTTAAGTCGTTTAATAAATAATTGTTGACTTTGAGTTGAGAGGTAATAGCATTATTTTCAAACGAGTTTATAGTTTCACTTGGTAATACGCTTACACTTAAGCTAGCAATTTTGTTTTCAATCTTACCTCCAAGGATAATAGAGTCGTTTTCAATTTTAAGTTTATTTAATTTTAAAGCTGTTTCATTTTTAGGATGATTATAAATAACTCTTTCACAAACAAGTTGATTTTTTTCATCAAGTAATTTGATAAAATTAATACCATCTTGAAGTTTTTCTTTTGCTATGGTAATTTTTTTTATTTTTTCATTCAGAATGATATCAGATTGACTAATCAAATGGTTTTTTTGAAAAATTAATTGATATTTTTTATTTTTAATTTTACTTAAAGTGTTTTTATTGGTTTTGATCTCAATTAAAAGTTGGTCTGCATTTATAGAATTTGAAGTACTAATTGTTACTCCTTCAATTTGAACTGGAGGTAGATTTTTTTCAATTTTAGCGTATTTGTTTTCAACTAGGATTTTATATGCTTCATTTTTTGTATTAAGAATGTAAAACGCACCGTATCCTTCGCTGTTTGTAGCAAATTGATTAATAATATTATTTTTACTATCTACAACTTTTATGTTTTCCTGTTTGATTCCTTTGCCATTACAATCTTTAATCGTAACCCCAATTCTGTTGTCGCATTCAAAAATAAAATTACCACCTTCTGCTGCTATTTCTATTGTTGCATTTGTTAATATGTCTATGTTTTCAATAACTTCATTTTCTTTAGGATTTAAAATTTTAATCTTAAAAAGAGAGGATTCGTTTTCTTTAAAATTATTCATGAAGTTTGTAAAAGCATGAATGTAATAGTAACCTGAAGTTAAATCTTTATCTAAGTCCCAGTGGCCACTAAATGTTCCAAAATTACATAATACTAACTTTGTGCCAATCACTTTTTTTTCTTTATCTAAAAGACTAACATAAACATTAGTGGTTTCAATGTTTAAAATGCCACTAGCTTTGTCAATCACATAACCTTTAAACCAAATAGTTTCATTATTTATATAGGTTTCTTTGTTGAAGTGTAAGTGTATGTTTTCACGAGTCAAATTGAAATAATCTTTCACTTTTTCATCTAGTATCACATTCTTTTCTACCGTTTGAGAAAAGGTATTTTGGATAAAGAATATAAATAACAGTAATTTAATTTTCGATAGGGAAATAGTTAGCTGTGTTTGCATATAAGAGTAGTTAGTTTACTAGATAAGTGATTTTAATTTTGAATGAAGTCAAAAATATTTAAAAAGCATCAATTTTCATACCAAAAAAACCCCGATTTGAAATTTCAAATCGGGGTTTTTATTATTTTGTACTTTTTACTTCGTACTTTTCACTTTGAATTACATCATTCCAGGCATTCCTCCGCCCATTGGTATTGCTGGACTATCTTCTTTGATGTCAATTAAAGCACATTCAGTAGTTAAAATCATACCAGCTACAGAAGCGGCGTTTTCTAAAGCTACACGCGTTACTTTTTTAGGATCGATAATTCCAGCTGCTAACATTTGAACATATTCTCCTGTTTTTGCATTGAATCCGAAGTCGTTTGTGCCTTCAGTAACTTTTGCAATTACTACAGAACCTTCACCTCCAGCATTTTCAACGATAGTACGTAGAGGCGCTTCAACGGCTTTATTGATAATTTGAATTCCAGTAGCTTCGTCAGCATTGATTGGATTGATAGTTGCTAAAGCAGCTTTTGCTCTAACTAAAGCAACACCTCCACCAGCAACAATTCCTTCTTCAACAGCAGCGCGAGTAGCGTGTAACGCATCGTCTACACGGTCTTTTTTCTCTTTCATTTCAACTTCAGAAGCTGCGCCAACATACAATACTGCAACACCGCCAGCTAATTTAGCTAAACGCTCTTGTAGTTTTTCTCTGTCGTAATCAGAAGTTGTGGTTTCGATTTGTGCTTTGATTTGGTTAACTCTAGCTTTGATGTTTTCAGCATCTCCAGAACCATTTACAATTGTTGTATTGTCTTTATCAATTGTAATTGTTTCAGCAGTTCCAAGCATATCTAAAGTAGCGTTTTCTAATGCGTATCCGCTTTCTTCAGCAATTACAGTTCCTCCAGTTAAGATAGCGATGTCTTCTAACATGGCTTTTCTTCTGTCTCCAAAACCTGGTGCTTTTACAGCGGCAATTTTTAATCCACCACGTAATTTGTTTACAACTAAAGTTGCTAACGCTTGTCCGTCAACATCTTCCGCAATAATTAATAAGGGTCTTCCAGATTGTGCTACTGGTTCTAAAACAGGTAATAATTCCTGTAAGTTAGAGATTTTTTTGTCGTATAATAAAACGTATGGATTACTTAATTCAGCAATCATTTTGTCTGCATCGGTTACAAAGTAAGGCGATAAATAACCTCTGTCGAATTGCATTCCTTCTACTACATCAACATAAGTGTCCGTTCCTTTTGCTTCTTCTACAGTGATTACACCTTCTTTACCTACTTTACCAAAAGCTACAGCAATTAAATCGCCAATAGTTTCATCGTTATTAGCCGAAATAGAAGCTACTTGTTTGATTTTATCCGAAGAATCATCAACTGCTACAGCTTGTTTTCCTAATTCTGCAACAATAGCTTCAACCGCTTTGTCAATTCCTCTTTTTAAATCCATTGGATTTGCACCAGCAGCTACGTTTTTCAAACCTTCTTTTACGATAGCTTGAGCTAAAACTGTTGCAGTTGTTGTTCCATCACCTGCTAAATCATTGGTTTTAGAAGCCACTTCTTTTACCATTTGAGCTCCCATATTTTCTAATGGATCTTGTAATTCGATTTCTTTTGCAACAGAAACACCATCTTTAGTTACTGTTGGACCTCCGAAAGATTTTGAAATAATCACATTTCTTCCTTTTGGACCTAAAGTTACTTTTACTGCATTTGCTAATGCGTCAACACCGCGTTTTAAACCATCGCGAGCTTCAATGTCGAATTTTATATCTTTTGCCATTTTGTTTTGTTTAAATGTTTAACGTTTAAATGTTTAAAAGTTCTTGTTTAACTATTGTTAAAGAATAGCGTAAATTTCTTCTTCTCTCATAATTAGGTAATCTTTACCTTCATATTTGAACTCTGTTCCTGAATATTTACCATATAAAACAGTGTCTCCAACTTTCACCGTCATGGTGTAATCTTTTTTGCCATTTCCTACGGCTACTACAGTACCTTTTTGTGGTTTTTCTTTTGCAGTATCTGGAATAATAATTCCTGAAGCAGTTGTAGTTTCAGCTGCTAATGGAGCAATCACTACGCGATCTGAAATAGGTTTAATGTTTAATGACATAGTTTTTATATTTTAATAATATTAGTAATTTGTTGTTTGGGTATTTTCAGAAATTGTGCCAAAGCAATTTTCTGACAATTTTTCGGTAAAAAAAATGCCAGCACTGACAGGCTGGCATTTTTTATTTTATGCTATGCAATTATTGTGCAGTTTCTTCTGTTGCTTGTTGCTGTGCTTCTGGTGTAGCTGGAATTTCAGTTGTAGGCATTGTGCTACCTTCGTCGTTTCCTAAAACTTTTGAACCACCAGACGACCCACCGTCAAATGCTAATGCAGAGAACAAAATTAAAGCAATTAGAATAGTACCTAATGTCCAAGTACTTTTATCTAAAAAATCACCAGTTTTTTGTACACCACCAATTTGCGCAGAACCACCAAATGAAGAAGATAAACCTCCACCTTTAGGGTTTTGAACCATGATAGCTAAAATTAGTAAAAAACAAACAATTGTTATTGCAATTAAAAATCCTGTGAATCCCATAATTAATTATTATTTTGTTGTAAATCTTTTATATCTTTTATTCGGTTTGCAAAGAAACTACTTTTTTCTGGATATTTCAAAATTAAAATTTCATAAGCTTGTATCGCACGTTGGTATTTTTTTTGTTCCAAATACACTTTGGCTAAAGTTTCAGTCATTAAATGACTGTTTTCTTCTTGCTTTTTCTCAATAATAGCAGGTGTTTTCACTGTTTCTTTGACGGCTGGAATCTTTGGGTTGCTTTCTATGAATTTGTCAATTAAAGCTAGTTTTTTTTGTTTTTCATCATCAATTTCTGGTTCGTTTGACTCATTTTTGCGTTCAATTGGACTAAATTTTGTCAACTGCAACCATTCTTGGAACGAGTGTTTTTCTTGTTGATTGAAGTGTAATGGTTTTCCAATTTCCAATTTTTCTTCAAATGTTGGGGTTTCTGCTTCCGAAGCTATCGATTCTGGACTTTCAGTTGTTATTGGTTCCAAAATTTCTGAAGTCATTGAATTTTCCGAAACGATTTCGCTATCAATTACATTTACTTCTTTGATAATTTCTTCTTGTGCGTCAATATTGCTTTTTTGAAGTGTAGTAAAATCGTCAGAAGTTATAAAATCAAATAAAATAGAACGATCTGTTGTATGGGCAGCCGTTTTTTTGAGTTCGTAGTTGTATCGAAAACTATCCTGATTGTACAAACCTTTCAAATGCAACGCACGAGCCGATTGAAAATACGGAAATTGCAATAGTATTGCTTCCAAAGCCATGGTTTGCGTTTCGTTGATGGCATTGGGTTTGTTCAATAAATATGTCAATTCGTTTTTATTCAATTGTTTTGGTTTTAATTACCATTTGGCTAGTGATTCATTGAAAACATCTTGTGTAATTCGTTCAAAAATTTCATCTAAAGCTGTTGTTAATCTACTTCCAGCCATTTGTTCGTTAGCAGGATAATCGTGGAAAAAAGAAAAACGTTTTTCAAAATTATCTTCTTCCTTTTTGTTGTTAGTAAAACGCACCATAATAGTGATTGTCAAACGGTTTTGAGCCGCTCTTTGATCAGCCGTAGCGGTCATTGGCGTAATTCTATAATCTACAATTTCTCCTTCATATAATAAGTCGCCACCTTGCGAAACCAAATTTAAATTGGTTTGTCCTTGAATAATTTCTTGTAATTCTAAGGTAAATGTTCGCTCAATTCCTGGCTCTACCAATGGTGCATTGTTTTGGAAATAATTGACTTGATAGGTATTCGCATCAATTTTTCCAGTTCCAGTGAAATTGTAGTATTTGCAGCTATTCGCCAAAAAGCAAAAAGCAAATATTAATATGTAAATTGTTTTTTTCATTTTATTCGTGAACCAATCGGTTAGTTTTTTTTAAGGCTGCTATGAACTCTTTTTCTTTAATTGTGTCTAAAGGTTTGAATTTTTTTCCTGAACTAATATATGGAGAATAACCACTTTCATAGTTGCTTTTATGCGTAAAATGGATTATGTAGTTTTTTGAATAATAACCAGACATAAATCCTTTAATAAAATATCCAAACATTACTGGTTTTTCGTTAATGCAAACTGCAAACTGAATTCCAATTTTGTTTTCATAATATTTAAGATTATCAAATTTTTCAATTACAGATTTTTCAAAATTTATTATTGAACTTTTTGAGTTAAAATTAATTATTTCAGAATCTTCAATAAACGGCTTTTCTTCTAATTGTTCTTTTGTTGCTGTAAAATCGCCACAATATATAAACTCTTTGTTTATCGTGTCGATTCTAACGTTATTTCTGATTAAATTATTTATTTTATTAATTGAACTTTCATTATTGTCTTTTATGAAATCGTCAGTAAAAAAATCTCTTACATGTATTCCTTCTGTAAATTCAATAGGTTCTTGAGTTAAATAAATTTCAATCTTATCCTCATTTTTTTGGCAAGAAATGAAGATGAAAAAAAAAGGAAATAATAAGAAAAATGCTTTCTTCATTAACTATAAATCGTATTGTTTAATTTTTCTGTATAAGGTTCTTTCGGAAATTCCTAGTTCGTCGGCAGCGGCTTTTCGTTTTCCTTTATTGCGCTCTAATGATTTTTTGATTAACTCTATTTCTTTGGCTTCTAAACTTAGTGTTTCCTCTTCTTCAACGGTTTCAGCGAAAAGATAATTTTGGTTATCAAATTCATCATCTTCAAACTCTTCTTGTTCCATGTCGTTTATTACTGGAACAATGGCTTTCGCTGGCTCTTTTTCAAAAATAGCGTTTTCTTCGCTTTGACCGTAAATGCGTTGGATTAAATTTTTATTGGTTTCTTGCACTTTAGAACTTCCATTTTGCATCAATTCCAAGGTCAGTTTTTTCAAATCATTCAAATCGGCTTTCATATCGAAAAGCACTTTGTACAAAATTTCACGTTCGTTACTAAAGTCCGATTCCGCTTTTTTGTTTGTTACCAGTGTTGGTAATTGTGAACCTTCGCTAGGCAAATAGCCTTGTAAAACAGCTAATGTAATATCGCGATTGGTTTCCAAAACTGAAATTTGTTCGGCTACATTTCGCAATTGTCTGATGTTTCCATTCCAACGGTAGCGTAATAAATATTGAATTGCTTCATCGGAAAGCTTAATTGCAGGCATTTTGTATTTGTGCGCGAAATCCGAAGCAAATTTTCTAAACAACAAATGAATGTCGTCTTTTCGTTCGCGAAGTGGCGGCAACATGATGTCAACCGTACTCAAACGATAATATAAATCTTCACGAAATTTGCCTTTTTCAATTGCATCAAACATATTTACATTGGTAGCCGCTACAATACGAACATTCGTTTTTTGTACTTGTGATGAACCCACTTTAATGAATTCGCCATTTTCTAAAACACGTAATAAACGCACTTGAGTAGTTAAAGGTAATTCGCCAACTTCATCCAAAAATATAGTTCCTCCATCAGCTACTTCAAAATAACCTTCACGAGTGTTAGTTGCTCCAGTAAACGAACCTTTTTCATGTCCAAAAAGTTCACTATCAATAGTTCCTTCTGGAATAGCGCCACAGTTTACTGCAATGTATTTTCCATGTTTTCTGTGTGAAAGTGCGTGAATAATTTTTGGAATACTTTCTTTTCCAACACCACTTTCACCTGTTACCAATACCGAAATATCCGTTGGAGCTACCTGAATGGCTTTCTCCACGGCACGATTGAGTTTTGGGTCGTTTCCAATAATTTCAAATCGTTGTTTTATAGCTTGTACTGATTCCATATATTTTGTTTCAGGTTCCAAGTTTCAGGTTTAGAAAGTTAACTTGGAACTTTTAAACTTGAAACTTGAAACAAAAAAATTAATTCATTATTTCAGAATATCCAACTGCTTCTCCAATCAATGTTGCAGCGGTACAATCGGTGATTTTTACCATTACGAATTCGCCCACTTTGTAATTTTCTTTAGGGAAAACCACTACGGTATTTTGTGAATTTCTACCGCTCCAATGCGCATCAGAACGTTTGGATTCTTTTTCGATTAATACTTCCACTTCTTTGCCAATGAAACGTTGCGTTCTTTCTAAACCAATTCTTTGTTGTAAATCAATGATTTCGTTTAAACGTCTTTTCTTTACTTCTTCTGGAACATCATCTTCCATTTTTCTGGCGGCTAAAGTTCCTGGACGTTCAGAATACGCAAACATAAATCCGAAATCATATTTTACATATTCCATCAAACTCAATGTATCTTGATGATCTTCTTCAGTTTCTGTTGGAAAGCCAGCAATCATATCTTGCGATAATGAAATATCTGGAATAATTGAGTATATTTTATCAATCAACGCCATGTATTCTTCACGCGTGTGTTGACGATTCATTTCTTTTAGAACTCTTGTGCTTCCACTTTGAACAGGTAAGTGAATGTAATTACAAATATTATGGTGTTTCGCCATGGTTTGAATCACTTCCACATGCATATCTTGCGGATTTGAAGTCGAGAATCTGAAACGCATTTTTGGGAATAGGGTGGCACATTTGTCTAACAATTGCGCAAAATCAACCGCTGTAGCTTTTTGCATTTCGGTAGCTTTATCGTAGTCTTTTTTCAATCCGCCACCATACCAAAGGTAACTGTCTACGTTTTGACCTAACAACGTAACTTCTTTATATTCTCTATCGTATAAATCTTGAATTTCGTCAATAATACTTTGCGGTTCACGGCTTCGCTCACGTCCACGTGTAAAAGGAACAACGCAAAACGTACACATGTTATCGCAACCTCTTGTAATGGATACAAAAGCATTAACTCCGTTACTATTTAAACGAACAGGAGAAATATCGCCATAGGTTTCTTCTTTCGAAAGAATTACGTTGATAGCATCTCTTCCTTCTTCAACTTCGGCTAATAAATTAGGTAAATCTTTGTATGCATCTGGTCCAACGACCATGTCAACAATTTTTTCTTCTTCTAGAAACTGACTTTTTAAACGCTCAGCCATACAACCTAAAACTCCAACTTTCATGGTTGGATTAATTTTCTTAACCGCGTTGTATTTTTCTAAACGTTTACGAATGGTTTGTTCCGCCTTATCACGAATAGAGCAAGTATTTACCAAAACCAAATCAGCATCTTCTAGATTTTGAGTGGTATTATATCCGTTTTCATAAAGAATAGATGCTACAATTTCGCTGTCCGAAAAGTTCATTTGGCAACCATAACTCTCTATAAAAAGTTTTTTTGTATTTCCTTCTTTTTGGTCAAGTACTAAACTCTGACCTTGTTTGTTTTCATCAATTACCTTTTCCATATCAAAGATTTCCATTAAATCATTCCGAATAATCGGATTGCAAAGATAATACTAAAATCTAAAATCTGACAAGATGGCAGAAAAGGTTTAACACTATTTTATTTTGGAACGAATCGCTCGGGTGTTTTTGTAGTCCATTTTCCTGCTATCCGCTTTACACGGTGTCGCTTCTATCAGGGTTAGGCAATATACTAAAGGTGTTTTTGTATACTATATATATAGGTGTAAATCATCCAATAAAATGGTTATTTATGGGTAAAAAAAGGAAAGAGCCGTTGGAATTTAAAAAAAATAGATACTTTTGCGATTCAAAAAAAAGTGAAATGGCAAAGAATTTAGTAATCGTTGAGTCACCAGCAAAGGCAAAAACCATCGAAAAATTTCTAGGAAGTGAGTATCAAGTTGAATCAAGTTACGGACATATTGCAGATTTACCTTCGAGAGAGATTGGAGTAGATGTAGAAAACGGATTTAAACCCAAATATGAGGTTTCGCCTGATAAAAAAGCTTTGGTTACTAAATTAAAAGGATTAGCTAAAAATGCCGATATGGTTTGGTTGGCTTCCGATGAGGACCGTGAGGGAGAAGCAATTTCTTGGCACTTAGCGGAAGAGTTAAAATTAAAACCAGAAAAAACAAAACGTATTGTTTTTCATGAGATTACAAAATCAGCGATTCAAAAAGCAATCGAAAATCCGAGAGGAATTGATTACAACTTAGTAAACGCACAACAAGCTCGTAGAGTTTTAGATAGATTAGTAGGATACGAATTATCTCCCGTACTTTGGAAAAAAGTTAAAGGTGGATTATCAGCTGGTCGTGTGCAATCGGTTTCGGTTCGTTTGATTGTAGAACGCGAACGTGAAATTCAAAACTTCAATCCAGAAGCTTCTTACAGCATTACAGCTGAATTTACAAACGAAGCTGGAAAATCTTTCAAAGCAAAATTGCCCAAGAATTTTGCAACTAAAAAAGAAGCAGAAGATTTCTTAAATAAAAATATGGGCTCCTCTTACAAAGTAGGAGATTTAGAAACAAAACCCACAAAAAAATCACCAGCAGCACCTTTTACAACTTCAACGTTGCAACAAGAAGCAGCCAGAAAATTGTATTTGCCTGTTGGAATTACGATGCAAATTGCGCAACGTTTGTACGAAGCTGGACTTATAACTTATATGAGAACCGATAGTGTAAACTTATCGCAAGAAGCAATGGCAGCCGCTCAAGCTGAAATTACAAGTTACTACGGAAAAGAATTTTCGAAGCCAAGAAATTTCAATACCAAATCAAAAGGAGCGCAAGAAGCACATGAGGCCATTCGTCCAACGGATATGTCGCGTCACACAGTTGATATTGATAGAGATCAAGCACGTTTATATGATTTAATTTGGAAAAGAACATTAGCTTCTCAAATGAGCGATGCTGAATTAGAAAGAACCAATGTAAAAATCGAAGCGAGTAATCATTCAGAAGCGTTTACAGCAACTGGAGAAGTAATCAAATTTGAAGGTTTCTTAAAAGTGTATTTAGAAGGCAATGACGACGACGATGAAGAACAAGAAGGAATGTTACCTGCTTTAAAAATAAATGAAAAGCTTACAAATAATTATATCACGGCTACGGAACGTTTCTCGCGTCCGCCAAGTCGCTACACGGAAGCTTCTTTGGTTAAAAAATTGGAAGAATTAGGAATTGGTCGTCCGTCTACGTATGCGCCAACGATTTCTACGATTATTGCCAGAACGTATGTTGAAAAAGGAAGTTTTGAAGGGCAAGAAAGAAAATACACGCAGATAGTTTTAAAAAATAGCGAAGTAAAAGCGCAAATTTTAACTGAAAATGTTGGTTCCGACAAAGGGAAATTGGTTCCAACCGATATTGGAATTATCGTAAATGATTTCTTAGTGAAAAACTTTGCAACTATTTTAGATTACAATTTCACAGCAAAAGTAGAGCAAGATTTCGACGAAATTGCTGAAGGTAAAGTAGATTGGGCTAAAATGATGAATGATTTCTATAAGCATTTCCATCCAAATGTAGTAGATGTTGAGAAAAATGCAGATAGAGAAAGCGGAGAACGTATTTTAGGAGTGCATCCTGTATCAGGAAAACAAGTTTCTGTCCGTTTAGGGAAATATGGAGCGATGGCTCAAATTGGCGATATTGATGAAGAAAACAAGCAATTTGCAAGTTTACGACAAGATCAAAATATTGGGAATATCACGTTAGAAGAAGTATTGAACTTGTTTTTACTTCCAAAACAATTAGGTACATATAAAGGAGAAGAAATTGAAGTAAATAATGGTCGTTTCGGACCTTATGTGAAATTTGGAACCCAATTTATTTCGTTACCAAAAGGCATGGATCCAATGGATGTAACCATGGAAACCGCACAAGGCTTAATTGATGAGAAAATTCAAGCAGATGCACCAATCGGAACTTATGATGGATTGCCAATTCAAAAAGGAGTGGGGCGTTTTGGTCCTTTCATTAAATGGAATGGCATGTTCATCAATGTAAATAAGAAATACAACTTCGATAATTTATCTCAGTCAGATTTGAATGAGTTAATTGAAGAAAAGCAGCAGAAAGATATTGATAAAGTACTTCATGATTGGAAAGAAGAAGGTATTAAGGTGGAAAAAGCACGTTGGGGACGTTCGGTAATCACAAAAGGTAAAATTAAAATTGAGTTGAGTAAAGATGTTGATGCTTCAAAATTAACATTGGCACAAGTTCAAGAAATGATTGAGAAAAAGGCACCAGCTAAAAAAGCTGCAACTAAAAAAACGCCTGCGAAAAAATCAACAGCAAAAAAGAAATAGTAAATGGTATTCGATTTTCTACAGCCCGTTAGTGACGAATTGGTATCTTATGTTGCTTCACTTTCCACTCAAACATTAGGAAGGAAAGCAGTATTTAATACTACAACAGATTTTCCAAATCTGGAAAACATCGATGTAGCTATCCTAACGGTTAATGAATATAGAGGAAATTTAGAAACTAATACTACTGATGAAGATTTTTTAAATTTCAGAAAGAGTTTTTATGCCATGTTTCCTGGGAATTGGAATGTAGCTATTGCTGATTTAGGAACCATTCAAGCTGGTGAAAGTATTGAAGATACTTATTTTTTGGTAAAAAGTATTTCTGAAGATTTACTTAGAAAACAAATTATACCTATTATAATAGGAGGGTCTCAAGATTTAACCTATGCCATGTACCGTGCATATGATAATCTGGACCAATTAGTAAATTTAACAAGCATAGATAGTAGATTTGACTTTGCTAAAGAAAATAATTCACCAAGTCAATCTTTTTTGTCAAAGATTATTGTTGACGAGCCAAATAATCTATTTAATTTTTGTAATATTGGCTTTCAAACGTACTATAATTCTCAAGAGGAAATTGATTTAATTGAGAAATTGTATTTTGAAGCGTATAGATTAGGTGAAGTTTCAGTGAATTTAGCATTGGCAGAACCTGTTTTTAGAGATACTGATCTAGTTAGTGTGGATATGACAAGTGTGCAATCATCATATTCTGGTAATTTT
This sequence comes from Flavobacterium tibetense, assembly GCF_003293845.1. GTDB lineage: Bacteria > Bacteroidota > Bacteroidia > Flavobacteriales > Flavobacteriaceae > Flavobacterium > Flavobacterium tibetense. Next base: position 82,737 of record NZ_QLST01000002.1, on the reverse strand, counting down.
TCTAATTTCATACCTAATGGTTTTTCTGGAAAAGAAATTTGTGCATTAGCAAGATATGCTGGAATAAGTGATAAGGTAAGTTCTTTTGGGGTTTTTAATTTTGCACCAACACCTAAAGAAGTTGTTTTAGTGTCACAAATGGTTTGGTATTTTATAGAAGGGATAGCATTTCGTTCAAATGAGTATCCTTTTGGAGTTAAAGACAATTATTTAAAGTATATTGTTCCAATAGAGGAAGAAGAATTGGTTTTTTATAAGAGTGATAAAACAGGAAGATGGTGGATTGAAATACCATTTATTTCAAATGTTAATAATAAATTAAAAAGAAATACGTTATTACCTTGCACACATGATGATTATTTAGCATCTTGCGAGCAAGAAATACCAGAAAGATGGTGGAAAGCACAAAGGCGTAATGTGTTTTAAGTATTTTTCTGTAGTTGATTTTGAAGTGTTTAAAATAAAAAATTAAGTTTTTTTTAAGGTTTTGAAAAAAAAAATTGTTTTTTTCAAAATTATTGAATAGGTTTACGCCCTTAAAAGTAAAAATACATTAACCCAAATTTATATGAAGAAGTTAGTTGCATTTACAGCAATCTTGTCATTATTTATCAGTTGTGGTAAAGGAGATAGAGGCGAATTAGTAGGTGTTAAAGGCAGAAAATGGCATCCTGAGAAGCCATATGGTATGACACTTGTGCCTGGAGGAGCCTTTATTATGGGTAAATCAGATGATGATTTGGCTAATATCCAAGATGCTCCAACCAAAACAGTTACTGTGCGTTCTTTTTATATGGACGAAACAGAAATTACTAATAGCGAATACCGTCAGTTTATTGAATGGGTAAAAGATTCTATTATTAGAACGAGATTGGCTATTCTTGCTGATGAGGTAGGTCAGAAGCCTGGTTCAGGTGGAATTGGAGAGTTTGCATTTAATGATGCGGATCCTGCAAACATGACGCCATATGACAAATATATGTATGAAAACTACTATAGTGTTGGTACTGATGATGATCAATATGCGGGTAGAAAACTGAATAAGAAAACTAAATTGATTAAAGAGCCTCAAAAGTATCCAGATGAATACTATGTTGAGGTGATGGATTCAATGTATTTGCCAGAATCTGAATCATACAACGGGTTGAAAACTATTGATGTGTCTAAATTACAATTTAGATATAGAGAAGTTGACTGGAATAAAGCAGTTAAGAAAAAAGGGAGAAAAGGATTGTATGATGATAATCCTCCTATAGAAATTTACCCTGATACGACTGTTTGGATCAAAGATTTTGCTTATTCTTATAATGAGCCAATGCATAACGATTACTTTTGGCACCAAGCTTATGGTGAATACCCTGTAGTTGGAGTTACTTGGAATCAAGCTAAAGCCTTTTGTGCTTGGAGAACACTTTATAAGAATTCATATATTAAAAAGAAAAAAGGAAGAGATCAAATCAATTCTTTCCGTTTACCAACAGAAGCTGAGTGGGAATATTCTGCTAGAGGTGGAATCGAATCTGCAACTTTCCCTTGGGGTGGTCCTTATGCTAAAAATGACAGAGGTTGTTTTATGGCTAACTTCAAGCCAAATAGAGGAGATTATGCTGCTGACGGAGCGTTATATACTGTAGAAGCTAAATCGTATGAGCCAAACGAGTACAATTTGTACAACATGGCTGGTAACGTAGCTGAGTGGACGCAATCCGCTTACAGTCCATCTGCATATGAATTTGTTTCAACAATGAATCCTAATGTTGCTGATGCAAAAAATCAAAGAAAAGTTGTAAGAGGTGGTTCTTGGAAAGATGTTGGATACTTCTTGCAAGTTTCAACTCGTGACTTTGAATATGCTGACTCTGCTAGAAGTTACATTGGTTTCAGAACTGTACAAGATTATATGGGTACAGCGGCAACTGGAACAGCGCCAAAATAGTATTTTTAACCAATTTTTTATATTTAACTTAACTAACTAAAATTATTTATTATGGGAATTTTACCAAAAAAAGTAGAAGTTTTTCTTTACGGAATGGGAGCGGCAGTAGTAATTGTTGGAGCGCTTTTTAAATTAATGCACTGGCCTGGTGCAGGACCAATGCTTATTGTAGGATTATTGACTGAGGCGGCAATCTTCGGTTTGGCAGCTTTTGATAAGCCTGCTGTAGATTTAGACTGGTCTCTTGTTTATCCTGAATTAGCAGGTGGAGAGGCAAAAGCTAAAGACAAAAAAGAAAACCCAGCTGAAGCTCAAGGATTATTGTCTCAAAAATTAGACAATATGTTAAAAGAAGCTAAAATTGATGGAGAATTAATGGCAAGCTTAGGAAATAGTATCAAAAATTTCGAAGGTGCTGCTAAAGGAATTGCTCCTACTGTAGATGCTATGGCTTCTCAAAAGAAATATGCAGAAGAAATGACATCAGCTGCTGCATCAATGGAAGCTTTAAATGGATTGTATAAAATGCAATTAGATAGCGCTTCTAAGAATGCTGAGGCTAATAAAGAAATTGCAGAAAACGCTGCTAAATTAAAAGAGCAAATGCAGTCAATGACTTCAAATATTGCGTCTTTAAATGCAGTTTATGGAGGAATGCTTTCAGCTATGAGCAATAGAGGATAATTAGTTTTATCTTAATTTTAAATTATTATTAATTAAAAAAAACTAATTAGGAAAAATGGCAGGAGGAAATTTAACCCCTAGACAGAAGATGATTAACCTAATGTACTTGGTTTTCATCGCGATGTTAGCTTTAAATATGTCAAAAGAGGTACTTACCGCTTTTGGTTTGATGAATGAAAAATTTGAGACAGCAAACACGAATCAATCACAATCTAATCAAGCTTTATTAGGTCAATTAGAGACTAAAGCTTCAGATGAACCAGATCGTTATGCTGAACCATTTAAAAAAGCTAACCAAGCAAAAAAAATATCCGATGAATTTTATAACTACATAGGTTCTTTGTCTAAAGGAATTGAAGGTGGTTTTGAGAAAGAAAACGGTAAATTACCTTTCGAAGCAATGGACAAGTCAACTATTGATGAGTTATGGTTTCAAGGTGACGGATATTCACCAAAAGGAAAAGAAATTATTGCTGCATTTGATAAATACAAAGCGGATTTAAAAGCTTTATTAGGACAAGGAGCAACTTTTCAACCTTTATTAAAAGAAGTAGAAACTAAGTTTTCTACTGCTGATATTAAAGATGGTGAAGGTGTAAATAAAAAATATTTAGACTACCACTTTAAAGGTTTTCCTGCAATTGCAACAATGGCTAAATTAACAGCTTTACAAAATGATGTAAAAAATGTTGAGTCAGGTGTTTACAATGTATTGTTAGGAAATACTTTAAAAGCAGCAGCTTCTTTTAAGAATTATAACGCAATCGTTATTCCAGAAAAATCAGCTTTCTTCGCTGGAGAGCAATTTAAAGGTAAAGTAGTTTTAGGTCGTTATGACAAGTCTACAGTTCCTACTAAAGTTGTTGTTAACGGTGTTGAACAAGATTTAGCTAAAAACTTAGTTGATGGTCAAGTAATGTTAAACTTCAATACAGGTAGTGTTGGTGAGCATGATATTACTGGTAAATTTACTTTCATGGAAGAAGGAAAACCTGTTGATATTGATATCAAAGGTAACTATGTAGTTGTTCCTAAGCCAAATTCAGCTAATATTTCTGCTGATAAAATGAATGTTGTTTATCGTGGTGTTGTTAACCCAATGACAATTTCATTTGCAGGTATCTCTGATGATAAAGTTACAGCTAATGCTCAAGGTTTGACTAAAGGTTCAAAAACTGGTCAGTATAACATGAGTCCAGGTCAAGGTCGTGAAGTTACAATTAATGTAACAGGTAAATTACCTGACGGACAAACAGTAGCTGATAAAAAGACTTTCCGTATCAAGGATATTCCAGCTCCTCAAGGAAAAATTAGAGGAGAAATGGCAGCTAAAGGTCAAAAAAATGGTTTAGAAATTGCTAGTGTAACTGCAGTTTTAGAAGACTTTGATTTTGAATTAGGTATTGATGTTACTGGTTTCAATATTAAAGTTCCTGGACAACCTACTATTGTGGTTTCTGGAAATAAAATGGACGGTAGAGCTAGAGCAGCTATTTCGAAAGCTACTAGAGGTGATATCATTATCATCAGTGAAATTAAAACTAAATTACGTGGAAGTGCAATTATGTTGAAAAAAACAGCTCCATGTACTTTTGAAATACAATAATTTTCAAAAAAATAAGTTTATTATTTATAAACTAATAGAATAAAAATCATGAATTGGAGAAATCTTATATTAGTAGTAGCATTAGGTTTAAGTTCAACTTATACTTTTGCACAATCTAACTTATTAAACGCAAAGACACCTGATTTAATCGGGAAAAAGACTGAAGCTGAATTGGTTGCAGATAATGATAAACCACTTCCTTACGGTTATGTACATGACAGAGATATTTTAATGGGTAAACGTATTTGGGAAATTATTGACCTTGATGAGAGAGTTAATTTTCCATTGTATTTTCCTGTTGAAGGTGATGTTATGTTGACTAAAGAAAGACAACCTTTATATAACATTTTAATTAATGGTATTAGAGATGGTAAAATTACTGAAGTTTATGATTCTAGTTATTTTACTGATAAAAAATCTTTAGCTGATATCGAGGCTTCTTTAGTTTGGGTTGACACTACTGACGTAGGTAGAGAATATTTCAATGCTGGTGAAACAATTCCAGAGGAATTTATTACCAAAACAGAAATTAAAGCGATTGATGTTTTCTCATATAGAGTAGTTGGGTATTGGTATTTTGACAAGCGTCAAGGTGAATTAAAATACCGTATGTTAGGAATTGCTCCTGTAGTTCCTGATGTATATACAATGAACAATGAAGAAAAGGATTATATTGATTTGTTTTGGGTCTATTTCCCTGCAGTAAGAGACGTTCTTCATGAAGCTAAAGCTTTTAATGATAGAAACTCTGCAATGCCATTTACTTTTGATCATCTATTGAATTCTAGAAGATTCACTGGTGTAATTTACTTAGAAGAGAACGTTTATGGGGATCGTCTAATTAAAAGTTACATGCAAGAAAATGCGCAAATGCAATTACTAGAATCTGAGCGCGTAAAAGAGAAGATTCGCGATTTCGAACAAGACATGTGGAATTATTAATATAGTTTTTCTCCAATTCATTAAAAACTCCTGCCAATTGGTGGGAGTTTTTTTATTTTTGCAGTATGATTGATTATTTAATTATTGGTAATGGAATTGCTGGTGTTTGTTTTGCTGAATTAGCATTGCAAAGCAATAGATCTATTCTTGTTTTTGATAATGGCTCGCAAACTTCTTCTCGAATTGCTGGGGGTTTATATAATCCCGTTGTCTTGAAGCGATTTAGTGAGATTTGGAAAGCTAAAGAACAAGTCGATTTAGTGGAATCATTTTATCCAGTGTTAGAAAAGAAACTCGGTGTTACATTTGATTACAAATTACCTATTTATAGAAAATTTGCTTCTATTGAAGAGCAAAATAATTGGTTTCAAGCTGCTGATAAACCTTCGCTTTCAGATTTTTTAAATACAAATTTATATAATCTAGGTTTTACTAATATAAATGCTTCTTTTGGATTTGGTGAAGTCTGCAAAACAGGTTATTTAGACATTAAAACAATGGTTGAGGCTTACTCAGACTATTTGAAAGCTCAAAATTTATTGATTGAACAAACATTTGATTATTCGAAAGTTGAGTTTTTGGATAATGGGTTGAAATATAATGCTATTGAAGCCAAGCATATTGTTTTTTGTGAAGGATTCGGGCTGCATACCAATCCTTATTTCAATGATTTACCTCTTGATGGAACTAAAGGCGAATTGCTAATCATCAAAGCACCTGAATTAAAACTTCAAGCTATTGTGAAATCAAATATTTTTATTCTTCCAATTGGAAATGATTTGTATAAAGTAGGTGCAACTTATAATTGGGAGGACAAAACCAATCTACCAACGGCAAACGGAAAAAAGGAGCTTTTGCAGAACTTAGAAGAATTGATAGCTTGTGATTATGAAGTAGTTGCGCATTTTGCAGGTGTTCGTCCAACAGTAAAAGACCGAAGACCATTGGTAGGAACGCATTATGTTTACAAACAATTACATATTCTAAATGGATTAGGAACTCGAGGTGTAATGCTTGGGCCATTTTTAGCCAAACAATTATTTGAGTATTTAGAAAATGAGAGTGTTTTAGATAAAGAAATCGACATTAATAGATTTTATAAAAAAAGAGGATTGCTTTAATCCTCTTTTTTAATGTTTTTCCAATTTTTGTCGTAATTCATAAAGAAGTTAATCCAAATATTTCTAGATAATCGCATGATTATTGGCATGAATAGTACCAATGTCCCAATGATAGCTATAAAAGCTACTTTCAAATTGGTTCCAATAAAAACGAATGAGATAATAAATGCAGCTACAGCAAATGCAATACCCAAACCGTAACTCACATACATAGCGCCATAAAAAAATGAAGGTTCAATTTTATAACGTGTTTTGCAATGACTACAAGTGTCATGCATTTCATAGATTTTAGTAATATTGTAAGGGTTTTTATCCACATACATACTTTCTTCGTGGCATTTCGGACAACTTCCTGTTAAAATGCTATATAATCTGGATCCTTTTTTTAACATTTGCAAAATAATTTATACAAAGATACTGCTTACACTTTTAATGTGTGTAACAATTGTAACAAAAATACTATGCTGAACATACATAATTTATCCGTTTCCTTTGGTGGAACTTATCTTTTTGAAGAAGTAACCTTTAGATTAGGAGCTGGAGACAGAGTGGGTCTGGTTGGAAAAAATGGAGCGGGAAAATCAACCATGTTGAAGATTCTTGCTGGAGATTTTAAACCTGATTCTGGAGTAATTGCCACCGAGAAAGAAGTGAAAATGGGTTTTCTTCGTCAAGATATTGATTTTGAACAAGGAAGAACGGTTTTGGAAGAAGCCTATCAGGCATTCGAAGAAATCAAAAGAGCGGAATTTAGAATAGAAGAAATTAATCATCAATTAGCCACAAGAACAGATTATGAAAGCGATACTTATTCTACTTTAATTGAAGAATTGAGTGATGTTTCGCATCATTATGAAGTTTTGGGTGGTTATAGTTATGTGGGCGATACCGAAAAAATCTTATTAGGTCTTGGTTTTAAGCGAGAAGATTTTGAGAATCAAACGGATACTTTTTCTGGTGGATGGCGTATGCGAATTGAGTTAGCCAAACTTTTATTACAATCCAATGATATTTTACTTTTAGATGAACCAACAAATCACTTGGATATTGAAAGTATCATTTGGTTAGAAAGTTTTTTGAAGAATTTCCCTGGAGTTGTTGTAATTGTGTCGCACGATAAGATGTTTTTGGATAATGTAACCAATCGTACTATCGAAATTTCTTTAGGAAAAGCGTATGATTTCAACAAACCGTATTCCCAATATTTATTACTTCGTGGAGAAATTCGCGAAAAGCAATTGGCAACCCAAAAAAACCAAGCCAAAAAAATTGAAGAAACCGAAAAATTGATTGAAAAGTTTCGTGCCAAAGCATCCAAAGCTTCCATGGCGCAATCGTTAATCAAAAAATTAGATAAAGTAGAACGTATTGAAGTAGATGAAGATGACAATGCGGTTATGAATATTTCGTTTCCCGTTTCTATAACGCCAGGTAGAGTGGTAATTGAAGCGGAACACGTGACCAAATCATACGGCGACAAAACGATTCTGAAAGACATTTCCCTTTTGGTAGAACGTGGAAGTAAAATAGCGTTCGTAGGACAAAACGGTCAAGGAAAATCTACGTTTATCAAAGCTATCGTTAATGAATTTGAATATGAAGGAAGTATCAAATTAGGACACAATGTGCAATTGGGCTATTTTGCTCAAAATCAAGCGGAATATTTGGATGGTGAAAAAACTTTACTTGATACCATGTTGGAAGCGGCTACAGATGGAAACAGAGCTAAAGTGCGCGATATGCTGGGTTCTTTCTTGTTCCGTGGCGATGATGTAGAAAAAAAGGTAAAAGTGCTTTCTGGAGGCGAAAGAAACCGTTTAGCGCTTTGTAAACTGTTGTTGCAACCCATTAATGTTTTGGTAATGGATGAGCCAACGAATCACTTGGATATCAAATCCAAAAACGTTTTGAAAGCAGCCTTGCAAAAATATGAAGGAACTTTGCTATTGGTTTCCCATGATAGAGATTTTCTTCAAGGCATGTCGAATTTGGTTTACGAATTCAAAGACCAAAAAATCAAAGAATATTTGGGCGATATCAATTTCTTCTTGGAACAAAGAAACGCAGTAAATATGCGTGAAATTGAAAAGAAAGACGTTGAAAAAAATGACAATACCAATAGACAACAAGCTAAAAACTTGAGTTACGAAGAACAAAAGAAAAATAAATCGTTACAAAATAAATTGAGCAAAGTAGAAACTCAAATCAAGCAATTAGAAATAGACATTCAAAAAGACGATAAAGAGTTGGCATCCAATTATGACAAACTAATTGAAAATGCGGCCTTTTTCACTGCTTACGAAAAAAAGAAAAAAGAACTAGACCTACTTCTAGAAGAATGGGAAAATGTTCAAATGGAAATAGAGATTTTGGGTTAAGCCATAAAAAAAATAAAATAAAAAGTGCTGTGAATTTTGTATTCACAGCACTTTTTTATTAGAATTTTGTTTAAACAATTTATTTTTGGTTGTAACCAAATCTACGCAATTGGTATTCGCTACTTCTCCAGTCTTTATTGACTTTTACGTAGGTTTCAATGTGAATTTTTTTACCAAAGAATTTCTCTAAATCTTCACGAGCTTGCGTACCCACTTTTTTCAACGCAGCTCCTTTATGACCAATAATAATCCCTTTTTGACTATCGCGTTCCACCATAATTACCGTACGAATACGAATGATGTGCTCTTCTTCCAAAAATTCTTCCGTTTCCACTTCAACCGCATATGGAATTTCTTTATCGTAGTTCAATAAGATTTTCTCTCTTATGGTTTCGTTCACGAAAAAACGTTCAGGTTTATCTGTCAAAGCGTCTTTTGGATAATACGGTGGTGAAACTGGTAACAAAGCAAGAATTCGCTCAAAAACAGTTTGTATGTTAAAGTTTTCTAATGCCGAAATAGGAAAGATTTCTGCATTGGGTACTTTTTCTTTCCAAAGTGCAATTTGTTCTTCCAATTCTACTTGGTTTGATTTGTCAATTTTATTCAACAATAACAAAACAGGGATTTTAGAATGAACAATTTTATTAAAAAAAGCTTCGTCTTTTAGTTCTTTTTCGCCAATTTCTACCATGTAAATTAGAATATCGGCATCTTCAAAAGCATTTTTTACAAAACCCATCATAGAACTTTGCAATTCGTAAGCAGGTTTTATAATTCCAGGCGTATCCGAAAGCACAATTTGAAAATCATCACCATTTACAATTCCCAAGATACGATGACGCGTAGTTTGCGCTTTGCTTGTAATAATCGACAAGCGTTCGCCAACTAATGCATTCATTAAAGTAGATTTTCCCACATTTGGGTTTCCGATGATATTTACAAATCCGGCTTTGTGTTCCATAGTATACAATTTATTTTGCAAAGGTAGTCATATCAACTGAATAGAAGAAATTTTAATTTTTTTTCAATTTTCCTTGCATTTAAAGATATTCGTTGTATATTTGCACTCACAAATCGCGGGATAGAGCAGTAGGTAGCTCGTCGGGCTCATAACCCGAAGGTCACTGGTTCGAGTCCAGTTCCCGCTACTAGAAACTCCAATTGAAAAATTGGAGTTTTTTTATGCAATTAACTCACCTAAAAAACGTTTTTAAAAGATAATCTTTATTTTTGAGGAATATGGTGAAGAAAGATTCATTATTACAAGAAATAAAAATATGAAACTAATTATTTTATTACTTACTTTTTCTTTCTCTTACTCGCAAAAGTTGTCAAAGAAAATTATACTTAAAGATTTTTATCAAATCGAATCTGTAGTTTTTATTTCAGATATTGATTTTTCATTTTCTGATAAGAATTTTTTAAAAAGTTTAGAACCTAGTTTAGAAGAATTAATTGATGGTGAAAAGTTTTTATTTAATAATTATTATGAATTTGAATCAAAAGTTAATAAGCATTTTAAACTAAAGGATGAAGTACCAAAAAAATATAAAAAGCCTAAAAGAGTTGTAAAAAAGTTTAAAAAACATAGAAGGCAATATTTTGGATATATTAATAAAAATGGAGATCATATTCTACGTATACATTTATTAAAACCTCATAAAAAACATGAATATGATGATGAAAGCTGGAAAGAGTATATGTTTTTTAGTTCTTCCACGCAGTTCTACCTAATTAATCTAACACAGAGAAAATTCATTTATAAGGTAGTTGGTTTAGATGAAAATGGTAATCCAGAAGAATTAAATACCTATTAATCCTAGATTTTTAAATTTAGAAACCTTTCTAATTTAGTTTCAAAACAAATCCTAATCAAATTTGTTATTAAAAACAATTAACTCTCTCAAAACCCGTTTTAAACAAGATAATCAGTACATTTGGTTACTAAAAATATGAACGTGTTACGCCTCATTTCTGTTTTGTTTTGCTGTTCCTGTTTGCTTAGCTCTCAGTATACAACTGCACAAGAAATTGAGCGAATTCCAACAGATTCTACCAATGTGTACAACAATATCTATGATTTTTCTAGAAAAAACGGCTTTTCTAAGTTTGTGTACAAATTGCTTTTTCGTTCGGTAAAAGACCAGCAAGCTAAAGCGGTTAATCCATTTGAGAAAAAGGCAGAAACGCTTTCTAATGTTGCTTTGGAAGGAAAAATCATTAGAAATATAAAAATAGAAACATTAGATCCGTTTGGTTATTCGGTAAGCGATACTACAAAAGTTCCTAAAAAAGGTTTTGAAAATTTTGGAAATGACATTCACGTCAAAACCAAAGATTTTACCATTAAAAATTTATTACTTTTCAAAAAAAACGACAGATTGGATTTGTTGTTAACGCAAGAATCGGAGCGTTTAATAAGAAGTCAACGCTATGTGCGACAAGTTAAAATTGAAGCTATTCCTATTGCCAATAATCCCGATTCGGTAGATGTTGTGGTTCGAGCATTAGATACTTGGAGTTTAATTCCCAACGGAAATTTATCCGAAAGTAAAATGGAAGTTAAACTAACCGAGCGTAATTTAATTGGTTTGGGTCATCAATTATCGGCAACTTATAAAAATCGATTTGATGACAAAGAAAAAGCAGTAGATGCGCAATATGTAGTGACCAATATCAAAAACAGTTTCATCCGTTTTAGTATGGATTATGCCAATGATTTTGATAACAATAGTGTGAGAAGTATTGGTTTAGTTAGAAATTTTTATTCACCAGTAGCTAAATGGGCTGGCGGCGCTTATTTTGAAAATCGTTTAACCAAAGAACGTTTTGTAAGTCAGGTAGATACGGTTTTTATTGCCGATGTAAAATCGGAGTTTCAAGAATATTGGTTAGGACGTTCTTTTCCAATAGCTTCAGGTAAAAGCTATAACAGTAGAACCCAACGTTTGATTCTATCCGCATTGGTAAGTAAAAGACGATTTTTGCAAACGCCTGATGCTAGTTTAGATCCAGTAAACTTTTTTGCAAACGAAAGAAATTGGTTAATTCAAACCGGAATTACCTCGCAAAAGTATTACAAAGACAAGTTTATTTTCAACTACAATATCGAAGAAGATATTCCTTATGGAGAAATATTCGCTCTTACTTTTGGTTTCCAAGAGCGACAAGAAAGAAATCGTTTCTATTTTGGTAGTAGAGTAGGTTATGGTAAGAAGTTTGCTTTTGGTTACTTAAGTAGTAGTGCCGAGTGGGGTAGTTTTTTTGATAACAATACCGCTGAACAAACCGCTTTTCGTTTGTATTTGGACTATTTTAGCCCGTTGATGTCAATGGGAAAATGGCGGGTTCGTCAATTCATAAAGCCTTCATACGTTTGGGGAAATAACCGTGAAAATACAGAAAAAGACCAATTGACCCTAAACGAAAACTTCGGAATTCAAGGGTTTAATAGTCCAATTTTTGGTGCGCAAAAATGGTTATTATCGCTACAAACACAAACGTATTCTCCAGGAAGTTGGTTCGGCTTTCGTTTTAGTCCGTATTTGAATATGACTTTTGGTGCGTTGAGTGATACCAATCGCAGTTTGTTCCAAAGTAAAGTGTATTCCAAATTAGGAATTGGCGTTCTGATTAACAACGATTATTTAGTGTTTAATAGTTTCCAAATATCGTTTTCGTATTATCCAACGATTCCGTTTGAAGGAGATAATTTGTTTAGAACTAATTCGTTTGAAAATACCGATTTAAACCTTTCTGATTTCCAATTGAGCAAGCCAGCTTATATCAATTACCAATAAATTACAGTTTATTTGTGGAATAAATTAGTTCGTATAATTTAATTGTACTACTTTTGCACGCAATTCAAAAAATTGAATTAAAACATTGATTATCAACAAGCTTTATAAGCATTTTACTTTTTTCCTATGAACATGAATAAAATTGTTGCGTACCGAAAGTTATTGAACGTAACCAAAGACGCTACTTTAAAAGAATTAAAAACCATCTACAGAAACAGCATGAAAGATTTTCATCCTGATAAATTCACAGATGCAACTGAAAAAACAGAAGCAGAAGAAAAAAGTACCGCTATAATTGAAGCATATCATTTTTTAGTGAGTATTGCTCCAGAAACTTTAGAAAAAGATAAAGCGATTTATACGCAAACAGTTGGTAGTGTGAACATCTTAGATTTTTACATGGAAAATAACGTATTGTACATTAATTTTCTAGATGGAAATAAATACGAATATTTTGGAGTTCCAAAAAACACCTACATTAAAATGATTAATGCAGAATCACCAAGTAGATTCGCAAGAAGACATATTTACAACAACTTTTTATACCGAAGCTCAAGCAAATTAGTTGCTGCAGAATAACACTGAAGACTTTCGAAAGAAGGTCTTTTTTTTGTGCTATTCCAAAAAGATAAGTTTGATTTCATGCTCAATTCTAACGAAATGAATCTTAATTTCTAAATATTTCATAATTAAAACCAGTTCATTTAACTAAACAAATGTTAAAAAATATATCTTATATTTGGGTAACTAATCACTAAAACTATTTTTTATGGAAATGAATTATTTAGCCATTTTAGTGGCAGCAGCATCCAGTTTCGTAGTCGGATTTATTTGGTACAATCCAAAAGTTTTTGGAACCATTTGGATGAATGAAATTGGCATGACTGAAGAAAAAGCGCGCCAAGCCAATATGGCAAAAGTTTTCGGTTTGAGTTTTGTGTTCGCATTCATGTTGGCATTTATGTTGCCTACGATTGTGATTCATCAAGTTGGAGCAGCACAATTAGCTGGTGGAAATGCCAATGATCCAGCATTAATCGCTTTTTTAGAAGTGCATGGCGACATGTTTAGAACATTCCAGCACGGTGCTTTACACGGATTTTTTGCAGCATTGTTTATCGTATTCCCAATTTTAGCTACTAACGGTTTGTATGAACAACGTTCATTTAAATATATTTTTGTAACCTCGGGTTATTGGATGGTTACTTTAACCATTATGGGAGCCATAATCTGCGGTTGGAAATAATTTGAAAATTGCATTTTTATTAACACTTTTATTAGCATATCGTCTTACATTTGTAGGACGATTTTTTTATTTTGACGCCAACATTTTCAATTTACAAATCTTCTGAATTACTTCCAAAAGAATGGGATTCAATTGCTGCATCTACTATTTTCTTGCAATCCAATTATTTGAAAGTGCTTGAAATTTCGGCGCCAAAAAACATGACATGTCATTTTATTGGCGTTTTTAAAAATCAAGAATTGGTGGGTGTGGCACTTTCACAATTTATCGATTTGAATAAAGTAAGTTCTTATGGTGAAAGAGATTCCAACATAAAAACTGCTGCTAGAAAATTTGTCTTCAAGAATTTTTGTTCGCATGTGTTGTTTATTGGCAATAACATGTTAACGGGACAAAATGCTTTTGCTCATTCCAATGCTATTTCGTCTACCGAAATGATGCAAGTGTTGTTACAAGCGGCGAAAGCTTTAGAAAATCAATTCAAAGGCGAAGGAACAAAAGTGCATTTGACCGTTTTTAAAGATTTTGAAGCAAACGAAGCTACTGTTTTATCCAAAGTTCTTCCTGATTATTACCAATTTTCAACCCAACCAAATATGGTTTTTGACATTCCAAAAGAATGGGAAACTGAAGACGATTACATAAAAGCACTTTCTAAAAAATACCGCGACCAATTCAAACGCGCCAGAAAAAAACAAGTGGAAATTCAGAAGCGAAAACTGCCACTAGAAGAAATCCAACAACGTAGAAAAGAAATCTACAGTTTGTATGAAACCGTAGCACAAAATGCACCATTCAACACGTTTATGCTCACCGAAAATCATTTTGAAACCTTAAAAGAAAATTTGAAAGACAACTTCTTGTTTTACGGTTATTTTTTGAACGAAAAATTAATTGGTTTTAATACGTTAATCAAGAATGGCTCTGCAATGGATACGTATTTTTTAGGCTACGATTTGTCGATTCAAAAAGAGAAGATGTTGTATTTGAACATGTTGTACGACATGGTAGCCTATTCCATTAAAAAGCAATTTGAAACCATAGTTTTTGCTAGAACCGCTTTAGAAATTAAAAGTTCAGTAGGAGCGAAACCAGTTGCGATGAAAGGATTTATCAAACATCACTTTTTTGCCGTAAACAAATGCATTGGAACTATTTTCAAATATTTAGAACCCAAAACCGAATGGCAAGAACGCAATCCATTCAAGGATTAATGAATAACCAAACGCATTAAATCTTCCAATTCATGCATTTGCGGAATTCCTTTTTTTCTATTTTCTCTTGCAATGAAATAGAGTACAAACCAAAAAACCACCATCAATCCCATCATAGTAAAATCAAATCTCATCGGTTGGTTGAGTGACCAATGTGTGTAAGCCATCATAGCAAACACAAGAAAAACTCCAGCAATTATAAAATGCAGAAACATAAAAAATGTCCATAACAATTGTTCCGGACCAAATAAGCCTTTTACCGTTGTGGTTTGGTCTTCGTTAGCTTCCAATTCAATTTGAAGAAACGGCGAATAATACGTTCTTTTATGTTTACTGAAATACAAATAAACATGGTCGTCGATAATTTTGATTTGGTAATCGGCAACCAATTCTTTTTTGAGCAACTTGGCTTTTTCTAAAATTTCTGTAACGCTCTTAGCGCTAGTTTCTTCGAATCTCGGACGAAGTGCGATGCTTTTTTCGGGTTCCATTTTGAAAGCTTTGTGCTAATATATAAATTTTTAACAAATGTTCCTTAAATTTTATTGCCCTAGCCCAGACAGGAATGAAAACCCCGCAAAGTTTTTAACTATTTTTTCTTTTATTGCTGGTGCGACCTCAGAAGCGGCAGCAATATACTAGAAAAAAAGGCGAAAATTTGTGGAGTTGTAATGAATGGCTGGAAATAGCTTCAAAAAAAAGTGTACCTTTGCAAATTCAAAAAATGAAGTATGAATAATATTGTAGCCATAGTAGGAAGACCAAATGTAGGGAAATCAACCCTTTTTAACCGCTTGATTCAGCGTAGAGATGCGATTGTGGATTCGGTTAGTGGTGTGACTCGTGATAGAAATTATGGAAAAAGTGAGTGGAACGGAAAAGCCTTTTCGGTAATTGATACGGGTGGTTATATTAAAGGATCGGATGATGTTTTTGAAGGAGAAATTCGTCGCCAAGTAGAATTGGCCATTGATGAAGCCGATGCCATTATTTTTATGGTGGATGTGGAAGAAGGCATTACCCCAATGGATGCTGAAGTAGCAAAATTACTTAGAAAAGTAACCAAGCCTATTTTGGTAGCCGTAAACAAAGTAGATAACGGTCAGCGTGAAAAAGATGCGGTTGAGTTTTACAATTTAGGTTTAGGCGAATATTTCACGATTGCAGGAATGAGTGGTAGTGGAACTGGAGAATTACTTGACAAATTAGTAGAAGTTTTACCTGAATTACCGGATGTTGTTGAAGAAGAAAATCCGTTACCAAGATTTACTGTTGTTGGGAGACCTAATGCAGGAAAATCATCGTTTATCAATGCATTAATTGGTGAAGATAGATTTGTGGTAACTGATATTGCTGGAACAACAAGAGATGCCATTGATACTACATACAATCGTTTTGGTTTTGAGTTTAAATTAGTTGATACTGCAGGAATTAGACGTAAAGCGAAAGTAAAAGAAGATTTAGAATTTTACTCGGTTATGCGTTCGGTAAGAGCGATTGAGCATAGTGATGTTTGTATTTTGATGATTGATGCTACTAGAGGTTTTGAAGGTCAAGACCAAAGTATTTTTTGGTTAGCAGAAAAGAATAGAAAAGGAATCGTAATCCTAGTTAATAAATGGGATTTGATTGAAAAAGATACGATGTCGACACGTGATTATGAAAGAAAAATACGTGAAGAATTACAACCTTTTACAGATGTGCCTATTTTATTTGTTTCGGCATTAACCAAACAACGTTTGTTGAAAGCATTAGAAACTGCGGTTGAAGTTTTCGAAAATAGAAAACAACGCATTGCCACTTCGAAATTCAATGAAACGATGTTGCCTATTATTGAGCACAATCCGCCACCAGCATTGAAAGGGAAATATGTAAAGATTAAATTTTGTATGCAATTACCAACACCAACGCCTCAGTTTGTGTTCTTTGCTAATTTACCACAATATGTGAAAGATCCCTACAAACGCTACCTAGAAAACAAACTAAGAGAGCATTATAATTTCTCTGGTGTTCCAATAGATATTTATTTCAGACAGAAATAAATGTTAAAATTCGTAAGATTTTTTTATTTACACAATAAAATAAGACTTTAGCTGTTAATTAGAAATTGAAACTAACTAACAGCTTTTTTTATGCTCAAGAAATTTTTATTGTACTTCGTTTTTATTCTTCCATTTTTTATTTCAGCCCAAAATACCATCACCATAAAAGGGAAAGTAGTTGATTCTACTACAAATTCAGGCTTAGAATCAGCAACTGTTTATGTAAAAACGGTTAAAGACTCTTCAGTTGTAGATTATACGATTTCTGCTAGTAATGGAAATTTTCAAATGAAATTGAAGAAAAGTGATTTGCCACATGTTTTGAAAATTTCGTACAATGGTTTTAAAGAGATTTCAAGAAGTCTTAAAAATTTAAATGAAGACCTTGATTTTGGAATTTTTGTAATGGAAGAAAATATTGGAAATTTAAATGAAGTTACTGTAGCAACTGAAATACCACCAATTACCATTAAAAGCGATACGTTAGAATTTAATGCGACTTCTTTTAAAGTACGCCCTGATGCCAATGTAGAAGCGCTTTTAAAACAATTACCTGGAGTTGAGATTGACGAGGAAGGAAAAATCACAGTCAATGGAAAAGAAGTGAAAAACATCTTAGTAAATGGCAAGCCTTTTTTTGGAAAAGACGGGAAAATTGCAACAAAAAATTTACCAGCTGATATAATTGATAAAGTTCAAGTAACTGATTCTAAGACTAAAGAAGAAGAATTATCAGGTCAAGATGCCACTTCAAATGATAAAACTATCAATCTTACCATTCAAGAAGATAAAAACAAAGGATTATTTGGTAAAGCCACTGCAGGATATGGAACTGACGATCGCTATGAATCCAGTTTGTTATTCAATTATTTTAAAGATACTCAAAAAATCAGTATTTTGAGTTCTTCCAATAATATTAACTCGGTAGGGTTTTCAATGGATGAAATATTTGACAATATGGGCGGCGGAAGAAATACTTCAATTTGGATTAATGATAACGGAAGTTTCGGGATAAATGGCAGGCAATTTGGAGGTAATGAAGGAATAACACAATCAAATTTAATTGGAATTAATTTTGCAGATGAGTGGGCTAATAAGAAAATCAACCCAAACGGAAGCTATTATTATTCTAGTGCTGAAACAAACAACAACAACAGAACCAACAGAATTAATTTATTACCCACAGGGAATACCAATACATTGGCGGAATCAAGAACTCGTTCGATAACAGACGGACATTCCATTTCTTCTGATTTTGAAATAAAATTAGATTCAACTACAACACTTTATCTTAGTCCAAACTTCTCGAAAAACGAGATGAGAAACAAGAATTCAGGATTTGAAAACACCTTTGATGAAAATCAAGTAGCTTTGAACGAGAATACTAGAAATAATAATTGGATAAGCCAAGAGAATAAGTTTAGTAACAGTCTCTATTTTTATAGAGGTTTGAAGAAAAAAGGTAGAGGAATAAGTTTTTCTTTCAACAACGAAAATAGTCAGAATGAATCAGAACTAAACACACAAACTGCAACTATTTTCTTTCAATCGGGAAATGCAAACGACGAGCGTGATCAATTTCGACTAGATCGTTCTAAAAATGACAGTTTCAGGTCTAGTATTCGCTATAACGAACCAATTTTAGATTCGCTAAACCTCTCTTTTGAGACAATTTATAGTTATAAAAAAAATGATGACGTTAGACAAACATTCGATTTTGACGCTATTTCAAATTCTTATTCTAATTTTAATAATTTGCTTTCCAATGAGATTTCATCAACAACTAATTCAATCACTCCAATGGTTGGATTAAGTTTAAGAAAAAAGAAAATTAGAGGAAGTCTTTCTGTTGGAACAGAGATCATACGCTTTGAAAATGAGTCTTTGTATTTATCTGATAAAACAATGGTCAATAAAAATTACATTTACCCTAAAATGAATGGGTATTTTAGCTTAACATTGGGGAAATCAAAATCGATTTATAGTTATTTTACATACAGTGTTAATTTACCTACTGCAAATCAATTGTTACCATTTGAAAACCTTGCTAATCCAATTAATACAATCATTGGAAATGCAAATTTGAAACCAACTGAAAATTACACTTTATACTCCAATTACAATAATTATGATTATGCTACTAGAAGTGGATTTTATGCTTATTTTGGCGGAGATTTTAATGTAAATCAAGTTGTAGCTTCGACAGTTTTTAATGAAGATTTTAAAGCAATTACAACTTATGAAAATATAGATAGAGCTTATAATTCATATGTTGGGTTTAATTATAATAAATCGTTGAAAAAAGAAAAAAGAACTTTTAAATATGGCTTTGGAATGCAATTTTCTCAAAATTACAATCAAGGTTTAACCAATAATACGTTATTTGAGTCACAAAGTTTTACATTAAACCCACGAGTAAATGTAACTTGGTCAATTGACGAAATCATTACCGTTAATCCATCTTACCGCTATACTTTCATTTCTAACGACTTTACAAATTATATTATTGATAATGCCCAAAATTTCTTGCACAGTGCTAAGCTAGAAATTACCAGTTATTGGCCAAAAAAATTCGTTTTTGGAAGTGATTTTGGATACAATTACAATTCTAATATTGCAGACGGCTTTCAAAAAGATTTTTATTTATGGAATTTAAGTTTGGGATACAATTTTTACAAAGACAAACTAACAGCAAAAGTTAAGGTTTACGATGTACTAAATCAAAACATAAGCGCAACAAGAACCATTACCCCAACAGCCATTACAGATATGGAAAATACAGTATTACAACGTTACGCTATGTTTTCATTAACGTATAAATTAGAAAAATTTGGAGGTAAAAAAGATGATGGAAACGGAATGATATTTATGGACTAAAACAAAAAACTCGTTAGGAAATACTAACGAGTTTTTTTATTATTTAATGTCAAATTCAATGTCGAGTTCAAGTTCAAAAATCAAGTTCAAACAAAAATTTCAATAATTTAAATTCCAATTATCTGAAATCTGAACATCCGAAAATCTTAGTGAACTTTGTGCCTTCTTTGTTTCCTTTGTGGTTAAAAGAAAGAATTCCAATATTTTAAATTCCAAATTCCAAAATCAGAAAATCTAATTTCTTACGTCTCTTTTTTTGGAACACAGATTTAAAAAATAGAAAAAAATAAAAAATCTTAGCGACTTCGTGTCTTCGTGTCAAAAATCCGAAAATCAATCTCAAAACTTTCCACTTTGTACTTTTTACTTTCCACTTTGATTCCTACCAACTTCCGCCAGCACCACCACCAGAGAATCCACCGCCGCCAAAACCACCACCGAATCCGCCACCACCAAAACCACCGCCTGATGAGCCACCGAATCCGCCACTTCTTCCTAAGCTACTTAGTATAATAATGTCGCCCAAACTTGGTCCAGCAAATCTTCCGCTGTTGCCACCTCGACCACCTTTGTTTTTGGAAGAAAGTATGATTATTACAATTACAATTCCTATAAAAATAAAAATAGGAATCGGAGAAGATTTTTTGTTTGATTTGCGTTGACCTTTGAATTCTCCGTTTAAAACATCAAAAATAGCATCAGCACCTTTGTCTAAGCCGTTGTAGTAACTTCCTGCTTTGAATTCTGGAGTAATTATATTTCGTATAATTTCTCCATTAACTCCAGCTGTTAAACGTATTTCTGCACCATAACCGGGAGCAATCCAAATTTTTCGGTCGTTTTTAGAGAGAAGAATTACAATTCCGTTGCCTAAGTCTTTTTGTCCAACACCCCATTCTTGACCCCATTGTGGCGCTAATGTACCAATGTATTCGCCTTTTAAATCTTCAATTGTAATAACTACAATTTGCGTAGAAGTAGAATCAGAATATCGAATCAATTTATTTTCTAATTGCGCTTTTTCATTCGGACTCAACAAATTCGCATAATCATAAACACTGGTTTGAAAACTTGGTTTTTTAGGAATATCAAACTGAGCAAATGAGTAATTTATTCCAAAAAGAAAAAGGAAAAGCAATCCAATCCAACTATTGGTATTTGAAATTTTTATATTGGAATTTCTCATAGTTTTCCTTTGGAGATTTCGTTTGATAGTTCATTGGTATCGTCATGTTGGAACGGGAAATACGTTTGTAAGCGTTCGCCAGCTCTTAAAATGCCTTCTACCAAACCTTTTTTGTATGCTTTGTTCTTGAAATTGGAAATCACAACATCTTTGGTGCATTCCCAAAAATCAGCTTCCACTACTTTATTAATGCCTTCGTCTCCAAGAATCACAAAGGAATGATCCGCCACGCCAACGTAAAATAAAACGCCATTACGCTGTTCTGTTTCATGCATATTTAAGGTAAAAAAAACCTCCTTGGCTCTTTCGAACGGAGGTTTTTCTGTATGTTCTTCTAAATGCACACGTATTTCACCCGAAGTGTTACTTTCAGCTTCAGTAATAGCACGAACAATTTCTTGTTCTTCTTCAGGAGTTAAGAAATCTTCTGCTTGCGACATTAGTTTCCAAAATCAAATTCTACATCCACTGGTTTTTCAGCGCCTTCTACTGCTTTAAACATCGATTTTTCTTTGTATTCAGATAAGATTAATTTTCTTGGTATTTTTAAAACGTAGTTGTTGTAACTTTCAACTTTTTCATTGAAACGCGTTCTTGCAGTTAAAATTTGGTTTTCAGTACTAGCCAATTCGTCCTGTAACTTCAAGAAATTTTGGTTTGCTTTTAATTCTGGATAACGTTCAACAGTAACCAATAATCTAGATAACGCAGAAGACACACCGCTTTGTGCTTGACTAAATTGTTCAAACTGTTCTGGAGTAATATTGGTTGGGTCAATAGTAATTGAGGTTGCTTTTGATCTGGCACTAATCACTGCTTCTAAAGTTGATTTTTCAAAATCGGCAGCACCTCTAACGGTTTTTACTAAGTTTCCAATTAAATCGTTTCTCCTTTGGTAGGCACTCTCAACATTTCCCCATTCTTTGTTAACCGCTTGTGAAACAGTAATTGCTCCATTTTTAACATTTACATACCAAAATCCGATAAGAAGCAGAGCTCCTCCAATAATAATCCAAGGCAAGAATTTTTTCATAATTTTTAATGTTTAAGTTTATTGATTTTTGTTTATAGTTCGTTTTTAAGTGCTGAAAGTTGGGCTTTAATGGTTTCCAATTTTCGTATGATTTCAAATTTATCTAGCGTTTTCTTTTGGTTTTCTTTCAAGTGAATTTTTGCTCCTTCCAAAGTAAAACCTCGTTCTTTAACCAAATGATAAATCAATTGTAAATTTTTCACGTCTTCTGGAGTGAATTTTCGGTTTCCTTTGGCGTTTTTCTTAGGTTTTAAAATGTCAAATTCTTTTTCCCAAAAACGAATCAAGGAAGCATTCACGTCAAATGCCTTGGCAATTTCTCCAATGCTGTAGTATAATTTATCTTGGGGTAAATTGATATGCATAATTTTTTAAAATTCCAATGTTTAAAATTCCAAATTCCAATGTTATTAGTGTTTAGTCGCAGTCTCAGTTTTCAGTCTCAGTAGGTCTATTCTCTTTCATCTAATCTCTAACATCTTCCTAGTCCAATGACTGATTTTCTTGGTTCGCTAATTTACTAATCGCTACATATTCTTCAGCAGAAATACTTCCGTAGTAGAAATTAATTGGGTTGATGCGTTCACCGTTTTTCAAAACCTCATAATGCAAATGCGGTGCTTCACTTCGTCCTGTACTTCCTACGTAGCCGATAATATCACCACGTTTTACGCGTTGTCCTGGTCGGCAGTTGTATTTGCTTAAATGCGCATACAAAGTGATGTAGCCAAAACCATGATTAATTTCAATATGATTCCCATAACCTGACAACGAATTATCTGCTTTTAAGACAACACCATCACCAGTGGCAAAAATGGGTGTTCCTGTTTTCGCTGTAAAATCCATACCATAATGAAATTTTCTAATTTTGGTAAAAGGATCATTACGATACCCATAACCTGATGCCATTCGCTTTAAATCTTCATTTTTTACCGGTTGGATTGCTGGAATAGCTGCCAATAATTTTTCTTTTTGTTTGCCCAATGTTACAATATCATCTAAAGATTTCGATTGAATGGCTAGTTCCTTCATCAAACCATCAATACGTTGTGAAGTGTTGATTATTAGTTCGGAATTATTGTAACCTTCTAAGTCTCGGTAACGATTTACACCACCAAAACCTGCTTTTCGTTCCTCTTCCGTAATTGGACTTGTATTAAAATAGATTCTGTAAATATTGTTGTCGCGTTCTGAAATGGCTTTTAGCGCTTCATCCATTAAATCGGCTTTTTTGTTCAAAAGCTTGTAATTTAATTTCATGCTTTCCAATTCGCTGGTTAGTAATTTGTCTTTTGGTGTTTCAAAATAAGGAGTATTAATCAATAAAATCAAACCCAAAAATCCAAACAAAGCAGACGCCACTAAAAACAACAAAATATAACCAAATTTCTTGCGTTTTTTTGTTTTTATGCGCTTGTATGCTAAATTTTCGGAATCGTAATAATATTTTACCTTAGACATGTTCTAAAATTACTATTTTTGCACCAAATTTATTGGTTACCATTGGTTATACGAACAAATTTAAGAAATGTTTCATTCCAAAGCTATTTTATTTTCATTGGAACTCAGATTTTTCTTTTTTTGGGAGAACCCGAAAACACATTTTAAAGCACAAGTATTGAACTAAATTATTGATAATGAAATCGCAAGACATTCGTAAAGCATACCTGAATTTTTTTGAATCGAAAGGACATTTAATTGTTTCTTCTGCGCCAATCGTTTTGAAAGACGACCCAACCTTGATGTTCAATAATTCGGGAATGGCCCAATTCAAAGAATATTTCTTAGGAAACGGAACGCCAAAAAGTCCAAGAATTGCCGATACGCAAAAATGTCTTCGTGTTTCGGGAAAACACAATGATTTGGAAGATGTAGGTTTTGATACTTATCATCATACGATGTTTGAAATGTTAGGGAACTGGTCGTTTGGTGATTATTTCAAGAAAGAAGCATTAGCTTGGGCTTGGGAATTTTTAACCGAAGTATTGAAGTTAGACAAAGATCGTTTGTATGTTTCGGTTTTTGAAGGAAATCCAGCAGAGAATGTTCCGTTTGACCAAGAAGCGTTTGATATTTGGAAACAATATGTTTCAGAAGATCGTATTATTCTTGGGAATAAAAAAGACAACTTTTGGGAAATGGGAGACCAAGGGCCGTGTGGACCATGTTCGGAAATTCATATCGATTTAAGAACCGATGCAGAGCGTGCTGCAGTTTCTGGAAGAGATTTAGTAAATGCCGATCATCCGCAAGTAGTGGAGATTTGGAACAACGTATTTATGGAATTCAACCGTAAAGCCGATGGTTCGTTAGAAAAATTACCAGCCCAACACGTAGATACCGGAATGGGATTTGAGCGTTTGTGTATGGCGATGCAAAACGTAACTTCAAACTACGATACGGATGTTTTTACTCCGCTTATCGCGAAAGTTATAGCAATTACAGGATTAAAATACACTTCAAACGAAGTTAAAAATATAAGTGAAGAGCAAAACAAAACCAATATTGCGATTCGTGTAATTGTGGATCACGTTCGTGCGGTAGCTTTCGCTATTGCTGACGGACAATTGCCTTCAAATACTGGTGCTGGTTATGTAATTCGTAGAATTTTGCGTCGTGCGATTCGTTACGGATTTACGTTTTTAGGAACGAAAGAACCTTTCATTAATAAATTGGTAGAAGTTTTAGCGAATCAAATGGGCGAATTTTTCCCAGAAATTAAATCGCAACAACAATTGGTTACCAATGTAATTCGCGAAGAAGAAGCGTCTTTCTTAAGAACTTTAGAGCAAGGATTACAATTGTTAGATAAAGTAGTTGCTGAAACATCTGGAAAAGAAGTTTCTGGAGAAAAAGTATTTGAATTGTACGATACTTTTGGTTTTCCGAAAGACTTAACCGCTTTAATTTTAAAAGAAAAAGGCTATTCATTTAACGAAACTGAATTCGAAACCGAATTACAAAAACAAAAAGCGCGTTCTCGTGCAGCTTCGGAAGTTACGACTGACGACTGGAAAGTTTTAATTGATGGAAATGTAGAAACGTTCGTTGGTTATGACCAAACGGAAAATAACGTTAAAATCACTAGAATTCGTAAAGTTGATTCTAAAAAAGATGGTGTTTTGTACCAAATTGTTTTAGATAATACGCCGTTCTATCCAGAAGGTGGTGGACAAGTGGGCGATAAAGGAACATTAGTTTCTGCAAACGAAACGATTGAAATTATCGATACGAAAAAAGAGAACAACTTAATATTACATTTCGCAAAACAACTTCCAGAAAATGTGGAAGCTGGATTTGTTGCCAAAGTAAATACCGATTTAAGAACTTCGACTTCTAAAAATCACTCGGCTACGCATTTGATGCATTTGGCTTTGCGAACGATTTTAGGAACTCATGTGGAGCAAAAAGGTTCATTGGTTAACCCAAATTACTTACGTTTCGACTTCTCACATTTTTCTAAAGTTTCGGATGAAGAATTGCGACAAGTAGAAGCTTTTGTAAATGCTAGAATTGAAGAACAATTGCAATTGGTAGAACATAGAAATATTCCAATCCAACAAGCAATGGAGCAAGGTGCAATGGCATTATTTGGAGAAAAGTATGGCGATAATGTTCGTATGATTGAATTTGGAGATAGTAAAGAATTATGTGGTGGCATTCATGTGAAAAACACGGCTGATATTTGGCATTTCAAAATTGTTTCGGAAGGCGCTGTAGCAGCTGGAATTCGTCGTGTTGAAGCGATAACGGGTGATGCTGTGAAAGATTTCTACAAAAACCAAGAAAATACGTTAGCAGAAATCAAAGAAGTATTGAAAAACCCACAAGATGTTTTAAAATCAGTGACTTCGTTACAAGATGATAATGCAAAGTTGAAAAAACAACTAGAGCAATTAGTAAAAGAAAAAATTGAAGGATTAAAAAATACCTTAGTTGCCGATTTCCAAGAAATCAACGGTATTCAATTTTTATCAAAACAAGTCGATTTATCCATGAGTTCGACAAAAGATTTGGCACAAGCTATTGGGATTTCAAAACCAAATGCGTTTGTATTTTTAGCTTCAATTGAAGACAATGCACCAAACATTCACTGCTACATTTCAAAAGAATTAGTTGCTGAAAAAGGATTAAATGCTGGAAACGTCATCAGAGAATTAGGAAAACTAATCGACGGAAATGGTGGCGGACAACCGTTTTTTGCTTCAGGAAAAGGTAAGAGTGTGGATGGAATTAAGGAAGCGATTGAGAAAGCGATTGAATTTTTAAAATAAAAAAATGAAATTTATTCTAACCGTGTTATTGATTTTACCTTTTTTAGGATTTTCTCAAAGATTTCCAACACCTCCATCTAGTAGACAAATTAACAATCAGTTAATGAGCCAACATAATCAAATGATGCAACAGCAACAGATGATGAGAATGTTGCAAAACAGAGTTATTACTGATGAAGAAAAATTAGTTAATGAAACAAACAAAAGGGAAAAACTAGAAGAAAAGCAAGATGAATTAGATATTAAACTTGCCCAATTAACAGATGAATTAGTTAAAGTTAATGATAACTTGAATCTTTCACCAGAAGAGAAAATTAAGAGAAAAGAGAAAATAAACAAAGAAATTGACAAAACTCTTCTGAAATTTGACAAAAACTCAAAAAAAATTGAGGCTTCTGAAAAAAAGATTGAAGAAATAGAGCAAAAAATTGAAAAATCAAAAAAAGAACTTGAAGAAGAAGAAAATAAAAAATAATTTCATATCCCGATAAGCTTCAAAACTTATCGGGATTTTTTTATTCTATTACTGCAATCGCCTCAATTTCAATCAACCATTCTTTTCTTCCTAAACTTTCTATACCCACTAAAGTACTGGCTGGATAATTTTCATTTCCTAGAAAGACTTTTCTAACTTTTCTGAAAATGGGTAAATCCACTTCAGGATTAAAATTTACAATGTACGTATTCATTTTTACTACATCTTTAAAAGTTGCACTACAATTCGTAAGTTGCTTTTCTAAATTTTGAAATGTAGTTATCGTTTGCGCTTCTAAATCATTTCCATCACCAATTTGTCCTGAAATGTAAAGCGTTTTATAATTTCCCGTTTTTACTATTACGGTTTGAGAAAAACCTTCATTGGGTTCGATGTATTCTTTTTCAATCATTTGAGTTACATTAAATCTTGAGTAAAAATACTCGTTTTTTGTAAAAAGTAGTTTAAATTTGAACTTTAAACCCAATTGATTTGCAATTCACTACCAAAATACCAATTCCAAAAAACCATTTTCCAATCGATTATAGTTCGAAAATCTTGCTATTGGGTTCTTGTTTTGCGGAAAACATTGGAGATAAATTCGACTATTTTAAATTCCAAAGTACAACTAATCCTTTTGGAATTATCTTTAATGCAGTTTCTTTAGAAAAATTGATTCGTCGTGCTGTTGAAAACAAAAAGTTTACCGAAAACGATATTTTCTTTCATAACGAGTTATGGCATTGCTATGAAGTACATTCCGAATTATCACATCCAGACAAAGAAGAATTTCTGAATAATTTGAATTTGATTTTGGAAACCACTAAAAACCAGATTAATTCATTATCGCATTGCATTATTACATTAGGAACATCTTGGGTGTATCGAAATATGGAATCCAACGAAATAGTGGCCAATTGTCATAAAGTGCCGCAAAAACACTTTACTAAAGAATTACTTTCGATAAGTCAAACGGAAGAAAGTCTGCAAAAGATTGTTTCATTAATTCATTCGGTGAATCCAAATTGTCATTTCATTTTTACGGTTTCGCCTGTTCGCCACATCAAAGACGGATTTGTTGAAAACACGCTGAGTAAAGCGCATTTGATTACTGCTTTACACAAAACAATCACCCATTACCCATCACCCATGACCTATTTCCCATCTTACGAAATCATGATGGATGAATTGCGCGATTATCGTTTTTACGCCGAAGATATGTTGCATCCGAATCAAACCGCTATCGATTATATTTGGGAGCAATTTGCTGCTTCAACAATTTCCGAAGAAAACCAATCACTAATGATTGAAATCGAAAGTGTTCAAAAGAGTTTGACGCATAAACCGTTTAATCCCAATTCGGAAAGCCATCAGAAATTCATAAATCATCTCGATTTGAAAATTAAAACAATTCAAAATCAGTATCCATTTATAAAATTTTGTTAAAATAAGGCAATTGCCGTATTTCCTACGTAGTCTCTTTTTGTGAATTTTGGATTATCAAATAACACTAAAATTCACAATTATGAAAAAATTAAATTTTACTTCGGTTTTCTATTTGTTTGCCTTTTTATTTGTAACCTCTTTTGGTTATTCACAACGAATGATAAATGCAAACGAAGTAACTTCTCAATTCTTAAAAGAAACTTTTGATAACGCTTTTATCGAAGTTACAGAAGTTAAAGATACTTACATCAAAGTTAAGGATGTGTTCAATATGTATTTGGATATTGATAAAAATCAACGCTATGTTGCAATTAGCTCAACTTACAACTTAGTAGACGGAACTTCTCCAGCAAAAGCACTTGCTTTAATGAATAAAATTAATGCTGAGGTGGCTCTAATTAAAGTGTACTACAATCAGAATTCCAATTCTATTACGTATTACTATTATTTCTGGACAGATGGCGGATTTACCCAAAAATCTTTAATTAGTGCTTTTAGATTGTATAAATCGGCATTAACATTAACCTTAGAGAAAGACACAGAGCGTTTAATAAAATAGTGTAAGCATGAGAAGAAAATTAGATATTCTTAAATGGGTAGCTGGTGTTTTAATTCTATTAAATTGCTACAATTGTTTAGCCCAAAATCCTGATTTTACATACAAATTGGGAGGAAAAATAACATTCATGAAATTAACCGATGCAGGTGTATTGGTAGTAGCTAATGGTGAAGGACTTGTAGGAATTAAACCAGGAGCGTCACAACCTCATTTTAATTTCACAAGTTATGGAAAAGTAAAACCAGAAGAAATGGACTTTATTCCAATGTCTCCATACTTAGTAGTTAGCCAAGGAGGCTTTATGACGGCTAAAAAATCCGTAATTGATTTTGTTTCTGGAAAGAAAATGTTTGGAACTGAAGACAACGGATGGAAATTCACCAATCGATGTGATGTGATGTTGCCTCAGAATAAACTAGTAGTTTTAGGTTCGCGAAAAAGCGGTGCAATGGCCATCGGTTTGTATGATTTAGCCACTGGAAAAGAAGAAAGTCTAATCGAATTAAATGATCCTAAAAAAGTGGGTTCTGTGGCTTCAATTCCTCAGTTTAGTGGTAGACCAACAATTATTGGAAATGGTTTGTTAGTGCCAACAACCAAAAATTTGATTCAAATTAACACACAAACAGGTAAAATTGATTGGACAACCAAAACCGATGATATTACTTGGGTGGTAGCTGATGAATCTGGAACTGAAATTTATTGTTTTGAAGAAAGACCAAATGGTGATACCAAAATTTTTAAAGTGAGTAACAAAGGTGAAATCTTATGGAAAGAAGGTCAAAAACTTAAAGGAAGAGTGGTGAATTTTCAAATTTTACCACAAGGATTAGCAGTAGTTAGTAACGTAGATAATTCAGGAAAATCAGGTATTGCAAAAATAGCTTCAAGTGCTTCAGAATCAAAAATTATGATGTTGAGCGCTAAAGATGGTGAAGATTTATGGGAAAAAGCACCAAAGACTAAAGGTTATGTGCAACATTTTTATGTGATGGAAGATGGTATTTTATTTGGTATTCAAGAAGGCGGAATTAATAAAATTTCATTTGGAGGAACACCATTGTTTAAAAAACCGCTGAAAACGGGTGAAAACATTCACACTATGGCCATGACTCCCAAAGGAATGATTTATATAACGGATTCAGATGCCAACATTATTGATTTAAAAACAGGAGAATCGATTTGGAACAAGCCAATTCAATACAAAAAAGCGAAAGCTGTTTCAAGTACGTATGACAAGAAAAATAAACGCTATTTGATTTCAACAGGAGAAGAGATGATTGCTATTGATGAAAATTCAGGCGATGTTTCAACATTGGCAAGTTATAAATTTAATGAAAAAGAAGTGCCAGGAAGTTTAACTTCAAGAGATGGTGGTTTATTGTTAACATCCAGTCAAAATATAATGATGTTAAATTTTGATGGTTCTCAAAAGTTTCACGAGTATTATAAATCACCTGGAAAATCAACAGCAGGTAAAATATTTGCTGGAGTAATGGGAGTTGCCTCGGTAGCTGTTGCCTCTTCAGCAGCTTTAACAGCTGGTGCTAATAAGAATTCATTGGGAGATTACAATTCGTATGGTGAACGTGCTAAAATTGTTCAAGACGGATTTTCAGATATAGCTTCTGCTTCTTTTACTGAAATGAGTAAACGATTTAAAGCAACATCTGCTACTGAAAACTACCAATATATTTTAACCATGTTAGATAGTGGTGTAGGTTTAGTAAAAATAAATAAAGACAACGGAAGCAAAGAAAAAGAAGTATTGCTTAAAGATAAAAAACCAGAATACGAAGTTGATGAAATTGGTGGGATGTTATACTATCAAAAAGATGGATCAACGATATATGCATTCGATTTACAAAAATAATATTTTTTTGAATTTGTGTTAAGAGTCTCTGCCTAGTCAATGGATTAGGTGGAGATTTTTTTTAAGGCAAATGCCGTATTGCATAATTTAGAAAAAAAGTCCAACTTTGGTAATATTTAGAAAATTATGGCTACTAAACTTTTAAAG
The DNA here is from genome assembly GCF_003293845.1 of Flavobacterium tibetense. Classification (GTDB taxonomy): domain Bacteria; phylum Bacteroidota; class Bacteroidia; order Flavobacteriales; family Flavobacteriaceae; genus Flavobacterium; species Flavobacterium tibetense. The sequence goes on along the minus strand of NZ_QLST01000002.1, from coordinate 51,895 downwards.
TTGCATTTTGGTTTTGTTTTACTGTTTTCTTTTTTAGAGACAACTGCTCAAAATTATACTAAGAAGCAAATAGATTCTATTAATCAAGTTCCCTATCATTTAAAAATCGAAAATACGTTTAAAAGTGAAAAAACTTTTCTTAACGGACTTTCTGCTGCTAAGGCCTTAAATTATAAAACAGGAATAGCGGATTCTTATGCCAATCTAGCAACTATTTATTTTTATCAAGGAAAATATGAGTTGAGCCAACGATACAATAATTTGGCAATCAAAGAATATAGTGCCTTGAAAAGATTTGATCAGGTAGCTTCTTTGTATGCTGGCTACGGCTATCACATGAAACGAAGAGATTTTCCAGAAGCATTAAGATATATGCAAAAAGGAATTAAACTAGCCGAAAAAAATAATGTTTCAGAAGAAGTTTTAAGCCCTATTTATGACAATTATGGCGTTCTTAAAGAAATGAATAAAGAATTTGATAGCGCCTATTATTTCTACAGAAAATCACTAGAATTAAAAGAAAAAGTTTCAGATAGTATTGGAATTCCTTACAGTTTGAATAAAATTGGGATGCTGCAACTTTTGGAAGGAAAGTTTGCTGTTGCCAAAGAAAATCTAGATAGAGCATATAGTATTCGTTTGAAAATCAATGATAAAATTGGGATTGCTGAAAATTTGAACTACTACGGTAGCTACTATTATGAAATTAACGATTTTAAAAAATCTAAAGAGTATTTTATTAAAGCGTTAGAGTTTAGTAAAAGATACAATTATGGCTATTTGAAACAAGAAAATTTAAAACGAATGGCTGAAGTGTATGAAGTACAAAACAATTACAAAGAAGCTTTAGAATATTTCAAGAAACATATTGTTTGTCGTGACAGTATTTCAGATGAAGCGATTAGAATCAGACAAGCCGAAATGCATACCAAATTTGATACCGAAGAAAAAGAAAAGCAAATTTTACTTCAAAGAGCAGAATTGGCCGAAAAAAATACAACTTTAATTATCGCATTTGGGCTCTTTTTGATTTCTGTATTGATTGGTTTCTTTGTGTACAACAGACAAAAAATGCGCAATTTACAATTGGAAAAAGAAAACCAATTGAAAGATGCTTTACTGAAAATTGAAACCCAAAACCGATTACAAGAACAACGTTTGCAAATTTCTAGAGATTTACATGATAATATTGGATCCCAACTCACATTTATTATTTCGTCTATCGATAATCTAAAATATGCTATCGGACAAGACAATCCAAAAGTTGAAGAAAAATTAACCAAAATAAGTGCGTTTACAAGAGAAACTATTGCAGAACTTCGCGATACCATTTGGGCAATGAACAAAGATGCGATCACTATTGAAGATTTGGAAGCTAGAATTTCAAATTTCATCGAAAATGCAAAAACATCATTAAGTGGTATTCAGTTTGAATTCAAGTCGAATTGTAGCGACAAACAATTGCATCCATTTTCTTCTAAAGACGGCATGAATATGTATCGCATCATTCAAGAAGCAGTCAATAACGCCATCAAACACGCCGAAGCTAGCCGAATTCAAGTTGAAATTAATTGTTTGAAAGATGAAATTCAATTCCAAATTTTAGACAACGGAAAAGGAATGATAGATGATCAAAATTCCTTTGGAAACGGACTAACTACAATGCGAAAACGCGCAAACGAATTGCATTCTGAATTACAAATCCAAGAATTGGAAAAAGGAACTGCAATTTCTTTTCAAATTTCAAACAGGAAGAATTTTGATTAATCAGAATAATATCTTTAATTTGAAAATCAGTTAAATAAGTTGAATTTAAATTCAAAATAAGGCAATTGCCCTATTGTATTACTATTGGAAAAACTTCATTTTTGAACATAATTAAAAACAAAAAGATGAAAAACTTTTACTCATTTCTATTAGGTTTGTTTATAGTATCAACTGCTGCAGCTCAAAATGTAGTTTTCCATGATACTTTTGATGATGATAAAAACAATTGGACAACAACAAAAGACGATTATGCTTCCTATATCAAAAAAGGAGAATTAATTATTGAAAATAAAAGTACAAATGGCGCAAAATGGCACTTGTACAAACTAGGAATCAATTCAGATGAAGTTGATTTTGATATTGAAGCTTCCATTAAAGTATTGAGCGCCTCAAAAGACACAGATACTTATGGTTTAGTTTGGTCGGGTTATAATGATAATTCTTATTACAATGTTGTTCGATTAACACCAGATAAACAAGTTCAATTGTATCAATATCAAAAAGATAAATTTGATTATTATAGACCATGGTCAAAAGAAAAATACATCAACGGTTACAAGAAAACTAACCGAATTAAAGTTGTTAAAAGAGCTAATATTACAAGGATTTATATCAATGATAATCTTGTGCACCAAACAGGTCAAAATTTTTATTTTGGAAATAAAATTGGCTTCATCTTAGATGCAAAAATGACTATAGCTATAGAAGAAGTTAAAGTTACAGAGTTCCCTAAGAAAATAAGAGTAGTGGATTCATACAATCCAAACCTAAAAATCGAAAAACTACCTGAAATAATTTCTTCCAAAGAATACGAAGAGACAAATCCGGTAGTTTCAGCAGATGGAACAATCTTGTATGTGGACAGAAAATATTGCGATTTAAATATTGGTGGAGCTGAAAAAGATGACATTTGGTATTCCGTAAAAGATGTAAATGGCAATTGGACACCGTTAAAAAATATAGGGAGACCATTAAATAATGAAGGTCATAATTTTGTCATTTCTTCTTCGCCAGATAATAATACATTATTGATTGGAAATACATATAAGCCTGATGGAAGTTCAAAAGGCTCTGGAGTTTCTATATCTAACAGAACAATTGATGGTTGGGAGATTCCTAAAGAAATGGTAATAAAAAATTATGAGAATAAAAGCAAGTTTGTTGCTTATTTTTTAACTTCTGACAATAAACATTTGTTAATGTCTTTAGAACGTTCTGAAGGTTACGGATTAAAAGATTTATATGTTTCTTTTAGAGAGAATGATAATACATGGTCCACTCCAAAAAACTTAGGAAATGTTATCAATACTTTTGAAGAAGACGTTAACCCATTTTTAGCATCCGATGGTAAAACGTTGTATTTTGCTAGTAGAGGTCACGAAGGTTATGGGGGTTATGATTTATTCGTTTCTAAACGATTAGATGATACTTGGACAAATTGGTCAATACCTGAAAATCTTGGAAATGTTATTAATACACCTGGAACAGAATTGAGTATATTTTTAGCGGCAAAAGGAGATAAAGCTTACATCAGCCGTTCAAAGGATATTTGGGAAGTTACGAATACTGTAAAACAAGATCCAGTAGTTTTAGTAAAAGGAAAAGTATATGATGCCAAAACAAAACAAGTCTTAAGTGCTCCAATCGTATACAATAATTTAAAAACCAATAAAGAATTAGGAACCGCTATTTCAGATCCAAAGACAGGAAGTTATAGCATTGTTTTACCTTACGGAAATTTATACAGTTTTATGGCTGAAAAATCAGGATATTACGCCGTAACCGAAAATGTAGATGTTACAAATCTTACTGAATATAAAGAAATTAATGTAGATTTATATTTAAACCCAATCGAGAAAGGACAAACCATTCGTTTGAATAATATTTTCTTTGAATCAGGTAAATTTGATTTATTGTCAGAGTCTTTTGCTGAACTAGACAAATTATTCAACATATTAAAAGAAAACAAAAAGCTTCAAATTGAAATTGCTGGTCATACTGATGCGGTTGGTTCTGATTCGAGCAACATGACATTGTCGAATAACAGAGCTAATTCTGTTATGAATTATCTAATAGCAAAAGGAATTGATAAATCTCGTTTGTCAGCAAAAGGATATGGCGAAACCAAGTTCATAGCAACAAATGATACCGAAGAAGGTAAACAATTGAACCGAAGAGTAGAATTTTCTATTTTAGATTTGTAAAATAAATTGTAAATTTAGAAATGCAAAAAACAATTAAAATAGGAATCATTGACGATAATAGTTTTTTAATCAAAGCGATTAAAGAAAAGTTATCTTTCTTCGACGATTTACAAATAAAATTTACCGCTATTCATGGTGAAGATTTACTTCAAAAATTAGCCGAAAACCACAATGTAGATGTTTTGTTAATGGATATCGAAATGCCAGTTCTCAATGGAATTGAAGCTACTAAAGCAGTAAAAAATAAGTTTCCACAAATCAAAATTATCATGTTAACGGTTTTTGATAATGATGAAAATATTTTCAATGCTATTAAAGCCGGAGCTGATGGTTATTTGCTAAAAGAGGTAGATCCAAAAAGTTTGCATCAAGGCATTCACGAAACTTTAAATGGAGGAGCAGCAATGAATCCATCAATTGCATTAAAAACCCTAAAATTATTGAGAAATCCAATAGAATTTCAAAATACAACTGAAGTAGAAGAAATTACGCTTTCACCAAGAGAAGTTGAGGTTTTAGAACAATTAAGTAAAGGTTTGAGTTATACAATTATTGCAGAAAATCTATTTCTTTCGCCTTCAACAGTAAGAAAACACATAGAGAATATTTACACCAAATTGCAAGTGCATTCTAAATTAGAAGCCGTACAAAAAGCAAAACAAAATAATATTATATAAATGAAAATGCTCCAAAAACTGGAGCATTTTTTATAACTTACTTTCTAAACTTTGCCATCCACCACCATTAATGCAATCAATTCCGTGCTGTTTTAGAATAGAAGTCGCTTGTGCACTTCGCATTCCTGAACGACAACAAGCAATTACAGGTTTATTCCATTTTTTGATGGTTTCAATATTGCCATTCAAAACTTGTAATGCAATATTTTTTGAACCTTTAATATGTCCGTCTGCAAATTCTTCCTTCGTACGAACATCTAAAATGATAGCTCCTTTTGCAACATATTCCTGAATGTCATTTGCTTTGTTTCCTAATCCTAAAAAATCTAAAATTCCCATAGCTTTTTAATTAATTTTCAATTTTATAATGCAAATGTAAAGCTAACACAAAAGTATTTCAGTAACAAAAGTTACGTTTCTAAATAATTCCTTATTTTTGATACCAATGAGAATAATAGATAGAAAAACGGAAATTATCAATTGTGCAGCCCAGTTATTCAAAAATAAGGGTTATAGTGCCGTAACTATGCGCGATATTGCACAAGCGCTCGATATTAAAGCGGCTAGTTTATACAATCATATCAAATCCAAACAAGAGATTTTAGTTTTAATTATCATCGAAATTGCTGAAGAATTTACGAGAGTAATGAACGAAATTCTCGAATCCGATGCGCCTACAATAAATAAAGTGGAACGTGTAATCCAGTTGCATATTGCTATAACAATCAGAAATTCAGATGCTTTGGCTTGCCTGAATAATGATTGGATGCATTTAACCGATGACCAGCTAGCTTATTTCATAAGAATGAGAGAAGATTATGAAAATAACTTCCGAAAAATCATTAAAAATGGTGTTGAACAAGGTGAAATTAAAGCTAATAATCAAGAAGTTATGGTGTTTTCAATTCTTTCTACTTTACGAACGCTTTATCTTTGGTATGGAAAAACTAAAAAAATATCCGCTGAAGAATTACAGAAAAGTATGTCAGAATTATACTTAAAAGGCATTACCAATAAATAACAGTTGTTAATTTTTTAAAGACAGTATAAATATTTCAAAAATTTAAGTAAATTTGCATTGTAAACTAACAATTGTTAGTTTGATATAATTTAGTTTTATGGTAAAGTTTTATCCAATTCAAATAGCTGATATTCAAAAGGAAACCAAAGATTGTTCTGTGGTAACTTTTGATATTCCAAATGATTTAAAAGAAGAATTTAAATTCAATCAAGGCCAACATCTTACTTTAAAAACCATAATAAATGGAGAAGAAGTGAGACGTTCGTATTCCCTTTGTTCGAGTCCGCTTGAAGATAAATGGCAAGTAGTAGTTAAGAAAATTAACGGTGGTTTGTTTTCAACATTCATAAATACGGAACTAAAAAAAGGTGATACTTTGGAAATAATGCCACCAAGCGGTCATTTTTTCAAACCTGTTGATACTACTAAAGCCAAAAATTATATCGTTTTTGCAGCGGGAAGTGGTATCACACCAATTCTTTCAATCATCAAAACACATTTAGCAGCAGAGCCAAATGCAACTTTTAAGTTATTTTATTTGAATAGAACCGTAAAATCTATTATCTTTAAAGAGCAAATTGAACAGCTTAAAAATGTGTATTTCAATCGTTTAGAGATTTTTCACTTTCTAACCAAAGAGCACAGACCTGTAGAACTTTTCAACGGAAGATTTACCAAAGAAAAACTACAAGTAATGGCTGAAAAATTATTCGACCCAAAAGAGATAGATGAATGTTTCATTTGTGGTCCAGAAGATATGATTTTCTTATTACGTGATGAATTAGTTGCATTAGGTTTGGATAAAGAGAAAATCCACTACGAATTATTCGTAACGGGAATTTCAGAAGAAGATAAAAAACGTGCAGCAACAATCGCTGAAAAGAAAGTAGAAGGAACTGAAGTAACCATAATCGACGGTGGAAAAGAATTTCATTTCATTATGGAAGCCGATTACGATAATATTTTAGACGGAGCAATTGCTGCTGGTGCCGATTTACCTTTCGCTTGTAAAGGTGGCGTTTGTGGAACTTGCCGTTGTAAAATCGTAGAAGGAACAGCAGAAATGAAAATCAACTACGCATTGGATGAAAGTGAAGTTGAAAAACAATTGACATTAAGCTGTCAAGCAGTCCCAACATCTAAGAAATTAGTTGTTGATTTTGGAATTTAAAAATTTGTTTCAAGTTTCAAGTTTCAGGTTGTACAACTTCGAACTTTAAACTTTAAACTTTAAATAAAAAGTTATGTCTGAAAAAGAAATTAAAAGTTTAGAAGAAATTTTCGAAGCAAAAATTGCTAGAGACGAAAAAATTGAACCAAAAGATTGGATGCCAGAGAAATACCGTCAAACGCATATTAGACAAATTTCTCAACATGCCCATTCTGAAATTGTAGGAATGTTGCCAGAAGGAAACTGGATCACAAGAGCGCCTTCTTTAAAAAGAAAAGTAGCTTTATTAGCAAAAATTCAAGACGAAGCGGGTCACGGTTTGTACTTATACAGCGCTTGTGAAACTTTAGGAATCTCAAGAGACGAATTGTACGAACAATTGCATTCTGGAAAAGCAAAATATTCAAGTATCTTCAATTATCCAACATTAACTTGGGCTGATATGGGTGCAGTGGGTTGGTTAGTAGATGGTGCTGCCATTATCAATCAGGTGCCATTGTGTGCCACTTCTTACGGACCTTACGCAAGAGCAATGGTACGTGTTTGTAAAGAGGAAAGTTTTCACCAACGTCAAGGATTCCAAATCATGATGACGTTGGCTGAAGGAACTCCTGAGCAAAAAGAAATGGCTCAAGATGCTTTAAATCGTTGGTGGTTTCCAGCTTTAATGATGTTAGGGCCAACAGACGACGCTTCTGTTCATACCGCACAATCCATGAAATGGAAATTAAAAAGAAAAACCAATGACGAGTTACGCCAACAATTTGTAGACCAAACCGTTCCTCAAGCAGAAATGATTGGACTAACCATTCCAGATCCAAATTTAAAATGGAATCCAGAAACCAAACATTACGAATTCAGTGAATTGGATTGGGAAGAATTTTGGCAAGTAGTAAAAGGTCACGGCCCATGTAATAAAATGCGATTAGATGCCAGAAGAAATGCATGGAACAATGGCGAATGGGTAAGAAATGCAGCCATGGCTTACGCCGAAAAACAAGAAAACAGAGAAGTAAAACAAGCTATATAATAAGTTCTCAGTCACAGTTTTCAGTATTCAAACTGCTAACTGCGACTGCGACTGTAAACTATAAAGAAATGAAAAATTGGCCACTTTGGGAAGTATTTATCAGAAGTAAAAACGGACTAGAACACCGTCATTGCGGTTCGTTACATGCCAGCGATGCCACAATGGCATTAGAAAACGCTCGCGATGTGTATACACGAAGAATGGAAGGCGTTAGTATTTGGGTAGTACCATCAAGCCAAATTACAGCATCAAATCCAGAATTAAACGGAGAAACATTTGAACCAGCAATGGACAAAGCGTATCGTCATCCCACTTTTTATGAATTGCCTGACGAATTAAAACATATGTAATAGTTCTTCTTGAGTATTCCCATCCTTTGGAGGGGTGCCCGAAGGGCGGGGTGGTTTTAAGCTACCTCATTTATAAAAATAATTTGCAAATTCGATCTAAATAAAACAGTTTCGAGTTTGTAAAAAACTAATTAGAAATGAACAACAATTTAATTCAATATATCTACGGTATTGCTGATAACTCACTAATCTTGGGACAACGTCTAGGTGAATTATGCGGACACGGACCAAGCTTGGAAACCGATATTGCTTTGACTAACATCTCCTTAGATTTGTTTGGTCAAGTCAGAAGTTACTACCAATACGCCGCCAAAATTCAAGGAAACGACACTACCGAAGATACCATAGCTTTCTTACGAAAAGAAAGAGAATACAAAAACGTTCTTTTGGTAGAACAACCAAATGCAGATTTCGCTTATTCTATTACGAGACAATTTTTGTTTGATATGTTCCACATCGAATTATTAAACGAATTGCAAAACAGTAAAGACGAAACTTTAGCAGCTATTGCCAAAAAGAGCATCAAAGAAGTAAGCTATCACGTAAGATTCTCTTCAGATTGGATGCGTCGTTTAGGAGATGGAACTGAAGAAAGTAACCAAAGAGTGCAAACTGCAGTTAACGATTTATGGGTTTTTACAGATGAACTTTTCCACCAAACCGATGCAGATAAAGCAATGGTTTCAGAAGGAATAGGAGTAGATGTAACCCAACTAAAACAAAGCTATTACCATAAAGTAAGCGCAATTTTAGAAGAAGCAACAATTGAAGTTCCAAAAATTGAATACTTCCAAAAAGGAGGAAAACAAGGAATTCACAGCGAATACATGGGTTACATTTTAAACGAAATGCAATACATGCAACGCACCTATCCAAATATGAACTGGTAATATTCCCATCCTTTGGAGGGGTGCCCGAAAGGCGGGGTGGTTAAAATATTAGCTTTCCAAATTTAATTTATGACAGAACAACTAACACATATCGACCCAAAACTTTTCGAAATCCTCGAAACAGTTTCAGATCCAGAAATTCCGGTATTATCTATCGTGGAAATGGGTGTTGTACGTTCGGCACAAATGGTTGAAAATGTGGCTGAAATTGTCATAACACCAACATACAGCGGTTGTCCTGCAATGGATGTTATTGGTGAAGATATCAGATTAGCATTCAAGCAAAAAGGAATTGAAGCTAAAGTAGTATTAGTTTTATCACCAGCTTGGACTACGGATTGGATTACACCCAAAGGAAGAAAAGCACTAGAAAAATACGGAATAGCCGCTCCATTAGAAGCCGAAGCGGACAAAGAAGCATTATTAGGAAATAAAAAATTAGTCAAATGCCCGCAATGCCAATCAACAAATACGAAGTTGGTAAGCCAGTTTGGTTCAACAGCTTGTAAAGCTTTGTTCCAATGTGAAGATTGCCTAGAGCCGTTTGATTATTTTAAATGTTTGAAATAAAAATACAATTGACCTGCAAAGTTGCAAAACCTTGCAGGTCTTATAACTTAAAATAGGTATGAGCACAAATTCAATTGAACTAAAAATTGAAAATAATATTGCATTTATTGCATTGAACAGACCCGATGTTTTTAACAGTTTCAACAGAGAAATGGCTTTGTTGTTGCAAAATGTTTTAGACCAATGCCAAACGGATGCTAACGTAAGAGCTATTGTTTTAACTGGAAACGGAAAAGCATTTTGTGCCGGTCAAGATTTGAAAGAAGTGACTTCTCCAGAATTAAATCCGGGTTTTAGAAAAATTTTGGAAGAACATTACAACCCAATCATCCAAAGAATCAGAACCATCGAAAAACCAATCGTAGCAGCTGTAAATGGAGTTGCTGCTGGTGCTGGTGCTAATATTGCTTTAGCATGTGATATTGTAGTTGCCACTGAAAATGCATCGTTTATTCAAGCGTTTAGTAAAATTGGTTTAGTACCAGATAGTGCGGGAACTTTTTTCTTACCAAGATTAATTGGTTTCCAAAAAGCTAGCGCATTAATGCTTTTAGGCGATAAAGTTACAGCAACAGAAGCCGCACAAATGGGAATGATTTTTAAAGTTTTTACTGAAGAAAATTTCAAAGAGGAAGTAAATAAATTAGCAACAACATTAGCGCAAATGCCAACGAAGGCATTAGGTTTAACCAAAAGATTACTAAATCAATCCATGAATAATAATCTTGACCAACAACTAGCTATGGAAAGCGATTTGCAAATTGAAGCTAGTTCGTCAAATGATTATAATGAAGGCGTAACCGCTTTCGTAGAAAAAAGAAAACCAGAATTTAAAGGAAATTAATTTACTATATTCCGAATAAGCCCCATCGGGGCGACCTGTTGGTAATAAAAAGATATAATGTTTATAAAAGTCCCATCGGGACGACCTGTAAAAAATGAACGTAGCAGTAATAGGATCCGGAACAATGGGAAGTGGCATCGCACAAGTAGCCGCAACTTCTGGTTGTACTGTGAAAATATATGATACCAACGAACAAGCCTTGCAAAAAAGCAAACAAAGTTTAGAGGTAACCCTATCAAAATTAGTCGAAAAAGCCAAAATTGACGAAAACGAAAAAAATCGCATTCAAAACGCCATTTCTTACGTCAATACATTACAAGAATTAGCCGATTCCAATTTAGTAATCGAAGCAATTATTGAAAATTTAGACATCAAAAGAAAACTGTTTTCAGAACTAGAATCTTTGGTGGCACCAGAAACTATTTTAGCTTCCAATACGTCGTCGTTGTCAATTGCCTCAATTGCAGCTTCATGCCAAAAACCAGAACGCGTTATTGGAATTCACTTTTTCAATCCAGCGCCATTAATGCAATTGGTAGAAGTAGTTCCAGCAGTGCAAACCAGCGAAGAAGTCTTGAATAAAACCGTACAAATTATTTCAGATTGGAAAAAAGTAGTCGCCGTTGCCAAAGATACACCTGGATTTATCGTAAATCGGGTTGCTCGACCTTTCTACAGCGAAAGTTTACGTATTTATGAAGAAGGCGTTGCTGATTTTGCTACTATCGATTGGAGTTTAAAAACCATCGGAAATTTCAGAATGGGACCATTCGAACTCATGGATTTCATTGGTCACGATGTCAATTATGTAGTTACAGAAACTGTATTTACCGCTTTTTATTTCGATCCAAGATACAAACCATCTTTCACTCAAAAACGATTACTAGAAGCAGGCTATTTGGGAAGAAAATCAGGTAGAGGATTTTACGATTATAGCAAAGAATTACCAAAACCAACAGAAGATTTAACCTTAGCGAAACAAATTTTTGAACGCGTAATAGTCATGCTAATCAACGAAGCTGCGGATGCTTTGTTTTTAAATATCGCCTCAGCAAAAGACATTGACAACGCCATGACCAAAGGTGTTAATTATCCAAAAGGATTATTAGCTTGGACAGATGAATTAGGAATCGATTGGTGCGTAAACAAATTAGACGAATTATACAACGAATATCACGAAGACAGATACAGATGTAGTCCAATATTACGTCGAATGAATAAAGAGAATAAAACTTTTTTCTAAAAATAAACTTAGCGAACATTGCGTAAATCCTTGCGCACTTTGCGGTTAAAAACAACAAAATGGAAGGAACAAAAATACCATACAAAATGTTAAGTCAAGACGCTTACAGTCAATGGCTCGGAATCGAAATTCTCGAATGCGAAATCGGTCGATGCAAAGTAGCTATGACGGTTCGCAAAGAAATGCTTAACAGTATGTTCAAAGCCCATGGTGGAATTACTTATTCGCTTGCAGATACTGCTTTTGGGTTTGCTGCCAATACACACGGAAAATTTGCAGTTTCCATCGAAACTTCAATAAATCACATCGAAGCAGTAAACGAAGGTGATTATTTAACTGCTGAATCAGTAATAGAAAAAGTCAATAACAAACTAGGATTCAATATAATAGAAGTAAAAAGAGGCGACGAATTAGTGGCTCTTTTCAAAGGTGTAGTTTATCGTACTCAAAAAGATTGGGAAGAATAAAATTTTAGAAGCGAATGGCTCGGGCATTTATGTAATCCATTTTCCCGCTTTTCGTTTCAATCTTTTACAAACCTAACAGGTTTCTAAAACCTGTTAGGTTTGTAAAAGGATTTTCACTTCAATCGGGGCTAGATGGGAAGTGTAAGGTGAAAAACAAAATTAAAATTAAAAATAAGTTCAAAGTTGTGCAACTGAAAACTACCAACTGAAAACTGTCAACTGAAATATGGAAGCATACATTATAGACGGAGTTCGAACTCCAATAGGAAATTATCAAGGCGCATTAGCCGCTGTTCGTGCCGATGATTTGGCTGCAATTGTAATCAAAGCCATTGTAGAAAAAAATCCAAACATTCCACCATCAGCTTATGATGACGTAATCTTAGGTTGCGCTAATCAAGCAGGAGAAGACAATAGAAACGTAGCGAGAATGGCAGCATTATTAGCTGGATTACCGTATTCTGTTCCAGGGGAAACCATAAATCGTTTGTGTAGTTCGGGTTTATCAGCTGTAATTCATGCTAACAGAGCCATTAAAACTGGCGACGGACATCTATTCATCGCTGGTGGTGTGGAACACATGACACGCGGTCCATTGGTAGTATCAAAACCATCAACAGCTTACGGAACTGATAGTAAAATGTACGACAGTAGCTTCGGTTGGCGTTTTGTAAATCCAAAAATGCAGCAAATGTACGGAACTGACGCCATGGGTGAAACCGCAGAAAACTTGGTAGACAAATACCAAATTTCTCGCGAAGACCAAGACGCTTTCGCATACAACAGCCAAATGAAAGCCACAAAAGCGCAACAATCTGGACGCTTAGCAAAAGAAATTGTAGCGGTTGAAATTCCACAAAGAAAAGGAGAACCAGTTGTAGTAGCACAAGACCAATTTATCAAACCAAATACCACGCTGGAAGGATTAGGAAATTTACGTTCCGCTTTCAGAAAAGAAGGAACCGTAACAGCTGGAAACGCTTCTGGACTAAATGATGGAGCTGCAGCAACAATCATAGCCTCTGAAGAAGCAGTAAAAAAATACAACTTAAAACCATTAGCTAGAATTGTAAGTTCAGCAGTGGTTGGTGTAGAACCAAGAATCATGGGAATTGGTCCAGTTGAAGCTACAAACAAGGCATTAGAAAAAGCAGGATTAACACTGAACGATATCGATATCATTGAGTTAAACGAAGCTTTCGCTGCTCAAGCATTAGCTTGCACAAGAGCTTGGGGAATTGCCGACAACGACCCAAGATTAAATCCAAACGGAGGCTCAATTGCTATTGGTCACCCTCTTGGAGTTACTGGTGCTAGAATTGCTTATTCCGCAGCTTTAGAATTGCAATTAACAGGAAAAAGATATGCGTTAATCACCATGTGTATTGGCGTTGGTCAAGGTTACGCAGCGATTATTGAACGAGTTTAAAAACTTAGCGACTCTTGCCAACGAGCTTCGCGGTTAAAAATAAAAATATGAAAATACAAAATTACATCAACGGACATTGGATAGAAGGAAAAGGAGAAGGAACGCCTTTATTCGATTCAGTTACAGGTGAAATCATTGGTCACGCTTCCACTGAAGGAATCGATTTTGCTGAGGTTTTGCATTACGGTAGAACCAAAGGCGGAGAAAAACTTCGTAAAATGACCTTTCAAGAAAGAGGAAATATGTTGAAGAGTTTGGCTTTGTATTTAACCAAACGCAAAGACTATTTCTACGAAATCAGTTATAAAACCGGCGCAACAAAAGTAGATAGCTGGATTGATATCGAAGGTGGTTTTGGTAATTTATTTGCCAATGCTTCTTTACGTAAGTTATTCCCAAATCAATCGTATCACGTAGAAGGTGACGCAATCGATTTATCTCGTGGTGGAAGATTTATGGCGCATCATATTTTGGTTCCAAAACGAGGTGTAGCAGTTCATATTAATGCGTTCAATTTCCCAGTTTGGGGAATGCTAGAAAAATGTGCCGTTAACTGGATGGCGGGTGTGCCAGCTGTAGTAAAACCAGCAACTTCAACTTCATATTTAACGGAAGCTGTTGTTCGTGAGATCATCAATTCAAAAATATTACCAGAGGGTGCTTTACAATTAATTTGTGGTTCAGCGCATACCATTTTGGACACTATCGAAAGTCAAGATGTGGTAACATTTACAGGTTCTGCATCAACAGGAAGAAAATTAAAATCGCATACACAAGTTATCAACGAATCTGTGCCTTTCAACATGGAAGCGGATTCATTGAATGCCTCAATTTTAGGAGAAGATGCCGTTCCAGGAACACCAGAATTCGATTTGTTTATCAGTCAAGCAAGAAGTGAAATCACAGTAAAATGCGGACAAAAATGTACTGCCATTCGTAGATTAATTGTTCCAGAAAACTTGATTGATGATGTTCAGATTGCTCTTGGAAAAGCTTTAGACAAAGTAACCATAGGTGACCCAAGATTAAAAGAAGTTCGAATGGGTTCATTGGTAAGTAAAGACCAAGTAAAAGAAGTAAAAGATAGAGTTAGAGAAATCGCTCAAACAGCTTCAATTGTTTACGGTGATTTAGATAAATTGGAATTAATTGGTGCCAATGAAAACGGCGCATTTATTAGTCCAATGTTACTTCGTGAGGAAAATCCATTCGAAAATATTTCGGTTCATGAAACAGAAGCATTCGGACCAGTTTCCACTTTAATGCCGTATAAAAATATCGATGAAGCTATTGAATTGGCGCAAATGGGTAAAGGTTCATTAGTGTCTTCAATTGTTACCAATTCAGATGCAACGGCAAAAGAATACGTAATCGGAGCCGCTTCACACCACGGAAGAATTTTGGTATTGAACAGAGAAAACGCCAAACAAAGCACGGGTCACGGTTCGCCATTGCCATTATTGGTTCACGGTGGTCCAGGTCGAGCGGGTGGAGGAGAAGAAATGGGCGGTGTTCGCGGTATCAAACATTATATGCAACGTTGTGCTGTTCAAGGTTCGCCAACAACTTTGACCGAAATTACAGGAATTTACCAACCCAATTCAAAATATAAAGAAATTTCCCAACATCCATTCCAATACCATTGGGAAGATATTGAACCAGGAATGTCGCTTCGCACGCACAATAGAACCGTTACTGATTCAGATATTATCAGTTTTGCGAATCTAACTTGGGATCATTTTTACGCTCACACGGATATTACTTCTTTGGATGGAAGTATTTTCAAAAAGAGAACGGCTCACGGCTATTTCATTTTAGCTGCAGCAGCAGGTTTGTTCGTGTATCCAAATAAAGGACCAGTGGCCGCAAATTACGGTTTGGAAGAATGTCGTTTCTTACGTCCAATTTACCACAACGATACCGTTTATGTTCGATTAACGTGCAAACAAAAAATCGATAGAGATGTCGCTTCGGCAGAACACCCAAGCGGAATTGTAAAATGGTTTGTTGAAGTTTTTGACACTGAAAATGAATTGGTTGCTATTGCTACAATCTTAACTATGGTACAAAAGAAACAAGAAGTTTTTGTTGAAATGACTAATGAAAAAGTGGAAGCTTGTATCAATAAATTAACCCAAGATTCAAAACCAAAATGGGGAATTTTAACGCCCCAACATTTGCTAGAACATCTAGAACAAGGTTATAGAATTATGTCGGGGGAAATTCAAGATTTCGAAATTGCAACACCTGAGAAAATCTTGGAAAAAGTACATCATTCGTTATACAACTATGAGAAATTTCCGCAAGGAACCGCTTTTCCAACCATGAAGAAAGGAGAATTAGAAGATTTAATTCACCCTGATTTTGAAACAGCAAAAGCAAAATTTTTCGAAGCAAGAGCTGCTTATCAATCATTTTTCAAAGAAAATCCAGAAGCTGTTATGAAAAATATGGTTTTCGGTGAATTGAATCGCTATGAATCGTATTTATTGGAGAGAAAGCACCTCAATCACCACTTTGAACAATTTGGTTTAATTTAAATATAAAAAAACTTTGCGAACATTGCGTAAAACCTTGCGCACTTTGCGGTAAAATAATAATATGGAAGCATACGTAAAACACAACATACAAGAAGGAATTGCAACAATTGAGTTTTTTCATCCAGAACAAAATTCGTTGCCAGGAGCAATTTTAGCCCAATTAGCCAATACAATTACTGAAGTTGGTAACAATGAAGAAGTAAAAGTCATCATTTTACAAAGCGGAGGCGATCGTACGTTCTGTGCTGGAGCAAGTTTCAAAGAATTAATTGCCATTGATGATGCCGCAACTGGGAAAGTATTTTTCTCAGGATTTGCCAATGTAATCAATGCGATGCGCAAATGTCCAAAATTCATCATCGGAAGAATTCAAGGAAAAACCGTTGGTGGTGGCGTTGGAATTGCAGCAGCAACCGATTATTGTATGGCAACCCAATTCGCAGCCATCAAATTAAGCGAATTGAACGTTGGAATTGGACCGTTTGTTGTATCACCAGCCATTGAAAGAAAAATGGGAGTTTCAGCCACTTCCCAAATTGCCATTGATGCTAATTCGTTTTACGATGCCAAATGGGCAAAAGAAAAAGGATTATTTGCCAATGTGTACGAAAGCATCGAAGCATTAGACGAAGCGGTTTTAGCATTCGCCAAACATTTATGTACCTACAATCCAGAAGCCATGCTAGAAATGAAGAAAATTTTCTGGAGAGGAACCGAAGATTGGGACAATTTATTAGCCGAAAGAGCCGCAATCAGCGGAAGATTGGTGTTGTCAGAATTTACAAAAGAAACATTGAAAAAATTTAAATAATTAAAGAACATAGAATATAGAAATTGGAATTTAGACCGTTTATCAATCTATTTTCTAACTTCTAACCTCTAATTTCTAAAAATATGATTTACGAATTCAAAGGTTTTATCCCCGTTGTTCACGAAAGTAGTTTTGTGCATCCACAAGCTGCGGTTACTGGTAATGTGATTATTGGTAAAAATGTCTATGTGGGTCCAGGAGCCGCTATTCGTGGCGATTGGGGTGAAATTATCATCGAAGACGGATGTAATGTTCAGGAAAATTGCACCATTCATATGTTTCCCGGAAAATCAATGGTTTTGAAAGCGGGAGCGCATATTGGTCACGGAGCCATTATTCATGGAGCTAATATTGGCGCCAATTGTTTGGTAGGAATGAATGCCGTTATCATGGACGATGTGACAATTGGCGATGAATGTATCATTGGCGCATTGGCATTTGTAAAAGCGGGAACGCAAATTCCTAATCGAAAAATGGTGGTAGGAAATCCAGCGGTAATTATAAAAGATGTTTCTGATGAATTAATTGCATGGAAAACCAAAGGAACCGCATTGTACCAACAATTACCAAAAGAATGTTTCGAAACGCTAAAAGCAGTAGAGCCATTGCGAGAAATTCCTGAAAATAGACCCACGCAAGAAGCCTTTTATAAAACATTGGAAGAATTTAAAAATAAGTAGACAGTTTTAGTCTCAGTTTTCAGATACAATTGGAACTGCGACTGCGACTGCGACTGAAAACTAAAATATGATAACAGAATTCAAAATGCCCAAAATGGGCGAAAGTATTTCAGAAGCTACCATCATCAATTGGTTGAAAAACGTCGGCGATGTAGTGGAAGCCGAAGAAACGATTTTGGAAGTAGCAACCGATAAAGTAGATAGCGAAGTTCCATCGCCAGTAACGGGTATAATTACTGAAATTCGTTACCAAAAAGACGCTGTAGTAGCGGTTGGAGAAACATTGGCATTAATTGAAGCCGATGCAAATGCTGTGGCCGTAAAGAAAACGGAAGAAAAACCAGTTGCAAAAGAAAATTCAACAGTTTCAGTTACCAATACTTCATCATCACCTGCGCAACCGATTCAATTAAAATGCAATCCAGATGCATTTTTATCGCCGTTGATTGTTAGCATTGCCCAAAAAGAAAATCTTTCATTGGAAGAAGTACAGAGCATTCCTGGAACTGGAGCAGAAGGAAGAATTCGAAAAAGCGATGTTTTCAATTATCTAAAAAACAGAAAATATCCACTTCAGTCTAAACCGATAATAAACAATCAACAGCCAACTTCAACCTATCCAAAACCAGTAATTGCTTTCAACGAAGAGAAAGATTACATCATTGAAATGGATAGAATGCGTAAGATGATTGCGGATCATATGGTATATTCCAAACAAACTTCGCCACACGTGACTTCATATTTGGAAGTAGACGTAACGAATTTAGTAAACTGGAGAAATGCCGTCAAAGATAAATTTCAAGAGAAATATAACGAAAAACTTACCTTTACACCCGTTTTTATTGACGCTGTAGCCAGAGCAATTGCTGATTTTCCATTGATAAATGTTTCGGTTGATGATAAGAAAATCATCGTTCATAAAGATATTAATATTGGAATGGCAACTGCTTTACCAACAGGGAACTTAATTGTTTCCGTCGTAAGAAATGCCAATGAAAAAGATATTCCAACGATTGCTAAAACCGTAAATCATTTGGCAGTGAGCGCCAGAGAAAACAAGCTGAAACCAGAAGATGTAAAAGGAAGTACGTTCACCATTTCTAATGTGGGAACTTTCGGAAGTTTGATGGGAACACCAATTATCAACCAACCTGAAGTAGCGATTTTAGCTTTAGGAATCATCAAAAAGCGTCCAGAAGTTATTACTACCGAAAAAGGAGATGAAATTGCAATTCGTAGCATGATGTTCTTGTCGTTATCATTTGACCATCGCGTAGTAGATGGCTTCTTAGGAGGTTCATTCTTAAAACGAGTAGGCGATTACCTAGAAAAATTTGACCCAAATACACCAATATAAAACCCAATAGTCATGCAAAATGCTATAAAAATATCAAAAGTTACCGAATCAAAAGCTCATGAAGTGGATTTGAACAACATCACCATGGGAACTAGATTTACTGATTATATGTTCATTTGCGATTACCAAAATGGCGAATGGAACAACCCAAGAATTGAACCTTTAGCACTTATTCCAACGCATCCTGCAGCAATGGCCTTGCATTACGGACAAGCGATTTTCGAAGGAATGAAAGCCACTTTAGGAAAAGACGGAACACCATTATTGTTTCGTCCTGACCAAAATGCCAAACGAATGAATTTCAGCGCTGACAGAATGGGAATGCCTGCTTTTCCTGAAGATTTATTTGTGGAAGCTTTGAAACAATTGGTAGCAATTGAGAAAGATTGGGTACCAACACAAAAAGGAAGTGCTTTGTATTTGCGTCCGTTTATGTATGCAGATGAACCTTTTATTGGAATGCGTGCCGCGACAAGTTATAAATTTATCGTAATTGCATCTCCAGCAGGACCATTTTTTAGTCGTCCAATTAAATTATATGCAGAAAATCAATACGTTCGTGCGGTAAATGGTGGAACTGGAGAAGCAAAAGCTGCAGGAAATTATGCAGCAGCCATTCGTCCAACAGAGTATGCCAAAGCAAAAGGATATGACCAAGTACTTTGGTTAGATGCACAAAATTTTGAATACATTCAAGAAGTGGGAACCATGAATATTTTCATCAAAATTGGAGAAAAATTCATTACACCTGATTTGAGCGGTTCAATTTTGGCAGGAATTACTCGAATGAGCGTTATCGAATTATTAAAACACAAAGGTTTTCAAGTAGAAGAACGTCCAATTACACTTTCTGAAATCAAAGAAGCTCATGTGAATGGAACGCTAGAAGAAGCTTTCGGAGTGGGAACAGCAGTTGGAATTGCGATGATTGAAGAAGTTGGTAATGAAGATTTTAAAATTGCTTTCACCAAAGGAAATCCTGTTGGAAATGATGTTCAAGATACTCTAAATAAGATTAAAGTTCAAGAATTAGAAGATACATTCGGTTGGATTGTTGAAGCGAAATAGTTATACAAACCTAACAGGTTTTCGAAACCTGTTAGGTTTAATATTTACAATATGTTAGAAAAAAATATTTTAGAAAAAGCATTCACAACGATGGCAACAGCAAAAGCTATGGCAACGTTGTATGAAGATAATTTTAAAACCGTTTCCAAATACGTTCATGCCACTTCGCGCGGACATGAAGCGATTCAAATTGCTATGGCGATGCATTTATTGCCACAAGATTTTGCATTTCCTTACTATCGTGATGATGCGATGTTGTTGGGAATTGGGATGCAACCTTATGATTTGATGTTGCAATTATTAGCAAAGAAAGACGATCCATTTTCAGGTGGACGAACGTATTACAGTCATCCAAGTTTACGTGATGCTGATAAACCAAAAATCCCACATCAATCTTCTGCAACAGGAATGCAAGCAATTCCAGCAACTGGAGTAGCGATGGGTTTTTGGTATAAAGAAAACATTGGCATTCAAGATAAAAATCAGGAAAATCCTTTTGTGGTTTGTTCGTTAGGTGATGCTTCAGTTACCGAAGGAGAAATTGCAGAAGCTTTTCAGATGGCGGCTTTGAAGCAATTGCCAATATTATATTTGGTTCAAGATAACGGTTGGGATATTTCTGCCAATGCAGCTGAAACTCGTGCCCAAAATGCTTTTGAATATGCCAAAGGTTTCCACGGAATTGAAGCCATTTCTATAGATGGAGCTAATTTCATTGAAAGTTATGTAGCATTGGAAAAAGTGGTGAAAACCATTCGTGAAGAGCGCCGACCTTTCTTAGTTCATGCCAAAGTACCATTGTTGAATCATCATACTTCTGGCGTTCGAATGGAATGGTATCGAGATGATTTGGAAGAAGCTAAATCGCGTGATCCGTATCCAGTTTTGATCCAACAATTGAAAGATAATGGTTTTTCAGATACTGAAATTGCTGAAATCGAGTCAAAAGCCAAAGCCAAAGTACAAGCAGATTTTGATAAAGCACAGTTGGCTGAAGATCCAACTCCAGAAGATTTATTCACACATGATTTTGCACCAACACCAGTTACGGAAGAAGTAGGAGAGCGTAATCCACAACGTGAAGAAAAAGTGGTCATGGTAGACTGTGCACTTTTTGCGGTGGAAGAATTGATGAAAAAGCACCAAGAATGTTTGTTATACGGTCAAGATGTTGGCGGAAGATTAGGTGGTGTTTTCAGAGAAGCGGCAACTTTAGCACAAAAATTTGGTGATGAAAGAGTATTCAATACGCCAATACAAGAAGCTTTTATTGTTGGTTCTACTGTTGGTATGTCGGCGGTTGGTTTAAAACCAATTGTTGAGGTGCAATTTGCGGATTACATTTGGCCAGGATTGAATCAGTTGTTTACTGAGGTGAGTCGCTCGTGTTATTTGACTAATGGGAAATGGCCAGTAAGTATGATTTTGCGTGTACCAATTGGTGCTTATGGAAGTGGTGGTCCGTATCATTCGTCTTCAGTTGAAAGTGTTTTAACAAACATACGCGGTATTAAAATAGCTTATCCAAGCAATGGAGCTGATTTAAAAGGATTAATGAAAGCCGCTTATTACGATCCAAATCCAGTAGTGATTTTGGAACATAAAGGGTTGTATTGGAGTAAGGTAAAAGGAACAGATGCTGCTAGAGTCAACGAACCAAGTGAGGATTATCTATTGCCTTTCGGAAAAGCGAATATCGTTCAAGAGGTTTGGGAACAAGAAGATAAAGAAACTATCAGTATCATTACTTATGGAATGGGTGTTCATTGGGCACTAAATGCTTCGAGTGCAATGAAAGAAAATGTTGAAATTATTGATTTAAGAACTTTATATCCTTTGGATGAAGAAACCATTTTGAAATCAGTGAAGAAAACTAAGAAATGCTTGGTAGTAACTGAAGAACCTGTGAATAATTCTTTCGCGAGAAGTTTGGCAGGAATGATTCAAGAGAAATGCTTCAAATATTTAGATGCACCAGTTATGGTTATTGGTTCAGAAAATTTACCAGCGATTCCATTAAATAGCACTTTAGAACAAACGATGATTCCATCTGCTGAAAAAGTGAAATTGAAAATAGAAGAGTTATTGAATTATTAAAGTAAAAAACCTCCAAATGGAGGTTTTTTTATTTTTTTTGAGGTGGATACTGTGCTAATATCTTGGCAACAAACTCTCTAATTCTTTCATCTTTTTTATCAACGTTTCTAGTAAGATAACCAGAACCTTCACCTTGCCAAATTAATTCTTTCGTTTTAGCATCAATAAGATCTATAAATAAAGTACCTTCTGGTGTGGTTGAAACGGAGGTATAGTTCATTCCCCACCAAGGATTCCAACCCCAGCCCCAGCCCCAACCGAAACCAGCATTGTTGTATACATCTACGCGCTCTCTCTCTTTGGTAAAAATAGTAACCAAAATATCTGGATTCTCCGATTTTGTGAAGCCTTTTGTTGCCATAACTTCGTCAATTGCGTACAAAATTCTTTTTTTGTCTAAATCAGAAATTTCAGCTTTGTCTACACCACTTTTCAGATAAGCGTAGGATTTGTAATTTTCAAAATTTGCTTTTTTGTCGTAATCAGCATTTACTCGTACAGAACTACAAGAAGCCAAAGTAGCGACTAAAAATAATACCGAAAGAAATTTAAATGTCTTCATAATTTTATTTGTTTAAAGTTTCAGGTTTCAGGTTTAAAGTTTTTAAAACGTAAATTAACATGAAACTTTAAACATGAAACTACAACAAAGATTCGTCTACTATATTAGGGATGGTAACTTTTAATAAAGGTTGCGTCTCCATGGCTCTTTTTATTGCAAAAATGGCTCCTTCGTTTCTTGCCCAACTTCTTCTTGAAATTCCGTTGTTTACATCCCAGAAAAGCATTGACTCTAAGCGTCTTGATGCTTCTTTACTTCCATCAAGAACCATACCAAATCCACCATTTATTACTTCTCCCCAACCAACACCACCACCGTTGTGAATAGAAACCCAAGTGGCTCCTCGGAAACTATCACCAATTACGTTATGAATAGCCATGTCGGATGTGAATCTTGAACCATCGTAGATATTGGAAGTTTCACGATAAGGTGAATCGGTTCCTGAAACATCGTGGTGATCTCTCCCTAAAATCACATAGCCAATTTCTCCTTTAGCAATCGCTTGATTGAAAGCTTCAGCAATTTTGATTCTACCTTCTGCATCAGCGTATAAAATTCGAGCTTGAGAACCAACGACTAATTTGTTTTCTTGAGCGCCTTTAATCCATTGGATGTTATCGGCCATTTGCTGTTGGATTTCTTCTGGTGAGTTTTTCATCATTTCTTCCAAAACATCGCAGGCAATTTTATCGGTTTTAGCTAGATCTTCGGGATTTCCTGAAGCACAAACCCAACGGAAAGGTCCAAAACCATAATCGAAACACATTGGTCCCATAATATCCTGTACATAACTTGGATACTTGAATTCACGTCCTAAAGTTGGATTTTCGTTCATAACATCTGCTCCAGCTCTTGATGCTTCTAATAAAAAGGCATTTCCGTAATCAAAGAAATACGTTCCTTTAGCTGTATGTTTGTTGATCGCTGCCGCATGTTGACGTAAGGTTTTTTGAACTTCCTCTTTAAATTTTTCAGGGTTATTTGCCATCATTTCATTCGATTCTTCAAAAGAAAAACCAGTAGGGTAGTAGCCTCCAGCCCATGGATTATGTAAAGAAGTTTGATCAGAACCTAAATCAATATGAAGATTTTCTTGGTCAAAACGTTCCCAAACATCCACTACGTTTCCTAAATAAGCAATGGAAACTACTTCTTGATTTTCTAAGGCTTTTTTAACTCTTGGAACTAAATCGTCAATATTTTCTATTACTTCATTTATCCAACCTTGTGAATGACGAATATGTGTAATTTTTGGATTCACTTCGGCACAAACGGTAACACAACCTGCAATATTTCCTGCTTTTGGTTGAGCCCCACTCATTCCGCCTAATCCAGAAGTTACGAATAAACCGCCTTTTGGAGTTTTTTTAATTTTTCTAAAACCATTCAAAACAGTAATAGTTGTTCCGTGAACAATTCCTTGTGGACCAATGTACATGTAACTTCCAGCAGTCATTTGTCCGTATTGCGAAACTCCTAATGCGTTCATTTTTTCCCAATCGTCTGGTTTGGAATAATTTGGGATAACCATTCCATTCGTAACCACAACTCTTGGTGCTTCTTTGTGAGATGGAAATAATCCCATTGGATGACCTGAATACATAACTAAGGTTTGTTCGTCAGTCATTTCGGCCAAATATTTCATAGTTAGGCGATATTGTGCCCAATTTTGAAAGACAGCTCCGTTTCCACCATACGTAATTAATTCGTGTGGATGTTGCGCCACAGCATAATCCAAATTGTTTTGAATCATCAGCATGATGGCTTTCGCTTGTTCACTTTTTCCAGGGTATTCAGAAATTGGTCGCGCATACATTTTGTAATCAGGACGTAAGCGATACATATAAATTCTACCGTACAATTCTAATTCTGCTTTAAATTCAGGAATTAGAGTAGCGTGATGTTCAGGTTCAAAATAGCGTAAGGCGTTTTTTAAAGCTAATTTTTTTTCTTCTTCTGTAAGGATTTCTTTTCTCTTTGGTGCGTGATTGATTTCGGCTTCATAAGGTTTTGGATTGGGTAAAACCGATGGAATTCCTTCTACTATTTGTTCTTTGAATGTCATTTTTTGATGTATTGTTGTATATTGTTTGTTGTATTTTTTTTACTGTAAACTGCGACTGAACACCGATTACTTTTTCAAAGTTCCTGTTTTCTTGTCAAATCCATACGGACAATGGCGGCAGCCACTTTTACAGCAATAGCCTCTTTTTAAATGGTATTTTTCCGTAAAACACTTGTATCCTTCGGGTGTGTAATAGAAATCTTCACCTTCTTTTAAATTATTTGGATTTAATTCGTTATTCATAGCTACAAATTTACCAATTTTGTACTATATGATTGTAGTAGTTTTTAAATATTTAATTCCGAAAGGATTTCGAGGATTTACTTTTTTTCCGTTTGTGTTTTTATCAGATGGGAAAGATAAATTAAATGATAGTTTACTAAACCACGAAAGAATTCATATTAGACAGCAGTTAGAACTTTTAGTAATTCCCTTTTTCCTTTGGTACGGAATTGAATTTTTAGTTCGAATGATCCAATATAAAAATAGGAGAGAAGCCTATTATAATATTTCTTTTGAGCGTGAAGCTTATGTAAAAGAAAAAGACCTTAATTACTTAAAGAAAAGGTCCTTTTTGAGTTTTTTAAAATATGTTTAAATTTAGTGAATAACCTTTGCTAGATTGAGAATTAAGTCTAAAAACCTTCTTGTAACTACAAAAATCATTTTAACTTTTTGTTTCTTTGCATTATGATTATGCAAATTGAAGAACAATTTCCCAATGGTATTTCATTATTTATCAAACGAGATGATTTGTTACATCCTGTTATTTCAGGAAATAAATTCAGAAAGTTAAAATACAATTTGCAGGAAGCGAAGCAATTGGGGTATTCCAAATTGTTAACTTTTGGGGGTGCTTTTTCCAATCACATTGTGGCAGTAGCTGGTGCAGGAAATGAATTTGGTTTTGAAACTATTGGAATTATACGAGGGGAAGAATTAGCAACTAAAATTGATGAAAATCCTTCGCTGCAATTGGCACAATCGTTGGGGATGAAACTACATTTTGTTTCGCGTTCGGAATATCAAAACAAAGAATTGGTAGCGTTTCTAGCTCATTTGGAAACACAATTTGGGACTTTTTATTTGCTTCCCGAAGGAGGAACCAATGCGCTTGCTATTGAAGGTTGTAAAGAGATTATAGGTGAAGAAGAAAAAACGTTCACTCACATTTGTTGTGCCGTTGGAACAGGAGGAACTATTTCAGGGATAATTGAAGGCGCTTACGAACATCAAAAAATAATTGGCTTTTCTGCGTTAAAAGGTGATTTTTTATCTGATGTAATTCGTAAATTTGTAACCAAGACCAATTGGGAACTAGAAACAAAGTATCATTTTGGTGGTTATGGCAAGGTTTCTGATGCGTTAATTTCGTTCATGAATGATTTTTATGAACAAACGCAAATTCCATTGGATCCTATTTATACCGGAAAAATGGTTTTTGGAGTTTTGGAAAAAATTAAAAATAATGAATTTCCTTCCAATGCTAAAATCTTGTTGATTCATTCAGGTGGATTACAAGGGATTAAAGGAATGAACCAAAAATTGAAAAGAAAGAATAAGTCTATAATAACATATCATGATTAAGAAAATTCTATTAGTGTTGTTAGTTGTTTTTGCTGCCAGTTGTAGCGGAACCAAACACGTGCGAACAACTTCTAAAAAACCAACAACGAAGTCGCAACCCGTAGTGAGAAAAACCACAACAACTAAGCCAACTACAACCACCAAGCCAAAAACAGAAGAAAGCGAAGTAATTGAAGCTACTACGAAAGTAACTACTTCTTCAGATAATGTTAGGAATTACATCGATACTTTTAGTGAGACAGCAAAGAAAAACATGCGCGAACACGGAATTCCTGCTAGTATTACTTTAGCACAAGGAATTTTGGAATCAGGAGCTGGTAAAGGTAGATTGTGTGTGGAAGCAAATAATCATTTTGGTATTAAATGTCATACCGGTTGGACAGGTCCTTCAATTACCCATGATGATGATGCTTTACAAGAGTGTTTTAGAAAATACAGTGATCCTAAAGATTCGTATCGCGATCATTCCTTGTTTTTGACTTCAAGGCCTCGCTATTCGAGTTTATTCAAGTTAGATAAAGGCGATTACCAAGGTTGGGCTAAAGGTTTACGAGCGGCTGGATATGCAACCGATCCAAAATATCCCGATAAATTAATTAGTTTGATTGAGCGTTACCAATTATATATGTATGACAATGAAGTTTTGGAACGTGAAAATTTGAAACCTTTTCAAAATTCGAATACAGTTGTGAACAATGAAATGCTTTACACGGTGCAACAAGGAGATACTTTGTATTCTTTGTCGCGTAAATTCAATCTGTCTGTTGAAGAATTGAAACGATTGAATAATATGTCTGATAACAATTTAGCCATTGGGCAACAATTAAAAACAAAATAATGTTATATAAAAGAAGTAGCGAATTATTTGTTGAGGCAAACAAAGTAATTCCAGGTGGTGTAAATTCACCAGTAAGAGCTTTTAAAGGAGTAGGAGGAACACCTATTTTTGTGAAAGAAGCCAAAGGAGCCTATTTGTACGATGAAGATGGAAATCGTTTAATAGACTACATCAATTCTTGGGGACCAATGATTCTAGGTCATGCCTACGAACCAGTTGTAAATGCAGTTATCGAAAAAGCAAAAAAAGGAACATCTTTTGGTATGCCAACAGCGTTAGAAACGCAAATTGCACAATTGGCAGTTTCAATGGTTCCAAATATCGATAAAATTCGATTTGTAAATTCAGGAACTGAAGCTTGTATGAGTGCTATTCGATTGGCAAGAGGCTATACCAAAAGAGATAAAATTATTAAATTTTCCGGTTGCTATCACGGTCATTCGGATTCCTTTTTAATTGCAGCTGGGAGCGGATTGAGTACTTTTGGAGTGCCCAATTCACCAGGAGTAACTGAAGGAACAGCAAAAGATACTTTGCTAGCAGCTTACAACGATTTGGAAAATGTAAAAGCTCTTTTTGAAGCCAATAAAGGTGAAATTGCAGCAATTATTGTTGAGCCAGTAGCTGGAAATATGGGGTGCATTCCGCCAAAAGATGGGTTTTTACAAGGACTTCGTGAAGTTTGTTCTGCAAACGGTACTTTATTAATTTTTGATGAGGTAATGACTGGATTTCGTTTAGCGAAAGGTGGCGTACAAGAGTTATTTGGTATTCAAGCGGATATTGTTTGTTTTGGGAAAGTAATTGGTGGAGGCTTACCTGTTGGTGCCTTTGCAGCTAGAGAAGAAATCATGAACTTTTTAGCGCCATTAGGACCCGTTTATCAAGCAGGAACTTTATCTGGAAATCCATTAGCTATGGCAGCAGGATTAGAAATGTTAAAGGCATTGAATGCAGATGCAGGAATTTTTACTCGTTTAGAAGAAAAAACAGCTTATTTAGAAAACGGAATACGAAAAGTATTAACGGATTCTAATATTGTGTTCACAATAAATAGGGTAGGTTCGATGATTTCCGTTCATTTTGATGCTAATCCAGTATACGATTTTGCAACGGCAAAAAATGGAGATAACGATACGTTTAAAAAGTTCTTTCACGGTTTGTTGAAACGTGGTGTTTATATTGCACCATCAGCTTATGAAACGTGGTTTATTACCGATGCTTTGACTTACGAAGATTTGGATTTCACCATTAATGCAATAGCTGAAACAGCAACAGAGTTATAAAACAAAAAATCCCGATTCAATCGGGATTTTTTATTAAAAGTATTTATTTAAAATCTGTTCGTTATTTTGAAGTTTAAGAAGTTGTTCCTTATTCAACATTGATTTAAATTTATCTTTTAAAGATGTACTGATATTGCTTTTTCTTTGAGCATCAAAATCAGTAGTTTCTACTTTGTGTTTGTGTAATAACATGCTCTGAATGTCTTTAATTTGAGTCACTTCAGTGATGTTAAAATAAGCAGCAATCTCATAAGCTTGTTTTTTTGTTTTTTCTCTTACTTCATCAGAAAAATTTTCTTGTGCATTTGCAACAAAACTAAAGGCAAAGAATAAAACAAAGATTGAAAATATTTTTTTCATTGTAAATAAATTTTGATTTAAAAAGTCAAATATAATTGAAATTATATTTTTTACCAAGATTTAATTTGATTTTCTTTCTTTTACTTGTTTACGAACTTCTCTTTTAGTTTGTTTTTCTTGCATTTTTTCTTTTCTATTTTCTGCTTTTGATTCCCATTTTTCTAATTGAGCAGGGGTAAGAATTTTTTTCATTTTACTTTTCATTTCAATACGATTGTCTAATTGTTCATTTTTCATTTCGTATTTTTCGTCAGCAGTTAACTTTTCGCCTTTTTCCCTTTTTGCTTTTAGAGCTTCCGTTTTAGCTTCTCTTTTTTTGGTTTGCTCTAAAAGTAAGGTTTTAACTTCTTTTTGTTGTTTTTCGTTTAAATCCAAATCCAAAGTCATTTGTTTAACTTGTAACTCTGTTTTTTGTTCAGCAGTTAATTTTTCTCTTTGCTGATTTCTTTCTTGTGCAAATGTTAGTGTAGTCATTACTAAAGCAAATGCTAAAATTAATTTTCTCATAATTTCTATTTTTTTAATTGTTTGATGATAAGACTTTAGGAATTTGAAAAGGTTTAATTCGTAACAAAAAAGGGAATTAGATTTTAGACTAATTCCCTTTTTTATAATTACAAGAAAGTTTATTTTCCAGTGTAAACGGCTATTTTATTATTGCCATTAACTTCTATTTTAAGTAAACCATGTTTGCTAATGCCTTTACTAGCAGCATCCCATTTTTTTCCGCTTAAATCGGCTTTTATTTTTAAATCACCAATCGAAATTCCTTCGTTAGCTTTTAAAATTTCAATGATGTGTTTTTCGTCTTCGGTTAATTCTGGACCTTTTTTCTCTGGACGCATTTGAGGGAAGAACAACACTTCTTGAATCGATTGATTATTCGTTAAGAACATAATCAGTCTGTCCATTCCAATTCCTAAACCAGATGTTGGCGGCATTCCATATTCTAAAGCTCTTAAGAAATCTTCATCGATAATTCCGTTTGCTTCGTCATCACCTTTTGCTGCTAAAGCCATTTGCGCTTCAAAACGCTCACGTTGATCTATTGGGTCGTTTAATTCTGAATAGGCGTTTGCAATTTCTTTTCCACAAACCATCAATTCAAAACGCTCTGTTAACTCAGGATTATCTCGGTGCGATTTACACAATGGTGACATCTCTTTTGGATAATCGGTAATGAAAGTTGGTTGAATAAAGTTGCCTTCGCATTTCTCGCCAAAAATTTCATCAATTAATTTTCCTTTACCCATGGTGTCATTTACTTCGATTCCCATAGATTTTGCAGCTTCGCGCAATTCGTCTTCCGATTTTCCAGTAATGTCAAAACCTGTGAATTGCTTGATAGCATCGGTCATAGTTACTCTGGCATAAGGCGCTTTGAAGTTTACTTGATGTTCTCCAAAAGTAGCTTCAGTTGTTCCGTTTACTTGTAAAGCACAATATTCTAATAAATTTTCAGTCATTTCCATCATCCAGTTGTAGTCTTTGTAGGCTACATAGATTTCCATGGCAGTAAATTCTGGATTGTGGGTTCTGTCCATTCCTTCGTTACGGAAGTTTTTCGAAAATTCATAAACACCATCAAATCCACCCACGATTAATCTTTTTAGATATAATTCGTTAGCAATACGCATATATAATGGAATATCTAAACTGTTATGATGTGTAATAAACGGACGCGCTGCCGCTCCACCAGGAATGGCTTGTAAAACCGGAGTTTCAACTTCCATATAACCAGCTTCGTTGAAAAATGTTCGCATAGCAGTGAACAATTTGGTTCTCTTCATGAAAACTTCTTTCACATGCGGATTCACCACTAAATCAACGTAACGCATACGGTAACGCAATTCTGGGTCAGTAAATGCATCAAAAACATGACCTTCTTCGTCTGTTTTTGGTAACGGAAGTGGTTTTAAAGTTTTGCTCAACATTTTGAAATCATCCACACGAACGCACATTGCGCCAACTTTGGTCATGAATAATTCGCCTTCAATTCCAATAAAATCACCTAAATCAGTTAATTTTTTGAAAACTTGATTGTAAAGCGTTTTATCTTCGCCAGGGCAAAGCATATCACGATTAAAATACAACTGAATTCTTCCTTCGCTGTCTTGTAATTCAGCAAACGAAGCTTTTCCTTGATCACGAACACTCATCAAACGTCCAGCCAAAATAACCTTCTTACCTTCTTCAAAATTTTCCTTCACTTGCTTTGAAGTGTGATTCACCGGAAATAAATCCGCTGGATAAGGGTTAATTCCAAGTTCGCGTAAAGCGTTTAGTTTGTCTCTTCTAATGATTTCTTGTTCCGAAAGTTGCATATTATTGTATTTAAGCGTGCAAAGATAATTTATTTTGTTTCAAGTTTCAAGTTCAAAGTTTAATGTTTTTTGGAGCGAATGGTTCGGGATTTTTTGGTTTCCATGTTCCTGCCATCCGTTATATCTTTTTTTCAAAAAGGATGTCACTCCTGTCAGGGCTAATTAGCAAACTATTCGTATCTTTGCATCACTTTTCAAAACACAATTTCGGTTATTATGAAATCGCCACTAAACTCAAGTTTGCTTAAGTAAACACATATGAATAAAAGGTGATACCATTTGACCTTTAAAAAAACAATTAAAGCTACAAATGAATAAAAAAGTCCAACTTCAAGATTTAGGAAATAAAGATTACAAAGAAACTTGGGATTATCAAGAGGAATTATTCAAAGAAATTGTAGATATTAAAGTGCGAAATAGGAGAGAAGAAGCCAATTTAGAAACTCCAAATTACTTTTTATACGTAGAACATCCACATGTATATACGTTAGGGAAAAGCGGCGATATGTCTAACCTATTACTTTCTGAAAAACAATTAGAAGCAAAAGGAGCTACTTTTTATAAAATCAATAGAGGAGGAGATATTACATACCACGGACCAGGACAAATTGTAGGTTATCCCATTTTAGATTTAGAAAATTTCTTTACCGACATTCATAAATATTTACGACTTTTAGAAGAGTCTATTATTTTAACTCTAGCAGAATACGGCTTACATGGAACACGAAGTGATGGTGAAACCGGAGTTTGGTTTGATGTAGGAACTCCATTTGCGAGAAAAATTTGTGCTTTAGGAGTAAGAGCTTCACGTTGGGTAACCATGCATGGCTTCGCATTAAATGTAAATGCCGATTTAGGTTACTTTGATAATATTATTCCATGTGGTATAAAAGGAAAAGCAGTTACTTCAATGCATGTAGAACTTGGAAAAATAGTTAATGAGAAAGAAGTAAAAGAAAAAATTCTAAAACATTTTCAAAACTTGTTTGAAGCGGAGGTTATTTAAAATTCAAGAGCAAGTTCAATTAAAAATTCAAATAAGTGAAACGCTCTGTGTATCTTTGTTCATCACAATCAAAATCAAAAAAAATCTGCGACCCGAGCGACAGCGAACTGATGAAATAATCTCTGTGTAAATTCTACAACTCTAAAGTCAATTGTTCAGGTAATAATCGAAAACTCATTCGATGATATTTACACGGACCATATTTTTTTATAGCTTCTCTGTGGTCTTTTGTCGGATAGCCTTTGTTTTTCTTCCAATTATACATAGGAAACTCCTCATGAATTTTATCCATATACTCGTCTCGGTAAGTTTTGGCTAAAACTGAAGCTGCTGCAATGCTTAGATACTTTCCATCTCCTTTAATAATACTTTGATTGGGAATGGTTTTTAAATAGTCAATTTCTTCTTGAGTAAGTTGCTTGCCGTTTTTGTTTTTTAATCCCAATTTTGAAAAAATAGGACGATTACCATCAACGATTATAAATTCTGGTTTAGAATTTAGCTTCAATATAGATTCTTGCATAGCTTTCATGGAAGCGTTTAGAATGTTGATTTCATCAATTTCATTTTCAAAAATATGAGTTACGGCATAAGTACTTGCAATTTCTTCAATTAAAGGTTTTATTTTTTTTCTTGAAATTTCAGATAGTTTTTTGGAGTCGTTCAGTAATTCATCTTCAAAACTGGTTGGTAGAATAATGGCAGCTGCAGTAACGGGTCCAGCTAAGCAACCTCTTCCTGCTTCATCCGTTCCGCATTCTAATATTAAATTACTGTAACGTTTAATTAACATACTTTTTTTTGACAAAAATATAATTTTTGACGCAACCTTTTGCATATAATTACATCTTTTGGGAGTAGTTATTAAGTAAACAATAATTTTAGCGCTAAAAAAATTAACACAATTAATTACTATTATTCTTAACTTTTATTTGGTAAATTAAGAAATAATTAAGAAGTTTGCGGAATAACTAACTCAAATAAATTTAATATGAGATCGAAGTTCAAATGGATTTTTACGCTATTAGTGGCGTTTACAATGCAGTTTTCGTTCGCACAACAGAAAACTGTTACGGGAGTTGTGTCTGACAAGCAAGGGCCTTTGGCTGGTGCTAATGTTGTTGTTCAAGGAACAACAAACGGAACAACTACAGATTTTGATGGTAATTATTCCATTCAAGCAAAACAAGGTGATGTCCTTGAAATTACTTACACAGGTATGAGAAAGATGACTGTTAAAGTAGGTGCTTCTAATGTAGTTAATGCTATAATGGAAGAAGATATTTTGACAGGGTCTGAAGTTGTTGTTCAAGGTTTTAGAACAGTAACAAAACAAACTGCTGTTACTTCAATTGCTAAAGTTGATAGTAAAACAATTGAAAACAGACCAAATGCAAACGTGATGAATACGTTACAAGGTCAGTTAGCGGGTGTTAACATTACTACAGGTACTGGTCAACCAGGTGCTAAATCTAGTGTTATTATTAGAGGTATTGGTTCGTTTAATGCGAGTTCAGATCCTCTATATGTTATTGATGGTTTTCCATCTAACAGTGATAACTTTAGATCAATCAATCCGAATGATATTGAGTCTGTACAGGTGTTAAAGGATGCTGCTGCTACTTCTGAGTATGGTTCTAGAGGTACAAATGGTGTAATTATTATTAAAACTAAAACAGGTTCGTTTGGTGAAGATAAGACAACATTCAGATACTCTACACAACATGGTATTACAGAATTACAAACTCCTAAGTACAACTATGCGAGTTCTAAACAGTTGTTAAGAATTGAAAGAGAGTACGGTACTGGGATGGGTGTAGGTATGACTGATGCTGAAATCGATGCTTTTGGTGTAAATACGGATTGGGTTGATTATTTCTTTAGAACAGGTGTTTCTACAGCTCATAATTTAAGTGTAGAAAAGAATGCAAAAAACATGAATTCTTTTACTTCTGTGAGTTATTTTAATCAAGAAGGGGTATTGAATACTACTAACTTAAAAAGATTTACAGTTAGAAATAACTTAAATGGTAAATCTACAAATGGTAAGTTCAACTACAGCATGAACATTGGATTAGGTTTTTCTAAAAACAATGAAGCAACAAACGCTGGAGAAGGCGCAGTTAACCGTAACTATCTTCTAGGTGCTTATATTTCAGCTCCTTATTTAGATCCTAATCGTTATGAAGGTTCTGTGTGGACATTAGATGAGTTTTTTAATACGCCAGGTCTATTGTCAACGCCTTATATGTTGATTGATAAATTGAATACGTATGTAAACGAAACTCAAGAGACTCGTTTCAATGTTGCAACTGAGGCTTCATATAAAATTACTAAAGAATTAACAGGTAGAATTAGAACATCAGCTGAGTTTTTAACTAATCGCTTTAATCAAGCTGAGTTTCCAGATTCATTTAATGCATTATTGTTTTCTAACACACCAGGTGTTCCTAGTTTTGATGGTGGTGCTTTTAACGGTTTTGAAGATATCAACCAAAGAAGAGAGTTTTTGTTAAACAACTTATATCAGTTAGATTACAAAAAAACTATTGGTAAGCATACTTTTGGTTTAGCTGCTAACACAGAGTACAACTTTAGTACGTTTACACAACAGAATATGAGACAAAGAGGTTTAAATCCTCAAACTTTTGTACCTAATACAGGTGTTGGTTACTTAGTTGATACAGGTGCTAATGACTGGTATGTACCTCAAATTTCTGCAAATAGAAGACGTGTAGATTATATTTCTTATTTTGGTTCATTTGACTATGATTTTGATGAGAAGTATGGATTTGTTGCTTCTTTAAGAAGAGATAAAGTAAGTTACTTTGCTGATGACAAACAAGCTGAAAGTTTCTGGTCTGTGGGTGGTCGTTGGAATTTAGATAAAGAATCATTTATGGATAATGCAACTTTTATTGATGTATTAAAACTTAGAGGGTCATACGGTACTGTTGGTAATGCTCGTATTGTAGGTGGTACTATTTATGCACCAATTTCTCCAAATGCATTGTATTTAGATAACTATAATGTAGCTAATAACGTTTATAA
The DNA here is from genome assembly GCF_003293845.1 of Flavobacterium tibetense. Lineage (GTDB taxonomy): Bacteria > Bacteroidota > Bacteroidia > Flavobacteriales > Flavobacteriaceae > Flavobacterium > Flavobacterium tibetense. The sequence continues at coordinate 16,600 of NZ_QLST01000002.1, read as the reverse complement.
CGGACAATTAGGTTACGGAATTGGTTTTGGTTTCCCTTCATTGAAGTGGGAATTAACTAAGCAATGGAATGCTGGTCTTGATTTTGAAATGTTTAAAGGACGTTTAAGAGGTACTTATGACTATTATAACAGAGAAACTGTGGACATGTTCTTAGGTCAGCCAGTTTCTAACTCGTCAGGTACAAGTCAGTTGAATATCAATTCAGATGCTAGTTTGACTAACTTTGGTCATGAAATTCAATTGGCATATGATTTAATTAGAAATCCAGAAAAAGGGGTGTTGTTAACTGTTCGTGCTAATGGTGCGCACAATACAAACCGTGTTGATGGTATTATTTCAAATAATGGAAGAATCCAACATGGTACTGTTAACGTTTCTGATAATGGTGGTATGTATTTTGAATATTATACAATTCCTTATGTTGGTGTTAACGAGACTAATGGTGAATTGTTATTCCTTGATATTAACGGTAACGTTACTGAAAATGTTACTTCAGCTGACCAAAGAAAAACAGGTAAAAACTTTTTACCAACTTGGCAAGGTGGTTTCGGATTTGATTTTGAATACAAAGGTTTCTTTACTTCGTCAACTTTTACTTTCGTAACAGATGTTTGGAGATTTGATACTGACTTAGATGTATTGAATGATCCAACTAACTTAGGTCAGTTTACAGTAACTTCTGATTTATTGAACGCTTGGACTCCAACAAATACAAATACAAATGTTCCATCTTTAACGGCTTCAAATTTAGGTTCACAAGTATTGTCAGATAGATTCTTAAAAGATGCTTCGTATGTTCGTTTAAGAAATTTACAAATCGGTTATAGAATTCCTAAGAAGTTCTTAGCAAATACATTTATCTCTGATTTATCTTTAACTTTACAAGGAGAAAACTTATGGACTTGGACTAAATGGCAAGGTTTTGATGCTGAAAGTAATAGAATTGAAGATGTTTATCAATATCCATCTCCAAGGCAATATACTTTTGGTTTAGACATTAAATTCTAAAAAATAAAACTATGAAAAAATTATTAAGTTTATTATTCGTAGCAACAGGCTTTATGTTTGTTTCTTGTGACGAAGATCTTACAGAGACTTTCGTTCCTGGACAGCTTACAGATCAGGTTGCTGTTACAAACTCAAATGAGTTACAGAGATTATTGAATTCAGGATATAATATCCTAACAAACAGAGAAGCAGCAGTTTTTACTTCTGTTTTTACTGATGAGGCTACTAAAGGTTTTAATAATGGTGGACAAGGTGTAAATACTGAAATTGTATTCAATATTTTCCCAGCTTCTGCTGCTCCTACTACTATTTGGCAATCTAATTATTTTGCTTTGGCTAGAATCAATCGTGTAATTGATTTTTCTAGTAGAATTGTTGCTGTTGATGCTGCTGATCAAGCATTAATCAATAGAATAAAAGCTGAGGCTTTGGTTTTACGTGCTTATGCGCATTTGAATATTTTGGCTTATTTTTCACCAAATACTAAAGATGATGCTGCTTTAGCGGGTATTTTAGCAAATAGAATTATTGGTACAGATGAGAGACCATCTCGTGTAACTAATGCAGTTTTCTACACGCAAATTCACCAAGATTTAGATGATGCTTTAGCAATTTTTGCTGTTGATGGTGCTTCTACTAGTGAGAGATATGCTAGACCTGTTTTTGCTAAAGGTTTAAAAGCCCGTGCTTATGCTTACAAAGGTGATTACCCTAATGCAGAAATTTGGGCAGATGATGTTATAACAACTTCAGGTATTCAATTAGCTACAACTGCACAGTATACGGATATGTTTTGGAGAGATACTTACGCTGCAAACAGAGAAATTATCTTTACTTTACACAGAACACAGCAACAGAATACGCAAGGGGGTAACTTACATAATGGGTGGTGTTCAGTTCGTCCAAATGCTGGTGGTTCTCCGTTTTATGAAGTAGGTAGAGCATTGTTTAATATCTTAAACGCTAACCCATCTGATATTAGAAGAAATACTATTATTGCTCCATCTTCAGTTATTGATCCAAGTTATCAAACTTCTGCAGATTACTTATCAACCGATCGTTTAATTTTACATAAGCACGGTGGTGTTGCTACAGGTACTAACACTTGGGCTACTACTGCTACAAATGCAAACAATAATGGTCATAAAGTAATGAGACTTTCTGAAATGTATTTGATCAAAGCGGAATGTAGAGCTGCTGCTTCTGATTTGATTGGTACTGCTACAGCTATTGATGCTATTAGAGATGCTCGTTACGGGTCTGATCAAGCACTTCCTGTTTATGCTAATGTTACTGCTGCTTGGAAAGCTGTTTTAGACGAAAGACGTTTAGAATTAGCTTTCGAAGGTCACCGTTATATTGATATCAAACGTTTAGGAGTTCAAGCTGGTATTTCTGGTTTAGATAGAGATCCGATGGATTATAATACTGATGGTTTAAATATTCCTGGTGGAGATCCTGCTAACTTACCATTAACTAGTCACAAGTGGGCTTTACCAATCCCACAAGCTGAAATTAATGGTAATGGAGGAATTCAACAAAATGCTGGTTACTAATAATATTTAGTTTATTATAAATTTTAAAGGGCTACAGTTTTGTAGCCCTTTTTTTATTACTATTTTCTCATTACATTTGTTCTATTATTTTATCAAATGAAACATTTTTTTTTACTTATTTTGTTTTCATCTATTTGTTTTGCTCAAGAAAGCAAAGAGGATAGTATTTCATCTCAACAAAAACCTGAAAAACCCCCAATCAACCTATACAAAATCTATACCCTACAAAAAGATACCACTTTTGTAGATACCACTTTAACCATTCAAAAGGAATACAAATACAACTTACTTCGCAAAGATATTTTTGGATTAATTGCTTTTGCTAACGAAGGGCATACTTATAATACCTTAGATTTCAATTATTCCAATAAAAGTATTTTCCCGAATATGGGTTTTACAGCCAAACATTTCAATTATTTGGAGGTTAATGATATCAAATATTACAATGTACCAACACCATTATCAGATTTGTATTTCAAAACTGTAATGACACAAGGACAATCATTAGATGCTTTCTTGACTGTAAATACAAAGCCTAATCTTAATTTTTCTATAGCCTACAAAGGATTGCGTTCCATTGGAAAATATATAAACAATATTTCCAGTTCAGGAAATTTCCGATTTACGACCAGTTATTTTACCAAAGATAAACGCTATTTCTTAAACGCGCATTTCACAGGACAAGATATTTCCAACCAAGAAAATGGAGGAATTACCGATATTTCACTTTTCGAAATTAGCGAACCTCCATTCGATAACAGGGAACGTTTAGACGTATATTTTCGTGATGCAACTTCCTTTTTAAAGGGACATCGTTTTTTTATCGACCATTATTACAAACTGAATAAAAATAATCCAAATAATTTGGTGATTTTCCATCAGTTCAATCACGAATACAAGTTTTTTGAATTTACACAACCTACTTTAAGCGAGCGTTTTGGAGATTCTTTCTCTACTAGAATCAACAATAAAACACGTTATAATCACTTGTACAACAAAGTAGGAACTGCTTTTACAACCAAAAAATACGGTGATGTTAGCGTTTTCCTTGAAGATAATGCGTTTAATTATTACTATAGCAATATCATTTACGACGAATTTGGAAATATCCAAGTTCCCAATGCATTAAATGACCGAATTACATCTTTGGGAGGGAATTATTCGTACAACATTAATAAGTTAAAAATCAACGCTTCAGTAACGAATAGTATTACTGACCAAAATGTTTCAGCGATTGAAGCTAATTTACAATACAAAATCAACGAAGATTATCAATTTGGGTTCAAGTACAGTAAGTTAAATACTATTCCAAATTTGAACTTCTCATTGTACCAAAGTAGTTATGTAGAATACAATTGGGCAAACAATTTCAAAACCGAAAAAAGAAACCAATTTCAAGCCGAAGCCAAAACTAAGTGGTTGAATTTGGAAGTTAATTATACAGTATTAAACGATTATTTGTTTTTTGCTAATGAAACTAATGATATAGCGGACTTGCAAGTCAAACCGTTTCAGTATGCAAATACCATAAATTATCTTTCGGTAAAAGCAAATAAAGAATTTCGTGTTGGAAAATTTGCTCTAGATAATACCATTTTATACCAAGCTGTTGATCAGGCCGACAATGTGCTTAACGTGCCACAAATTGTAACTAGAAATACCTTGTATTTTACCGATTACGTTTTCAAAAATGCTATGGAAATTCAAACAGGAATCATATTCAATTATTTTACCGAATATTACGCTAATGATTACAATCCTTTGTTGGGCGAATTTTACGTGCAAAACGAAACAAAAATCGGAAATTTCCCTATGTTCGATTTTTTCATCAACGCAAAAGTCAAACAAACTCGAATTTTCCTAAAAGCCGAACACTTCAATTCGTCATTTACAGGATATAATTTCTATTCCGCACCTAATTATCCGTATCGCGATTTTCTAGTGCGTTTCGGATTGGTATGGAATTTCTTTAAATAATTTTAGAAACGAATCGATTGGGTATTCTGATTATTCTGTTTTGTTTCAAGTTTCAGGTTTCAAGTTGATTTTCAGGTATAGTTTTACTTTTTGAGCTTAATTTTTTTGGAACACAGATTAGAAAAATTGAAATAATTTTTGAAATCTTATATGGACTTATCAACGAAAAAAAATAAACTTAATAACAATTTATATGACTTATATGTTTAAAAATTGGAACTTGAATTTGTTTTTTGAATTTGCACTTGATTTGTCATTCCGAGCTTGCGAGGAACCTCCTAACCATAGGCAACAGCTAAACGAAGTTTAGTAAACTTCCATCACCCATCATCCATCATCCATCAAATAATTCAAAAAATCCTACTATCTTTGCACAAAATATCTATTACCCATAACCAATTACCCATTACCTTAAAAATGAAATACGCAAAAAACATATTAGAAACCATTGGCAACACGCCATTAGTAAAACTAAACAAAGTAACTGCCGAAATTGATGCTTTGGTACTAGCTAAAGTAGAAACCTTTAATCCAGGAAATTCTGTAAAAGACAGAATGGCCGTAAAAATGATTGAAGATGCCGAAGCCGACGGACGTTTAAAACCAGGTGGAACCATCATCGAAGGAACTTCAGGGAATACTGGAATGGGCTTAGCATTGGCTGCCATTGTGAAAGGGTACAAATGTATTTTTGTGATTTCTGACAAACAGTCTAAAGAAAAATCAGATATTTTACGTGCTGTTGGAGCAAAAGTAATTGTTTGTCCAACGGATGTGGAGCCAACCGATCCACGTTCGTACTATTCCGTTTCAAAAAAATTAGGAGAAGAAATTCCAAATTCTTGGTACGTAAATCAATACGATAATCCAAGTAATGCCATTGCGCACTACGAACAAACAGGACCAGAAATTTGGGAACAAACCGAAGGTAAAATCACGCATTTTGTGGTTGGAGTGGGAACTGGTGGAACTATTTCTGGTGTGGCTAAATATTTGAAAGAAAAAAATCCAAATATCAAAATTTGGGGAATTGATACTTATGGTTCCGTATTCAAAAAATACCATGAAACCGGAATTTTCGATGAAAACGAAATTTATTCGTACATCACGGAAGGAATTGGAGAAGATATTTTACCTCAAAACGTAGATTTTTCATTAATCGACGGTTTTACAAAAGTTACTGATAAAGATGCAGCGGTTTACACCAGAAAAATTGCTTTGGAAGAAGGGATTTTCGTTGGAAATTCAGCTGGAGCTGCTGTAAAGGGTTTATTACAATTAAAAGAACACTTCAAGCCAGACGATGTAGTGGTTGTTTTATTCCATGATTCTGGAAGTCGTTATGTTGGAAAAATGTTCAACGACGATTGGATGCGCGAAAGAGGCTTTTTGGAAGAAGAAATCACAAAAGCAGAAGATTTAATCAAAGAACATATTGACAAACCATTAGTTGTGGTTCGTACGGAAGAGTTAGTTTCGCACGCTATTGAGCGCATGAGAAAATATAAAATTTCACAAATTCCAGTAATTGACGTAAACGGATTTGTAGGTTCAGTTGATGAATCGGATTTATTCCAAAGTTATATTTCAGATAAAAACACGGCTGAAAGACCTATTCGTGAAGTGATGGGAGCGCCATTCCCAATGGTTAGCAAAAATGCGAGTATTGAAGAAGTTTCCAAATTAATCACCAAAGAAAACCAAGCCGTTTTAGTAGATTTAGGAAACGGAAAACATCATATTATTACTAAACACGATATTATCAATTCGATAAAGTAAATCGCAATTTATAAAGCTGAGCTTGTTTACTTCATAAGTTCGCAAGCTCTTTTTTTTTTAATAAATAGATAAAAACAATTAGAAAGAATGATGTCATTTATAGCTTTTGTTTTACTTATAGTTTTCCTGAATTGTATTCCGTTTTTTATAAAATTCAGTTCTCCTAAATCGGAAAAACTAATTGGTAAATTGTTAGTTATTAACTCAATATTGTTTTTGACATTTTTTCTTTTTTCTTATAACGGATTTAGACTAAAAGGGCAATTTACTTTTAATATAATTGCGATTTTATTTATTTCTATTACAATATTTTATTTTGTGATTTTTAAAAACACAATATTTAAAGTATTAATAACCACTTTCGTTTTAACTCCTTTATTAGTTGTGAGCATTTTTACACTTTTATTTGGACAAAAATTAAAAGAATTTGATTTTGATAATAATAAAAAAATTATCGTTACAAATGGTGGTTTTTTGTCATGTGGCGAAATAGTTCATATCACAGAAACTCAATTTTTGATTTTTGACAAAGAAATTTACTATGAAAGTAGTCTGTGTTTACAAGGTATTGAAAAAATTGAAGTTGAAAAAAAGTATAATAGTCAGATTGAATTTTTAATCTATCATGATGGAAAGATGGATTCGGAAAATCCTTATAAATATGAATTTGATATTAAAAAAGAGTAGCAAAATTAATTTTTATTATGTCTATTTAGTATAAATTCGAATTTAATTACCAAAAATATTATAAGTAACAAATGAATAAAAAGAACTTTAAAGTCTTTAGGATTTACATAGTTAGTGTATTATGTATTGTCTGTTTCTTTTTATTAGAGAATACTACAATAATTCCTGAACTCGTTCAAATATCTGAAAAAGGTCGTTATAGTGGATTTCCAACATTTTTTCTCACGGGATTATTAAAATACGGATTATTAGCATTGGGAATTTTCAATATAATAATTATGACTTTTATAATATTCAGAGAAAAAAGAAGAAACCGATTAAATAAATAAGTTTTAGTTTCGAATGTGAAGTTTTATTAACCGCAAAGAGCGCCTAGAAATCGCAAGGAACGTAATTAAAATTTTCGCGAACTTTGCTTAAACCTTGCGAACTTTGCGGTTAAATTTTTTAAACTAGGCCATTACTCCCCAATCAAAACCCCAGAAACATTCCAAGAACTAAAACTGCTACCTTCGTTTGCTCCTTGTGGAATTTTTACTTGAATGGTGTGCGTCCCAACATCCAAATCACCCAATTCAATAAAAACAGGATTCGTAGCCGTTCCTGGACACCAATTGGCGCGACTCAAATCTGATGAAGACAAGCCATCATTAAAATTTCCAGAAGCAGGATTGAATAAACGATAACCGCCGCAATCTTGTCGCCAAGGTAAAAACGAGAATACTTCTTTTCCGTTTAAAAGAATCGTATTGCGTTTTAAAAGAAATTCATCGCCATTTTGCCAGCCACCGTGACCGGTTGTAATGTAACGCAATTGTGCATTTTTTACTTTTTTATCCAAAGTAAAGGTTACTTCCAAACCTTTTTCATGATTGAACATTGTGGCATATTCTTGACCCGCCATTTCCATTACATTGGTTGTATTAAATAAGGGAATCGAAACGGTATTGTTGTCCAAAATACTTTCACTGGGATGAACCGTGATATTCATGGAAATTTTATGTCCGCCTTTGTCGTAGTTGCCAATGAATGTACCAACATAAAGCGTTTTTCCTGATAAATTCGGTTTTAATTCCGAAATATCCATGCGATACGGCACAATTTCATGCCAATTTTTATCTTTCAACTGAATGTAATTGTACTGTTTGATACCAAATGGTGTGAAAAAACGCATCAGTTCAATAATTGGTGAATAATTTTCAGTCGCTACAACGCCTTGGTATTTTTTACCGTTTCCATTTTCGTAAATGGGTAAAACATTCGCACCATTTTGTAAACCATCAAAAAAGGATTGCTTTTTATCTTCTGGAATTACAAAAACCGAACCCGTTCTATCATAAGCATCACCATTCGATTGTTCCAATAAATCTAAAAACACTAATTCTCCTTTTTTCAATTCAGGGAAAGTTACTTTTTTTACGATAATTGTTCCATTAGCAAAACGAAAAATGCTATCATTCGATTTTGATTCCGACGAAAAATTCACCGTTTCATCTTTAAAAACAGGAATCGTAGTAAAACGACTTTTCCAAACCAAATCTTTATAGGAAAGTCCGTCAATAATAGTACTTGGAGTAGTAGTTTTTGCCAATAAATTCGATGGCGATTCATTTTTCAATTTTTCAATTTTGGTAGCGCTAATTACAAAATTCCCATTGCGAACCATTTCCAAAACCAAACCTAAATTTTGTCCTAAAACGGTTGGTGCTCCATGAATGTTCAATTCATTGGTATACCAAAGTTCAATCGTGTTCGAATTGATAATTGTTTTTGCTTTTTTACAGTTGTATCCCAAAATTTTCTTGGTTTCATCACTAAATTCAAAGCTTTGTTTTCCCAATGAAATGCTATCTAAAGTAGAAGTTGAAGCGTTTTTATTCAATTGTGTTGTTTGAAGAAGTGCATTTTTATCCCGTTTTACTAGGGTTTGTTCGTAAGGAAAATTACTTTTCTGCAAAATAGTGTATTCTGAAGTAATCAGCGTTTCATTGGAATTAGAAAAAATCCAAATGTTATCTTGGTTTTCTTGGAGTTTCCCGTTGTAACTTTTGGAATAACTTACTTTTATGGTGTTGTTGTTAGTTTTGGTTTTCTGTGCTTGAACAAGTATAAAAGTACTGATTAATAGGAAAGTGAAAATGTTTTTCATTGGAATAAATTTGGTTTACAAATATAATTTTTTTTATCTTCGTAATACTATTTTATACGCCATACAGATGAAAGAAGATTTTTTGCACCACCTTTGGTTATACAAACGCTTGGATATAACCCAACTCCAAACCACTACTGGAGAACACATTCAGATTTTACATTTCGGACATTATTTGCAATCGGCTGGACCGGATTTTTTCAATGCCCAATTGATTATTGGTGACCAAAAATGGGCTGGAAATATTGAAATGCATCTGAAATCTTCGGATTGGTATTTGCATAATCATCAAACGGATGTCAATTATGATAACGTGATTTTACATGTGGTTTGGGAACACGATATCGATGTTTTTCGGAAAAATAATGAAGCTATTCCTGTTTTGGAACTAAAAAACTATGTTTCGAACGAACAAATCAAGCAATACCAAAATTTATTTCGACCCAAATCATGGATTAATTGTGAAAATGAATTGGCTTCGGTAGATGAATTTCTTGTTCAAAATTGGCAAGAACGTTTGTTTTTTGAACGTTTGGAGCAGAAAAGTCAAGTGGTGAAAGATTGGCTGGTTGAAACGCAATACGATTGGGAACAAGTTACTTTTGGTTTATTATTTAAAAATTTTGGTTTGAATTCCAATGGTGCTCCATTTTTAGCAATTGTCAAAGAATTGCCTTTTTCAGTAGTAAGAAAAGAACGCGAGAATTTACAATGTTTAGAAGCGTTGTTTTTTGGAATTTCAGGATTACTAGAAAGTGATTTTGAAGATAATTATCCCAAAGAATTGCAGCGAAATTGGTGGTTTTTGAAACAGAAATACCAATTGAAAACAGTGAGTCAAGAAGTGCAATTTTATAAATTACGACCTGATAATTTCCCAACAATTCGATTGGCACAATTGGCCGCTTTATTTCATAAACAGCATTCGATTTTTCAATTGTTGATAGCAACTGCTAGTTTAAATGAATTACGAGAAATGTTTAAGGTTAGCGCATCAAAATATTGGGAAAAGCATTACCAATTTGACAAAGAAAGTCCAAAAAAAAGAAAACAGTTATCTTCTGAATTTATTGATTTGTTATTGGTTAATACTATTTTACCATTGCAATTTTCTTATGCTGATTATCAAGGAACAGACAAATCAGAAGATTTATTGGAATTAATAAAACAAGTTAAAGCAGAATCCAATGCAGTAATTTCAAAGTTCGCAACTATTGGAGTTTCATCAGAAAATGCTTTTCAAACACAAGCTTTATTGCAATTAAAGAAAATGTATTGCGAAATGAATCGGTGTTTGCAGTGTCAAATTGGAATTCATTTATTAAAAAATTAGTAGTAAATTTGTATTCTACAATATTGGTATGGTTAGAAGTTTATATCTTTTTTTTGAACGTCACGGATTTTATGTAGCTAGCCGACTTGCGGATAGATTAGGTATGCGCGCTTCTAATGTGCGTTTGTTCTTTGTCTATATATCTTTTATAACAGTGGGTTTGGGCTTTGGTTTTTACTTGACTTTAGCTTTTTTGCTTAAGCTAAAAGATATGATTTATACAAAAAGGAGTTCGGTTTTTGATTTATAATGCAACGAAAGTCCATATTTTTTTACTTTTCTTTTTTTTTTAGATACTTTTAGTATCTTTGAGCGATTAACAACCAATAAAATATTTTATGTCTGTAAAATCTGATGGGTGGGGATCTCGTGTTGGTCTAATTTTAGCAATGGCGGGTAACGCTGTAGGATTAGGTAACTTTTTGAGATTTCCCGTACAAGCTGTTCAAAACGGTGGTGGTGCATTTATTATTCCTTATTTAGTTTGTTTTGTTGTAATGGGTATTCCATTATTGTTTATAGAATGGTCTTCGGGTCGTTTTGGTGGACGTCATGGCAATCACAGTACACCATACATTTTAGATTCTATGGTGAAAGGAAGGATTCTGAAATACATTGGTGTTTTTGGAATTTTTACCAATATCGCTGTTGCAGCTTATTATTGTTATATTGAGTCTTGGACGATGTCCTATGTATATCATTCGATTGTTGGTACTTTCAACGGAATGAGTCAGGCTGAAGTAGCTGGGTTTTTTAACTCTTATGTTGATATTGGTCAATCTACTACAGGAATTCCGTATGAAGCGGTTGTATTTTATATCGTTTGTTTGGTTTTAAATACCTATATCTTATCTAAAGGATTAAAAGGAATTGAGAAAGTAGCCAAAATTGGTATGCCATTATTGATTTTCTTTGGAGTGCTTTTAGCCATTAGAGGATTAACATTAGGAACAAGCGGCGCTTCGGAAATTTTCCCTAATGCAAATGCTTGGGATGGTTTGAACTTTTTATGGACACCACAATATGAATCCTTATTAGATTTAAAAGTTTGGATGGCTGCTGCTGGACAGATTTTCTTCACGTTATCTGTGGGTATGGGAACTATTCATTGTTACGCTGCTTATTTAGAGGCCAAGGATGATATTGCTTTAAATGCTGTTTCAGCAGGTTTTATGAACGAATTTGTAGAAGTAGTTTTAGGAAGTTTAATTGTTATTCCAATTGCTGCTGGTTATTTAGGTTTGGATTGGGTTTTAGAAAATGCAGGATTTGGAATGGCATTTCAAACCATGCCTTATTTATTCCAACAATGGGGCGATGTGCTTTCAATTTTAGCTGGAGTTTTCTGGTTTGGATTGTTGTTCTTCGCTGGAATTACATCGTCATTAGCAATGGGAACACCTTGGATTGGTTTCATGAGAGACGAATTCAATTGGAATCAAACAAAAGGCGCTTGGTCATTTGGTGCTATGATTTTAATTTTAGGTATGCCAACTGTGATTTTCTTCCAAGAAGGTGTTTTTGATGAATATGATTATTGGGCAGGAACTGTAAGTTTAGTAGTTTTTGCAATGATGGAAACTATACTTTTCTCATGGGTTTTTGGAATGAAAAAAGGATGGAGAGAAATTACAAGTGGAGCAGATATCAAAGTGCCTAATGTTTATAAATACATCATTAAATATGTAACGCCAATTATGTTGATTGTTATATTTTTAGGTTCACTTTTCAAGCCATTAGATAATGATTGGTCGGGTAACTTTAGTAGCTTGTTCTCAGGTAACGGATGGTCGTTAGATAACGGTTCTATTATTAAAACAGTTACACATGCAGGAATTAAGCAACAGTTAGCAGCGGCAACAGATGTAGCAACTCAAACCGCTTTAAATGATAAAATGTTTTATATTAATATCGCAAGATTCTTGCTTTTAGGATTGTTTATCTTTATTAGTGTTTTAGTTTATGTAGCATTTCAGAAAAGAAGAAGAGAAGGAAGAGCGACAGAATAATAATTTAAAAAAAAGAAACATCATGAATACAGAAGCTTTATTAACAATGCTGATTACTCAAGGAATTGTAATTTCTTTTGCGGGTTATTTTTTCTATAGAGTTTTAACAACTCCGCCAAAACAAGAACCAGATTCTTTTAGCGAAAACGATAACGAAACAATAAGAAAAGAAGACTAATTTCTTATGATTCCAAATAAATTAAAATCCTACTTTTTGTTTTCTAGAGAACACAGAAGTGGGATTTTTTTGTTGATTGCGATTCTAGTAATTTTTCAAATTTTGATTTTTACTGTAAATTTTACGAATCTTTTTCAAAATGAAAGTGCGGATGATTTTACTTCCTCCCAATGGTTAGCTATTCAACATGAAATTGATAGTTTGAAAAAAGTAACGGAAGAAAAGAAATATGAAATAAAACCGTTTAATCCCAACTTCATAACAGACTATAAAGGCTATGTTCTAGGAATTTCTGTAGAAGAATTAAATCGATTACAAGCATTTAGAAACCAAGGGAAATATGTTAATTCAGCTAAAGAATTTCAACAAGTAACCCAAGTTTCAGATGAAGTTTTAAACAAGATTTCGCCGTATTTTAAATTTCCAGATTGGGTAAAAAATAAAAACAACTCAAAAGAAGGCAAACATTCGTTTTTTGAAAATAAAAAAGCGAAAGTTATTGTAAAGAAAGACATCAATTTAGCTTCAAAAGAAGATTTAATGGCGGTTTACGGAATTGGGGATAAAATTTCGGATATTATTTTAAAAGAGAAAGATAAATTTGGCATGTTTGCTTCATTAGAACAATTGCAGTTTGTTTGGGGAGTTTCGCCAGAAGCCTATGAAGACTTGCAAAAAAGATTTTTTATTGGTGAAAATTTAGAGTTGAAGAAAATCAATATCAATTCGAGTAATACAAAAACTTTAGCTGCTTTTCCTTATTTTAATTATGCCTTTGCGAAAGAAATTGTAACTTACAGAAGCATGCATGGAGAAATTAAAAAAATTGAGGATTTAACAAAAATTAATAATTGTCCACAAGAAAAATTAAAATTAATAGCCTTATATTTGGAGTTTAATTAAGAATAGACAATTTTACATTTAAAGCATTTTATTTCAAACTTATGAATTCAACATATTTTACAGAAGAACATCAATTATTTAGAGAGAGTTTTAGAGATTTTTTACAAAAAGAAGTCGTTCCACATATTGAAAAATGGGAAAAAACAGGAACAATCGAGCGCTTTATTTGGAAGAAATTTGGTGACATGGGCTTTTTTGGGTTAAATTATCCTGAAGCTTATGGTGGAATGAACTTAGATTTGTTTTATACTGTTGTTTTCTTAGAGGAATTACAAAAAATCAAATCATCTGGTTTTGCTGCAGCTATGTGGGCTCACGCTTATTTGGCTATGACACACTTAAACGCAGAAGGTGATGAAAGAATCAAACAAGAGTATTTAGCACCAAGTATTTCAGGAGATAAAATAGGTGGTTTGTGTATTACAGAGCCTTTTGGAGGTAGTGATGTAGCTGGAATGCGAACAACAGCAGTAAAAAAAGGCGATAAATACATTATTAACGGTTCAAAAACTTTTATTACCAATGGAGTTTATGCGGATTATTATGTGGTAGCTGCAAAAACGAATCCAGAACTTGGACATAAAGGGATTAGTATTTTTTTAATGGATACCAAAACCCCAGGAATTTCTGCTACAAAGCTAGATAAATTAGGATGGAGAGCTTCTGATACAGCCGAAATCGCTTTTGATAACGTTGAAATTCCAGTTGCCAATTTGATGGGTGAAGAAGGTAAAGGGTTTCCTTATATTATGCAGCATTTTGCTTTGGAACGCTTAATTATGGGGGTGAATGCACACGCAAGAGCTGAGTATGCCATTGAGTATACTATCGAGTATATGGGACAACGTGAAGCTTTTGGTAAAAAGATTAACCAGTTCCAGGCGTTACGTCATAAATTAGTAGAACATGCAACCGATATAGAACACTGTAAAGTTTTTAATTATGCCGCTGTTGCTCGTTTAAATAAAGGAGAATATGTAGTAAAAGAAGCTACAATGTCAAAATTAAAATCTACACAAGTGGCTGATGAAACCATTTACAGTTGTTTGCAAATGCTTGGTGGTTATGGTTATATGGAAGAATATCCTTTGGCACGATTGTTAAGAGATAGTCGCTTAGGGCCAATTGGTGGTGGAACTTCTGAAATTTTAAAAGAAATTCTTTCTAAAATGATTATTGATAATCAGGATTATAAGCCGGCGGTTAAATAGTAGTTTCTTATATGGAATATATTAAAGCATTTGAAAACCAAGATAGTAATTGTCTTGGTTTTTTATTTAAAAAATATTCTAAATTCCTGTTTGGTTTTAAAAATTATTTATACTTTTGCAACCTAAATGAAAGGGGGTGCCTAAATTATGTTAATTATACCAATTAAAGACGGAGAAAATATCGATAAAGCGTTAAAGCGTTACAAAAGAAAATTCGATAAAACAGGAACAGTACGTCAATTAAGAGCTCGTCAAGCTTTTATTAAGCCATCTGTTACTAATAGAATGAAAGTTCAAAAAGCAGCTTATATTCAAAGATTAAGAGATTCGATAGAAATCTAATATTTTTGAATTCAATTTATTAAACCGTTTTGTAATAAAGTTTATCTTTGTTACAAGCGGTTTTTTGTTTTTAAAACTATGGATAATAATGTAAAGGCGTATCAGGAGTATTTAATTAAGGAGAAAAATTATTCTGCTTTAACTGTAAATGCTTATTTGAATGATATTTTGGCATTTGAAATGTATCTAGTAAGTTATCATGATGCTATTGGTTTGAAAGATATCACATATGGTGTTATAAGAAGTTGGATTGTTTTTTTGGTAGAAAATAAAAACGCCAACAAAACAATTAATCGAAAAATTTCTTCTTTAAAGTCGTTTTATAAGTTTTTGTTAAAAATCAAGGAGATTGATGCGAATCCTTTATTGAAGCATAAATCTTTAAAAGTGCCCAAAAAAGTTCAAATCCCTTTTTCGGTTGTGGAAACCGTTGCGGTTTTTGAAGAGAATGATTTTCCAGATGATTTTGAAGGAATTCGAAACCGATTGATTATCGAATTGTTTTATACTACAGGAATGCGTCGTGCGGAGTTGATTTCTCTTACTATAAATAATATTGATTTTGCTAACAAAGCAATAAAAGTTATTGGTAAAAGAAATAAAGAACGAATTCTCCCACTTTTACCTTGTACGATTTCTTTATTGATGAAATACCAACAACTCATCAAAGCTACTTTTGAAAATTCAAATTCCGAGGTGTTAATATTGTCAAAAAAGGGAAATAAAATTAGTGAATCATTTGTTTATCGATTAATAAATGATTACTTTAGTAGTGTGTCTCAAAAAGTAAAAAAAAGTCCACATGTTCTTCGTCATACCTTTGCAACGCATCTATTAAATAATGGTGCTGATTTAAATTCGGTTAAAGAGTTGCTTGGTCACGCAAGTTTGTCATCAACCCAAATTTATACACACAGCAGTTTGGCGGAATTGAAGAAAATTTACGAAGGAGCACATCCAAGAAGTCAAAAATAATTTGTTTAACTAAACACTATAAGTATGAAAGTAAATGTGCATGCAGTGAATTTTACAATCGACAAAAAACTGGTTGATTTTGTTCAAGAACGATTAGCTAAATTGGAAAAATATTATGATCGAGTAATTTCTTCTGATGTTTTTTTGAAGTTAGAAAATACAAGTGATAAAGAAAATAAAACGGTGGAGATAAAAATTCTTGTTCCTGGAGACGAATTTATCGTAAAAAAAACAAATAAAACCTTTGAGGAAGCAGCTGATTTAGCTTCAGATGCATTGGAAAGAGTATTAGTAAAAAGGAAGGAAAAATTAAGTTCTCATTAAGAACTGAAAAAAAACACAAAAAAAGTTTTGATTAAAAAATAAATTATATACATTTGCAGTCCGTTAGAAATAGCGGACTTTTTTTATTGAAAGTAATTAAAAGCCGCCGGTGTAGCTCAGCTGGCTAGAGCAGCTGATTTGTAATCAGCAGGTCGTGGGTTCGAGTCC
>NZ_QLST01000019.1 GCF_003293845.1 Flavobacterium tibetense | reverse complement strand
TATTTTGGACAAATCGCAGTAGACGATGCACACCATGTTATTACTGGAGCGTGTTCTGATTTTGCAGACAAGCGCGATAGTCAATGTTTAGAAAAAATTGTGGAACTTATCGAAGAAAACCTAAACGAAAACGACATTGAATTAGAAGAACTTTTAGCCGATGGCGGTTACAGCAGTGGCGAAGCGTTGGCGTATTTACATAAAAAAAATATTGATGCCTACATTCCTAACTTCGGGCAATACAAACCCGAGCGCGAAGGTTTTACCTTCAACAAAGAGGAAAATTATTACCAATGCACTAAACCCGAAGGCAACCAAGCCAAACTCCTTTTCAAAGGCGAAAAAACGGATAGTAAAGGCTACACCAAACGCACGTACCGAAGCAGCGAGAGTGACTGTAAAAACTGCCCACTCAGAGAACAATGTTGTGGCAAAAGCACTAAGTTTAAAAAGCTAGACGATAGCATCCACAAAGAACATTACGACCGTATGCATCAAAAACTCACACAAAATGCCAAATATGCCAAAAAGATGTCGAGAATACGAAGTAAAACAGTCGAACCTGTGATTGGAACCTTGGTCAACTTCACGAACATGAAACGAGTCAACACCCGAGGCATCAAAAACGCAAACAAACATGTACTCATGGCAAGTTTAACCTACAACTTGAAGAAATACTTGCGTTTTACCATCAAAAAACCAAGTGTTTTAGCCCAAGTTATTTCCTTAAAACAAGGGAAGTGCTTTGCTTTTATAAAAACGGTCTATCAAGACTTTATAATTTCAAATTTAAGCAACCAAAATTTTAGAATTTTGTACAGGAACTAAAAAGACAAACCTCGCTTAAAAGTGTTTAAACGAGGTCGGAATTTTATGTTTTTTGAGATTTTATTTTAAAAAATAGTAGTTGTGCAACAGTTACGGCTGTTAGCGGTTCGGGCTTCTTTTTCAGCGTCAATATTTTGTCTGTTTTCGAAATTCATTTTAGTCAAATATGTCTCTTACAAAAACTTTTGAACTGTCTAAATTAGTCCAAATTGTTTGAATATTTTTACTGTCGTTTGTTGAATATTCATAAACTATAATTGTGTCGCCTAAAGTCGCTGGATTGAACCAATCTAATGTTTCACCGTAAGGAATTTTCCCGTCCCATTTTGCTGTCGATAGTCTTTCTGTTGTAAACTCGTGTCTCGATAAAATTCGCTTTAATTCGTCAGGGCAAGTTTCAAAGTGTAACCAAATTGCATAGTCAATTTTTGGAACAACTTGGTCTTGGAAATTCAAAATCTTAATGCAGTCCGATTGTCTTTTGTCAAATAATGCGTCATAAATTTCTTCACCTGTTCTAGGTCTTAAAGTTTCTGATACTTTGTTATAGGTCTTACTTACAAACTTAAAACCTGTCCAAGCTGTCAAACCGATAAATGCAAAAAATAATAGTAAAGCTGTTAGTTTTAGTTTCTTGTTCTTTTTCGTAAAACCCAAAATCAGTGTCACGAGAAAAACCAAAAACGCAAGTCCTGAAATTACTGTCAATATTATTAGTTCCTTCATTTATTATCTCGTTTCGTTGTCTGTCTGTTGTGTCGTCTTTTAGCCTGACCGCTAACTTGTTTATATGCGAAACTTTCGAACTAGTTTCATGCCATAAAGGCAAGATAGGCGAAAGTTTTGCAATTTTTTAATTCGTTTATTTTTCCAAATATACAAAAAACCTCTTACAAAAAAATCCCGATTCTCATCGGGATTTCTAGTATTAATGTTCGCGCATTTTCTCTAAAGTAGTGCTTAAGGAACGCTTTATTTTTTCAACGGCTTCGTAAAAGGCTTTTTCAGGTGTATCGGAATGTGCTGTTACTGCAATTGGATTTTTCTTTTCCATTCTTGCTTCAATCATGCACTTTTTATCATTTTTTCCAAATTTATCGCCATTTTCGTCGCCTAAATGCACTTCTATTCGGGTTATTTTATCATCAAAACGAGCTAGTTCTTTTTTAATTTCTTCTGAAAAGAATTCATTCATTCGGCTGTGACCTTCAATGTTTTTGTCGGTGTTGATTTGTATTAACATATCTAATTGGGTATTAAATTAATAATACTTAAAGTTACGAATTTTCACTCAAATTAACAAGTGTAACTGTAAGAATTAACTATTTTTTATCTTTTGACCTAAAAATGCTTTCATGAAGTAACCAAACAACAATCCAGCTACTAACCAAACTGGAATGCTAATTAAAACTTTCTTCCAATTAAAAGGCGTTTCATCAATCAAAGGAGAAATTAGATTCATGAAAACAAACATAAAAAAACCAAAACTCAACCCTTGTTTCAACCACATGTTTTTTCCAAAAGGATTTTCAAAAGTTGCTAAATCAATGTTTTCAAAGCGTTTGGGTTGTGCCGCTAACCATTTGGCTTTCCAATTGTCTCTAAACCAATACCAAACAGGAAAAGTAAGCCATTTTAATAAAAAAGTAGTAGCATTCATCAAACACGGAATAATTTCACCACAACTCACACAATACAAGCCAAACCAGTTTTTCATGTGTGTTTTGTAATTGGCAGACCAAAGCCGAGCATCGTGCAAGGTATTGCAATGCGGACAAGGAACATAGGAACGCTCAATAAAGGGTTTGTCTTTTTGTGTTTTGTCTACCAATGAAACTTTTGGAACGCGCATTCCCAAGAAAATTTCATTAAACGCAATTCCTGGATTGATGATGTAATGCAGCACCATCCAGTTTTTCCAAGAATAAATTTTGTATTGTTTGGAATCAAATTCTTGCATTTTTTATCATTTTATAAATTTCCATTACTAAAACTATTGGTATAGCTAAAAGAGCAACTAAAACCCAATGGTCAAAACTAATTTTTTCTACACCAAGAATTTGTTGCATAAATGGAATTTGCATACTTAAAATATGAATTCCTTGTGCTAAAAGCACACCAAAAACAAGAATGATGTTGTTTTTTAATGACACTTTAAAAGTAGAAACTCGCTCTGAACGGCAATTGAACACATGGAAATTTTGCAAGAAAACCATTAAAAGTAAGACTAAATTTCGTGCAGAAGCTTCTTCAATTGTAGTATATTCTAATAAATAATACCAAAGTCCGGCAGCTAGTATTCCCATAGTTAAACCAGAAATCATATTTTGCTCTATCATTAAGCGATCAAAAATAGATTCTTTTGGGTTTCTTGGCGGATGCTTCATCGCTCCCTTTTCTCCTTTTTCAAATGCTAAAGAAACATCTTGTATGCCATTGGTCACTAAATTCAACCATAATAATTGCACCGCTAACAATGGTAAAGGCAATCCTAATAACAAAGCAACTAAAAAAATGAATATTTCCGCAGTTCCAGTAGAAATCAACAAATAAATCACTTTTCGCACGTTGTCATACGCAAACCTTCCTTCTTCAATTCCTGCTACTATTGAAGCAAAATTATTATCAACTACAATCATAGCACCAACTTCTTTTGCTACATCAGTTCCTGAACCCATGGCAACTCCAATATTTGCTTTTTTAAGTGCGGGCGCATCGTTTACACCATCACCGGTTACAGCAACAAATTCTCCTTTTTCAATTAAAACTTCAACAATTTCCAGTTTTTGTTGGGGTGAAACTCTAGCAAACACGGTTGAAGACAGAATTAAGTCTTGCCAAATTTCTTTATTTTCTTTGTGCTTGGTTAGCATTTGACCTGTAACTACTTTGGTATTCTGATTGGCAATGCCCAACTCTTTTGCAATGGTTAAAGCAGTTTCAGGATGATCGCCAGTAATCATAATTACTTTTATTCCTGCATCATGACACTCCGCTATAGAGGCAATTGCTTCAGGACGTAATGGATCAATAAAACTGATTAGACCTAAAAATACAAGAGACGAATATTCCTTTTCATTAGTTTCATCAAAATCAGCACTTACATTTTCATAGGCAAATGCTAGTACGCGGTAGCCTTTTTTGGCTAATGCTTCTGCATCGGTGGTGATTTTTTCTATATCTAGTGGAACAGTTGTGTCATCAATTTGCATTCGATTGCAAAATCCAAGAATAGTTTCAACTGCTCCTTTAACAAACAACTGTTTTCCTTCTGTATTTTGGGTTATTGCACCAGCAAATTTTTTCTCTGATTCGTACGCAATGGTTTGAAGCAATGTTACTTCGTTTAAAATTTCGTTTTGTTGGATTCCAAATTTGTATCCTAATCCTAATAGCGCAATATCCATAGAATCTCCAGAATAGTTCCATTTTTCATTGTCCAATGTTAAGGTAGCTTCATTGGCAATTAAAGCCGTTTTAATCAGATTCGCTAATGGATGTTCCGTTGAAAAAGTAATAGGATTGTTTGCAGCGTCATTTATTGTTCCAATGCCATTATAACCTTCTCCAGTAATTGAAAATTGGTTGCCATTGGGTAAGGTAATGACTTTTGCAGTTTGTTCGTTTACGGTTAGGGTTCCTGTTTTATCACTAGCAATTAAGGTGCAACTGCCTAAACTTTCCACCGAAGTTAGTTTTCTTACCAATACATTTCGTTTTGCCATTCGTTTAGTAGCAATAGATAAAGCCACGGTCAACGCAATAGGTAATCCTTCAGGAATTGCAGAAACGGCTAGTGCTACAATGAAAAAGAAAATAGCAGTGAAATCAGCACCTTGCAAACGCATGATGATGGCTAGAATAACACTAATTACAGCAATTATGATGGTTATTTGCTTCATAAAACGCTCCATTCTTTGTACCAATGGAGGTTTAGCAGATTCTGATTCGGTAACGCTTTTTGAAATTTGCCCTACTTGAGTTACTGTTCCTGTGGCAACGACAATACCAATTCCTCTACCTTTTAAAACGGTTGCGCCAGCAAAACCCATGTTTTTTCTTTCGGCAACTAGGGTGTTTTCTTTGGTAGTGCCAACAAATTTTAAAGAAGGAATAGATTCACCTGTTAAAAAACTTTCATCAATTTCTAAATTGTTTACTTCTAGAAAGCGCATATCAGCTGGGACTTTCATTCCTGATTCTAAATAAACAATATCTCCAGGGACAATTTCTTCAGCTGGAAGATTAACTAAAGAGTTATTTCGTTTTATTCGGGCATTAATTTTTATTAATTGTTGCAAACTAAATGCACTTTCTTCGGCTTTGAATTCTTGATACGTACCAATGAATGCATTGAAAAAAATTACAATAAAAATGAAGAGCGAATCACCACTTTCTCCAATCGCAATTGCAGCAAATGCCGCAGCAACTAAAACAAAAATTAGCGGATTAAGAAACTGACGTATAAAAATTTGAAAAACAGTTGTACGTTTGTTAGTTGGCAAAACGTTGGAGCCAAATTTTGTTCTTTTTTCAATTACCTCATTATCACTAAGACCTTTTGGAGTACTTTGAAAAGAAGTGAAAATTTCATCTAAATCTAAACTGTGCCAGTTGTTTTTTGTATGCATTGGAATTGTTTTAGCCAAAGCAGTAAGATAGCTATTTATTTTGGTTTCCCGAAATAATATTGGAAATAATTCCTTTTTGGTTACTAAATTCAGCCCATAAAACGCCGCTGAAATGAATCACTATAAAAGCGAGTAAATAGTAAATAGAAAGTTCGTGAATCGATTCCATTGGTTTTTTATAGGATTTTGGTCCCCATTCAATGATTAATCCTGTGATTAATGAAATTCCTGTGAAAATATAGAAAATCAAATACGTCCAATAATGGAATTTAGTTTTGGTGTCTAAATCTTTTTGAAACGGAGAAGTAAATTTCATTTCACCAAAAAAGGGTAGTGCTAAACGGATGCAATACAAACCTACTAAAACATATCCAAAATAGATGTGCCAAACCCACATTGGTTTTCTGATTTTTTTAGCCAAAACAATTGCTTCATCTTGTGGTAAGGTTTCGTAATTGTTTTCTGTTAAATAGGTTTGGATAATTTCGGCTACATGATTTTTTTCCATCCAAGTTTTTCTCAGGAAAATAGTCAGCAATAACAATAGAAAGGTAATGGCAATAGACCAATGTAAAACACGAAATATTTTGGAATAGTTTCTAGGTTTCATAAAGTTATTTTTAATTAGTCCAAATTTAGTAAAATTCGTTGAAGAAAAAACAGCAAAATAAAATTTAACAAATTCTAAAAAATAGCTTCAATTATTTAATAATCAAATCGTATTTTTCTAACAAACCTTTCAAACCTTCTAAGGAGAATTTGGCTTTTTTCAATTTGTTTTGTTCTGGGTCAATGGTGAAGTTGAAACTGGTACTAAAATCGGCTTTATTCGCTATGGTTTTGGAAAAAACAGCTCTGCGTAAATCGCAATGATCAAAAATAGATTCGGTTAAATCGGTTTCCATGAAATCGGCTGCAACCATACTACAACCAATGAAACGAATTTGTTTTAACTTGAGTTTGTAAAATTGGGTGTAATCTAAAGTACAATCGGTAAAATGAAAGGAATAAATAACCTGATCGGTCATGGCAAAGTTCACACTTGTAAAATCGCATTGTTTGAATTCTACATCGCGTAAGGAAACGTAATTAATTTTTGCTTCTCTAAAATTGCAACCAATAAAAGTACAATCTAAAAAGAAAACACTCTGAAAATTACATTTCGAAAAATCGCAATTGATAAAAACACAAGTATCAAATTGTTTGTATTTTATGGCATTTTCCTCAAAAACTTGGTTGTTCAAGGTAGTATCTCTTACAAAATCAGAAATCATAATTGTTTAACGATTTTTCTTTTTAGCGTCTCGTTTTGCTTCTACACCACGATTTCTTGGTGCGGTTTTTCTTGGTTTTGTTTTTCCTGGTCCGCCCAAGTTAACTTTTTTGTTTTTATCTTTTTTCTCGTGAAAAGCAGCGCCTTTTTCCTCTACATTAATTTTTTTACCAATGGTTTTGAACCTCTTTTTATCTTTTTCAAATTCCAATTTCTTTTCTTCAACAGTCACTTGCTCAGGAAACGGTACGAATTCAATTTCTTGGTTCATCAGTTCTTCAACTGCTAGTTGTTTTTCTTCTTCATAAGGAGCAACAAAACTAATGGCAATACCTTCTTTATCGGCTCTACCAGTTCTTCCTATTCGGTGAATGTATTGTTCGGGAACTTCAGGAAATTGTAAATTGAAAACGTGTGTAATATCAGAAATATCTAAACCACGCGCCATTACATCGGTTGTAATCAAACCTCGTAAGTCGCCATTTTGGAAACTTGCCATGGTTTGTAAACGATAATTTTGAGTTTTATTGGAATGAATTACACCAAATTGCCCAGGGAAAGCTTCTTCCAAAGCATCAAAAGCCACTTCCACAATTCGTTTGTTATTTACGAATAATAAAACGCGTTCTGTAGTTGCATCCGTCTCTAAAAGATGTTTTAACAAATTGATTTTCGTTAAGAAATTGGGAATATGATATACTTCTTGTTTGATTTTTTCTAATGGAGTTCCGCTTGGAGCCAAAGAAACTTCTTCAGGGAATTCGAAAAACTCATCTAGCAAAGCATCAACATCTTCTGTCATGGTTGCAGAAAACAAAATATTTTGTCGTTTGCTACGAATCATGGATAAAATAGAGGTCAACTGCACTCGGAATCCTAAATTTAAGATTTCATCAAATTCATCAATGACTAATTTCTGAAGCACATCAAATCGCAATACCCCGTCTAATGATAAATCCATTACTCTTCCTGGTGTTCCTACCAAAACATCTACTCCTAAGGCTAAGTCTTTTCTTTGTGTGTTGATATTAACTCCACCATAAATGCCTAAAGTTCGTACCGACATGTACGTGGTTAGTTTTTGAACTTCTTCTACCACTTGAACTACTAATTCTCTTGTTGGAACTAAAATTAGTACTCTTGGACTATCTGTTTTTTGAAATTTCCATTGCTTTAAAACAGGTAACAAATAAGCAAATGTTTTACCCGTTCCTGTTTGGGCAATTCCCATCATATCTCTTCCTGATAAAATTACAGGAAAAGCTTTTTCTTGAATAGGAGTTGGGTTTGTAAAGCCTAGTTCTTCAACGGCTTTTTGTAAGGATTTAGGTAAATCAAAATCTTCAAATGTCTTCATAGCGGGTAATTTGCCACAAAGGTACTCTTTTTAAACGAAATAGAAAGTTTTCACCATTTCGGTTACGGCATTTGAATTTTTATAAAATGATTTACTGGTATTAAATGGTCATTGAAAACAATTGCGTTTGTGGTGCTTTTCTCTTTAGGCGTAAATCAAAAGCCATACAAATATTTCTTATAAAGGGTTTTCCTTTTTCTGTTACTGTAATTTTGTTTGCTGAAATTGCCAATAAACCATCATTTTCCATTTCTTTTAATGCACTTACTACTTCATCAATTTCTGGAAATTGCATTTCGGGTTTTTCCCAAGAAGTTTCAAATTGGCACATAATATTTAAAATATGACGACGAATGATCAAATCTTCTTCATTCAACAAATGACCACGATAAATTGGAATTTCGTTTTTGTCTAATCGGTCGTAATAGTCTTCCAATACTTTTTCGTTTTGTGCAAAAGCGGTCCAACTATCACTTATGGAAGAAACGCCTAAACCAATCATTAATTGGGTATTAGTAGTGGTGTATCCCATGAAATTGCGATGCAGTTCTCCTTTTTGGAACGATTGGTACATGGAATCGTTGGTTAGAGCAAAATGATCCATTCCAATTTCATGAAATCCATTAGCCGCTAATTTTAATTTTCCTTGTTCGTATAATTGACGTTTTACATCATCTTTAGGAACATCTTCGTCATTGAAACCGCGTTGTCCGTTTCCTTTAATCCATGGCACATGAGCGTAGCTATAAAAAGCCAAGCGATCGGGATGTAAGGAATTCGTTTTATCGATAGTATCCAAAACATCATCAAGTGTTTGAAAGGGTAAACCAAAAACCAAATCATGACTAATAGAAGTATAGCCAATTTCTTTCGCCCAAAATGTCACTTTAGCTACATTATGGAAAGGTTGCATGCGATTGATTGCCTTTTGTACTTTTTCGGAATAATCTTGAACACCAAAACTTACTCTTCGGAAACCCAAATCATATAAGGTTTGTAAATGTTCTTTGGTTGTATTATTAGGATGCCCTTCAAAGCTAAATTCATGACTTGGAGCAACGTTACTTTTTGCTAAAATTCCTTGAATCAGAGTAGTTAGATTTTCAGGAGAAAAAAACGTGGGAGTTCCGCCACCCAAATGAATTTCTTTTATTAGTGGTTTTTCAGGGAACAATTGGCAGTATAAATCCCATTCTTTTAAAACGGCTTTGATATATGGATTTTCAACTTCATGACGTTTGGTAATTCTTTTATGGCAACCACAAAACGTACACAAACTTTCACAAAAAGGTAAATGAATGTATAAACTAATACCTTCTGAAGCGTTGGTTTCTTGAAACGTTTTTAAAAAGGAGTTTTGCCAATCTTTAGCCGTAAATAGTTCTTCTTCCCAATATGGAACCGTAGGATAACTGGTATATCTTGGGCCAGGGACGTTATATTTTTGTACTAATGAAGGTTGCATAGTAATAAATTTTGTCAAATGTATATCGATTTGAAACAATAAAAAATGACAATTGTCATATTGGCAGTTTTGTAACAAATATTACAGATGCGAACATTTGAATGCTGTAATTTTGTGTAATTAAAATCATAATTATGAATACGAAATTTAATACCCTTATAAACGAGAGACAATTAACCTTAGTTGATTTTTATGCCGATTGGTGTGGCCCTTGTAAGATGTTAGCTCCAATTTTACAAGAAGTGAAAGCTATATTGAAAGATGAAGTACGCATTATTAAAATCAATGTTGACCAACACCAAGATTTAGCTGCTGAATTTATGGTGCGTGGTGTCCCAACTATGCTCTTGTTTAACGAAGGAAAAATGCTTTGGAGACAATCTGGAGTTTTGAGTGCTCAAGATTTAGTGACAATAATTCGTCAACATTCCAAATAATTTTATAATTTTAGAAAAAAAATAGTATGAAAGTATTTTTATTGAGTTTCTTAACATTGCTTGCTTCATCATGTTTAAAACAAAAAACGGAAGGAGTTTTAGTGGTTAATGCATCGGTTTTTGAACAAAAAATGGCAGAAGAAGGCATTCAACTAGTAGATGCCAGAACTCCAGAAGAGTTTAGTGAAAAACATATAGCGAATGCTTTAAATGCAAATATTTTAGGAGAAGATTTTGAACAAAAAGTTACATCCCTTGATAAAAACAAACCTGTATTGGTGTATTGTAAATCCGGTGTTCGTAGTGCTAATGCGGCAGCTAAATTAAAAGCGATGGGTTTTACAACTATAATCGATTTGGATGGAGGAATAACGCAATGGATAGCTGATGGGAAACCAGTGGAGAGCTAATCAATAAACTATAAAATTATGAAAAAAAATGTAGGTAATGGAGATCGTTTTCTTCGCGTCATACTAGGTGTTATTGCACTTATTTTAGGTTTATCTGGAGCATTTGATGGTACTACAAAATGGGTTGTTTTAGCTATTGGGTTGTCAATGGTACTAACATCATCCTTTCAGTTTTGTCCAGCTTACACGCTTTTAGGTATTAATACTTGTAAGGTTAAGACCAAAAAGAAATAGTTTTCGAGTGGTATTTGCCACTCTTTTTTTAAGAACTATTAATTGAAAAACTTAGACAATTTAATTTTTGTCTATAAAAATTTATGATTATCAATCAAAAGTTTTTGTTTATAGCTATTTTAATTAATTATATTTAAAATCTATAGTAGTATAAAATTTATCATTCTAAAATACCGTTTTTTTTACTCAATATTGTTGAATTTTGAATTATAAAATTTAAAATCAAACAAATGAAAAGAACAGTATTACTTTCAAGTTTATTTCTTGCGTCAGTTGCTTTTGCACAAGAAACCGTTACTTGTCCGGTGACTGGTAAAACTTACAATGTGGGCGAAATGGGAGCACAAAGAGGTCCCCACACAAGTTCCATTGAACAATACACTAATGCCAAACCAACTACAAATCCTAAAGTTGAAGTAGCTCAAAAAGGAAGTGAAAACAAAGACAAAAACAAAGAATGGTGGCCTAATCAGTTAAATTTAGACGTTTTGCGTCAGAATTCTGAATTAAGTAATCCAATGGGAGCTAAGTTTGATTATGCGAAAGAATTCCAATCATTAGATTACAATGCTTTGAAGAAAGATTTAACGGAATTAATGACGCAATCTCAAGAATGGTGGCCAGCTGATTTTGGTCATTATGGAGGGTTATTTATTCGTATGGCATGGCACAGTGCAGGAACTTATAGAACAGGAGATGGTAGAGGTGGAACGCGTGCTGGTCAACAACGTTTTGCACCACAAAACAGTTGGCCTGATAATGGGAACTTAGACAAGGCACGTCGCTTGTTATGGCCTATTAAACAAAAATATGGTAATAAGATTTCTTGGGCAGATTTGATGATTTTAACCGGAAATGTAGCCTTAGAATCAATGGGTTTTAAAACATTTGGCTTTGCTGGAGGTAGAGAAGATGTTTGGGAACCAGAATCACATGTCTATTGGGGACCAGAATCAAAATGGTTAGACGATAAACGTTATTCTGAAGGAAGAAAATTAGAGAATCCATTAGCTGCTGTTCAAATGGGATTGATTTATGTGAACCCAGAAGGACCAAACGGAAATCCAGACCCAGTACTTGCGGCAAAAGACATTCGTGAAACTTTTGGAAGAATGGGAATGAACGATGAAGAAACAGTAGCCTTAATTGCTGGTGGACATACGTTAGGAAAAACTCACGGTGCTGGAGACGCAAAGCATGTAGGTCCTGAGCCAGAAGCAGCTCCAATTGAAGAACAAGGTTTTGGGTGGAAAAGCAGTTACAAATCAGGAAAAGGTACTGATGCAATTACTTCAGGTTTAGAGGTAACTTGGACATCAACTCCTGCAAAATGGAGTCATGATTATTTGACGTTCTTGTTTAAATACGATTGGGAATTAACTACAAGTCCGGCTGGTGCAAAACAATGGATTGCAAAAACAGATGACAAAATTATTCCAGATGCATTTGACAAAAACAAAATGCACAAACCTTATATGTTAACTACAGATTTATCCTTGCGATATGATCCGATATATGAGAAAATATCAAGACGTTTTTTAGCAGATGAAAACGCTTTTAATGAGGCATTTGCTCGTGCTTGGTTTAAGTTAACTCATCGAGATATGGGACCAAAAGCTACATATTTAGGACCAGAAGCTCCAAAAGAAGATTTAATCTGGCAAGATCCAATTCCTGCTGTAAATCATAAATTGGTAAATGATAAAGATATCAAAGCACTAAAAAATCAAATTTTAGTTTCAGGTTTATCCATTCAAGATATGGTAACGGTAGCTTGGGCTTCAGCTTCTACTTACAGAGGTTCGGATAGAAGAGGTGGAGCTAATGGAGCGAGAATTCGATTAGAGCCGCAAAGAAGTTGGGAAGTTAATAATCCAATGCAATTGAATCGTGTTTTACCAATTTTAGAAAAAATTCAAGCAGATTTTAATGCAAAATCTAAAGACAAAAAAGTTTCTATAGCTGATTTAATTGTATTAGCAGGAAATACTGGAATAGAACAAGCAGCTAAAAATGCGGGTTACAATGTGCAAGTTCCCTTTACACCTGGTAGAATGGATGCTTCTCAAGAACAAACGGATGCAAATTCATTTGCAGTGTTAGAGCCACAAGCGGATGGATTCCGAAACTACCTGAAAACAAAATATACGTTAGCAACCGAAGAATTACTAGTTGACAAAGCGCAATTATTAACATTGACAGCTCCAGAAATGACAGTTTTAGTTGGTGGAATGAGAGCTTTAAATACAAACTACAACGGTTCAAAACATGGAATTTTTTCAAATAAAAAAGACCAATTGACGAATGATTTCTTTGTGAATTTATTAGCAATGGGAACAACTTGGAAAGCAACTTCTGATGATCAAGAACTTTTTGAAGGTAGAAACATGAAGACTAATGAATTAAAATGGACAGCAACTCGTGCCGATTTAATTTTTGGTTCTAATTCAGAATTAAGAGCTATTGCTGAGGTTTATGCTCAAGAAGACAACAAACAAAAATTTGTAAATGACTTTGTAGCTGCTTGGACGAAAGTTATGAACTTAGATCGCTTTGATGTAAAATAAAATTATAGTTATTTAAAATTTAAAAGCCTGTAAATCATACGATTTGCAGGCTTTTGTACTCTTTTGAATTTGTTTTAGTGGAGTCGGAGAGAATCGAACAATATATATATTGATATATTGTTAATAACTTAAATGCTATATTTATCAATACATTACAGGTTTATTTATATTTGTATATATCATTTTTTTATATGTAAATATAAAAAAAACGGCAACTAAAACGGCAACTGTATGAAATATACTTTTAAATTAAAAGAACCCAATTCTAATAAAGAAACACTAATTCTTTTTACCTGTTCATTTAAAGATGAGAATAAAAAATTTGTCTATTCAACAGGAGAAAAAATACATCCAATTAATTTTGACTTCCAAAATAAATTTCCATTTGCAGCAGGAAAAAATAAAGCAAAGGGATTTGAAAGTATTAAGATGCAATTAAACCGATATTCAGATTTATATCTTGAAACTTCAAGTCTTTATAAAAGAATCAATGAGCCTTTTAATTCAATATTACTTAAAAAGACATTTGATGAAGCTTTTAAAAAGACTAAGAATGTTAAAAACATTTTCTTTGATGCTTATGATGTTTTTACTGCTGAAAAGATAAAAGGGAAAGAATGGTCAGCTTCTACTATCAAAAGATATCAGAATATTAGAAATATACTTGAAAACTTTGAAGTAGCAAAAAAGTATAAATTGACTTTTAGTAAAATCGATCATGCATTTCATCGTGAATTTACAACTTATTGCATGGATGATTTAAAGCATATTAATAATACTTATGCTAGAAATCTAGGGTTATTTAAAACATTTATGTTTTGGGCTAAAAAAAACAAATATACTTTTAACGATACTTTCACCGAATTTAAAAAAGTAGAGCGTGTTATTACTAACCAGGTTGCATTGACAATTGAAGATATTGAAAAGCTTTTAAATCATGAATTTGAAAGCAAAAAACTTGAGAGAGTTAGAGATGTTTTTGTCTTTGCCTGTGTTACAGGAATGCGTTTTGGTGAATTATCCTTAATTACAAAAAGCAATGTAACTGATTCCGAAATATTGCTAAAAGAAGATAAAGACACAAATAAAGTTGCAAGAAATATACCTTTAACTACTATTTCTAAGTTCCTACTTTCAAAATACGATTATAAATTACCTCTAATTGCAAATCAAAAGCAAAACAAATACATAAAAGATGTTTTTGAAGAACTCGAATACACTCATAAAATTCAGAAAGTTACAACTAAGGGTAAAGAAAATATTAAGGAAGACTTGTTTTTTTATGATAGGATTTCAACTCATACCGCAAGGAGAACCTTTATTACGATGATGAAGCGTCAAGGTAAGTCAGATAAGTTAATTGCCTCTATAACAGGGCATAACGACCTAAAAACCCTAAATCAATATTATCAAGTTGATAGTGAGCAAAAAAAGGAAGCAATGGATGAAGTATTTAATGTTGAACTTAAAATGAAAGTTGTGTAATGGAAAATCATAGAGGAAGATTATATTCTGTTTTATTAATTGTAATTATAATTAGTAGTATTGTTTGGTATTTTTATAAATTGGATAGTAACATTTCTAATTATAGAACATTTATTATTCTTGTTTTATCAGTTATCTGTTTGCTTTTTTACTTACAAGGGCTATTTAAAATTCATAATTTGGAATTTTATGGTATAAAATTAAATCAAGAAATTAAGAATTCAAATATTTATAGAACAAGTCATAATGATAAAAGTGACAAATCATTTTTTATAGAATATGAGGTTGTTGATGATGTTTTTTCGAATCAATATTTTACAGAAAGTAGTCTTGTTCAAAATTTTGAAAAGACTTCAAACAATTTTGACAAGAAAAAAGAAGAAGATAAATTCGATGAAAAATTGAAAAATAAATTAATTAAAATTGTTGAAGATTTAAAAATTACAACAAAAAAAGACTTTGTGATTTTATTGCTTTTTGTAAATGAAAACGAATATCCACTAAAAAAAGACACTTGGTTAGTTGAAAATTTTAATTTAATTTTTAATAATGATATCAAAGCTCAGTATGTAAATCAAATTAGAAAAACTGAGTTTGAAATTTTTCATAAAAATGGCGAGTTTACTAGAGTTCAAAAAAAATCTTATGAATTATATGAGAGAATTAAATCTCATTTTATAGCTATAAGTGAGTGAAAATTATAAATAATGATAATATTTTACTTTAATTTACTTTAGAAAAGTCTTCTAAACTATTCTAAAGTATTGGAATTAATAACATTGCGGTAAACTTTTTAAAACGCAATGTTATGACTCACACAAATCCATTTGAAGCAATTCATTCAGAGTTAAATGAATTGAAGGGTATGGTAAAACAGATTCTTACCGCACCTAAAGAAGATTATTCTTTAAAAATCTATACCGTTCAAGAAGCTGCAAAAATACTTGGATGTAATCATCAAACGGTAACTAATAATATTAAAAAAGGTAATATTGAAGCCTTTTATGTAGGTAATAGAAAAAGAATCAAACACGACCAAATTTTTGATTCTAATAACAAAGTAAAGTCAATTAAATACAAAAGATAAGTATGGAACTAAGGTTCTGTACTTGTCTTTTTTGTTTACAATAGTTGAGGAAAATTGTACCAAGCTAAAAATTTAGACTTTGAAAAACACTATTTACATAAGAAAACCCAATCATATTTCGACGGCTCGATTTACATTGTCAACTATTGAATATAATATCATTTATTTCATTATTGATGAGCTTACAAAATCGCAAAGTTTAGATGTTAATGTGGAATATTCGGAGCAAGAAATTGTAATTGAATTAAAGAAAATAGAAAAGCATAATAATTATCAAAGAGTAAAAGATTCAATTAAATCATTAGCTTCAAAACAAATAGAATATCATATTAACATTCCAGGAGTTAATGGAAAATCACAACAAATCCAAGAGAATATTACTTCTTTAATTAGTGGAATAAAGTATGTTAGAAATTCAAAGTACATATCATTCATCGTTCCTTCACAAGCATGTAGGTTTTTTTGCTATTTAGGAGGCGGTTTTACGCCAATTCAGAAGACAATCGCAATAGGATTAAGCTCAATCTATTCTAAAGCCTTATATGAGCTTTGTTGTCGTTGGTTAGATAAAGGTGGTTATAATTGTTCTATTGATGATTTAAAAGTGTATTTGTCTATTGAAAATAAATACAAACAATTAGCGCATTTTAGACAAAGAGTGCTTGATGATTCTATCATTGAGTTAAAAGAAAAAGCAGATTTATTTTTCACTTACACATTGACAAAATCCAATAAAAAATACGACAGAATTTCAATAAAAATTCATGGTAATTATAAAAACAAAAGTGGCTTTTCTGGTGTTAAAGAGGAGCATTATAGATTCGTTTATTTCTTTTTGAAACGTTATTTTCCAGATTATTTAGACTCTAAAGCATTGGATTACACGGAAATTTTAGTCAAGCAGAATAATTTAGAGAAAGCGTATTATCGATTTCTTAAACTAGACGATAACCATTCCGATGGAAGTAAAACTAAAGAAGATATTTACAATTTATTAATAAATGTGATTTTGCCTGAACTGGAAATTACAAAATCACACAAAACTTTAAATAAGTGTGAGTGATTAATGAACTTAGTCATTTTGTGTGATTTACTTAGTCATTTTGTGTGAATTGATTAAAAAAAGTTAGTCATTTTGTGTGATTTACCTTTGTTAACCCCAATAAAATAAGCACTTAACAACCTTGTACAATAGGTTAACCTATAATTAATTTTACAAGTTAAACGAAAAAAAAAAAATTTCCTGATGAAAAAAGAAAAAATCACTTTGGAAAAAGCTCGAAATATTTCAATTGAATTAGTACTTCAAAAAATGAATTATACACCATCAAAAAAAATAGG
Source organism: Flavobacterium tibetense (assembly GCF_003293845.1). Taxonomy (GTDB): domain Bacteria; phylum Bacteroidota; class Bacteroidia; order Flavobacteriales; family Flavobacteriaceae; genus Flavobacterium; species Flavobacterium tibetense. The sequence continues at coordinate 26,041 of NZ_QLST01000019.1, read as the reverse complement.
TTTTGACATTTGGTATTCCAGTCCTCTACACGAAGAAAAAACACCTTCATTTAAAGTGAATACTAAAATTAATCGATGGTATGACCACGGACTTCAAAAAGGCGGTAACGTTATAGATTTTATTTCAATTAAATTCAATTATTCGATTCCAGAAGTTTTAAAGTTCTTAGAAAACTATTCAGATGAATCTATTTTTTCTTTTCAAAAGCAAGAAAGTATAGAATTCAATTTTACTGAAACTGAAAGTAAAATTAAAATCAATAAAGTGATTGATATACAGCATTTTGCATTGAAGCAATATTTAGAAAATAGAAAAATTTATTTCTATGATAATGAACCATTTTTAAAAGAGGTTCATTACGAAGTAAATGGGATAAAATATTTCGGAATTGGATTTCAAAATCAAAGCAATGGATTTGAAATTCGTTCCAAATATGCAAAAGTTTGTATCGTTAAAAAAGACATCAGTTTAGTTGTAAAAGGTTATAAAAACAAATTAAGAATTTTTGAAGGTTTTTTGGATTTTTTATCATTCACAAACACATACAAATCTGATTCCGATTTTTTAATTCTTAATTCAATAGCATTGATAAATCGATGCGATGAAATTTTATCAAACTATGAAGAAATTGAGTTGTATTTTGATAATGATGCAGCAGGAAATTCTCATACAAAATCAACTCAAGAAAAATTTAAAAATGCAAAAGATTGCAGAACATTTTTTAAAGATTTCAAAGACTTAAATGAATGGCTTATAAATACGATTTTATGAGGGTGGTTTAAGACACGCAAGAGGGAACGGAGTTAACACTCCATTCTATCAGTAAATACGACATTAGTTTTTTAGATTTTACGGAAATAATACGTAAATAAAGTTTAATTAGTTTATAATCAAATATTTAATACTACGGAAATGAAAAAATTGACACAAAATAAAGACATCCGTTTATCAGGAACTTTAGCAGACAGATGGGTAACATTGCAAAATAGATTTGGTTACAAAACCAATATTCATTTAATTGAAGATATGATGTATTTTTTTGAAACAAATCCAGTAAATCCAAAACAAAGTTTTGGTGGACTTTTAAAAAAATTAGAAGAAAAAATGATTGAATTTAATTCAGATAATAATCGAGTTATTGCAATTGTTCGTAACATTGAAAAAATAAAAATTGACCCAATATACCGTATTCTATCGACTGAAATAACTTCAGATTTAAGAGATATTAGAAAGAGAATATTGCTATCAGAAGCGTATAGAAAACCTTCAGAAAACAACTCTGAAATCCAAAAAGAAATTGAAGAAAAAATTACAAAACAACTTACTGAAAAATATGAAAATAAATTAACAGAGCACCGTAAGAGCTACATGGAATTAAATAAAAAATATGACCAAATCACACTTGAAAACGCTCGAATTCAGAATAAATTTTTAAAGTTTGGTAAATTATATTCAATTGAAAAATCAACATTTGGTTCAAAAAATAAAATTGTTTTCGATATGAGTGAAAGTGATTTTTTGGAATTAATTTCTTTAAAATAAATTTATTCAAACTGAATTTTTTTTGTTGTATAAATTTTCAAAATTGATTCATATTCCTTTTCCGAAATTTGAAAACTTTTTGAAAATTTTGATTCGAATAAATCAACGAAATATAATCTGAAATAGATAAGAATCAGCGTATTTAATTGGTTGTCTGACTGATAATAGAGCAACATTTTTAAGAATTTAGCTTGAATATTATCAGGTTTATTTTTGAAATGTTTTTCTATTTCCATTGTAAATAAAAACAATAAAACATCATAACTATTTTTATCATCTAATAGGGTATCAATGATTTCGCCTCTATCCTCATAGTTCAGATTAAGTAACTGAATTTTAAATATGTCGATTAATTTTGAATTCAGAACTTCTTCTGTTGATTTTGCAGTTTTGTTATTCTCAATAAAACTTTCTGACAGACTAGCATACCCAGAAATAAAGTCTGGAGTAGTAAAGTCTTGAAACAGTAAGTAATTTAGGATTTTTTGAAAAGCAGATCTGCCGCTTTTTGTTGTTGCTTTTTCTTTCATAAGTGCTAAAAAAATGCGTGAGACATTAGCCATCAGTAAAAGAGGTACTAGGAGACCCAACAACCAAATGACTACGCCCACGCAAGTATCATGCACAGGCGTAAGCCTTTTAGTTTGGTTGTTTAGAAGATTCCTAGTTTTCTTTTACCAAATAAAAGCTTACGCGATTAAATATATTTTCTGATGTAAAATTAAGAAATATATTTTTTAAATATGTGGTAAAGTTTCGATTAAAATTAAAATTTCAATAATTTCTCTTTTTGACTTAATTTATTTGAAAATTTGTTAAATCTGCTGACTAATTTTTTTTATAACCTTTTACGGTTTTTCTCATTTTTATCTCAATCCCTTTATTTACTTTGCCTCTCGAAAGCATACCGTAAAAATACGCAGTTTGAAAATAGGGTAATTTTACGGGTTGTATAGGTGCTTTTTTTTTCTTATGTTTGAAAAAGTCATAATTTAATTACTAGCCTAATGACACTTACTCAGTACATCGACAAAATTAATACGCTTTACAAAACAGGAAACGCTAGAGAGCATTCCTATCGTGGTGATTTACAAAATCTTTTAATGCGTTTACTGCCAGATATTCTAGTTACCAACGAACCCGCTCGTGTGGAATGTGGAGCACCTGATTATGTGCTAACTCGTAAAGATATTCCTGTAGGTTATATTGAAGCAAAAGACATTGGTGTAGACTTAGGAAGCAAAACTTTAAAAGAACAATTTGATAGATATAAATCGGGGTTATCTAATTTGATTTTTACCGATTATATGGATTTCCATTTTTATAAAGATGGTGAATGCATTACAAAAATTGCCATCGCTTCTCTTGAAAACGGTAGTATTATTGCTAAACCTGAAAACTTTGAGCAATTCACTAATCTAATTCAAAATTTTGCGATTTCAGTAAGTCAAACCATTAAGTCGCCTACAAAATTGGCGCAAATGATGGCAGGAAAAGCTCGTTTAATGGCTGATGTAATTGAGAAATCATTAAATAATGATGACCTAGAAGGCAAGCGTTCCCAAATTAAATCTCAAATGTTAGCTTTTCAGCAAATGCTTATTCATGATATTGATAACAAATCATTTTCTGATATTTATGCTCAAACCATTGCTTATGGTATGTTTGCAGCCCGTTATCACGACCCTACTTTAGCTACCTTTTCAAGAGAAGAGGCAGCTTCATTGATTCCAAAAAGTAATCCATTTTTACGCAAATTGTTTCATGACATTGCTGGCTACGATTTAGATAATCGTTTGGTTTGGATTGTAGACGAATTGGTAAATATATTCTTGGCTTCTGATGTGGCTATGATTATGAAGAATTTTGGTAAAAGCACCAAACAAGAAGACCCTGTTGTACACTTTTATGAAACGTTTTTGGGCGAATATAACCCAGCATTAAGAAAAGCACGAGGCGTTTGGTACACTCCACAGCCTGTAGTAAACTTTATAGTTCGTGCTGTAGATGATATTTTAAAAACTGAGTTCGGGTTAAAAGAAGGTTTAGCCGATACAAGTAAAATAAAAGTAAAAAAGACGATTCCAAAGTTTGATGAACGTTCTAAAACTAAATCAAAAGTTATTGGAGAAAAACTAACCGAACAAGAAGTACACAAAGTACAAATCTTAGACCCTGCTACTGGAACAGGAACGTTTTTAGCCGAAGTAGTAAAACACATTTACAAAAAGTTTGAAGGACAACAAGGTATTTGGAGTAAGTATGTTACCAATGATTTAATCCCTCGATTAAATGGTTTTGAGTTGTTGATGGCAAGTTATGCAATGGCACATTTGAAAATGGACATGCTATTAACCGAAACAGGTTATAAACCATCGGACGACCAACGTTTTAAAATATTCTTAACCAACAGCCTAGAAGAAGCCCACCCTGATACGCAAACACTATTTAGCAGTTGGTTAAGCGATGAAGCCGACCAAGCCAATGCCATAAAGCGTGAAGCCCCTGTAATGGTGGTTATGGGAAATCCTCCTTATAGCGGTGAAAGTGCTAATAAAGGAGAATGGATTATGAACCTCATGGAAGATTATAAAAAAGAACCAGGAGGCAAAGAAAAATTAAAAGAACGAAATCCAAAATGGATAAATGATGACTATGTGAAGTTTATGCGTTTTGGGCAACATTTTATAAATAAAAACGGAAGTGGAATTTTAGCATTCATAAATCCTCATGGCTTTTTAGATAATCCAACATTTAGAGGAATGCGTTGGAATTTATTGAAAACGTATGATAAAATTTATACTATAGATTTACATGGCAACAGTAAGAAAAAAGAAACTGCACCCGATGGTTCTATTGACCAAAATGTATTTGATATTATGCAAGGTGTTTCTATAAATGTATTTGTGAAAACAGGGATAAAAAAAGAAAATGATTTGGCAGAAGTTTTTCATTTTGATTTATTTGGAAAAAGAGAATTTAAATATGATTTTCTATCGAATAATTCAATTAAAACTATTGAATATAAAAAATTACCAAATGTTGCTCCAAATTATTTTCTAGTAAATAAAGATTTTGATGTTCAGGAAGTTTATGACAAAGGTTTTAAGTTAAATGAATTTTTTACTTTAAATAATGTTGGAATTGTAACAGCGAGAGATAATTTTACAATTCATAAATCAGAACAAGATCTAATCGCTACAATTGAAGATTTTCTGAGTTTAGAAGATGAAGCTGCCAGAATTAAATATGAATTAGGAAAAGATGTAAGAGATTGGCAAGTAAATTTTGCAAAAAAAGATTTGCAAGAAAACTATCCTAATAAAGGAAAAATAACAAAAGTATCTTATCGTCCTTTTGATATTAGATATACATTTTATACAGGGAAAACAAAAGGATTTCATTGTTATCCGAGAAATGAAATAATGCAAAATTTTACAAGTAATAATAATTACGGTATTGTTTTTAAATTAGGCAATTCAGAAGAGAACTCTGTTCCTGTCATGATTACAACTAATATTATTGATTTTAGAAGTTGGTCAAGACCTGGAATGCAAGGAGGTGATTATGTAGCACCTTTGTATATTAATCACAAATCATCAAACCAAAAAAGTTTAATTGATTCAGAAGTTCGCACGCCTAATCTAAACATAGAAATTGCTGAGAAAATAGCTAAAGGTATTGGAGCTAAATACATTCCAGATTTAGAAGAAAGAGATTATGCACAACCTCCTGAAGGCTACGACCCACAATTAGAAATTAGTCCGCTTTCAATTTTAGATTACATCTATGCTGTACTACATTGTCCAAGTTATAGAGAAAAATACAAAGAGTTTATAAAAATTGATTTTCCTCGAGTACCCTATCCAAAAGATGCAAAGACTTTTTGGCAATTAGTGGCATTAGGTAGCGAATTAAGACAAATTCATTTATTAGAAAGTGAAGTTGTAGAAAAGTACATCACACAATATCCCAAAGATGGCGATAATGTTGTCACAAGGCCAAAATTTGTCATTAATGATGACCACAGGATTATGAATCCTGCGCTCATTACAGGTAACGTTTTTATTAATGAAACACAATACTTCGCTAATGTTCCTGAAGTTGCTTGGAATTTCTACATCGGTGGTTATCAACCTGCTCAAAAATGGCTTAAAGACCGTAAAGACCGTGAATTAAGTTTCGAGGAAATTCTACATTATCAAAAAATAATTGTAGCGTTAAGTGAGACGGATAGGATTATGAAAGGGATTGATAAAATTGAAATTTTAAAATAATCATATGGACTATAAGCTTTTAATTTCAATCTACGCAGCATTAATTTCAACTGTAGTTTTTGCTTGGCGTTTGTATGAATTTTACTCTGATAGAATTGGTAAATTAAATGTATCTGTCAAAAGTATTTTCAGGACACCTGTTTACGGCAATAATAGTATTGGTAATACAGAATATTTTCTAATCGTTTCTGTTGTAAATATTGGAAAAAATAAGCGCTTTATTGAGCAACCACTTTTTGAAAGTAATAAAAATTTTGAAGGTCAAAAACACCTTAACCTAGTTAGAACAGATGTGATTAAGAAATATCCAATATGTTTAGAACCAGGTAAAAAATTTGAATATGATTTACCTTACAGCGAAATAAAAGAGAATTTAAAAAAAGCAGGAGTTAGTAAAATAAAAGCAAGGGTTTATGATACCCATGGAAAAATTTATTATTCCAATTGGTTTAATCTTTAAAACTTTAACGTTCTAATCGATTTGCTACCAATAATGATGTTAAAGGATTTGAAGCTTTTGTTGTTTAAAAATACGACGATGATTTAGAATAAAAGAAGAAATTATGAAAGAAATAGAGTATCCAAAATTTTTACCAAACACTCCAATTGGAGCTGACCTATTTGAAGGCAAATCTCAAGATAAAATTGCTGAAGTTATTAGTGAAGTAATAACAAATAATAATTTTCAAGTTGTAGGTATTGATGGTGCTTGGGGAACTGGTAAAAGTAATTTGGTTGAAATTATTAAAACAAAACTTACCAATTATAATTTCTTCATGTATGATGTTTGGGGTCATCAAGAAGACGATCAACGTAAGGCAATATTAGTTGAGCTAACAGAATTTATTTCTTGTGAGAAAAGAAATTTAGTTGCTAATAAAAGTAAGTGGAATGGCAAACTAAAAAAACTCTTAGCAAGAGAAAAAGAAATTACAACAATAAATAGACCATATTTAAGTGTAGGATTTATATTTTCTTTATTTTCAATTATATACATTCCGACAGTTAATACTTTTGCTAAAACTTCTGAGAATCAAACTACAATTTTTGGCATTGAAAGTACTTTAGGTAAACTAATCATTATTTTGTTTCCCATCTTTTTGATTTTAGCTATATATATAGTTAAATTGGTTTTTCAATTGTGCAATGATGGCAAATGGAATTCTTTTAAAATTGCATTGCAGGAGACTTTTCAAGTATATAACAATAAACAAGTTGATGAAACAAAAATCGAAACAATTTCTGAAAATGAACCAACAGTAAGAGACTTTAGAAATTGGTTAAAAGAAATTGATACTGATTTAAAAGATAAAAAAGTAATATTAGTATTTGATAATTTTGATAGACTACCAAGGAAACATATTTTAAGTATTTGGTCATCAATACATATCTTTTTTGCAGAAGAAAAATATAAAAATATTAAAGTAATTATACCTTTTGACAGACTACACATCAAAAATGCTTTTAAAGAATTAGAATCTGAACAATCAGACACAGATTATGCAAACGACTATATAAATAAAACATTTGACCTTGTTTATAGGGTTTCACAACCTATTTTATCCGATTGGAAAGACTTTTTTAAAACAAAATGGCTTGATGCATTTGGTAAAATAGACGAAGAAGAATATTTAAAAGTTCTTCAAGTTTATGAAACATTTAGAGAAAAAATAACTCCCCGTGAGATAATAGCCTGTATAAATGAAATAGTGTCAATAAAATTACTTGACGATTCTATTCCAGATAGATACATAGCAATTTTTGTTTTAAATAAAGATGAAATTTTAGAATCACCTTTAAAAGCAATAAGTATTGCTAAGTTTTTAAAAGGGCTAGACTACTTGTATATGGAAGATGAAGATTTTCAAAAACACATCACTGCACTTGCTTATCAAATTAAGCCAGATAATGCTCTTGAAGTTGTATACACAAAACAATTAAAGGATTGTATCATTAATTATAAAAGCGATATTTTTAAAGAGATTTCAAAGACAACGATTTTTGATAAAATTATAGATTCTGTTATACATGAATTAAGTAATAATAATAATAATAATTTAATTTTAGTTTTAGATAAAATTGAAGAAGATGCTAAAATCTCGAAAATTCATTTAAAAAGCATATGGAATGATATCTATCTCAAAATGGTTAACTCATTTCATGATGGGTTTGATATTGTTGAATATCAGAAGACATTAATTAAAAATATTGAAAAAGAGAAAGCAGAAGTCTTTATTTCAAAAATCCTCGATAAACTTTTGAAGCATGATACTTTCGCATCAGATAAGTTTTCAAAAATGATTGACGAATTACAGGATTACATAGTAAATCAAAATATAGAAATTAATGTTTTTGATATACTTAATGAAAAGCCTGTTAAAAAAATTGATGCAATATCTTTTATCAATTTTGTTAAGCAAAAAAATGATAAATATTTGGATTATAAATTATCAACTGATGAGAGTAAATTAAACGAACATTTGGTTAGTTTAGAAGCTGAAGATTTGAGAAGTGCCGAGTATTTTAAAATAATAAATAAAGATTTTGGTTTAAATAATTTTGAAAAAGAAGTGAGAAAAAAAATTGAACAAAATAAAAATGATTTAAACTCAATTGATGTTTTAGTAAATGCTTTAAAATGTATTTCGGATAAACCACTTGATTTAGTTTTTGGTGATGATGAAATTTATTCTTTATTTTCTCAAACTAATAGTAGTAATGATTTCCATTACGATATAGTTTGTTTGCGTCTAGCAAGATCTAATGAATATAATCATTCATATGTTAGGTACTTTCAAAATGTTTTAGAAAATAATGATGAGACTTTTGCAAAGAAGATAGCAGAACGCATTGAATTTTATGTAGATTTTGATGATTTCTTAATTAATAGTGAACATTTTTCAAACTCATTACTTTATAAAAATGTAGCTAGTCATTTAATAAATAATTTATCTGAAAATGATAATAGATATACATTAAAAAGTTTATTGATACATTTTGAAGGTATCTGCAACAACTTAGAAGTTGAACCAGACAACTTAATTTTAAAACTTGATACGTTTAATCTTGAAAAATTAAAACCAGAAGATGTTATAGAATTTCCAGTTTTCTTATTTGAACAAATTGCTTCATATGATAATGATCTAAAAAAATATTTATTTGATTTGTCTAATAAATATTTTGAAGAACTTTCTACTGAAAATTGGATAAAATTATTTGGTGATTTTGAAAATAGAAATTATGCTATACTTAAAGTAATAAATTATAAAAATTGGAGTAGTAATTCTTTAGAAGCATTTAAATCTGTATTATCCAATAATATAACTAATAATGTTTTTCAGGACAGAATCGAGTGGGAATTTATTCTGAATAGTTTTAAAGAATCAGGTCTTAGCATAGTGAATACTCTTAAAGATATTAGGGATGTTTTATATGATAATCCATCATACACATCAACTGAAATCTTTAAACTATTATTTAATCCTTTCATTGAGTATTCAATTATACATGATAAGCCTAAAGAAGCTTTTAGAACGTTTTTTAAAGTTCAATTTTTAAATGACATTACGATTTTAAAATTATTGATTGATAATTCTGAAAAAATCAAAGAATTATTAAACATATCTGATAGTTCAACAACTGCGGACTTCAAGCAAGCAATAAGAGATAAAAAAGAAGAGAACGATAATATTAAAACTTTAGCAAGTAAATTAGATATTAGATCTTTAAAAAAGCATGATGAATAAAATTGTATTAATTTGAAAAGGTTTTGAATTATCTCAATGAATAATAATTATTTAGAACAGGACAACGATTGGGCAAATAACATTGAAGGAAAGCCAATTCATATAACCCAAGCCGAAAGCGGTGCAAAGGGTTATTATTGTATGGGTTGTGATAAAGATATGCAGGCTGTAAAAAGAAAGAAAAAGGAATATAAATCCTATTTCAGACATCATGTTAAAGATGTGGATAATTCTAAAAAAGAGTGCGTACATGCAAGTAGAGAATATCGAGAAAAACTCGCTTTTTTCTATTTCATGAGAACAAAACAAATAACAGTTCCAGCTGTTTATAAATATCCACCAAAAGGAGTTGAAGGATTCCCAAATCTTCTAAAAGAAAAAGAAACCATATTTGCTCACAAAGTTGACAAAGAAGTTACTTTTTTTGAAGATGAAGATGGCAAAATTCATTGGGAGAAAGATGTCAAGGTAGATGAGCGCTATTTATGGGTAAGACCTGATGCCGTTTTTTTTGATAAAGACGGAAAGCCTATTTTATTCATTGAATTTGTTGTAACACATAAACCTGATATTGATAAACTCAATAAACTTCAACGATTGGGAATTAATACAGTTCAAATTGTTATTCCAAAATTACCTGAAGCAGAATTAGAAAAAGAAATTAGTAAAGTATCAAAAGTTAAATGGACATATAATGAAATCGAATCCAACACCGAATATGTACCAATTTCCGAAGGAAATACAGAAGGAGTTCCATCAATTGATGACGACCAAAGAAAACTTTTTGATGAATCTTACAAGTGTAGAGCAGCGCAAGTTGGAAACCTTATACGGTCAATTACTAGATGTTTGGAATCGCAATCATACAAAAGAACTGAACGACTCTTTGAACAGGAAATACAGCGAATTGAGAAAGCTACAAGAGAGCATCAATCAAGATTTGATGAACAGGAAGCAAAACTTGAAAGTGAAATTAGTTCAGAACTTAGAGAGCGAAGAGAAAAACTTGATTTGGCAAAAGAACAGCATGCAAAAGAACAGACTGGCTGGGAACAAGAATATTCTGGATTGGAAAGACGATATTTTAAGCGAAGAAGAGAAATTAGAGAGGAACAAGAAAATACTAATAGGGAAATTGAGCTTAGATTCAGAATTGGAAAAACTGAAGACGACATTAGAAGAGAGTTTGAATACGAAGAAAGATTTATTGAATCAGAGCAAGAAACAATTGACGAACAACAGGGAAAAATACTCAGAGATATTGAGTCAGAATCAAGATTTAAGGACAATTTTGAATCAAGAAGAGAATCTCTTAAAAGAGAATTTGACGAACTTGAAGGCAAAGAATATCAAAACTTTATCTCAGCTAAATCAGACCTGGAATCAAAAATCTCAAGATTTAGAGAATTCAAAGCCGAAATTGATTCTGGAATACGAAGCGAATTTGAAAGGCAATACAATGAGATTGCTGAAAGAGTTGACAAAAGAGATTTACAAAGCGGAGACGAATTGTCCGAAAGAATTAAAAGCATACTTGAATTACGGGGATTTTTTGGAAGTTATTCAGATGGTCAAGCAACAATCGAAAAATACAGAAAAGGAATACAACTTATTAAAAATGGAACTTGGAAAGAATGGGATTGATGAAGAGTGGTTTATGGAGAGAATAAATTCAATTTAAAATAATAAATATTTATGGAAACCTATAACTTACTTTTAACTTGTGTTTTAATAGTTTTTGTTTTTCTTCTTTTATCATTATTAAGTTTTAAAAATTATATTGATAAATATTTTAAACAAGTAAATAAAAATTATATAATTACACCCTTAATATTAATAGGTATAACATTAATAATTATTTCTTTTTTTTCTCCATATTACTTCACTAAAAAGCAAATTGGAGATACTTTAGTCTTTGATGAAAAGACAGGTTGGACTGGTGATACACTAGGTGGAATCATGAATCCATTTATCGCTCTTGCTGGAGCAGTATTTACATTTATCGCTTTTTATATACAGAAAATTGCAAATGATGATATTAAAAATCAATTTAAAATTCAACAATTTGAAAGTCAGTTTTATGAAATGCTAAGATTTCACAAAGACAATGTGAATAGTCTTTATTTAACAATTAAAAAGAAAATAGTTTATCCCAAAAGTGAAGAAATAATCGAAAGTTCAGTTCAAGGAAAGATTGTATTTGAATATATGAAAATAGAGCTGTCTGTTATTTATATGATTGCAATAAAAAACTTTGTCGATAAAACTCCTAAAAATCTTTTAAATGAATCATACGCAATTTTTTTTAATGGTATAAGCGAAACATATAGAGGAAAGCATACATTTTTTGACGAGATATTAGAGTTAGAATCATATTTTGATAATTTCGATTTTGATAATTTTAATAAAAAAATGAGAGATGGATTAAATTTTAATAAAGATATAATTAAAATGCTAGAGTTTCCATTATTCAAAGGACATGCTCATCAATTAGCTCATTATTATCGTCACCTTTTCCAGACTGTAAAATTTATTGCTAATCAAGATGAAAATTTTATTTCTTATGAGAAAAAACGTAATTATCTAAGAATATTAAGAAGTCAATTATCTAACACTGAACAAACTTTACTTTTTTACAATTGGTATTCTAAATTTGGAAAGCAATGGGAAGATAATAAAAATAAGTTTTTTACCGATTATAGAATGATCCATAATTTATTTAATGAGCTATTAATAAGTCATTTTAAATTAGAAGATATTTTTGATTTAGATAATGGATATAGAAAGGAAGAAGATAGGGAATCAGATAGTTTATTTGAATTTCAAGATTGGGGATAATTAAAATTATATAACATAAATCAGAAAAAATTGAATCCTAAATAAGAAGTCAAGTTTAATATAAATAATAATTCTAAATGAAATTAAAATTACCTCGTTTAGTCAGAGAAGAAAAAATTGGAAATTCTGCAAAAAAGAATGTTATAAAACATTTAGTATGTGATGAAATCGAAAAAGATTTTGAAATTGTATCTTTCCAACGAGGTAAGGTAATTTTAAAGGATTCAGACGGAACTGAATTTTATATCACATCTACTAAAAATGATATTCCTGACAATCAAAATTTTGTTTTGTTATCAAAGAGTTTTCTTAAAAATGATGTGGAAAACGGAAATATTACATTCATAAAATGGTTAAAACATCCAAATAATATTGAGAATCTAACTATTGATATTGTTAATTCTTGGAAGAATGCTTTTAACTTCAAAGAAGAAGATGTAGAGAACGAATTAATTGGACTAAGAAAACCGCAAATAGGTGCAATACATTCAATTTTAGGTCATTTAACAAATGCAAATGAAATTGCAACAGTAGTTTTACCTACAGGAACTGGTAAAACCGAAACAATGTTATCCGTTTTAATTGCAGGTAAATGCAATAAACTTTTAGTTACAGTTCCTTCTGATGCTTTAAGGGGGCAGTTAGCTGGAAAATTTTATGATTTAGGATGGTTAAAAAAACTTGATAAAGAAGGAAATTCAATTGTTTCATTTAATACTAAATATCCAAAAGTAGGAATTCTCAATACTGGTTTCAGAGATGATGACGAATTAAATCATTTTTTTGACAAGTGCAATGTAGTCGTATCCACTATGGATTTAATGACTTCAATGTCTATCCAACAAGCTAATCTAATTTCTGAAAAATGTTCACATCTTTTTGTTGATGAAGCTCATCACTCAAAAGCAAAAAGTTGGAATAGATTTATTAAATCATTTGACAAAAATAAAGTGGTTCTGTTTACCGCAACACCATATCGAAATGACGGACAATTACTTGACGGAAAAATTATATATAATTTTACACTTAAAGAAGCACAAGAACAAGGTTACTTTAAAGAAATTGATTTCATCCCAATAAGAGAATATGACCAGAAAACTGCTGATTTAAAAATAGCAGAAGTAGCTGTAAACAAGTTAAGAGAGGATATTGCGAATGGATATGACCATATTTTAATGGCTCGATGTGAAGATAAAATTCGTGCAGATGAAGTATTTGAAATTTACTCAAAACATACTGATTTAATTCCTATCAAAATATATTCAAATCTAAAAGGTCAGTCTAACATTAAACAAAATATAATAAACAAACAGCACAAAATAATTGTATGTGTTGATATGCTTGGAGAAGGATTTGATTTACCAGAATTAAAAATTGCTGCTTTTCATGATGTAAGAAAAAGCCTGCCGATTACATTGCAATTTGCAGGTAGATTTACACGTACAAATAAAGATAATAATTTAGGAAAAGCAAGTTTTATTGCAAATCTTCATCAACCAAGTTTGAGTGATGAATTAAGTCTACTTTATGCAAAAGAATCAAATTGGAACTCAATTTTACCAACACTAAGTTTACAAGCAACTCAAGAACAGATAGACTTACAGGAATTTTTATCAGGCTTTAACCATTTGGATGAATCAATTATACCATTTCAAGAAATCCGTCCTGCTTTTAGTTCTGTTGTATATAAGAACCAAACTGATAATTGGCGTCCTATCAATTTTAAAGCTGGAATAAAAGGTTATGAAAATTATGATTATAAATTTTATGACTTAAATAGAGATAGAAAGACTTTAATAGTTTTTTTAGGAAATAAGAAACCTGTTGATTGGGGTAGTTTTAAAGATGTCTATAATATTGAATGGGATATATACATAGTTTATTGGGAACAGTCAAAGAATTTATTATTCATTCATTCTTCGGATAAAGGAAGTCATTATAAAGAGTTAGCAAATGCAATTGTTGGGGATAGTTCAATTTTGATTAAAGATGAAGATGTTTTCAAAACTTTTTATAATATTGATAGAGTAAAACTTTTCAATTTAGGATTAAGAAAAGGACTTGGCAAGGATATTACTTTTCAATCATATTATGGAAAAGGTGTACAAGAAGGACTTTCTTTGGCAGAAGAAAAATCAGGCATCAATAACAATGTTTTTGGAGTTGGTTTTGAAAATGGAAATATGACATCAATAGGTTGTTCAAGAAAAGGTAGAATTTGGTCTTACTCAAGAGGAACAATAAATCAATTTTTAGATTGGTGTGATGAAATTGCAGTAAAATTGACAAATAATGAAATTGACCCCAACGATATTTTATTTAAGAATACTATAAAACCTAAAAGAGTTTCAATTAGACCAAATGCTTATCCCATTTCTGTAGATTGGCATCATGAGATTTACAAAACTATTGAGGATAAAGTTATTTTCAATATCAAAGGAATTAATTACGATTTGTCTTCTATAGAACTCAATACTTTAAATCCTGATAATAACAATCCACTATGTTTTTCAATGAATTCTGATACTGATAGCGTTACTTTTCAATTGAATTTGAGTGAAAACAATGATAATGGCAATATACTATTCAGCTTTGATATATTAAAGACTTCTGCATTAGAAGCAAATGTAAGAATGGGTTCAAAAAATTATTCTATAACTGAATTTTTTAATGAATTCCCTCCAAAGTTTTGGTTTCATGATGGTTCATTTTTACAAGGTAATGAATATGTTAAGTTTAATGAAGATATTCTTGAGTTTCCTAAAGAATCAATTGAAGTTTGGGATTGGAACGGAGTAAATTTAAATAAGGAGTCTGAAGGGTTTGGGATTATTAATAATTATTCAATTCAATATTTTTGTATTGAGAAATTAATTCAAGAAGATTATGACTTAATATATAATGATGATAATAGTGGAGAAATAGCCGATATTGTCGCAATAAAAAACACAGAAAATGAAATAATTATTGATTTATTCCATTTAAAGTATGCATCAAAAGGAATTGTCACAACCGAAATTAAAAATTTATATGAAGTTTGTGGACAAGCACAAAAATCATTAGTTTGGAAATATAAAGAAAACGCAGAATTTTTTAATCATTTGATTAAAAGAGAAGATAAAAAACAAAATATTGGTCAAACAAGAATTAGAAAAGGTAATATTGAATTATTAGAAAAACTACTCTTTGAAGCTAAATGGAAAAAAGAGCTAATGTTTAATATAGCAATTGTTCAACCTGGATTTTCTAAAGAAACAGTAACGAAACCTATTTTAAGTTTATTAGGAGTCACTTCAAATCATCTTAAAAAAGAAGGTGGGGTTAACTTAAGAGTTGTTTCAAGTTAATTTATAATATCTAAATAAAACATCTGGCAACATTTTTGTAAAATGTAAACAAATTTGTTTACATTTGTACTATGAGTTTTCAATTAGAAAAATATAAAGGTATTCATCCAGGAATCATTTTAGAGCGTTTATTAGCTAAAAAAGAGATTTCTCAGCGTCCTTTTGCCCTTTCTATAGGAGAACATCCACAAACCATTAACGCTATCACAAAAGGAAGAAGAAGCCTTAATACTGCATTAGCTTTAAAAATAGAAGCTGCTTTAGGTTTAGAAGAAGGTTCATTGGCATTTCTTCAAACCTATTACGAAATTGCTCAAGAAAAAAAGAAAGTACTTCGCACTCCTAACTTATCTAATCTAAGAAAATCACTTTTTTGGGATACAGATATTTCTAAAATTAACTGGGATAAGCAATACAAAGCGATTATTCAACGTGTTTATGAAAGAGGGAATGAAACTGAGAAAAAAGAGGTAGAAGCTTTTTATGGTTTACCTAAGATTAGAGTGGCTCTTCAAAACTCAACAAGAAAACCTTATACTATTCATAAAAATAAACAAAAAGCATAATGCTCTACTATAATACCGTAAATGATTTGCTAAAGAATAGTCTCATTACTTTAATGAATGCTCCTATTTTTCAAAATTTTAGATTAGTTGGTGGTACAGCATTAAGTCTTCAAATTGGACATAGAGAATCCATAGATATTGATTTATTTAGCGATGCAGAATATGGTACATTAAATTTTAAAGAGATTGAAGATTTTTTGAGAAACAACTTTGAATATGTTGATTTTTTAGATGTTCCGCCTGCAATGGGAAAGGCATATTTTATTGGGGATAACGAAAACAATACAATAAAATTAGATATATTTTATACCGATACATTTATTCAGCCTTATATCGAAGAAGATGGAATAAGAATGGCTACTATTGAAGAGATTATTGCTATGAAGGTAGATGTCATCCAAAGAGGCGGAAGAAAAAAGGATTTTTGGGATTTACATCATTTACTTGATTCCTATTCTATAAGCCAAATGATAGCATTACACGAACAAAGATATCCTTTCAATCATGATAAAGATTTAATTATTCAAAACTTTATTCTTTTTGAACAAGCAGATGATGATTTTGACCCAATTTGCTATAAAGGAAAATATTGGGAATTTATAAAAGAGGATTTTGAGGAAATTATTATGCTATATAAAAGACAATTTTAGAATGTCCCTTATTATAGACAAAAATGGTCTTTTTGTGTAGAATAACTATCAAAACTATTCTTACAATAAATTAAAGAAAGAGGTAAAAGGTTAATTAATAATTACAAAACTCACTTCTAAATAAATTATAAAACGGCAACAAAAACGGCAACTATAAATAAAAAACCCTGTAAAACAAGTGCTTTACAGGGTTTTTTGTGGAGTCGGAGAGAATATAACTATTCTCAAAAATCCTATGTTTTTCAAGGCTTTAAAGAGGTTGCTTTTTTAGGGTAACCGATTTTATAACCTTATTTTTCTATTCAAAATAATATCAAATCGTATGAATCAAATATAGTGAATATTTTTAATATTCTTTAATAAACTTGTTTAAAATTTGATAGAGTAGGAGAGTCTTATTAATCTATAATTACTTCTATTACATGTTCATATTTTAACCCAGTATACTCACAAAACTCTTCTATACTTACAAGGCTATTTTTAGGCTTTCTGAGCGACTTTCTTATTTGATTAAATATTCTTATGCTTTGACGATAGCTTTTACCTGTAATGCGTTGTATGTCCTTTGGATAAATACAAACTCTTTTTGATACTTGATTCATACTTTAACCTTGCTTTTGAGTTGGCTTTGACATAGGTTAAAGGTACTTAATTAATCTTTTCATTTAACGTTGATTGGAATTGAGTTTTGATTGTTAAATATGTCATTTAATGACAAATAAGGACATATTATGACATTTGGAATGGTTTGAGTTTTTTCATGGATTTTGTGTGGGAAATTTGCGGTGTAATTATTTCAGAAAGTGTTGCAACCGAATTTTGAATGATTTATGAAAGTGAATGAATGTTGAATTAAAATTTTGATGTTATGGCTAGACAGAAAGGCATAATTAAGTTAAAAGGTACTATCGGGGATATTACTTTTTACAAGACGCAGGATGGGCATTTAGCTCGTGAGAAAGGTGGAATTGAGGCTAGTAGAATTGCTAGTGACCCTGCGTTTCAAAGAACGCGTGAGAACGGTTCTGAATTTGGTAGAGCAGGGAAGGCTGGTAAGCTTTTGAGAACGGCTTTACGCCCATTATTGTTGAATTCTGCTGATGGTAGAATGGTGAGTCGTTTGACGCAACGTATGGTTAAAGTTATCCAGATGGATGCGGTGAGTGATAGAGGATTACGTAATGTAATTGATGGGGAAATTGAATTGGTGCTTGGTTTTGAATTTAATATTCGTGGGAAATTAGGCACTTCATTGTTTGCTCCTTTCACTACGAATATTGATCGTGCAGCTGGAACTTTGGCGGTGGCTATTCCTTCGTTTGTTCCTGCGAATATGATTGCGGCTCCTAGTGGAACTACTCACTTTAAAGTGATTTCTGGTGGAGCTGCGATTGACTTTACAGCTGAGAATTATGAAGTGACTACTTCTGAAACTGCAATTTTACCTTGGGATGCTACGGCTACGGCTGTGATTAACTTGAGTAATGCGGTTACTGCGAACTCTACTCATCCAATGGTATTGGCACTGGGTGTGGAGTTTTACCAGCAAGTGAATGGGCAAATGTATCCGTTGAAAAATGGTTCTTTTAACCCGTTATCGATTGTGGCGGTTGACGGAGGGGTTTAATCGATAGACTTCGACAAGCTCAGTCTGACAAAAGAAATAGTTAGAAAATGGTATTATTTTTAACTAGAACTTATTTCCCTGAAGGAACGAATGGAAAATTGGAATGTGAGGGCAAATTGATTTGTTATACGATTGAATTGCCTTGGAAGCGAAATGAGCGTGGGATTTCCTGTATTCCTGAAGGGAAATATTTTATTAGAAAGCGATATAGTGCGAAATACAAATGGCATTTGGAATTGGTGGATGTACCGAACAGAACGTATATTTTGATACATCCTGCCAATCATGCGCAAAAGGAATTGCGTGGCTGTATTGCTCCGGTGACGAAACTTTCTGGACCTGGATTGGGTTTGCTATCTAGAAAAGCTTTTGTGAAGTTGAAAGGATTGGTTTATAAAGCTTTGGATAACAAAGAAAGTGTGGAATTGATTGTACAATAGATCCTTTACAGGATTATAAAAAGAAAGATTATGAATATAGTAGAACGTGCCAAGGCACCCACTCCGAAATTTTTTAAGGTGTTGCGCACCATTGGATTAGCCTTATTAGCAGTAAGTGGAAGCATTGTAGCTGCTCCAGTAGCTCTACCTGCTGTTGTTGTAACCGTTGCGGGTTATGCTGCCGTTGCAGGCGGTGTTTTATCAGCAGTAAGCCAAATTACTGTTGACACTTCGACAAGCTCAGTGCAGGCTCAAGAAGATAATTTACGCAACAAAAAAGATGAGGTTAAGCCCGAAACTGATGTTGGGTAGAATGGAAAATTCTTTAACTTTGAAGGCGGGAACTTTTGGAGGATTTGTATTGAGTGTTATCCCTAATTTAACCTCAGCGGATGTCTTGAAAACAATAGTTTTAGCCTTTATTGGAGCAGTAGTGAGTTTTGGTGTTACCTTGCTTTTAAAGCAATTGACCTCAAAAAAGAAATAAGCTCAGTTTTGATTGGTAACCTTTACTGAGCATGAGAAAACCTGAATGAAAATTCAGGTTTTTTTTGTTTTAACATTCATAAGCTAAATGTCTGTTTCAAACTAATATTTATAGAATATCTATTTTTGTTTTAAAATAAAGATATAAATCAAACTTTAAATTATTTCTAAAGCAAGAAAAAAGGAAAAACCATGTTAATTGCTACCTTTTATTGCATTTTTTTCAATTCACTATCTAAAAATAATTCAACTGAATGTCTATTTCTAAGTTTTGGGTCAGATTTTAATTTTTCCCCTAGATTTTTTAGTATTTGTTTTATTCTTACTGTTGGTTTGTCATGAAACTCTTTAATTTTTTGTCTCACTGTTTCAGATACTTCTTTAGGCATATGGTAGCTCAAATTAACACCAAGCATTGTTGGAAATATTTCACTGTAAGCTTCTTTTACTTCTGAAGTTGATGGTTTAAGAGCTATATAGTTATATATAAAATCAGGTCTAATATAACAACTGATAGGATATTTATTTCCTAATACTTCCTCAACAGCCCAAAATGTACTTGTATCTTTCGATAACCACCAAGTTTTATAACCAAAAATACCAGAGTCGGATGATTCATTATTTTTATTTCTCAAATGATAAATAGCCAAAATCATTTCAGCATCACTTTCAGCTTTAGGTCTAATTTTCTTTTCTTCTAGTTTGATTGTAAGTTTTTCTTTTTCCTCTTGGTCAATCTTTATGTCCCATGATTCATTAGAAATATAAATAATATTAAAAACATCTTTTAAGTATATTATTAATTCATCTTTAAGGAATTTTAAATTTGGGTCTACAAAATTATTTAGAAAATCGTCAAATGTTTTTACAAAATTTCTCTTTTTGGCATAGAAATATGCTCTTATTAAAACTTCATCGATAAAAAGTAACTCATAATCATCAAATAAATAGTACTCTTCATTATCTTTAAAATCCTTATAATATACATTATTGATTTTTTGAAAATGTGATACTAATTCATCCAAAAGCGACTCATTTATGTACATTTTGATTCCTGATTCACTTGCTTTTTTTAATAAATTCCAATGCCTTTTATTACTTTCATCAAGATAATGTTCAGAAAGTGCTGGTACAATTATCGAATTATCTACAAAAACATTTAATTTAGAAGCTAATGTTTCGAAATAGGTTGAAACTTTTGGTTCCCATTTAAGCATAAACATCATCAAATATGTATTTGATAGACTTTTTAGAAACCTGTGCTGTTCTTCAGTACCATTGTATATTATTTCTCTAATAGATAGATGAATTGCTGTTTTAACTTTTTCCTTATTCTGTAAAACCACAGAACTTGAATCTACAACATTACCAATTACTGTAGATAAATCTTGTTCGATATTTGACTTATTATCACCATTCAATACAAAATTTGAAAATTCTAATCCTTGCTTTTCATAAATTTTGTTAAATATATCTGTTATTAGTTTTTGAATGTCCTTTACATTAACACTCAAATCACTGAAGAATTTTTGAATTTGTTTTTTTGTTTGTTCAAAAAAGGTATTTAGCAGTATTTCATCTTTTATATTTCTTTCTTCAATTTCAATCCTTGTCTCATATGGTAAACAATAACCATCTTTAGGAGTATGATATTTTATTTTTCTTGGCTTTCTTGAAAGTGAAACTAATCGTTCATCTATTTTGCTATCGAGTAATTGAGGATCAAATTTTATATATTTTTTTATGGCTTCTTTAATTTCATTTTTATTCATTAAAAGTTCTTTATCTGGATCTGTACCTTCCAAAGCATAAATGATTAGCGTATCTGCCAACAAATCATCAAGTTTGAAATCGTCTGATTTGACATCAAATTGCTGACTTAAGAATACATACAACCTAGAATCACTGTCTAGATTTGCAATAACTTGTGATTTTCCGGGTTTTGAAAACTCGTGAAGATATGTCTCAACATATGAATGATATGCTCTAATACTACTTTCATTATTATTGGAATTTGAAACAAACCACCTGATATCAAAAATTCTTACTTGAATTTTATATTTTTCATATAATGTTTCAATTAAAGCATCAGTATTGTTAAGTTTTCTGTTGGTAACATAATAAATCGCATCAAATTCAATTTTATTTTGTTGTAATTTTAAAATAGTATCTTCAATTTTATCAGAGTAAGTAAGTTGAGTAGAAAGTTGATATATAATTTTTTCTTTTCCCTTTCTGTGAAAAGTATGTTGATAACCATCAACACCTTTATCTTTAGTTCCTCCAACAGGAATAAATTCATAACCGAGGGTTGAACTTAAAAAGCTAACTGCAAAATTTTCAAAAATAAAACCATCATCTATTTTTTGGATTGCATATTCAAATGCTTCTTTATCTATATTCATAGTTAATTTATTAAGTTTCTTATAATTCGCAAATCGTTGCTAACCAATAGCGAATTTTATTTTCAAATATAAGTAAACTCTTTCGATTTTATTTTTTTTTAAATAAAAAAGCCCAGACAATCAAGTCTAGGCTTACTTTTACTTATTTCTATACCTCATCATAATAGCGTTTTTGAGCTCGTTGATTAGGTGGATGTTTTTGTTGTAGTGGTTTTCTTGTTCTTGCAGCAGCTTTAGTGCTTGAATGTTTTTTTTATGCAACTCGTGTTCTCGCATCATTCGCGTTGCCCTTGGATTGAACTCTTTTTTGAATTCGTAAAGCGATAAGAAGGGAATAACGGAACCTCTAAGGTATTGGTGCCAGAATTTGGATTTCCAGAGGCTCATGGCTATCCAGTAAACGTCTTCTTTTTGTTCTTCGGTTTGGAAGATTAATACAAAGCTGTTTACAAAAGCTTCGTGATGCGGTCTGCCGCTGTTTAATCCTTTGTTTAAAACGAAAAAATGCGGTTTGGCATAGTGCATGCCGGCACGGTGGGATTTGATAAAAATTGTGTCCATAATACAAGGATTTAAAAGGTTAATTCCTTTCGTCTTCCTGTTTTGGTTGCGCGAAATGTGAACTGGAAACAAGGTTCTTCACACACATTTTTGCAAAAGAAAAAAGGAAAAAAAAGAAAGCCGTCTTGCCTTGTGGAGGGTTTCAAAAAAGCAAGTTTTCTGGGTAAAATACTATTCGCTGAAGGCGGAATGGAGATTTTATCCGGAACCGAAGGCTTGAACTTGCTTTTTTGAATACCCGGAACAAACCTTTGGCTTCTTTTTTATCCTTTTTTTTGTAAAAATGTTTACTCTGATTTTCTTATGAAATGGGGTTTTAGGGGTATTCAATCAGGATTTGTGAACAAGGGTGTGGTTTTCTTTTTTGCTGGACGACCTCGACTGCGCTCGGTTTGACAATGTGGCTTTATGAAGATGAGAAAAAAGAAAAACACACTCTTGTGGTGGTTTGATTTTTGAGGATGCCTTTATAGTGTTCAGTGGTCAGTTTTTAGTGTACAGTGAACTGGAAATGGGAGGCATCTTCAAAAAACAATGTGATACTTCCTAGTGCGAGGGCAGTAGCTGAAGAAGGGTATGGTTTTGTTTTGGCTGGACGACCTCGACTTCGCTCGGTTTGACAATTCATCTTCATGAAAAAATTATAAAAAGAAAACCATACGCTTGTGCGGGAAATTTGATTTTTGATAATGCCTTGTTAGTGTTCAGTGTTCAGTGTTCAGTTTTTAGTGGTTAGTGAACTGGAAATGTATGGCATTTTCAAAAAACAATGCAAATTACGGTAGCGGTAGCGTTCCTATGTTCCTACGGGTGGGTGCGGCTGGGAGCGTTGGGATGTTGGGGTGTGCGGCTATTTTACATAATAACTGTTATAACTGCCGTTGGTGTTGCATTGGGGATTGGAAGGCATTATAACACTTATTATGTAAATATAGCTTGGGAGTGGTTTTTGTGTGTTTTTAGCGTTTGTTTTTGGATTGGGTGTAAGTGGATAAAAAAAGGCGGACTGTGCGCGAGGGCCCTTCGACAAGCTCAGGATGACGGTTAACGGATTTATGCTCTTTAGTTGAAAACAGGGAGCCTTTTTTTATTGACTTACTTTGGGTAAAACAAGTGCTAAAAACACACAAAATACCACATGTGCGGTGGGGAGCCCTTCGGCAGAGCTCAGGATAAACTATGGACTGGGTGGGCGCAAATAACTCAGCGAAGCGTTCCTATTAGAAAAAGAAACCAAGAAAGCCATTTGATTACTCTCTAGCCCCGATGGGAGTGATACCGTGTTTAACGGACAGCGGGAAAATGGAAACCAAGAATGCCCGAACCTTTCGCTTCATAATAATCTGTATATGAGTACTAGAATAAAAGACCTTGTGGAGTATTATCTAATTTAGTTGCTATTAGATTTATTTCATAGGGATAGGCAAAATTATTGATTGGTTCGTGTTGTAACCATTTGGATTCGTCTTCTGGTTTTAGAATGATTGGCATTCTTTTCTTGGTGTTGTGGATTTCTGCCATTAGTTGATTGGCTTGTGTGGTAACTATTGAATAAGTGTCTTTAATTTCTCCAGTGGTTTGATTAACCCATTGGGAATAGATTCCTGCAAAAGCGAATAAATCCTCATTTCCAATTCCAATTTCGTACTTGATTTTATTTTTGCCTTTACTGTCTTGCCATTGCCATTCGTAGAAACCATTAGCGATAACCAAACATCTTTTATTAATAGAATTCTTGAATGATGGTTTTTGCTCGATTGATTCTATTCTTGCGTTTAGTGTTAGTTTTTTGATGTCTTCGTCTTTTGACCAGGAAGGAATTAAACCCCAATTGTAATGTTTAATGATATTTGGGTTTTCATCTATGATAACTGGGTTTATTCCAAAATCAAAACCATTTATATCCATAGAAGGCTTGAAAAGTTCTTTCTTTTCTATAGTTGCTTTAAATCTGTTTTCGACTTCTAAAGCTAGTTTTGTTTGTTTGGAATTGAAGCACATGTTTTATTTATGCTTTAAATGAAATATTTAACGTTTTGCAGCTACCCGAAGGGCGGGACTTTTACCACAAAACTTGATTTGAAAAACTAAACTTTCATTAACCACAAAACTGTCTTTGGAACACAAAACCCCGCCTTTTGGGTAGGTGCTGTGTGTGCCCTGCATATGCAGGACACACCCCGAAAGCTTTTCAAATAGTTCAAAAATACAAATTTTGACTACAAAAACTAATTTTCGGGGTGTTATTTTTCCAGAGGGTGTGAGTCCCTTAACCGCGAGAGTAACGTCTCGAAGGTTTAGTACGTGACAAGGTGGTTTACCGCGAGGTATGCACTGAAGGAAGTCAAACGGCAAAAGTCTGTACTGACGAACAGAAAGTACATAAGAGGCATAGCAGTAAGGATGAGTATCCACAGCAATACGAAGTCCAAAACAGTGTTCTGAACATGCTACTAAATCAGATTACTGTCATGTAGATGTACCAGGAATAGACGGAAGGAAAAAGCGGTTACTAGGGGAGGTCTCTTAGATTACGAGTTAATCACAAAGAGAAGTCAGCAGAGGTCATAGTACTTGAAAGCAACGAGGTGTGAATAGATACCGCACAGGTCTCACAAACAAGGAAGGACTGAACGCAAAGAGGTTTTCAATAAGTAATGGAATCTTGCCTAGGTAGATAGCCCTACTTAACGAAAACAGGTTAAAACAAAACTAAGATGATTGAAAAAGTAGTACATCCATACAACTTTCAAAAAGCATTGGAACACGTCATTGCCAATAAAGGTAGTGCAGGTGTTGATGGCGTTTCTATCAAAGAACTCCGCAAGGTATTCCCAGAAAAGAAAGACCAGTTAATTATGGAAATAAAACAAGGAAATTATCAAATTCAACCCATTTTAGGAATAGAAATTCCCAAAGGCAACGGAAAAACCCGATTATTGGGAGTTCCCACAACAAGCGAACGAGTGTTGCAACAAGCGGTTTCACAAAGCATCGCACCTTTATTTGAACCCGAATTCAAACCCAGCAGTTTTGGATTTAGACCTAACAAAAATGCCCGACAAGCCGTTGGACAAGCACGGGACTACATCCATTCAGGACTGAACCACATTGTGGATATTGACTTGAAAAATTTCTTTGATGAAGTTGACCATTGTTTACTTCTGAATTTGTTGTTTCAAAAAGTGAAATGCAAAACCACAATGCAACTCATTCGCAAATGGCTTCGAGCACCGATTAAAATCAACGGAAAGCTACGAAAACGAAGAAAAGGCGTTCCGCAAGGTTCTCCTTTAAGCCCACTATTGTCTAACATCTTACTCCATCAATTGGATAAAGAAATGACCCGAAGAGGACATAAATTCGTTCGTTACGCTGATGATTTTAGTATCTACTGCAAGAGCCATAATCAAGCGAAAGCTACGAGCGTAGTGATTGAAAAGTTCCTTAAGAACAAGCTCAAACTAACCATCAACGAGGAAAAGAGTGGGATTAGAAAACCCTCTAACTTTACGTTACTTGGCTTTGGATTTGTGCCCGTTTACAATAAAGGAA
>NZ_QLST01000018.1 GCF_003293845.1 Flavobacterium tibetense | reverse complement strand
CGTGACGCTTACACGTATCTTGAATACCATTTCTTTGACAAAGAAGGAAATGAAATTAAATAAACTAAAAACCGTTACTCTTAATTGAATAACGGTTTTTTTGTTTTTATAAATACCTGAAGTCCACCGGACTTCCTCCTCTTAATATCAAATCTCGTGACGCTTACACGTATCTTGAATACCATTTCTTTGACAAAGAAGGAAATGAAATTAAATAATACCAAAAACCGCTTTTCGAAAGATTGTCGGTTTTTTTATTGCTCAATAGTGATTTTTCTTTTGATTTCGTAACCCAAATCATCAACAACAGTCATTAAATAGCTTCCGGTTGGTAATAAAATTGGCATTTCGTGAAAAGTTTTGGTGCTTCCTAAGTAGATTTCGTTTGCGTACCAATATACTGTAGCATCGGTTTTGGTATGTGCTATTTTTATAATTGCGGGTTGTAATTCGCCATTGAAATTCTTGGTTAACATGATTTTTGTACCTTCATTTGGATAAATAAAACCCATAGTAACTTCTTGTAACTGTGATTCACAGCCATTTTTGAAGTTGGGCAATACTTGATAATCCACATTTTTGGATTTGTAATACCATTCCATCACGGGCGGCAATACAAACCACGAAAGCATGATCATATTTTCGGGTGATTCGCAAGAACTATTCACTCGAAATTGCTCCGTTGTATCCAAATGAATCCATTGATGATACGGACAATTTTCTGTTTTCTTAGCTGTTTTTGGTACCCAAGAAAGTACTTTTGGACAATTATCTTTTGCCAAAAACCCCGATTTTTCACAAACTTCAACTTCTTCCATGTCGTTATAAGGCGTTGCGAACCATTTAGCTTTTGGAAATAATTGAAAAACATCAAATAGTATTGGCGCAGCAGCTTCCACTCCAGATAACATAGGTCGACCTTCACCTGTTGCATTTCCAACCCAAACTCCCACAACATAATCTTGCGTTACACCAAGCGCCCAAGCATCGCGAGCACCAAAACTTGTTCCTGTTTTCCATGCCAATTCTAATGAAGAATCGTAAAAACGCCAAGCTTCATCACCATTGGGTCGGTTTACTTCTTTCATAGCACTTAATGTATGCCAAATGGAAGCGGGTTGTAGAATATTTTTCTGCTTAGTTGGCGAACCAAAATCTGCTTTTCTATCAAATTCATAATTCAAATTAGCCAATTCCTTAGTTCTATATTGATCTTGATTTTTGGTATAAAAGTCCAAAGTCCCAGCCATAAACGCATACGATTTACACAAATCCCACAAATTGGTTTCGGCACCACCTAAAATTAAGGAAAGTCCGTAGTTTGATGGCGGTCTATTAATGCTTCGAAATTGAAATTTTTGCAATTGCTCATAAAATTTATTCACCGAATACTCTTGCAAAAGCAAAACCGATGGAATATTCAACGAACGCGCCAAAGCTCTATCCGCTGGCACTGCACCATCATAAGTAAGATTGTAATTTTGAGGCGAATACCCCGAAATTTGCGTAGGAATATCAGGAACCAAAGATTTTGGCAACAACTCACCATCATCGAGCATAGAAGCGTATAAAAACGGCTTCAAAATACTGCCCGAACTTCTTGGCGCATCAATAATATCCACATCTTTTTGGTGGTCTTTATCTGTTGGACTGTTACCAACATAAGCCACGATATTTCGAGTTTTTACCTCAACAACCAAAACCGCCATATTATACACCTGATTTTGTTTGTATTGTTGGTAATATTGGTTTACAATTTCGTTTACACGTTCTTGAATGTCATAATTTATAGTGGTTACTACTTTTTGATTCGCTTGTTTTTTAGCTACTTTTTGCAACAAATGAGGTGCAATTTGTGGTACAGCAAAAGGTTTTTGTGGTAAGGTTTCTTCCAATGAAAGTTCGTAAGTAGCTTGATCAATTACTTGATTTTCATAAAGTCTTTTTAGTAACCGATTACGTTTTTGTAATAATTTTTCCTGATTTTTTCCAGGGTAAATTAAACTTGGTGCATTGGGTAAAACTGCTAAAGTTGCCGCTTCAGCCCAAGATAATTGATGCGATTGCAACCCAAAATAACGCCAAGAAGCCATTTCCAATCCCACTACATTACTTCCAAAAGGCGCGTGAGCAGCGTACAAGGCAAGAATTTCTTCTTTCGAATGGCGAAGTTCGAGTCGAGTGGCCAAAACCACTTCAATAACTTTCTCGAAATACGTTCTTTTTTTGCCGTTTCTGTGTAATCGAATTACTTGTTGGGTTAATGTACTTCCACCACGAACTACTTTATTTGCTTTTCTATTTTGCAAAAAAGCGTGATACATTGCACCAGGATTGAAGCCAACATGCTTATAAAAATATTGATCTTCAAAAGCTACAATACATTTTTCAAACTTATTGGGAACGCTATCGGTTTGTGGAAAACGCCATTGCCCATCAGCAGCTATTTTTGCACCTATTAATTGTCCATCTGAACTTTCAATTACGGTTGCATATTGGTTTTCGAAAAGTTGTTTGGGTAGTGAAAAATAGTAAACAACCATAAGCAACAACAAGAAAATGGATTTTTTCTTGTTATTTGTTACTTTAAGCTTGATGAAATTATAGAATTTCTGGAATATTTTTTTCACTTAATCACTTTGTTTTTGAAAAACCTAACAGGTTTTCGAAACCTGTTAGGTTTTTCAACTATTTAACAATTGTAATCCATTTTCCTTTCGTTCTTGCTATATACGTATTGTCGTACATGGCTTCGCATTGTATTCCTGGCAAATAGTAATTTCCTAGATAAGTTGCGCTTAAAAGTATATTAAACGTTCTGGTTTCTCCAGCTTTTAAACCAAAATAGAAATTAGTTCTATCATCGCGAATGTCAATGTAATCGGCTTTGTTTTCGGCATAACTTCCAAAATCTGTGAATCTGGAATTCATAATTTCAAATCCAGAAGGAAGAATTTGGGTTAAAGCCACATTTTCAATAGGTTCGTTTGACGTATTTCTTATGGTAATTTGGGCAATAATTTCGGTTCCTTGTGGAATTTCGTTCCAATTCAAATTGGCTCCTGCTCTAGTTTTATAGTTGACAATCGCACTTAAATTGGTAAACATTTCTTTTTCTTCACCAATTGGAAGCACGCCGCTATTCGTAACTCGAACATAAATCGTATTGTTGTTATTGTTCTTAATTTGCACCGAATTACTGCCATTTTTAACCACTAACTTTTTATCAGCAACAGATTTATTAGTAGTAACTGTCTCAGTTTTCCCATTATTTGTAACCGCAACTTGAATGCCTTTTCCTCCATTTTTAAGTGCAAATTTTGACATAGCATAAAGCGCATAAGCTGTTGTTTGCGTACTCATGTATTGATTCGAAGAAAGATTTTTAGCTAATTTATTTGCCAATTCAAAAGCTTGCGTTTTTTGGTCGACCAATAAATACGTTTCTAACAACATCGCTCGGTTTCTGTCTGCTGAACCGTAATAGTAATTGTTGTTGCTTTCTACTGAAGTTACTGTGTTTATCAAATTCACCGCTGCATTTTTTTGACCAATTAAAGCATACGAAGCCGCCAAACGCAACTTAGATTCGTTACTAATGCCAACTTCTCTCAATCGGTTCATGGAGCCAACATCAGCATTTCCGGCTAAAGCCAAAGTGTACAAACGATAGGCTTGAGCAAAATCATTGTTGTATTCTTTTCTAAAACGCCATTGTTTTGCTGTGTTTTTTTGGTACGAAACCCATTTATTTTTAAAACCAATTGGCAAAACATACCCTTTTTTCTCCGCTTCTATCAAAAAATGTCCCACATAAGAAGTGCTCCAATCATCCGCATTTGTATTTCCTTGCCAATACGAAACGCCACCATTTGCAATTTGGAAGCGACCCAATTTTTGGATAGCATCATTGATATGACGTTGAATTTGTTGTTTTTTGGCATCATCAAGCGCTACAACATCGGCTAAATACAACTGAGGAAAAGCCGCAGAAGTAGTTTGTTCTACACAACCGTGCGGATATTGAATCAAATATTTTAATCTTCTGTTGAAATCAATTGTTGGGAAAGATGAAACTTCTAATTGTGCTTTGTTGGTTCCATTTACGCCAAAAGTTGTCCAATTGATGGTTTTGGTTGTATTGGGTTCCAAAATCAAATCGACAAAATCAGTAGTTTCTGGATTTGGATTAACAATATCAATTTCAACAGGAAACGAAGCTTTTTCAGAACCCGAAGTAGCTATAATTTCGATTTTTCCTAAACCAATGACATCGTTTACTTCCAAATCAAAATACAGCATTTTTTCATCAGGTGAAGCAAATGAAAGTTGTTTGGTTGCTGTTTCAAGCACTCGGAAACCTGAATTCGTTTTTACTTGAACACTTACATTTTTCACGTTATTTTCCATAGCAAAAACAGTAACTGGCAACGTGATTTTTTCGTTGGAAGAAATTTTTCTTGGCACTGAAGCTAATACCATCAACGGACTTCTGACAGTCGAAGTTTTTTCGGAAGCACCGTAAGCATTGGTAGTAGCATTTCCAGCAACCACCATAGTACGAACTGAACCCACGTAATTTGGCATGGTAAATTGGTGCGTTTGGGTTTGTCCTTTTTCCAATTTGAATGGTCCCATATAAATCACCACTGGTTTGAAACGGTTTGCTTTTTTGGCATTGCCACCGCCTAAATCCTCGTCACCACCAATACTGAAAATTTGGTTGATTTTTCCTCCGTAAGCTCCAATTACATCATCATAAACATCCCAAGATTTTACTCCTAAAGCTTGTTTGGCATAAAACTTATTCCAAGCATTTGGCGTTTTAAATCGAGTTAAATCTAGCAAACCGTCATCAACAATAGCGATGGTATACGTCATTTCTTTGCCGTTTTTTTCGCTGACTTTTACACTTGCTTTCTTTTCTGGTCGCAATACGTCTGGCATTGTTATTTGAGGTTCCAAAACGGTATTTTTATCTACTACTTCGATTGGTAAAACACCATACATTCTAATAGGTGTATCATTTAAAGTGGAAGCATGCGGTTTCAATAGCGAAATATTCACGTAAACATTGGGAGCCATATCTGGCGTAACTGGAATTTCTACTTTAGTCTCTCCTTTAGTTGTGGTTGCCCAAAGTGTTTTCACTACTTTAGAACCATTTTCTAACGACAATAAAGCGCGACTTCCTTCGCTGGATGGAAACGAAATAATCGCTTTTTCACCAACAGCATATTTTTGTTTATCCGAAGTAAATACTAGCATATTTGCTGTATTGGCATCACCTGATTTTGATTTACCTGACCAATACGGCCAATCAATAATTTCGGTAGTACTTGTGGCGTGACCGTCATTCGTATCTTCCACACGAATCAAATATCTTCCCCATTCGTTTTCTGGAACTTGGAACTGAAAACTGGCTTTTCCAGAAGCATCAGTGTTCACTACAAAATTTTTGTAAGCCGTAGTAACATTGGAAGCATTATATTGAGCTAAATCATCACCATTGGAATTCCACCACCAGCGCCAAGACACTTTATAAACACGAACTTCCAAGTTTCGAACGGCTTTTGGACTCCCATTTTCGGATAAAGTTACCACTTCAAAACGGTTCATTTTATCGGTTTCCAGCATGCCGTATTTGTTAGGCGTTGGGCGTTTTAAACCCACATACGTTTTGTATGGCGAATAGGTTGCTGAAACTACATCCGTGCTGAAATCGCCTCCGTTTTCAAAAGCTTTGGTTTGCATAACAATTTTCAGTTTTCCTGGAGCTTGCTTTTGGATTTTAGGTTGTAGCGTGACATTGGTTTTACCAAAATCATCTAATTTTCCAGAGAAAACATTGACTTCTTCGGTGAAAAATTTTCGCACTTCGTCATCAAAATCATAATTGGAATAACCTTTAAAAGTAGTGGCTTGCTCCATAAATTTGGCTTGCATTTCTACTTTTAAGTTTTTGGCAATAGCACCGTGCAACCAAGCTACTTCAACTTTTCCGTTATTGGGTTTACTTCCAAAAATTTGAGCATCGGCAAAACTGTTTTTGATTTTTAAACGATTAGGTTTGATGGTTTCAATCTTGATGCTTTTGTAAAAATTGGCGCCACCAACCGAAATTTTAGCTTCCCAATTTCCTGTAAAATCTGTTGGTTTAGTTGCTACTTTGAAAACATAATGATTGCTTTCCTTGTATTTTTGAACGGATTGATACGTTAATTTTCCGCGAGGATCACTCAAATGAAATTTGATAGGATGCGATTTTTCTAGTCTACTTTCGTTGTCGTTCAACATGAAAGCAATATGTAAAGTATCGCCTGGACGCCAAACGCCTCTTTCGCCATAAATAAAACCTTTTAATCCTTTTTCTAGTGTTTCGCCACTAACATCAAAGTTACTTACGGATAGTGATTGCCCTTCATCCAAACGAACATAAGTTGTGTTTTTATCTTTGGTTACAATGGCAAAAAATGCATAACGCTTGGTTTCTGTCGTTGCAAATCCGTCGGCATCTGTTGTTATATTGGCTAATTTTTGTTGTTGGAAATCATACAACTCAATAGTCGCTCCCGAAACTGGATTGGCAGAAACAATGTCGTTTACAGCGAAGAAATAACTTCCGTTTTCGCCTCTTTTAGCAATCACACCTAAATCTGTTGCGATTACATTTGTTCCAATGGTATTGTTGTAATAGTACGAATTGGTGCACGGATCTTCTCTTTCGTACCAATCATAATCGTCATAATAATCGTCGTAATATCCAGAATTGCTTCGAACTTCGCCAGTGTCTTCCGATTCATTTTCCTCTTCATTTTCCTCTTCAGAAGAAGCACATTTATAAAGCGAATATTTCTTGCCAAAACTCAACTCTACACGATAAATGGCTCCCGGTTCAGTTTGAATTATTTTTGATAAATCGATGGCGTAAGCATTCCATTTGCTATAATTGGATAAATTATTTTTCTTTAAAACTAACTTGTGTTTGGCAATTGGCGCGGCTACTTTTCTTAAATTACGTTGTCCATTTATCTCGTTATCTTGCAGAAATTGTAAAATATTGTTCTTGTAAATGCGGTACACTTTTACATCAACAGCACTTACATTTACAGCTTCAAAATTGATTTTTAGATTATTAGAACTTGGCAAAATAGTCCCACTTTTTACAAATCGAACAGCGGGTTTCATTTGTTCGAAAGAAACTTTTTGTTCAAAATTTTGCTTCATTTTGAATCCGTCTTCGCTTTGAATTCCTTGAAAAACTTCTACCAATAGTTCTCCTTTCAGCGGTTCGGCGAAAAATACTTTCAAAAGATTTCCAGCGGTTGCGAATTTCAAATTGGTTGCTGATTCAACTTGGACTAAACCGCTAAAATCTTGTCCTTTTTTTAAGGGATCAGAGAAATTCAACAAAAGCACTTGGTTGTTACTTTCTTGGACTTCTGCACTAATGATTTTGAAATTATTTTTACCTGGAATTTCGTATTCTAGGCTTCCTTTTTGTTTGATTCCAAAGTCATTTCCGTTCCAAGCAATGGTAATTTTAGAGTCGTCTACCAAACGTTGAATGCTATCGATTACGAATTTAAATTCTTTGGAAGCACTCAATGCTTTATCGATTTTCACTTTTAATGGTTTTCCATTTTGGGTTACTTGAACTAGTTTTTTGGCAATGTCCAAATCCAAATTATCACTGGTTGTAATAGTTCCGTTTAAATAGGAAAAATCTTTGCTATACGATTGCAAATCTTGTGTATTAATGACAAAATCTTGTTTGATGGTTTTGATAGTAAAATTGAAATTTTTCAATTCTTTTGGCACGTCTTTCACTTCAGACAAATGAAAAGTAACTTGATATTCTTTATCATTTTCCAATGGCTTTTTAGGAACGAAAGCTATGGTGTTATTTGATAGTGCTATTACTTTTCCGTCTACGCTGGGTGAAATTGTAAAATAATCGGAATCCAATTCTTGATTGGGCGTCCATTCTTTTTTATCGAATGCCAAAACCACACGAATATCATTTGAAGCCGAGACCAAACCCGAACTAAAATTCAGAATATACTCTTTGTAAAGAGAAAAATCAGAATTAAAATCTTTAGAATCTTTGGAACAAGAAAGGGCTAAAAATACAATCAACAAGAGATTGACAACGCGAAATTGCTTCATAAAAAGTAGAATTAGAATGGAAAATGTACCACAATTGCATAACATCAAAAAGTATGCAAATATTGTTTAAAGATAGAAAAAACTTATAAATTTTCGTATTAAAAATTTTTAACGTTTGTTCCTAAAAAAAGCACGCATCAATAAAGCACACTCTTTTTCTAAAACACCAGAAACCACAACAGTTTTCGGATGTAGTTGTGTTCCCATTTTTTGAAAACCACGATTTTCATCGGAAGCGCCATAAACAATTTTTGAAATTTGGGACCAATACAAAGCTCCAGCGCACATTTGGCAAGGTTCAAGTGTTACGTACAACGTGCAATCTTTCAAATATTTTCCACCTAAAAAATTGGCAGCACTAGTGATGGCTTGCATTTCGGCGTGAGCAGTGACATCATGTAGCAATTCAGTTAAATTATGACTTTTTGCAATCACTCGATTATCGATTACAATGACAGCACCAACAGGAATTTCACCTTTTTCAAAAGCAGTTTCGGCTTCTTGTAAGGCTTTTTTCATGAAAAACTCGTCGGTAAAAATTTGCTCCATAATTACAAAAATACAACAACCAATGCTTACTTTTGTGACGAAATGGAAAATTTGCTTTCAAAAATTAATAACCCAACCGATTTGAGGAAACTTCCTGAAAATCAATTGCCTCAATTAGCTCAAGAATTGAGAAATTTTATCATTGATATTATTTCCAAAAAAGAAGGGCATCTGGGAGCGAGTTTGGGTGTTGTGGAATTAACAATTGCGCTGCATTACGTTTTCAATACTCCAGAAGACTTATTGGTTTGGGATGTGGGTCATCAAGCCTACGGACATAAAATCTTAACCGAAAGACGCGACATTTTTCATACCAATAGAGCGTTACACGGAATTTCTGGTTTTCCAAGACGAGAAGAAAGTGAATATGATGCTTTTGGCGTGGGACATTCTTCTACTTCGATTTCGGCTGCGCTTGGAATGGCTTTGGCTTCGCAATTAAAAGGAGAAGTTGACAAACAACATATTGCAGTTATTGGTGACGCATCGATTGCGAGCGGAATGGCTTTTGAGGGTTTGAATCATACTGGAGTTACCGATGCGAATTTATTGGTAATTTTAAATGACAACGCCATTGGGATTGATCCAAGTATTGGAGCTTTGAAAAACTATCTAACTTCGGTTAAAGAAGGCAAAAATCCAAAACAAAATAACATTATTAAGTCGTTGAATTTTGATTATTCGGGTCCAATTGACGGGCATGACTTACCCAAATTACTTTCGGAATTAGAACGATTAAAAAAAGTAAAAGGTCCGAAATTTTTGCATGTGATTACTACCAAAGGAAAAGGATTGCAATTGGCAGAAGAAGACCAAGTAAAATATCATGCACCAGGAAAATTTGATGCCGAAACTGGAAAAATTCACCCAAAAGACGAATCACATTTACCGCCGAAATTTCAAGATGTTTTTGGACATACTTTGGTAGAATTAGCAGGAAAAAACGAAAAAATCATTGGAATTACTCCAGCTATGCCTACAGGAAGTTCCATGAAATACATGATGGAAGCTTTTCCAAAACGTGCTTTTGACGTTGGGATAGCCGAACAACACGCTGTTACCCTAGCCGCGGGAATGGCCACACAAGGAATGGTGGTTTTTTGTAATATCTATTCCACTTTTTTGCAACGCGCTTATGACCAAGTGATTCATGATGTAGCTTTGCAAAATTTGCCTGTTATTTTTTGCTTGGATAGAGCGGGTTTGGTAGGTGAAGATGGCGCTACGCATCATGGTGTTTTTGATATTGCGTATTTGAATTGCATTCCAAATTTAATTATAGCAGCACCAAAGGATGAAGTGGAATTACGAAACCTAATGTTTACTGCTTCAGAAGGTTTGAATCATCCTATTGCGATTCGCTATCCCAGAGGAAGAGGCGAAAATGTGGATTGGCAACAACCGTTTGAAAAAATTGAAATTGGAAAGATAACCCAACTTCAAAAAGGAACAAAAGTGGCAGTTTTATCGACTGGAACTATTGGAAATAATGTAACGAAAGCTTTAGCTGAAACTGAAAATTCGAGTTTATTTTCGCATTATCATTTCCCATTTGTAAAACCTTTGGATATAAAAGAAATTTCAAAAATAATTGATTCGCATGATTACATTATAACCGTTGAAGACGGCGTAATTACTGGTGGTTTTGGCGAGCAAATTAATTCGATTGTGGTTCGACAACATTTACAAAAACCAATAAAAAACTTAGGGATTTCTGATTCGTTTATAGAACATGGAACAGTTTTTGAGCTACAACAAATTTGCAAAATAGACGTTACTAATTTAATTCAACTATTTAATACCTTTCAACATGACTAAAAAAGCCTTACTACTAGGATTTTTATTTATGGTTTTTCAAGCCAATGCCCAAATTATCCAAACTACTTCCCCTGATACTATTTCGAAATGGGAAAAGAAAAACAGAATAGGTTTAGATTTATCGCAAATCACTTTTTTAAACTGGAATGCAGGAGGTAATAACTCTATTTCTGGTCTTGCACGTGCAAATTTTCAAAGAAATTATTCAAAAGGAAATTTGAGATGGAGCAACGAACTTATTATGCGCTATGGAATTAATAAACAAGAAGATAGAGAAGTTAGAAAAACGGATGACCAATTTCAGATTAATTCGAATTTTGGATACAAAAAAGATTCATTATCAAATTGGTATTATGCAGGGAGATTTAATTTTCAAACCCAATTCGCCAACGGATATGCTTACCCAAATGTAGACTTAGCAATTTCTAAACCTTTTGCTCCTGCTTATATCTTCTTAGGTATTGGTTCTGAATATTCTCGCAAAGATTTGAATTTAAACGTTTATTTATCGCCATTAACTCAAAAAACAACATTAGTTTTTGATCAACGCTTGGCTAATCAAGGGGCTTTTGGTGTTAACAAAGCCATTTTAGACTCTGACGGAAACATTATTAAAGAAGGGAAATTATATCGTAATGAAGTTGGTATTTTAATTACCAATCAATGGAAAAAAGAAGTGTATAAAAATATGATTTTGGAACATCGAGTGAGTTTTTATACAGATTATTTAAATAAATTTGGAAATATCGATGTAGATTGGCAATTGCAATTAGAAATGGTCGTAAATCAATACGTTAAAGCAAATATTGGTACTCACATTATGTATGACGACGACATCAAAGCTAAAGAAGAAATTGATGGACAACAAGTGGTTATTGGCCCTAAAATTCAATTGAAACAACTTTTAGGAGTTGGGGTTGTTTATGAGTTTTAGCTTTATTTCAGTTGAAATTATTTTTTTTTTAAATAAAGCAATCCCATCTAATCTTAAACATTTATCATAATAAAAGAGATAGAATTTATTAGTATGAAATATTTTATAATTTTATTTTTTTTTCTTTCATGTTCAAACAAAAATTATCAACAAAATGTAGTAAATAGTAATGAAGTTATTTTTCATTTAAATGAAGTTGTTATTGTTGATAAAAAAATAATCAGTGAAATTAAAACGTCAATTCTTCAATATGTTAGAGATTGTAAAATTAAACCTGATTACGGATTTTTAATTAAAGAAGATAAAATGATTTTATCATTAACAAAATATCAGATTTCTGATGATTTTAAAATTAATGAAATACAGAATCGATTAAATCTTACTAAAGGAATTTTATTTATTGATGAAATACCTATTTTAATATATTATAAAGGGAATGATGATAAGTCATTCTATTTGAAAAAAAATAAATTAAAATTTGATATAAAGAGTTCTAATCAAGGCTGTGTTTTGGATAAATACTATCAATTTAAAAATGAAGAATTAATTTTGTATGATGAGTTTTTTCTTGGAAATATTAAAGTTGAAAAAGCAAAGTAATAGCTGGTTATAGTAGTGTTTACAAGTATAAATACAACGGTAAAGAGTATCAAGACGAGTTAGGGCTTAACTTCTACGACTATGGAGCTAGAAATTATGACCCTGCTTTAGGTAGATATTTTACTATGGATAATTTTTCAGAAGCATTTTACAATATAAACCCTTATCAATACACCGCTAATAATCCAGTAAAATTTATAGATGTAAATGGTGATTATATTTACATATGGCAAGGAGGGACTAGGTTTAGATATGATAATGGGAAGATTTTCTCACAAGACAAAGATAAAGGAACAT
This sequence comes from Flavobacterium tibetense, assembly GCF_003293845.1. GTDB lineage: Bacteria > Bacteroidota > Bacteroidia > Flavobacteriales > Flavobacteriaceae > Flavobacterium > Flavobacterium tibetense. Next base: position 31,932 of record NZ_QLST01000018.1, on the reverse strand, counting down.
GGGACGAATATCAAGCTGAAGAAGGAAGTTATGTTGCTCAAATATTAGAAGCTTTAAACGGAATTACTATGGGAGATTCAAATTCTTTTGGAGCTCAATTTTTACGCTTATTTGAAAATGAAAATATAAATGTAGACATCGGGATAAACGTATCAAAACAGTTAGATATGAAAGATAGAAATATTACTTTTGATGATTATATATATACAAGTTTTAATCAAAAAGGTAAGGTTCAAACTACAGATGGTCTTAAAGATTTAATTTTTCATATAACCCTAGCTCATGAATTAGCTCATGGTTTATCATATAATTTATTTAATTCTTCAGAAAGGGATAAGCCTTGGATAAAAGCAAATTCTGAAAATGGCTTAGTAAAAGATGTTAAGCAAGATGAAATATTCGCAACAATGTTTGAGAATATGATTAGAGCAGAGCAAGGATTACCAATAAGAACTCATTATATTTTAGGTGGTAGTTCGATGGAGGAATCAAGGATAATTAAGAAATCAAAACTTCAAAATCCCTTTCATACGCAATATGAACCTACAGAACAAGCGCTTAAAATTTGGAATAATATTGTAAGAACACGTAAATAATGAAAAACGGCAAATTAAATCTACTCTATATTTTATATATTATGTTCCTTTACAGTTGTAGCACTCCTAAATTTTATAGTGAGATTAATCAAATGCAGAACGATATTAAAAACGAAACTGAGAAAAATACAGATAGCGCTATTAGTGTAAAAATTAAAAGCAATGATGTAAATAGACTTGTATTTAAAAGGTTAGAAAAAGAATTAGTGTATACTAATCATATCATTTATTTTAATATTCCTAGTTCTTCAATAATGGATGAAAAGTATTGGTTTGTTGTATATGATGTTGATAATCAAAAGTATTATGAATTGGAAAGCAGTGATAATAATAAAAAAAGAATTCAATTATTAAATTCTAGTGACACTTTAATAAATAGTTATTATCGTTTTATTTTTAACAGTTATTTAGATGATAAATGTGAAATGTTAAAACAAAAAGGTAATACTTCTAAATCAGGTGTAAGTACATATGAAGCTATTTATGAAGTAAATTTAAAAAGCAAAGTTAATAGAAGTTGTTATTTTAGAAATTTTCTATATTTGGAATAATGGTAATGTACCTGGTAATGGGTAATGTATCAGATTTGGTAATGTATCGTGATGAACACTTTTAAGGTGTTTAATGATTTGATAATCAATAAAAATTAAAAATAATTGTAAAAAAGATGAGCTATATAGTTCATCTTTTTTTATGTTTAAAGGGCTTAAATCAAAGAAAATGGTGAAAAATGAACCGCACCATCCGCAACCATTTTAAAATAAACGGTTCCATTTAAGGAACTGGTTAAAAAAGTAAAGCCCACTTAACGTGGGCTTTGTTGTTTTATAGTGCTGCTACATTTTTATTAAAGAAGTCTTTAAATTTTTTCTTGGTTAGCATCGTGTCAACGATTTTAAAAATGGTTGTTTTATCCTCTTCATCAAGTTGATTAATCAGATGAAGCTTCTCAAAGTCTGGTTTGTCTACAATAGTAACTTCTTCAGGAATAATATTTTCGTAGTTCAGTATTTGGTCAGTAGTAAGGTTAAAGAGCTTACTTAATTTTTGCAGTTCGTCAATAGATAAATCTCTGTGACCGTTTCCCGACCGCTCGGATATCTCCCCTCAACGTTAGCGCAGATTTGCAATCTGTGCCCACAAAGTATATAAAAGCAAAAACCACTCTGTAAAAAGGAGTGGTTTTGTTGTTTTATAGGAAAGTCTAAATCTATTATATAGCTTTAAGTTTTACATTATTAATCATAGCACCGCACCATACGCAACCATTTTAAAATAAACGGCACCATTTAAGGAACTGGTTAAAAAGCAAAGCCCAAGAGTTGAGTAATTTTTGGGCTTTTTTTTTGGTTATTTGCTTTGTTGTTTGTATTGTTCTAGAAGTGTTTTATTGTTGTTTTTATAAGCTTCTAACTCTTTCTTAGGAACAACTTTTAAAAATGAAAAAGGCAGAAAAAATGGAGCCATCTCAAATTTGAGATGGCTTCTATTTAATAGTTGTTTTATAATACTATTTCTTAATTATTTTTTCTGAGTAATTAAAACCATCTCCTTCGATTCGAGCAATATAAATACCCGATTGAAGACTATTTAAATCAATTGCTTTTTCAAATAAATAATCAAAATTATCAGAATAAACCACTTTACCATTAATATCGTAAAACTCAATTTTAATATTACCTGTGTAATTTGGAATACTTAGATTAACAATACCATTCGATGGATTTGGATACATTTTAGTTGCTTTTGCAAACTCATTATCATTATTTGACAACGTAGTAGATGTAAATACTCCAGAGAAAATTCCTCTACCATAAGTAGCTGCAAAAACCGTATTATCATTACGTAAATCCAAATCAGTAACTTTAACATTACTCATTCCATTATAAGACTGATTCCATGTTGGTGTTGGAGAACTAAAATTATTGGTAAACCAAACACCTAATTCCGTTCCAATAATTACTTCTTCAGTGTTTAATGGATTTTGTAGAATCGCTTTAACTGGGATATCTGGGAAATTACCTTCTTTATTTTGCCATGTCAATCCACCATCGTTTGTATACCAAATACTAACAACGTTATAATTATGGAAAGTCACAAAAATTTCATTATTATTTCTACCGTATTCTACATCTGAAATACTTCCTACGAAGCTAGGCCCTGAAATGTCGGCCCAAACAGGCGTTGTATTAGCATTTGTTAAACGTAGTAATCTTCCTAATCTAGTACCAACCAACAATGTAGTTGAAGTAGTTGTGTACGGGGATACTGTAAATGCTGTAGGCGGGCTAGTTAACAAATCATTTGTTAAAAGTGTTTTTCCAACAGTTCCAGATTTTAAATTGGTATATCTTCTTATTCTATTAGGAGGCGTTGCTGTTCCTAGAGAATAATCAGCGTAAAGTATATCTAAGCTAGAATCTAATCCCATTGGCGCAATAAATGCACCATTTGCAGTACCTTCGGCATTAATTGTTCTAGTTGTACCTCCAGCCATTGGTCTATAAATAATCTGCTGGTTATACACATAATTAGAAATGTAATATCTATCAGCTCCTTGGTCAAACATTGTATATGCGCCATCTCCACCTTGAGATTGAACGCTTGAATTAACACCTTCAACAACATTTCCAAAATATTGAGTTCCATTATCTTGTGAACCTGCAGCAAAATAATTATTACCCGGCAATCCTGAAACAGCACTTGTTGGAGCAACTCCTAAACTGTAAAATTGTGTAATATTTAAATTATTATTTCTAGCAAATATTACATTACTTGTTGCTGCAGTTGACAAACTACCCGTGTAATATACACCTCCATCATTCCCAAAAATTGCTTGGTTTGAATTTCCAGGTCTAAATGCCATTCCATGTTGATCTGCATGAACTAAAGAGCAAGAAAGACCCGATAAGAAATTATTATTTGACCATTTAGAAATTTGTGTCCAAGTGCCGCCACCATTAGTTGATCTAAATAGATCTATACCTCCAGCGTAAAGAATGTTATCATTGTTAGGATCTACTTCTAACATTAAATCAAAGAAAGCTTGTCCTCTACAAAAATCATTTGCAGGTATTCCAGTATCAGCATCATTTGGTAAAGCCATTGGGCCGCTTGACACAAAACTATTTGAAGTTGAATACATTTCAACACCTGTTGGAACTTCAGCTAAAACATATACTTTCCCAGCTGCTGAAGAAGAAACTGCAATTTGAGTTCTATCACCATCTAGCACTTCAAATCGTTCAAAAAAGTTTACACCATCTGTTGAAGATAAAACTTTACCTCCTCCATCATTATAAACTGTACTTTTAATAGTTGATAACCAAATAGTGTTATCAACTCCAACTTCAATGTCATTTGGACATAGCGGATTACCATTTGCTGTTTCAGGCAAGTTCAATTTTTGCCAATTTGCTCCACCGTCAACTGACTTATATAATCCATAATCTGGACCTGACATATAAGTAACTGCATTGGCAGCTGAGTAAAAAGAATCACCCGCTGCTAAATAAATTTCCGATACACCACCGTTGTTTCTTATCTTAATATCATTAACATACTGTATTCCAGGTACTAAATTTCCAGTAAATTGACCAGGTTCTGGCGCAATTAAAGTTACATTAACATTTCCAGAACCTAGAGCTGCTTGAAGAATATCACCATCTGCTTTTGATATCATAACTGAAGGAATAGTAATGGTTTCATCAGTACCCCCCATAGGAACAGGAGTTCCATCAATATTGTTCATCATGATTACAGCAATAGCTCCAGCATTTTGCGCATTTTTAACTTTTTGAGCAAACGTACAATTACCTCTTCTAATTAAAGCAATTTTACCACTAACTTGAGCTGCGTTTGTTAAGCCATTACAACCTAATGTACTTGTTGCTCCTGAACCATCATTAACTAGAACAATATCTGATGTAATGTTAGAACTCAAAGGTAAACCAAAAGCAGTAGTTGGATAACATGCATAATCATTAGCAATTCCAGCTGGAGTATTAACCCTAACTGCTGCTGCAGATTCAAAAGTTGTAGCTCCTGAAATTCCACCAAATATTTTAGTCCAAGTATTTCCACCATCTACTGATTTCCAAACACCATCACCATTCACATCTCCTCCTACATATGATTCTCCAGTACCTAAATAAAATACATTTGTGTTATTAGGATCATAAGTTATGGTTGATACTGCTAAATTATCAGGTATGTTTACTCTTGTCCACGCAGTATTGGCGGTAATATCAGTGTTTTTCCATAATCCTCCACTTACACCACCTGCATAAACAGTTCTATAAGTAGCATCATTAGGGTCAAACATAACTGCTCTTACTCTTCCTCCTACATTATTTGGCCCTCTTTCAACCCAATTATTATTTGAAGCATCTCCGGGTGTTCTCCCCTCCGAAATAGCCTGAAGTCTTTCTTCTAACAATTGATTTCTTAATCGATGTAAATTTTCGGGATTTGGTCTTCCTGTTTCAGGATTCATGGTTAATTCCCACTCCAATTCGTAGTATTTCTTAGGGGGAATTCCTAAAGCCTTACGTTCCGATTTGGTTAGATTTAACGTATTCTTGAAAGGACTATTCTGCAAAAATTGCTGATGCTTCTTTCTTAAAACTTCTGTTTCAGAAAGTTCCTCACAGTCATTATATGTCTGTGAAATATAAGAACTACTGGTTTTAGTTTTTGCTGTATTTACAGTACTTAAAACAGTACTAGTCTCTTGCTTTTCGACCAGATTTTCATTAGTGTTTACTTGACTATCAAGCGTTGAAGAATTTTTTTCAACACTAGTTTCTGATTTAGGATTGTTACATCCAAATACAAGAAAAACTAATAGATTTAATAAAAATAATTGTTTTTTCATATGTTATAAAAGGGGTTAATTTAATCTCCAAATTTAAAGATATTTCTGAATATTCAAAATTTATTTATATAAAAACCAATGAATTAACTTTTGTTTGATTGAATTATCGTAAAAAGCTGCAACGCTTTACCATCTGTTAATAAAGAAACAAAGTGACAAATATGTAATAGTTGGTCATATAAAGTTTCTTTGGGTTGTTGGAAACGTTCGGGTAATAATTTTAGAATTAATTTATCGTAATTGGATGCGTTTCCTTGAAAATTGTTTATATATGCCGAACAAAATTTATCTAAAAGCGTGTTAATCACCTTGTAGCCAACTAATTCTTTTTCAATAACTTCTCTACTTTGGTAGACATTTTTTATACTGATTTGGATAATGTCATTCATTTGTGCTTTGTACTGACTTTTATCCATAATTGCAAAAGGAAAATCGCCGTTTAAAATTGCTGTTTCGTTCTCCATAAAAACGGTAACTGCATCTGAAATTAAACTTCCAATAGCTAGTGCTCTTAAATAACTAATTCGATCTTCTTTTGTGGTAAGTTCGTTGTATTTTTTGGCATCAATTCCAGTTTTTACCAATTTAATTAAGTATTCCAAAGCAAATTCTTCTTGAATTAATCCCAAATTGATTCCATCTTCAAAATCGATAATGGTATAACAAATATCATCAGCGGCTTCTACTAAATACGCTAACGGATGACGTTCAAATCCAATATCATTTCCTGATTTATTGGATATTAAACCTAATTCATTGGCAACCTCAACAAAAAATGCTTTGTCTTGTTGGAAAAAACCATATTTTTTATCGCAAATTTTTAATGTTGGTTTTTTGGGTAAACTTTCTTTCGGATATTTCATAAAAGCGCCTAGTGTAGCATACGAAATACGCAAACCACCTTCAATTCCTTCTCTAGAGGTAGTTAATACCGAGAATCCATTGGCATTCCCTTCAAAATCAATTAAATCTTGCCATTCTTTTGTAGTTAATTGGTCTTTGAAACGTTGGCCGTTTCCGTTTTTAAAATACTCGCCAATAGCTTTCTCTCCTGAATGACCAAAAGGCGGATTTCCAATATCATGAGCTAACGAAGCTGCTGCCACAACCGCACCAAAATCATTCATATGAAACCCATGAATTTCTCTCAAAGATGGATATTTTTCCAGTATTTTTTTACCTACCAAACGCCCTAAGGAGCGCCCAACTACTGAAACTTCTAAACTGTGAGTTAAGCGGTTATGAACAAAATCGGTTTTTGATAGCGGAATAACTTGTGTTTTATCTTGTAAACTTCTGAAAGCGGCAGAAAAAATGATTCGATCATAATCTACTTCAAAGCCCAAACGCGTATCGTCTTGTTCTTTACGCAAACGTTTACTGGTGTCGCCTTGTCTTTTTAAAGATAATAATTGTTCCCAATGCATCATACGGTTTTGGATTGAAGATTAATGGTTTTTGATTTAAGCATTCCCAATTTCAGAAAGTGAATTTTGCAACTCAACAATTTCATTGTACTTTTTAACATCTACTACGACTGTTTTGGCTATTGAATCATGCCAACCTCTTCCTTCATCACCTAAAAATGAAAAGGCTTCAAAAGGAATCATTCTCGAAAGTGTTCGGTATAAAATCTTATCTGCTTCAGGCTTTTGGCCATCTTCCGTAAGCACTTTGGTATTGGTTATGTATTTCCCTAATGTTCTTCCTGTTATAGTTTCAAAAACCATGTAATAAACAATTAATATTACAATGCCCAATGCATATTCTCCTAATGTTCCCATAGTATCAATCCACGCTACATATTCATAATCGCCTGTTATTTCGGAAATTATTGCCATAGCAATTCCAATGGCTCCACCAATAATTAATTGACCTATATAATCAATTATAAAATTTGCAAATCGTTTGCCTTTTGAAGCATACATTTGAGGCGTAATTTTAACTTTTTTGATAGAAGTTTCCATTAGTTATAATTTAAAGTTATTGAAGCGATTTTTATTTAAATAAGTAAAGAAGTATTACTTTTTATCGTTTGCCAAAAAGAAATTACTTGACTTTTTTGGGTATTGATTGTAGCTTTTATCACTCGGATTCTCAATTACCGATTTAATATTGACTTTGTCTCCTAATTTAAAATTTTTCGAAGCCTGTTGATAGTCCAACAAATAAGGACCACAAAAAAAGTTTCCGTTTTCATCTTTTTCTATGATTCCTGTATAAACGCCTTTTTGCTCTTTTGCCATAATTTTTATTTTTTCCAAATGTACGAATTGAAATGCAATTTTTTAAAACAAAAACAGCCATCTATTACGACAGCTGTTTCTATAATCTAAACTCTATTTACTAATTTCTATGTTCTTTTGTTATGAACCACACATTTCACAATCCTCTGGTCCAGCATTTTTTGCCAATTCAATCATGGCTCTGTATTCTTCTGCGGTCATTTCAACCGGTTCGTTTACTACAGGAATCGCTTCAACTTTTTCGTATTTTGGTTTAGATTCCACTTCTATTGGTGCTGCTACTTTATCATTATTCAAAGTAAACTTAATTGCATCAACTGCCGCTTTGGTTCTTAAATAATACATTCCTGTTTTTAAACCTGATTTCCAAGCGTAAAAATGCATAGAAGTTAATTTAGCATACGTAGCATCTTGCATGAACAAGTTCAGCGATTGCGATTGGTCAATAAAATAACCTCTTTGGCGACTCATATCAATAATATCTTTCATAGACATTTCCCAAACCGTTTTATACAATTCTTTCAAATCTGTTGGAACAGAAGGAATATTTTGTACCGAACCATTATGGCGCATGATTTCTTGTTTCATGGATTCGTTCCATAATCCTCTTTCTACTAAATCGTGTAATAAGTGTTTGTTTACTACAATAAATTCTCCAGAAAGCACTCTTCTAGTGTAAATATTTGAAGTATAAGGCTCAAATGCTTCGTTATTCCCTAAAATTTGAGAAGTAGAAGCTGTTGGCATTGGTGCTACTAACAATGAGTTTCTTACTCCGTTCGCCATTACTTCTTTTCTTAAACTTGCCCAATCCCAACGACCAGAAAGTTCTTCGTCTTTAATATTCCAAAGGTTGTGTTGGAATTCTCCTTTAGAAATTGGTGAACCTTCGAAAGTAGAATATGGACCTTCTTCTTTAGCCATTTCCATAGAAGCGGTTACAGCTGCAAAATATAAAGTTTCAAAAATTTCTTGGTTCAACTTTTTAGCTTCATCGCTAGTAAAAGGCAAACGTAGCATGATAAAAGCATCTGCTAAACCTTGTACTCCTAATCCAATTGGACGGTGACGCATATTTGAGTTTTCCGCTTCTAAAACTGGGTAATAATTTCTATCGATTACTTTGTTTAAGTTACGAGTTACGCGTTTTGTTACATTATACAACAATTCATGATTGAAAGCTCCGTTTTCAACAAACATTGGTAACGAAATAGAAGCCAAGTTACATACTGCAATTTCGTCTGGAGATGTATACTCCATAATTTCGGTGCATAAATTAGACGAACGAATGGTTCCCAAATTCTTTTGGTTTGATTTTCTGTTCGCTGCATCTTTGTACAACATATAGGGCGTTCCCGTTTCAATTTGTGACTCTAGGATTTTTTCCCAAAGTTCACGTGCTTTAATCGTTTTTCTGCCTTTTCCTTGTGCTTCGTAAGACGTATAAAGTGCTTCAAATTCATCGCCATAAACGTTATCTAAACCAGGACATTCGTTTGGACACATTAACGTCCAAGTGCTATCTTCTTCTACACGTTTCATGAATAAATCAGAAGTCCACATAGCGAAGAATAAATCTCTTGCACGCATTTCTTCTTTACCTGTATTCTTTTTCAAATCTAAAAATTCGAAAATATCAGCATGCCAAGTTTCTAAGTAAATAGCGAAACTTCCTTTACGTTTTCCTCCACCTTGGTCTACATAACGAGCGGTATCATTGAAAACACGTAACATTGGAACAATTCCGTTTGAAGTTCCGTTAGTTCCACGAATGTATGAACCTGTTGCACGCACATTGTGAATTGCTAAACCAATTCCACCCGCTGATTGCGAAATTTTAGCCGTTTGTTTTAACGTATCGTAAATTCCATCAATACTATCATCTTTCATAGTTAACAAGAAACAAGATGACATTTGAGGTTTTGGAGTTCCTGCGTTGAATAATGTTGGTGTAGCATGTGTAAAGAACTTTTTCGACATTAATTCGTAAGTTTCAATTACTGCTTCTAAATCATTCAAATGGATTCCTACCGAAACACGCATTAACATGTGTTGTGGACGTTCTACGATTTTACCGTTGATTCTTAGTAAATACGAACGCTCTAAGGTTTTGAAACCAAAGTAATCGTAATTAAAATCACGTGTATATATAATATGAGAATCTAAAAATTCTGCATTAGCTTGAATTACTTCATGAACCTCATCAGAAAGCAAAGGTGCTTCTTGATTGGTTCTTGGATTTACATAGTGATACATAGCACTCATCGTTTCCGAGAATGACTTATTGGTATTTTTATGTAAGTTTGAAATAGCAATTCTAGCGGCTAATTGCGCATAATCAGGATGTGCAATTGTCATAGAAGCTGCTGTTTCAGCTGCTAAATTGTCTAATTCTGATGTAGTAACTCCGTCATACAATCCTTCAATAACACGCATGGCTACTTTAACAGCGTCTACTCTGTCGTTTAAACCATAACATAATTTTTTAATTCTGTCTGTGATTTTGTCGAACATCACTGGCTCCTTATGGCCATCTCTTTTTACTACATACATAAGCTTTTAGTTTTTTGAAAACAGACAATCCCTTCTCTATTTTCTGGTTAATTGTAATCGTTTTTGTTTTGTTGTTTTTGCCACGAAGACACTAAGTCGCAAAGGCTTTTTTATAAATGAAAATATAAATATAGAGTTTAAAAATCCTTAATTTTTCTTTGTGCCTTTGTGCCTTTGCGGCTAATTTTTGCGTCTATTAATTAAAAATCAGCGTCGAAACTAATTTTACTTGATTCTGAATCCGAATTCATCACTCCAGCTTTTTGATATTCCGCTACACGTTTTTCAAAGAAATTGGTTTTTCCTTGTAACGAAATCATATCCATAAAATCAAACGGATTGGAAGAATTGTATACTCTATCACAACCTAATTCTACCAATAATCTATCTGTAACGAATTCCAAGTATTGCGTCATCAAAGTCGCATTCATACCAATTAAACTTACTGGTAACGACTCTGTAATAAACTGACGTTCGATATTTAAAGCATCAACAATAATTTCAGTGATTCTTTCTTTTGGTACCTTATTTACAATGTGATGCGTATGTAAGTGAACCGCAAAATCGCAATGCATTCCTTCATCACGAGAAATTAATTCGTTAGAAAAGGTTAATCCTGGCATTAATCCACGTTTTTTCAACCAATAAATCGAACAAAACGAACCTGAGAAGAAAATTCCTTCAACAGCCGCAAAAGCGATTAATCTTTCAGCAAATGAATCCGACTCAATCCATTTCAAAGCCCATTCTGCTTTCTCTTTAATTGCAGGAAATACTTCAATAGCATGAAACAATTGATCTTTTTCAGCCTCATCTTTAACATAAGTATCAATCAATAACGAATAGGTTTCGCTATGAATGTTTTCCATCATGATTTGAAAACCATAGAAAAATTTAGCTTCAGGATATTGTACTTCATTCACGAAGTTTTCTGCTAAATTTTCGTTTACAATTCCATCAGAAGCTGCGAAAAAGGCTAAAATATGTTTGATAAAATATTTTTCATCTTCGTTCAATTTATTGTTCCAATCATTTAAATCGGTATGTAAATCTATTTCTTCTGCTGTCCAAATACACGCTTCTTGTTTTTTGTACCATTCCCAAATATCTTGATGTTTGATTGGAAAAATTACGAATCGATCTTTGTTTTCTTGCAAAATAGGTTCCACTACAGCCATAGCTATTTGATTTTTATAATGTTATTGATTGGTTAATTTGATTGTTTTGGGGATTACAAAGTTTATCATTTGAATTGAAAAATGAAAGACAAACTTATTCACAATTGGGGTAAGTTTTTAACAATGTCTGGTTTTGTCAGGAAATTAATATATTAATTCAATGTTTTGATTTTCAATATATTACAAAACAGAAAAAGCGAATAGAATCAGCCGTTAACTACTGAAAAATCAATTGCTAACAACGCTTTTTTTGAGAAATTTTAAAGATTATTTTTTTAGTTCTTGAGCTACTTTTTCCAACTCATCATACCATTGCTGACCAAACTTTCTTACCAAAGCTTCTTTGACAAATTTATACACTGGAACTTCCAATTCTTTACCCAAAGAACAAGCATCATCGCAAATATGCCATTTGTGATAATTTACCGCAGAAAAATCGGAATATTCTTTGACACGAATGGGATATAAATGACACGAAACTGGTTTTTTCCAATCAACCAATCCTTGATTATACGCTTGTTCGATGCCACAGAGTGCTGTTTTTCCATCAAAAATTACATAAGCGCAATCCTTACCATCAATTAAAGGAGTTTCCAATTCACCAAAATCAGAAATCACATGAGTACCTTGTTCTTCGATAGCTAAAATTCCTTCTGGTCGAAGAAAAGGTTTTATTTTAGGATAAATTTCAGCTAAAATTCGAGTTTCTTCTTCATCTAGAGGCGCTCCCGCATCACCATCTACGCAACAAGCCCCTTTGCATGCAGACAAGTTGCAAACAAATTCTTTCTCTAAAATTTCTTCCGAAACGATGGTTTTATGTAGCTGAAACATGATGGGTTTGTATTAAAGTGCAAAGATACGATAAATTGGAAGAAGAAATAAGAAGTTAGAGGTTAGAATTTAGAGTCGGAATATCGAATTCAGAAACTCGAAATGATTATAGACTTTGGGTTTGATTATTGAACTTGTTCTTGAAATTGAAATTGATTTTTGCCCTTGCAATTGATAACGTATCGTTAAATTCTTCTTGTTATCTAACAGATTCCGTTATCTTTGCTTAAAATTTTAGTAAAATGTTCGACTGGAAAGAGATTTTCACCATCAGCATGATTTTATTTGCGGTTATTGATATTGTAGGAAGCATTCCTATTATTGTTGATTTACGTAGTAAAGTTGGGCACATTCAATCTGAAAAAGCAACTATTGTAGCTGCAGTCATTATGATTGCTTTTCTATTTGTGGGCGAAGAAATTTTAAAACTAATTGGAATTGACGCTAATTCATTCGCTGTTGCTGGTTCGTTTGTTTTGTTCTTTTTGGCATTGGAAATGATATTGGGCATCCGACTATACAAAGAGGAAAACCCAACTACGGCTTCTATTGTTCCAATTGCTTTTCCATTAATTGCTGGCGCCGGAACAATGACCACCATACTTTCATTGCGTGCTGCTTATGATAAAGTAAATATTATTATTGCTATAATCATCAACGTAATTGTAGTGTACGGTGTTTTGAAATCGTCTGGAAAAATCGAACGTTTATTGGGCGTAAATGGTTTGAGCATTATTAGAAAAATATTTGGTGTAATTTTATTAGCAATTGCGGTGAAATTATTTGCTTCCAATGTTCAAGGTTTATTTAATTAATTTTTAAAAAGATATGAAAATTGTTTCTTACATAGTTATTGCATTCGCCGCTATTTTATTGGTTTACAATGCAACAAAAGTTGACTTTACTAATCCGTTTGAAGGGGATAGCACTATTGCATTTATTGGAATTGTGGCTAGTTTGTGTGCCATCGTGTTGATGCTAATTTTTCTAATGTCAAAAATGATTGACGATAAAACTAAAAACTAATACTATGTTTGATGTTTTAGTGATTGGCGCTGGCGTTTCCGGCATTTCATGTAGTTTAATCTTAGGTTCAGCAAAAAACAAACCTTTTGCAACCGATAAAAAAATAGGATTAATTGCGCATCAAAAAGCTTCTTCTTTGCAAAATGCCATTTTTTATAACGCTTACGGCATTCCGTCTGGAAAATTAGGCGCTGAATTATTGGATGAAAGTTTGGAACAATTAACCAATAACTATCCGCATGTCACTCAAATTCATGGCGAAAAAGTATTGAAAATCGAAGGCGAATCACCAAATTTCACCATAATTACCAATAAAAACACCTACAAAGCTAAATCTGTAGTAATTGGAATTGGCGCTGGAAATCCTTTTACGATTGAAGGTTTAGAAAACTTCGTCATGCCACATCAGAAAGCAGCTCCAGAAAAAAATCGCATCCAACTGAAAAATAACGATCATTTGGTTACTGAAGGTATTTATGTTATCGGAGTTTTAGCTGGACATCGTAGTCAGTTGAGTATTGCTGCTGGAAGTGGCGCTGCAGTTGCCACTGATATTTTAACACTTTGGAACGAAGGAAAACCTGTTCAGGTTCATGATGCTTTGGGAAAATAATTTAATTTATTGTTCCAAAACCTTTTTAATCATCGCATCTTCTTTTAAAATAATGCTGTAATAACTAGCTTCGTCAAACAATTGGCGAACGAATTCTGCATACAAATACGTGAGAATTTTATCTTTTTGCGCATAGCTCATTAGCAATCCACTATCGGTAATGTGCTGTTTGAAAGCTTCAAAATATTTTTCGCTGGATTTGATTTCTTTTTCTAATTGGGTTTTCGATAACAAGTTGAATAACTTTCTATTAGTATCCAATTGTTCAAAAACAAAATAACTTACCAATCCCGATTGCATAATTAACATAGTAGCTTCTTCACCATGTTTAGCTTCAAACGGAACAAAAATATCAGGAGTGATTCCGCCGCCGCCGTAAACTGTTCTGCCTTTTTTGGTTTTAAATTTCAAACTATCGGCAATTTTAGCTTTGTCGGATTCGTACAATTCACCGCTTTCAAAACGTTTTTCAAATTCATTGAAATAGTTCTCTGCTTTGTCTTCATATGGTTTTTGAATCGAACGACCTGATGGTGTATAATATCTTGCCACTGTTAATCGAATAGCAGAACCATCGCCAAGTGGCATTTCACGTTGCACCAAACCTTTTCCGAAGGAACGACGACCCACTATTGTGCCTCTGTCATTATCTTGAATGGCTCCAGCCAAAATTTCACTAGCAGAAGCGCTATTTTCGTTTATTAAAACAAATACTTTTCCTTTCTCAAACGTACCATTTTCTGTAGCGTAAGTTAGGGTTTCTTTGCCTTGTTTATTGGTAGTTTTAACAATCAAAGCTTTATTTGGAAGTAACTCGTCAATAATCTGAACCGCTCGTTCCAAATAACCACCACCATTATCACGAACATCAATAACCAAAGTTTCCATACCTTTGGTTTGCAAAGCGCTTAATTCTTTTTTGAATTCATCATAAGTAGTTTCTGCAAATCGGTTGATTTTGATGTAACCTACTTTATCTGTCAATTTTAAACCAATATCAACACTTTTAATGGGAACTCTATCGCGAGTAATGTTTAACTTGAATTTTTTATTGGTAGCTTTTCTGTAAATTTCTAAATTAACTAATGAACCCACTTCTCCTTTCAGCTTCGAAAACAAGGTGTCATTAGAAATTTGTTTACCAAAAAGCGTATAATTATTAGCAGATAAAATACGATCGCCTGCCAATATTCCTGCTTTATCCGAAGGTCCGTTTTTTATGGGTTTGATAACTGCAACTGTATCGTTGTACAAATAAAAATTTACACCAATACCAACGAAATCTCCTTGCATACTTTCGCTTACAGCAACCAATTCTTTTTGGTCAATATACACGGAATGTGGATCTAAATTTTCAAGAATCTTTGTAACCGTTAAATCAACTATTGAATCGGTATTAACGGCATCCACATATTCGCGTTCAATGTAATCTAATAATTTATTGAGTTTGTTTTTGTTGGCATTTTTTCCAGAATATATCGAAGCATTCGAATTGAGTTTACTTCCCAATAAAAGTCCAATAGCTACAGAAACAGCTATGATTATTGGAAGATATATTCTATTGGTTTTCATTTTATGTTAAATCTG
Organism: Flavobacterium tibetense; assembly: GCF_003293845.1. GTDB lineage: Bacteria > Bacteroidota > Bacteroidia > Flavobacteriales > Flavobacteriaceae > Flavobacterium > Flavobacterium tibetense. Next base: position 16,423 of record NZ_QLST01000018.1, on the reverse strand, counting down.
TAATCAAATCTACTTCAACTCCGGCTTTTCTTAGGAAATCAATGCCAGAGCAATCTTTGTATTCTTCATGATAGACCACGCGCTTAATTCCTGATTGGTGAATTAATTTACTGCAATCTTTACAAGGCGAAAGTGTAATATATAACGTAGCACCTTCACACGATTGTGTGGAACGGGCGACTTTTAAAATCGCATTAGCTTCAGCGTGTAAAACGTACCATTTGGTTAAGCCGTCTTCTTCCTCGCAGCAATTTTCAAATCCTGATGGTGTGCCGTTATAACCATCAGAAATTATCATTCTATCTCTAACAATAATAGCGCCCACTTGTTTTCTTTTGCAGTACGAAAGTTTGCTCCATTCTTTGGCAATTCGCAAGTAGGCTTTATCGTATTTATTTTTTTTTGACATCTTATCTATTCCAAATTTCACTTTCAATAATCATCGGTAAAACCACTCCAATAATGAATGCTGACATCACTAATGCCCAATCTCTTTTCGAAAATCTAAAGAACGTTTGTACGATGTATGAAAGTATTAAAACAATGAAAACCACAATTAACTGAGCCGCTTCAATTCCAAGGGCAAATTCCAAAAGTGGTAGTAATTTATCAGAAGCATCACCTGGTAAAATCGATTTGAAATAACTCGAAAAACCTAATCCATGAATAATTCCAAAGAAAAGTGTAACAATTGCCACAAAAGAAATACTTTCATTTTTAGACGATTTCCCAGCGGTAAACAAATGAAACACCGCAGTGACCAAAATCGTAATTGGAATTAAAAATTCTACTAATGTTGGGTTGATATAAACCACTCCAAAAACCGATAAAATCAAACTCAACGTATGACCAACCGTAAACAATGTTACCAATAACAAAACACGTTTCCAATCTTTAAACGCATACGGAACCATAAGCGCAATTAAAAACAACACGTGATCGTAACCGTTTATATCTAAAACGTGGTGCAAACCTAACTTAAAATACAACCAAAATTCGGACATAGTAATTCAATTTATGGGAATTTCAAACTTACGATTTATTTTAGAAATATGGAAAAGCTTTCATAAAAGCTTAGGAAAAAAATATTTTTTTATTTTCGTGTGAAAAAGCACAAAAAAACTCCTCTTCAGGAGTTGTTATTATTTTGCTTTCGCCATAAATTCTTCGGCTTTTTCGACCATATTTTTGCTTCCGCAGAAAATTGGCACACGCTGGTGTAATTCCGTGGGTTGAATTTCCATGATTCTTTGGTAACCATCTGAAGCTTTTCCGCCAGCTTGTTCTGCTAAAAATGCCATTGGATTACATTCGTATAACAAACGTAACTTTCCATTTGGTGCTTTTGAACTTGTTGGATAGATGTAAATACCGCCTTTAATCATGTTTCGATGAAAATCAGAAACCAAACTTCCAATGTAACGCGATGTATAGGGTCTGTCGCCTTCTTCCATTTGGCAGTATTTCAAATAATCTTTCACACCTTGTGGAAAATGGATGTAATTTCCTTCGTTAATCGAGTAGATTTTTCCATCTTCTGAATATTTCATATTAGGATGTGACAAATAAAACGTTCCAATTGCTGGATTCAAGGTAAATCCGTTTACGCCGTGACCCGTTGTATAAACTAACATAGTTGATGTTCCGTAAATCACATAGCCAGCAGCTACTTGTTGGGTTCCAGGTTGTAAAAAATCTTCCAATTGCACTGGAGTTCCCACTGGAGTTACTCGTCTATAAACAGAAAAAATCGTTCCCACAGAAACATTTACATCAATATTTGACGAACCGTCCAATGGATCCATCAAAACCACATATTTATTGTTGTGACTATTATCAGCTCCAGCAACTGTAATGAAATCGTCGTTTTCTTCAGAGCCAATTCCGCAGACAATTTCACGATTAATTAAAGTTTGAATGAAAACTTCATTGGCATAAACATCTAATTTTTGTTGGTCTTCGCCTTGAATGTTTTGTTCGCCAGCAGCGCCCACGATGTCAACCAATCCAGCTTTGTTTACTTTGTAATTTACCACTTTAGCCGCTAAACGAATCGAGTTCAAAATTCGGGATAACTCACCTGAGGAATATTGAAAAGCATTCTGATTTTCGATAATAAATTCGCCTAAGGTTTTATTTCTTTCTTCCATGGTAAAAATGTAGTTGTGTTTTGTGGCACAAATATCGGTTTTTTTGTGAAAAGATTAAATTATTTACCAAGATGTTTTACTTAATCTTACATTTGTGTCAAATTTCATTCTAATGCAAGTTCGACAAGGCACAAAAGCCGACATGAAAGCCGTTTTAAGTCTTATTCAAGAGTTAGCCATCTTTGAAAAAGAACCTGATGCTGTGGTTATTACCGAAGCGGATTTGATTCGTGATGGCTTTGGAGAAAATCCATTGTTTCACACATTTGTTGCTGAAGAAAATGGAGAAATTATTGGTATGGCTTTGTATTATTACCGCTATTCTACTTGGAAAGGCAAAACCATTCATTTAGAAGATTTGGTAGTAAGAGAAAACAAACGCGGCACCGGAGCTGGATTTGCTTTGTACAGCGCCATCATCGAGCAAGGAAAAAAAGACAACGTACGAAGAATCGAGTGGAATGTTCTAGATTGGAATACCAATGCCATTCACTTTTACGAAAAATCAGGAGCAAAAGTCTTACCTGATTGGCGCGTGGTTCACATGGATGAAAATGGAATCGAAATTTTTACAAATAAATAATATTTAGGAACACAGATTTTTAAAATTATAAAAATTTCTAAAATCTGTGTTCCAAAAATCTTGATACTTAATACTAAAATCTTAATACTTTTAGGATGAAAATTTTCAAATTTGGTGGCGCTTCGGTAAAAGATGCGGCGGGTGTTAGAAACGTGTTGCACGTGTTGCAAACGGTTGGTCATGAAGATGTTTTGGTAGTTATTTCTGCGATGGGAAAAACTACAAATGCTTTGGAATTGGTAATAAAAAATTACTTCGAAAAATCCAAAGAATTACACGCTTCCATGCAAGAAGTTCGCAAATACCATAACCAAATTGTCCTTGATTTGTTTGAAGACGAAGAGCATCCCGTATTCTTTGATGTGAATGCGCATTTTGATGATTTGGAATATTTCATTCGCAGTAATAAATCGCCTAACTACAACTTTGTTTATGACCAAGTGGTGAGTTTTGGTGAATTAGTTTCTACTACCATTGTGAGTCATTTTTTCAATTCGCAAGGATTAGAAAACACTTGGATTGATGTGCGACCGTTAATCAAAACCGATAACACGTATCGAGATGGACAAGTGAATTGGGAAATCACACAAAAAAACATCATCAAAGCAGCCAAAAAGAAAACGTTACAAATTACCCAAGGATTTTTAGGTTCCGATGAAAATAACTTTACTACAACTTTAGGTCGTGAAGGTTCCGATTATACTGCGGCTATTTTCGCGTATTGTTTGGGTGCTGAAAGTGTAACAATTTGGAAAGATGTTCCAGGAGTTCTAAATGCCGATCCAAGATATTTCGAAAATGCGATTTTATTGAACCAAATTTCCTATCGTGAAGCCATTGAATTAGCGTTTTATGGCGCTTCGGTTATTCATCCAAAAACGTTGCAGCCATTGCAGAAAAAGGAAATTCCATTGTTTGTTAAGTCGTTTTTAAACCCAACATTAGCCGGAACAAGTGTTTCCAAAGGCGCCGATTTAGAGCCAAAAACATCGTGCTTCATTGTGAAGAAAAACCAATTGTTATTGTCGCTTTCTTCGATTGATTTCGATTTCATTATGGAAAATCACATCAGCGAAATTTTTGGTTTATTTGCCAAACATAAAATCAAAGTGAATTTAATCCAAAATACCGCGATCAGTTTCTCGGTTTGTTTGGAAGATAAATACCAAACCTTTCAAGAATTAGTAAAAATCTTGTCCAAAAAATTCAAAGTAACGTATAATGAAAATGTGTCGCTTTACACGATTCGTCATTTTGATGAAAATTCCGTTCAAGTGGTTGAAACCAATAAAACCGTTTTACTGAAACAAATTTCAAGAGAAACGTTGCAAATTGTGACGAAAGAATGATTTTAAAATATAAAAGTTTTTTATCTTTATAAAAAAGTTATAAAATGAAAATCAAAGATTTAGATAAATATACTAATGCTGAAAAAATCCTTTTAGCAGAAGAACTTTGGGATAGTGTTGCCAAAGATAAACTTGAATTGTCTGATGCCTTGAAAGAAGAATTAGACAGAAGAATTGCTTTGGTTGAAGAAGACAAAACCGAATTTTATACTTGGGATGATGTTAAAAGCATACTGAAAAAAAACAGAAATGCATAAATTAGTTTTTACCAAAGAAGCATTATTAGATATTGAAAATATTGGTATTTGGTACGAAGAACAAAGAATAGGTTTGTCTTATGATTTTGAATTATGTTTGGAAGAAGTAATTAGTCAAATTGCTAGAAATCCTGAACATTTCCAAGTTCGTTATAAAAAAGTCAAAATTCGTTTTCTAAAACGATTTCCATATGGTGTTCATTATTTGTTGTATTCCAATAAAATCACAATAATCGGTGTTTTTCATACTTCTCGCTCACCTATCAATTGGTCAAAAAGAATCAAATAATTCCAACAATTAATACTACTTTTGAACGTCAAATGAATATAAAAAATAATGAAAATTAAGAGAAATTCTGACAATTGGTTTGATGTTGTTTTTGGAACTTTAGCTAGTTTTTTATTTTTAATTCCAATATTTATTTTTCCTTTAGTTGTTTTTGAAATCCAAATTCAAACTCTTTATTTTTTATTTCCATTGATTTATACGATTTACGAACAATGGAAATCAAATCATTTTTCTGAGTTTACTACAAATTTTACAGAAAAAGAGAATTTAGAAATTTTAGAAATTGTATTCTCAAAGTTACAATGGAATCATTACATAAGTTATGGTGAAATTAAAATTGAGAAAAACAAATTCTTTCTTTTACCATTAGATGTTACTTTTCAGCTTAGGAGTAAGATAATTTATTACAATTTTGGATATGAAAACCTCATCAGAGGCGGAAGACTAACTTTTCTTTTAGGATTAGCCACAATTCAAAAATATATTTTCTTGTATCAATTAAAAAAAGTAATTACTGAACAACGGATGCGCAAGTAACAAACAAAATCCTTCCTTTTTTCCAACAATTAATACTACTTTTGAAGATTCGGAGTTATTATACGTATGAAGAAAAAGTGGTTGGTTTGGTTTTTTGTATTGCTATTTGCTGGCGTTTCGGCTCAGGAAATAACAACACCCTATCATTCCAAAAAAATCACGGTTTCAAAAGATACGATTGCCATTGAAATAGTCAGTATCAACAAAGCTTTCTTCAAAATTTTAGACAAAAATGGCGTGGCTATCGACACTTCATTTTACCAAGTCGATTTCCAAAAAGGAACGCTACTTTTCAAAAATAATTTCGTTACTTCTGATACTTTGGAAGTGAAATACTTGAAATTTCCTGATTATTTAACCAAAGTCTACAGCATTTACGATGATTCCAAAGTTGTTCCCAATGAAGCCGGACAATTATTCACCATTAAAAACGAAACCCGACAAAATTTCAAACCTTTCGACGGATTGAACACTTCGGGAAGTATTTCTAGAGGAATTACGGTGGGAAACAACCAAAATACTGTTGTTAATTCCAATTTAGATTTGCAAATCACTGGGAAAATTTCGGATAAAGTTGGGATTCGCGCTTCCATTCAAGACAGTAATATTCCATTGCAAGAAGGCGGTTATTCGCAGCGATTGGATGAATTTGACCAAATTTTCATCGAACTTTTCTCCGACAATTGGAACATTCGAGCGGGTGATTTGTTTCTTGAAAATCGGCAATCACAATTCTTGAATTTCAACAAAAAAGTGCAAGGATTATCTACTCATTTTACCTTTGGAACACCCGAGAAAAAAACCGAAGTCTTTGCTTCAGCGGCTTTAGTTCGTGGGCAATATGCTAGAAGTAATTTTGTAGGTCAAGAAGGCAATCAAGGGCCGTATAAATTAAGAGGAAACAACGGTGAATTGTTTGTTTTGGTTATTTCGGGTTCGGAACGGGTTTTTGTGAATGGAATTTTGCTCAAACGTGGCGAAAACAACGATTACATCATCGATTATAACGCAGGTGAAATCATTTTTACATCTTTATTTCCAATAACTTCCGAAATGCGAATTAGCATTGAATACCAATATACCGATAGAAATTTCACGAGATTTTTGGCTTATGGCGGTGTGATGCACGAACGCGAAAAGTTTAAAATTGGTACGTTTATTTATTCGGAAAATGATGTAAAAAACCAACCATTACAACAAAATTTAACCGAAGAACAAGTGGCGATTTTGCAAAATGCTGGCGATGATGTCAACTTAATGAATGCGCCATCTGCTTACTTGGATTCGTTTTCGGAAAATAAAATTTTGTATCGCAAAGTCATCATTGGAACGGAAGAAGTTTTTGAATTTTCAAACAATCCTGATGAGGAATTGTACAACGTTCGCTTTTCATTCGTAGGGCAAAATCAAGGAAGTTATGTGTTAGCAAACAACAATGCCATTGGTAAAATTTATGAATATGTTGGCCCGCTACAAGGCAATTTTGAACCCACCATTCCATTAATTGCTCCCAATAAAATCCAAATTGCCACGGTTTTAGGAAGTTATATGCCGAGCGAAAAAACTACCATTGATTTTGAATTTGGACTAAGCAACAACGATAGGAATTTGTATTCCAATTTAGACGATAACGACAACCAAGGAATTGCTGCCAAAATCAATGCGAAACAACGTTTGTATTCAGGAAAGTTTTTTGCTGATGCTTTTGCGAATTTCCAATTTGTGCAAGATGATTTTAGAACCATTGAACGTTTGTTTACCATTGAATTTAATCGTGATTGGAATTTGAATCAGCCGTTGGGCAATCAAAGTTTATTGACAACGGGTTTGGATGTTAACTTCCAAAAAAACGGTTTTGCCAAATACCAATTAGAAAAACTCGATTTCTCCGAAAATTTCACTGGAACCCGACATTTATTACTCACTCAATTGAAGCACAAAAAGACTACTTTTTCCACTGATTTTAGTGCCATGAACAGCGATGGAACTTTGGCAAATTCAACTTTTATCAGAAATCAATCGATGGTGCGACAACATATTGATAAAAATTGGATTGGTGGCACTTTTCGTCATGAAAACAACCAAGAAAAATTGGCTGAAACTAACCAATTGAGCGCTATTAGTCAGCGGTTTTCAGAATTTGGGGGATTCATTGGAAGAGGCGATTCTACCAAAGTTTTTGTGGAATTGGGTTATTTTCATCGGGTGAATGATAGTATTCAAAATTCGGTGTTACAGCGTGTGAATCGTTCGGATTCGTATTATGTGAAATCACAATTGATTAAATCAGAAAAAAGGAATTTAAGTGTTTTTGTCAATTACAGAAATTTGCAATTTGAAGACCAAAACCGAAAAGATGAATCCTCTTTAAATTCGAGAATTTTATACAACGACAACTTTTTCAATAGCTTGATTCAAACGTCAACCGCTTATGAAACGTCATCAGGAACTATTGCCCAACAAGAATTCACGTATTTAGAAGTAGAACCTGGACTTGGTGTTTATATGTGGAACGATTACAACAACAACGGCATTCAAGAATTGCAAGAATTTGAAATTGCACCTTTTCCTGATTTGGCGCGTTATGTTCGAGTATTTTTGCCTAATCAAATATTCGTTGGAACCCATCAAAATAAGTTTTCGCAAGCGATTAATTTTAACGGATTGGCTTGGCAAAATGAAAAAGGAATCAAGAAGTTTTTCTCTCATTTTTACAACCAAATGACGTTATTGGTAGAGCGAAAAAATTTGCGCGATTCCAATAATTTCGATTTGAATCCGTTTTCAAAAAGTGATAACAGTTTGGGATTGAACAATAGTTTCAGGAACAGTTTATTTTACAATCGAGGCAAACAAAAACATTCTACAACTTACACTTTTATTAAAAATGAAATTCGAAATTTATTGAACGTTGGTTTTCAGGAAAATACGATTACTTCACACCAATTGCAATATGTGCATTTGTTTAAGAAAAGTTGGTTGTTTGAAGCGCTTCAAGTCATTGGAAACACCACGAGTGAATCCGAGAATTATTCTCAAAGAAATTTCGACATTCAATCTTCAGAAATTAGTCCAAAAATATCGTATTTATTCTCAAAAAATGCAAGTTTAGGGATTTTCTACCAATACAAAAATCAAGAAAACACGATTAATGCTTTGGAAGTTTTGAAGCAAAATCGTTTTGGAACCACTTTCACTTTCAATAGTGAAAAAGGATTTACGGCAAATGGCGAGTTTTCATTGGTAGACAATCAATTTTCTGGAGCTGCGGCATCGCCTGTTGGTTTTCAAATGTTACAAGGATTGCAAGTGGGCAAGAATTCCGTTTGGCGATTATTGGTACAAAAAAATATTACCCAATATTTAGACATTAATATTAATTACCAAGGCCGAAAATCAGAAACCAGTCAAACAATTCATACCGGAAATATTCAATTAAGAGCATTTTTTTAGCAAATAATTTATTTATAACAAGCTAAATACCTATTTTTACGAGCTATTTTTACCCCAAATAAAAAATGAAGAAATTTATAGTTATTATTACCTTTTTAAGTTTATCAACAAATGTCTTTGCGCAATTAAGTAATAGACATTGGATACCGCCGTTGCATGCGCGTCAAGCTAACTTAGTAGAAGATCATTATTTATATTTATCAACACCTGTGGCTTCACCTATTCAAGTAGTTGTAAAATTAGGAAATGGAACTCCAATAATTGGTTCCCCTTTTACAATTTCTCAGGGTAATCCAATAACAATTGAACTTGGATTTTCTCAACCTTCTATAATGTTTTCGAACACTAATGAAGTAAATACGCCCGTAATTGATAAAGGTTTAATATTAGAAAGCACTAAAGATTTTTATGCTAGTTTTCGTGTGCGCTCACAAAATCATGCTGAAATTTTAGTTTCAAAAGGAAAAACTGCTTTAGGAACTTCATTTAGAATTGGAAGTGTTCCACAAGAATACGACAGTGGAATAAGAAATTTTGTAACTAGTTTTATGGCTACAGAAGATAACACCACAGTTTCGGTTTCTGATTATGAAAGTGATGTTGTCTTTATTACTCCTTCGGGAGATAATAGCTATGCGTCTCAAACTTTTAATTTAAACAAGGGCCAAAGTGTAGTTTTGGCAGGTAACTCTTCATATCCGTCAAATTTAACTGGTTTTGTTGGAGCCTTAATAACATCTGACAAACCAATAGTAGTAAATACGGGTAATGCAACTGGTGGTGCTGGGCCAAGTCCGGGCGGAGGAAATTCAGGTCAAGATTTCAATTTAGATCAAATTGTACCAGTTGAAAAAGTGGGAAAAGAATATATTATAGTAAAAGGGAACGGCAGTAGTAATTCTGAATTCCCTTTAATTATAGCTACAGAAAATAATACAGAAATTTTTGTGAATGGAAATCCTCTTCCTGAAGTTGTAATGCAAGCTGGTGATTTTTACAAAGTTCCCAATGGGTTTTATCAAGGCACTACCTCTCAAAATATTTATGTTAATAGTTCAAAACCAATATACATGTATCAGGTTTTAGCCGGGAGTACTAGCGATGCTACTTCGGGATTAAACTTTATTCCACCTTTAAGTTGTTTTTTTCAAAAAAGTGTAGATTTAATTCCTGATGTAGACAATATTGGAGGCATTCAATACCAAAGCGATGTGTTTATTTTAACAACTACAGGCTCTTCTGTTTCGATTAATGGTAATATCACAACAGTTATCCCAGAAAATGTATTAGGAAATCCTAATTGGGTAACTTACCGAATTTCTAATATGCAAGGAAATGTTGTTGTTACTTCAACTGGCCCACTTGCTGTTGGTGTTTTTGGATTTAGTGGTGCAGCGGGTTTTGCTGGTTATTATTCAGGTTTTGGTAGTGAACCAGAAGATAGTGAAACTATAATTTGCACCAACAACATTATTAATTTATTTGAAAGAATTCCAGGCAACCCCGAGCCAGGAGGAACTTGGATCGTTCCTGATGGAGCACCACTATTAAATGGTGATTTATTTAACCCATCAATAAACATTGAAGGCTTATACACTTACTCCTTTTCTATTCTCTGTGAAGGGGAGCAACTTAATACAAGTATAAGTATTGATGTAAGTTTAGAAGAAGGACCTAATCCTGGAAATAATACAAGTATCAATTTTTGTAGTTCGGACCCTGTTTTGGATCTTACTACTTTATTAGGCTCATCATTAACACCTGGAGGGACTTGGAGTTATAATGGAATCGCAAGACCTAATGGTTTATTTGATCCTGCAATTGATCTTTCAGGTAATTATACATATACATTAGAAGCAACTTCAGTATGTGAGGCAACTTCAGCGACTGTTTCTGTAACAATAAATCCATCTCCAATACTTTCAACTATTCAGCCATTATTAGTTTGTGATGATAATTTGCCTTCAGATACAGATGGTGAAACTTATTTCCTTTTAACAAATAAAAATACTGAAATCATTGGAACGCAAACCAACGTTAATGTAAAATACTTTGCAAATGAAATTGATGCCATTGCTAATAATAGCAACAACATAACAAACATTAGAGCTACATCTAATACTATAATTTATTATACCATTACAAATCAATTCAATTGTTTCACGGTTGGATCTTTTGAATTAATTGTTGCTCCTTTACCAATTGTAAACTCAATTGTAAATCTTAAACAATGCGACACAGATACTGATGCTATTACTGATTTCAATTTAATTCAAGCAAATTCAATTTTGTCTGATGATTTTATCAATTTAGCATTTACTTATCATACAAGCGAAATTAATGCATTTAACAATACCGGACTAGTTTCAAACCCAACTCAGTTTAATGCCTCAAATGGCTCAATCGTATGGGCTAGAATTGAAAATGAAAACGGTTGTTTTAGAACAGCACGAGTAAACTTATTAGTTTCTACTACTTCATTAAATTCATCAAACGCTTTCACTATCACTGAGTGTGATGATTTAATTGACGCAAACAACACCTTTAATGACGGAATTGATGTTTTTGACTTAACTCCGGCATTTAATTACTTTTTAAGTTTGTTTCCTACAAATCAAAACCTTATTTTGAATTTTTATGAAAATGCAAGTGACGCTCTTTCAGAATCTAATCCTATAACCAACCTTTCTGCATACAGAAACACTGTACCAAATACTCACAATTTATGGGTTAGAATAGATAGTACTATAAATAACGAATGTATTGGTCTTGGCGATTTTTTAACACTAATCGTAAATCCTTTACCTAATATAAATTTGGGTGATGATTTTGTTTTATGCGTAGATCCAATTACAGGCCTAGGTTCGCAAATCATTGATGCAACACCTAGCGAACCGGGTAATTATAGTTATGTATGGAATCCAATAAATCCAAATGGAAATTCACCGTTCTATGACGTTACACAAGGTGGTAATTATTCTGTTATTGTTACTAACAACATTACAGACTGTGTTAATTCTGATTCAATAATTGCAAACTTTTCTTCTGAACCAGCAATATTTAGCGCAGAAGTTGCTACTCCAGCATTCTCGTCGGGAAGCACGACTATTGTAGCCATGGCTTCTGGAGGTTTTGGAGAATATGAGTATAGTTTAAATCTTGTGGATTGGCAATCAAGCAATGTTTTTACGGATTTGCCTAATGGTTCTTATGTAGTTTATGTTAGAGATATTCAAGGCTGTGGGTTATTAAATTCAGGAACATTATTTGCTTTAACGTATCCTAACTTTTTTACTCCAAATGGCGACGGTTATCATGACACTTGGAATATTGCGAATTTAGACCCAAGTTACGAAGCTAAAATATTTATTTATGATCGTTATGGAAAATTAATTCGCCAAGTTAATCCAAACGGTGAAGGCTGGGATGGAACTTTCGCCGGACAACTACTTCCAGCAACGGACTATTGGTTTAGAATTGAATACAAAGAAAACGGAACTGCCAAAGAATTTAAATCGCATTTTAGTTTAATTAGATAATAAAAACGAAGCTTGGTTAATACTAAGCTTCGTTTCCTTTTTATTTTTATTTATGAATTTATTTATTGCACTTCAAACTGTAAACATTGAGGACAAAGTAAAAAACGCTCCTGATAACAACTACGAAATTGGTCTAGTCATTGGAAGTTATTTACCTTTTGTTTTCTTAGTAATTATAGCTTATTTATTGTACTTCAATGCAAAAAAAAGAAGCAAAAAACAAGAGTAACCATTTCAAACTTTCCTTGTTTTGAGCCAACCCGTGATGCTTAATCTTTCTTTTTTAACAGGCTTAACTTCATGTTCTAATACTTGACTTTCAAAAACAACCACTCTACCTTTCATGGGCAAAATTGCTATCTCTTCATTTTCTTTATAGATGACCAATTCTCCGCCAAATTCTTCTTTCCAATCTTCTTCGTTTAAATAACATACAATTGACAGTTTTCTTCTTGAATCATTTTGGAAAGTGTCCAAATGCTTTTTATAAAATGTTCCTTCAGGATAAAGAGCATAATGAAATTCTTTATCTTGAATTCCCAAAAAACAGGTGCGATTCATGTATTGAACAAAATCCTCTACTTTTCCAAAAAATAAACTTTCTGCTTCATTTGCATTATTCTCGTCTATCCACGAAATAAAATCACCTCGAATCGATTTTATAATTTGTTCATTGAATTGATTCCCAATTGCTGCTTTTTTGAATTCATCCTCTTGGTGTTTTGAGAGTAATGAATCCCTTAAACTAGTTGTTTCTGTTTCTGAAAAGAAATCATCAACAATACTAAATTGCTGATTTAAAAGATCATCTATAATCTTTTCATATTTGGGATTCAAATTAAAATCGCTCATATATTTTGGAATAATAACATGCAAATATACTGCAAAATTCAACGCATTTTAAGTGGTGAATATTTATTACCTTTGCAATGAAATTACATCAAAATGAGCAATATTAGAATCACCAAACAATTTTCTTTTGAAACAGGCCATGCTTTATATGGTTATGATGGAAAATGTAAAAATGTTCACGGACACAGCTACAAATTATCAGTAACCGTAATTGGAAAACCCATAACAGATACATCCAATGTAAAATATGGAATGGTGATTGATTTCGGCGATTTGAAAAAAATTGTAAAAGAGGAAGTTGTTGATGTTTTTGATCATGCTACCGTATTTAACCAAAATACCCCTCATATTGAATTAGCACACGAACTTCAAAACAGGGGACATCATGTGATTTTAGTAGATTACCAACCTACAAGTGAAAATATGGTAATTGATTTTGCTGCTAAAATTTCAAACCGACTACCTCAAAATATAACTTTACATTCACTGAAACTTCAAGAAACGGAGACTTCCTTCGCCGAATGGTATGCTAGTGATAATATTTAAAAGAGTATAATTTTCAATACAAAAAAAGCCCTAAAATTTTTCAATTTCAGGGCTTTGGTAATCTAATTTGGTTAACTTAAATAACTATCTTACTTCTTAACAATTAAGAATTCACTTCGTCTGTTTTGTGCGTGTTCCTCTTCTGTACACTTGGTGCAGTTCACTTTTGGCTCACTCTCTCCAAATCCTTGTCCAGAAATACGCTCTTTTGCAATGCCTTTCGAGATAATGTACTGAACAGTAGCTTTTGCTCTTCGATCCGATAAATTCATGTTGTATTTATCACTTCCTCTGTTATCGGTGTGGGATTTAGCAAATATGACCATCTCTGGATACTCGTTCATTACCATCACTAACTTGTTTAACTCCTCAGCTCCTTGCGCCGTGATGTTGCTCTTGTTGAACTCAAAGAATATCGGTGCTAAAATCACTTCCTTCTCTGTTATAACTGGCATAATTGGATTCATCAAAATCTCAATTGTCGTCTCGCCTCCTTCTGATTCTTGCATAGTAGCTATTGCATTCTCAAATCCTGTCTTTGTTGCTTGGAAGTTATATACCATTTCGCAATTCAATCCGAAATTTGTAGTTCCCATTTCAGTTGTAGTTTGTGTAGCCGCAAGTACATTTTTAGCGTCCATTGCGCTAACTGTTGCACCTTCTATCAAAGCACCTGTTTTTGCGTTTTTAGTAACCACCAAAGCGTTTACACCACAAACTGGTATAGCCACGTAAATATTGTCTACTCCTGCTCTATTACTTGAAAAGAAGGCTACTTTCTTGCTCTTATTGAACGTAAATGAAAAATCATCTTTCTCTGTATTTACTGGAGCTCCAATGTTAGTTGCTTCAGTTGGTTTGTTCATATCTACTTTATAGATATCAAAACCTCCAAAGCCTTGTCTGGCATCTGAAGTAAAGTACAATACATTGTCATCCGCAATAAATGGAAAACTCTCGTTTCCTTCTGTATTGATGTTCTTTCCTAAGTTCTCTGGTGTACCGTATGTATCGCCATCTACACTTACTTTCCAAATGTCTTCTCCACCTAATCCCCCTGGCATATCCGATGAAAAATAAAGCGTTTTCCCGTCTTTGCTAATACTTGGGTTTCTTACCGAGTACGACTTATTATTCATTGGAAGTGGTTTTACACTAGTCCACTTATCGCCCTCTTTGGTAGCTTTATACAAGTAGATTCTTCCTTTTTTTATAGTTTGCTCCGTGGTAGTTGTTTTTCCTTTTTCAAATTCCTTCTCATTGAAACTCTCACTTCCAAAGTACATCGTGTTTCCATCGCTAGAAATAGCTACGGGCCCGTCATGCCATTTGGTATTTACATCACTTAGTGGTGTAGCTTCGCTAATGGTTTTGTTTTCATTGAACGTAGCTTTATAAATATCCAAATATGGCTCTTCGTTCCATCCGTGTGTTCTGCGAGATGTGTTTCTTGCACTTGTGAAATAAATCGTGTTATCGTTAGCTAATACCGCTCCAAAATCACTCTTATCGCTACTGATATCTGATGGGGTAATATCAAATAACTTCGCCTGTGATTTAACCGCTGCAAGATAATTTGGATTCGATTTGAATGCTTTGGCTCTTTGGTCATTAGGCGCTAAGGTGGCAAACTGCTCCATTTGCTTGTTAGCTTCTTGGTAGTTACCTTCTGCTTTAAGCATTTGGGCATATTTATAATACGTTTCTGCCTCTTGCTTTTCTTCTACAAGTTTTGAAAACCACTTTACAGCTTCTTTGGTATTAAAAATATTGTAATAACTCTCTGCTAATTGTTTTACTACATACGTATCTGCATCGCCTTTATCGGCTAATTTTAAATACTCTTGAGCGGCTTCAACATATTCGTAGCGCTCAAATAACTTATCCGCTACTCGGGTTTGTTTGTTTTGTCCCTGTGCTAAACTAACAGCTAAAACAAAACTTAAACTTAAATATATATTCTTCATTTTTTTTGTGCTATTAGGTTAGAAAAATCTCGGTGAACTTGATACCTTTTTCGGGAAGTTTACATCAAACAACAAGATAATCTCGTGCGAAGAAGGTGTAGTTACTTTTAAATCCGATACAATATGATCATAGGCATAACCAATACGTAAATTAGGTAATACCGCATAATTAACCATAGCGCCAAAACTATCATCTAAACGGTAAGTTGCACCAATCTCAAACTTCTCGTTGAATAAAAAGTTCGTAGATAAATCTAACGATGCTGGAACATTAAAGGCTGACTTTAACATGAAAAAGGGTTTAAATTTCACGTTCTCTGTTACATCAAAAACATAGCCTCCAGTTAAAAAATAATGACTCGTCTCCGATCCAAACTCGTACTCATCTCCATTTTGACGAATGTCCAAATGCTTTGACTTTAACATATTGGGAACCGAAAATCCTAAATAATACTTATCCGTATAATAGAAAAATCCTGAACCAATATTAAAATAAGTATTGTTTATGTTTTCTTGAAAAGCCGGATCATTGGGCTGTGGCAACGTATTGTAAATATCACTAAACAACCCCACTTTATGAAACGTAAGTCCTGCTTTTAATCCAAAAGCTAACTTATGCTCGCCTCCTAAATTAATCGTGTACGAAAAATCCCCGTAAACATTGTTCTCCTCTACAGGACCAATCTTATCCGATATAACACTCAATCCCAATCCAACATTCTTGCCAACTGCAGAATGACCAAAAAAGGTAGCTGTCGTAGGCGCATCCTCGATCTCAACCCACTGCTTTCTATATAACAATCCCATCGATAAATTCTCCTTACTACCAGCATACGCCGGATTCATAATACTCATATTATACATGTACTGCGTATAATGGGGATCCTGTTGTGCTTGAACA
>NZ_QLST01000017.1 GCF_003293845.1 Flavobacterium tibetense | reverse complement strand
GACTCATGAACATCATAACCCAAAAACAAACGTATCGATAAACTATCACTACAAAAAGCGATTAATTGCCTATCTGAATTGATGTTATTCAAATAACCTACCAACAAAATCTTGAAGAAAACAACAGGATCTATACTCTCTTGACCTTCTTTACCATAATACTTTTGGGTAGCTTTATAAATAAAATGTAAATCAAGTTCGGTTAACAATTTTCTGTAAAAATTATCCACTGGAACCATGTCCAACAAATTAACCGAAACAAATAACTGTGGGGTAAAACTTTTCTTTCCTTGCATGAATAAATTTACAAATTATCTCTTTTTTATGCAAGTTTTTGTATATTTGAGTTGTGCAACATGCACAGCGGTTTGCTTCAATGGCTACTTACGGATTTTCCTATGGAAAACCAACTACTCAATAAAATATTTTATTATTTTTGTAAAGACTTGATAGTTAAAAGAATATATTCAAAACAAATTCAGCATGCGATTACTGAAAAAATATTGTGACTGTTTTCACATAAGAAAGACACTTATTTTTGGTCTATTATTTTTTGGACTGTTTATTGGAAAAGCCCAAGAAAAGTATAGTGGCACTATCATTATTTACCCTACTTATGAGGACTACCTTCAAAACTCAGGTATAGTAAATGAAGGCGATTATCTATCAACGGGATCTGGACATTTTTTTGGTCGTGTTTGGTATACTTTTAAAGAAAAAAAGTCAAAGTCTTCTGGAAAGAGGAAAAAACTAAAACTCTATACAAATGATATCTGGGGGTTCAAATGGGGCGATGGATTGTATCGCATTTCTCCTTTTTATGAGCCTATGTATGTTTTTTATAATGGCAAAGTAGTGTATTATGAAGTTTGTGACTTCCATATTTCTATAACACATTTTGTATCACCCACAGACACCGACGTAGATAAAGATGTTGATATCACTGAATGCGTGATATCTGAAGGACTTAATACGGACTTGTTTGTAGTGCGATACAATAACTCAAATAAAAGTAGGAAAGAGAATTTGGAAGGAACAAAGCGCCTTTTGCAAAAACAACCAAATGGAATGCAAGTATTTGAATGTCTTACTCAAACAAAAAACTTTAAGGAACGCAGAAAATGTATTCTGATGCTAGATGAGTAGCATCAATTGACTTTAGAAATATAAAAAAAATAAAAAAAAACTCTTTAGAACTATTCCTAAAGAGTTTTTTTTTATTACCTAGTAAAAACCAATGTATTCCCTTTACTCAAATTGGCATCAAAAGCGTAACCTTCGTAGTTAAAACCTTTTAAGTCTTCAATGGTTTTGACATTGGTATCAATGATGTAGCGTACCATTAAACCTCTGGCTTTTTTGGCGAAGAAACTAATCATTTTCAGTTTTCCGTCTTTGTAATCTTTGAATTCAGGTGTAATTACTGGAACTTTTAAGGCTTTGGTATCAACCGCACTGAAATATTCATTACTCGCTAAATTAATGAACAATTCGTCTTTGGTCAATTCTTTGTTTAACGCATCGGTTATGGTTTTCTTCCAAAATTCGTATAAATTCTTTTTGGTTCCAATGGCAATAGAAGTTCCCATTTCTAAACGGTATTCTTGCATCAAATCCAACGGACGTAAAATTCCATACAAACCTGATAAAATACGAAGTTGGTCTTGCAAATCGTCTAATTTATCCGTTGGAATCGTATAAGCATCCAAACCGGTGTACACATCACCATTAAACGCATAAACCGCCGGACGTGCATTTTCAGGCGTAAAAGGTAATGCCCAATCTTGATTGCGTTGCCAGTTCAAATCGGCCAACTTCTCCGAAATGTCCATCAACTCCATCAAGTCTTTTGGTTTTTTCTTTTTTAATGTTTTTTGAATGGTGTTGGCTTTATCTAAAAATTGAGGTTCCGTAAAACGTTGCGTTGGTAATGCGGTTGTATAATCTAATGACTTGGCTGGTGATATTACGATTTTCATAGTGGTTTCATTTTGAATTTCAAAAATAGCAATTTGGTTTTACAAATCATTTACGTAGTAATGGAAATAATCGATTGAAGTATTGGTATTTTTTATAAAAAAAGCTCCAAAATTTGGAGCTTCACAATTTATTTTTTTTGCTTCTCGTACAAAATAGTTTCTACGGTTTCAAAATCGGTTGGTTTATCGTCGTTATGAAAATACTTCACTAAAATTTGTCCCCAAAAATCGCCATTTGAAAATTCGGCTATAATCCAACGGTGGTTTAAGATTTTCGCTTTATTAACTACGAAGTTTTTTCCATCCATTGGTTCGTATGGAATTAAAGAATTGCCTTTGGGTTGTGTATTCATACTCACCAAATCTTCATTTACTTTTTCCATTACTTTTTCGTAATCCAAGTTTTTGTTGTAAAAGTAATCTTGTGCGTCTTGGTCTTTTTCAATATCAAAATAATCGTTATACATGGCGTTGTTGATAGAATCTCTCGCTACAGTTAAACGCTCTTTCATTTTAGTAACTTCATTTTCTTTGGCATCTAAAATTTTATTGGAATTCACATATTGGTAAACATTAAATAAAACGGCCAAAATGAACAAGTAAAGAAAAGTATTTTTCATAAATATGGATTTGATTAAATTGTAATTTCTAAATTATCGTATGCAATATAAACGTTTTCTGGAAGTTTTTGTTGTATTTCATCGTGAAATCCAAACAAGTGACTGATGTGTGTTAAATAGGTTTTCTCAGGTTGTACTTGTTTTATGAACGCTAAAGCCTCTTCCAAATTGAAATGGGTTTGGTGCGGTTCTTCACGTAAACAATTTATTACCAAAACCTTACATTTTTTTATTTTTTCCAATTCTTCAGATGCAATGGTTTTTACATCCGTTAAGTAAACAAAATCATTTATTTTATAACCAAAAACCTGTAAGTCGCCATGAAATACATTAATTGGTGTGATTTTTTGGTTTTTTATATAGAAATCCTCGTTGTTTTTAACTTCGTTAATCACTACAGAAGGTGCTCCAGGATATCTGTTTTCGGTTGCAAAGATATAATCGAAACGTTTGGTTAAGTTTTCCAAAACACGTTGGTGTGCATAAATGGGCATTGGACCTAGTTTGAAATTAAACGGACGAATGTCATCCATTCCAGCGGTATGATCGGCGTGTTCGTGGGTAAAAAGTATCGCATCAATAGCCGTACAACCCGAAGTTAGCATTTGTTGTCTGAAATCGGGACCACAATCAATAACCAAAGAAAAGTCTTCCGAATGCACCCAAACGGAAACGCGCAATCGTTTGTCTTTGGGATTTGAACTTAAACAAACGGAATGATTGCTTCCAATGACTGGAATTCCTTGTGAAGTGCCTGTTCCTAAAAAATAAATTTTCAATGCGTGCATAGCAAACAAAAATAAGAAAAATTGGGATAATTTTAGCAATTTAATTAACTTTGCAATATAGTTGATACTTATCGACTTATCCTAAATTACCATTTTAAATGAAAAGCATAGTTACAGAAATTGAATTAATCGGTGATAGAAAAATTGAGCAGATCCCTTCAATAAAAGACAAAGCCTTACGAATTAACTTAAACCAAAGTATTTACGGGACATTTGCAGAAATTGGAGCAGGACAAGAAACTGTACGTCATTTTTTTAGAGCTGGAGCAAGTTCAGGAACCATTGCAAAAGCGATGTCGGCCTACGATAAAGACTTTAGTGATGCCATTTACGGAATTGAAGAAGATGGTCGCTATGTTACCGAAAGTCGTTTAAAAAAGATGTTGGCTCATGAAACGCGACTAATTGAAGAACGTTTAAAAAGAGACAAACATCCCAATAAAATTTTCTTTAGTTACGCCAATACGGTTGCAACAATCGATTTTGCAAAACAATATAAAGGTCATGGTTGGGTTGGAATTAGTTTCCAAGTGGCGCCAGGAGAAGAATATAACGAAATCTTATTGCACATTCGCTTCAAAGAAACTGATGCTCGATTACAACAAGAAACATTGGGTATTTTAGGTGTGAATTTAATTTATGGTGCTTTCTACAAACACAACGATCCTAAAAAACTACTTCGCTACTTATACGACCATTTGGATAAAGACCAATTGGAAATTGATACTATTAACTTTTCAGGACCGCGATTTGCTAACATAGACAACCGTTTAATGAGTTTGCAATTGGTTAAAAACGGAATGACTGATGCGGTAATGTTTGGCCCAGATGGGAAAAATATTCTTCCAGCAGCAGTATTGTATAAAAAGAATATTTTAGCATTACGAGGAAGTTTTAGACCTGTTACTAAAGTAAACATGAACATGTATAAGAAATCTTATGACATGTTTATCCAAGAAAACAAAGTAGATAAAGACAATACATTTGTAATTTTCGAAATAACACTTTCCAATCTAAAAGCAGAAGGCGAAATTGATGAAAGAGATTTCTTAGATAGAGCAGAATTACTTTGTTCACTCGGGCAAACCGTAATGATTTCAAATTTCCAAGAGTTCTATAAAGTAGTAGAATACTTCTCTGATTTTACAAAAGCCAGAATGGGATTAGCTATGGGAGTTAACAATCTAGTAGATATTTTTGATGAGAAATATTACCGTCACTTATCGGGTGGTATTTTGGAAGCTTTTGGTAAATTATTCTATCGCGATTTAAAAGTATATTTATATCCGATGAAAGGAGAAGATGGAACAGTAATTAATTCGGACAATCTGAAAGTGCATCCAAGAATGAAAGAGTTGTACAAATTCTTTAAGTTCAATGGAAAAGTAATTGATATAGCCAATTATGACGAACAAAATCTAGAAATTTTCTCTAGACATGTTCTCAAAATGATTGTTAACGGTGAAACAGGTTGGGAGAAAATGCTTCCCGATGGAACCGCAGATATAATCAAACAACAAAAATTATTTGGTTATCAATCTAAAAAGGAATTAGCTGAATAAACATAAAACTAAAAACTGCCTGAAAAATCAGGCAGTTTTTTTATTTTAAAATTTGAGCGGCATGTGCTTTGGTTTTTACATCTGAAATTACTTCTTCTATTTTACCATTTTCATCTATAACAAACGTGGTTCTGTGAATGCCATCGTATTCCCTTCCCATGAATTTTTTCGGTCCCCAAACACCAAATGCTTGAATCACTGATTTATCTTCATCTGCCAATAAAGGAAATGGAAATTGGTATTTTTCTACAAACTTCGCTTGCGCTTTAGCACTATCTGCACTAACTCCAAGTAAGGCGTAATTTTTAGCTTTAAAAGTTTCAAAATTGTCTCTCAAATCGCATGCTTCAGCCGTACAACCAGGCGTATTGGCTTTGGGATAAAAGAAAACAACTAATTTCTTTCCTTTATAATCAGCTAAAGTGTGTTTTTTACCGTCTTGATCTAATCCTGAAAAATTGGGAGCTACATCTCCTTTTTTTAATGTTGTCATTTCTTTCTCTTTTACTGGTTTATCCTTTAATTTTGTATAAATTTACAATTTAATATAAAAGTACCAAAATGACTAAAAGCGAAAAAGTAACATTCGTTATAAATACGTTAAATGAACTTTATCCTGAAATTCCAATTCCTTTAAATCACAAAGATCCTTATACTTTACTTATTGCCGTATTACTTTCTGCGCAATGCACTGATGTTCGTGTAAATCAAATTACGCCTTTACTTTTTGCAAAAGCAGACAATCCGTATGATATGGTAAAAATGAGT
Source organism: Flavobacterium tibetense (assembly GCF_003293845.1). Classification (GTDB taxonomy): domain Bacteria; phylum Bacteroidota; class Bacteroidia; order Flavobacteriales; family Flavobacteriaceae; genus Flavobacterium; species Flavobacterium tibetense. The sequence goes on along the minus strand of NZ_QLST01000017.1, from coordinate 42,577 downwards.
ATTGAAGAAATCAAAGAAATTATTCGTCCGTGTGGCTTATCTCCAATGAAATCAAAAGGGATTCATGGATTATCAGAAATACTAATTGAAAAACACAATGGAGAAGTGCCTCAAAGTTTTGCCGATTTAGAAGCTTTACCCGCTGTTGGACACAAAACGGCAAGTGTGGTTATGAGTCAGGCTTTTGGCGTGCCAGCCTTTCCTGTTGATACGCATATTCATCGATTATTATATCGTTGGGGTTTTACCAATGGAAAAAATGTACAACAAACTGAAAAAGATGCTAAACGCTTATTTCCCAGAGAACTTTGGAACGAATTACACTTACAAATTATTTGGTATGGAAGAGAATATTCTCCAGCTAGAGGTTGGGATTTAGAAAAAGATATCATCACCAGAACCATTGGAAGAAAATCGGTTTTACAAGAAAAAACAAAATAGGCTATCATTTCTGACAGCCTATTTTTTTATTGGTACATTTTAGCTCGTAATTCTTTCACTTTTGGATCATCTAGATATTCATCAAATGTCATGTAGCGGTCAATGGCGCCGTTTGGTGTTAATTCTAAAATTCTAGTTCCAACCGTTTGTGCAAATTCGTGGTCATGCGTGGTGAACAAAACCGAACCTTTAAAATTATTCAATGAATTATTAAATGCTGTAATTGATTCTAAGTCCAAGTGGTTGGTTGGTTCGTCTAACATTAAAACATTAGCACGCATCATCATCATTCGAGACAACATACAACGCACTTTTTCTCCTCCAGATAAAACGTTACATTTTTTCAAAGCTTCTTCGCCTGAGAAAATCATTTTTCCTAAGAATCCACGAACATAAACTTCATCGCGTTCTTCTTCTGTTTTTACCCATTGGCGTAACCAATCCACTAAGTTTAAATCAACCTTATCAAAATATTCGTGATTGTCAACTGGTAAATAGGATTGTGTGGTTGTAATTCCCCAATCAAATGTTCCTGAATCTGGTGTCATTCTGTTATTCAAGATTTCATAAAAAGCTGTTGTTGCTCTTGAATCTTTTGAGAAAACTACAATTTTATCACCTTTTGCCATGTTTAAATCAACATTTTTAAACAGTGTTTCTCCATCAATTGAAGCGGATAAGTTTTGTACATTTAAAATTTGGTCTCCAGCTTCTCTTTCTACATCAAAAATAATCGCTGGATATCTTCTGCTTGAAGGTTTAATTTCGTCTAGATTTAATTTTTCAATCATTTTTTTACGTGACGTAGCTTGTTTTGATTTGGCTACATTCGCACTAAAACGACGGATAAATTCTTCTAATTCCGCTTTTTTCTCTTCTGCTTTCTTATTTTGTTGTGCTTTTTGACGTGCCGCTAATTGCGAAGACTCATACCAAAACGTATAATTTCCAGAATAATGCGTAATTTTTCCGAAATCAATATCTGAAACATGCGTACAAACGGCATCTAAAAAGTGACGGTCATGCGATACCACTAAAACGGTGTTTTCATAATTCGCTAAGAAATTCTCCAACCAACCAATGGTCTCAAAATCCAAATCATTTGTAGGCTCATCCATAATCAACACATCTGGATTTCCGAATAAAGCTTGTGCTAATAACACACGAACTTTTAATTTTCCATCCAAATCAGCCATTAAAGTATAATGATGTTCTGTTCCAATTTCTAAATTAGATAGCATATTTCCAGCATCACTTTCCGCATTCCAACCGTTCATTTCGTCAAACTGCAATTGCAACTCTCCTATTCTATTGGCATTTTCATCCGTATAATCAGCATACAAAGCATCCATTTCTGTTTTAATAGCATGTAGTACTTTGTTTCCCATTAAAACGGTTTCTAAAACGGTATGTTCGTCAAATAAGTTGTGATTTTGGCTTAAAACCGACATTCTTTTGCCTGGTTCTAAAATCACTCTTCCTGCGGTTGGCTCTATTTCACCAGATAAAATTTTTAAAAAAGTAGATTTTCCAGCACCATTGGCTCCAATGATTCCGTAGCAGTTGCCTTGCGTGAAGGTAACGTTTACTTCGTCGAATAAAATTCGTTTGCCAAACTGCACTGATAAATTTGAAACTGTTAACATTTTTGTATTTGTTTATAAAATTGTTGCAAAAGTAGAAAAAATAGTGCAGTTTTGACGCTACAATTCACAAATAATATAATGTTTAATTTAACGCTCTATTAACAATAGATTAGAAAATTTACCAATATTTTTGTTTACTAGATTATAATTTGATGTTGAAAAATTACCTACTTTATTTGTTGCCCCTTTCTATTGTGACGCTTTCAACACTTTCTTCTTGCAAGAAAGTCTTTGAAGAAGATAATTATGTGGCTTATTTTGGTGGAGAGATTGTGAATCCGCAAAATAATTTCATTTTATTTTTAAAAGATAATGAAGTTATTGATACTATTTTCCTTGACTCAAAAAACCGTTTTCTTCATAAATTTGATTCATTAGCCCCAGGTTTGTATACTTTTAAGCATTTGCCAGAATATCAATATGTTTATTTCGATAAGAATGACAGCTTAATGGTGCGTTTGAATACACAAAATTTTGACAGTTCGATTGCTTTTTGTGGAAGAGGAGACGAAAAAAACAACTATTTAATTGAAACTTTTTTAAAAAACGAAAAAGACCGTTCTTATTTGTATGAAATTTTAGATAAGGATGTTGACCTTTTTACCAAAAAAATAGATTCCAGCTACCAGTTAAGACAAAAAGAATACAAGAAATACAAAGCTGAAATTCAATGGAGTGAAGCTTTTGACAAAGTGGCTCAAGCAGATTTACATTGTAATTATTTCTATAAGAAAGAACTTTATCCCTATGTTCACCAATACCGAACAGGTGAAAAAATCAGAAAGTCACTTCCCAAAGATTTTTATAGCTATAGGAAAACTATAGATTTCAATAATGCTGATTTAACGAATTTCTCTCCGTTCATCAAATTTGTAAATGCGATGTTAAATAACATTACTTATGCAAAAAATGATGGTGTGTATAATGAAATGTCGCTTGAAAATAACATTCATAAATTAAATATTGCAGATACTTTAATTGGAAACACACAAACCAAAAACGTAATTTTAAACAATATTGCTTACATGTATCTTTTAGAAGACCAAAACATGTTCAACAATAAAAAGTTTATTGACCGTTATTTGGAACTTTCAACCGATAAAAAACAACAAGAAGAAGTTTCAAAGATTTCAAATGCAATTCAAAACCTGAAAGCTGGAAACGTTATTCCAACAATTCAATTAATTACACCAAATAATGAAGTTGTTGCTATTAAATCTTTAACAAAAAACAAGGAAACTATCGTTTTCTTCTGGACATCTCATGCAGAGTCGCATTTGAAAGCAGTACATCAAAAAGTTATTGAACTTGAAAAAGAATTTCCAAATTTAAATTTTGTAGCGGTTAACATTAATGATACCAATGAGAATTGGATTAAAACATTAAAGAAGCACAATTTAGAAAATCTAATACCAATGGCAACACAATTAAAAGCCACTGATTTTGAAGCTATTAAAAGGGATTGGGTAATTACAAAAGTGCATCGTGCCATGATTTTAAATCCTGATGGAACTATTAAAAATGCATTTGTGAATTTATTCGATATGAATTTTAAAAATCATTTGAAGTAAAAATAGAACAACAAAAAAAGGGAACCAAAATTGGTTCCCTTTTTTGTTGTATGGAGTAAATTACTTATTCCCTTTTTCGTAATCGGCAATAAACTGAGCAATTCCGATATCCGTTAATGGATGTTTCAATAATCCAGTAATTGAAGATAAAGGTCCAGTCATCACATCAGCACCAATTTTAGCACAATTGATTACATGCATAGTATGACGCACAGAAGCAGCTAAAATTTGAGTTTCAAATCCGTAATTGTCATAAATTTGACGAATTTCATCAATTAAGTTTAAACCATCTGTAGAAACATCATCTAATCTTCCTAAGAAAGGCGAACAATACGTTGCTCCAGCTTTTGCCGCCAATAATGCTTGACCAGCAGAGAAAATTAAGGTTACATTGGTTTTAATACCTTTATCAGAGAAATATTTACAAGCCTTTACACCTTCTTTAGTCATTGGTAATTTTACTACGATTTGCTCGTGTAAGTCAGCCAACTCCTCGCCTTCTCTAATCATTCCTTCTAAATCCATTGCATTTACTTCTGCACTTACATCACCATCAACAATATTACAAATGTCAACGTAATGTTTTAGAATATTATTTTTTCCAGTAATGCCTTCTTTAGCCATTAACGATGGGTTTGTAGTAACGCCATCTAAAATTCCTAATTCTTGTGCTTCTTTAATTTGCTCTAAATTAGCTGTGTCGATAAAAAATTTCATGCTGTTTTAAATTTATTTGTTGTGTGTTGTTTTGAAGTGCAAAAGTAAGAAATCAAAATGCAATGACAATGACAATTTCAAAAATCAATTTTAAAAACAAAACTCATTAGTTAATTAATTGATATTGAAATTGATATTGAATTTTGAAATTATTAAAGCTTGTAATGATTCATCAACATTTTCTCGTAAATTGTGTCAGGCAAAATGCGTTTTAGCACTATGGAGAATTTCTGCATAAAAGCGCCCACTTTATAATGGACTTTAGGTTGTTTGGTTTGAATTATAGCAAAAATTGCTTCGCCCATTTCATTTGGATTACTTCCACTATCCACGTGTGTGTTCATTTCGCTTAAAACCTTACCGTAAACCGTTTCATAAGCCGAACCTTTTATAATTGGTGCATGATAACGACCCGCAGCAATGTTAGTGGCGAAATCGCCAGGAGCCACATTGGTAATTTGAACTCCAAATTGTTTTACTTCCATTCGAAGAGCTTCTGTTACTAATTCCAAAGCACCTTTAGAAGCCGAATAAATTCCACGATAAGGCAAACCCATATAACCTGCAATTGAAGTAATATTGATAATCAAACCTGAATTTTGTTTGCGCATTTGAGGTAAAACCGCTTTCATCACTTCTATGGGACCAAAGAAATTAACTTCGAAATTATTTCGCATCTCATTCGTTGGGATCTCTTCAATGGGTCCAGTTATTCCAACACCTGCGTTATTAATGACTACATCAATTTTAGTTTCTTTTTCAAGAACAGTTGCTATAGCACTTTGAATGGTTTCAGGATTTCTAACATCTAATGTCACTAATGGAAATTTGGAATCACTATAATTCTCAGGATTTCTACTAGTTCCGTATACGATATAAGCTTTTGAAAGTAAAAATTCGCCAATGGCTTTTCCAATTCCAGAGGATGCTCCGGTAATAAAAACAACTTTACTCATGGTAGTTTTTTGATTGGTTACGAAGGTAAGAAACTTTTGGGCATAAAAAAATCTCCACAAAGGAGACACATTTAAAAAAAATGGCAAGCGACCTACATCGCACCGCTACAACCGCTTACCCTTGCTGCGTTCCCACCCTGGGGGAGTCTGCAGGAGCTGGTCGTGTAGGACTTGCCGCTGCAAATATACAAACTTTTTATATTTTTGCAAGGCAATTGCAGCTTTAAAAAATCGTTGTATATTGTACTATTCAAAATTAAATACCATGAAAACGCTTAAGCTATTCGCTTTCATATCTTTAGGATTCTTGTTCGGCAATTGTGAAGATGATAAAAATGCCTTAAATAATTTATTTTCTATCGATACTAGTCAATTAAAGCAAGTATATTCGTTAGAAGATGAAATTATTGTATCTATTAAAAACGACCAAAACAAAGCGGTAGATTCAATAAAATTCTTAATTAACGGAAGTAAAATTGGTACTACAAAAGCTATTGGTACTGTTACTCATAAATTTGAAACGGAAAAGTTAGGAAACCAAAAAATTGAAGCAGAAATATTTGTTGGAAAGCACTCTGTTATTGTGGAAACGAATGTTATGCTTTCTTCCAATGTGGAACCAAAACTGCTAAAATATACTATAGTAAATACCTATCCGCATGACATTACGGCTTACACACAAGGATTGGAATTTCACAGAGACACATTATATGAAGGAACAGGAAATGGCGCTGGAAATGGAACAGGAAAACGCGGAACCTCAAGTCTTAGAAAAGTGAATTACAAAACGGGTGAAGTATACAAAAAAGTAGAATTGGCACCAATTTACTTTGGTGAAGGAATCACAATTTTAAATAACAAAGTGTATCAATTAACCTACCAAAACAATGAAGGTTATATTTATGATGCAGATACTTTCAAAAAGCTAAAAACGTTCCCGTATTTTAAGAAAATGGAAGGTTGGGGATTAACCAATGACGGAGAAAAACTATACATGTCAGACGGAACCGAGAAAATTTATATTTTGAATCCTGAGACTTTGGATAAAATTGATTATATCAATGTTTATACGAAAACAGCAAAAATTGAAAGCTTAAATGAATTGGAATGGATTGACAATAAAATTTGGGCAAACATCTATGGTCGTGATGCTTTGGCAGTTATTAATCCTAAAAATGGTTCAGTTGAAGCTGTGTTGAATTTAAGTGAACTAAAGAGTAAAGTTACCCAACATCCCGATATTGATGTTTTAAACGGAATAGCGTATAATCCAAAAACGAAAACGTATTTTGTAACTGGAAAAAATTGGGATAAAATGTTTGAAATTGCTGTTGAGAAATAAAATTAACCTATCGATTCCTAAGCCTTGCCATGAAAATTGGGAAGCAATGACACCTGCTGAAAAAGGAAGGTTTTGTAGCGTTTGTTCAAAAACAGTTTTGGATTTTACCAAAGCGTCTGATAAAGAAATTATAAGCTATTTAAACAACAATAAAAATGCTTGTGGTAGATTTAATAATTATCAGTTGAATCGTGATTTGATAATTCCAAAACAAAAATCTTCTTATTGGTTTATTACAACAGCATCAGTACTGGGATTTTTAGGCTTAAACAGTCAAACGGTTTTTTCTCAAATTCCGCTAAAAACAGAACAAACTGATAAAATTAAAACAACCCAAGATGCTACAAAAACAACTTTGGGTTTAAAAAAAATAACTGGAGTTGTTTCTGATGATTTGGGACCATTGATTAAGGCAAGCGTTACAGTTAAAGGAACAACAAAAACAACTTTTACAGATTTTGATGGTAATTATACCATAGAGGCAAAGGAAGATGATATTTTAATTTTTCATTACATTGGAAGTAAACCTCAGGAAATAATAATTTCTAACAAAAATCAAATTAATGTTACTTTGTTACCAGAATTTGTTCTAGCTGGTGAAATAGTAATCATAGAAAAAAAGAAAACCTTTTTTGCCAGACAAATTCAAAAAATCAGAAATTGGTTTCGTTAAAACAAAAAGCCTAGAATTTTAAAATTCTAGGCTTTTTTTATTATGATTTCAACATTTGGTTGAGTTTTTCTTCCCATTTTGTTGCTATTCGTAATTCTTCTCCAATCATAAAATTAGTCTCGTCAACTTGAAAAAAAAGTATGACATCCGAATCTTTAGATTTGTCTTTGAAATCAAATGATAATACAACTCTCGATAGTTTTTTGTCACTTTGTTTTCCCATTTTTGTAAACTCTTTTACAACAGAAAATCTGGCAATTTCTTTCCAATTAATGACTTTTGAGACTACTTGATTGTTGCGTTCTTGATAAAAACAAACTTCATTTTCGTGAATTCCAATGATTGAATCTCCACCAAAAGTATCGTAATCAGAGATTTTCATTGGTTTACTGGTGAATAAATTGGCAAGTTTATTTTGTAAAATTATGCGCTTCTTTTTTGAAGCATTATTGATATAATAAATAGGAACTGCAATTGCGAAAAATAACGCAACTCCAATAATAGTATTAGCTAAATCCATTTTTTTAATTATTTGATGTGAAAAATTGTTTCAAAAAAATACTTTTTGAAAACTCTTAAGTCAAAATAGAAATGAATTTACCAAAAATAATGAAAAGGGAAAATTACTTGTAGACTAGTAAAATAAAAGGTAATTGCTGCTGAAAAATGAATTCTTAATATTGCAATTTTTGAAGCAATGAAACTACTATTCGTAATGGAATTTGAAGCAAAAAATAAGTATAAACTTCTGCTATTATCTTTAAGAAAGTTGGAACTTGTGTTAGAAAATACTTCAAAAGAATTTTGATTTTGTATCGCATCACCATTGGAACTATAAGCAAATTGAACCAAAGAAACTGGATAGTTTTGATCTTCAACTAAAGCAATAGAATCATCTCCTTTTTCACTAGTAGCAAAAAAGAATATCCAAAAAACAAAAAAAAGCTTCAAAAAAACTTTCAAACTCAATTTACATTTGGCACAAAGTTATGCAATTAATCGACTCACAATCGCTTTTACTGGCAAAATTGCATTAGTGTCTTCAATACTTGGTCCAGCTACCCAAACGGTTTTATACGTGACTTGTGTTGCTGCTTTTTCAGTAGCTTTCATTCCAATGTAAAAACGAATCATTTTGACCCATTTTTTTAAACTTTTGTTTTTATTCAATAACGTTTCTAGCCAAGTTTGTTTCGTTCCTACTTTTTGAACATAAGGTGTATTGATTACGGTACAAGGTGTTCCCGAAATTCGTTCCGTCATTACAATATCTTTGGCTCCATAATCCACACAAGCTTGTTTGTAATCCTGAGAAACACCTGATTCTTCAGACGCAATAAATGGACTTCCAACGGAGACTCCAATAGCACCATAACTCAACATTCTATCCAAATCAGCCTTATTCCCTACTCCACCAGCTGAGATTACTGGTAGTGAAGTGTTTTTATCCAATTCCTTAATCAATTGTTCTGGGTCGATATTTCCTCTATGTCCGCCCGCTTGATTATTTACAGCAATTAAAGCATCCGCTCCCAAACTTTCTACTTTTTTGGCAAATGCTAAATCTGTAACATCACAAAAAACCTTTATTCCTACTTTATGAGCCTCATTAATTGTTTCCTCAGGCGAACCTAATGATGTGATGATAAAATCGACACCTTCTTCACACAAAACACGTAATTGCTCTTTGTACTTCACATTCGATTTGTTTACAATTAAATTATACCCAAAACTTCCACCTGCCATTTTATTTGCTTTTAACTCTTTTACTGAAGTTCTCAATTCATCTAATGTACGGTAGTTCAAAGCTGGAATACATCCTGCAACGCCACTTTTCATTCCTTCAATGACCATTTTAGTATTGGATACTAAAAACATAGGCGCCATAATTATAGGATGTTGAATTCCTAGCAAAACAGTTAAAGTTTCTTTTTTCATTTTAATCTAATTTAATTCAAATATACAAAAATAAATACTATGCATGCATATAAAAGTAAAATTACATTTACATTTTAAATTGTGATAACACTTGTTAAAATTCTTAATAAAATCATAATTCGTTTAAAATACAAAGTAAAAAAGATAAATTTGAAAAAAAAACCAATCCATATGTTAAGAAAACTTACCTTATTAAGTTGCTGTTTGTTATTTCTATTCACACTAGACGCTACAGCACAAAAGAAAAAAAAGAAAGGAAAACAACCTGCTCCAGTTGCAGTTTCCGCAGATGCCAAAAAACCTGAAGCTAAGAAAGAACCAAAACCTTACAACAAGGTAATTGATTCAATAGCTGTAACCCAACAAGGTTTAATAGATGTTCATAAAGTAGGTGACAAATATTTATTTGAAATCTCTGATGAATTAATTGGTAAAGAAATTATGACTATTACTAGATATTCCAAAACGCCAGCTGGTGGAGGAATTTTTGGTGGTGAAGAAGTCAATCGTCAAGTGATTCGCTTTGAAAAAGGATTAAATCACAACATTTTGATGCGTTCGATTACTTATGTAATTGCAACTCCAGATGAAGATAAGCCAATTACAAAAGCCGTTCAAAACTCAAGTGCTGATCCAATTATTGGAAACTTTGAAGTTATGGCATATAAGAAAAATGGAAAAGATATTAAAGGTTACGTTGTGGACATGTCAAGCACTTTTGATGCGGACAATCAAGTTTTTTCATTAAACCCAATGAACAAGCAAATGCTTAAAATTCAAGCATTCCAAAAAGATCGTTCATTTATTCAAAGTATAAAAAGTTTTCCTATCAATACAGAAATTAGAACGGTTAAAACTTTTACAACAGTACCACGACAAATTTCTTTATCGCCAACACCAAGAATTGGAACAGATTTACCCGCTGGTTTAGATGCTGGAGTAGTAACATTTGAGATGAATACTTCTATGATTTTGTTACCAGAAAAACCAATGCGTAAACGTCCTTTCGACAAGCGAGTTGGTTATTTTGCAAATAGTTATGAAGTTTTCGAAGAGGATTCTCATAAAGCGGATAGAGATATTTTTGCAGTTAGATGGCGTTTAGAACCAAAATCTGAGGAAGATGCAGAAAGACAAAAAAGAGGCGAATTAATCGAACCTAAGAAACCTATTGTTTACTATATCGACCCAGCAACACCAGAAAAATGGAGATCTTTCATCAAACAAGGTATTGATGATTGGCAAGAGGCTTTTGAATTTGCAGGTTGGAAAAATGCGATTCGTGGCGAATATTGGCCAGAAAACGACCCAACTATGAGTTTAGAAGATGCGCGTTTTTCTGTTTTACGTTATTTCGCAGCTGGAATTCAAAATGCATATGGACCAAATGTTCACGACCCAAGAACAGGTGAAATCTTAGAAAGTCACATTGGATGGTATCACAACATCATGAGTTTATTACGTGATTGGTATTTGATTCAAACGGCAGCTGTTGATCCAGCCGCAAGAAACATCAAATTTGATGATAAACTTATGGGCGAATTAATTCGATTTGTCGCTGCGCATGAAGTGGGACACACTTTAGGTTTACGTCACAATATGGGTGCAAGTTTTGCTACACCTGTTGAAAAATTAAGAGACAAAGACTTCCAAAAAGAATTTGGTCACACCTCATCTATTATGGATTATGCGCGTTTTAACTATGTGGCACAACCCGAAGATGGTGTTACTGATTTGTTCCCAAAAATTGGTGATTATGACAAATGGGCAATCAAATGGGGTTATTCGTACTTCAAAGATGCTAAAGATGAAGATGCTGAAAAAGCTATCTTAAACGAAATGACCAAAGACGCTTACAAAAATCGTCGCTTGTGGTTTGGAACAGAAACAAATCCGTATGATCCAAGATACCAAACAGAAGATTTAGGTGATAACGCCATGAGAGCTTCAGAATATGGAATCAAAAACTTGAAACGAATTTTACCCAATTTAATTGAATGGAGTAAAAAAGACGGTGAAGATTATACCGAATTAAATGGTTTATACAATTCATTAACGGGTCAATTTAGACGTTACATGGGTCACGTTACTAAAAATGTTGGTGGAATTTATGAAACACCAAAAACAGCCGACATGGAAGGTGATTTATATGAAGTAACACCAGCAGCTATTCAAGCGGATGCTGTAAAATTCTTGAACGAACAATTATTCAAAACACCAAATTGGTTATTAAACCAAACCGTAATGAGTAAAATTAGTCCTGAAAATGGTGTTGAAGCTATTAAAAGTATTCAAGATGGAACGTTATCAAGTTTATTGGCTGGAGACAGAATGGTTCGTTTAATGGAGACTTCTTCTTTAAACAAAGCCAATTACTCAGTTGATAAATTAATGACGGATTTAAGAAAAGGCATTTTTACAGAATTGAGAACGTATGCACCAATTGACATTTACAGAAGAAACCTGCAAAAACTATTCGTGAGCAAATTAATTGATGCCATGAAGGTGGATAAAAATGCTTCTGTAACCAACTTCAACAGAAGAAGAGTCAATTTAAGTGAAACTGATTTACCATCAATTTCAAGAGGACATTTAATTGAACTTAGAAATCAGATGAGAATGGCTTTACCATCAACTTCAGACCGATTAAGTAAGTTCCACTTACAAGATTTAATTGCAAGAATTGATCAAGCCTTAAAACCAGTCAACTAACAACAAAAAAGGTTTAGCTCTCGCTAAACCTTTTTTTTATTTACCTTCTTTTTGGTTTTGGTTTTGGACTTGCTTTAGAAGTTACTTGTGCTTTTTTAACTTCATATTTATCATTTGCCGCATTGAAAACATAATGACTTTGCTGCGATTTGGAAAAAAGAGAAATATCACCATTTGGAAGTAAATGGAACTCCGATCCTTCTGAACTTTTCTTCTCAACATCATGAGAAGCAGTTTTATTTTTATCTAAAAATTGGGTTTCTTTTAAATAATAACTCTTATGAAAATTATTAAAAAGTTGTTTCCCTGTTGTGGTATTCCAAACTTGATTTTCTGTAATAGATGTGGTTTCTTTTTTAATTTTGGTATCTACTAAAATCATTTCTTGCCAAGAAACATGATACAATTTAGTATCGGAAGTGGTAAACGATTTTAAACTAAAGTTATTAGGCTTATATTTAGCATCTGGTAATTGTTTTATTAGTAAAGTATCAGTTTTTGTTTCATTCTTTACAAATAAAACTAATTTTCTAACCTTATTTTGAACAATAATTTCAGCTGAAACATTATCTACAGTTGCTAGAACTTCATTTTTAGGAGTAACCGGTTTCTTGGTTTTTTGGGCAGTAACTTGCAAACTAGTTAATGTAAGCAAAGCAACTAAAAATATTTTTTTCATTTTATAAGTTTTTGATTGTCACAATGTACAAAAAAACTTGAAACACCAAATAAAAAAAACCGAATCAAAAATGATTCGGTTTTTAGTCAATAAAAATTATTTTTTTATAAATTATAGCTCATTCACTGTATAACTAATATTAGTAAATTGTCCATCGGTTATTTCAATAATAAACGGAACTAAAACACCATCGACAGTTATATCCTCACCTTCAATTGATTCTAAATATGCAGTAAAAGTTGCAGAAATTTTGTTATTGTTACAAAAACTAACATTATAAGCTGAGCTTTCTGGAAAATGATAGAGTTGAAATTGACCGCTAATTTTTTGGTATATAAAAAATTCAGAGTAATCAGTGCTTGTATTTATATTTTCAAAATTATAATCACCAGTTAGCATATTACTATTGTTTGTATTATAATTATCTATCAGTTTTAAATTAAATTTATACTGATTATTTTCTGCTTCAATAAATAAAGTTTGTCTATCAATAGACTCTGCTCTATTCATATATGCTTGAGTAACATTTGCGGTCACAGTTTGTCCATTAATTTTTAAACTTATTGTTTGGTTAGAATTATTAGATGAATCATCACTACTGCAAGAAGTAATAATTATAAAAAAACAAAATAAAAGCGATTTTAAAATTTTAAGTTTCATAAATGTATTTGAGATTAATGATTTAAAGCAAATATAATAAAAAAACCGAATCAAAAATGATTCGGTTTAGTCTTGATACTTTGTACTTAAAACTTTGTACTTCGTACTTTATTTCACTTCTTCGAAATCTACATCTTGTGTTTGATCTCCAGAAGCGCTTGCTTGAGGCTCTGCTTGTTGAGCGCCACCTTCAGCTTGTGCTTTGTACATTTCTTCAGATGCATTTTTCCATGCTTCGTTGATTTTATCTAAAGCTGGAGTAATCGTTGCAACATCTTTTGTTTCGTAAGCTGCTTTCAATTCGTTTAAAGCGCTTTCAATTGCTCCTTTATTAGCTTCTGATAATTTATCACCAAACTCACCTAATTGTTTTTCTGTTTGGAAAATCATAGAATCAGCTTCGTTTAATTTATCTGCTTTTTCTTTTGCTAATTTGTCTGCTTCAGCATTCATTTCAGCATCTTTTTTCATTTTCTCAATTTCTTCTGGAGTTAAACCTGAAGAAGCTTCGATACGAATATCGTGTGATTTTCCAGTTCCTTTGTCTGTAGCAGATACTTTGATGATACCATTAGCATCAATATCAAAAGTTACTTCAATTTGAGGAACACCTCTTGGTGCTGGTGGAATACCATCTAAATGGAAACGACCGATTGTTTTATTATCGCTAGCCATTGGTCTTTCTCCTTGTAAAACATGGATTTCTACCGATGGTTGATTATCTGCTGCTGTTGAGAAAACTTGTGATTTTCTTGTTGGAATAGTCGTGTTAGACTCAATTAATTTTGTCATTACACTTCCCATAGTTTCGATACCTAATGAAAGTGGCGTAACGTCTAATAATAATACGTCTTTTACTTCACCCGTTAAAACTCCACCTTGAATTGCAGCTCCAATTGCTACAACCTCATCAGGATTTACTCCTTTTGATGGTTTTTTACCAAAAAATTTCTCAACTTGTTCTTGAATAACAGGAATACGAGTTGAACCTCCAACTAAAATTACCTCATCAATATCAGAAGTTGATAAACCAGCATCTTTTAATGCTTTAGCAACTGGCTCCATAGAACGTTTTACTAAAGTTTCTGCTAATTGCTCAAATTTTGCTCTTGTTAACGTTTGTACCAAGTGTTTTGGTCCTGAAGCCGTAGCCGTTACATATGGCAAGTTGATTTCAGTTTGAGCAGATGCTGATAATTCAATTTTAGCTTTTTCAGCAGCTTCTTTTAAACGTTGTAATGCCATTGGGTCTTTACGCAAATCAACACCTTCTGCAGCATTGAAATCGTTAGCTAACCAATCGATAATTACTTGGTCAAAATCATCTCCACCTAAGTGTGTATCTCCATTTGTTGATAATACTTCGAAAACGCCATCTCCTAATTCTAAGATAGAAATATCAAAAGTACCACCACCTAAATCGTAAACTGCGATTTTTTGGTCTTTACCTTGTTTGTCTAATCCATAAGCTAAAGCAGCTGCTGTAGGCTCATTGATAATACGCATTACTTTTAAACCTGCAATTTCTCCTGCTTCTTTTGTAGCTTGACGTTGTGCATCGTTAAAATAAGCTGGAACAGTGATAACCGCTTCAGAAACTGAATGACCTAAATAATCTTCAGCTGTTTTTTTCATTTTTTGTAAAGTCATTGCAGACAATTCTTGTGGCGTATACAAACGACCATCAATATCAACACGTGGTGTGTCATTATCTCCTTTAACTACTTTGTAGGCAACAGTTGATGCTTCCTTAGCACTTTCAGAATATTTGTTTCCCATAAAACGTTTGATAGAAGCAATCGTTTTTGTTGGGTTAGTTACTGCTTGTCTTTTAGCTGGATCACCTACTTTAATTTCTCCTCCTTCAACAAATGCGATTACTGAAGGTGTTGTTCTTTTTCCTTCTGCATTTGCAATTACTACTGGCTCTCCACCTTCCATTACAGAAACACAAGAGTTGGTAGTACCTAAATCGATTCCAATAATCTTACTCATAATTTTTAATCTTAATTTATTGTGTGTGTGTTTTATTTCAATTTTAAAACTTGTTATCCTTTATTCAATCATTATGCCAATACAAAATAGGGTTAAAAAATGTCAGTTTTCAATACAAAATATGACAGATTGGCATTATATTTTCAAAAAATTATGTTTTCAAAAGAAAATTTATCTATATTTTTTTATCAAACAGCAAAAACTTCTATATTTATAAAAACGAAACACAAATAACATGGAAGAAAATACAGAATCAAAAGAGCAATCAAATAAACCAGGAGTATGGACAATCCTTATTGGTCTATTTTTAATTATTAGAGGAGCTATGCGAATGGCCGATAAAGAAATGGAAATTTTTGGCATTCTAATGATTGTTGTTGGTGTTGGAAGTATTGTCTATTATTTTGCCAAAAAATAGCGCTTATTTTTTCATTTTTATTTCGAAATTCTAGACTATCTTTGCTATTCATTCTTGTAATTTATGGAAAATATTTCAGTTTTTGATATGTTAAAAATTGGTGTTGGACCTTCGAGTTCGCACACCTTAGGGCCTTGGCGTGCTGCTGAACAATTTTTGACAGAAATTAGAGCCCAAAATCTTATCGACAATATCAATAGAGTTACTGTAGATTTATATGGTTCTTTGTCATTAACTGGTAAAGGTCATGCTACAGATTTGGCTATAATGCTAGGTTTAAGCGGTGCTGATCCAGAATATATTCCTGTTGAAAGTATTGATGTTATTATAACTGCCATCAAAAACAAGAAGGAAATTTTCTTAGGAAACGAAATTCTTATACCGTTTGATGTAGCAACTGATATCGTTTTCAATCGTAATTTTTTACCTTTTCATGCCAATGGTTTAAAATTTACCGCCTATACTTCCGAAACCACTTATGAAAGTATTTTCTATTCAATAGGTGGCGGATTTGTAGTAAAAGAAGAAACAGAAAACACAACTTCAGCTGAAGAAAAAACAAGCACTTTCCCCTATCCTGTTGATAAAGCGTCTGAATTATTAGCTTATTGCATCAAGGAGAATAAAAAAGTTTGGGAAATTGTCTACGAAAACGAAAAATCCCTACGAAGTGAAACTGAAATTCACAATGAATTGATGCGTATTTGGGACACCATGTTAGAATGTATGTACATTGGTTGTCACACCGAAGGCACGCTTCCTGGCGGACTAAACGTAAGACGAAGAGCGTATGACATGCACAAAAACTTAATTGGAGTTTTACCTTATGACAATCCGTATTCTTGGATGCAAATTATCCGTCAAACCGAAGTTAAATTCCGTCAGATTTTGAAATGGGTTAGCTGTTTTGCGCTTTCTGTGAATGAAGTAAATGCTTCTTTGGGAAGAGTGGTTACTGCACCAACCAATGGAAGCGCCGGAGTTATTCCTGCAGTTTTGATGTACTATTTGGTAATTGAAAATCATGAAGCCAATGAAGAACAAATCAAACAATTTTTGATGACAGCGAGTGAAATTGGAAGTATTTTCAAAAAAGGAGCTACTATTTCAGCAGCAATGGGCGGTTGTCAGGCGGAAATTGGCGTTTCAAGTGCTATGGCAGCAGCAGCTTTATGTGAAGCTATGGGAGGAACGCCCGATCAAGTAATGGTAGCAGCAGAAATTGCGATGGAACATCACTTAGGTTTAACTTGTGATCCAATTGCTGGTTTGGTTCAAATTCCATGTATTGAACGCAATACAATGGGAGCTATTAAAGCTATAAATGCAGCTGAATTAGCACTAGAAACCGATGCTAAAAATGTAAAAGTTCCTTTAGATAAAGTAGTTAGCACCATGTGGGAAACCGCAAAAGACATGAACACACGCTACAAAGAAACTTCGGAAGGTGGTTTGGCAGTTGCTGTTGGTTTAGCAGACTGTTAATGCAAAGCGGAAGATTTCAATATTTTTTACTAACTATTTTTATTGTGTTTCTTGGCGTTGGTTCAAGAAAAATAAATGTGTTTCCTTTATTTATTGGTGACATCTTGTATGCAACAATGATGTACTATGGATTACGATTCGTATTAATTCATTGGAAATTAAAAACCATTTTCGTTTTAAGTATATCGTTTTGCTTCTTAATTGAAATTTCACAACTATTCCAATTTGATTGGCTAATTTCACTTCGGAAAACTACTTTCGGAAAATACGTTTTGGGTCAAGGCTTTCTTTGGTCAGATTTAATTTGCTATTTAATTGGCACTTCCTTTAGCTATCTAATTGACTCGAAATTCATCAAAACTCAAAACTTAAACTCGTTGTAAGAAAGAAATTATTCGATTTATTATCATTGAAAATAGGGTTTTTAGCATCTAAATATCGTGCTTCGGTTCTGAGTTTTACTTTTGAATTGGGTAAATAATCAAAATTCCAAGAAAATCCAGATGTTTTAAATGCATCAGAAGTGGCTATGATAACATTATCTTCATCTTGATAATATTCTAGTCGAACAGCAGTTTGCCATTTTGTATTTATCGAATATTGGGCAATTAAAACAGGACTCATCCAATACAAATGCGTATAATTTTGCGAAGAACTATCTTGAATTCCAAAATCAAATCCTAAAATAGTTCGCCATTTTGAATTCCATTGATTATCCCAATATAAATTACTGAAATAACGCACTCCTAATTCGGTTCCATAGAATTCTTTTCCAATGAATGTGCTCCAATTCAAAGTGGATTTT
Organism: Flavobacterium tibetense; assembly: GCF_003293845.1. Lineage (GTDB taxonomy): Bacteria > Bacteroidota > Bacteroidia > Flavobacteriales > Flavobacteriaceae > Flavobacterium > Flavobacterium tibetense. The sequence continues at coordinate 24,539 of NZ_QLST01000017.1, read as the reverse complement.
TCAGAAGGTTTATAAACAATTTGTGTTCCAAATGCTGGTGTAACATCTTTTTGTGGTTTATTGATGCGCTGCCAACCATTGGTTACTAATCCCGAAAAACTCCATTTGTCGTTTGGTACGTAATTATACTTAACACCGGTCATAAAATAAGGCGAATTTTCAGCCAATAAAGAACGTGTCAATGTCAAATTTGAATTAGAAATTGCCGACTCAAAACCAATGTAACTTGGCATAATTCCAACTTCTATTGATGATTTTTTTGCATCTGTCAAATACATACCTACAAATGCTTCACTAATTAACTTAATATCTTCTGATGCGTAATTATCTTGCACATAAGTTCCCGCATGAAACGCTACAGAAGCATAAGTGTTTCCGTATTGTAAATGCGTACGAATTAATCCGTTATTCACATTAAACTCGTTATGACGATTGTAATTGTACATAAATGGAAGTTTAGCATCGGTGATTGGATTACTAAAATCATACGCATAATAGGTTTCCAAGTAACCAGAAACTTTAATTGTTAAAGAATCTGTCTCCTGAGCGTTTCCTAAACAGGACAAAAACACTACACTATACAGCCAAATCTGTTTCATTTTTAATTTTTTTTTCTTCGTGTGTCAATCAAATGTACAATTAACCATTTGTTATTTTCTCTTACCAATGTAAAAGAATTGGCACCAATGTGACTCAATGTATCATTCACGTAAAATTCATAAGGTGTCCAAACATGTGCTAAATCGCCATCAATAGTTACTTTATAATCCAATAATTTCTCGTAAATCTTCAACCCATTTGGTATGGAAGCAATTGACTTCAAAAAATCTTCCAATTGATCTGATTTTAATTGGGTTCCATTTTTGGTATTGGCAACTGTTTGCAAACGGATATCTTTATGACAAAATGCCTTTAAGGCAACGCTGTCTTTTTGGTGAAAAGCAGTAAAAAATGCTTCAATAGTTACTTTTGGCGAATTTTCCTGAGAAAAAACAACACCTGAAAGCAATAAAACGATAGTTACAAGTAAATTCTTCATCTTTTGTTTTCCCAATAAGTAGATAAAACCTAATTTTGTTACAATAAATTGAATTAAAATGTCTGTCGCTAAAAAAGATTACAAAAGAATTACGACCAAAACCCTAATTGAAATGAAATCCAATGGGGAAAAAATCTCTATGTTAACCGCTTATGATTTTACAATGGCAAAAATTGTAGATACTGCTGGAGTTGATGTAATATTAGTTGGTGATTCCGCTAGTAATGTAATGGCCGGACATGAAACTACGCTTCCTATTACGTTAGATCAAATGATTTACCATGCTTCAAGTGTGGTTAGAGCGGCTACCAGAGCTTTGGTTGTAGTAGATTTACCTTTTGGTAGTTATCAATCCGATTCAAAAGAAGCTTTGCGTTCTGCGATTCGTGTGATGAAAGAAAGCGGTGGACACGCAGTAAAATTGGAAGGTGGAAAAGAAATTAAAGAATCCATAAAAAAAATTCTTCAAGCAGGAATTCCTGTAATGGGACATCTAGGTTTAACGCCGCAATCTATCTATAAATTTGGAACTTATACCGTTAGAGCTAAAGCCGAAGAAGAAGCAGAACAATTGATTGAAGATGCTAAAATGTTGGAAAAAATTGGCTGTTTTGCCATTGTTTTAGAAAAAATTCCAGCACATTTAGCACAAAAAGTAGCTGAAAGTATTGCTATTCCTGTCATTGGAATTGGGGCAGGAAGCGGAGTTGACGGACAAGTTCTGGTATTGCACGATATGATTGGTATGACACACGAATTTAGTCCAAGATTTTTACGTCGCTATATGAACTTATACGAAGATATGAGCAAAGCTATAGGGCAATACGTTGACGATGTGAAATCGGTTGATTTTCCTAATGCTAATGAACAGTATTAAGCTAGTGTTCAGTGCTCAGTGAAAAGTGTTCAGTGAAAAAATAGCCAATCGAAATTTAATCGCTTATTTTGAATAAAATAATTTCTACCAAAGACAATCTTCAAGTGCTTCACGAAGACAATCATATTATTGTCATCAACAAACGCGTGGGCGATATTGTTCAAGGAGATAAAACAGGAGATGAACCACTTTCTGATGTAGTTAAAGCCTATTTAAAAGAAAAATACAACAAACCGGGTGAAGTTTTTTTGGGAGTTGTACATCGTTTGGATCGTCCTACTACTGGAATTGTTGTTTTTGCTAAGACTTCCAAAGCGTTAACCCGATTGAATGAAACTTTCAAAAACCGAGAAACTCAAAAAACCTATTGGGCAATTGTAAAAAACCAACCACCAAAAGAAACCGATACTTTAGTCCATTTCCTGAAAAGAAATCCAAAAAACAATACTTCAAAAGCGCATAGTAAAGAAGTTCCTGATAGCAAGAAAGCAAGTTTGACTTACAAAATCATCAAAAAACTGGATAATTATTTCGTTCTAGAAATAGATTTACACACGGGAAGACATCACCAAATTAGAGCACAATTACAAGCTATTGGTTGCCCAATAAAAGGCGATTTAAAATATGGTTTTGACCGAAGCAATCCTGATGGTGGTATTCATTTGCATGCCAGAAAATTAGTTTTGACACATCCGGTAACTAAAGAATCACTTTCCTTTACTGCACCAACACCCAATGACGTGATTTGGAATACTTTGTCATAAGAAAATTGTTGTATTTCATTTTTTTTACTAAATTTAATGCAACAAATAATAATAAATGACTAATTCCAATACCAATAATCATCTAGAAAAAATTGAAGCGCTTGAGAAGGAATTAGCCGAATACCGAAGTAGAGATAATCTTTACAATAACTTCAATTATTTCTTTAACGAAACAACCGATCTAATTTGCATTGCCAATTTAGAAGGATACTTCTTAAAGGTTAATAACGCATTTACAAAAACTTTGGGTTATTCAGAAGAAGAATTGTTATCCAAACAATTCATTAATTATGTACATCCAGATGATATTGAAAAAACACTTCAAGAAATTGCTAACTTAAGCGAAGGAAATAATACTGTTGACTTTAGTAATCGCTATGTAAAAAAAGATGGTAGTTTTATTTACTTACAATGGATTTCTACAATAAACCAAAATACCAATATTATTTTCGCCATTGCAAGAGATATTACCATCATTGAAACAACCAAAGAAAAACTTGTTTTAAGCGAACGATTGTTGAATGAGTCACAAAAAATGGCTAAAATTGGAAGTTGGGAATTTGATATTCAAAAACAAGAACTCTTTTGGTCCGATGAGTTATTTACCATTTTTGAATTTGATTCTTCAGAAAAAGAAAATTTATACCAACGCTACATAAACAAAATTAGTCCTGAGTACAGAGATCCGCTAAATCAAATTATCGAAAAAACAGTTATTGAGAAAAACCCTTATGAGATTGAGCATACCATAACTTGCAATGACGGTTCAAAAAAATGGATTTTAGGCTATGGTGAACCAATTTTAAATGAAGAAGATGATGTAATAAAACTTCGCGGAATTGCAAAAGATATTACCACCCAAAAAGAACACGATGAAGCCATAAAAGCCAAGGAATATGCAGAAGCAGCTAGCCAAGCTAAATCAGATTTTCTTGCTAATATGAGTCACGAAATACGAACACCTTTAAACGGAATAGTTGGTTTTTCAGATTTATTAATAAAAACTAAACTCGACGAAAATCAGTTAGTTTATATGCGAAATATCAATCACTCCGCTAATTTACTTTTAGAAATTATTAATGATATTTTAGAGTTTTCCAAAATTGAATCTGGAAAATTAGAACTGTCCATTGAACCCATTTCCATAAAAGAAATTGCCAATCAGGTTATTAGTTTGTTTTTACCACAAGCAACTGCCAAAAAATTACAGTTAAAACTAATCATAGACACAAATATTCCAGATAAAATTGCTGCAGATGCACTTCGACTCAAACAAGTGCTTGTGAATTTATTGAGTAATGCAGTAAAATTTACCAATTTTGGCGAAGTGGTTTTACAAATTGAATTATTAAAAATTGTTAAAAATCAATTTGTTACTCTTCAGTTTTCTGTGATAGATACAGGAAAAGGAATTAAAAGCGAAAATTTAGATAAAATCTTTCATTCTTTTGTTCAAGAAGATGCTTCAACCAATAAGAAATTTGGCGGAACAGGTCTAGGTTTAGCTATAGCCAATAAGATTTTATCTTATTCAAAAAGTCAAATTCACGTCACTAGTATTTGGGGTGAAGGAAGTAACTTTAGCTTTACTCTAAATTTCAAAATAGAAGATGAAACTCCAGAAAATTTTAAAAAATTAGTTCCAGAATTAAGTGAAATTGAAACTTATGAAGAAAGCTTACAAAAAATTATTATCCTCATAGTGGAAGATAACCCAATCAACATGTTATTAGCTAATAAAATGATTCATAAAATTTTTCCTAATAGTACTACATTTGAAGCTGAAAATGGTGAAGTTGCATTAAAAATCATGAACGAACAAAGTATTGACCTAGTTTTACTTGATATTCAAATGCCAGTAAAAAATGGATATGAAACTATTATTGCCATACGTTCCAATGAGACAATTAAAAATACCCCAGTTATTGCTCTCACAGCTGGAATCATGAAAAATGAAAAACAAAAATGTTTAGCACTAGGAATGGATGATTATATATCAAAACCTTTTAATCTATTGGAATTAAAAACAACTATAAATAAATATATTTAATAACTTATCATTCTTATATTAGAACAAAGCACATGAAATGGCAAGGTAAAAAACAATCAGGAAATGTAGAAGACAGAAGAGCAATGTCCTCAGGTGGAAAAGTAGTTGCTGGTGGAGGATTAATTGGAATTATTATCCTATTGATGAATATTTTTGGAGGCGAAACTGGACAGCAACTTGCACCTATTCTAGAACAATTCAATAATACTACAGTACAACAAGAAAGTGGCTACGTTCTTACAGAAAGAGACCAAGACTTAGGAAAAATGGTTGATGTGGTACTAACCAATACAGAAGAAGTTTGGACTAAAATTTTTAATGAAAATGGCTTAGAATACCAAAAATCAACTTTAGTTTTGTTTAGAGGTGAAGTAACTTCTGCTTGTGGAAAAGCGCAAAGTGGCTCTGGCCCTTTTTATTGTACAGGCGATAATAAAGTGTACATGGATTTAGATTTTTTTGAAATTCTACAAACCAGATTTGGCGCTAAAGAAGGCGAATTTGCCATAGCGTACGTAATTGCCCATGAAATTGGACATCACGTACAAAATCAATTGGGAATTTTACAAAAAGTAAACGCTTTAAAAAGACAAAACACCGCAGAAGGAAAAAGAATGTACATAGCCATGGAATTACAGGCTGATTTCTATGCCGGACTGTGGGCGCATCATGCCAAAGACTATTTAGAAATTAATGAAGAAGACATAAAAATTGCTCTAAGCGCTGCTAGCTCCGTGGGTGATGATAACATCCAAAAAAGAACTCAAGGTTATGTAGACCAAGAAAGTTTTACGCATGGAACTTCAGAACAACGTATGCGATGGTTTTTAAAAGGTTTCAGAACTGGCGATGTTAAAGCCGGCGATACCTTTTCTCAAGAAGAATTGTAATTTTGAAAATTGAAGCTCCAGAATCTGATTATTTATTCGTTCAAGATTCGCAACTAGAAAATGCTGGTAAAGGTTTGTTTACAGCCATTACTATTTATCCAAATGAGATTATTTCCATTTTTAAAGGAGAGATTTTGACCGAAAAAGAGGTTCAAAAAAGAAGTGCTGAAGGAAATGATCGCTATTTTATCAATATGTTAGATGGCTCTACAATGGATTCCATGTATATCGATTGTTTTGCTAAATATGCCAATGATGCACAAGCATTTACTAAAACTGGATTAAAAAATAATGCCAAAATATCACTTGACGATGATGATAATGTTTGTCTAATGGCTACAAGAAAGATAAATCCTATGGAAGAAATCTTTTGTAGTTACGGCGCAATTTATTGGAAAAAATATATTTAGTTAAATTCAAATCTCATTGGAAATAATTTTGTAATTTTGTTTAATCATTCTTTAAAAACATTAAACAAATGAGCAACTCATCTATTAAAACCTTCACAGAAATAGAAATTGATAGAATTATCGAGATGGCTTGGGAAGACAGAACACCATTTGATGCTATAAAATTTCAGTTCAATTTGAACGAAGCTGATGTTAAAAAGTTAATGAAAAAAGAACTCAAATTCAGCAGTTATAAATTATGGCGTGAAAGAGTAGAAAATTGCAATACCAAACATGCAGCAAAACGAATGGAAGGAATTGACCGATTCAAATGCAAACTGCAAAGAGCCATTACTAACAACAAAATTTCAAAAAGATAACATGAAAAACAAAATTCCTGATAATGTAGTGTTTTCTGAAGAAAATGGATACAATGCAAGCGTTTTACCTTATGCTACCAATGTTGGAGCACCAGCCATTTCAATTGATAATGTAGTCAATTGGAAAAAAGTTGGGATAACAAACGTAAACAAAGAATTAGCAAGCAAATTCAAAGAACTGAAAGCCGAATACGAAAAACTCATGCAAGAATACGAATGGAACGAAATCTTATACAATGCCAAATATTCTTTCGAACCAATCATTGGCGAAGTATATCATTTGTATTTAGCAAAAGATGGTTCCAATTTTCTTTCTTTAATTCGTTCTGACCAATGGGATAAAGAACACATTGGCTCTTTCAAATTGAACAGCAACAAAAAATGGATTCCTGCTGACGAAAACGAAGCTTTTTTTTAAATAATTGAATTCTTCCCAAATTTTGAGAAGAATTCAATAATATTGGATTAACTAACCCAACCAACCTTCTCTATCCAAACTACGATACTGAATCGCTTCCGCAATATGATGCGATTGAATATTTTCCGAAGCTTCTAAATCGGCAATAGTTCTGGAAACTTTTAGAATTCTGTCGTAAGCTCTTGCTGATAAATTTAAGCGTTCCATTGCTGTTTTTAATAATTGCAAGGAAACTTCATCCAAAACACAAAACTCACGAATCAACTTACTACTCATTTGGGCATTGTAATGGATATAATCCAAATGTTCAAAACGTGCCGATTGAATTTCTCTAGCTTTGGTCACACGTTTTCTAATTTCAACACTACTTTCCGCTTTTCTGGTTTCGGTCAGTTTTTCGAAAGGAACTGGTGTAACTTCAATATGAATATCAATTCTATCCAATAACGGTCCAGAAATTTTACTCAAATAGCGCTGCATTTCCATGGGTGACGAACTCACGGGCGCATTTGGATCATTAAAATATCCGCCTGGACTTGGATTCATACTTGCTACCAACATGAATGATGATGGATACGTTATCGTAAATTTGGCACGAGAAATCGTAACTTCTCTATCTTCCAATGGTTGGCGCATTACTTCTAAAACTTCTCTTTTAAATTCAGGTAATTCATCTAAAAACAAAACACCATTATGTGCCAATGAAATTTCGCCCGGTTGCGGATAACTTCCACCACCAACCAAAGAAACCGAACTGGCAGTATGATGCGGACTACGAAATGGGCGTTGCGCCATCAAACCAACATCCTTAGTTTTTCCAGCAACGGAATGAATTTTAGTAGTTTCCAAAGCTTCTCTCATGGTCATTGGTGGCAAAATACTAGGTAATCGTTTGGCTATCATGGTTTTTCCAGAACCTGGTGGACCAATTAGAATAATGTTATGACCACCAGCTGCTGCAATTTCCATACAACGTTTGATAGATTCTTGTCCTTTGACATCCGCAAAATCGTGTTCTGGAAAATCTAAGGTTTTAGAGAATTCTTCCGTAGTATCAATTACCGTAGGCACTAAATTGCCTCTTCCTTCAAAAAAATCGATAACTTCGGTTACATTGGTAATTCCATAAACATCTAAACCTTCAACAATGGCGGCTTCTTTCACGTTTTGAATTGGAATTAAAACGCCTTTAAAACCTTCTTCTTTGGCTTTAATGGCAATCGACAAAGCGCCTTTTATGGGTTGCAAATTTCCGTCCAAAGACAATTCGCCCATGATGACATAATTTTCAATTTCTTTGGAAGTAATTTGGGAAGAAGCAGCTAAAATTCCAACGGCAATTGTTAAATCGTAGGCAGAACCTTCTTTACGCAAATCGGCGGGCGCCATATTTACAATGATTTTTTTACCGGGAAATTGATAGGAATTGTTCTTGAGTGCGGCAGCAATACGAAAACTGCTTTCTTTTATTGCGGAATCTGGAAGTCCAACTAAGTGATACCCGATTCCTTTTTCTGTGTTTACTTCTACCGTAATGGTAGTCGCTTCAACGCCAAAAACGGCGCTTCCGAATACTTTTACTAACATGGCTTATATTTTTTAAATGGCTTATATTGATGCAAATATCTAAATAATAAATTAAATTATCCAAACATTTATTCCATTTTTTAGTTTAAAAATAGCATTTATTATAAATTTCTTACCTTTGCATCAATATTTTGAAAATAAGGCGGGAATTATATATCCATCTTTGATTTTAATCTTAAATCAATCTTATTTTCATCTTTTGCAAAATTTTGCATCTTGTCTTTTGGAAAAATTCCATCTTAGACAGTTAATCTAAAATAGTAAAAAATGCACACAATAGATTATATAATCTTTGTGGTTTACATGCTAGCAATGCTAGGTGTAGGCTTTTATTTTTATAGAAAAAACACCTCTTCTGAAGACTTTTATGTAAGTGGTAGAAACATGAACAGTTGGCATATTGGATTATCAGTCGTTGCAACAGATGTTGGTGGCGGTTTTTCAATTGGACTTGGAGGCTTAGGCTTTACCATGGGAATTTCAGGTTCATGGATGCTGTTTACAGGTTTAATTGGTGCTTGGTTAAGTGCAGTTTTTCTAATTCCCAAAGTTAGCCAATTGGGGCATCAGTATAAGTTTTTTACTTTTCCACAAATTTTCAATCATTTTTATAATGCCAAAGTAGCACTATTAGCAGGGATAATTTCAGCCATTGGATATATTGGTTTTACAAGTTCGCAAGTACTCGCAGGCGCAAAATTAGCTTCGGCAACAATAGATGGATTGGATATACAATGGGCTTTAATTATTATGGGAATTATTGCAGTGGTTTATACTGCAATAGGTGGTTTAAAAGCCGTAATTTATACTGATACTATTCAATGGTTAATTTTAATTGCTGGTTTGGTTTTCATTGGAATTCCTATTGCATACAATGCAGTTGGTGGTTATGATGTTATCAAAGCCACATTAGCACCTGAATATTTATCTTTAACTAATGTTTCTTGGCATCAACTGTTAAATTGGTCCGTTACAATAATTCCTATTTGGTTTATTGGAATGACTTTATACCAAAGAATCTATGCTTGTAAAGACGAAAAAGAAGCTAAAAAGGCTTGGTTCATAGCAGGTTTATTTGAATGGCCCATAATGGCATTTATGGGTGTTATTCTTGGAATGTTAGCAAAAGTAGCTGCCACACAGGGAATGTTTGACGGGATTACAGATGCTGCATCCATGGATAGTGAAATGGGCTTACCTATACTGTTAAGTACTATTTTACCAATTGGTTTAATGGGGCTAATGTTATCTTCCTATTTTTCTGCAATTCTTTCTACAGCCGATAGTTGTTTAATGGCTGCCTCTGGAAATATAGTAACTGACATCATTTCTAAATTTTATAAAAAAGAGTTAACACAAAAAAAACTGCTACAGTTATCTCAAATTGTAACTCTAGCAGTAGGTGTATTTGCAATAGTATTAGCATCACAAATGCAAAATGTTTTAGAATTAATGCTTTATTCTTACGCCTTTATGGTTTCTGGATTATTTGTCCCTGTTTTAGGAGCATTATTCTGGAAAAAAAGTCACCCAAAAGCTGCTTTTTGGAGTATGCTTTTAGGAGGTTCAACAACCATTGGATTAATTCTTTCCAATAACAAATTACCATTAAACTATTCATTACCAGAACATTTAGATGCTAATATCTTTGGAATTAGCGTATCTTTAATCATATTCATACTATTATCTAATTATCATTATAAAAAAAATAACAATGGAATTTAAAATTATTAACACAGAAACTGGAGAAGACAAAATCTATTCACATAAAACTATAGCTCAATTTTTATTCACTCATTTAGAACAATATGGCGACAAAATTGAAGACATTTTAAAATGCATAGATTATGTTATGAATCCTTCAAAAGGCGGAAATATTATAATTGGTTTAGAGAATGATATAATTGTTGGTGTTGTAATATTAAACAATACTGGAATGAAAGGCTTTATTCCCGAGAATATTTTGGTTTACATAGCTGTAGATAATAGTCAACGTGGAAAAGGTTTTGGTAAAAAACTAATGCAGAAAGCAATAGATACTGCCGAAGGAAATATTGCTCTTCATGTTGAGCCTGATAATCCTGCTAAAGGGCTATATGAAAGTTTAGGTTTTACCAATAAATATTTGGAAATGCGTTTAACAAAATAATATATTTTGAAAGAACTTATTCAACTTAGAAAGGAAATACATCAACACCCTGAAGTATCAGGAAATGAAGCTAAAACAGCGCAACGAATTTTAGCTTTTCTTTCGAAATACAAACCAGATGAAATTAGAACTAATCTTGGTGGTAATGGAGTATTGGCAATTTATAGAGGAAAAAGAGAAGGAAAATCAATCTTATTTCGATGTGAATTAGACGCTTTACCAATTCAAGAAATCAACTCGTTTGACTACAAATCAATAAACAAAGGGATTTCTCATAAATGCGGTCACGATGGACATATGGCTATTTTGTGTGGATTGGCAAAAAAAATAAATGAAAATCCAATAGAACAAGGAACAATATTGCTTTTGTTTCAACCTGCTGAAGAAGATGGTTCAGGTGCAAAATCTGTTGTTACTGATGAAAAATTTAAAGATATTAAAGTAGACTTTGCATTTGCTCTACACAATTTACCGGGTTTTCCACTACATCAAGTTGTGATTGTAGAAAATACATTTACTTGCGCCGTAAACAGTATTATTATTAAACTTCATGGTAAAACTTCACATGCTGGTGAACCTGAAAATGGAATTAATCCAGCACTAGCAATAAGCGAAATTATTTTAGCATTTAATGGAAAAATTCAAGAAGATATTTCACAAGAAAATTACTGTTTAATTACCCCTATTCATATTAATATGGGCGAAAAAGCATACGGTGTTTCAGCAGGATATGGAGAGATTCATTTTACGGTAAGAAGCGATAGTAATTCATTTATGAAAAAAACAGAAAGCGAATTAGAAAAAATTGTTGCCGCTATTGCTATAAAACATAATCTAAAATCAAACATCCATTGGACGGAAAGTTTTCAAGCCAATGAAAATGATTTGGAAGCTATAAAGTATATTAGAAAATCAGCTTCAACACTTAATTTAGCTGTATTAGAAAAAGAACTTCCTTTTACCTTCGGAGAAGATTTTGGATTAATTACCCAACAATTTAAAGGTGCCATGTTTGGACTAGGAGCAGGAAAAAATTCTCCTTCACTTCACAACCCTGATTATGACTTCCCAGATGAAATTATTATGACTGGAACTAGCTTATTTTATCAAATTACAAAAGAAATTTTACATGCATAAAAATTCCGTAATAGAAATTAATTCAATTGCACATAAAGAAAACATAGCTTTTCTGAGAAACGTATTTGGTGAAAAAACTATTATATCGTCAGTTGTAAAAGGAAATGCTTACGGACATGGTTTAAAAGAATTTGTAGAAATGGCTTTTGCTAACGGAGTCACGCATTTTTCTGTTTTTGATGTAGAAGAAGCTAAAATTGTTTTTGATACTTTAGAAGATAAAGTTACCATTTTAATCATGGGGTTTGTCGCTGATGATGATTTAGAATGGGTTATAAAAAATCAAATTGAGTTTTTTGTTTTTGAACGCTATAGATTAGCAAAAACTTCAAAAATTGCAAAAAAGCTGAAGCAAAAAGCAATTGTTCATATTGAAGTTGAAACGGGGATGAATAGAACAGGTTTTGAGTTAAGAACTGTTTCAAGAGTAGCCAAATACCTTATCAAAGAAAAAGAAAATATTTACTTTAAAGGACTTTGTACACATTACGCTGGAGCAGAAAGTATTGCAAATTACTTCAGAGTTTCCAAGCAAATTGAAGTTTTTAAAAAAGCAGAAGCAATTTTTAAATCAGAAGGAATTCAGCCAAAAATAAGGCACTCAGCTTGTTCAGCAGCGTCAATAGCATTTCCCGAAACAAGAATGGATTTAGTTCGTATTGGAATCATTCAATATGGGTTTTGGCCAAGCCAAGAAATATTAGTTAGTTATTTAAATTCTAAAAAAAATAAAATAGATCCATTGCAACGAGTTATTAGTTGGAAGAGTGAAGTAATGAGTATAAAAAGAGTTAAGTCTGGGGAATTTATTGGTTATGGAACCAGTTATATAGCTAGAGATAACATGAAAATCGCCACAATTCCGCTAGGTTATTCCCATGGATATTGTCGTTCTTTAAGTAATCAAGGTAAAGTTTTGATAAACGGACAATATTGTGATGTTATTGGAACAGTAAACATGAATATGTTAACTGTTAATATTACAGAAATTAATAATGTTAAAAAAGGGGACGAAGTTGTACTCATTGGAAATCAAAAAAGCTTATCTTTATCTGTAGCTTCATTTAGTGATTTAAGTAATATGCTGAATTATGAATTACTTTCACGAATTTCTAAAACAATACCTCGAAAAATTTTAAAATAATGGCATTTTTAAAACTATATCGCAAAAAATTACAAGAAAATTATTCGTTTTTGGACATTATTTTCAAAGAACGTAATATTGAATGGGGCGTAGTAACTAAGCTCTTATGCGGAAACACAATTTACCTTAAAGAAATCATTAGTCTTGGAGTCACTGAAATACATGATTCTAGAGTTAGTAACCTTCGAAAGGTAAAAAAACTTAGCCCAACTATACAAACGGTTTATATAAAACCACCGTCTAAACTAAATATTGAAAAAATTGTCCAATATGCTGATGTAAGTTTTAATACTGAAATTTATACCATTCAAATGCTTTCTAAAGAAGCAAAACGACAAAACAAAACCCATAAAATTGTTATTATGATTGAAATGGGCGACTTGCGTGAAGGTGTTTTGGGAGAAGAATTATTGAGTTTCTACGAACAAGTTTTTAGTTTGCCAAATATTGAAATTAGAGGAATTGGAACTAATTTAAATTGCTTAAGTGGTGTTATGCCTACTCAAGATAAATTAATTCAGTTAAGTTTATATAAACAGTTAATTGAAGCAAAGTTTGCTATAAAAATCCCTTGGGTTTCTGGCGGAACTTCTGTAGCCGTACCTTTAATTTTAAAAAACGCCAGACCAATGGCTGTTAATCATTTCCGAATTGGCGAAGCGTTATTCTTTGGTAAAGATTTGTTTACTGGAGAAACTATTAAAGGCATGCACAACGATGTTTTTAAACTCTATGCTGAAATAATTGAGATAACAGAAAAACCGGATAATCCAGTAGGGGAACTTGGTGAAAATGTAGCGGGAAATACCTATGAAATTGATGCCAATACTGATTTAAGTAAAACTTCGTTAAGAGCCATTTTAGATTTAGGCTTACTAGACATGCAACCGCAATACTTAATTCCAGAAGATGAAAACATTACTATTGTAGATGCTAGTTCCGATATGATGGTGATAGATATTTCTTCAACTACCAGAGAATACACTATTGGAAGTTTAATTTCATTCAAACTGCAATACATGGGCGCTTTGTATCTTTTAAATTCAGATTATATCGAGAAAACAATTGAATAAGTATTTTTTTTTTACTTTTAGTAAAATTTATTTGTCAATATGTAAAATAAACTTTACATTTGAACTATAATTTTAAAAACTAAAACAATGAAGACAAATTTCTTATTTCCAAATTCGTGGAAAATTTTCGGTTGGTTATTATTCATTATACCAATTGTTGTAACCACTTATTTTTGGATTACCGGCGGAGAATCTATTGATAATTTTCTTGTTGTAAACACTTTTGCTATTTATGATGACGGATTCATTTTACAGTCAGGTAATGGCTTTTTTAAAATGACTAAAAACGCCATGCTCGATGAAGTTCTTTTAGTTGTCTGTTTAATAGGCGGACTAATTGTAGGCTTCGCCAAAACGAAAAACGAAGATGAAATGATTACACACATTCGTTATACCAGTTTGGTTTGGGCAACTTATTTTAACATCATCATGATGATGATTACCACTTTATTTGTTTTTGGCATGGTGTACTTCAATGCGATGATTTTCTTTATGATCTCTTCACTCCTATTTTTTATTGTTCGTTTTCATTACATGATTTACAAATTCAATAAACTGAATAGCGATGAAGAATAATTTAAAAGTCTTACGAGCGATAAAAAACATTTCGCAAGAAGAATTAGCCAAACAAATCTCCGTAAGCCGACAAACCATCAATGCTATGGAAAAAGGAAAATATGTACCTTCAACAGTATTAGCTTTAAAACTAGCCAAGTATTTTGAGAAAGCTGTGGAAGAAATCTTTGATTTAGAAGATAGTGATTGAAATTCTTAATTTTAATACCAAAATCTCAACTGTTCTAAAGTTACTATTTTACTTTTTTAATTACTATCTTTTAATTTTATTTGTAACTTTGATAAAATTGTCATTTTCTACTAAAAATATAAGCGATGGAATCTATTAATATAACGCTACACGCAAAAGATGATGCTCAAATAGAAGCTGTAAAAGCGTTTATGAAAGCTTTAAAAATTAAGTTTGAAATTTCTAAAGAAAAAACATTTGTTTTATCCAGTGAACAACAAAAAGTATTAGATAGTCAAATAGGTTTAGATAAAAAACACTACAAAGACGCTGATGTTGTTTATACCGATTTAAAAAACAAATATGGCTTATAAGATTATAGTTTCGCCTATAGCAATCAAAAACATTGATCATGCAGTAAACTATTACGTTGAAAAGGTTAGTAAAAAAGTAGCGCTTGACTTTTTAAATGATTATAAGAAAACGTATAAAGATTTACAAAAAAAATCCTTTTTATCCTTTTCATGATAGCAATTACCGATATTTACCTTTTAAAAAATTTCCTTTTATTGCTTTCTTTTTAGTAGATGAACCTACTAAAACCGTTTTTTTAAACGCCGTTTTTAACACCCATCAGAACCCTGATAAAATAGAAAAATTGTAACTTATAAATACAACAAAACCCACTTAACGTGGGCTTTGCTTTTTTAAGCAGTTCCTTAAATGGAACCGTTTATTTTAAAATGGTTGCGGATGGTGCGCGGCTTTGTAATAGCTTTGTGGATTGAGGCGAAACGGTTAAGAATCGCCTTTCAATATTAATTTATCAATTAAGGTAAAATTAAGGCTTGTTTAATGTTGTTCTTTCCTACAGAACTAGAATCACTCACAAAAAGTATTATACTATCTTTTGTTATTGAATAACTATTTAAATAATTAAATCTTTCATATCTGCCTAAAACTTCTTGAACATTGTTTTCTATTTTACGGACTTGGATTGATGATTCTATCGTTGCATCTCCAGGTACATAATATATATGAATTTGATATTTTTTATCAGGTATTGAAATTTTTTCTATTATTGTATAATTCACATCAAATAGTTTGAAAGTAAATAATTGATAAAAAATAATAATGATTGATAAAATAAAAATCAACCCAAGTACTTTAAAAATTGTTTTTCTTTTCATTTTTTACCTATTCTTTTTAAAATAATTAAACCCAGCTTTAATCCATTTTTGGTCTCTAGGGTCATCACCATAAGGAGGAAGCATAGTCCTCTTTTCAGTCCATATAAGTCTGTCACTTTTTGTAAAAGTTGGTACAGTCTCTGTTTTATAAATTTGCCATTCTGGCTTTGAACCTCCCTTATCAATTTGATTATGTCCAGCTTGCTGAAGAATAAATCTTTCACTAAAAAGTCCATACGCTAAAGCAACCGCTCCAAAGTGATGATTTCCAATATCTTGAGAAGCCATTAAATTTCCTTCGAATGAAAATTGAGTTTTACCGTCATTCCCAAGACCAAAAATAGTGTTTTTATTATTCTTCAAGTCCCATTTCCCAAAATCAGTTACATTTTCCTTGAATGTAAATGGATTCCAAATACTTTTAGATTCATCCATGTTTTTGGTTAATGTATTTGAATAAATTTTATTTACGTCAATTACCCCACCCAATTCTCCAATTTTTTCTCCACCAGCACTTGTATTTTCAGAACTATATGTTTTATCTACATCTGCTTCAGATTTAGCATTTTCATGAACATATACACCATTATCACCATCATCTACATTTTTAAGAACATTTCCATATTCATCCAAATGAATAGAGTCAGGTGCCATTCCATCAGGGTCTATAAAAATAACTGGATTATTAAAAGCATAATTATAAGGTGAATGTCTCCTCATTTGTTCCGCCAACGGGTCAATGTTCATCCATCTACCCAAAGCTGGGTCATAATTCCTTGCACCATAGTCGTACATATTAAGCCCCAGCTCGTCCTGATACTCTTTCCCATTATACTTATACTTGTAAATTCACTACTTCTTAAAACTCCCAATTCCCTCCTCTAACCATTTTTTGTATTCCGTTACATCAGGAGTATAACCCACTGGCGTATTTAGATTTTCTTCATCATGTCCCATTAAAACATAATACGGTTGTACATTAGCTTGGTATCTTGAAATACCAAAATCACTCCATTTTTTACCGTAAGTCGTGATTTCTTTTCCGGTTACTGGTGAAACGTATTGTTGGTCTTTGGGTAATTCTTTTTTGTCGTCTACATATAAGGAAACCAAAACTACTTCTTCTTTCAAAAGCTTTAAAATTTCAGGTTTTGCCCAAACCAATTCTTCCATTCTACGGCAATTTACACAAGTAACACCAGTAAAATCAATTAAAACGGGTTTCCCAACTTTTTTGGCATAATCTAAACCGTGTTGGTAATCATGAAATGCTACTATATCATGCGGTCCATAATGAGCATGTTCTGGTAAAGCTTCGGTTGTGCTAGTTCCTCCTTTAGAATTTCCTACTCCATACGGACTTTCACTGTACGACATTGGAGGTGGAAAACCAGAAATTACGTTCAATGGTGCGCCCCATAAACCAGGAATCAAATACACCGTAAATGCCAATGATAACAATCCTAATAACAATCTTCCAACGGAAATATTCGACATTGGACTATCGTGTGGCAAGGTAATTTTTCCAAATAAATACAACGCCAAACCTCCAAAAATAGCAATCCAAATCGCTATAAAAGTTTCTCTTTCTAATAAATGCCAATCCATAACTAAATCAGCCATCGATAAGAATTTGAATGCCAATGCCAATTCAATAAATCCAAAAACTACTTTCACGGTATTTAACCAACCGCCTGATTTTGGTAAATTCCCCATCATACTTGGGAACAAAGCAAATAACATAAACGGCAATGCCAATCCAAAACCAAAACCTAACATCGCAATAGTTAATAACGTTGCGCCACCATCAGTCGATAAAACACTTCCAATAACTAATCCCAATGCTGGTCCAGTACAAGAAAATGACACGATAATTAACGTCAATGCCATGAAGAAAATGCCGATGAATCCGCCGTAATTGGAAGCACTATCTACTTTATTAGCTAAACTTGATGGAATAGTTATCTCAAATGCGCCTAAGAACGAAATCGCAAAGATGACGAAAATGACAAAGAAGAAAATATTCAAATAGACATTGGTAGAAATTTCATAAAAAATATCCGGACTCAAACTTTGGAAGATATGAAACGGCAAAGAAATTAAAACGTAAATAGCAATTATAAAAAAGCCATACATTAAAGCATTCATTCTGCCCTTAGTTTTATCACCTTTAGCACTTTGCTTCAAGAAAAAACTCACGGTCATTGGAATCATTGGAAACACACAAGGTGTAAATGTTACCAAAATTCCAGCCAATAAAGTGATTAAAAACAAGTTCCATTTATCGGTTTTCTTTTCTTCTCTCTTTATTTTTTTTACGGGAACTTCTTGCGTTTTCTCCGTTTTTGTTGTCTGATACACTTCTGTTGTATTGGAAACTGTATCTAAAAGGGTTGGATTTGGAGTTGTAGTAGCTTCAATCGCTTCTGGTTTAATTTCAGGCAATTTAAAAGTAAACGTTTCATCTTGTTGAATACATTGTTCTTTACAAACTTGGTATTCTACATAGACTTTAATTTCTTTCAAATTAGTATTTGTTACCTTAATAACTTGTTTGAATTGCGCCGAATTTTCAAACATGTATTCATCGACTTCAAAAATATCGTTGTATATTTTCTTGTATTTACTTTCGGTTGTTTTACCTACTAATTGGTAGTTGCCTTTCTGATTTTTGTATTCAAAAAGTGTTGGTAACGAACCTCCATCAGGCGTAAATTGGGAAAACATGTGCCATTCGTGCTGAATGGTTGCATCAAGAACCAATTCAAATTCATTGGCTGATTTTTGTATAACTTTTGTTTTCCATTGAACCGGATTTAAAATTTGGGCATTTCCAATAAAAGTCAGAAATAAGGCGATTAAGGCAAAATATTTTCTCATTATTCTAAGGTTATCTTTATGTAATTTTTGGTGTTTTCGTTGGTTAAAAATCTTTGATCGGCGCGTTTTCCAATTACCCAAACAATTTCGTAATTGGAACACAACAACCATTGATTTTGCTTATCAAGAAGCGAATATTTTTCATCTTTAAAAAACTTACTCAACTTCTTTTTTCCAATCATTCCCGTTGGATAAAAAACGTCGCCTTCTTGCCATTTTCTGATTACTAACGGCAATTTTAGCTGATTTTCATCTACAAATATACAATTTGCATTTACATTTGAAATGTTTGCTACTTTACAAAAGCTAAGTTTTAAGGGAATATTAACTTTACTTTCGAAATCCTTAACAAAATAGATTTCAACGTTATGATTTTCTGTTTTCTCAAAAAGCAACAAGCGATTTCTATCTTTCAACAAAACATGGGTTTCCGAAAAAATCTGTTTCCCTGAATTTGCGTTGACTAAGTCATAAATATCGACCCAAGCCGTGAAACCAAAATCTTTAAGCCATTGGTACAAATACGCTTTGTAATTGGGTAATTCCAATACTTTTGGGATATCAAATATATGTTGGTCATCCAATTGTTTTACTACCAAATCATAAGTATTTCTTGAAGCATCATTTACCAAAGCATTGGCTTGATTCAAGTGTTCCAATGTGTTTTCGAAAGTTGGAAGAAAATTGGAATTCAACGTTTTCAAAATCGGAATAACTTCATGTCTGATTTTATTACGAAGGTATTTCGTTGATGTATTACTCGAATCTTCACGCCATGAAAGTGAATTTTCTTCAGCAAAAGCACAAATTTCTTCACGAGAAAAAGGCAACAACGGACGCATAATTTTATCATTTGTCGCAGGAATTCCTGTCAACCCTTCAATTCCTGTGCCACGAGAAAGGTTGATTAAAAAGGTTTCTAATTGGTCATCCAAATGATGCGCTGTTAACAAATAATCGTAATTTTCTTCTTCCAATAACTGATAAAACCAATCATAACGCAACTTTCGAGCGGCTAATTGGATGGAAAGTTTGTTGGTATTCGCAAATTTTTCGGTTTCAAATCGGGTGCTAAAAATTGGAATTTGAAATTTTTCAGCTTGAAGTTTTACAAAGTTTTCATCTGCATCGCTTTCCTTTCCACGCAATTGAAAATTACAATGAGCTATTCCAATTGAGTATCTTAATTCTTGAAACAAATGCATCAAAACCATACTATCCAAGCCACCACTAACCGCTAAAAGCAGTTTTTTCTCCTTTAAATAAGGAAAATTTTGTTCGAGATGATTTTTGAATTTTGTAAGCATTATTAAGTAATTAGTAAAAAGGGAAAAGGGATTAGTTGTCTGATAGTTTATTAATTAGCGAATTTAGCATTTTTTCAATTTCATTAGACAAATCATTAATTTCTTTACAATCTTCTAATGAAATAAATTTTAGTTGAATAGCGATTTCAATTTGTGTTTGACATTCAAATAATGAGCCTCTAGCGATTTGAAGAAATCTTGAATAATCTTTTTTGTAATTTCTACCGTAACCTTCTGCAATGTTAGATGGAATTGAAACCGAACTTCTCTTTATTTGAGAAATTAATCCAAACCTTTCATTTTCAGGCATTTTAGACATTAAAGGATATATTAACGTAACCCAATTCATTGATTTTTGCCAAACAATTAAATCTCTATAACTTTTCATGTCTAATATCTTTTTACTTTTCCCTAATCTCTTTTTACTTTTCCCTTTTCCCTTTTTACTTATCCCTTTTCCCTTTTCCCTAACAAAACCTCAAACATCGCTTTTGCCTTCAATAAACACTCTTCATACTCCATTTCTGGAATAGCCTGAGAAGTTACAGCACTTCCAACAGAAAACGACAAATACTGATTTTTAGCATTATACAAAATACTTCGAATCACTACATTGAAATCGAAATCGTCAGTTGGAGTGAAATAACCTACTGCTCCACTGTATAATCCGCGTTTGGTTTCTTCTAACGCTTCTATGATTTGCATCGCAGAAATTTTTGGTGCTCCAGTCATGCTTCCCATAGGAAAAGTCGTTCTAAGGATTTCAATTGGCGACGTTGTATTTTCCACTTCGGAAACTATTGTTGAAATCATTTGATGCACTTGTTTGAACGAGTAAACTTGGCACAATTCTTCTACTTGAACACTTCCTTTTGTAGCGGTGTGCGATAAATCATTTCGAACTAAATCGACAATCATGATATTTTCGGAACGTTCTTTTTCGTTTTTAGCTAAATCAGTCTTTAATTGTTCGTCTAAAACGGAATCGTCACTTCGTTTTGCGGTTCCTTTTATGGGTTGGGAAATGACTTTTAAACCTTCTTTTCGCAAATAACGTTCGGGAGAAGCGGAAAGTAAATACTGAAAATTGTTCTTGAAATACACCGCAAATGGTGGTTCGGAAATAGCGTTGAGTTTTTGGTAAATTTCCAAAGGTTCAATTTGAGCGTTTTCAGCATAGAATTCCATGCAAAAATTGGCTTCGTAAATGTCGCCACGATGAATGTGCTCGAGCATTTTGGAAACTTTGGAGAGATAGTTTTCTTTTGGGATACGTTGTTGCACTTCGACTTCGCTCAGTGTGACATTAACAGAAATAATTGTACTGATTTCTTCGAAATCAGCTTCTATTTCGTCATCGCACATTCGTAAATATTGAATTTCCACCTCATCATCTTTGATAAAAAACAACTTTTTGGGTTGGAAGAAAAACAAATCTGGGAAATCTAAACCATCGAAATTATTGGATTGTAAAGCTTCAGTATCATTTTTTAAATCGTAGGACAAGTAACCAAACAACCAATCTTTAGTTTGACTTTGGTACTGATACAAATCTTGAAAGGCGTTCTCATAATCGGTTTTAATCGAAGTAAAAGCATCAACCGCCAAAACAGCATCATAACTCGAATACTTTTGATGGTACTGATTCGAATCTAAAAAAACGACTTCTCGGTGTTGGTTGGCCCAATATAAAAGTTGGTTTTTAAAGTCGGAAAAGTGCGAAATATCTTTTGTAATTACTGTTCTCAAGTTGGAAAATTTACTTTCCAAAAGTACAATAAAAAAATAATTTGTATCTTTAAATCACTAACTAAAACTATTCAAATTATGAAAATCACAACTATTATTGTCCGAGTACTTTTAGGAGCTTTGATGTTATTTGCTTCTATTTCTTATTTTTTTAACTTGGGAGAACAACCTGAACCAACAGGTGATATGGCTACCGTTATGGGAGGTTTTATGGCTACAAAATACTTATTTCCGCTCATAAAAACGGTTGAGTTATTAGCAGGATTGATGTTAGTAAGTGGAAAATTTGTGAAACTTGGCGCTATCATTTTACTTCCTGTCTCAGTAAACATCTTCCTAATTCATGCATTTATAGCTCCCGCTGATTTACCAATTGCAGCTTTTGTTTTATTTGCTAATCTTTTTTTAATTTATGCTAATTGGGATAGTTATAAAGAAATTGTAAAACCGTAATTTGAAATAAAAACCAAATAAAAAATCCCAAAATCTGCTGGATATTTTTTGTTTATAAGATTGTATTGCGACTAATATTGTATTAGATTTTTTTATTATTTTTGAAAAAAGATAAAATTGACATTTGTCATACATATACACCCAAAATTGGATTGCTAAGTATGATTTTGTCAGACATAAACAAGTTGTAAAACATTTTGAAACAAACTTTATGAGAAAAATTACTTTATTAGGAATATTTATTCCAATACTATCTTTTGCTCAAATAGACAATAAAATTGAAGGTCTAACTTTAGATATGCCTTGCGAATTAGAATATACTCGAAATCTTGGGAATCAGAATAACTATGCTTGTGTTGTTCAAGACAACAATGACAGAATTAAACAATATTCTGTTACTGTTCAAAATCTATTTGAGGATATGAATGGATTAGACCAAGAAACATTAAAAGCTTACAAAGACCAATTTTTAAAAACCGCAAAGGAAAACGCTACATCAAATGGCGAAAAAACAGAATCGATTGTTTTACCAAATGGACAAAAAGCATTGAAAATAGAATCATATTTAACTTATTCAGGACACAAGTTTCTAAATACATCAATTGTCTTTTTATACAAACAGAAAAGCTTTATTGTAAACCTAACAACAAATGATTTGGAAAAATCTAACAACCTTACTAACCGGATAAAAATAAAGTAATGAAGTATTATTCAGAATTTACAACAGAATATGTCAATGACATTTGCAAAGAATTAAGTGCAAAAGGAGTCATGGCTGACAAATTTGAGAACAAACCATTTGAGCCAGAAAGTTTTGAAACACTAACTAACTTTCTGCAAAATCATATAGTTAGGTCGCTTGACATTTTTACTTATTTGGACAATTTAGGTTTAGTCAATAGAGGAAAGTGCCCATATACTGGACAAAGAATTGACGAATCTTTTCCAAGTTGGTCTTTTATGAATAATCGAAGAGTTTATGTTTCTCACGAGGGTTATGCAATAATGCAAAAAGAAGACGATGAAGAATATGAAAAAATTATGGGACAACCTAAACCTCAAAAAAGTGCATCAAGTGAAAAAAGTGGATGTTACATTGCAACTGCTTGCTATGGAAATGAATTTGCACCTGAAGTTTTACATTTAAAGCTTTTCCGAGATAATATTTTAGCTAAAAACTATTTTGGTAGACTTTTTATAAAAACGTATTATCTGGTTTCGCCACCAATTGCAGAAAAACTAAAAAACAAAGAGAAATTAAATGCTTTTATCCGAAATCAGATTTTAAACAAAATCGTAAAACACATTAAATAATGGTTTGGTTTATTTTAATTTTAATTATTGTTGGTTATGTAATTTGGAAATTTAATGATGATTCCAAAAAAGTAGCGAGAAGAAATGAATCATTCGGAGGAATGAAAAAAATGTTTCCCGAATTTGTTCAGCACTTTGAAAATAACGGATTTGAACTTGTCGAAAATTCTGGAGCAAAATTGATTTATAAAAAAGCTTTAACCAATAATCCACCTTACAATAAATATTTTTTTTTAGGTATAGAAAGTAAATTTACGAATATTGCATTTGGTTATGTTATAAACGGAAATGGAGAAAAAATAAACGGACTAAATGTTGAGTTTGCCAAAAATTATAGACTTGAAGAAGTAGAAATGATTGTCCGAAAAATAACTGGAAATTTACAAATAACTGGAGCAATCTGAAAAAAAACGTTTTATAATCGAGTAGACTGCCCTGCCAGAAACTGACAGGGTGAGCCTCTCACACCACCGAGCATACGGGTCACGTACTCGGCGGTTCGCAAAAAGATGGGTTGAGTTGAATGTAGATTTCCGTTAAGGATTCGTATCCTTTTTGTTTCAAGCGTTTCAAGGTAATAGTTGTTCCTAAAATGGGACTTTGGGCAATCGCCCAACCACCTTTTCGAGTTCTGCTCCATGCATAGGCGTGGTCTTGGTCAACCCCCAATCGAATCAGGTTTTTCCTTTTCCTTTCAGGTTTCTTCCAGTCGTGCCAAATACAATAGCGGATGCGATTCCGCAGCCAACCATCCATATCTCGTAGTTTTCCCATGATGTTGGTTCCTCGAAAATAGTTTAGCCATCCTCGTTGGATTTCCTTTATCTTGGTGATACGTTCTTCTAGTTTGGCTGGGGTGGTTTTTCGGGTAATGCTTTTGAATCGCATCTTTAGGTTTTTCCATGCCTTTTCGGCTACTACGAGTTGGTATTGATTCTTGTTTCCTTTATTGTAAACGGGCACAAATCCAAAGCCAAGTAACGTAAAGTTAGAGGGTTTTCTAA
>NZ_QLST01000016.1 GCF_003293845.1 Flavobacterium tibetense | reverse complement strand
GACTCATGAACATCATAACCCAAAAACAAACGTATCGATAAACTATCACTACAAAAAGCAATTAATTGTCTATCGGAGTTGATGTTATTCAAATAACCTACCAACAAAATCTTGAAGAAAACAACAGGATCTATACTCTCTTGACCTTCTTTACCATAATACTTTTGGGTAGCTTTATAAATAAAATGTAAATCAAGTTCGGTTAACAATTTTCTGTAAAAATTATCCACTGGAACCATGTCCAACAAATTAACCGAAACAAATAACTGTGGGGTAAAACTTTTCTTTCCTTGCATGAATAAATTTACAAATTATCTCTTTTTTATGCAAGTTTTTGTATATTTGAGTTGTGCAACATGCACAGCCGTTTGTAGCAATTGCTAGGCTTGGCTTGCGTTCGGAATTTTCTCCGAAAATTCCACGAGGAGTTTTGTACTTGTAATCTTTTGTCTTAAATTTACGCAACTGCCACAAGCGGCAAACCGTTGGCGGTAATTAAATATGGAACCTAAAATCATCATTGGAGCTGTAATTGCAATTGTCCTTTTCTATTTTCGATTTGGACCAGGAAGTCGTTTGTTAAAGGAGAAAACACACCATTATATTGTTCCACCTGCCTCAATAGAAGAACCTAAATCTAAACACTTTGAAATAAAAAGTAATCAATACGACAGATTTATACTAACTAAAAATACAACTAAAAGTTACCTTATCAAGGGCATTAATGATTACGGAGAGCTTTCTGGTAATAAAGAATATGAGATATATAATTTTGGAATTGCAGAACATGGAGATTGGAAAATCATAAAAATTGACCACTTCATTAGTTTTTATGTTTATCACAATCTAGCTGGTTGGTTAACTAGCTACGAAGATAGTTCCGATATTCCTGAACTCACATTCGGATTTTCTAAGAGTAAAATGGATTCTACAGAAGATTACATATTCTTTTTAGACCCATATAATTCGAATGGTGACACACAAGTAGGAGCTTTCAGATATGGGGAATCATTTGCCATTTATTTACCAGAAGCTTATGAAGAACACGGGAATTTGACTATTAAAAAAGGAATTAAAGTCTCACTGAACGAAAGAATGAACTATATATTAGAACAAGGGTTTAACATTTCAGAAATTAACTCTTTAAATTATATTGAACATAAAATTAAAATGTACGAATAAAAACTACCGCTAATCGAGTAGACGGCTCCGCCAGTAACTGACGGAGTGCGTTTCCCGCACCAATTACAGCGGTTTGCAAATCATCACCCGATAACACAAATTCACAATCCACACCCAAAAACTAAAACCCGATAGCGCGGAATTGCATTCCGAGCCCACAAAGTAAAACTAAAAAAATCCGATTTGAAATTTCAAATCGGATTTTTTTGTAAACCACAACAAGTGAACAATGTAACATAATGCCTCTTTTATGTAACAACCATGAGGGAATATAAGTTGACCTTTGACAAGTAGAAATTAATCTACAATAGATACTTATATCATGGGACAAAAATTACTTTTAAAAATGGGAATAATGCTATTCTTAATTCCGTTATTCCATTTTGGGCAGGCTCCTACTATGGGAACGGCTTCAGATTTTGTGCTATTTTCATCTGTTGGTGCAGTTACCAATACAGGTATTACACACCTAACAGGAAATGTAGGAACCAATAGTGGTTCAAGTACTGGATTTGGCAATGTAGATGGCGTAATGCACGACGGAAACGGAACAAGCGCTCAATGCGCTGCTGATTTACTTTTAGCTTATAACGAACTTAATAGCGCTATTCCTGATTATTTTCCAGCTTCTTTATTAGGAAACGGACAAATTCTAACCGCTGGAATTTATTCTATTCCAAGTACCGCTTCTTTAAACCTCAACCTGATATTAGATGCCGAAAATGATCCTAGCGCTGTTTTTATTTTTCAAATAGAAGGTGCTTTTTCATCTGCTGCTAATTCAGAAGTAAGTTTAGTTAATGGAGCTCAAGCTTGTAATGTGTTTTGGAAAATTGAAGGTTTAGTAGATTTAGCCACTGGAACCAGTATGAAAGGGACAATTGTTGCCAATAATGCGGGAATCAATATTAATACTGGAGCTGTATTGGAAGGAAGAGCTTTATCTACTACAGGAGCCATTTCGGTTGATGGTATTTTAGCTTACAAACCAATTGGTTGTGGTAGTATTGTTTTAAACGGACCAACCGCTCCTGATCTTAATAGTGCTATTTGTTACGCTATTTTTTCAAGTAACGGTTCTGTTACTAACGCTGGAGTAACCTTTGTTACTGGAGATGTGGGTACAAATGTAGGTTTAACAACTGGTTTTGATGAATTGAATGTTACTGGAGAAATTCACCCTATTCCCGATACTTCAACGGCTGATGCTGCTAATGACTTACTGATTGCCTATAACTATCTTAATGTATTGCCTTATGACATTGAATTATTATACCCAGCTCAGTTTGGTAATGATTTAGTACTAACACCACATACCTATTTACTTAATGCCGCTACTGTATTAACGAATTCGGTTTATTTAAATGCGCAAGATAATCCAGATGCGGTTTTTGTTATTAAAATTAATGGCGCGCTTTCAACAAGTACGTATGCCAAAGTGCTGCTTCTTAACGGAGCGCAAGCTAAAAATGTATATTGGAAAATAGAAGGTGCAGTAGAAATCAGTGATTATTCCGAATTTAAAGGAACTATTATTGGTAACAATGGTGCGATTGACTTATTAACTGGTGTTCAATTAGACGGTAGAGCCATGACTACAACTGGTGCTTTGAGCACAGCAGCCGTTACAGTAACTATGACTGAAGGTTGTGAAACATTGGGAGGAATAGACCATACTATCCATAAAAAAGCAGTTATTTTCTATCCAAATCCATTCAATAATGTAATAAACTTGACTTTAAACGATACATCCTATTTAAATAACGCTGAATTAAGCATTTACGATGTTTCAGGAAGAGAGATATATCGCGTAACCCTATCAAATTTAACCATGCAACTAGATTTAAGTAATTTGTCTTCGGGAACTTATTTTTACAAAATAAATAGCTCGAACAAAACCATTCAATTTGGGGGAATGGTGGCAAAATAATTTTTAACTAACTGTTATGAGTTAATAAAAAACCACAGCAATTTGTTGTGGTTTTTTTAATTTACTATTTAGATTGAAAGTTTTTTATACTAATCAGTATGCTTTTAATACCCGTTTAACCTCAACTGCAACAAGTTAGCATTTAATATTTAACATGTGAAATGTATAATTCTAATCCTAATAAATGTAACGTTATTTCCTTCGTTTGAATTGACCTTTGTTTATAAATATAATATCATGAAACAAAAAAACTTTCTAGTAACTATTGCGATAGTTTTAGCTACTTTAATTATTGGTTGCGCAGATGATGACTTTCAAGAAACAGTTGGCGTTTGCCCAATGGTTATTGCAACAAATCCTGCAGACTTAGCGACCAATGTTCCTCTAAACCAAGTAATCACAGTTACTTTCAATGAGGAAATGAACCCATCGACAATAAATTCGACTTCTTTTATCGTAACTGGTGCTTCAACTATTGGAGGAACAATTACTTATTCTGGCGTTACTGCTACCTTTACTCCTACTGGAAACTTAACCACAAACACTACTTATGTAGTACGAATTACAACTGCTGTAAAAGATCCACAAGGAAATGCGCTGCAAGAAGATTATCTCTTTTCATTTAGTACGGGAGCAACATTACAACCACTCGTAATTGCAACAAGTCCAACACCTAATGAAACTGGGGTAGTATTGAACAAAATAGTTAGCGCTACATTCAACATGCCAATGGATCCAGCAACTATTACTACTACAACATTTACCTTAAAACAAGGAGCTAATACCATTACTGGTGTGGTAACGTATTCAAATAATACAGCCTTTTTTACTCCAAATGCAAACTTAACCGCTAATACTGTTTATACCGCTACTGTTACATCTGGAGCTTATAATATGGCTGGTGTTGGTTTAGCCAATGATTATGTTTGGAATTTTACAACTGGAACCATTGTAGCTCCAAAAGTAATTCTAACCGATCCAGAGAATAATGAAACAGGAGTTTCAGTTGATAAAGTTGTAACCGCAACTTTTGACATGCCAATGGATCCATTAACCATTACTGATTTAACTTTTACGCTGAAACAAGGAACAACTCCTATTACAGGTGCTGTAAGTTATAGTGGAAATACGGCGTCTTTTACACCTGCAAATCCACTTTTAGCTAATACAACTTTCACAGCTACAATTACAACAGGAGCCAAAAATGTGGCTGGTGTTTCAATTGCTAATAATTATGTTTGGAATTTTACAACCATAAATAGCTCTGGAGGTCCTGATTTAGGTTCAGCATCACCATTTGGTGCATTTGGAGGAAACGCAGGAATTACGAATCAAGGAATAAACACAGTAATCAACGGAAGTATTGCAACAACTGCAGCTTCAACTTTAGTTACTGGTTTTCATGATGCTACTGCTATTTACACAGAAACACCTTTAAATGTAGGGAATGTAACAGGAGCTATTTTTACAGCACCACCAATGCCTGGAACTGCAACTTCTTTTGCAATTGCACAACAAGCTTTAGCAGATGCTAATGCAGCCTATTTAAGTATTTCACCAGCTTCAATGCCAGGCGGAATAGATCCTGGAGCAGGAGAACTTGGCGGATTAACTTTAGCGCCTGGTGTATACAAATCAGATAGTGGAACGTTCAATATTTCAAATGGAAACTTAACGCTTGATGCGCAAGGAGATCCAAATGCAGTATGGGTTTTTCAAACAGCTGCTGGATTAACTGTAGGAATTGCAGGACCAACTGGTGCTAAAAGTGTTATCTTAATTAATGGTGCTTTGCCTAAAAATGTGTTTTGGTATGTGGGAAGTTCAGCAACTATTAACGGTGCTGGTGGTGGAACAATGGTTGGAACAATTATAGCCAATTCAGGGGTTTCCATTTCAACAGCTGGTAATGCAGTACAAACGGTTTTGAACGGTAGAGCGTTATCGTTGATTTCATCGGTAACTATGGTTAATACGACCATTAACGTTCCTCAATAATAAATGTCTTTACAAAAGATAGCTAAATCATAAAATATGAAAACAAATTATACAAAAGCTATTGCGTCTCCAAATGTGAGATTCATAACACAGCTGCAATTACAAACTTTAATTGTAGTTACGCTACTCTTGTTGAGCTTTACAAAAGTAAATGCTCAGGAAGAATACACGAAACCTTCTTGGATGTTTGGTGTTGCCGCAGGAGCGAATTTTAATTTCTATAGCGGTTCTACTTATATGCTAAATGAAGGTTTTACGCCATTGGCCACTTTTCACAAAGGAAACGGTGTTGGTTTATTTCTTGCACCAAGCATAGAATATCACCGTCCGGATTCGAGATTTGGATTTATTCTTCAAGCGGGTTATGATAGCCGTCGTGGAAGTTTTGATCAAGTAATGACACCTTGTGATTGTCCTGCTGACTTGGAAACTAAATTGAGCTATATTACCATTGAACCTAGTTTGCGTTTTGCTCCTTTCAAATCTAATTTCTACTTATATGGTGGTCCTCGATTTGCTTTTATTCAAGACAAATCGTTTACTTACAAACAAGGAACAAATCCTAATTTTCCGCTTCAAGAAGCCAATCCTGATGTGAAAGGTGATTTTAGTGACATGAATAAAAACATTATTTCCATGCAAATTGGATTGGGTTATGATATTCCTTTAAACGGAACAACTAGTAAAACACAATTCGTTTTATCTCCGTTTGTAGCTTATCATCCTTACTTTGGTCAAAATCCTAGAGATGTTGAAACTTGGAATATAACTACTGTACGAGCTGGAGCTGTATTGAAATTTGGTCAAGGTAAATTAATCGAACCACCAGCAACTGGCGAAGTTTCTTTTTCTTCCACTCCTCCTACTAATGTAGCGACTGTAAAAGTGGTTAGAGAAGTATTTCCTCTCCGTAATTATGTGTTTTTTAATGAAACTTCAACAGCAATTCCTAATCGCTATGTTATATTAAACAAAAGCGAAGTAAAGGATTTCAAAGAAGATCAAGTGCAATTCAAAACGCCAAATACAGTTTCGGGGCGTTCGGAACGTCAAATGTTAGTGTATTACAATATTCTAAATATTTTGGGAGACCGAATGGTTAAAAATCCAAATACGAAAATTACTTTGGTAGGTTCGTCAGAAAATGGCCGTCAAGAAGGTATAGTTATGGCGCAAAATATCAAAACTTATTTGGTAACTGTTTTTGAAATCAATGAAAATAGAATTGCCGTAGAAGGAAGAGACAAACCAGCTGTTCCATCAGAACAAATTGGTGGTACAAAAGAACTTGGATTACTTAGAGAAGGCGACAGAAGAGTTTCTATCGAAAGTAACTCACCAGAATTGTTAATGGAATTTCAAAGTGGAAAAAATGCCCCTTTAAAACCAATTGAAATCGTAACAGGTAATCAAAATCCTAGTAACGATGTAATTTTTGATGTGAAAGGCGCTGAAGAAACTTTAAGTTTTTGGACGTTACAAATTATTGATGAAAAAGGAAAAACGCAAAACTATGGTCCTTATACGCAGGAACAAGTTAGTATTCCTAGAAAAACAATCATGGGTAACCAACCAGAAGGCAATTACAAAACCATCATGACAGGAACAACTAAAACAGGAAAGGTTATTAACCAAGAAAGCACTATGCTTTTAACACCTTATGTGGCGCCAGTGGTTGAAGAGAGCATCCGATTTAGTGTTATTTATGAATTCAATGAATCTAAAGCAATTAATATTTATGATAAATATTTAACTGAAATTGTTGCTCCTAAAATTCCTCAAAACGGCACTGTAATCATAACGGGCCACACTGATGTTATTGGAGAAGTTGACTACAACAAAAACCTATCTTTAGCAAGAGCCAATGATGTGAAAAGCATTTTAGAAAAAAGTCTTGCTGCATCAGGAAGAACCGATGTGAAGTTTCAAGTTCGTGGTGAAGGTGAAAATGAAAAATTAGCACCATTTGAAAATAAATATCCCGAAGAACGTTTTTATAACAGAACCGTTATTATTGATATTATAAAATAAACAATTTAAAAATATAAAGAATCCGTTTGTTCATTCAAACGGATTTTTTTTGTTCTCTTTTTTTTGTACAAGAGGAAATATATAAATAATTCCAAAAAAAATATAACCCTTAAACATATGTTAAAATTAATTTTGCACCGCAATATAAAGATACCTTTACTAAGCTAAATCTAGTAAAGCGTCTTGTGTAAATCTGCATTTCATTCGCAAAAACAACTAATTAGCGCACATTTTTATGAAAATACACATAAAGTTCATGGTTTCGCTTCGCTGTAAAATGGCAGTAAAAGAAGAACTTGACAAGTTAAAATTAAAACATACCGCTATTGACTTGGGCGAAGTTGCTCTTAAAAAAAACATTTCCGGCGATGATAGAGAACTTTTAAGAATAGGACTTCTGAAAAAAGGTTTAGAGTTAATAGATGATAAAAAATCTTTATTGATAGCCAAAACAAAAACAATCATTATTGAACTCATTCATTACTCGGAAGAAAATACCAAAATCAATTATTCCGATTACATTAGCGAAAAACTCAACTACAATTACAACCAACTTGCCACTCTTTTTTCAGAAGTTACAGGAACTACAATTGCAAATTACATCATCATCAACAAGATAGAACGAGTTAAAGAACTGCTTTTATATGATGAATTATCGCTTACCGAAATCAGCCACCTAATGGAATACAGCAGTGTAGCGCATTTATCTAGCCAATTCAAAAGAATAACCGGTTTAACACCAACCTATTTCAAAAAAATAAAGAAATACAAAAAACGCATCATGCTAGAAGATTTGTAGCATTCAAAAAAACATCATCCGATTTGACATTTCAAATCGGATTTTTTTAGGTATTAAAAATTTAAAAATATTTTATTTAAACAACAAATTTTAATTAGGACACAAAGTATTTCGAATACTATACTTTTCAATAAGATTAAAAATTTACCTTCTTCCCTTCAAATACCCAATAACCGCTTCATTAAAAATAGCAGGTTGTTCAACATTAACAACGTGACCGCAGTTTTGAATGATGAAAAGTTCGGCAGTTTTAACGTGGTTGGCAACGACTTGCTTTACTGAAGGTAAAAACATATAATCTTCTTCACCCATTACGTATAATGTTGGGATATTCAGTTCTACTTGACGGAACCATTTTAATATAGGGTTGATTTCGGCTGTGAGTTTGAACCATTTGATAAATTCTTTTTGGTACAATTTCTTCGCTTCGTTGATGAAAAGCAAACGCGATTGTTTGTGGTTCTTTTTTGGCATAATGACAAAAGCGAAAAAACGATACAAAATCAAATAAGGCAAGACATATTTGAACGTATTTCCTAATTTCATTAGTACTTGCGAACGGAAATTCATTTTTAAAATCGCACCGCCTAAAATCATGCTTTTTACACGATTAGGATGCATTTCTGCCAATTGCCTAATGACAATAGAACCCAAAGAAATGCCAATAAAATGAGAATTTTCAATTTTTAGATGCTCCAAAACTTCATAAATATCATCGGCTATTGCTTTGAAAGTATATTTTTGTTTTATAGCGCTTTTTAATGGCGTTTTTGAACTTCCATGTCCCCGTAAGTCGAGTAAAAGCACATTGAAATGCTTTTGAAATTCGCGCACTTGCTTGAACCAAATAGACGAACTTCCTCCCGCTCCGTGAACAAAAGTAACCCACTCTGTAGTCGTAGGGTTTTGGTATGTAGTGAAGTTTATCAAGAGCTAAAATTTTACCAAATATAGTGCTTTTTAGTGGGTACAAATGCTAAACAAACTCTAAATTTTGGTATGTAAAATTTTAAAATAAGCAAATGCTTTTAGCAACCGACTGCCGTACCAAGAAAACATTTCGCCATC
The DNA here is from genome assembly GCF_003293845.1 of Flavobacterium tibetense. GTDB lineage: Bacteria > Bacteroidota > Bacteroidia > Flavobacteriales > Flavobacteriaceae > Flavobacterium > Flavobacterium tibetense. The sequence goes on along the minus strand of NZ_QLST01000016.1, from coordinate 42,266 downwards.
TACGAAAACGGTTTTGGCATGATGCGTAAATCGTCCAATTTCGAAGGCGTGTTCGTCTTTGAAGGGAAACGGTTCAGAAGACAAAAAAACATAATCAGGATCTCCTTCTAATCGTATTTTTTTTAATTCAATTTCTGGATAGCGACTTTCTTTGGCTTCGTAAATATTCTGAAAGTGATTGATTTTCAACAACTCATTAATAAATGTGTGATTTCCAGCCACCATATACGGATTTGCCCAAATGAAATACGCAGCTTTTTTAATAGGTTTCTCTTGAATAAATTGTTGGAAATCTTGGTAAGCAGAGTTGATTTTATCGATCCATTTTTGTGCTTCGGTGCGTTTGTTGAACAATTGTCCGAAATCGGAAATCATTTGTAAATTGTCTTCAATAGTGTAAATATCAGTAACCCAAACGGGACAAATTTGGCTTAGTTCGTCTACAATTTCTTTGGTATTTTCTTCTTTGTTACAAATGATAATATCGGGTTGGAGCGCTTTTATTTTATCGAATTTGATATTTTTGGTACCGCCAACAATCGTTTTTGTAACTTTAAAATGAACAGGATGCACGCAAAATTTTGTAATTCCTACAATTGAATCTTCCAAACCTAAATCGAAGAGCAATTCGGTTTGTGATGGCACTAAAGAAACGATTCGATTGGGTTGTGATTCGAATGTGTGTGAAGTTCCTAGTTGGTCAATATAAGTAGTCACAAATTTATTTTTTATCTAAAAAACTTGCAATTGATTTGCAATTAGTTACCAACAAATAGCCAATGATTACATTTAAAAAATTAACTGCAAACCAAAAATAATTTGTATCATGATTGGGAATGCTATAATTAGACGTCCGTAATTTCAATTCATTGATTAAATCCATTAAAAGAATTGGAAAGTTATCAATAACCATAAAACCTCCAATAAGTATAATCGCAAAGGTATAAATGGAATTGGTATTTAAATTACCCAAGACAATTTGGTCGTCGTCAAAATTTGCAGTTAAATTCAATTTATCAATAATCCAATCCGTTTGAAATAATAAAAACAGAAATAAAGCAATCAATAATAAAAAGGAACCAATTAGCACCAATAAAAAAGATAATTCATCTCTGTAAATATAAAGATTAGAAATATTTTGAGGAACAAAAGTGAATAAGGAAATTACTAAGGAATACAATCCGAATAATTTAATGATAATTCTAAAAAAATCTTTTTTAGTCATGCTTTCTGTTTTTAAAATTTGAAAACTAGGATTTAAACTCATCGTCTACCCAAAAACCTTCTTTTTTAATTTTTCCTGATTTCTTATATAATTTCCCATAGCCATTGCGTTTGTCTTCGCGCCATTGTCCTTGGTAATATTCGCCGTTTTTCCAAAAATAACTACCTTCACCTTCTCTTCTATCATCAACATAGTTACCTTCGTAGCGTTCGCCATCTTTCCAAGTAAAAACACCTTTTCCTTGACGCATATTATCTTTCCAGTTACCTTTATAAATACTACCACTTTCAAAAAAACCAATACCAAAACCGTTAGCATTTCCGTTTTTAACTTGTCCAATATACTGAAATTTAACGCCTTTTGAACTTACTAAATCCAACATCGCTTTTGGCGTTTTGAGTTCGTCTAATTCATATTTCACTAAAGCCAACTCATTTTTAACAATGATATTTTCAGCTAAAACGGCATCAATAGTATTGCTTTCTCGATTTGTTTCTTTCTTATTCTGTGGTTTATAGCTATTTTCAACAACCCTATTCAAGCTGTTAAATCTTTTAATTTGTTGGATGTGATTCTGAATGGAATCCGAAATTTTTCCGTAAGGTTTTAACAAATCCAATGCTAAAGAATCTTGGTCATGCAAAAAATAATATTGTGCTTTTTGAATGTTTTTGTAATATGTAAATAACGAATCTGTTCTTTGTTTTTCAAGAATAAATTTTTGGTGAGCTTCATTTTGCAACTTATTTTCCCTTTTACATTGGAAGCTTTGAAACCAAATTAAAAAAAGTAAGGCTAAAATAACTCCTGATAAAATAACAGTATTTTTCTTCATATTCAATTTTTTAATCTGAATAACGAACTCCTTGATCGTCTGATTTCCATAAACCACTTAATTGGTCAATATAAAAGCCTATCATTAAGCCTCTGCCGTGGTCAAATTCAATTCCCGTAGAGCCTCTTGTTCTGAAACGATCTACGTAACGCAATTCTATTCTGGCAACATCTAAAAATCGATAGCCTAACCCAACATACAAACGGTTTTGATTGAAGGTATTGTAAGTAACGTTTTTACCAATATTTAAACCAATTTCATTAGAAACGGCGGCATACAACGTATTGTTTTCGTAAAAGTCATTGGTATTAATCATATAACGCAAACGGTAGCGAAGACGAAAACGCATCAAAAAACGATAATCATCGCTATTTGCTTGTTCTTGCCACCTTAATTCATAACGATAACGCCAAGTGTGCATCCATTTTCCGCTTTCTGGTTTTTGATGATGAAAAAACTGAAAAGTGGTACGTAATTCGTAATAAGGTTCACGCAAATAATCTTCTTCTTTTCCAATGTACTCATTGGTATACATATAACCTATTGGAGAAATAGATAATCTTGAGTTTTTATTAAATTGGTAATTAATCCAAGGTCTGATACTGGTTCGCAAATGACTATCAAACATACCTCCTGAATTCAATTCGTTCTTGCTACGGTAAACCAAATCGGCACCAACGCCCCAATTCTCATCAAAAAACTCATTAATTTCCGTTTTATGCCAAAAGACTTGGTGCGGATAAACAATTTTTTGATCTTGGGCTTTGCTTAGAAGAGATAAAAAGAGAAAAAATAAGGTTCTAAATAGTAATTTCAATGGCTTTCCAATTTTGTTAAAAAGCAAAAATAGTGTTCTACATTTAAAAATAAAAGCCTTATGTGTTAATAAAACTAAAAAAATAATCACATTCCAGCATTTTTTAGTTGATTGGTTGAAAAAAAATCATTTTTATAACTTCATTAGCGCCTGCATTTCCTGTTGTAATTTCAACGCTTCTTCTCTAGCCTTTTCAGCAAAATTAGTTCCATTAGAAGCATAAATAATACCTCTGGAAGAGTTGATTAGCAAACCTACATTTTCACTCATTCCGTATTTGCAAACCTCCGCTAAACTTCCGCCTTGTGCGCCAACGCCAGGAACTAATAAGAAACTATTGGGAACAATTTTTCTGATTTCAGTGAAATATTCCGCTTTGGTTGCACCTACAACATACATTAGATTTTCTGAATTTTTCCAAGATTTAGATGTTTCCAAAACTACTTTGTATATTTCTTTTCCATCTACATTTTTTGTTTGGAAATCGAAAGCACCTTCATTAGAAGTTAAGGCTAATAAAATGGTGTGTTTGTTCTCAAATGCTAAAAAGGGTTCAACTGAATCTTTTCCCATATAAGGCGCTACAGTAACGGAGTCAAAATTTAAATCTTCTAAAAAAGCTTTGGCATACATGGAAGAAGTGTTCCCAATATCTCCGCGTTTAGCATCAGCAATGGTGAAAATTTCCGGATAGTTGGAGTTAATATAATTAATGGTTTTTTCTAACGATTGCCAACCTTTGATACCATAAGCTTCGTAAAAAGCTGTATTAGGCTTAAAAGAAACGCATAAATCGTGAGTAGCATCGATTATGGCTTTGTTGAATTCAAAAATGGGATCTTCCGTTTGCAGTAAATGTTGGGGTATTTTATTCAAATCAACATCTAAACCAATGCAAAGAAAGGATTTTTTGATTTCAATTTGGTCTTGGAGTTGTTGTGTTGTCAAAACGATATATTGTTTAATGTTAGTTGCTTGGCAAAGTTAATCCAAAGTTTTGGAAACGCAAAGCTAGTCTTTTACTTATAGGTGGGAATCATATAACTTTTAAACGATTATATGTAACACAATTTGATTGAGTAAGTTACACCTTTGTAAGAGTAAAAAAGACGAGTTAAAAAAACTTATTCATTCAAATATTAACTAAAAAAATAAAGATATGTCAAATTTATTATACACTATAGCTGTTGTGCTGGTTATTCTTTGGGCATTTGGCTTTTTCGTTTACAGTGCGGGTTCAATTATACACATTTTATTGGTAATTGCGGTAATTGCCATATTGTTTCGATTAATTAAAGGAAGAGAAATATAAATCATTAAAAATAAAATTATGAAAAATACTGATGTTGTTGTAGGTGTGTTAGGTGGATTAGCTGTTGGTGTCCTTTTGGGTGTGTTATTTGCTCCAGATAAAGGATGCAATACAAGAAAAAAAATAGCTCAAAAAGGAACTGATTTAAAAGATAATTTAAAAGGAAGTTTTGCTGATTTTATTGCTTCTGTTGAAGATCAATATTCCAATTTCACTTCCAATGCGGAAGATGTTATTGAAGAAGGAAAATCGAAATTAGAAAAAGTGGCCAACGAAATTAAAAAATAAAAGACAACAATGGAAAACCTAGCCACTGACATAGAGCTACTTTACAAAAAAGCAGAACAGTATTCAAAAACCAGTTTTGAATTACTACAATTAAACACAATTGACAAGATTTCTGATGTAATATCTTCATTATCAGTTGTGATTTCAATTTCTATTATAGTGGCTATGTTTACTTTGTTTATCAATATCGGTATTAGTCTTTACATCGGGAAATTGCTAAATGATTATGCCATGGGCTTTTTTATTATTTCTGGATTCTATTTTGTGTTGGGAATTATCGTATTTATTTTTAGAAAAACGCTAATTAAAATTCCAATTGACAATTTAATCGTTTCTAAGTTCTTGAAAAGCAGTTCTAATTCTGAAAAAAGTTCCAATTAATTCTAAAGTATTTCAACATGAAAACACTTAAACAAACGGATATACTTGACAATAAAATTGCTGCTTTAAAACTTAGACGCGATACCGAATTTATAGAACTGAAGGAGCAATATTTTGTGGTTCATCATTCTTTTACCATTACCAATATTGTACATCATGGCATTTCTGAATTTTACAATACAGCCACTAATAAAGACAATCTACTTTCTACAGTAACTAGTGTTCTAGGCGGATATTTATCAAAAAAAATAGTTGTAGGCGATTCAAATAATCCATTCAAACAAGTTTTAGGTTACGGAATTCAATTTGCTGTAACTAAATTATTATCAAAATTCACTAACAAATAAACAATCAAAAATGAAAAATTTAAAATTTTTAGTTATCACGCTTTTATCAGGTGTTGCACTACTTTCATGTAAAAATGAAAACCAAACCAATGCCGAAAAAGCAGTTGCAGATTATGAAAATTATGTAGACTCTATCAACAACATTGCTATATTAGATATAGAATCGAGATGGGACTATATTGAAAACGATTATCAATTGAGAAAATTAGCCACAGAAAATGCATTGGTAACAGTTGAAGACCGTGAAGATTTACAGGAAAAAGTTATACTATCTAATGAAAAATATGAGCTTTACAGAACCAATTATCTAGAACACCAAGAAAAAAATCAAAAGCCACAATTTAGAGCTACTTTATTTGGAAATGATAATATCGGAGATGACATTAGCTTTACTTGGGTTAATAAAGATAACATCTTGAGTGTTTTTGATAAATTTACCTCAACAGTAACAGAAAACAAAGATACGTACTCAAGAGAAGATTGGGATGAAATAAAAATGTTATATGAAGCATTAGGAACAAGAAAAAATACCGTTGAAAAAGAAGGTTTATCTAGTTCTGACAACATGAAAATTGCCTCAATAAAAGTTAAATTTGCTCCAATGCTTGCTATAAACAGAGCAGGAGAAAAATCAAAAGAAAACGCAGAAGCTAAAGAATAGTTACTACTCATTTTCTGGAAATAAAAACACCAAACTAGTTCGCTAGTTTGGTGTTTTTTTTGTTATTATTTAATCTTATTGGCGGCTATTAGAAAACTTCGTTCTCTTTTAGTTTTTCCATATTGTTCACCATTTGAAGTTCGTCAACAAACTTTTGAATTTTACCGTTCATTACACCATCCATATCAAAAACGTCTAAACCAATTCTATGATCGGTTACACGACCTTGCGAATAGTTATAGGTTCTAATTTTTGCCGAACGGTCACCAGAACTTACTTGCGAAGAACGTTTCGTTGCATCTTCCGCTTGTTTAATTGCTAATTCTTTTTCGTACAAACGCGAACGCAATACTTCCAATGCTTTATCTTTATTTTTATGTTGCGATTTTTGATCCTGACATTGCGCTACTAAACCTGTAGGAATGTGCGTTAAACGAACCGCAGACTTCGTAGTATTTACCGACTGACCACCAGGACCAGACGAACAGAAAAAGTCTACACGAACATCGTTCATGTCAATTTGTACATCAAACTCTTCTGCTTCTGGTAAAACCATTACCGTAGCAGCTGAAGTATGCACACGACCTTGTGTTTCCGTTTGAGGCACACGTTGTACACGGTGAACGCCTGCTTCAAATTTTAATGTACCATATACATCTTCTCCGGTTACTTCAAAAATAATTTCTTTGAAACCACCTGAAGTTCCTTCACTTACGTCTACTACAGAAGTTCTCCAACCGCGAGCTTCACAATATTTGGTATACATACGGAATAAATCACCTGCAAAAATAGAAGCTTCATCACCACCAGTACCCGCACGGATTTCCACCATTACGTTTTTCGCATCTTCTGGATCTTTAGGAATCAACATGAATTTGATTTCCTCTTCCAATTGTGGCAAACGCTCTTTGGCTTCTTCTAATTGCATTTTGGCCATTTCTACCATTTCAGCATCAGAACCGTCCGCAATAATTTCTTGAGCTTCTTTTATATTTCCGTCAAGAACGATATATTCTTCACGTTTTTCTACCAAACCTTTAAGGTCTTTGTATTCTTTATTTAGTTGTACATAACGCTTCTGATCAGCAATCACATCAGGCTGAATAATCAAATCTGAAATTTCGTCAAAACGTTGTTTTACATATTGTAATCTATCTAACATAACTGTTATTTATTTTGGAGTGCAAAGTTACAATTTTAGTTTAAAGTTTTAAAATTTAAGTTTCGAAACTTCGGTATAAAAGTTTGCAATTGAAAATCAACTTCTTACAAATATTATTTAAAATAAGTCTAAATAAATTTTGTAGATTAATTTCGACTTAATATTTTTGCTTCGTTATTTTAATTAAATCTAAATAAAATGTATAAAATAGTATTTACTTTAAGTTTACTTACTACTTTTTCTTATGCTCAAGAAAAAAAAGATACCATTAAACAATTAAAAGAAGTGATTGTTGAAGGTTTACATGAAAACAAGTACAAAAAAGAAAGCAGCGAAACGGTTGCCAAAATGCCTTTGAAAGACATTGAAAATCCGCAAGTGTACAACTCCATTCCTGCTAATTTGTTGAAAGAACAAGTGGTTACCAATTTCAATGATGCCTTGAAAAACGCAACTGGAGTAGCAAGATTATGGGAATCAACAGGAAGAAATGGTGATGGCGCTGAATATTACTCCATGAGAGGATTTTCTGTTCAACCTACCATGACAAATGGTTTACCTTCTTTAACCAACACCACTATTGACCCAATCAATATTGACAATATCGAGGTCATCAAAGGACCATCAGGAACCTTATTTGGAAGTAGTGTTATTTCCTATGGAGGATTAATTAATGTGGTAACCAAAAAACCATATCAAAACTTTGGTGGAGAAATTAGTTACAACAACGGAACATACGGAAGTAATCGTGTTACAGCTGATATCAATCTTCCTGTAAATGATAAAATGGCAGTTCGTGTGAACTCGGCTTATACCAATGAAGAATCGTTTCAAGATGCTGGGTTTTCAAATGCCTTTTTTATTGCGCCTTCAGTGAAGTATGAAGTAAACGACAAACTAACGTTTTTAGTAAATACCGAATTTTACAAAAATACATCTGCTAGACAAAGTATGATTTTCTTGAGTCGTTTCTCTCCACTTTCATTTGATTCAATGGAGTTATTTGATAGAAATTACAAAAACTCATTTACTTCTAATGATTTGACTATGGAAAATAGCAGTTTTAATATGCAAATGCAAGCGCTCTATAAACTTTCAAATAATTGGACATCACAAACCGTTTTATCAAAAAGTTCAACACGAACAAACGGTTACTACCACTATTTATGGGATTCGGCCAATGGTGATGAATTCACAAGATTTATTTCAAAAGCCAATGGAACATTCTACACGACAGATATCCAACAAAATTTTATTGGTGATTTCAAAATTGGAAACCTAAGAAATCGAATGGTTGTTGGTGTAGATTATTACAATTCAAGATTAATTAATGGCGGTTCAGGTTGGGTTGCAAATGGTGTTGTTTCACTAGTAAATGGAACTGACACTGGAATTTTAACACAAGCTGGAACTGATGCTCTTTTAACCGGAAATTTTGCTGGAAATACTGAAGCTACTCAAGAAATCATGAGTGTTTATGTTTCTGATGTATTGAATATTACCAACAAATTATCCGTAATGGCGAGTTTACGTTTGGATTATTTTGATGGAAAAGCTTCGCAATGGGACGCTGAAGAAACCAAAGGTCAAGTAGCTTTATCGCCAAAATTTGGTGCGGTATATCAAATTATTGAAAACAAAGTTTCGGTTTTTGGTAACTATATGAATGGTTTTCAAAATGTAGCTCCAAGAACAGTTGCTGATTTGGACGGTAGCAATCCAAGAATTAAAGAATTTGATCCAGAACAAGCCAATCAATATGAATTTGGTTTGAAAACAAGCTTGTACAAAGACATTATTTCTGCTTCGTTGAGCTATTATGACATCCGAGTGAAAGACCGCATAATTACTGATCCAAACAACATCAACAACGCTATTCAAGGTGGTGAAGTAGAAAGCAAAGGTGTTGAACTGAGCATCGTAGCAAGTCCGATTAAAGGATTAAACATTATTACTGGAATTAGCCACAACAAAGCAGAAGTTACCAAAGAAACGCCTGGCGAAGGTTACTTAGGATTACGTCCAGAAGAAGCAGGTCCGGAAACTTTAGTGAACTTTTGGGCAAATTACACCGTAACGGAAGGACAATTAAAAGGTTTCGGAATTGGTTTTGGTGGCAACTACGCTAGCGAATACAAAACGTTAAACAGAGCCAATACAGGAACTTTTGAATTACCAGCGTATACGATTTTAAACTCTGTACTTTCTTATGATGATGCTAAATTCAATGTTTCTTTGAAATTGAATAATATGTTGAATGAAAAATATTATTCGGGTTGGTCAACTGTGACACCACAACAATTAAGAAGTTTAATTGCAGGAATTACCTATAAATTTTAATGTGTTAGTTAACTAAACTCCTCATCTATTTGGGGAGTTTTCACCTTTTCTCTATGAACAACTTTAGTTTTAAAAAAAGTATTCGCAAGTTGCATCTTTGGCTCGGTTTATCAACGGGTTTAATCGTTTTTTTGATTTCGATTACTGGCGCTATTTATGTTTTTCAGGCAGAAATCACCAATTACCTTCGAAAAGACGCTATTCATCATTACGAAGAGAACATTTCTTCCAAAGAACCGCTTTCATTGAAAGTTTTAGAGCAAAAAGTGAATGCTCATACCAATGAAAAATATCCGATTCACTGGGTAACCGTTCCGATTGACAAAAGCCGAAGCTACATTTTTTATTACTACGAAAGAAATCCAGATGGTTGGAATTTCTACGAAGAATATGTGGTTTACAAATCGGTGTATGTGAATCCGTTTACGGGTGAAATTCGAGGTGTTTATGATGAAACATTAGACTTTTTCAACATCATCAAATCCATTCACTTCAGCTTTATGTTGAATACCGAATGGGGAACTTATGTGTGTGGCATTCCAACATTGATTTTCTTGTTCATGCTGATTTCAGGAATTATTTTGTGGTGGCCCAAAAATAAAAACGCCAGAAAACAACGCTTTGCATTCAATTGGAAAAACGTAAAAAGTTGGAAACGAAAAAACTACGATTTGCATAACATTTTAGGATTTTACGTAGCTTCTTTAGCTTTTGTAGTTGCTTTTACCGGATTGTTTTATGCGTTTTATTTCATTCAAGTGATTTTATACGTAGTATTTTCGGGTGGAAATACTACTTATCCTGATTTTTCGCACATTCAAACGAAAGCGCCAATTGAAATGCGTAACGAGCACACTTTGGATAAAATTGGGAAAAAAGTTGAAGCATTATATCCTGATGCATTTCAATACAGTTTGGATTTTGGTTACGAACATTTAGACGACCACGAACACCCGAATTATGATGTGTTTGTAAAGCAACTCTCCTACTCCTACCATGTGAATCACAGTTTGATTTTTGATGAAAATTCGGGAGAATTGTTGCACCAACATTCGCATCACGACAAAAACTTGGGCGAAAAAGCAGTCGCTGCGAATTACGATATTCACATTGGTGCTATTTTCGGAATTTGGAGCAAGATTTTAGCGCTGATTATTAGTTTAGTTTGTGCTTCATTACCAGTTACTGGATTTTTAATTTGGTGGGGAAAACGAAATAAAAAATAAAAGTATGTGTTGCAATTATTCCATTTTAAAACAAACTCAAAACGGCATGCTAATTTTCTTGAAAGGTTGTGGCAATTACCAATTAACCTTGAACAACCTCAACTTTAGCTTAACCGAGGAAGAATTAATTGCTTTTACAAATTATTTAAAACGCATTGATATCGACTATTGGGAAAAGGAATACCAACACTCGATTTATAAAAAGAAAATCCCAATTCCAACCTTGCAAAGCAATTTCATTATTCTCATTACTCGATTGGAGTTATATGAATTACTTTTACTTTTAAGCACCGAAAGTTCTAATGAAATGCTAAGTTATCACGATTTAAAAAATGGCATCTGTTGGAATTGATAAGAGAGCTCACTTAGGTGGGCTTTTTTTGTGTTTGAAATTGTAAATATTTTTTTATATTTGATTTTGTTTATAAAAAGTAAAATAAAAACACTCGAAACTTTTGCCAATCTTGCCAAAATGGTATAAAACTTGTCAGAAAGTTTCGCATATAAACCGTTGGTGGCAATTTTGCCCTAAAAGACGAAATCAATAACAATGAAAATATCAGATCAAATAATTTTAAGTATTGCGAAAATTTGCAAGGATAATCAATCTCCATTTGTTAAATTTTATAATGATGATTTAAAACCTGATGGACTTGCAGAAATTTGTATTTTTAATTTCTTTTATTCTTGGCTATTTATCAATGAAGAAAATCTGATAACTATGTCTGACGAAAATATCTTAAAACATCAACTCTACTGTTTGCGTTTTGTAAATGAAATTTCTGGAAGAAATTATGAGCCTTCTCAGTTTATCCCAATATTCCGAGATAGATATATTTCTTATATGGAAGAATTAGATAATTTTAAAGAAAATGGTGAATTCCCAAATAGTTTATTTATTAGATTATTTAAATATCCTTTACAGGAAGGATTTATTGGACATTTGAAAGCTGAAGATAATCCTGATGATTTTCATTTAGTAGATTCTTTTAATGCGGTATATAATTTCCATATAAACAAACTATTAACAGAATTAAAAAGTTTAATTTAAAAATTAACAAACAATGACTTGGATAATAATAATTACAATAATTGGAGTTATAATTTATTACTTTTTAAAAGACAGAGATAAAATGCTTGAAACCCAAGTTGACAATTTTGGTGGAATGAAAAGAAAGTATTCTTTATTAATAGAATGGTTAACAAGTGATCCAAAAGCTCGTATAACAAAAACAACAAGAGATCATATTGAAATTAGCTGTATTTATCCTTCAAGTATAACTAAGTTTTTAATAACTGAAAACTTTAATTTCGTAGAAATAGATTGGATTTCCAATCTTGGTGTTATGGGAAATCATAAATTAAATTGGAAATTTCCAAACAATACGCATCAAGAAAGTATAATTGAAAAAATTGGAACTGATTTACAGAACTACGAGAATAGTATATTTTAATAAAAACTATCACCAACAAACGTTTGGTGCAATTGCGAATTTTGTGGTGAATTCACGCTCACATTTCGCAAGAAATTTATAATTTAAAAGAGAATAATCAGTTCTGAAGTTCACAACTGACGCAAAGCACGGGAACGTTAACAGTAATTTTAAAACGACTCGAATAATATGAAAATTGACGAAAGAAAATTTCCGATTTTAGGTTGTATCGAAAACAACAAACTGACAAATAAAATTTTCGATATGCTTGACAATTCGGGTTATGACGAAAAAGGAATTTCAGACATTAAACGAAGTTTCAATTTTTTCTTTGGCAAACCTTTGCAGATAAATTACATATCCTCAACAATACACCAAAAAATTGCAGACACAAATAATTTTGTAAAAGCAAAATCACTATTATCTAATTCACCCAAAGCAACAGGACTCCTTTTACTTCCCGAAACAATTTTACCTGACTTTTCAAATATTCACAACTACGTAGGTGCTGACCCTAAAGATTATCCCATAAATGCAATTCTTTACAGTTGGTTATCTGCTAACAACCACGAGAGAATTTCAAATAAAAGCCAACTTGAAAACCTTCAACAAAAAATTAAGGCTGGTGAAAAACCACCTGCTGGTGCAGACTGGGACAGATTAATCCAAGACTTACAGGGCGGTGAAGACGAATGGGACGAAGAAAGTAGAACATTAATTATTATCCCAATTGACTGTAATAAAGTTACGCAAGGGACAGACCAATTTCATTTAATCAGTAATGACGAAATTTATGGTTGGGAATATAGCGACCAAGAAGGCAGGGCTTGGTATGGAAAGATTCACGATTACGTTATGTCATTCATACTTTTCTACAACTTTACAGAAGCAGAAACACATATTATCCACGGTGTTGACACTGGACAATCGAGACGTTTAAAATTGAATGATGAAAAATTTCTCAACGAAACTAAGAACAACATAGAAATTATAGACATAACTTATTTTACAAAACTTATTCGGACAGGTGAGTTTGGTGTTTCAGGTCATTTTAGAGTTCAGCATTTTGGTCCTGGACTAAGAGAAGCAAAAATTATATTTATTGACAACTATAAAAAAAGTGGTTACACTCGTGGTGCAAAAATTGACGACAAATGACAAGACAAAATACTGCAAACTGATGTTTTGTAAAACGTTAGTAGTAAGCATAAAAGATCGTACTTCGTGAACAATGACGTAGCAAGACAAACAAAAATAACAATGAACAATTTTACAACAGACAATAATTAAAAAAACATAACTATGCAAGCAAACTACGGAGAAAACGAAATAAAATTTCTACTTCAGAAAGTAAGAATTTTTAACCCAGATATTGGCACATATCAAATCTTTGCAATTACAGACAATTTTGATTATGCGGTTAAACTTTCCAACGGAAAGATTCTTCTCAAACTTGAAGAGTTGCAAGATGATGAGCGGGACGCTTTGATAGCAGAGCGTTTACAAGAAATTGCAAATCGCTTTGTTTCTTCAACTATTCCGACAACTTCGCAACAGCACACAACAACTGAATCCAAACAAGCAACTCCGCAGACACAGCCAGCAAAAAAGAAAAGCAGTATTGGTAAGACAATTTTAATTATAATCATTGTGATTATAGTAATAATAGGTGGACTGATTTTTATCAATAACACAAATCATAACAGTAGCGGTTATAATTCGGGCAGTTCCTATCAAGAGAAAGTTATGACAGTAGAAGAAATAGAGCGTTCACAACCGAAAAAATTTTTGTCAGCAAATGGAACATACAATGAAAACTTCTGGGGAAACAAAATTAAAATTCAAGGACGAATTAAAAATTCAGCAACAGTTGCAATTTACAAAGACGCAGTTATTAAAGTAACTTATTATTCCAAGACAAAGACGGTTTTGGGAAGTGAGAATTATACCATTTATGAAGTTTTTTCTCCACATTCAACGAAAAACTTTGAATTAAAAGTTACGAAGTATAAAAATGTTAATTCAATCGGTTTAGATATTGTTAATGCGATTGCTTATTGATACGACAGGCAGGATCCAATCTAATTCGAGCACGTCACAATCGTAAACACAAAGCAAAGCACAAGCAATGAAGAAAATAGATTTTAGAAAAAATCCCGAGTTATCTCGGGATTTTTTCTAAAATCTATTTTCTATCTTCTTACTTCTTAACCGGAATATTTTGTAAAATTTCCAAAACAAATTTCCAATATTTTTGAGCAGAAGAAATACTTGCTCTTTCATCTGGACTGTGAGCACCGTGAATCGTTGGTCCAAAAGAAATCATGTCCATTTTTGGGTAATTGGTTCCTAAAATTCCACATTCTAATCCAGCGTGACAAGCAACAACATTAGGTTTTGAACCGTTTTGTTTTTCGTAAATAGCGGTTAACACGTCTAAAATTTCTGAATTGGGATTAGGTGTCCAACCAGGATAACTTCCTGAAAAAGTCACTTCGCAACCCATTAATTCAAATGCTGAACGCAATGCATTTGCCAAATCAAACTTAGCAGTTTCCACCGAAGAACGCGTTAAACATTGGATGGTAAGATTTCCACCACCAACAGTTACTTTCGCAATATTATTAGAAGTTTCTACCAAATCAGCAAAATCAGCGCTCATTCTATAAACGCCGTTGTGTGCGGTATAAATCGCTCTCACCAAGTAAAATTGCGCCATTGAAGGCATCACCATTTTTGGTAAAGTAGCAGATTTCTCTATTGTAATTTCTAAATTGGGTTCTGTAGTTTTGAATTCCGCTTTGATTTCATTGGCAATTTGCATCATATCAAACACAAAAGCTTCATCGTAAATCGGAGCAATGACAACTTCTGCCACGCTTTCTCTTGGAATAGCATTGCGTAAACTCCCACCGTTTATAGTAGCAATTTGTAAACCAAAATCCTCATAACCCGTATACAACAAACGGTTCATGATTTTATTCGCATTCCCCAAACCTTTGTGAATATCCATTCCTGAATGTCCGCCTTTTAAGCCTTTCACCGTAATAGTATAACCAATAGAACCTTCTGGAGTGGGTTCTTCATCGTATTCTGCAACAGCTGTAACGTCTACTCCACCCGCACAACCGATATCGATTTCATCGTCTTCTTCCGTATCTAAATTCAATAATATTTCTCCATCAAGCATGCCGCCTTGTAAGCCCATGGCTCCTGTCATCCCAGTTTCTTCGTCAATCGTAAACAAAGCTTCAATTGCAGGATGCGGAATATCAGTACTTTCTAAAATTGCCATGATTGTAGCTACTCCTAAGCCGTTATCTGCACCAAGCGTAGTTCCTTTTGCACGAACCCAGTCGCCATCCACATACATTTCAATTCCTTGTGTATCGAAATCGAAATTGGTATCGTTATTTTTTTGGTGTACCATATCCAAATGCGATTGCATCACAATGGTTTTGCGGTTTTCCATTCCTGGTGTCGCCGGTTTTTTGATAATTACGTTACCAACTTCATCTTTAATGCTTGGCAATCCTAATTTTTGTCCAAAATCCATCATGAAAGCAATTACGCGCTCTTCTTTTTTTGATGGTCTTGGTACTGCATTTAAATCGGCAAATTTATTCCAAAGTGCTTTTGGCTCTAGATTTCTAATTTCTTGGCTCATTATTTTTTTGTTTCAGGTTTAAAGTTTGAGTTAACAAAGTTACAAAGTTTAATTTCTTTACAAATTGATTTGTGATTATATTTACATTTTTGAAAACTACTCATGAAAAGAAAATTTGTCCTTCCCTTATTTTTACTTATCCAAATCATCGTAGTGAAAACGATTGGTTTGTTTCCTGATTTTGTAGAAAATTGGTACAGCAAAGGCTTTTATCCAAAAGTGGGTTTTGTATCAAGAAAAATCTTTGGAAACTTGCCGTTTTCTTTTGGCGATGTGATTTATTTTATTCTGATTTTACTTTTATTCCGATGGATTTGGAAGCACCGAATCGGGTTTTTTAAAGAATGGAAAGCTAACGGATTGGCAATTTTGAGTTGGGTTTCGGTGTTTTACTTTTTCTTTCATTTGCTTTGGGGGATGAATTATTATCGTATTCCCTTGCATGAAAAATTGCAAATTGAAAAGGAATATTCCGTAGCACAATTGGAGGCATTTGTAGAAAAAATGATTGTAAAAACCAACGAATTGCAATTGCAAATTACCAAAAATGATTCCGTTGCCGTTGTGATTCCGTATTCGGATGAAGAAATTTACAACTTGGCTTTAGAAGGTTATAAAAAATTACCCAACGATTTAAAAGAATTTCATTACGAAGTAAAAAGCATTAAAAAGTCGTTGTTCAGTTATCCGTTGAGTTATATGGGTTTTGGTGGTTATTTGAATCCGTTTACCAATGAAGCCCAAGTCAATTATTTAAAGCCCAAATACACTTCACCCTTAACCACTTGTCACGAAATGGCGCATCAAACCGGAATTGGTAGTGAAAGTGAATGCAATTTCATCGGATTTATTGCCGCTGCTAAAAATGACGATTTGTATTTTCAGTATTCGGCCTATAGTTTTGCCTTACGATATGGCTTACGAAATTTGGAAAAAATTGAAGAAAACAGCTCCAATCCTTTTCTAGCCAAAATCAACAAAGGCGTTTTGAAGAACTTCGAAGAAAACGATATTTTTTGGAACCAATATCAAACGCCAATTAACACGTTTTTTGAATTTTTCTACGATAATTTCCTAAAAGCAAACCAACAAAAAGACGGCATGGAAGGCTATAGTAAGTTTGTAGGTTTGGCGATTGGGTATGAAGATAAGGGATTAGGGATTAGGGAATAGAAAATAGTTTACATCAAGCATTAACTCTTCTCTAATCCCTTGTAACTTTTCCCTTTCTAAGACTTAAACCTCGTCACTCGTAAAACTCACTTGATTTTTCTTCTTAAACGGACGAATAATTAATCGTGCTTCTCTGTCGAATCGGATGTAATTGTAAACCCAGTTTAAGAAAACAACGGCTTTATTTTTGAATCCAATTAGAGAGAATAAATGTACAAACATCCATACAAACCAAGCAAAAACACCGCTGAATTTGTATTTTGGTAAATCAACAACTGCTTTATTTCTTCCAATGGTTGCCATGGAACCTTTATCTTTGTAAACGAAGTTTTTAGGTTGTTTTTTCTGTATCAAACGAATCATGTTTTCAGCCAATAATCTTCCTTGCTGCATAGCGGGTTGTGCCATCATGGGATGTCCGTGAGGATAGTCCTCTGAAGTCATGGAAGCAATATCGCCAATAGCAAAAATGTTCTCATAACCTTCCACTTGATTAAACGCATTGACTTTAATTCTATTGACACGTGCCACCAAACTATCGGCTTTTAATCCGTGAGGCATTGCGCCTTGAACGCCAGCCGTCCAAATCACTGTTGCCGCATCAAAACTTAAATCGGAATCTGTGGTAACCATTTTCCCATCATAACTCATTACACGCACATTTTTCCAAATGCTAACCCCTAAATCCAATAGAAATTTTTCTGCTTTTTCTGATGCATTTTCACTCATGGCATCTAAAACGCGATCGCCACTTTGTACCAAATTGATTTCCATTTTGCGTAAATCCAAATCTGGATAATCTTTGGGAAGAATAGCTCTTTTCATTTCAGCTAAAGCTCCAGCTAACTCAACGCCTGTTGGCCCAGCACCAACAATCACAAAATTCATCAAACTGTGACGCTCGTTGATGTCATTGGTTAACAAAGCTTGTTCGAAATTCTCCAAAATCAAACTGCGAATGTTCAACGATTGTGGAATGGTTTTCATTGCCATGCTATTCGCTTCAATTTCTTTGTTGCCAAAGTAATTCGTTTTTGAACCTGTTGCAATGACTAGATAATCGTATTTGAGTTCACCAATATCAGCAATAATCGTATTGTTTTTGGCATCAATTTCTTTCACTTCTGCCAAACGAAAATAGAAATCGCGGTATTCTTGCACCACTTTTCTAATTGGGTAAGCAATAGAATCGGGTTCTAGACCGCCAGTTGCTACTTGGTACATCAAAGGTTGAAAATTATGGTAATTGTGTTTGTCTAACAAAACCACTTGAACGTTTTTATTTCTAAGTTTTTTGGCTAAGGAAATTCCAGCAAAACCACCACCAATAATAACAATTCTAGGAAAACTACAACGAGGAATATTCATATTTGAAAAATTGTTTTACAAATGTAGTAATTAAGATGTTAAAGTAAATGTAAAATTGGATTTTCGGATTTTAAGATTTTCAGAAGTTGGAACGCGGATGACACGGATTCTTCGAAACGCGAATGGCAACGGATTTTTTTGGAACACAGATTTAAAAAATTTAGAAATCTTTAAAATCTTTTGAACTTTAAAAGGAAATCAAATGCTTATTAAAAAACTTTTGATAATTTTTAGTTTCAGGTTTCAAGTTTTCGAACGGGGATAATAACAGTTTTTTTGTGGAACTTTGTGAAGAACTTCGTGGAACTTTGTGCTACAACAATTAACCTTGATTTTTGAACTTGAACTTGAACTTGAATTTTGAAATTAATTTTTCCTTATCCTTGTAACAATTTTAACATTTGTACTACTTATTAGCATGCGAACATCGGATGAAGCCCAATTTGTTGGGTTACTTAAAGAAAATCAAAATATCATTCACAAAATCTGTAGGCTTTACACTACGGACGAGGATTCGCATAAAGACTTGTTTCAAGAAATTACAATCCAACTATGGAAAGCGTATCCCAATTTTAGAGGCGATTCCAAATTTACTACTTGGGCTTATCGCGTGGGCTTGAATACAGCCATTACACTTTACAGAAAGAAGAAAAAAACTATTGACACCATTGAGTTTGATAGTTCGTTTCATAAAGTTAAAGAAGATGATTACAACTATGAAGAAGAAGAGCAATTGAAATTATTGTATGGCGCTGTTAGTGAACTAAACGATATTGAAAAAGCATTGGTTTTTTTATACTTAGAAGATAAAGATTACACCGAAATTTCTGCAACCTTAGGAATTAGCGAAGTGAATGCAAGAGTGAAGATGAATAGAGTAAAAGGTAAATTAAAAAAGATTTTAAATCCGTAAAACAATGGATGAATTAGAAATATTAAAACGCGATTGGAAGAAAAAAGAAAATTCTTTTAATCAGGTAAGCGAGAAAGAAATTTATGGCATGCTTCACAAGACATCGTCTTCGATAGTGAAGTGGATTTTAATAATCAGTATTTTAGAAATTCTGCTTTGGAGCAGCATTACCTTCTTTACTTCCGATGATGAGTATTTCAAAACCTTAGAAATGTATCATTTGAATACAATCATGCCGGTAATCACTTTTGTAAATTATGCCGTGATTCTAGTGTTTATTTATTTGTTTTATAAAAACTACAAAGCAATTAATACTACAGAAAGCGTAAAGGCATTGATGCAAAATATTCTAAAAACCAGAAAAACAGTAAAATATTATGTCGGATATAATATTGGAATGGCTGTATTTGGATTTGTTTTAGTATTTATTTTCCAATTTTTGTACGATCCAAACATTAGAAACATGATAGATAAAGTTTCCGAAAGTATGGATTCTAATTTGTTTATTTTACTCATTATAATGATTTACGCTGTAATAATTACCGTTTTTGTTGGAGTTATTTGGCTATTTTACAAATTACTGTATGGTATTTTAATGCGTAGATTACAAAAAAATTATAACGAATTATCAAAAATCGATTTTTAATTATGAAGAAAATTTTATTTTTAGTTTTTGGTTTATTTAGTATTTTCAACCAAGCGCAACCGCTTGAAAAAGCCTTGCTTTGGAAAATATCAGGAAATGGTTTAACACAACCTTCCTATTTATTCGGAACCATTCACGCTACTTGTGATGCTACTTTAGATGCTGCAACATTAAAAGCTTTGGAAGAAACCAAACAATTGTATCTAGAAATAGACATGGACGATCCGATGCTACAAATGCAAATGATGCAAGGTATGACCATGAAGAATGGCGTAACTATTTCAAGTTTGGTAAGTGAAGAAGAATTTGTAGTTATAGATGAATTTTTACAGAAAAACATTGGTATGTCGGCTAAAATGATTAATACTTTTAAGCCATTCATGTTGAATTCTATGTTACTTCCAAAATTACTAGATTGTGAATTTCAATCGGTAGAAATGGAATTGATGAAAGTAACCAAAGCGCAAAACGAAGAGGTTTACGGTTTAGAAACCATTGGAGACCAATTACAAGTTTTTGATAAAATTCCTTACCAAGATCAAGTAAATGAATTATTGAAAACAGCTAAAAGTGATTTGTCTAAAGAAAAAGAAGAAATGAAGAAAATCATGGACGTCTACAAAACCAAAGACATTGAAAAAATGCTAGTAGTTATGGACGAATCAGACAATACAATTTCTGCTGATAATAAAGATGTTTTATTGGTAAACCGTAATAGAAATTGGATTCCAGTAATTGAAAAAGTAATAAAAAGCACACCAACCTTTTTTGGTGTAGGAGCAGCTCATTTAGCTGGCGAGGACGGAGTAATCAAACTATTACGTAAGCAGGGCTATACAGTAGAAGCTGTAAAATAACAGTAAAACAAAAGGCTGATTCGTAAAAAATCAGCCTTTTTTGTTTAGTAACGCCACATGCGTTCTTTGTCTTCTTTTAATTTTTCTTCCAAAACTTCAGCTGGAATTACTTTTAAAAATGATGGATGTTGCTCAATCGCATACTCTATTTTTTCTACAATTTGTTCAATCGTATCATTTTCGTAGTCAATTTGCAAAGGTTCTTTAATCACAAACGACTGCAAAATGCCTTTTTTCTTAATTCGCAATCCTTTTCTATCAAAAGAACGACGGAAACCATCAATTACAATGGGTACCACAATAGGTTTGTGTTGCATGATAATATGAGCCGTTCCTTTTCTTACAGGCTTAAAAGAACGCGTAGTTCCTTGCGGAAACGTAATTACCCAACCGTCTTCTAAAGCAACTTTTATATTTTCAGTGTCGTTCGGATTTACATCGCGTTTCACATCTTCACCTTTAGCTCGCCAAGTTCGTTCTACAGTAATAGCGCCAGCGTACGCTAAAATTTTTGGCAATAACCCTTCAGTCATGGTTTCTTTGGCAGCCACATAATACATATTCAGCTTAGGTTGCCACAAATAACCCACATTTTTAATATTATTTTCTCTTCCTTTCAAACTAGCATTAAGCACGTGAAACATAGCCACAACATCTGCAAAATACGTTTGATGATTGGAAATAAATAAAACATTGGTATCTGGTAAATCTCTTATGATTTCAGAACCTTCAATTTTTAATTTATTAAAACCACGGTAACGCTTATGGGTAAATGCGCCCGCAATTCTAATTAACCATTTCTTCAAAAACAATATATGACCAAAAGGATTTCTTTTAAATAACCCCATTTTTTTCTTTTTTAAACAAGTTTGCAAATGTACTAAAATCAATACTTTTTCAAAGCGTTAATCTACAAAAGATAATTTTCTAACGAATGCCGCTTTTGATAGCTTCTTTCAGTTCACTCATCATCATAGCTGTTGCGCCCCAAACCACGTATTTTTCAACCATAAAAGCGGGAACTTCAATATCTACAGCATAAGAAGTTGTCATTTTTACATTGGTAATGGTTTTTTCATCCAAAAGTGTATGCAATGGAAACTCCAAAACTCGTTTTACTTCATCCAAATCAGGAATGAAAGTTAATTCATGTTCCGAAATTCCCATAAAAGGTGCTACCAAAAAATTACTTGGTGGAATGTAAATTTGACTGAACGGTTTGATTATTTCAACTTTTTCTGAAGAGACTCCTACTTCTTCGTGAGTTTCTCGCAATGCTGTTGCTGCTAAATCAATGTCCTCCTCCTCTACTTTTCCGCCAGGAAAGCCAATTTGCGAAGAATGAACACCTGGATATGAGTTTCTCACAATCAAAGCCAAATGCGTAACCTTATTTTTGGGATATAAAAGCATCAAAACTGCAGCTTGTCTTGGGTTTTTATCTTGATAATGTTCTTCTTTCAAATAAGAAATTCGTTCCAATGGAGCCATTTTTGCATGAGCATCTGTGGCTAGCAACTTTTCTTTTTCTATTTTTGGAACATATTTTATAAAATCGTGAAATAACATGGTAATAGACTTTTCAACTTCCTAAGTTAAATCATTTTTTTGAAATAAAATAAAAAAATAACAACTAAAATGTATAGTAAAGAAGAAGCTCAGCGTATTAAAAAAGAATTTTGGATTGCATTTGCCGAGACCTATCCTAGGAAATGGCTTTTGTATGATACCAAAATAAAAGATTTTACTTTCAAATTTTATATCGACAATAAAAAAGCAGAAGTGCTACTCGAAATTGAACCAAAAGATGAAGAAAAACGTATAATCTATTATGAAAAAATGGAATCTTTAAAGTCGATTGTATTGGAAGACTATTTACCTGAAGCCGTTTTTGAAAGAAATTACCATTTAGAAAACGGCAAAATTGTGAGTCGCATTTGGGTTACATTGGAACAAGTAAGTGTAAATAATCGTGCAACTTGGGAAACGGTTTTCGATTTTTTTGCCGAGCAAATGGATGCTTTTGAACGCTTTTTCTATGAATACCAAGACTATTTAAGTG
The DNA here is from genome assembly GCF_003293845.1 of Flavobacterium tibetense. Taxonomy (GTDB): domain Bacteria; phylum Bacteroidota; class Bacteroidia; order Flavobacteriales; family Flavobacteriaceae; genus Flavobacterium; species Flavobacterium tibetense. The sequence continues at coordinate 19,553 of NZ_QLST01000016.1, read as the reverse complement.
ATTTGGAAATAAACACGTAATAGTTTTGTCAATTCATTAACAGTTGTTACCAATACAAAAACGTACTTTTAAGATTCATAAAACAAAATGTTATGAAAAATTTTTTATTACTTGCTTTTGTATTCACACTACAAGCTTGTCAATCTCAAACCAAAGAAAAAATGAATTTAAAAGTCAACAAAACCGAACAAGAATGGAAAGCCCAACTCTCGCCAGTAGAATTTGAAATTCTGAGAAAAAAAGGCACCGAAAGAGCTTACACGGGCGAATATTGGGATCATTTTGAAAAAGGAAAATACGTTTGCGCCGGTTGTGAAGCCGAATTATTTGTATCGGATACCAAATTTGATTCGCATTGCGGTTGGCCATCATTTGACAAAGCCATTAAAGGCTCCGTGATTTACAAAGACGATTTGAGTTTTGGAATGGTTCGTACTGAAGTTATGTGTGCTAGTTGTGGTGGACATTTGGGTCACGTTTTTGATGATGGACCACGAGAAACTACTGGGAAACGCTATTGTACCAACTCGGTTTCTATCAAATTTATTCCTGCCAATCCAAAAAAATAAATCGATTTTGTACTTTGGGATGAAATTTTTCCTAATTTGCATGAAGATTTAGATTTGTATTTTTCATGCTCCAAAACAAAATAAAAAATAACTTTACTGAAATCATCGAAGTCTTACAACGGCTAGATGATTTCAGTTATACACAACCTTTTCCAATGCTTAGCAATGCAACCATTGGTGAGCACACGCGACACATTATTGAAATGTATCAATCGTTGATTCATTCCTATGAAATTGGCATTGTAAATTACGACAAACGAGCAAGAAACAAAACTATTGAAACCCACCGCACCTTCGCTATTGAGCAAATTGAAAAACTTCTTGCTACTATTGAAAAACCCAATAAATCATTGGTATTACAACAAGGAACAACCGAAATTACATTGGAAATTGAAACCAATTACGAACGCGAACTTTTATACAACTTAGAACATAGCATTCATCATCAAGCGTTAATTAAAGTCGCTTTATTGCAATTGCAATCCTTTGAAATTCCTGAGAATTTTGGCGTTGCACAATCTACAATTGTTTACAGAGAATCACAATGTGTACGTTAACTTTCATTGGAACTAAAAACGGGTATTGTTTAACATCCAATCGGGATGAAAAAGTGTCTCGTAGCAAAGCGACTCCTCCAAAAAAATACGAGATTAACGGTAAAACAATTACTTTCCCGAAAGACACAGCTGCTGGCGGCACTTGGGTTGCTCATGATGAACAAGCAATTTTGATTTTGTTAAATGGTGCCAATGAAAAACACATTTCAACAGGAAATTACAGAAAAAGTAGAGGATTAATTCTATTGGATTTAATTGGAAGTGATAACCCAATCGAGGAATGGAAAAACATTGATTTAGAAAATATAGAACCTTTTACAATCGTATATTTTGATGGTGAAATTTTAGTTCAATGGCAATGGAATTCCGTAGAAAAAACAACAAAAGAATTCAATAAAGAAGAACCGCATATTTGGTCTTCAGCCACTTTATACGAACCAGAAATTCGAGCAGAACGCGCCAATTGGTTTTCTCAATTTATTCAAGAAAAAAAAGATATTTCAGCTGATGAACTGCTTCATTTTCATCAATTTGAACAAGCAACGAATTCCGATTATGGTTTGCAAATCAACCGAAATAACATCTTGAAAACCGTGAGCATAACACAATGTATTTGGCAACCCAATGCCATTGAAATGCATTATTTGGATTTACTAGAATCATGAGAAAAACGAAATTACTTTGGCATAAAATCACACATTGGGAATATTGGCCGTATCAAATCGTATACTTGCCAGTGTATTTTCAATATGGCTATTATGCATTGCGAATGCGTTCTTTATTCTTTTTTAGTTTAGCCAATACTGGGTTTTCAAACGGTGGATTTTTTACTACTTCCAAAAAAGAAATTTACGATACCATTCCCAAAGAATATTATCCAAAAACCTTATTATTTCAGCCAAACACGGCATTTGAAACCATTTTAAAATCCATTCAAAAAGAAGAAATTTCGTTTCCAATTATTGTAAAACCTGATGTTGGACTTCGAGGAACAGCTGTAAAAAAAATTGAAACAGAGCAAGAATTAAAAAACACTTTATCTTCGATTTCATATTCCTTTTTAGTTCAAGAATTAGTTCCTTATTCCAATGAAATTGGCTTGTTTTATGTTAAATTACCCAATGAAAATCAGGGAAAAATCACAGGAATTGTTTCTAAAGAGTTTTTAACGGTTATTGGAAACGGAAAAAATACAATTCAAGAGTTGTTATTAAAAAATCCGCGATTTGCCTTTCAATTGGAAACCTTGGCTAAAAATCCAAAAATTAATTTAAATAGCATTCCAGTTGAAAATGAAAAAGTGACTTTAGTTCCTTTTGGGAATCATTGTAGAGGCGCAAAATTCATTGATGAAAGTCATTTAATTTCGGACGAACTAACGACAACTTTTAATTCCATTTGTAATCAAATAAAAGGTTTTAACTACGGTAGAATGGATATTATGTTCGATAATTTTTCCGATTTAGAAAATGGCAAACACTTCAAAATCATAGAAATCAATGGCGTAATAAGCGAACCAACACACATGTACGACCCCAAACATTCGCTATTTTTTGGTTGGAAAGAATTAATACGTCATTACAATTGTCTCTATAAAATTGCCAAATTTGAAGAAAAGAAAGGGAAAAAACCAATTGCGTATTCCATTGGTAAGAAAGAGTTTAAAAAGCATTTTGAGCATGTTAATCTGTTATCAAAATAAATGTGAATAAATTCCTAATTTATTTTCAAGCAACTTCTGTACTTTTCAAATTTTAAATTTATATTTGGAAAAATTTATTACTCCAAATGAAAAAAATATTTTTAGCAATCTTTGTACTTGCAAGCATTAGTAGTTACTCTCAAAACAAAAAAGATTACAGTTTCTCATACAATACCGACTCAATCTTAACTAATGGATTAAGAAGTTATTACAATGAAAAATATGACGATGCTGTTAAAGAGTATCAAAAAATTTCAAAATACGATGATAAATATTTAACCGCACAATATGAAATTGGCTTGGCGTTGTCTGCTGCAGGAAAAAAAGAAGAATTAAGAAAGCATTTTGAGGATTTATACAATAATGGCAGTATGAAGGAAAAGCCAATAATGTATACTTCTTACGGAAGTTTTTTAAGCGATGAAAAAGAGTATGAAAAAGCAGAAAAAATATTTGAAGAAGGCGCAATTTACATGAGTAATTCTTCGAATTTTCTATATAATCAAGGTATTCTATATTTAAGAAAAGGTGACTTACAAAAAAGTGTAGATATCTTGAAAAAAGTGGTTACAATTAATCCAAATTTAACATCGGGTCATTATTTCCTTGGTAGCTTGGCTTTAGAAAATGGTAATGTTACTGAAGGAACTTTGGCTTTACTAAGCTATTTAATTCTAAATCCGACAGGAAGATATGCTAGTGAAACAATTACCAAATTGAATAAAAAGTATGGTGAAAATTATATTACTAAAGGAGACCTAAAATTCTCTGAATCAGGAGATGATTTTAGCGAAATTGAAACTATACTTTCAAATCAATTACCATTGCGAAAAGCTTACAAAGTTAAATCTAGTTTTGATGATGTAATTATCCGTCAGATGCAAGCGGTAATGGAGTATACCAAAGAGCATAAAATGCAAGACGGTTTCTTTGAAACCACTTATATTCCTTGGATTAAGGACTTGATGAGTAAAAATCATTTTGAGGCTTATAGTTACTATATCTTATTAAGTTTAGAAGAAGATTTAGGAAAAAAACTAACCACACACAAAAAGAAAATCACTGCGTTTTATGAAAGTTACATCATTAAAGATCTTTGGAATGTTTATGCCAAAAGAAGTGTTAATCATTTTGGCAAAAAACAAGATGTAATCACTTTTATAGAAGATGGTCGCCCATACTTAGTTGGAAATGTTATCAACGGGAAAAAACAAGGAAAATTTGCCTTGTTAGATGACAATGGAAATATTATTGGAGAACTAAATCTTGAGAACGACGAACTTCATGGAAAACAAATCTATTTTGACGAAAAAGGAAATGTTGATCTTGAAAGAAACTTCAAAAATGGAAAGCTTGACGGAGAAGTTAAAGAATTTGAAAATGGAAAACTAAATACGGTTGAAAATTATAAGGATGGAAAACTTCATGGATTGAGCACAACATTCTATGGAAATGGTTCTAAAAGATGTGAATTAAATTTTACTGAAGGGGAACGAAACGGAACTTTAACCTGCTATCATGCAGATGGAACTAAAAGCTCTGAAGTTGTTTACAATAATGGTAAGCTTGATGGAAAGTATATTATCTATAATGAAGTTGGAGATATTACTTACACAGCAAATTACAAGAATGATCTTTTAGAAGGAAACTACCAACAATTTTTTGACGGAAAGGTTCTTAAAGCTGAAGCAACTTATAAAAATGGGAAAGTGGAAGGTAACTACAAAGAATATTACACTAACTCAAAATTGAATTCAGAAAGCTTTTACACTGCTGGAAAAATCACTAAAACCATAAATTATCATATCACTGGAGAAAAATCATCAGAATTGATTTTTGACGCTAAAGAACAATTAACTTCTTATAGTTATTTTTCAATTAGAGGAGAAAAGTATTTTGAAGAAATTTATAAAGGAAATGAATTAAAATCAGGATTACAATACACAAAAAACGCAGCAAAACCAAAAGAAGTGAGTTTACAGAAAAAACCATTCCAAATTGCTAATTTAAACGGAAATGTTATCGTAAGTGGTAATTATGACAAAGGAAAGAAAAACGGCGAATGGAATTATTATTTTTCAAATGGCTATTTACGAATAAAAGAAAATAATGTAGCTGATTTACAACAAGGATTAAGTTATAATTATAATAGAACAGGCGAATTAAATTCAATCTCAAACTATAAAGATGATAAAATAAATGGTCTTTATGAAGTTTATGACAACGGTATTTTAAGTGATATATATTATTATTCAAATGGTACACAAAATGGTCCGTTTACTGCTTACTATCCAAATGGAAAGGTAAAAGTTGAAGGATTCTATAAAAACGGCGAACTACATAATTCTAGAATAACTTACAGACAAAACGGACAAATTTCTCAAAAAACAAAATATAACGAAGGGGATGCCGTTTTAAATGAAAGTTTTGATATCAATAACCACAAGGATTATGAAATTGATTATATAAACAAAAATGGAAAAATAACAATAACGAACAATAAGACAACAACTTCAGAATTTTCTATTGTCAATGGTAATTTTAATGGAAAATATACTTCAAAAGAAAATACAGGAACTCCAATTGTAGATATGGAATTCAAAAATGGAGTAAGACACAATTCCTATAAATATTACAGTCCGTATGGAACCATTCAATATGAAAGAAACTATTACAATGGTAAATTACACGGAATTGATAAGATATACGATTTAGTTGGAAATTTAAGATTAATTGATGAATTTACATTTGGAGAAAATAATGGAAAAACCGTGCGTTTTTTCAAAAGTGGAAAAAAAATGTACGAATACACCAGTTTTGATGGATCAAATGAAGGAGACTATATTTATTACAACCAAGAAGGAACTCCAATTTTAAAAGTTGTTTACGAAAACAATATGGCAATTCAGTATTCTAATTTAAATAGTGAAGGCGTTTTTGGCACACCAATTGAGATCGTTAATGAAACTGCTATAATTGAATCTAAATATCCAAATGGAAAATTAGCTATTAAATTCCAAATTGAGAAAGGAAATATTACTGGAAAATTAATTGTTCAAAATAAAGAAGGAAATCCAGAATATGAAGCCAATTACAAAAATGGAATTTTAGAAGGCAATCGTATTGAATATTATTCCAATGGAAAAATTTATAAAAGAGAAAATTTCAAAAATTCGGATTACTTTGGTGAACAAAATTATTTTGATGAAGAAGGAAGACCATGGATTACAGCAACTTTTGAAAATGACGAATTACATGGTGATTTTTTAATTTACAAAAACGGAAAATTACTAGTAACTAAAAAATATGACTCAGATGAATTGGTTAAAATCATCCAATAAACTTTTAGTTTTCTTCATTCTAATTTCTTGGAATAGTTTTGCTCAATATTCGTTCCAAGAACTTAAAAATGAATATCCAGACCAAAAAGAAATTATCACAAAAGATTATCAATCATATGAAATCTTTATAGAAAAAAACAAATTAAAAATCATTCAAAATACCGAAATGGAATCGGTTATTTTGTCTGAAAGTGGTATTCATAACAATCAAGAATCATTTACATATTCTGATTTAGTTAAGCTTATAAGTTATGACGCCTACTCTATTGTGAATGTTAATGGTAAAGAGAAAAAAATTAAAGTTACGCAAACCAATGAAAAACAATCAAACGGAAGTAATATTTTTTTCGATGATGTAAGAAAGCGCAATTTAATATTTACTAACTTAGAAGCTGGCGCAAAGAAATCTTATTCATATAAAAGAGAATTTTTAGATCCATTCTTATTACACAAATTTATTTTTGGAAGTGGATATCCAATTAAAAATGCAACTTTTGAATTGATAACGGATAAAAATATTAACATTGGTTATAAAATTTTTAACGACCCTAACAATTCTATAATCCTTACAAAGTCTGAAAAAAAAGGGAAAACCGTTTATTCTTGGACACAAAGAGACATCATGCCTCAAAAATTTGAATCTAGTGGTCCTGGAGTTTTACATTTTATTCCCCATATTGATGTTTACATTAAAGATTACACCATCAACAACGAAAAAATTGAAGTTTTAGATGATGTTAATAGGCTTCACAAATATTATAAAGGTTTTGTAGACAACATCAATAAGGAGGAAAATGAAGATTTAAAAGAATTAGCTGTTGATTTAACGAAAAACCTAAATTCGGAAGAAGAAAAAGTAAAAGCTATTTTTTATTGGGTAAAAGACAACATCAAGTACATTGCTTTTGAAAATGGTTATGAAGGCTTTATTCCAAGAGAAGCTAATTTAGTTTTTGAACGCAAATTTGGTGATTGCAAAGATATGTCGAGCATTATTGTTACTATGGCAAGTTATGCAGGTATTAAAAATGTATATTTATGTTGGATTGGCACAAGAGAAATCCCATATAGCTATAATGAATTACCTACTCCAGCAGTTGATAATCATATGATTGCAGCTTACAAAAATGGCTCAAAATATATTTTTTTAGATGCAACAGATAGAGAAACGCGTTACGGTTTACCTACAGCATTTATTCAAGACAAAGAAGCACTTATTAATACACCTAATGGCTACGAAATTGTAAAAGTTCCAATTATAAACGCAGAAGTAAATCAAGTAAATGATGTCATTAAATTGACAATTGAAAATGGTTTATTAAAAGGAAAAGGTAGAGTTGAATACAACGGATTTAACAGAACATATCCAATTGCTTATCTTGGTGATAATACTGGAAAAAGAAGATTCGACATTATCAAAAACTTAGTACTAAAAGGAAACAACAAGTTCAAACTAATTGATTTTAGTGAAGAAAATGCAACAAATAGAGATTTGTCCTATAATATCAACTATGACTTTGAGTTGGACAGTTATTTAATTAACGTTGATAATGAGATTTACATTAATCTTTTTCTAAATAAAATTTTCGATAAAAACCCAATAGAAATTGACAGAACAACTAGCTATGATTTCGAAATTGTATCAATTTTTAATTTGGATTATGAACTTGCAATTCCAGAAAACTATAAGGTTAAGAATTATCCAAAAAATGAGTTAATTGACAATGAATTAATGAAAATCAGCATTACTTTCGAACAACAAAAAAACACTATTGGGGTAAATTACAAAATTCAACTGAAAAAAAATCTAATCAATAAAGAAGATTTTGCACTTTGGAATGAAAGCTTAAAACAATTAAAATCAAACTACAGCGAGTCAATTATATTATCAAAAACAAAATAAAATCATGGTAATCAAAAAAATCAGTTTCGTTATCACCTTATTATTTATTTCTAATCTTGTTTGTGCACAAGAGTATAGTTTCAAAAATTATACTTGGAGTGAGAAACCAGAAGCATTAGAAATACCAGAACAATTTAAATCTGAAAATGAAATCATTTTAAGTAAAAAGAATAAAATTGAGATTATCGTTGATAAAAACGGAGCCAAACAATACTACTTACTACACGATAGAATTTTTATTAATTCTGATGACGCCATTGAAAAAAACAATAAAATTTATTTACCAATGGGACAAAATGTTAATGTAATAAAAAATGAAGCCCGAGTAATTTTAAAAAATGGAAAAATAATTACACTAAACAAAAAAGACATTAAAGAAGAAATAGATGAAGAAAGAAACCTGAAATTCAACTATTTTGCTGTAAACGGACTTGAAAAAGGTGCGATTATAGAAAAAGTTTTTATTTTAGAAGAATTTCCAACTTTAAACGGCAAAACTTTTAGAATGCAAAGCGACATTCCAATTGTTCAAGCTAACTTTGAATTAATCTATCCAAAACATCTTGTTTTTAAAACAAAAGTTTATAATGGATTAAGTGAACCAGTATTTGATACCGAAACTTCTGAAACTAGTACAAAATTAACAATTAACGAAAAAAATATTGAAGCTTTACCTGATGATGAAAAGTACTCTAATTGGAGATCAAAAATTAAATATTTAAGTTATAAACTAGACCAAAACCTGTATAGTGGTGCCAAAAATTTGTATAATTTCAAAGAATTCTCATCAAATATTTATGAACGTTTCTATACAACTCTAGACAAGAAAGACACTAAAACAGTTGCCGATTTTTGTAAAAGTATTGCAAAAAATAACAACCTTCAAGAACAACTTTGGAATATTGAAGATAAAATTAAAAAATCAATTACCTATAACCGTTATTACGATTCAAAAGAAACAATTACAGATATTATAAAATCTAAACAAGCAAGTCAAGGTGATATTTTACGTTTGTATATTGCCGTTTTAAATCAATTCAATATAGAATCACAAATTGTTTTTGCATCAGATAGATTTGATACTCCTTTTGATATTGAATTTGAAAGTTATGAAAATCTTGATGAAATTTTACTTTATTTTCCTTCCATCAATAAATTTTTAACTCCAACAGAAATTGAATATAGAATTCCATTAATTCCAGCCAATTTGGCTAATAATCATGGATTATTTATTAAATCTAAAGAATTTGCAGGAATTAAAATGGGAATTGGTGAAAAAGGATTCATTACTATTCCAGGTGTTGAATTAACTCATGACACAATGGAAATCACTGTTGATTTCACCAAAGATTTAGAAAACCCAATAATTACAACCAATTTAACTTATGGCGGTTATTCTGGATTAAATTTTCAACCAATGAAAGATTTTATTTCGGAAGAACAATATAAAGATATTTTAAAAAGTATTGCCCAAAATTATACAGGTGAAAAACAACCAACGACAATTAAATCTAAAAATGACGGTTTAGAAAACATTGGAAAAAAACCATTCCATCTAGATTTAACTTTTGAAGGTAGCGATTTGATTCAAAAAGCGGGAAATACCTATTTATTCAGTATTGGTAAAACAATTGGTTCCCAAATGGAATTGTACCAAGAACACAAAAGAAAACTTCCCGTAGAAATTGATTATCCACATTCGTATTATAGAAAAATTATCATTAAACTTCCAGAAAATATAGTAGTTAAAAATCTTGAAAATTTTAACATGGATTATAAAACTGAAATTAATGGTAAAACTGAAGCAGGATTTGTAAGTTCATACAAACAGAATAAAAATGAAATCATCATTGAAAACAATGAATTTTATAATATTATCAACTATCCTTTAGAACATTTTGATTCATATAAAGATGTGATTAATGCTGCTGCAGATTTTAATAAAATCACTTTAGTATTAAACAAATAAAAACAAAAAAAGAGGCTTAAAAGCCTCTTTTTGTTTATAATTAATATTTCATTAAAACTGACTCGAAATCACTTTTTTAATGATTACTTCTCTATCAGTAATTACTTTAACAATATACATTTCTCCTTTTCCTTTATTAAAAGTTGGTTCTACTCTAATTTCATGATTTTGTTTGGTATCAATATCATTCAATTGATAAATTAGAGAACCTTTAATATCAAATATTTGAACTTTAATTAAAGAATCATAATCCAATCCATAATCAACAGTGAAGGAATCTTGGAACGGAACTGGGTAAATAGTTACATTTCCTGAAATTGGTCTTGAATTTGAAGTTGCATCTTTATCATCAAAAGCAATACTTCTCGTTTCAATTGTTTCTTCAGGAATTACAACTTTAACTCTACATTCATCAAATCCTCTATTGATTGCATCAACAGCATTGTTAATTGTTGCAGCATTAATTCCACCTGTAGATTCTCCTCCAAGCGATTTATTAGCTAAAGCAAATAAATTAGCAACAGTAGCTCCTCCGTTATTCTCTAAATAACTAATTACATTAGATGAAATTGTGAACTCTTGAGCCGTTTCCATATTAGGTTCATTGGATCCACAAGTTATGGTTTTAGCAGTTGCAAATGAGCTTTCTAAAACAACACCTCCTAATGATTGATCCATTTGTAAATTAAAGAATAAAGTAATCGTTTGACTTAACAAATTGTTATTTATTTTTCCTTTATTTCCTCCTTTAGCAACTAATGGATCATTGTCTGACCATGTGGCATACTCATCGTAAGTAGCATAACCAACTAAAGCTCTTGGTGAACCGCCGCCAGGAAGCATTTTGTAGATCTTATTTTGTGCAGGATTACCTGCTCCAGTTACATCCGAAAGTTTCAACAAGAAATAATTTCCGGTATTTAAACTTCCAAAATTAAAGCTACCTCCCACTTGAGTTAAAGCATTAGTCATCATTACATGAGAATTAACTGTTCCATAATCTGGAGTACAGCCTAAACCACCATAATTGCCATAAAATCCTTGGGTATAAGTACAATGAGCATCATCACATGGAATTGTAGCAATTGTAATTTCACAACTAGTAACACAACCATTAGAATCAGTTATGGTTACAGAGTGCAGCCCACCACTTAATCCAGTTGCTGTAGCGGTTGTTTCACCATTATCCCATAAATAAGTATAATCACCACTACCACCAAGTACGCTAACTGTTGCCGAACCATTTAGTCCTCCAATACAAATTTCGTCACTGTTTTTTTCTACGGAACAAGTTAACTCATCGGATTGCATGATTTCAGCACTGTTCTCATTACGACAACCTCCTTCATTTCCATTGGCATCAATAATTACAACACTGTAAGTCCCAGCTACTAACCCTGTTAAATCTTCAATGTTTTCCTGACCTTCAGGAATCACGCCACCATTTGAAGCACTCCACGAAAATGTATAAGGAGGAGTGCCTCCAGAAGGAGATAAATCAATCGATCCAGTTGCGTCACCATAACATAAAACGTCAATATTACTAATTTGACTTGACAAAGGCGACTCAGGTTGTGAAATTGAAGTATCTGCACATAATGTTGGATCTTCCAAATCTTGAACAGCATCGGTAATAAGAATGGTGTAAGTTCCCGCTGGTAGATTTAAAAATGTTGCCATACCAGGATTTGAATCAACATCTAAAACACTATCTAATTGCGTATTAAGATCTGAAGACAAATACAAATAGAAATTGTATGGTGGAAATCCAGCTGAAGCCGTTACTGCAATTGATCCTGTTGAACCATCGTTACAAAGCACATCCGTTGGAACGGTTTCACAAATGATTCTACAGTTGTTATCAACAGTAAATGTTCCAATAACAGTATCGGTTAAACCACACGCATCAGTGATTGTCCAAGTAACATCAACACTTCCACCAGAATATAAAGGTGCAGAAGGATTTTCAGGACTAATTGTAATAGTATATGGTGCCGTTCCCGGATTATCAACATGAACTCCGCTTTCATATCCTGCGCCAGCTTCATTTAACCAATTAGTAAATGCTGTATCAATCAGAGCTTGAGCTTCAGATGGAGAAACACCACACAATGTAGAAGCATTTCCGGGGTTTTTAGAAATTTCAGGTGTTACTAATGGCGCTTCAACGATTTCCACTTGAACATTTCCTTCACATCCTTTAGAGTCGGTTATAACCACGCTATAAACCCCTGCTGTTAAATCTGATACATCTTGAGTGGATGCAGCAAAGTTAACATCACCCAATTTTGTCCATGCATAAGTATAAGGCGGTGTACCTCCAGAAGGAGTTAAATCAATTGAACCTGTAGCAGCTCCATAACACGTAACATGTGTGGGAACTCCAACACCAGATGGTAAAGGATTTATTGTAGCCGTTACAGCAGTTCTTGGTCCTTCACAACCATCAACCGTACAAGAAACATAATACGTTGTTGTCTCTGAAATTTCTGGAGTATTAAATGGAGAGCCTTCTCCTATTGCTACTCCTCCACTTGCGCTTGTATACCATTTAAGAGTTCCATTACACCCAGACGCAGATAAACTTACAGAGCCTGTTCCACAAAATGCATTTGAAATTGCTGTTGGCGCTGGTGGAATGCCGTAAAATTGTCCAGCAACTAAATCTTGTAAAGAAGCATTAATGGATTGTGAATTTCTAGTTTCTAATAAAAAGCGTTGAAAACAAGCATTATATTCACCCGGTAATGTAGCTAAATCTAAATATCCTTCGAAGAATAACGGATTAGGATACGTTCCTGTTTCTCCAAATTTTGGATAAAAAGTCCACATTTCACCATTAAACATTTGACCAGTTGGAACATCTACAACAGAACTGTTAGTTGCTAAAGCAGCATCTAATCCGCCACCAGTAACAAGAACTAACGCTCCTGGATTAACATCTGTTTTTCCAGCCCACATGTAAATACTCGGTTGAGCATTACCACCACCATTTACAAAATTACTTATAATTAAAATGTCTCCGTTTACATGTTCACCTGTAAATGGACTTGAACTTGAGCCGTTTCCTGTTGGTCGCACATCATCTTTAAAAAACCAAAAGCCAATTTGAGCATTACCATTTGCTGCGGTTCTATCTCCAAAAAAATAGAGTTTTGTTCCTAATAAAACAGCACCAGCATTGGCAATATCCCCTTTGTCATTTGAATTACCATTTGCCCAAAACCAATGCGTATTTGGGTTGGCTCCTGTATCAGAAGAACCGCCAGTCCATTGATCATCAACATGTAATACATCAAAAGGATCATGCTTAAAAGCTTTCTTTGTATTTGCGGGATTATTTAAAACTGCAGGCCAATCACTAGGATCACCATCAATTATGATTTGACTGTGTAGTGATGACTGACTGAAGAATAAAAGTAAAAATGCAACATAATAAATCCCTTTTTTGCTAAAATTAATTCCTTGTAAACTGGAATTAAGCCCCAAACCTCTCAATACCCCTGCTGCATACTCTAAAGAACAGCTCAATTTTTGGGCATTTTCTCGATAAAATAAAATAAATTTTTTCATAATAATACGGTTTAAAAATACCATATCATTAGTAAGTTTGTGTAGAAGTGGTTTTGAGATAAATTAAAAATTTTCCAATCATAAATTGAAAATTTAATGAATTAAAAAACTTATGTGAAGAAATAAACTGTTATTGATTGATTTTTGCAGAAGAAGTTGCCATTGGCAATTACAATAAATCAATTGAACCATCCTTTAGTTTGATAGATTTACTAAAAGTAGAAACTCTTAAAAAATAAAATCTAACTACATTTCAAAAACCTTTGCTTAGGTTTTGTTGTACAAATTTAATTCAATTTTCATTAATCTTTTAAAAAAATAGAGTCATTTTTGAAACTTTAACTTTTTAACAATTAATTAACCATCAATAACTTAGCATGAAAATAAAATTAAAAATGCCTGCTATTTTAGAAAAAAAATTAACTAATAGATGAAGTTATAAAAAAGTCCGTTCAAGTACTTTTTATTCTAAAAATGAAGTCAAAAAAAACATAAAAAATCATTGAATTTTCATTTTTATTTTTTTTATTTAATTCTGAAGAATATTTTTCTTACGAAAAGAAAAGATAAAAATTACTGATTATCATAACGTTACCATTTTTTGTTAACAAATAGGCTCAAAATTTTAGCTTATATCTTACAAGGTAATGAAAAATAGTGCATTTCATCGATTATATTGTTAATTTCGTCGATTATATTTTTTTAAATACTTAGTTTTGAAGCGGTTAACAAAAATGAAAATGACTATGAAAAAATTAATTTGTGCCGCTCTACTTTTTACTGGTACCTACGGAATTGCTCAAGGCAAAAATGATTTATGGAAAAAAAGTAATTCGAATGAAACTTCAAATAGAAGTACTAATTTACACTTACCTCAAAAGAATACATTCGACTTAGATGTTACTTCAATGAAAACCTTATTGAGTAAATCTCCTAAAAAAGAGGCACTTAAAACTTCTTCAAATCTTATTATTACATTACCAAATGGAGAAGGAACATTGGAAAACTTCAAAGTGTATGAAAGCTCGGTAATGGCTCCAGAACTTGCAGCAAAATTTCCTGAAATAAAATCGTATGTAGCTATTGGTGTTGACAATCCAAAAGCAATTGCTTATTTTAGTTCTTCACCATTAGGATTTAAATCCATGACTATTTATCCTGATAAAGAAGCTATTTTCATCGAACCTATAAATTCTGATAATACCAAATATACTGTATATAAAAAATCGGATAGAAAAACTCCGTTTACTAAATTTGAATGTGGTGTATCGGATTCCGAAATAGAAACAATAAGTAATCTTACATCAAGCCAAAGAGGAGCTGATGACGGAAAACTACGCACTTTTAGACTAGCGGTTTCTTGTACTGGAGAATATGCCAACTACTTTGGTGGCACAAAAGCTTTAGCCTTGGCAGGAATAGTAAATACTATGACTAGAGTAAATGGTATTTTCGAAAGAGATTTTGGACTAAGATTAGTTCTAATCGCTAACAACGAGAATGTTCTTTATACCAATGCTGCTACAGATCCGTATACCGACTCACCTACTTACTGGGGACAACAAGTTCAATCCACCTTAACCAATGTTATTGGAGAAGCGAATTATGATATTGGGCATTTATTTGGAGGTACAACCGCAGGCGGAAATGCAAACTGCAGAGGTTGTATTTGTGTTGATGGTCTAAAAGGTAGCGCCTATACTGGTACTAGCATGCCATCTGGAGATAATTTTGACATCGATTATGTAGCACACGAAATGGGACACCAATTGGGAGCCAATCATTCCTTTACATACAGAACAGAAAGTGGAAATCAAGCACAAATGGAACCAGGAAGTGCTTCTACAATTATGAGTTATGCAGGAACTAGCTTAAAAGACATTGTACAACGTCCTGATGCTTATTTTCATGCGATTAGTATCCAACAAGTTACAGATAACATCAAAAACAAAACTTGCGCAACCATTACACTTACAGGAAATGCAACACCAGTTGTAAACGCCGGACAAGATTATACCATTCCGAAAGGAACTCCATTTATGTTAAATGGTTCTGCAACAGACGCTAACAGCAACGACCAATTAACCTACTCGTGGGAACAAATGGATTTAGGAAATGCAACAGCCTCCACACCAAGTAGCACAGCTACAACTGGTCCTTTATTTAGATCTTATCCTCCTACTAGTTCTCCAACGCGCTATTTTCCAAATATGAATACTATCTTGGCTGGATTAACCACAACGCAAGGACATAGAATTGCTTCAGAAACATTACCAGGCGTTGCTCGTACTTTAAACTTCCGTTTGACCGTGAGAGATAACAGAACTGGAGGAGGCGCAAACAATACCGATGATATGGTGGTAACCGTAGACGGAAATGCGGGTCCATTTATCGTTAATTCTCAAAACACAGCTGTATCTTACGCTGCAGGAACTACTCAAACCGTTAACTGGACAGTTGCAGGAACTAACGCAAATAATGTAAACTGCGCTAATGTAGACATTCTACTTTCTACTGACGGTGGACAAACTTTTCCAATTGTTTTATTAGCAGGAACTCCCAATGATGGAACGCAAAATGTAATTATCCCAAATATCCCAGGAACAACTAATAGAATCATGGTAAAAGGAAGTAATCATATTTTCTTTGATGTAAACAATGTTAACTTTACCATTACAGGTTCAGGTACTGCTGATACAACAGCTCCCTCAGCATCAACCCTTACTGCTTCTGGAACTACAACATCAAGTACAAATTTATCTTGGACAGCCGCAACAGATAATCTTGGTGTAACTGGCTACGATGTGTATCAAGATGGAATATTGAAAACAACAACTACCACAACTTCTTTAACGATAACAGGTTTAACTGCTTCAACTGCTTATAGTTTCTATGTTAGAGCAAAAGACGATGCTGGAAACCTATCTATTGCTAGTAATACAGCAAAAATAACTACTTTAACGCCTGTAGATACAACAGCCCCATCAACAGTAACACTTTCAGCTTCTGGAACTACAACTTCAAGCACCAACTTATCATGGACTGCTGCTACCGATAATATTGGAGTAACGGGTTATGACGTATATAGAAATGGAGTCTTGACAAACACAACTACTGCAACTACTTTAATAGTGACCGGCTTATCAGCTTCAACTACTTATAGTTTCTATATAAGATCAAAAGATGCCGCTGGAAATGTTTCTACCGCTAGTAATACAGTAAATATAACTACTTCTGCAGCTTTAGATACAACAGCGCCATCATCGGTAACACTTTCTGCCTCTGGAACTACAACTTCAAGTACAAATTTATCATGGACTGCTGCTACCGATAATGTTGGAATATCGGGTTATGACATCTATCAAAATGGTATCTTAAAAACTACTACAACTGCAACTAGTTTAACTGTAAATGACTTATCAACTTCAACTTCATACAGTTTCTATGTAAGAGCAAAAGATGCTGCTGGAAATGTTTCTACTGCAAGTAACACAGTAAATGTAACTACTTCAGCTGCTCCTTCAATTAGTACAATTTCATATTGTAACTCATCAGGAGGAACATCTAAAGAATTTATTAATCGAGTACAATTGGGTACAATTAATAATACTTCTGGAGACAATAATGGTTATGGTGATTACACTGCAATTGCAACAAATTTAGCGGTTGGAACATCTAATACAATTACAATTACTCCGGGTTGGTATGGTAACTCAAGAGCCGAATCGTATAATGTTTGGATAGATTTTAATAAAAATGGAATTTTTGAATCATCCGAATTAGTATTCTCTAGAACAAAAGATAAAGCTTCATCCGTAAGTGGAACTATCAATATCCCAACGAATGCATTAACAGGAACAACAAGAATGAGAGTTTCCATGAAGTTCAATTTTTCACCAACAGCTTGTGAAACTTTCTCAAATGGAGAAGTTGAAGATTATACAATAAACATAACTTCAATTCACACTAGAAACTCAGAAGAAATTACAAGTAATAAAGTTGATACGAACGAAGTATCTGAAATCACAAAGCTGGATTTCAAATTATATCCTAACCCAGTAAAAGGAGACATCATTTATTTCTCAGGAATGGAAAACAACAATTCATCCTACAGAATTTTCAACCAAATGGGACAGCAAGTAGCAAGTGGAAATGTAGACAACAATACAATTAACATAAGTAATTTAATGTCTGCAATTTATATCATTGAAGTTACAGATGGCAAATCTGCTGGAACAAAACGATTCATAAAAGAATAAAAACAGAATCCCAATAATTACCAAATCTATAAGCTGTCCAATTGGGCAGCTTTTTCTATAAATTTAAAACAATGACTAAGAGAAATTAGTAGAAAAATAAAACATTAAAGTTCAACTTCACAAGAGTTGGATTTTTTTTGGGCGTTCCTGTTTGCTTCGTACCTCGCAATTACAGGTCGGGCTATCCACACTCGCTTTACTTAAAATCCTTAGGCATTTTAAGTAAGAGCTCAAACAAATGCTGCTATCCCTAACGCGGGATTTGGTTTTCAGTTGAAATCTATTGGAAAATTATTTAAAAATGGTTTAATCCTAAAACAAAAAAATCCCAACCATTACAGTTAGGATTTGTTGTTTGAGTCCCTTCGGGACGGAATATAGGTAACAAAAAAGCCCTATCATTTCTGATAGGGCTTTTCAAAAGAAAGGCGGCGACATACTCTCCCACAGTCATGCAGTACCATCTGCGCAGGCGGGCTTAACTACTCTGTTCGGAATGGGAAGAGGTGAGCCCCGCCGCAATAACCACCTTAAGTTTTTAAGGCAATAGGCATTAGCCATAAGGCATCAGCTTTTTTGCTCGGGTCAACTAAACTATTGGCTATTGCCTTTTGCCTAGTGACTAATATCTTAACATACTGAGATAAGTAAATATTTAGTAGAAAGTTCTCGTCTGCCGATTTCTCGGCAGACAATCTTGCAGATAAGCTTACGGGTTATTAGTACTACTCGACTATGACATTACTGCCTTTACATCTGTAGCCTATCAACGTGGTCATCTTCCACGACCCTTAAAAGAAATCTCATCTTGTGGTGGGTTTCGCGCTTATATGCTTTCAGCGCTTATCCCTTCCCGACGTAGCTACTCTGCGATGCTCCTGGCGGAACAACAGATACACCAGCGGTCAGTCCAATTCGGTCCTCTCGTACTAGAATCAGATCCACTCAAATTTCTAACGCCCGCAGTAGATAGAGACCGAACTGTCTCACGACGTTCTGAACCCAGCTCGCGTGCCACTTTAATGGGCGAACAGCCCAACCCTTGGGACCTTCTCCAGCCCCAGGATGTGACGAGCCGACATCGAGGTGCCAAACCCCCCCGTCGATATGAGCTCTTGGGGGAGATCAGCCTGTTATCCCCGGCGTACCTTTTATCCTTTGAGCGATGGCCCTTCCATGCGGAACCACCGGATCACTATGCTCTACTTTCGTACCTGATCGACCTGTATGTCTCTCAGTCAAGCTCCCTTATGCCATTGCACTCTACGCACGGTTACCAAGCGTGCTGAGGGAACCTTTAGAAGCCTCCGTTACTCTTTTGGAGGCGACCACCCCAGTCAAACTACCCACCAAACAATGTCCCCCACAATCGCGGGGTTAGGCCTCAGACAAGCAAAGGGTGGTATTTCAACAATGACTCCACAGATCCTAGCGAACCCACTTCAAAGTCTCCCACCTATCCTACACATCACGTGTCCAAGGTCAATATTAAGCTATAGTAAAGGTGCACAGGGTCTTTTCGTCCCACTGCGGGTAATCGGCATCTTCACCGATACTACAATTTCACCGAGCTCATGGCTGAGACAGTGTCCAGATCGTTACACCATTCGTGCAGGTCGGAACTTACCCGACAAGGAATTTCGCTACCTTAGGACCGTTATAGTTACGGCCGCCGTTTAC
>NZ_QLST01000015.1 GCF_003293845.1 Flavobacterium tibetense | reverse complement strand
TATTTTGGACAAATCGCAGTAGACGATGCACACCATGTTATTACTGGAGCGTGTTCTGATTTTGCAGACAAGCGCGATAGTCAATGTTTAGAAAAAATTGTGGAACTTATCGAAGAAAACCTAAACGAAAACGACATTGAATTAGAAGAACTTTTAGCCGATGGCGGTTACAGCAGTGGCGAAGCGTTGGCGTATTTACATAAAAAAAATATTGATGCCTACATTCCTAACTTCGGGCAATACAAACCCGAGCGCGAAGGTTTTACCTTCAACAAAGAGGAAAATTATTACCAATGCACTAAACCCGAAGGCAACCAAGCCAAACTCCTTTTCAAAGGCGAAAAAACGGATAGTAAAGGCTACACCAAACGCACGTACCGAAGCAGCGAGAGTGACTGTAAAAACTGCCCACTCAGAGAACAATGTTGTGGCAAAAGCACTAAGTTTAAAAAGCTAGACGATAGCATCCACAAAGAACATTACGACCGTATGCATCAAAAACTCACACAAAATGCCAAATATGCCAAAAAGATGTCGAGAATACGAAGTAAAACAGTCGAACCTGTGATTGGAACCTTGGTCAACTTCACGAACATGAAACGAGTCAACACCCGAGGCATCAAAAACGCAAACAAACATGTACTCATGGCAAGTTTAACCTACAACTTGAAGAAATACTTGCGTTTTACCATCAAAAAACCAAGTGTTTTAGCCCAAGTTATTTCCCTAAAACAAGGGAAGTACTTTGCTTTTATAAAAACGGTCTTTTTAGACAACAATAACTCAATTTTAAGCTTTCTAAAAATTAGAATTTTGTACATGAACTAAAATAAAACCTCGCTTAAAAGTGCTTAAACGAGTTCGGAATTTTATGTTTTTTGAAATTTTATTTAAAAAATGGTAGTTATGCAACAGTTACCGCTGTTAGCAAACGTTATTTCTTTTTTATACTACTATGTTCAATTTTTTCGATATCGTATAATATTTCTATTGAGTCATTCACTTTTGGCATATTATCGAAATATTCATTAAGCTCTTCTTTTCGGATAATATCTAAGCCACTAACTGTATCAGAATTATAAAGAAATTTATATTCAATACTATAGGTATGAATCCGTGTAAGTTCCAAATCATTTATTCGCCTATATTCCGATTTAATAGAAGATATTGTTGCTGTTGTTTGGACGCCATTATTTCTTAGATGTTTCTCAGTTCGATAATTCCATATTCCAATAACAAATAATATAACTAGGGTTCCAAAAATTGTTGCTATTAACTTCTTACGATTTATTTTAGATTTTTTTACATACAAATTAGGGTTTGCTTTCTCAAGTTGTTCTCTTGTGTGTTTTTCTGTATATGGGTACTTTTTATTCATATATTACTATTATGAATTATAATATAATGTTTGCCAACTTGTATATATATTTAGTTTTTGCAATAAGATAAATAAAGCAAACTGTTTTCATATAGCTTTACTTAACCATTATTGCGTATTATTTTTTATTCAAGATCAAATATACAAAAAACCTCTTACAAAAAAATCCCGATTTTCATCGGGATTCTGGTATTAATACAAACTTGGAAATTTCTTTGGATTCGCTTCGTGCATAATGGCGTACACTTTTTCGAAGATGTCTTCTACACTTGGTTTAGAGAAATAATCGCCGTCGGTGCCGTAGGCTGGTCTATGCGGTTGTGCGGCTAATGTTTGTGGTTCGCTGTCTAAATGGCGATACGCTTTTTGGTTTTCTACAATTTCTTGTAAAATATAAGCACTTGCACCACCAGGAACGTCTTCATCAATTACTAACAAACGGTTCGTTTTCGCAACCGATTTCACAATGTCATGATTGATATCAAAAGGTAAAAGCGATTGAATATCAATAATCTCCGCACTAATACCAACAGTTTCTAATTCTTTGGCAGCTTGTTCTACTAAACGTATGGTAGAACCATAAGAAACTAACGTAATATCGCTTCCTTCTTTAATGGTTTCTACTACACCAATTGGTGTTTTAAAAGTTCCTAAATTGGTTGGCATTTTTTCTTTCAGACGGTAGCCGTTCAAACATTCTACGATTAAAGCTGGTTCGTCGGTTTCTAATAGCGTATTGTAAAATCCAGCGGCTTTGGTCATATTTCTTGGTACCAAAACATGAATACCACGAATCGCATTAATAATCATTCCCATTGGCGAACCTGAATGCCAAATGCCTTCTAAACGGTGTCCACGCGTTCTAATGATTAACGGTGCTTTTTGTTTGCCGTGCGTTCTGTATTGTAAAGTGGCTAAATCGTCACTCATAATTTGAATGGCATACAATAAATAATCCAAATATTGAATTTCTGCAATTGGTCGTAAACCACGCATCGCCATTCCAATTCCTTGTCCTAAAATAGTAGCTTCACGAATTCCAGCATCCGCCACACGGAATTCTCCGTATTTTTCTTGCATGCCTTCCAAACCTTGGTTTACGTCACCAATGTTTCCTGAATCTTCACCAAAAATCAATGTTTCTGGATATTTAGCAAAAATAGCATCGAAATTATCACGTAAAACCAAACGCGCATCTACTTCTTCCGCTGTTTCATCGTAAGTTGGTTTCACTTCTTGCACCGAAAACACATTTTTATCGGATTGCGAGAACAAATGCGAACTGAATTTCGGTTGGATCGTATTGGTATAATTGGTAATCCATGTTGCCAATTGACTTTGACCGTTTTCACCAATAATCATTCGCAAAATCTTTCTTGCGGTAGTGATGATGTCTTTTCTAATTGGTTCTTTGATTGCTGCTAAATCGTTAGCATATTTTTCAATAAATACTTTGTTAGCACTTGAAGCCGCAATCGTATTTAATAACGCTACTAATTCTTGTTGTTCGGCTTTAATTGGTGCTGTAAAAGCAGTCCAAGCGGCTTTTTTACCTTCTAAAACGTCTTTTTTAGCGGTAGTTTCAATTTCGGCTAGTTCTTCTTCCGTAGCGATATTATTGGCAAGCATCCATTGTCTCATTTGTGCCACACAATCAAATTCCGTTTCCCATGCCAAACGCTCTTTACTTTTATAACGCTCGTGACTTCCCGAAGTGGAATGTCCTTGCGGTTGTGTAAGTTCGTTTACGTGAATTAAAACGGGAACGTGTTCTTCTCTAGCAATTTTTGATGCTTTTTGATAAGTTTCTACCAATGCTGGATAATCCCAACCTTTCACACGAAGAATTTCGTAGCCATTTTTATTTTCATCACGTTGGAAACCTGCTAAAATTTCCGAAATATTTTCTTTTGTCGTTTGATGGCGTGCGTGAACCGAAATTCCGTATTCGTCATCCCAAACGCTCATTACCATTGGTACTTGTAAAACACCAGCAGCATTGATAGTTTCAAAAAACAAACCTTCTGAAGTAGAAGCATTTCCAATAGTTCCCCAAGCGACTTCATTTCCTTGTTTAGAGAAATTGGTAAATTCTTCCAAACCTTTTACATTTCTGAAAATTTTAGAAGCTTGTGCCAAACCAAGTAAACGCGGCATTTGTCCAGCAGTAGGAGAGATGTCGGCACTTGAATTTTTTTGTTCGGTTAAGTTTTTCCATTGCCCATTTTCGTCCAAACTGTGCGTAGCAAAATGCCCACCCATTTGACGACCGGCGCTCATTGGATCTTGGTTAATATCGGTATGGCCGTATAATCCGGCAAAAAATTGTTGGATATTCATGGCGCCAATTGCCATCATAAAGGTTTGGTCACGGTAATATCCTGAACGGAAGTCGCCGTTTTGAAACGATTTGGCAAGTGCTAATTGTGGTACTTCTTTTCCATCACCGAAAATTCCAAATTTTGCTTTTCCTGTTAGTACTTCTCTTCTTCCCAATAAACTACATTCTCTACTAACAGTGGCAATTTTATAGTCGTTTAAAACTTCTGTTTTGAAATCTTCAAAAGATAAAATTTCTTTTTCGGCAGCTTTATTCATAAATAAAATAATTGAATTGTTACAAATGTAATTAATTCGGCAATACCAAACAAGATGGTGAAATAGAAAATTTTAATTATTTTCAATAATCAGCCAAAACAGATGTAAATTATGTAAAAAATAAGCAAAATAAACTACTTTTGATATTGATAATGTAATAAATTAAGTAAAATTAATTACTAAAACCATTTTCTAGTGAAAAGCGAGATTAAGGTTTGAGGTGAGAGTGTTACAACAAATCGGATTTTTTCGTCATAATTGTTCTCGTTGAATGCAAATCCATTGGAAGAATATACTGGGAAAAAAAGTTCAAAATAATCAGGAACCAAATTTAAATGAAATCCAGAATCGTACACAAATCTTGGACTTTGGTATTGATTTTTAAATAGTCCAATATCGCCATAGACTTGCACCCAATTCCAAATATTGAAAGTAGCGTTGGTTGTGGTCATCCATTGATTAGCAAAACGTACATCAAATTTAGATTTAAAACCGCCTTCGGCATACACGTATTGTTGACTATACAAACCAGTAGTTTCGCTTCTTCCCAAAAGCGGTTGTTCAAACATATAATCAGTAGGTTGATCCAATCCAAAACTAAAAAAATCGGAAGTGGTACTGCGATACAAGAAAGTTCCAGCGAAGAAACGCAAACTGATTTGACGGTTGTTTTCGAAAAGTTTTCGGTAATGAATTTCGGTGTAGACTTTTCCAAAAGAATTCGCGACTTGCAAATCAGAAAGGAAACTGAAATGTTTGGTTCCTTCCGATTGGATATTGCCATATTTGATGTTGAACAAGTTGTAATCTTCGGTATTGATGTCTACAATAAAAGGCGAACTTTCTCTGCTGGCAAACAATTGGCGCATTTGAATGAATTCATTTTTGTTGCGTCGTAAATTCTTATCTCGGAATAGAAATTGAACCGTTGGGCTAATTTTGGTATAACGAGCATCAGGCGCATAATGAAACTGGCTTGCCGACATAATATAACGAATGCGGTACAAACTGCCTTCGTCTCTAAAAAGTTGATCCATAGAAAACGAAGCTTTTCCTACTAAACTTTGTGTATTGGGCGAATAAAAAGGTGTAACGCTAAAATTAAAAGGTTTATTGAGCAGTGATTTGTTATTTAAATTCATCCCAAAAGCCAAGCCGTCATACAAATTAAACTCAAATTCAGGAACATAGAACAATTGGTTGTAATAAGGTTCTTCCAAATCGCGAAAGAAATTCAATTTTAACGGACGATTGTTGTAGAAAAATCCTTTTAGTGATTTCCAGTTGTTTCTCAAATTGTATTCCGGAATTTCATTGAAATAGTTTAATGTGAGTTTGTCAGCGCCATTTCTTGGTACGACAAAAGTAGTATCGGTGGAAACATTGGTAATCCATTTTTTAAAAACAACCGTATCATTTTTGAGTCCGTAAAAGGAAATAGGAACATTAGTTTGTGTTTTGTTCTTGATGGTAACGGTTACATTTTCGTCTGTTTTCTTAACGTTTCCAAATTTAAAATCGATTAATTTTCGTGTATTGATTACCGTTTCAAAAAACCAATTGATATCTTCTTTGGTGTTTTTCTTTAGAATGTATTCCAAGTCATATTTAGAAGTGGGACATTCGGCACTATTGGTAATAAATTCTTGAATACTTTTTGCCACAATATCATTTCCCAAATAGTTATCAAGATAATTGAAACTCAATCCAGCACGATATTTACTTGAAATTTGTTCGTTAAATTTGACTAAATTTTCTTTGGATTCAGCTAACGGTTGGTCTAGATTTTTTCTAGCCATTAACATGTACAAATAGTTGTATTGTTGGTTGAAATCAATATTAATTAAGTTATACGATTTCAGGATTTTGAAGCTGGCTAAGTTTCCAGTCATTTTTAAATCGGGGTGAAATTCGCTCACATATTGCATCATTAAGAAGATTTGAATTCCATCTGAAATCCAATATTCTTTGCGGTTATTGAGTTGTAAATTGGCTTTTAAATAGTTGTTCAAATACGTTTTTAGGAACATCAATTCAAACATCAATTCATTGGGATACGGACTCAAAAATGCGGGTAACTGGTTCAACCCATAATACGGTTCACGATTGTAATCTTCCTGAGAAACAAGTATTTTTTTACTAACTGGTTTTCCAATTTTTTCAGCTGTAAATCTTGTGATTTTATCAATTACCAATGCATGTTGGATATCACTAATGCGATTGCTTCTTAAACTCGAACTTACTTCGATGAATTCATTGGAATAATTGGTAAAATCTTCATTGGGAGTTACGACTAATTCAACATCCAAATAATTTTTACCAGTTAATAGCCAATGATTGTCTCTTTTATCGGTTTTTAAATTGGAAGCTAGATAATAGTTTTTAGGGATTTCTACTTCTATGGAATAATTGGCAAGTGCATTGGTTTTGTCGTTTAGATTTTCATTGCTTTGAAGTAAAAATCGTCTGTTTTCATAACGAGCCGGACTCAAAAACCAATCTTTCAAATATAGTTTCCCGTTGGAATCATACCCGTATTTCGTAAAGCGATTATTTGGAATTTTAATCAAATACGTTAACATGATTTTTTGGCTAGAGTAGGGCGGAATAGGCTGATTTAGCGTTATTTCAACAATGTCGACTGCTTTTTCATTTCTTTTCCATTGTATGGTTTGGAATTTTTCATCTGTAACCGAATTGATTTGAGTATAACCGCGATCACTTTCATTAGCCAAGTGAAAAGCACGAACAAATTCATCTGAAAAACGGTTGGCAAGCGCAGAGCTTTTGGAAGAAAAAGCATGATTCCAATCATTCAGGATAATTGTTTTTAATGTATCGGGCGAACTGTTTTGAAAGGTCAATTCTTGTTGAACAAGTAAAGTTTTTTCATCGGTGTTCACACGAACTTTCATGGCATTAAAATGCTGTGCAAAACCAATTGTGGTAAAGCAAAACCAAATTACACTATGAAAAAATTTATTGTTCAATTGCTGTTTATTAATAAGATTACAAGTATATGAAAAAGGTTGCGTATAACACAATTTTACTTACGAAAATGATAGCTGATTTGATTTAATTTGTTTTAAATTAAACTAAATGCTAAAAAAATGTTATGATTCTCTGAGAATTAAGTTGTTACAACGTGAAAATGCTATCTTTGTTAAAAATATTGTTATGTTCCAAAAATTACTTACCTACTTTTTTTTAATTTGCGTATCCTATGGTTTTTCGCAAACGGTTGTTATTAATGAATTAGATGCTGATACTCCAGGAACCGATGTTAAAGAATTTGTTGAATTAAAGTCTTTTGATGCTGGTGGAATTGCTTTACCCAATTATCCTTTAGATGGTTATGTTTTAGTTTTTTATAGAGCTTCAACAAATTCAATTTACAGAACTATTGATCTTGATGGATTAGTAACTGATATTAATGGAATAGTTCTTTTGGGTAATTCTCAGGTTTCACCAACACCTGCATTTATTATACCAAACAATGGAATTCAAAATACTTCTTGTGTTGTGACCCTTTATCTAGGAAATGGTACAGATTTTCCTCTTGATTCAGCCACATTTGATGTTCCGAATTTGGTAGATGCTTTTGCTCACTCTAATAATACCACACAGCCAACTTATTTAATGGGACAATTAGGAATTCCTTCTACTTCCTTTTATACAGAGAATGATGTGAATTCCATTCAAAGAAAAAATGATGGAACATACGAAGTAAAAACACCAACACCAGGCGTTAATAATGACGGTTCGGGTATTCCAATTAATTATATTTCGGTTTCGTTTCCACAAACGAGTTTTACAGAAGGCGATAGTTTTAATATTACGTTTACAACTAGTGAACCTGTTCAAAACGAAAATTTGATTTTAAATTTCACTTTAGCTAATGGGAATTTCACAAATCTAGATTTTTCAGGTGGTTTAACAGTGGTAATTCCTGTTGGAGAAACTACAGTTCAAAACGGAATAAACATTATAAATGATGGTATAGATGAAGGTGATGAGGAAATGTTGTTTAAATTCCAAACTATTCCTTTTGGTTACTCTGCTAATAATGACAATATTCTTATTCGTGTTTACGATATTAATTTTGCCACAGATCCTTGGGGAACGCCATTAAATCCTACAGATGGAATTGTTACGCCACAAATTCCAGCGGGTTATTATGATTCTTTGGAAGGTTTATCAGGCGCTACTTTAAAACAAGCTGTACAAGATATTATTGCCAATCCAGCAGTTGTGCGTTTACATAGTTATGCTGATATGTGGGAAGTTTTGAGAGATGCTGATAGAAATCCAGAAAATAACAATCAAATTTGGGCAATGTATATTGAAGCACCAATGGCAAAGTTAGACCAACAAAATACTAGTAGTATTGTTGGAAAATGGAACAGAGAACACATTTTCCCACAATCGAGAGGTGGTTTTGTAATTCCAGAAATTAATATAGCAGATGGAATTAACTTTTGGACATCCACAAGTGCAAGTAATACAGTTGATGGAGTTTCCGATGCACATCATATTAGAGCAGAGAGCGGACAAGAAAACTCTTCAAGAGGGAATAAAAATTTTGGTAATACAACAACTTCAACAACTTATTCAGGTTATTCAGGAAATTTTGGTTCTTGGAAAGGTGATGTTTCAAGAGCCTTGTTTTATATGGGTGTTCGTTTCAGTGACCTGAATCTTGTAAATGGTGATCCTGCAGAATTAAGCGGAGGAAATCCTTCTTTCCAAATAGGTGATTTAGCCACTTTATTAACTTGGAATACACAAGATCCTAGAGATGACTTTGAAATGAATAGAAATAATATCATTTACAACTGGCAAATGAACCGTAATCCGTTTATTGATTATCCTTTATTGGCTGATTATATTTATGGAGCTAATTTTGGTCAACCTTGGTTTGCTGCTTTATCTTCAACAACTTTTGATGCCAATGCAATAAAAGTATATCCCAATCCAACAACAGATTATATTGTAATTTCTGGCTTATCAGGAAGCTCGAAAGCCGAAATTTACAACGTTACAGGACAATTAATTCAAGAGACAACTTTCACAAACGAAACTAGAATGGATTTGTCTTTAGCGGCTGGTGTATATTTGGTAAAAGTCTCTAACGGAAATCAATCATTAACTAGAAAAATAGTAGTGAAGTAAATAAAAATTTAAAGACATAAAAAAAGCGCTGAAGTTTTATTTTCAGCGCTTTTTTTTTAGAAGTTGGGTGATAAGTTGTATTTTTTATAGAAGTTGTCTAAAGCTTCTAATACTTCATCTTCGGTATCCACAACTTTGATTAAGTTCATGTCTTCTGGACTAGCGTTTTTCATTTTGTCAATCATAACGGTTTTAATCCAATCCAATAATCCCGACCAAAATTCAGTTCCAACTAAGATAATTGGAAATTTACCAATCTTTTTCGTTTGGATTAATGTTACCGCTTCAAATAATTCGTCTAAGGTTCCAAAGCCACCAGGCATTACCACAAAACCTTGCGAATATTTTACAAACATTACTTTTCTTACGAAGAAATAATCAAAGTTTAAGTTTTTGTCTTTATCAATATACGGATTAAAATGTTGTTCAAAAGGCAATTCAATGTTTAATCCCACTGATGTTCCGCCACCGTGATGTGCGCCTTTGTTTCCAGCTTCCATAATTCCAGGACCACCACCGGTAATTACACCATAACCACCTTTACTGATTTTGTAAGCGATTTTTTCAGCTAATAAATAGTATTTGTCTTCTGGTTTTGTTCTTGCCGAACCAAAAATGGAAACACAAGGACCAATTCTTCCCATTGATTCGTAACCATTCACGAATTCGGACATGATTTTAAATATCGCCCAAGAATCGTTAGTTCTTATTTCGTTCCAAGTTTTTTGTTTGAATTTCTCTTGAATTCTGTGATCTTCGTTTTCGTATTGCTCTTCTAACATTTTCTTTTCAGTTTTAAAATTTAATAAGCCCGCTAAGATAATTCTTTTTTCAAAAACTGTGCTGTGTAGCTTTTTTTATTTTTTATAATTTCTTCAGGAGTTCCTTTTGCTACGACTTCTCCGCCGCCTTTTCCACCTTCGTAACCAATATCAATTACATAATCAGCTAATTTGACAACATCTAAATTATGTTCGATAATTAAAACGGTGTTTCCTTTTTCAACCAACACATTAATTACATCCATTAACACTCTAATGTCTTCAAAATGTAGTCCAGTTGTTGGTTCATCTAAAATATAAAAGGTGTTTCCAGTATCTTTTTTAGATAATTCGGTTGCCAATTTAATACGTTGTGCTTCACCACCTGAAAGTGTCGTACTTTGCTGACCTAATGTGATGTAACCCAATCCAACATCTTGAATGGTTTTTACTTTTCGATAGATTTTTGGAATATTTTCAAAGAAATCTACCGCTTCATCTACTGTCATATTCAACACATCAGAAATCGATTTTCCTTTGTAGCGAATTTCCAAAGTTTCTCTGTTAAAACGTTTTCCCATACAGGTTTCGCATTCCACATAAACATCTGGTAAAAAGCTCATTTCAATGGTTCTAACCCCCGAACCTTCACAGGTTTCACATCTTCCGCTTTTTACATTAAAACTGAACCTACCTGGTTTATAGCCTCTTATTTGAGCTTCAGGAGTAAGTGTGTACAAACTTCTAATTTCCGAAAAAACATCGGTGTAAGTCGCTGGATTAGAACGTGGTGTTCTTCCAATCGGACTTTGGTCAATGTCGATTACTTTATCAATATGCTCTAAACCTTCAATTTTTTTATACGGTTGTGGTTTTTTTACTGCATTGAAAAAATGCGCGTTTAATATCGGATATAAAGTTTCGTTAATCAATGTTGATTTTCCACTTCCCGAAACACCCGTTACACAAACTAATTTTCCTAACGGAATTGTAATCGAAACATTTTTTAAATTATTTCCCGTAGCACCCGATAATTTGATGGATTTTCCGTTGCCTTCTCTACGAGTTTTCGGCACTTCAATCTTCATTTTACCGTTTAAATATTGTGCGGTAATGGTATTGTGTTTTAAAATCTCTTTTGGCGTTCCAATACTGATGATTTCACCGCCAAATCGGCCCGCTTTTGGCCCAATATCAATTACATAATCTGCACGTTCAATCATGTCTTTGTCGTGTTCTACTACGATTACTGAATTACCGATATCTCGCAAACTTTCTAGCGATTTGATTAGTCTTTCATTATCTCTTTGGTGCAAACCGATACTTGGTTCATCTAAAATATACAAAACTCCAACCAATTGCGAACCAATTTGCGTTGCCAATCGAATACGTTGCGCTTCACCACCAGAAAGTGATTTTGAACTTCTATTTAATGATAAGTAATTCAAACCAACATCTAACAAAAATTGCAATCTAGCTGTAATTTCTTTAACAACTTCTACGGCTATAATTTTTTGTTTTTCAGACAAATGATTATCTAAATCGGCAAACCATTCGGATAATTCGGCAATGTCCATTTGCACTAATTCGCCGATATTTTTTCCGTTTAATTTGAAATATAAAGATTCTTTTCTCAAACGAGTTCCTTCGCAATCGGGACAATCGTTTTCATCCATGAATTCTTTTGCCCAACGTTTGATACTTGCCGAATCCGAATTATCGTATTGATTTTTAATGAAGTTAGAAATTCCTTCAAAATCGATT
Organism: Flavobacterium tibetense; assembly: GCF_003293845.1. Taxonomy (GTDB): domain Bacteria; phylum Bacteroidota; class Bacteroidia; order Flavobacteriales; family Flavobacteriaceae; genus Flavobacterium; species Flavobacterium tibetense. Next base: position 41,895 of record NZ_QLST01000015.1, on the reverse strand, counting down.
TTATAATCTTTGGTAATTCCCATAACCTTTGATACGACAGAGAATTTTTCATTTCCACCATATAAAATAACATTCATTGCTTCCTGTGGAATGCTTTCGATGGCATCGGTTATTTTGAAATCATATTTTTGTGCAATAATTTCTAATTGTTTGAAAATCCAAGAACTTTTATATTCGCCCAAAGGAGCAAAACCACCATTTTTTATAGATGATTTTGGATTTGGAATGATTTTTTTTAAGTTGATTTCATTCACAGTTCCCAATCCGTTACATGTTGGACAAGCGCCTTTTGGTGAGTTGAATGAAAAATTATTAGGTTCCGGATTTGGATACGAAATTCCAGAAGTTGGACACATTAAATTACGGCTGTAAAAACGTACTTCCTGACTTTCTTGTTCAATCACCATCATCACATCATCACCATGATACATAGCGGTTTTGATACTTTCTGATAAACGCTTGTCGGTATCTTCTTCGGTATCAATTGCCATTCTATCAATTACAATTTCAATATCATGCGTTTTATAACGATCGACTTTCATACCAAATTCTAAATCCCGAATTTGACCATTTACACGAACTTTTAAGAAACCTTGTTTGGCAATTTGCTCAAATAATTCGCGATAATGTCCTTTACGAGAACGAACAACTGGTGCCAAAATATTGATGCGTTTGCCATTGAAATCTTCTAAAATCAGTGACTTAATTTGCTCGTCAGAATACGAAACCATTTTTTCACCTGAATTGTAACTAAAAGCATCGGCTCCTCTTGCGTACAACAAACGTAAGAAATCGTAAATTTCAGTAATTGTTCCCACAGTAGAACGTGGTGATTTACTAGTGGTTTTTTGCTCAATAGCAATTACTGGCGAAAGTCCGTCAATTTTATCTACATCTGGACGTTCTAATCCACCCAAAAACTGACGTGCATAAGCCGAAAAGGTTTCGATATATCTTCGTTGTCCTTCGGCATAAATGGTATCAAAAGCTAATGACGACTTTCCTGAACCCGATAAACCTGTAATAACCACAAGCTTTTCGCGTGGAATGGATACGTCAATATTTTTAAGATTATGGGCTCTGGCACCAATAATTTCAATAGTTTCTTCAGTTGTGTGTTGCATAATTTTTGGCAAAACGCAAAGATACTGATTTTGGCACGAAAATTTAGGTTGAAGTTAGAATAAGAATTTGTTAAATAAATTTTGTTTACTCAATAATCATCGACTTCAAACGCATTCTGTATTTTTCTAAAACCAAATGCTTGTGAATAAAGCCAAGGAAGATTCCATCTTTTAAAACAGGTAACACTTTACAACCCGAAGCATCAAATTTATCCATGATGGTTTCAAGTGTTTCATCATAAAAGATAATTTCTTTGGGTTGTTGCATGATTTCATTGGTAGAAGTGTATTTGACTTTGAACTGAGAGAAAACAGTTGGTCGGATTTCGTCTAATAAAATCAATCCTAATAACCTGTTTTTCTCGTCCAAAACAGGAAAAATATCCGCATCGGATTGCTGAATTTTCTCCACTAATTCGTTCAAATTAGCACTAACTGAAATCGGTTTAAAATCGGTTTGAATTAATTTGGCAACATCAATAGAATTTAAAATATTGGCATCTCGATTGTCTGTAAAAACTTCGCCTTTATCTGCAAAACCTTTAATATCAAATGAATGAGGTTCAAATCGTTTGGAAATGGCAAAACTTATTGAAGAAACTAACATTAAAGGAACCATCAAGTTATATCCGCCCGTAATTTCAGCAATTAAGAAAATAGCAGTTAGTGGTGCATGAAACAATCCGCTTAATATTCCAGCCATTCCAACTAAAGTGAAATTTCCTACGGATAGTTTAGAAATTCCTGTTAAATTAATAAAATACGCTACACAAAATCCCAAATAGGAACCAACAAATAGAGAAGGAGCGAAGTTACCACCATTTCCACCAGCTCCCAATGTTAAACTGGTTGCGTAAACTTTGATTAGCATGGTAGCACCAACAAATAGTAATAAAATCCATTTAGAGTCTTGAAAACGTTCAAAAACGGTGTTTTGTACTAGTTTTTCAGGATTAGTATCGGCTAGTAATTTGATACTTTCATATCCTTCACCAAAAAGTGATGGGAAAAAGAAAATCAAAACACCTAAAATTCCTGCTCCAAAAAGGGCTTTATTGATAACATTGAACTTCAAATGAGCAAAATAATGTTCTATTTTTCTAAAAGTTCTAGCGTAATTTATGGAAACCAATCCACACAAAACACCCAGTAAAATATAATAGGGCAAATTGTGATAATCAAAAAATTGTACTTTTTTGAACGAAAATAAAATATCTTCATTCAACATCACCGTTGAAACCAAAGCACCAGTAGCCGCACTAATCATAATTGGTATAAACGCTGTAATACTGATTTCTGCCAAAACTACTTCGATAGCAAACAAAACACCTGCAATTGGCGCATTAAAAGCAGCTCCAATTCCAGCTGCAACACCACAAGCTAATAACAGTGTTCTATCTTTATAACTCAATCGGTAATTTTGAGCATAATTACTTCCAAAAGCCGCTCCTGTAATGGTAATTGGTGATTCTAAACCAGCACTTCCACCCATACCAACCGTGAATGAACTGGTTATAATTTGGGCAAACATTTGTTTTCTTGGCATGATACCGCGCTTTTTTGCCACAGCATACATGATTTGCGAAGTTCCTTTTTCTATAGAACCATCTAAAACTTTCTTTACAATGATTACAGTGATGACAATTCCAATGATTGGTAACGTACTATTACTATAAGGTAAATGAAGAAAATCATCCAATTGTTGCGACATTTTAAAAACCCAATGTGCAAATGTTTTTAGAATAATTACCGCCAATGCAGATGAAATCCCCACCAGAACACAAGAAAGGTAAATAAATTGTCGAGGTGTAAGCAGAGATTTTAATAGAAAAACAAATCGCTCCAAACGTCTGAAGTTTTTATGTAAAAACGTAGAAATAGCGAATGATTTTTTCTTATGCATGAACTTTTAAATTTACTGCGAAGGTACTTATTTCTATTAGAATTTGAAATTAGTAAGTTTCTAATTCTATCAATTTTTGTTGGCAAGAAAGTTGTAATTCTTCAAAAAAAGCAAAAAACTCCGATTCAAATTCCGTTTCAAATTGTTTGAGTTCTTCCATTGCTTTCGGCATATTGACTCTATTCTTTGTTCGGTAGTCCATTTGGAATAAAATGGTTTCTAAGCCTTCTAAACTAGAATAACTTACGAGCCAGTTTTGAGCAATCATGTAAGGAATCATGTTTTTTGTTCGTTCTGTTAAAAGGCTTTCTTCCTTTTGCAATAATTCATAAAACGAAGCGGCATATTTTTCTAAAGAAATTTCAGAAAATGCATTCCAATTTTTAGCCAAAAAATGATCATACATAATATCCATAATTACACCCGAATAATGTCCGTATTTTTCATGCAAGCGATGTTTACTTTTTCTGTAAATGGGATGAAAATCAGTAAAACTATCAATATGACGATGCAATAAAACCCCTTTTTGAATGTCTTTGGGATAACTTAAATACTTTGAACCTCTAATGCTATCTGCCATGAAATTACCAATTTTAAGTAAATCGTTTTCACCAGATAAATAAATATGAGCAAGAAAATTCATGTTGTAAGTTATTTTCGTAAATATATAAAAAAATCTTTGCGTCATTGTGTCATTGCGAGCTACATCTTATATATTTGTATTTCAAAATTACAATTAGTCATGACATTAATAAAATCAATATCAGGAATTCGCGGAACTATTGGCGGAAAAGTAGGAGATAATCTAACTCCAGTTGACGCTGTAAAATTTGCATCTGCATACGGAACATTTCTGAAACAAAACATAGTAAAAAATAAACTAAAGGTTGTAATTGGTAGAGATGCTAGAATTTCTGGACCCATGATTCATAATTTGGTAGTCAATACATTAGTTGGATTAGGAATTGACGTTATCGATTTAGGTTTATCTACAACACCAACGGTTGAAATTGCGGTTCCAATGGAAAAAGCAGATGGTGGAATTATTCTGACAGCTTCACACAATCCAAAACAATGGAACGCTTTAAAATTATTGAATGCCAAAGGTGAATTTTTAAGCGGTGCTGATGGTGCAAAAATATTAGAAATTGCAGAAGCCGAAGCTTTTGATTTTGCTGATGTGGATGCATTGGGAGAAGTTACTGAAAACCACGCTTACATGGATATTCACATTGATGAAGTTTTGGAATTGCCTTTGGTTGATGCCGATTTGGTTAAAACTAAGAAATTCAAAGTAGTTGTGGATGGCGTAAATTCCTCAGGTGGAATTATTATCCCAAATCTATTAGAACAAATGGGTGTAGAAGTTGTTAAATTATATTGCGAACCAAACGGTCATTTTCCGCACAATCCAGAACCTTTAAAAGAACATTTGGGCGATATTTGTAAATTGGTAGTAGAAGAAAAAGCGGATTTTGGAATTGTTGTTGATCCAGATGTAGACCGTTTAGCTTTCATTTCCAATGACGGTGAAATGTTTGGGGAAGAGTATACTTTGGTAGCTGTTGCGGATTACGTTTTATCAAAAACTCCAGGAAATACAGTTTCCAATATGTCATCGTCTCGAGCTTTACGTGATATTACAGAAAAACATGGTGGAACGTATCAAGCAAGCGCTGTTGGAGAAGTAAATGTAGTTGAATTAATGAAGAAAACCAACGCTATCATTGGTGGCGAAGGAAATGGCGGAATTATCTATCCAGCATCGCATTATGGTAGAGATAGTATTGTAGGTGCGGCTTTGTTTTTAACGTATTTGGCAAATCAAAATAAAACAGTTGCCGAAATTAGAGCAAGTTTTCCTCAATATTACATGAGTAAAAATAAAATTGAGCTAACACCACAAATTGATGTAGACAACGTTTTAGCAACGTTAAACGAAAAATACAAATCCGAAAACATATCCACTATTGACGGAGTGAAAATTGATTTCCCAACAGAATGGGTGCATTTAAGAAAATCAAACACGGAACCGATTATTAGAATTTACACCGAAGCTCCAACACAATCTGAAGCTGATGTTTTAGCAGAAAGATTCGTAAAAGAATTGAAAGAAATAGCTGGGATTTAATGGATAAAAGTTTTATAAAATCTAAGATTATACCTTATCACATTCAAAATTTATTGTTAACTGTGATAGGGTTTTTTATTGTTGATTATTTTTTTGAAACGGATTCACTAACCAAATTAATTGCGTTTTTAATATTAAATTTAATTTTGATTTTTGGTAATCCATCTCAATTTTTAGTGAATTTTGAAATTGATGATGAAAAAATCATTTTTGTTTTTATAAATAGTTATTTTGCAGAAAAAAAGTTGGTAATTCCAATAAAAAAACTCCAATGTTATGAAATAGAAAGTTCAGGATACTTTTCTGAAAATTCAGAAATTATTTTTCATGAAGCATTCTCTTTTGAAAAATTTATAATATTTGATAGAAATTTAATATTTAGATTAGAAAAATTTTGTAAATCAAATGCAATTAAGTTAAAAACTGGATTTTTGCAATAACAAAAAAGCTCAACCAAAAGTTGAGCTTTTTTGTTATTTACCTTTCCCTTTTCCATTATTTCCTGGTTTCCCTTTTCCCTGATTATGAGGTTGCCCTTTATGCTTTTTAGCATGATGAGGTTTTTTACCTTTGTATTTCACAACGTGAACATTGTTATAACGATACGGACGATCTTGATAGAAATCTAGCTCTACTTGTCTAGCTCTTCCAAAATTTACTTGTGCATAAACACTTGGTACATTTGTAGAAATAGACCATCCTCCATTTCTATTGAAAATATATACTCTTTTTTGTAAGTCAAAGTACATATTATGTTCAGGGAAATAAATGTGTCGCGTTTTAGCTCTATAACCATGCGCAGGAGCCCAAGGCGGCGGTCCTTGCGAAAATAGATCTTGCGGAACTAAAAACAGAACGCTCAAAGCTAATACGAACCATATTCTTGCCATTTTTGTTTTATTAGTTTCCATACTATTTATATTTTAGTTACTTCTTTGTTAAGTCTTGCAATTTCTATGCCAGAGTAAAAATAGAATTATTCAAAGTTACCATAATTATAGGTAAGTCTGTAAAGAAAGAGAATGTTTTAAGAACTACAACTCAACATCGAGCATCCAACCTTAGTTCGTGCCCAATCCGGTCTTTTGGCAAACCATTTTTCTGCTTCAGGTTGTTCGTCGTACGGATTTTTTAAAACTTCATATAATTCCGAAATCAAACTGTAATCTTCCTTTTCTGCTGCTTCAATGGCTAATTGTGCCATATAATTGCGTAACACATATTTCGGATTTACAGCGTTCATTTTTTGTTTTCTTTCTTCATCTGATGCGGTTGCTGCTTTTAATTGGGTAAGATATTGGGTAAACCAAAACAACCACGTCGATTCATTGCGTTCCGTTATTTCTTCCAATGCATAAAAAGCTGTTTTAATTCGATCGAAAGCCATGATTTCTGTATCGTTTTTATCTACTTCAGCTAAATTTCGAAAGAAAATCGTCATATCTGTTTCTTCCAACACTAAGTTTTCTTCCAATGCTTTTACCAAGGCAATCGTAGCTTCATTTTCTTCTTGTATTCCAATTTTATCCAACATCATTTGGTTGTACTTCTTTTGGTATTGGGGACTAAAAGCATTCAAAATGGCTTCCAATGGTTCCGCTTCGTCAATCAAAGGATAAAGTGCATTGGCCAATTGCATCAAATTCCAAAGCGCCACATCAGCTTGTTGCCCGAAACGATAGCGTCTGTTTTCACTATCGGTTGTATTGGGTGTCCAATCCGGATTGTAATCATCTTGCCAACCATAAGGACCATAATCAATCGTAATCCCATGAACCGACATATTATCGGTATTCATTACACCATGAACAAAACCAACACGTTGCCAATGGATAACCATGTCCAGAGTTTTCTGGGAAACCGCTTTAAAAAAGGCTAAATATTTCGCTTTTCCTTCCAAAGTGATTTCAGGAAAATAATTTTGGATGGTGAAATCGGTTAGAAGTTGTAAGTTTTCAAAATCGTTTCGAGCTGCTAATAATTCAAAATTCCCAAAACGAATGAAACTTGGCGCCACTCGGCAAACAATAGCACCAGGTTCGTAAGCCGCGTTGCCATTGTACAAAACATCTCGTAAAACAGAATCTCCAGTAGTTAACAAACACAACGAGCGAGTAGTGGGAACGCCCAAATGAAACATCGCTTCGCTGCACAAATGCTCTCTAATTGACGAACGTAAAACGGCAAATCCATCGCCTCGACGAGAATACGGTGTTTTTCCCGCGCCTTTCAATTGAAGCATCCAAGATTGATTGTTGTGCTCAATTTCAAACAAATTAATTGCCCGACCATCGCCTAATTGTCCCGCCCAATTCCCAAATTGATGTCCGGCATATGCCATGGCAAACGGTTTGGTTTCTGGATAAACTGTTGTGCCTGAAAATGTAGCTAAAAAATCTGTCGAAGTAGCATCTTTTGGTTCCAAACCAATTAATTCTAAAACTTCTTCCGCTACATGAATTACTTTCGGATTGCTTGGTTTTTCAGGCGTTACATAAGAAAAACTAGCACCAGCCACTTGTCGCACATAATTTTCAGTAATCGAATCAGCGGGAAGTATTTCGGTGAATTTATTTTGAATTTTCAATTTCATCTTCCAAAGTTACAAAATTTAAGAACTGTCAAAATACCAAATTCCCAAAATTCGTTATCTTTGGAGCCAAATTCAAGGAAACAAATGACAACGGCAACACAAACTACAGCTTTAGAATTATATTTTGATCAATTTCGTCAAGGAATTATTGGTATCAATCAAGAATTTGAAACGCCTTTTGGTACAAAAAAAATCGTTTATACCGATTGGACAGCGAGTGGTCGTTTGTATCGTCCGATTGAAGAAAAAATTAGTAACCAATTAGGACCGTTTGTTGCCAATACACACACCGAAACTTCAGTTACTGGAACCGCTATGACGATGGCGTATCACGAAGCGCGTCACATTATCAAAAAACATGTGAATGCCAATGAAAATGACATTTTAATCACGGATGGAACGGGAATGACTGGTGTGGTGAATAAATTACAACGTATTTTAGGTCTTAGAATTCCTGAAAATTTAAAAGAGTTTACTGTTATACCCGATGTTATTAAGCCAATTGTTTTCATTTCTCACATGGAACATCATTCCAATCAAACCTCTTGGTTAGAAACTATTGCTGATGTTGAGGTGGTTCCTGCCAATGAAGAAGGTTTTTTTTGTTTGGAAAATCTGAAACAATTATTAGAAAAATATAAAGATAGAAGTTTTAAAATTGCCTCGATTACTTCGTGTTCCAATGTTACTGGTATTAAAACGCCTTATCATGAAGTAGCAAAATTGATGCACCAAAATAACGGTGTTTGCTTTGTAGATTTTGCCTGTTCTGGACCTTATGTTGCTATTGATATGCATCCAGCAGATGAGGAAGCGTATTTAGATGCTATTTTCTTTTCGCCACACAAATTTTTGGGCGGACCTGGAACTACGGGTGTTATGATTTTCAATAAGAATTTATATAAAAATAATGTTCCTGATTGTCCTGGTGGTGGAACCGTTCGCTGGACCAATCCTTGGGGTGAACACCAATACATCGATAATATTGAAGATAGAGAAGATGGCGGAACTCCTGGTTTTTTACAAGTGATAAAAGCCGCATTTGCTATTCAATTGAAAGAGAAAATGGGGATTCAAAATATTTTGGATAGAGAACATGAATTGGTACAATACGTTTTTGAACGATTAGGAAATGTAACGGGATTGAATATTTTAGCGCCCCAACATCAAGATCGATTAGGCGTATTCTCTTTTTATATTGACGATTTGCATTTTAATTTAGGGGTAAAACTTTTAAATGACCGATTTGGAATCCAAACACGTGGCGGTTGCAGTTGTGCTGGAACGTACGGCCATTATTTATTACATGTGGACCAAGAAACTTCCAATGCTATTGTGTGTAAAATTTCATCAGGTGATTTAGAAGAAAAACCAGGATGGATTCGTATGTCGATTCACCCAACGACTACAAATGCTGAGATAGAAATTGTGTGTAATAGCATTTTAGAATTAGTTGAAAACCATAAGGAGTGGGGGAAAGACTACATTTACAATAATAAAACCAATGAATTTACGCATAAAAATGCCCAGTTTCAAGAGAAAGACATTGTGAAGTCTTGGTTTAAATAGGAAATTGAATTATTGATTAAAATCAGAGTTTAATTACACTAGCAAATAGTTAAAACATTGGAATGGAAAAAAGAAAATTTTTAAATCAAGAAATAAAAAGAGAAGGCGTTGGAGAGTTAAGAATTGGAATGGATTTTAATCTTTTTCAAAAGAATTTTTTAAAGCCTGAGTTTTTTTACTATGATAAGATTGTTGAAATGAATGCTGTATATCCTTCAAATGTTACATTTACTTTTTTTAATAGTATATGTTGTTGGATTGATATTGAGAGCTCAACTTTGGAAAGAATTGATTTATTTAATGATTTCACAGGAATGTTTCAAAAAAAAATTTCTTTAGGAAAAAAATTAGATTGTATTAAAGAGTTAAAATTACCCTTAATTTTTGATGAAGATTGTGTTCAGATTTTTAACGATTGGTCAGTTTCTTTAATTGTAGATGAGGATTTAACAATTTTAGATTCAGTTGAAGAAATGTATAATTCAAATATTGAAATGATTACTATTAAAAAGGTTGATTAATTAATTTTTAATAAATATTTCTAATGTATGAATTTATCAGAATAGTTTAAATGAAATATTATATTAATCAAATGAATTATAAAAATATACAAACAGTTATTAGTACTTTAAAAATAGTAATTTATTATTGTTCTTTTTTTATTTTAATTTCATGTAGTTCAACTATTGAATTTTCATTTAGCAATGAAGAAATAAAGGATGATATTCAAGAGGATCTTTCTATGAATCTTCATCAAGGTAAAGTGTTTTTTTTATTTGAAAATTCAATGAATGATGTCAAAGTGTCTATTTTATCTCATAAATTTGGTGTCTATAATACAATTCTTAATGAAGTAATTAAAAAATCAAATAAAAGTGATTTTTCAAAAATAGTAGGAGTATTTAATGGTAGAGATTATTTGTTATTGAAAATTAATAATATCACTGTAGAATTACCCGTTAATACTAATTATAATTATCGCTTCGTTTTTATAAAAAGATGTCCAAAGAATAAAAGGAAGTTTATTATTACGTTTACAAATGAAATTTCTCAAGAAGTTTTGAGTCAAATTTGAATTAATTAAAGTTTTGAATTTAACTTAAGAATTCCTTTCTCTTTTACCTTCTATGTTTCCAACGCTTATGCGTCCATAAATAAAACTCTGGTGCTTCGTAGATTTGTTGTTCTACTTTTTTCATGAAGGCTTCTGAGATTTCGAAGTTGGGTATGGGTTTTGCGTCTTCGGTCATTAATTCAATTGTGGCTTCGTAATAACCGCGTTTTACTTTTTTGGTTTTAAGAAATACTACGGTCATATCTAATCTTTTGGCAAGTAATTCAGCGCCTACGTGAATAGGAGTTTCAATTCCCATAAAAGTTCCCCAATGCGCTTTATTTGAAGATTTTGGTGATTGGTCACTGGCAAAACCATATAAACCTAAAACGCCATTTCTTTGATTTTCTTCTATGGTCGAGATGGTTTCTTTGGTAGTAATTAAATGCGCTTTGAATTTGGAACGAATTTGATGTACTAATTTATCAAAATATTTATTAGCTATTCTTTTGTAAATGCCATAACCTTTATAGCTTGTGATGTAGTTCATTGAAACTGCCCATTCGTAACTAGCATAATGCGCGCACAATAAAGCAATACTTTTATTCTTTTTTTCAATTTCTAAATACGAGTCTAAATTAGTAATAACATAACGTTTTTCAATTTCTTTTCTTGAAATGCTCATGGTTTTGATCATTTCTAAGAACATATCGCACATGTGAATGAAGAATTTACGCTCAATTTCTTGGCGTTCTTTTGCTGATAAATGAGGTAATGCCATGGCAATATTGGCACGAACTACTCTTTTTCTATATTTAATAACTCGATAAACAAGAAAGAAAACAAAATCTGATAAGATATAAAGTAATCGAAAAGGCAAAATCGAAATCAGCCATAAGATGGGATAGAAAAAAAGGTAAAGCAACAATTGCATTCGAAATTTTTTACAAATATACTTTTTTAAATTAACAAGGGAAATAGCTTTATATTTTTTACTTTTACAGAAAATAGCATTTCATGAATATCTTTTTATTAGCCATTATTATTGGAACAGGATTAATTAGTTACAAAGGTTTTTCAGATACTTTTTTCTTTAGAAAATATGAATTTCATGTAGGAAGTATTCGGGCTGGAGAACAAATTAGAATGTTAACTAGCGGATTTTTACATGTAGATTGGATGCATTTTGGATTCAATATGCTAACCTTGTACTTTTTTGCTCCTGTAGTAATACAAAATTTTGGTGAATGGTCGTTTCTTTCGATTTACTTTGGCAGTATGCTAGCAGGAAGTTTATTAACCTTGTATTTGCATAAAGAAGATTATTATTATCGTGCTGTTGGTGCTTCTGGAGCGGTTACAGGAATTATTTATGCTTCCATTTTGTTGTATCCTGATATGACTTTGTATTTGTTTTTCGCAATTCCTATTCCGGGCTATATTTTTGGAATTGGTTATTTACTATATTCAATTTATGGAATGAAAGCCAAGAACGACAATATTGGTCATACGGCGCATTTTGGAGGTGCTATTGGCGGTTATGTGATTACGTTGATGAAAGAGCCTGCTATGTTGCACGAAAACCTTAAAATGGTCATATTATTAGCAATACCAATTCTGGTGTTATTTTATTTACATAAAACCAATAAATTATAATTGGCACGCCATTTGTTTTACATAAAAAAACACAAAAAATGAAGAAAATAGTATTATTCGCCTTACTCGTAACTAGTACGGTTACTCTGGCTCAAGAATTAAAGCAAGTTCCACAAATCACTGTTTCTGGAGAAGGGAAAATTAAAGTCGTACCGGATCAAGCGGTAATAACGGTTTCTGTTGAGAATATTGGTAAAGAAGCAAGTGAAGTAAAAAAATCGAATGATAAAACCATTGATGCAGTAATTAAAGCGATTAAAAAGCGAGGAATTCCAACTGCGGATTACCAAACCCAACAAGTTTCGTTGCATAAAAATTATGATTATACTACCAAAAAGTACAATTATAGAGCGTATCAAACGATTTCAATACACTTGAAAGATATGAGTAAATATGAAGCTTTAATGGTAGATTTGGTAGATAGTGGCATTAACGCTATACAAGGAGTGGAATTCAAATCGTCTAAAATTGAAGCTTTAGAATCGGAAGCCAGACAAAAAGCTATTTTGAACGCTAAGAAAAAAGCATTAGATTTCACTGGAGCTTTAGGTCAAAAAGTAGGTAAGGCTTTATTTATTACAGATAATTCACAAACGCATTATCCACAACCGATTTACAGAGAAGTGATGATGACAAAAATGGCTGATGCAGGTGTTCCAAATGAAACCTTAGCTGTTGGAGAAATTGTAATTAGTGCCAATGTAACGGTAAGTTTCGAATTGAATTAAGAAAAGAAAACTATAAAAATGCAAAAAGCCTTATCGTTTGATAAGGCTTTTTTTGTGGGGAGAGCAGGATTCGAACCTGCGAAGATGTAATCAGCGGATTTACAGTCCGCCCTCGTTGGCCGCTTGAGTATCTCCCCAACTTATATCAATAAGTTTCGCTGTAAGCGGTTGCAAATATAAAACTGTTTTTGATAGAAACAAACTTATTTTAGCGTAATTTCTCTACTTTTTTATAATCTTCTGTAAATGAAAAACATAAAAAAATCTTCCGAAGAAGATTTTTTATAAAATGTATTTTTTTAGGAATATTACAAGCCTAAAAGTTCTTTCACTTTAGCTTTTAATTCGTCTCCACGTAAATCTCTTGCTACGATTATACCGTTTTCATCAAGTATAAAAGTTGCAGGAATTGATTTTACATTATATTGCTCTGCAATTGGTTCTTGCCAAAACTTTAAATTTGAAACTTGTGCCCAAGTTAAACCGTCTTTTGCAATAGCTTCTTTCCATTTGTCGCCATCTTTGTCTAAAGAAACACCAATAATGTTTAATCCTTTTTCATGTAATTCATTGTACATAGCAACAACACTAGGATTTTCTTGACGACATGGACCACACCAAGAAGCCCAGAAATCAATAATAGTAACTTTTCCTAAAGATTCTTTTAAAGAGATAGTTTTTCCATCAGGTGATGGTGCTGAGAAATTTGGTGCAGGTTTTCCAATAACCACTTCAGTCGCAGCTTTTACAATTTTTTCAATACTTTTACCCGCTCTAGTTTGTTTAATTTTATCTGTGAATTTATCAAAATAAGCTTTTCCTTCTTCTGCAGTAATGGTTTGTGTAGCTAAATTGTTTTCCAATAATAAAGCACTTAAATATTTGTCATTGTTCTTGCTAATAACATCTTTAGCTAAAACAATTAATTCTTCTTGCATTGTTTTCAATTGTTTCATCAAAGCTTTCATTGTAACAGTGTCATTTACTGCTTGAGCGCCCATATATTCTTCTTGTTTAGAAGCTTGAAAATCACCTATTTTTTTGTAAACTACTTTGGTTTTTCCACTATAATCTTGGAATAACTCATTTTCTGGAGTTCCACCAACAACTGAATTTTGGATAGTATCTTTATTTACTTTAATCGTAATATTTCCATTTTCCATGATAAAAGGAATTGGATTGTTTCCTTCAACTGTAACAATAGCAATTTCTAGAGTTTCAAATGCTCCTTTAATTTCAAATTTACCACTTTGAACTTCAACAGTATCTTTGGCAATCATTTCAGTTTCTCCTTGAACTTGAAGATATACTTTTGTACCGTTTTCTATTCCTTCTGCAGTTCCAGAAATTACAAACTCATTCTCGCTTACTTTGTTACAAGCAAAAATACTTAGTGTTGCTATGGCAAGCAATACGATTTTTTTCATATTTAAAATTTTAATTAGTGTTGCAAATGTATTTATTTTTAATTCCTTACACCAAAAAACGACTATAAATTTTTCATAAAAAAAGTCGGGCAAATTACCCGACTTTAACTACTTATTTTTAATCTATTATTTTAATGTTGATGGACAAACGTAATTAGTTAGTGGAATAGTGGTATTTCTAATTCCATTCATTCCTTTTGCTACGTTAATCATGTTGTGATAACCTCTAGCTTTTAGGATAGATGCCCAAATCACCGAACGATAACCGCCAGCACAATGTACATAAAAAGTGTCATTTTTTGGAACTTCTGCCAAATGGTCATTGATATAATCCAAAGGAATATTAGTCGCTTTTTCAATTCGTTCAGCTGTAAATTCACTTGGTTTTCTCGCATCAACAATAATGGCTTTTTCATAGTTATTGGCTAAATCTTCTGGCATTACGGTTTCAACAGCATCGGTTTCAAATCCAGCTGCCTTCCAAGCGGTAATTCCACCATTTAAGTAGCCTAAAGTCTTATCAAAACCAACACGAGACAAACGCGTAATAGTTTCTTCTTCTTTTCCTTCTGGAGTTACCAATAAAATTGGTTGTTTGGTGTCTTTAATTAAAGCTCCAACCCAAGGTGCAAATTGCCCGTGAAGTCCAATAAAAATAGAACCAGGAATATGGGCTGCAACAAAATCATCTTCATGACGCACATCTAAAATTAAAGCTTCTGTTTGGTTGGCAACTGCTTCAAATTCTTTTGGATTTAATGGGGTGTCTGCTTTTTGCATAACCACATCCAAACTTTCGTAACCTTGAATATTCATCAGTACATTTTGTGGAAAATAAGCTGGAGGCGGCGTTAAACCATCCAATAATTCAGCAATAAATTCTTCTCGTGTCATATCGGCACGTAAAGCGTAATTGGTTTTCTTTTGGTTACCTAAAGTATCCGTAGTTTCTTTACTCATGTTTTTTCCACAAGCACTTCCAGCACCGTGATTTGGATATACTATCAAATCATCAGACAAAGGCATAATTTTATTGCGCAACGAATCAAACAAATAACTAGCTAGTTTTTCTTGCGTTAAATCTTCAATTAGTTCTTGAGCCAAATCTGGTCTTCCTACATCACCAATAAATAACGTATCACCAGTTATAATTCCATGATCTTTTCCACTTTCATCCGTAACCAAATAACAAGTACTTTCCAAAGTATGGCCTGGCGTATGAATAGCTTTAATTGTTACACCACCAATTTTGAACTGTTGTCCATCTTCAGCGATAATAGCATCAAAACTAGGATTAGCCGTTGGACCAAACACAATTTTAGCACCTGATTTCTCAGCTAAATCCAAATGTCCTGAGACAAAATCAGCATGAAAATGCGTTTCAAAAATATATTTGATGGTAGCGCCATCTTTTTGAGCTTTATCTAAATAAGGTTGTACTTCTCTTAGCGGATCAAAAATGGCAGCTTCGCCATTACTTTCAATATAATAAGCAGCATGTGCAATACAACCGGTATAAATTTGTTCTAACTTCATATCTTTTTCTTTTTTTAATCTATGGTGTAAAATTACGAATTTTGATTGGTTTATACTGTAACGAAAGTTACAAAACCGTTATTTCTTTCACTAAAATAAATCCAGCCATAACCAGTACGAAATAAGCGAAACCCTTTTTTAATTGGCTTTCATTGATGAATTGATTCAGATAAATACCAATGAAAATACCAACTACCGAAAGACTGCTGAAACTTAATAAAAACGTCCAATCGATGTTTAAATTTTGTACATCGCCCAAAAATCCAATTAACGAATTCAATGTGATAATGAATAGGGAAGTGGCAACCGCTTTTTTCATGGGAAGTTTTACAAATAATACCAAAGCAGGAATAATTAGAAAACCACCACCAGCGCCCACAAGACCAATAAGTATTCCAATACTGAAAGTTTGTAAGCCCAATTGGAGGAATGAAACAGAAACGTTATCCGTTTTTTCAGTTTTCTTTTTTAACATCGAATAAGCGGCTAAAATCATGATGATAGCAAAGAGCAACATCAGAAAGAAGTCTTTGGTTACCAAAATGGGTTTTTCAATAAAAACATCGGGAAGTAAAGGAACAAGAAAGCGTCGGGTCAAATACACACCAACAAAAGAAGGAATCGCAAATAAAAAACCATTTTTGAAGTCGACTAATCCTTTTTTATAATTTTGGAAAGCACCAAATCCGGAGGTTATTCCAACAATAAATAAAGAATACGCCATCGCCGTTACGGGTTGAATAGCCAGTAAATAAACCAGAATGGGAACCGTTAAAATAGAACCACCGCCACCCGTTAGTCCTAAAACTAAACCAATAAGTAGCGCTCCAATATATCCCAAAACCTCCATTAGAATTCTAAAATCTCTATTTTATTGCGGTGCAATTTGATTTTTCCTTGAATTTCCAATGCCTTTAGTAATCTTGAAATTACTACTCGCGAGGTATGCATTTCATAGGCAATTACTTGATGTGTAGTGTGAATTTCGGTATCACCAATTACTTTAGCTTTGTCCGTTAAATATTTGTACAAACGTTCGTCTAAATTCATGAAAGCCAAAGTATCAATGGCTTCTAGCATTTCCATTAAACGGATGTTGTAGCTATCGAAAACAAAGTTTCTCCACGTTTTATATTTGGTCAACCATTCTTCCATTTTTTCAACCGGAATCATAACCATAGCACCATTGGTTTCCGCAATAGCTCGTATGCGACTTTTGGATTGTCCCATACAGCAAGTAAGCGTCATGGCACAAGTATCGCCACGCTCTAAGAAATACAACAACAATTCGTCACCATTTTCATCTTCTCGTAAAATTTTAATGGCACCATTTAATAAAAGTGGCATGGTTTTGATGTAATCACCAATTTCAATTAAATAATCATCGGCTTTAAACTCTTTGTAAGTGGCAACTTTAACAATTTCATCAATTAAGGCCTCCTCAAAAATGTAGCCGTAAGCTTGCGTAAGTATATCTTTCATTTGGAATTGCTTTTTTGTAAAGATACGAGTTCTCTTTCAAAAACTAATGTTACTTTTGTTACATAACTTTTAAAAGTACTTTTTTGAGCAATTCATCGAGTTTTTCTACCGTTTACAACCGTTTTAACTTTCATAAGCATACTTTTTGTATTTTTAAGGAAGTAAAATTGGAAGAATTCCCTTCATTGTCAATTCATTACAAAAGTAAGTCGGGAAGTCAATACAGTTTTACAGAAAAAGGTGTTTTTCGAATTTCAAATCATTGGGGAAGAGCTTCTAATTGCAGATGGCGATTGATGTCAAGTTCAATAGCAAGTTCAAGTTCAAAAATCAATAATAGCCAATCACGAATTGGTTATGCCGATTGGACGGATTTTTACCCAAATAATGAAACCGAAAAACTCTTTTACATTACCATAGATTGGGAAACTCGTGTTCTCAATTTTATGCATTGCCATTCGCCCCAATTCAACAATAAAGCAGCAGTTCGAACGGCTTCGGAAACCGCCAAACGAATCAAACAAATTCAAGAAGTGTTAAAAGACAAACAATGGGCTAAACACTTGAGTTTTGAAGATTACGACCAATTGGAAAAAGAAGTAGTAGAAGAACTCATTACAACCAATTTAAGTTTTCTGGAAATTAAACGAAAATTTCAATAATTGTATCAAATTAAAACGAAAACTTATGGGTGAGAATACTACTTTTGAGCAATTAAAGCGCAACATTCAAGCTGTTATTGATTTGTTGGCAATCAGAAAATTAAAAGAAGCAAATAATCGTTTGCAATCCATTCAAGAACACATTGAAGCTATTTTGGACACTACTTCAGATGATTTGTTGCTTGTAGAAGTAAGCAAATACCAAATTTTAGTACAACATTTACAACAGAAAATTTTCCAATCGGAATAAGTCGCTAACTGCAATATATCAAAAACAAGTTCAAGTTCAAGTTCAAAAATCAACTTGAAACAAAAGTGAAACGTCTCTGTGTAACTCTCTCAACACAAACCACTTTAAGAAAACTCCGTGAAACTCTGTGTAAAACTTTGCGAGACTTTGTGCTACAAAAAAAAGCAAGCACAAGTTCAACTTCAAAAATCAACTTCAAAACTTGAAACCACAATCCACAAACTTGAAACCTGAAACAAAAAAATCACTAGTTTTCGTCTTGATTTTTTACGTAAATTTGAAACAAGACTATTAAACTATGCTAAAAAATATGATTGAAAAACCCGTACTCAGAGAATCACTATTTAGACATTTAGATGGTTTGGTAGTAGCACCAATAGCCGTTGCCTTACAAAATAGCGGAATTTTAAAAACTATTCTAGATAAAAAGTCTGCTACAGTTTCGCACTTAGCACAAGAATTTCAAGCGAATCAAGGGTATTTGAATATAGCTTTAAGAGCATTAGCTTCGCAAGGATTTCTTAATTACGAAGTAGATAACGCAACAACTGAAGTTTCGATTACGACTAATAAAAATAGCCAAATTGCCTTTTCACTTTTTAACAAATATGAAGACATAGTCAAAGTATTAGAAAAATGTGACATTTTTACTGAAATTGAGATTAATTCCAATAATTTCCATCATTTGGAACATCTTTTTGAGCAGTTTAAGAATCAAAATGTTACTAATTTTAAACAGAATGCATTAGAATATCAAATCAACAAACACCTAGAAGGATTTTTAGTTGGTCCATTAGTAGTAAGCTTAGGAATGACAGGAATGTTCCACAAGTATTTCATGGAAACCTCATTCCGACCAGAAGAATTTCATAAAGAACCTGAAATTTTCAAGAAAATACTAGACTTTTTCGTTTTTTTAGATTGGTTTACCGAAAATAAGGGCAATTACCAATTCACAGATACAGGTTTGTTTTTTGCTAAGAGAGCTTCTGCTTATGGCGTAACGGTTTCCTATTTACCCATGTTGAAGCGTACCAAAGAGTTGCTTTTTGGTAATCCCAATAGCATCCGAACAACATCAGCTTTGGAAGAAGAAATTCATGTAAATAGAGAAATGAATGTCTGGGGAAGTGGTGGTGCTCATGCAACGTATTTCAAAGTCATTGATGAAATTATCATTGAAATTTTTAACCGACCCATTCAAGAACAACCCAAAGGAATTTTAGATATGGGATGCGGAAATGGCGCTTTTTTGCAACACATTTTTGAAGTTATTGAAAGACAAACGCTTCGTGGGAAATTATTAGAAGAACATCCGTTATTTTTGGTTGGTGCCGATTACAACCAAGCGGCTTTGAAAGTAACCAGAGCCAATTTAATTAAAGCGGATATTTGGGCAAAAGTAATTTGGGGCGACATCAGTAATCCCGACCAACTGGCTCATGATTTAGCGGAAAATTATAAAATCAACTTGAGCGATTTATTGAATGTGCGTACGTTTTTAGATCACAACCGCATTTGGGAAACACCTGCAAAAAGGAATCCCAACCGAATTAGTGCTTCAACAGGAGCTTTTTCCTTCAGAGGCAAACAATTGGATAACAATGAAGTAGAAGATAATTTATTGGAATATTTTCAAAAGTGGGCAAAATACGTACAACAATTTGGTTTACTAATTATCGAATTGCATACCATTGCTCCTGAAATTACCGCAAAAAACATTGGGAAAACAGCTGCAACCGCTTATGATGTCACACACGGATTTTCCGACCAATATATTGTAGAAATTGACGTTTTACATAAAGTAGCAAGAGAAGCGGGCTTACAACCCGATGCACAATTTTTTAAAAAATTTCCCAATACGGAGTATGCAACCGTAAGTATCAATTTATTAAAAGGATAAAATGAAAAGAAAAGATGAATTAGAGGATTTTCCTTTGTATCAAAAAGCTTTAGAGATTTTCAAATTGACTAGAGGTTTAATAGAAATAGTACCAGAAGACAACGAGTTTTTACAAGAAACCACCGTAAAGTTTATGATGGAAGATGCCATGATTATTCCAGCCAAAATTGCGGGAGCACATGGTATTGGTTTGTACGATTTAAAAATGGAAAATGCCGCTATTATCAGAAAAGCAGCTAGAGAATTGATGGTACGTGCAGGAAGTTTGGAATACGAAGACGACATCAAAGACAAAGAGTATATTACGTTGTTACGCAACACCATTGAAGAATTTCGTTTCCTTTTTATCGATTGGGTAGCAAGTTTTGATACTTGGGATTACATCATTGACCGTTGGGGATTATTTAATCCACCAGGCGTTACAGCTCATGATAAAGATCCCGACGATGATATTCCGTTTAACCCTAAAGATTTTTTTGAAGGATTAGAAGATTTTGATGATGAGGAGGAATAAAATCAAAATAAGGTCCATTTTCCTATAACAGTATCATCAGAACCATTAAATGGAATAGTTTCAACTATATCGTATTGTTTTCGTTCTGGATTAAACTTTCGAATGGTAATACCGTTACAAAGAAATTCTAAGTGCACTTCTTTGAACAAACTATAAGCTATTTGTAATTGTTCTTTACTAAGCTGCCTTCCAATAGAAATATGCGGTTCCGAACTCTTGTGATTGACATGAAATTGAATTTGCTTTGGGATTTCCTTCATAATTGCAACCATTTTAGCTTTACTTTCAGTATCAGGAGCGATGAAAAAGGCACCATTTGGGTAATTTCCAAAGGCATTAAAAATTACAGAAAAGCATTTTTGATAGTGACAATAAGCAGTTATTCTACTTTTAATAGTTTCATAAGTAGTTGTATCACAATCAAACTCACAAATGGTTACATGTGCTAAAGAATTTTTACTTGGATACCAACCAATTTTAGTACTCAATTGTTCTTTAAATTCTCTTATTGTTTCAATCACAGTATCTGAAGGATGAAAAACTACCGAATACTTAGCCATAATTAATTGCCTTTAATTCGAGTAAAATTTTTTTGTAATAGTGTTTTGCCATCACGTTTCGCTTTTGGAACTTCTTTTGCCCAATATATTCCATCAGACAAGGGAATCATTTCGTAACTAAAAGCAAACTGAGGATTTTCTGGATTTTCGCTCAACAAACCAAAGCGCAAATCGTTAAAATACAAGCGATTGTTTTGTTCCGTAATCAAATACCAACCTTCACTAATCTTTCTCAATTCTTGAAAATCATGAGAATCCACCAATTTTTGTTCTAATTCCTGATTTTTGGTATAAAAAGTAAAACGAATCGGCTGTGAATCAAACATGGAATAATCCGCTAAATAATACCCTTCTGAAGTAGCCACATTTGCATTCCAAAGAATACAATTGAAAGCAGTAGGTTTTACAATTAATTCTTGAAAAGTCAGCTGCTGATTCTCTAATGCTTTTTCGAATTGATACACCGCAAAAAGTTTCAGAATACAAGTTAAAAGTAAATACGAAGAACTAATAGCTAATCCTCGAATTAGATATTTTCTTCGAATCAAATAATCTTTATTTTTCCACACGAAAACCAACGAAATCAATAGCGGAATCGTGTACAAAGGATCAATCACAAAAATAGTTTTCAAAGCAAATCGATATTGAAGTGGCCAAAGCACTTGTGTTCCCCAAGACGTAAATACATCTAGTAAAACATGCGTAAGCAAACACCAAAACGCCAATAAAGTAGCACCTTTAAAATTGATTGTGTTCTTTTCAATTTTAGAAATCACCTTACCCAAAACAGGCGACAAAAACACAAAAAAGAGTAGGGAATGACTAATACCTCTGTGAATAGCAACACCATCAACATCACTCAAAAACTTTCCTACTACAATATCCAAATCGGGAATAGTGCCCAAAATGGCGCCGTACAAAAAGGTTTTATTGCCCAGTTTTTTACCAGCTACGAGTTCAGCAGTAGCAATTCCGAGAGCGATTTGTGTTAGTGAATCCATTGGGTGTGTAATTGTGTATCAAAAATACAGTTTTTCAAACGCTTTTGCGTTATTTTTTTAAATCCCTCTAAACATTGTAAAGAATACAATAGGCATCTGCTTTACGTAGTAAAGTCTACAACCCTAAACCTAAAAACCAACTTAGTGTACTTTGTGCCTTCGTCGTGCCCTTTGTAGTTAAAAAAATCGGATTGCCAGTTCAAGTGTAACGTTAATTACTTCCCGATACAAAAGTTAGCAAAAATATTCCCAAGTAACTCATCATTAGTAACTTCCCCAGTAATCTCACCAAAGTAGTGTAGAGCAGAGCGAATATCAATCGCCATCAAATCAGAAGAAATCCCTGAGTCCAAGCCCCATTTCACCTTCTGAATCTCTTCCAAAGCTTTTAATAACGAATCATAATGACGGGTATTGGTCACAATCGTCTCGTTGTTTCTAAGCGCACCGGTGTTCACAAAAGAAAGTAATGTGTTTTTAAGTTCGTCAATACCAATTTTCTGTTTGGCAGAAATTGTTATCAGTTTCAAGTTTAAGGTTTCAAGTTCTTGACGAATGGTTTCAACTTCATCTGTAGTAAGTAAA
The DNA here is from genome assembly GCF_003293845.1 of Flavobacterium tibetense. Taxonomy (GTDB): domain Bacteria; phylum Bacteroidota; class Bacteroidia; order Flavobacteriales; family Flavobacteriaceae; genus Flavobacterium; species Flavobacterium tibetense. The sequence continues at coordinate 19,217 of NZ_QLST01000015.1, read as the reverse complement.
TCAACTTTGTTTAGGATAACAACAAGAGGTTTAAGAGGAAATTTGTTCTTAATTTTCTCGATTTCAACCTGAAACTTTAAACCTGAAACTTGTAATTCTTTTGCATCAAGCAAAAGGATTACTACTTGAGCTTGCTCAATCTTCTCAAAAGTCTTCTGAATCCCGATACTCTCCACCACATCTTTAGTTTCACGAATCCCAGCCGTATCAATAAATCGAAAACCAATTCCTTCTATTACCAATTCATCTTCAATCGTATCACGAGTCGTTCCCGCAATGTCCGAAACAATGGCGCGTTCTTCATTCAATAACGCATTCAATAAAGTCGATTTTCCAACATTCGGTTCACCTACAATCGCTACCGGAATTCCGTTTTTGATTACGTTTCCAACTGCAAACGAATCAATTAAACGCTTCAACACAAATTCAATGCGCTCTACTAAATCATGAAACGCCGTTCTATCAGCAAATTCTACATCTTCTTCGGCAAAGTCTAATTCTAATTCGATTAAGGAAGCGAAATTCAGTAATTCTTCACGAAGTTTAGCAATCTCGTTACTAAAACCACCACGCATTTGCTGCATCGCAATTTGGTGACTCGCCTCATTATCCGAAGCAATTAAATCAGCAACCGCTTCCGCTTGGGATAAATCCAATTTCCCATTCAAAAAAGCACGCAAAGTAAATTCACCTGCTTGTGCCATTTTCGCTCCTTTACGAAGCAACAATTGAATAATCTGTTGTTGTATAAACGTAGAACCGTGGCAAGAAATCTCCACCACATTTTCTCCTGTATACGAATTGGGTCCTTTGAAAATGGAAAGTAATACTTGGTCGTAAGTTTTTCCATTATCTAAGATATGTCCCAAATGAATCGTGTGCGTTTTCTGTTTCGTAATATCCTTCCCAGAAACCGATTGAAAGACTTCCGATGCAATCGTAATAGCATGGGTACCAGATAGTCGAATAATAGCAATAGCGCCCGCTCCCGATGGAGTAGCCAATGCAACAATGGTTTCTTGTGGAATCATAAACTAAAAATTTGGGTATCAATAGCGCAAAGATAACAAGAAGTTGTTGTTTTTCACGAAAAAGCAGTATTTTAGTCGCTAAATTAAACTAACCATGGAAGAAACAACTACTAAAAAAGGTTTTGTTACCAAAGCCCTCGATTTTATCGAAAAAAAAGGAAATAAACTACCCGATCCCGCCATTTTGTTTTTCAGCTTAATGCTATTAATTTGGGTACTTTCAGCCATATTTTCCAATTTTACCTTCACCGAAATCGACCCGCGTTCGGGCGAAGCTATTGGTGTAATTAACTTATTAAGTGGCGCTTCATTAGCAGCTTTTTTGTCCAATATGGTAACGGTTTTCACCAGTTTTGCACCACTTGGAATTGTTTTAGTAGCCATGCTAGGAGTAGGAGTAGCCGAACACGCAGGCTTCATCAACGCTGGATTAAAATCGATGTTAAGTGTGACACCTAAAAAACTATTAACGCCAATGTTAATTTTGGTTGCGATTGTTTCCCACACAGCAACCGATGCGGGTTATGTATTGGTAATTCCATTGGGTGGTGTTATTTTTTATGCCGCAGGTCGTCATCCTTTATCTGGAATTGCAGCTGCTTTTGCTGGAGTTTCCGGCGGATTTAGTGCTAATTTTATTCCTTCAGGAATTGATCCTTTATTACAAGGTTTTACGCAATCTGCAGCACAAATTATTGATCCAGCGATTCAATTGAATCCACTAAATAACTGGTTTTTCACATCAGCGTCAACTTTATTAATTGTTTTAATAGGTTGGTATATTACTGATAAAATTGTAGAACCGCGTTTACAAAAAGTAGCCGTTGAGGTAAATCCAGACGAGCAACCTAAAATGGATGCATTGACGAGTAAAGAAAAGAAAGCATTTATCATCTCTTGTTTGGTAATGTTTATATGTTTATTGGGATTACTATTTTGGGCAATTCCAGCAGATTCAGCTTTACGCGCCGAAACAGGTGAATTAGCTGTATTTACAGCACCATTAATGCGTTCTATTGTACCGTTAATCTTTATCATTTTCTTAATCCCAGGCGTAGTATACGGAATGATGTCAGGAACTTTTAGTAAAACCAAAGATATTATTGATAGCATGACAAAATCAATGAGCGGAATGAGTTATTATATTGTAATGGCTTTTTTCTGTGCATTATTTATTGATGCATTTGCTAAGTCAAATTTAGGAGCTTTATTAGCCTTAAAAGGCGCATCTGGATTAAAGGCAATGGCATTAGCACCAGAAGTTACTATTGTTGGTATTCTATTGCTAACGGCATTTGTAAACTTATTCATTGGTTCAGCATCAGCAAAATGGGCGTTAATTGCACCAATTTTTGTTCCTATGTTAATGCAATTAGGTATTTCACCAGACTTAACTCAAGCTTCTTATAGAGTAGGTGATTCGGTTTCTAATATCGTAACGCCATTAATGCCTTATTTCCCATTAGTAGTAGTCTACTGCCAGAAATATGTCAAAAGCACAGGAATTGGCACCCTAGTTTCCATGATGATTCCATACTCAATCGCCTTCATGGTTTTATGGACGATTTTCTTATTAGTTTATTGGGCAATTGGAATTCCATTAGGATTACAATCTACTTACGAATACATCCCAACACCTTAAAAGTTTTGGTCATTCATAACACAAAAGCAACTTCAAATGGAGTTGCTTTTTTAGTTTTCAGTTGATAGTCGAAGTTTTCAGTCACAGTTTTCAGTCGCAGTTTGTCACATTGTAAAGCGTTTTTTTTATGAACTTATCAATGTAATCAATAGATGTTTAAACTTATCTGACTTATATGTTTAATTAATAGTATGTAATAACCACAGATTACTTCGTCTGTTCGACTTTAGGTCTCGAGTCGCAGATTTTAACCTTTGAGTAATTTTGTGCAAAACATAGTGAAACTTTGGGTAACTAGCACCGTTGAACGTATCTAACTTATTTGTTTAAAAACAAGTAAAACAATTCGTTTTAACTTCGCTTACTTCAATTTCTCAAAAAAGAACAACTCATAATCGGGTAAGACTTCAGGATGTAAAATTTTAATCAAATCTTTGATGACTAAATCGGGACGATTGGGTGCTAATTCGTAGTAAATAACGCCACCTGTTTTTCCTTTTTTGGTACTAAAAGAATAGACGTTTTTGTTTTTTACGGCTTTAAAATATTGGTAATTAGCATTGGTTTTCAAAATTTCATCAATAGAAGTGAATTGTCCAGGACCTATCCAAAAATCAGCATCTTGCGCTTGGTCTAAAACGGTTTCGAAAGACAAAGCCAAACTTCCAGTTCCTTTTGATTCTTTCCAAAGGTAATTGCCTTGTGCTTCGTTTAAGAAAAAAGCTGCCCAACTATCGCCTTGTGGCAGAAACCATTGATCTTTGTAAACAGCTCCCGCAAAAATGGTCGGTTTAGCAGTTATTTTGGAAACCAAAGCTTTGGCCGATTCGTAATCTTTTTTGATTGTATTAAAAATTGTTGCTGCTTTTTCGTCTAAATCATACAAAGCACCAAAGAATTTGATCCATTCCGCTTTTCCTAATGGGTGTTTTTCTGTCCAATCGCTATTGAATAGAATGGTTTGGCCGTTTTTCTCTAAGTTTCGGTAGGTTTTCATATCGCCATCAACGCTAAACCCAATAATTACATCAGGTGCTACATCAAAAATCACTTCGGTATTTAAACTTTGATTGCTGCCAATTTCTCTAATTTTTCCTGTATCAATACGTTTCCTGGCTTTTTCAGAAGAAATATAATCCGTGTTAGGAAAGGCAACTAAAGTTTCTAAAACGCCCAACATTTCTAATGAAGGAATGTGTGTAGTTGAGGTAACGATGATTTTTTGAATAGGGACTTCAATTGCGGTAAACTGCTTTAAACTATCAGGAATTTGAATGCCTTTTTTATGCAAAACGTAGCGGTAATTTTCTTGTGCTTCTGGATAAGCATTAGTTACGGTAATAACAGAAAAACCATCGTATTGATGCAATGAAAAACCGCTAGCATTTTCTATACTGTTTTTTGGATGCAATGCACTATTTGAATTGTTTTCCGATTGCTTGCATTGGATAAAACCAAAAAATAAAACGACTAAAAAGAAATAGTGACGCATGAAAATGTTTTTTGCAAAAGTAGTTTTTTATTTTCTGCTCGCAAAGTTGCAAAGGTTTTTTCGTTAACTTGATATCTTTGTAACGCAAAACCATTAAATTTGTCATAAAAAAATGAGATCAGATTCTAACGAGTTTATTTATGCAGTAGCTACGATTGTTTTAGCCCATTTTGTGATTGGGTTTATTTGGTTGTTTCGAAAAATGAATAAGAAGAAGTAACTTATTCTAATCTAAAGGTTATTGGTACTGTATAAGAGACTCTAACAGGCTTTCCTCTTTGTGTTCCAGGTATTAGTTTTGGCAACTTTTTAAACATATTTCTTGCCGCATCTTCTAATATTTTGTGTGGTCCACGAACATTTACAATTTCAATACTACCATCCTTTTCAATAACAAAACGAATAAAAACCCTTCCTTGAATTTTATTCTCTTGTGCTTCTTCTGGATAATAAAAATTCTTTTGGATAAATTTCGACATCATTTCTTGAAAGCAATCTCTGTGGTTTATTTTGGGTAAAGTTTTGCATTCTTCAAATAATGGAACTTCTTCAACAATAGTTATTGGTATTTCCTCTGGTTCACTATCTGTTGTATAATCTCTAGCAATAACAACTTCAGTAGTATTTTGTCCAAAAACATTGGCAACAACAAAAAGTAAAATAAAAAGTATTTTTTTCATGGATTATTTATCTAAAGTAAAATTTATCGGAATTGAATAAGAAACTTTAAAGGGCTTTCCTCTATGTAAACCTGGAGAAAATAGTGGTAATGCTTCAATGATTCTTTTGGCTTCAGCTTCAAAAAGTGCTTGATATTCGTTTTTTTGTCTAGAGCGAACTTTAATATTGGTTACTTTTCCAGATTTATCGATTTCAAACATCGTTATCACTCTATTTTCTACTTTGTTTTTCTTTGCTTCTTTAGGATATTTCAAATGTTTTTCAACATGCTTTTTCATTTCTTCATAAAAACAGTTTACTTGCTCTTCTTTATTTAATTTTTTGCAATTTTCAAACAAAGGAATTTGCTCAATAACGGCAAAAGGTATAGTTTCATCTAAAGATTCTTCAGAAGATTCAGCAACTGCAACAGATACAGGATATTCGGGGTTATAAGCTACCATTTCATCTATTCTTATTATTTTTGAGTTTTCCAATTTGAATTCAACTTCATATTGTGCTTGTACTTTTACAACTTGATTGTTGTGTTTCGCAGGAATAAATTTTGGAAGCAAATTAAGCACCCGAATGGCTTCATTCTCAAACGCTCTTTTAAATGATGTTGGCTTTCCTTTGGCTTCAGTTACTGTTACTTTTCCACTTTCATCAATTATAAAAGTACAAAAAACTTTAGATTCTAGGTTGACTCTTTTGGCTTCTTCTGGATATATCAAATTCTTTTCAATGTGGGCATTGACATAGTTTACAACACAATCTCTTTGATTGTCTCTCTTCTCATTTTTGCAATTTTCAAAAATTGGAATTATGTCAACTTTGTTAAACGATAGAATTTCTTGATTTTCATTTGAATTCACTTGAGACAAACCATTCAAACTTAAGAGAACAACAAAGTAAAAATATTTTTTCATGTATTTTTTTTCAAATGTAAACAAAAATAAAATACCTTTGCGCTCGAATTTTGGTTGTTGTTTCTGATTTTTCAAAACAACATTAAAAGGGAATCAAGTGCAATTGATTTCAATTTAAAATCGAAATCCTTTTTGGAATTTAGAATTTTAGATTTGGAATTTATTAAATCTTGAGCTGTACCCGCAACTGTAAGCTACTAAGCTTGTTGTTATCTTCAATGCCATTGTTCGCCTAGGCGAACGAGAAGGCCAACAACAAGACGCAAGCCAGGAGACCTGCCACATTCGTTGAGTAACAAACTTTCGGGAAAAAAAGTTTGAGTATGGGTAAATTCTGTGCTTTTCTCCCAGATTTATTAAATTTTATTAACTTTAAAATGAACAAAAAGTTTATTGGCTTAAGTGTGTTTACACTGGCTACTGCTTTTGCGTATGCTCAAGAATTAGATACGCTAAAAGTGAACAACCTTAAAGAAGTGGTTGTTTCAGACACTAAATTTGCACAAAGCAAAGAAAAATCAGGAAAAATTATTGAAGTGATTACTGCTGAAGATTTAGCTAACAAACAAGGTCAATCATTACTAAACGTTCTTAGTCAAGTTGCAGGTGTTGAAGTTAACGGAAATCAATCCGCTAACGGAAAAAACCAAGGTATTTACATTCGTGGTGGTCGAAATCGTCAGGTGGCGATTTACATTGACGGTGTTCCAGTAACAGATGCTTCTAATATTAATCTGGAATATGATTTACGTTTATTACCGGTTGACCAAATTGAACGTATCGAAATTTTAAAAGGTTCTTCAAGTGTGTTGTACGGAACTGGAGCGGCAACTGGAGTAATCAACGTAGTGTTGAAAAAATCAGCTAAAAAAGCGGTAAACGGAAATGCCTATTTTTCTATTGGAACACAAAATGATGCCAATAAAAGCGACATTGATGCCAACGATTTCAACCAAGGATTGAGTATCAATGGAAATCTTGGAAAAGTAAGCTATTTATCTTCTTTAAATAGTACTGAAACCAGAGGTTTTTCAGAAGCCGCAGGAGAAAACTACGAACTTGATATGTTTTCAAGAATTAACTTGATGCAAAAAATTGGTGTTCAAGTCACAGAAAAGCTTTCATTAGATTTCTTCGGAAATTATGACAAACTAAAAAACACTTTTGATAATTCATTTGGCGGGTTTGCTGCTTTTAATGACGACTTAAATAATCGTGGTGAAACGGAGCAATTTCGTTTTGGTTTTAATCCAAAATACCAATACAACAAAGGAGAATTTGTAATTAACTCTGGTTTTGGAAGTTCAAAAAGAGCTACTTTCTTAACCAATTCATGGACTAATTCTGTTGATAATTACAATTACGAATCCAGAAATGTTTCGGTAGATGCTTTCAATCGTTATAATTTTTCGGAGCAATTGTATTTGGTTTTAGGAACCCAATTTCAGTTTTTTGATATGGATCAAAATACCAATGGGATTATTGATGTGATGCGTGAAAATGCCAAATTCAACATCATTGATCCTTATGCAACTGTTGTTTATAATTCCTCTTTTGGGTTGAATATAAATGCTGGTGTTCGTGCCAATAACCATTCAGAATACGGCAGTCATTGGGTATACAGTGTCAATCCAAGTTATCAATTTAAAAATCTTCCTTTGCGTTTGTTAACGTCTTATAGTACGGCTTATATAACGCCAAGTTTATACCAATTATACGGTCCGTTTGGCAACACTACTTTAACTCCAGAAGAAAATGCAACAGCAGAAGCTGGTTTTGAAACGAAACTTTTCAACGAAAAATTGACTATAAATGCGGTTGGATTCTATCGTCAAGAGAAAAACACGTTTGGTTTCTTTTTTGATTTCACAACATTTGATGCTTTCTACATTAACAATGAAGGAAAAAACAATGCCAAAGGTGTGGAAACCAATGTCACTTTAGAAGTAAACAAGAATATCAATTTTTCAGCGAATTATACCTTTACTGAAGTCGAGCAACAATTCAATCGTTTTATTCCAAAAAACAAAGTAAATGCGAGTGCCAACTTCAAAATCACGGAAAAACTTGGCACTTCTTTAATGTACCAATATGTTTCAGATAGAAGCGATGCTTTTTATGATGAAGCCAATTTTGTAACTGAAAATGTAAATTTAAGTGCTTATCAATTGATCAATGCCAATGTTCGTTACCAAGTAATCCCAAATCGATTATCATTATTTGGCGCAATTGACAATATTTTCAATGAAGAGTTCCAAGAAGTCATTGGTTACAATACCAGAGGAAGAAATTTTAGAATTGGGATGAATTTTCAGTTTTAATCGCAAACAAAAAGAGAGCATTTTCGCTCTCTTTTTTTATTCCAAATACATTTCAGTTCCAAACAGTCGCATGGATTTACTATCTTCAAAATGTTGGAAAATTTTATCTGGTTGTAGAATACGAATTCTTCCATTGGTTTGAATGTAATTCAATGCTGTATTTAAAAGCGGATCTGAAGTTTCTCCAATTACTCCTAAATTTCCAATATCTTCCAATTGTTCTACGGTTGCTGGAAGTCCGTTAGTGTAATCACTAAAATTATCATTATTGGCAATTTTCAAAACAATAGGTTGCATCGCATATTTATGCCTTGGGTTCACATTTTGTTTTCTGAATGTTGGCGAGTCGTAAACGGTAATAGAGCCCACATTTTTTCCTGCGGTTGCATCACCAATTTGAATCACATCAATATACGGTTTCAAACCGTTAATTACCAATTCACTTGCCGAAGCAGAGCGTTTAGTAGTTAAAACATACACTTTGTCTAAATTCAAATGGTTGATGCTAGAGCCGTTATTTAAAGTTGCTGTAAATCGGTTTAAAAGTTGTTCTGGATTAAAAATGCTCTCTAATTTGTAATTCCATTGTTGTTTAGCAAACACTTGAGTGTTGAATTGCCCTGTAATCATGCTCGCCAATCGTGTTGCTGTATTTACAGAACCACCCGAATTGTAACGTAAATCCAAAACCAAATGGGTAATTCCTTCACCTTGGAAGAAAGCAAACGCATTGTTCAGTTCTGTTTCATAAGCACCATAAAATCCGTTATACATCAAATAACCTACTTTTTGACTTCCTTGTGTAATCACTTTTCTTACATATACAGGATTTTCAGAAAAAGTAGTTTTGGTTAATGAAACACTTAATCCATTAGGAGTAATGGATCCACTATCAAAATCAGCCATATTAAGCGTGTAGTTGTCTTGCCCTAATAAACTTCTGAAATTAGAAGTTGTTAGACTAATTCCATTAACAGCATAAAAAATATTGCCACGTGCAATTGGTTTTGAAGCAGCATCCGAATTGGGTAAAATATAGCGCACCCAACCAAAAACTTCTGTTGTGCTTCCATTTTTTAGTCGTAATTCATAATCCACACCATTGTTTTTTTGTGTACCACTTAAGGCTTGTTCTAGTGCAGTATAATCCGAAAAAATAACACTATAACGATCAATTTCTGGAGCCACTAATAAATGATTAAAAAACGCTTCTGGCGTTCCAAAAGAATTGATGAAATTTTGATAATCTTGCGTATTTGCAAAACGATTGTCTGCCAAATCTGCCGAATCTTCTAACCAATAATAATATTGATTCAATCCTTTCCAAATAAAATCATTCACTGAAGTACTTCTTGGGTTGTCGTCAAAATCTTCTGAGCAATTTACAAACGACGTAATTAATAGTAATCCTAGTACTATAGCTATAAACTTTTTCATAGTTAATATTTTTTTATAAATTTAAAATTATTTTATGATGTAACAAAAACAAATAACATTCGTCTAGCTAATATAACCAATTACGAAAAATGAAGCCACTTGAGTTTGAAAATCTAATTGCTCCTTTCAAAGACAAAGTCTTTCGGTTTGCCAAACGATTATTGGTAAGTACCGAAGAAGCAGAAGATGCTACTCAAGAAGTGATGGTTCGTTTGTGGCACAAAAAGGAAACTTTAACAAATTACAATAGCGTTGAAGCTTTAGCCATGACCATGACGAAAAATTTTTGTTTGGATCAACTCAAATCAAAAAGGGCATCAAATTTGCAATTGGTACATAGTAATTACCGTGATAATCAAGTTGGAATTGACCAACAATTAGAAGCGAAAGACAGTTGGAATTGGGTAGAAAAAATGATAAACGAGCTTCCCGAGCAACAACGATTAATTATACAAATGCGTGATGTTGAAGAGTTTGAATTTACAGAAATTGCAGCCATTTTAGAAATGAATGAAACTGCTGTTCGAGTAGCCTTATCGCGCGCCAGAAAAACCATTAGAGAACAATTAGTAGCAAAACATAATTATGGACTTACAAACAGTTGAAATACTACTAGAAAAATATTTTGAAGGAACTACTTCAATTGCTGAAGAAAAACAATTAAAGGCCTATTTTTCTTCGCAAGATGTAGCGCCACATTTGGAGCATTACCGCAACTTATTTGGCTACTTCAAAACAGAAAAGGAAATAGAATTTGACAAAAAACTTCCATTACAACCTAGCAAACAGCCTACTGTAAAATGGATTGGTATAGCCGCAAGTTTTGTATTCCTTTTCGGAACTGCTTGGTTTTTTCTTAATGAGAATGCCCAATCAAGCAAGGATTTAGGAACCTTTGAGAATCCTGAAGAAGCTTTTCAAGCTACACAAGAGGCTTTGCAGCTTTTATCTGGAGAAGTGAACCAAGGAATAGAAGGTGTTGCCGTGTTAAAACAATATGAACAAACCAAAAGAATCATTTTTAAAAAATCTAATAAAAAATAAACAAGATGAAAAATATAATTTTAAGTGCCGTTTTTTTATTGAGTACAACTTTAGTTTCGGCTCAAGGTGTTTTTGATAAATTTGAGAACAACGAATCTGTAGCAACTGTAGTCGTGAGCAAAAAAATGTTCGAAATGATGAGTAAAGTCAAAGTAGATGCCAAAGACAAAGAAGCGCAAAAGTATATGGGTTTACTCAAAAAATTGGATAATTTAAAAGTTTTCATGACAAGTAATTCCAAAACGGCAAACGAAATGAAATCGACTGTTACGAGTTATTTGAAATCAAATCCATTAGAAGAATTAATGCGCATGAACGATGGTGGTCGTCAGGTGAAAATTTATGTAAAATCAGGAGCGAATGAAAACATTGTAAAAGAATTGCTGATGTATATTGAAGATCCGTCATCAAAAGACAAGCAAGCCATTGTAATGTCGTTAACAGGAACGTTTTATTTGGATGAGATTTCTGCTTTAACAGAAAAAATGAATTTACCTGGTGGAAACGAATTGAAAAAAGCATCAAAAAGCAAGTAATATGCGTCAAATTACATTGATTTTATTGTTGTTTTTTACTTTCGGATACAGTCAAAAAACGATTAAAGGAAAAGTCTTAGAAGCTACAACTTCTGAGGCTTTGCCTTTTGTAAACCTTTTTTCTTCAGAAAGTAATCAAGGTGTTTACACCAATCTAGAAGGTTATTTTGAGTTTCAAATTCCAAATAGCGTTCAATCCATTACCATAAGTTGTTTGGGTTATAAAACGATTGTTATTCCAATTGAAAATTTTAACGAAAAAGAACAAATCATTCGTTTGGAGGCCGAAGAATATGCATTGGAAGAAGTTGTTGTGGTCAATAAACCGCTTCATGAAATTATGAATAATTTGGTATCCAATTCTAAAAATCAATTGGATAGAGATGTAAAATTGGACACGTATTATCGTGAATTTCTAAAAATAAACAATCAATATTCTAAATTTTCCGACGGATTAGTTACTTATTATTTGCAACCCAAACGAAAAGACAAAGTAAAAGCCAATGTAGTAGTAAACGAGAGTAGAGCGTTTGAAATTACGGCTGCCAATGATTTAGAGTACGAAGGAAAAGCAGATTTGGCCGCTATGGATACGTTTTTTAACTTCAAAGATGCTACTGATAACTTTTTTAATTTCAATATGATTGAAAACTTTTTAACGAATGCGAAAAGTTCTAAAAAGTATGATTTTCAAATTAAAACTTACCAAACGCAGTCGGGAGTTTCGTTTGAAAAAATTGTGATTAAACCATTGCCAGAAGTTCAAGAATTGTTGGTAGAGGGTTATATTATTTATGATGCTGCATCAAAAGTGATTATGGAATACGATTTGCAATTGGCTGACACGCACAAACAATATTCAGAACTTCGAAATATGGTGCTTTTTAAATTCAAACTAAACGATTTACAAGTGAAAGTTTCGTTCCGAATGGAAAACGGCAAGTATATTCCTAATTACAACAAAACGGTTTTTGATTTGTATATGAAATTTGGTAAGCAAATCAATGATAATTTGTCGGGAGTTTGTGATTTATTGGTGAATAATTATTCCAATACCAATGTAATTTTACCAGCCAAAGAAACGTTTTACACCAAACGCTCTTTATATGAAAATGGCATGAAACACCATTCTAATTATTGGAAAAGCAATTTAGCCATGCCGCTTTCTGCCAATGAAGAAGCCGTTTTGAACCAATTAATGAATTAAGCTATGAGAAATATAATTTTACTACTGACTTTCGTATTCGTCTCTTGTTCCAATGAACCTACTTTGCAAAAATACTTTGTAGAAAATTCAGAATCAACGGAGTTTTTCGCTATCGATATTGCGCCATCTATTTTAAAAACCGATGCATTGACTTTAACAAGTGAAGAAACTGCTGCGCTAGATGCTTTCAAAAAGATGAACATTTTGGCATTCAAGAAAGATTCTATCAATGACGATAAATACAATTCGGAAATAACCAAAGTAAACACCATTTTAAAAGACGAACAATACGAATCGCTTATAAAATATGGTTCCAATACAAATGGTGCCGCTATTTATTTTGCAGGAGAAACTGATAAAATTGATGAATTTGTATTAGTAGCCAACCAAAAAGAAACCGGTTTTGCTATAGTGAGAATTTTAGGTGATGATATGGATGTCAATCACGTAATGACTTTATTCCAATTGCTCCAGAAATCAAATGTAGATATGGAACAATTAAAGCCGTTGCAACAATTTATGAAGTAGTTATTGAAAAGTCCCGATTGGGGCTTTTTTTAACTAAATTTTTTTGGAATTTGAATCAATCGACTAAAATCAGTTTTCCAAATATCTAATTCAAAAAGTTCATTATTCTTATCTACATTTAACACAGCTGTTACAATAACATCATCTAAATCTTTAAAAACACATTCAGCAATTTGTTTCCCAAAGTCACGTTTGTTTTCGCTAACGTTTTTTGGAAACAAAAGTAAGCTTCCCATACCACCATCATTCATATCTACTACTTGCAACTCTTTTTCTAAATCATAAGGTATCATAAAAGAAGATTTACTTAATAAGTGCATTATTAAAGATAATTCAAAATCTTTTAAATTTCTTTTATCAGATTTCATAAAATTCAACTTTATTAATTTTTATAAGTCAATTAAGCTTATTTGAAAAATGCTATGGTTAATGTTGAAAAACTAACTTCACAATTTCAAAAATAACTATATTTGATAAGTATTATTTGATTTAAAGAAACAATTTTACAAAAATTGATTGTTTCAAAAGCAATGGAAAGAAGAAAATTTAAAATTTTGTGACCATGGAGGGATTTGAACCCTCACGCCCTTGCGAGCACCACCCCCTCAAGATGGCGAGTCTACCGTTTCTCCACATGGCCTAAAATAGAAAAGACGCTGCTGGGCAACGTCTTTTAAGGTTTTGTGACCTGGCTGGGGCTCGAACCCAGGACCCCATCATTAAAAGTGATGTGCTCTACCAACTGAGCTACCAAGTCAATGCATTCTTGAAAATAATTTACTTTTGTGACCTGGCTGGGGCTCGAACCCAGGACCCCATCATTAAAAGTGATGTGCTCTACCAACTGAGCTACCAAGTCATTTTCTTTTCTTGAATGCGGGTGCAAATATATAACCTTAAATTTATTTTTCAATGGCTTTTTCTTATAAATTTGTCTTTTTTTTGAAATTAATTTTTAACTCCTTAATTTATAAGGAATTATTTAAAATATGAAAATAATACTCTTGGGTTATATGGCTTCTGGAAAATCTACAATTGGAAAAGAACTTTCTGAAATTGTAGGAATTCCCTTTTATGATTTGGATGGAATTATATCCGAAAAAGAAAATGCATCAATCAATTTTATTTTTGAAACCAAAGGAGAAATTTACTTTAGAAAAGTAGAACACCAACTGTTACAAGAATTTCACCAACAAAAAGATTCTTATATTTTAGCATTAGGTGGTGGCACGCCTTGTTATGCCAATAATCACTTGTTGCTACAAGACGAAACCGTTCATTCGTTTTATCTTAGAGGAAGCATAGCGACATTGGTAGCGCGTTTACAGAAAGAAAAAGCATTACGTCCGTTAGTTGCGAATATTCCAAATGAAGAATTAACTGAATTTGTAGCCAAACACTTGTTTGATCGCAATTATTATTACCAACAAGCGAAACACACCATCGCAATTGATGCTAAATCAATAGAAGAAATAGTTGCAGAAATTACTAGCAAACTAACTTAAATACGCATAACTCGTTTCTTCTTCAAAAACAACTTGAATGTGTTCTTGTAACGATGTAGAAAGTGACAATCCTTTGAAATCAGCTTTAACTGGGTATTTTTTGTGATTTCTGTCGATTAGCACGGCTGTTTTGAATTTTCTAAGCGGTACATCTAGAAAATGTTTTACGCCATAAATTAGCGTAGTTCCTGAATTCAGCACATCATCTACTAAGACCAAACCTTTATTGCTATACATTTCTTTGGTAAGCGAAGTTGTAATTGGTTCTTGTGGATTTTGCTTGTTGATTTGAACTTCACACAAAATCACTTTTAAATCGGATATGCGTTCCAATTCGGTAGCAATTTTTTGAGCAAACTTGAAACCACTGTTGGCAATACCAGCAATAACTACTTCTTCTTCATTGGCAAAAGTTTCGAAGATTTGGTAACTAATACGCTTGGTTTTATGAACAATTTCTTGGTGCGTTAAAATGATGTTTTGCATGTTGTGTTATTTTGCTTCAAAGATAAAAAAGAGTTCTTTACCTTCACGTGGTTTTATGGAATTATGTGCTTTTTCTAAGGTTTTAATTTCGAATTTATTTGAAAATAGTTCCGAATATTCTTCTTTGCTTCCTCCAAACGGCGGACCTTCATTGGTAAGCGGAAAATCGAATAGCAAACCCGCTAATTTTCCATTGGGATGCAATAATTGGAGCATTTTGGAAACATAATCGGTTCTTAATTTGGGATCCAATGCACAGAAGAAAGTCTGTTCCAAAATCAAATCGAAAGTCTCGTTTAATTCGAAGAAATCGCCAAGCAATAAATGGCTGCTGTATTCAGGGTTTCTTTTTTTAATGGCTTCCAATGGAGATGGAGCAATGTCAATCACAAAAACATTGGTAAAACCTTTTTGGATGAGGTAATCAAACTCATATCCATTTCCAGCACCTGGAATTAGAATTTTTAAGTCTTTATTGGTTAATTGATCAATATAATCTTTTAAAGGTGTGGTTATTGTTCCTGCATCCCAACCTGTTTCGTTGTTTTGGTAGCGGGTTTCCCAATAGGTTTTATTCAGTTCCATCTTCATCGGTATCAAAGTCATTGGTATAATCATCTATATCGCGACGTTCTTTTTTGGTAGGTCGACCTGTTCCATGGGCACGATAATGGTCTTTACTTAGTTTTAAAAGTTCCAAATGCGCAAAAGCTTCTTCTGGTGTTTCATCTTTGCGATACATATCCACTAATTTGGCTCCTAAACGATTTAAAGGAATGTCTAGCACTTTAATTTGGTAATTGATTTGGTCTTTTCGAAGCACAATTTTATCCATAGGAAATACCTCACGAGAAGCTTTTGCCGTTTGTCCATTTACGCTTACATGTCCTTTTTTAATGGCTTCAGTAGCCAAACTTCGGGTTTTATAGTAGCGTATGCACCATAAATATTTATCTATTCGCATCTAAAATCAAAAATCAGTGTTAATATTTGTACAAAAATAAAGGAAAATTGTATCTTGCGGCATTAAATTTTAAATAATAATGAAGCAGTTAAACAAGTATTTTTTACTTTTAATAAGTTTGGGTTTTTTGGTGTCATGTAAAAAAGATGATGATGTAACAATTCCACCACCAAGAGACAGACAAGAAGTGTATGATGAAAACCTTTCGGAGATAGAAACCTATTTGCAATTGAGTTACATGACTTTAGATGGCGATATGAATGTAACTATTGATTCTATTCCTGATGGAGGAAGTCAGGTTTCTATTTGGGATCAAACGGCTTATCCTTTGCAATACATTACTGTTAAAAATGATTTAAGAGTATCTTTGTTAACAGATGGAAGAATTGTTGATCCTGTAGACTATAAATTGTATTACATTGTGTTGAACGAAGGAGGAGGGCAAACGCCTACATCTATTGATTCAACTTTTACTGCATATAAAGGATGGAATTTAAGTAACACAACTGTTGATCAGAACAATACAGGTATTTGGTTTAGTTTTCCAGAGAATCAAATTTCTTCAATTTCAGGATTTAGACAAATTTTATCGGTTATTAAAACAGCAACAGGTTCAACAGCAAATTCAAATGGAACTGTGAGTTATACCAACTTTGGAAATGTTATAGTTTTTATTCCATCGGGCTTAGCTTATTTTAATACGATACGACCAAATGTAGCAAGATACAAACCAATTGCTTTTCAGATTAAATTATTGGCTCGAAAACAAAGAGATCACGACAGTGATAGAGTGCTATCAAATTATGAGGATTTAAATGGAAACAATGACTTTTTTGATGATGATACTGATGGCGACAAGATTCCAAATTTCCTTGATAAAGATGACGACGGTGATAGTATATTAACAAAGAATGAATTAACTTATGACGTTAATGGAAATGTAATTTTACCATTTGATGATTGTGATGGCGATGGTATTCCTAATTACCTAGATACTGATCCTTGTCCTTAAATATAGAATCCCGATGTAAATCGGGATTTTTTTTGTCTTGCCGTTTTTTCGTTTTTTTAAGTAGAAAGTGTTATTCTTTCCTTACACTTTAAAAATGGCGAGTAGCCATAAACAGCTTTTTGAAATTTTGAGTTAACGTTTGGTAGCTTGCATTAGAGGTGAAACTTTTAGCACTGACCAAACAAATATAACTAACATTTTATTTATTACCCCAGCGTACTTTCCTGACTTTTCATTGGTACAAACCGCTACTAGCTGCTGTCGTTTATTTATTCATTCAATCGATTCTCAATATCCATTTGTTGATGGAGAATTCTAATAATTTCTATTTCGTTTTTTTTCTCGTTGATTATATAGAAAATCAAATGAGATTTAACCCTCGAACAAAAGTATCCTTTTCTTACGTGTCCAAAATCTGATCCTGATTTTGGTTTTAAACATAAATATTCAATCTCGTCAAAAAGTAAATTCAAATACCTGTCTGCTTGTTCTACAGACCAAGTTTCGATTGTATAGAGCCAGATTTTTTCAAGGTCATTTGATGCTTCTTTACTTATTTTGTAAATCATTTACTCAAATGTTTGTTTTGCAAATCTTTTAAAAAAGTATCTTTATTAAAATTTTTTACAAATCCAGATTTTTCTCCTTTTTTGAGCTCTTTGATTAGTTCTACTTTTTTTGATTCTTCTTGCTCAAACATTCTTAATGCTGTTCTCACAACTTCACTTGCTGAAGAAAACCGACCACTTTTTACTTGCTGATTGATAAAATCATCAAAATAATCTCCCAATAAAATTGATGTGTTTTTTGCCATGACATATTTATTTAAAAAAACAAATATACCAATTTTTGGTATAATGTTAAATTTTATGAAGATTTTTTTATGAATGAAGGTAACGTTTCGCGGCTTTAAGAAGTTGGGGATTTGTAAGTCCGAAACTTTCGATTAAACACCTAAAATCAAAAGTACAAAACAAACTTTAAATTAATCCCGAAAACCCCAATTTCTTAAAACCGCTGTGTGTGCCCTGCATATGCAGGACACACCCCGAAAGCTTTTCAAATAGTTCAAAAATACAAATTTTGACTACAAAAACTAATTTTCGGGGTGTTATTTTTCCAGAGGGTGTGAGTCCCTTAACCGCGAGAGTAACGTCTCGAAGGTTTAGTACGTGACAAGGTGGTTTACCGCGAGGTATGCACTGAAGGAAGTCAAACGGCAAAAGTCTGTACTGACGAACAGAAAGTACATAAGAGGCATAGCAGTAAGGATGAGTATCCACAGCAATACGAAGTCCAAAACAGTGTTCTGAACATGCTACTAAATCAGATTACTGTCATGTAGATGTACCAGGAATAGACGGAAGGAAAAAGCGGTTACTAGGGGAGGTCTCTTAGATTACGAGTTAATCACAAAGAGAAGTCAGCAGAGGTCATAGTACTTGAAAGCAACGAGGTGTGAATAGATACCGCACAGGTCTCACAAACAAGGAAGGACTGAACGCAAAGAGGTTTTCAATAAGTAATGGAATCTTGCCTAGGTAGATAGCCCTACTTAACGAAAACAGGTTAAAACAAAACTAAGATGATTGAAAAAGTAGTACATCCATACAACTTTCAAAAAGCATTGGAACACGTCATTGCCAATAAAGGTAGTGCAGGTGTTGATGGCGTTTCTATCAAAGAACTCCGCAAGGTATTCCCAGAAAAGAAAGACCAGTTAATTATGGAAATAAAACAAGGAAATTATCAAATTCAACCCATTTTAGGAATAGAAATTCCCAAAGGCAACGGAAAAACCCGATTATTGGGAGTTCCCACAACAAGCGAACGAGTGTTGCAACAAGCGGTTTCACAAAGCATCGCACCTTTATTTGAACCCGAATTCAAACCCAGCA
The DNA here is from genome assembly GCF_003293845.1 of Flavobacterium tibetense. Lineage (GTDB taxonomy): Bacteria > Bacteroidota > Bacteroidia > Flavobacteriales > Flavobacteriaceae > Flavobacterium > Flavobacterium tibetense. Next base: position 525 of record NZ_QLST01000015.1, on the reverse strand, counting down.
GTTTTGGATTTAGACCTAACAAAAATGCCCGACAAGCCGTTGGACAAGCACGGGACTACATCCATTCAGGACTGAACCACATTGTGGATATTGACTTGAAAAATTTCTTTGATGAAGTTGACCATTGTTTACTTCTGAATTTGTTGTTTCAAAAAGTGAAATGCAAAACCACAATGCAACTCATTCGCAAATGGCTTCGAGCACCGATTAAAATCAACGGAAAGCTACGAAAACGAAGAAAAGGCGTTCCGCAAGGTTCTCCTTTAAGCCCACTATTGTCTAACATCTTACTCCATCAATTGGATAAAGAAATGACCCGAAGAGGACATAAATTCGTTCGTTACGCTGATGATTTTAGTATCTACTGCAAGAGCCATAATCAAGCGAAAGCTACGAGCGTAGTGATTGAAAAGTTCCTTAAGAACAAGCTCAAACTAACCATCAACGAGGAAAAGAGTGGGATTAGAAAACCCTCTAACTTTACGTTACTTGGCTTTGGATTTGTGCCCGTTTACAATAAAGGAA
>NZ_QLST01000014.1 GCF_003293845.1 Flavobacterium tibetense | reverse complement strand
TGCAAATTCCAGTGATATTGACCACCCAATTCCAATTTAAAGTGACCACCTGATTCCAATTCAAAATGACCACCTAATTTCGGAGCAAAATGACCACCTCCATTTTTCATTAAAAACTACATTTTTTCTTGTGTTAATTTGTGATTCAAATATACTAAAATTACTCTTTGTTAATTCCTCTTTTCTTTCTCATGGATTCGCCTAGTAATTCAATGCGATGGGATTGATGTATGAGTCGGTCTAAAATGGCATCAGCTATGGTTTTTTCTCCGATTATATCGTACCAACCTTGTACTGGTATTTGAGAAGTTACGATTATAGAACCATTATTGTGTCTATCTTCAATGATTTCCAAAAGTGTAATTCGGTTTTGACTATCTAACGCTTGAAGTCCAAAATCGTCTAATATAATGACGTCTTGTCGTTCTATTTTGGCTAATTCTCTCAGATAAGAACCATCGGCTTTAGCCATTTTTAACTTAGCGAATAACTTAGATGTGTTATAATAACTGACTTTATATCCTTGGATGCAAGCTTGATAACCTAATGCGGTTCCTAAAAAACTTTTACCTACTCCTGTACTTCCTGTGATTAATACATTCTGATTTTTCTCAACAAAATCGCATGCAGCTAATCTCAACACCACGTTTCTATCCAGATTGCGTGAAGCATCAAAATTGATATTTTCAATATTAGATTTGTAATGGAATCGAGCGTTTTTAATACTTCTTTCAATGCGACGATTGTGTCTTTCATCCCATTCAGCATCAATGAGCATTGCGATAAATTGGTCTAGCGTGTAATGATCTGTTTTTCCACTTTCAATAGCGGTTTTAAAAGCGTTATGCATGCCATAAAGCTTCATTTGTTTCATTTTGGTTGTGGTGATTTCATTCATAAGTATTTGATTTTAATTTATTTGTAATAGTTTTTTCCTCTGATGTTGTTGTGATTTGGTAATTCAAATTCTTCTTCTTGCTCATTCTCAGCGTTGTCTAAGTTGTTTTCTAAAATGTTTTGGATGGCTTTAAAACTGTAAATCCTAAAATCGAGTGCACGTTTACAAGCGTTGATTAATCGTTGTTTTCCTACTTTCTTCTCAAAGTTTAGTATTCCTAAACAACTTTTATATGCTTGCTCTGGATGATTTCTACTTTCGATAATTTGGATAATATAATCCGCTACAGCTTGGTCAATACTGTTTGCCCAATCAATAAAACGACTAGCACTCCAATCAGCAACAAACTGATGCGTGCTAGCTAAATGTTCAGCAATAGTTGTGTAATGGTAAGGTTTGTAATTTCTGGGATGAATAGCGATTCGGTTGTATTTGTAGAAGATTTCAACCGAAGTTTTGGTATACAAAAGTTTTACTTTTTTTCTCACGTATTGGTACGGAACACTGTAATAACTCTTGTCTTGACTTAATAATGCATGACCGTTCTGCATTACTGTAGCGAAGGATTGGTACTTGATTTCAAAACGTTCTTGAGGTAATGGACGTAGTTTTTGCTTCTCATCTTCTATAAATAATTCATAGCGAGAATACGGTCTTCCTGTGAGCTTTTTGTGATTATGAACATCTAATAAATCCCATATTTGTTGATTTAATTCTTCCAAACTATAGAACTGTTTTTGTTTTAGATGTACATAAATTCTTCGATACAAGATTTTTACAGCTCCTTCTACCAATGATTTATCTCTTGGTTTGTAAGCTCTTGCAGGTAATATGGTAGTTTCGTAATGCTCTGCTAAATCGGCTAAGGTTTCATTAATTGTAGGTTCAAAACGACTACTCTTAATTACGGCTGACTTTAGATTATCGGGAACAATTGCCGCAGGAACACCTTCAAAAAAACGCATAGCATTCTCTACCGAAGTCACAAAATCTTCTTTTTGTTGACTCATTGAAGCTTCTGCATACGTGTGTTGACTTGCGCCTAGTATGGCAACAAAAAACTGAACTTCTTTAATCTCTCCTGTATCTTTATCAACAATAGAAAGTGTTTTTCCAGCATAATCCACATACATTTTATCACCTGCTTTGTGATTCATGTGCATTACTGGATTAACGCGTTTACCCCATATTTTAAAGTGATGTCTAAATTGAGAACTCTTAAAACCATCAGGGTGTATAGCAATATATCGCTCCCACATGTGCTGGACGGTAACACCAACTTTCTTGAGTTCGCGTTCCATTTGTGGAAAAAAATCATGAAGCTTTTGTAGTCTAGGATCTATGCTTTCAACAGTATTCTGTGAAAATAAAACTTCAAGTTCGGCATCTGTTTTGGCATCAATAGCTTCAAAACTTAAGCCTAGAAGTTCAAATAAAGAAATATATTTCTTTACCGTATTTCTTGAAAGTGATAAGTAAATGCTAATAAACAATTTACTCTTACCACTACAGTGAAATTTAATTACTTTTCTAATCTTACTCATGTCTGTTACTTTGTTTGCCATAATCCGTATTTTTTGTACGAATGTATGGGCTAACAACATGAAAAAAAGTAACTGTTTTTAATGTCTAATTTATCCTAAATTTTAGGTGGTCAATTTGGACTGGAATTAGGTGGTCAGTTTGCACCGAAATCGGTGGTCAATTTAGACTGGAAAGTGGTGGTCAATTTGACCGTTTTTTCCAATAATTGGTACAATTTCAATCCAAACTTAAAACCCAATGACATTATTAAACTTTTAATCGAACCAAAAACAGCCGATTATTTAATTGAAAAAGTTAAAAAGGAAATTGAAATTATTAAAGAATGTAATAGTAAAATTGATTCCGAAAAATATAACAATCCAATACGTTTAGAATGGTTGTAAAATGCACCTAACCCGAATTTTAAAAACAATTATGGGAAGTAAAGTGTTTTGGGGAAGTGGTAAAACTTTTACTTTGGAAAACTAAACTAACAAACTTAATTTTATTTTCGGATTATATACTTTAATTATTTTATATGGCAATTTATCATTATACCAAACTTACGACACTAATTGATTACATACTTCCAACAAAAACATTGAAATCAAATAGTTTTAGTAATATGAATGACCCGAGAGAATCAACTCCTTGGACAATGGGTAGTATAAACCTTCCATTGGAAAAGCTATTTCCTGAATACTATAGTGATAAAACCCATATTAATTGTCAATATAAGTTCGGTCAAATGATAAAAGAACGATTTCAAATTATTTGCTTTTCAGGCGCAAAGCAAAAAGGTTGGGATAATGAAATGATGTGGTCGCATTATGCAGATAATCAAAAAGGAGTATGTCTCGAATTTGATGAAGACTTATTAACGATTGAAGCAAAGAGGAAGTTTCCTAATGTTGATATTCTATTAAAAGAAGTTAATTATAATACTAGAAAAGAGGGAAAACCTTGGATTAATTGGAATAATATACTTTCTATAGAAGAAAATATTAATAATTATTCATCAATATTAAGCCACGATGTCGTCTTTCATAAGTCTCATTTTTGGGAAAAAGAAGATGAAAAACGTTTGTTATTTCTAAATTGTACAGAAAATTTGTTTTTGTCTTATGGTCAATCCCTTAAAGCAATTCATATAGGATTAGATTTTCCTAGGGATTATTTACCTGCTATTGAAAAATTAATTGAAGGTACTTCTATTAAGCTTTATACATTAATATACGAACATGATAAATATATAAGATGGAATCTTTCTAGAAAAGAAGGTAAATTGTTTACTTCTGTCGATAAAAATTGAAAATATAAAAAACTTGCTAATAATATAAAAAAACCAATAGAATGAATGAAAAGTGAATTATGGAACAAAGACTCTATTAAAGCATTTACAACTGGATATTCAACTGAAGAACTTGACTTTTTCGACAAGGAATGTGAAGATTTTCTAACCGTAGTAATTAATCTATCAAAAACACAAAACGATAAATTTAATGCTAAATCAAAAGAATTGAAAAAGGCAAATTGGTTAATTCTGAATGACATGAGTTGTTCCCTTTTTGATTGCCTATCTGAACTAAAAAAAGGGAATATACGGATTTCTGGAAGGGTTTTTAGAGACGTATTGGAAAGTATGCACTTATTGGAACTACTGAACAAATCAGATGATGGAAAACTATTAGAGAAATGGTATAACAATGAATTTATACCTCATAAAACTTACAGAGATTGGCTAAAGAAAAAAGACGAAAAACTTGCGACTTTAACAAGAGATGTTTATCAATTATATTCACAATTTTCTCATAGAAATTTTATACCAATTAGTGAAAGTTATCATACTAATCAAAATGGGAATTTAGAACATAAATGGCATCTTGACAGAAAGAATAGTGACGATTTGAAAATTTTATCAAAATACTATAGTCATTTATCTTATTTTGTTTTGAACTCAAGTCTAAATTATGGAGATTATAAAGTATTGAACTCGTTTGAATTAAGCATAATGGCAAATGAAGCATTGAAAAATATAGAAACTAAAGAATAAAATAAAAACAAAAGGTAAAAATTTGGCTCGGTGTTTAACCGAAAATGTATTATCTTTTTACAAGCTACCTTTCATACATCAACCGTTAGTAACAAGCATAAAAAAATGAAGAAAATATGAGTCATCATACGAAAAGGAAATTTGTTGGAAATGTGAAATTAGATTTTTCAATTAATAGTTTGAATGAAAACGAAGAAAAACCTAATTATCAAAATATTGATTATACTGAATATACAAAAGGTTATATACAATTAGAAGATAATACTGTGATTGGAGGTTTTGTCTATTTACATAATCATAAACCAATTTTAATACCAGAACCAGAACCTTCAATTTTATACTTTACAAATGCTGAAAGTAAATTAATTGAAATACTTGAATTAAGAGATACAATTCTTCAATTCAAAGCCTCTGAACATAGTATTCACGATTTATCACACATATTTTTTAATTTTTTTCAATTATCATCTGATTACATTATAAACTTATTTACTTCAATCGAAGCATTCAATAATAGCTTAATACCAGATGATTTTGAATTTGAATATAAAAAAGAAAAGTATGGAAAGGATGATGCTCAAAAGTCAATAGACTTTATAACAAAATTAAAAAAAGCTGTTCCAAAAATTATGGAAAAATCATTTGTTAAGGAATTTCAAAACAAATATGATTTTCTATTAAAATTAAAGGACTTAAGGGATAATACAGTTCACACAAAAAATATGTATAAAGGATTTCCATCTTCATATCGTGAATTATATAAGAACTATTTAGATTTTGATTTTATACAATCTTATCAAACAACTAAAGACTATTTTAATTTCTATATACCTAATTGGATTGAAAATTGCGACTGTGGAAATAAATAACGGATAGAACTGTAAGAATGTTTCCAAAGATAAATCTATGTTAAATTAAGATGATAAAAAGCAAAGCACTTACACCTAAATTTACACCTTAAAAAACAAAACCCTCAAAATCAGATGATTATGAGGGTTTTTGCGGAGAAAGAGGGATTCGAACCCCCGGACCTGTTACAGTCAACAGTTTTCAAGACTGCCGCATTCGACCACTCTGCCATTTCTCCAATAAGTCGCGCGCTACTTCCGTATTGCGAGTGCAAATATAGAACGATTTTTTATTTCTGCAAACGTTTTTTGAAGAAAAAAATAAAAAAATGATGCGGTTAATTTTAATGTTTTGAATTTCAGTATTTAGGCTTTTTAAAAAATATAGCAAACCTAAAATCTTTTGAATACTTTTGCAGCTCAATTGCAAGTATGGATTTGTTTTTAGAATGTTTATTGCTAATTCCCGTAGGTTTTTTAGCTGGATTTATTAATACCGTGGCTGGTGGCGGTACTTTGTTTACTTTACCTGCTCTAATTTTTATGGGGTTGCCCGCTCCAGTAGCCAATGGAACCAATAGAATTGCCATTTTTGTTCAAACGGTAACTGCTGTTAGAGGCTTTAAAAGTCAAGGTGCTTCCATGTATCCGTTTAGTTTGTATTTGGGCGTTTCTGCATTGTTAGGATCCTTAATAGGAGCTAAGCTGGCCATCAACGTAGATGATGTTCTATTCAATCGCATTTTGGCAGGAATCATGCTTACCATGTTGGTTTTTATGTTGTTTAACAAACAAACCGATTTTAAAAATTTACAACCGAAACTTACAGGTGCTCCGTTATACAAAGCAATAGTAATTTTCTTCTTCCTAGGAATTTATGGTGGATTCATCAATGCAGGAATAGGCTTTTTTATGCTCTTGATTTTGCCTTATGTCAATGGACTAAGTTTATTACAATCCAATGTGACCAAAGTTTTTGTAGTGGCGATTTATACTATTGGTGCCATCGTAATTTTTGCATTGGAAAATAAAATCAACTACCGATTGGCTTTTATATTAACTATTGGCAACGCATTAGGAGCTTGGTTTTCTAGTAGATGGTCCGTTAAAAAAGACGATAAAGTCATTCGAATTTTCATGATGGTTACCATTTTGGCACTTTCCATCAAACTTTGGTTCTTTTAGTAAATTTCAATAAAAAAACTCCCAAGGGGTTCTTGAGAGTTCGTTTTGTGTTTTTTTCTTTTGGTTAAAAAGTAACGTATTCTGTAATTTCTAATCCATAGCCAATCATTCCTACGCGTTTGGTTGGTTCGGCATTATTGGAAAGTAATTTTAATTTTGAAATGTCTAAATCATGAAGAATTTGGGCTCCAATTCCAAAATCTTTGGCATCCATTTTTACTTGCGGTGCTTTGGTAATGCCTTGCTCTTGCAATGTTTTTAATTCGGCTAAACGAGAAAGTAATTCTAACGATTTTACTTCTTGGTTAATGAAAATAATTGCGCCTTTTCCTTCCGCATTGATTTTTTTGAACATCGAGTCCAAACGTTTGTCAGCATCATTGGTTAAGGTTCCTAAAATATCATTGTTCACTTGCGTAGAATTAATTCGGGTTAAAATTTCTTCGCCATCGCTCCAAGTTCCTTTGGTTAATGCCAAATGGACTTGTTTATTGGTAGTTTGTAAATAAGCGCGCATACGGAAAGTTCCAAAACGTGTTTCTATATCAAAATCTTCTTTCTTTTTGATTAAGCTATCGTGTTGCATTCTGTAAGCTACCAAATCTTCAATAGAAACCAATTTCAAATCGAATTTTTTAGCAACGGCTACCAATTGCGGTAATCGTGCCATTGAACCATCTTCATTCATAATTTCGACAATTACTCCGGCTGGTTTAAAACCTGCTAAACGAGCAAAGTCAATCGCTGCTTCCGTATGTCCAGTTCTTCTCAAAACACCACCTTGTTTGGCAATTAACGGGAAAATATGTCCAGGGCGAGCCAAGTCAAAGGGTTTGGTATTGGGATCAATTAACGCTTCTATGGTTTTGGCACGGTCAGCAGCAGAAATTCCTGTGGTAACGCCATTTCCTTTTAAGTCAACAGAAACGGTAAAAGCCGTTTCCATGTGGTCGGTGTTATTGGTTACCATGGCATGTAAATCCAATTCCTTACAACGCGACTCAGTTAGTGGAGTACAAATTAAACCGCGACCGTGAGTTGCCATGAAATTAATCATTTCTGGAGTTACTTTTTCAGCTGCGGCTAAGAAATCGCCTTCATTTTCTCTGTCTTCATCATCAACTACTATAATGACTTTCCCTTGACGAATGTCTTCAATGGCTTCTTCAATAGTGTTGAGTTGTATTTCTTTTGACATGGTATTTAGTTGTTATTGTTGTTTAAATATTTTCCAAATATTTTTTTAATTGGCTCCGTAATCCAATCAAAACTGATCATCAATCCAATATCATTGGTAGCTCTATACGTTAGCATTATAGCAAATGGAGTCAATAAAAGTGATGCCATCCAAACACCTAAAAAGGGATGAATACCGTCTTCTTGGGCTAGTTTTCTTCCAAAAGTATTGATGAAGTGAAAGGTAATAAAGATAATTACTGCAAATACCATTGGCAAACCAACGCCGCCTTTTCTAATTATGGCTCCTAATGGCGCTCCAATAAAGAACATCAATAAACAAGAATATGCAATCATGAATTTTTCATAATAAACAATCCAATGCGAGTTGATGTTTTTCTTCTTGAATTCCAAATCACTTTGTGCGTTCATTACAGTGAATTCGGTACTTGATAGGTTGTTTTTTACAATTTCAAAAAGTTGTGCTTTTTCTGTATAATTGAAAATACTTAACAAATCAGTTGTTTTATTTTCAATTGGTAGCGACAAATTTTCGGTGCTTTTTACCCAATCGCTTCTTACAGAAATGTTTTCCGCAAAAGAAACAACATCTTTGTTATAATTTATATTTAGCGAATCTAAGGTATAGTTTAATTCTCCTATGGTCAACATTTTTTCAGATGTCACATCATCATCGGAGTTTTCCATTTTGTTGAGTTTTGTTAAATCAATATTAATGATATAACGTTCGAAACTACTTTTAGCAAATGGCCTTCTTAAGCGATCTTCGTATGAACTGGGTAAAATGCTTTCGTAATAATTTCCGTCTAGAAGTTCTAATTGAAGGTAATTACTATTTTCGTTACTTCTTAGAATTCCATTTTTGGCTTTGATAACTGTATTAGCTCCCAGTCCGGCATTAGTGTTTTTTACGTGCATCACAACACCTTCCAAAAACTCGCCATTATCACCTGACTTTTTATCTACTTTGATATTGGAGTTGCCAATAGTATTAAATTGTCCTTCCGTAATGGCCATGGCTGGCTTTTGTTGGACAATAGTTTTTCTTAAGTTGATAAATTTGTATTGTGCTCTTGGTATAACATTATTGGCAAAGAAAAAGGAAACTAGTGCCAATAGTCCAATACTAATGGTCAACATTTTCATAGCGCGTTGCAACGAAATTCCAGATGATTTCATAGCGGCAAACTCATAATTTTCAGCAAAACTACCAAAAGTCATGATGGATGCCAATAATACCGAGAGCGGTAAAACCATTGGAACTATAGTTGGTGCATAAAAAGAAAGAAACTTAAGAATAGTAAAAGTATCTAAATCCTTTCCTGCCAATTCAGAAATGAAAAGCCAAATTCCTTGTAAAACGAATATAAAAAAAAGGATTACAAATACCGAAGTAAATGTAATCATAAAGGATTTGATAATATATTTGTCTAAGATTTTCACCTTTCTTAATCTAATCGATTGATGTAATAATTAGGATATTTTGATTCGGTAAAGGTAAAATGATTTTTTGACAAAGGTTGGTCTGTTTTAAAAGAATTAACAGTTAATGTAGTTCTTGTTCCGTTTTTCCCAATTTCAATCAGATTGTAAATGTGTTTGGTTTGCACATCAATACCAATTAAAACTTCCTTGCGTTGGTCTTTACTACTAATAGGAACTAATTTCACATATTGAATTTTGCGACCTTTTACATTCTGAACAATATCCCAAGAATATTTGAATCCAGAGTTGAAAAATGTCAACATCTTGTTAGGTGTAACAGCGTCTTTATCGCTATCGTCAAATTTAGAAATAGAAATTTCTTCATCTTCAGGAACAATGGTGTAGACTTTTTTACCGTCAAAAATTTTGGTTACTCCCATGAAATTTAAGTGGTACAAATTGCCTTTCAAAGTAACATTTCCTTTACTTTCTTGATTGATGTTTTCCTTTGGATTATTCAATGCATATTTGAATTCAATAGTAATATTGTCGTACGATTTAATTTTGGCAGATACTTCATCCAATAGTGCTTTTGCTTTTTGAGCATCTTGCGCTTGTGTAGAAAATATCCCAATAAATAAGGCTAATACTATAGATTTAAAAAAATTCATGATATAGGTTTAATTATTTTGTTCGTTGTTTAAAAATTGTTCTAAAGAGCTCAAATCAGGGATTAATACAGATCTAGCTTTACTTCCTTCAAATGGTCCTACAATTCCAGCGGCTTCTAATTGGTCAATAATTCGACCAGCTCGGTTGTAACCTAATTTAAGCTTACGCTGAATTAAAGAGGCACTTCCTTGTTGGGCAGTTACAATTACTTCTGCTGCGTCTCTGAAAAGCGAATCTCTTTCGGAGATATCAATATCAAGAGTCATGCCACTTTCTTCACCTACATACTCAGGTAATAAGTAAGCATTTGCATACGCTTTTTGACTTCCAATGAAATCACATATTTTTTCTACTTCTGGTGTGTCTACGAAAGCACATTGAACACGAACCATATCGTTTCCATTGGTATATAGTAAATCACCTCGACCAATCAATTGATCTGCACCACCAGCATCTAAAATTGTTCTGGAGTCAATTTTCGACATTACACGGAAGGCAATTCGTGCAGGGAAATTGGCTTTAATCATACCCGTAATTACATTTACAGACGGGCGTTGCGTAGCAATAATCAAGTGAATTCCAATAGCACGAGCCAATTGAGCCAAACGCGCAATAGGAGTTTCTACTTCTTTTCCTGCTGTCATGATTAAGTCGGCAAACTCATCCACAACTAATACAATATAAGGAAGATAACGATGGCCGTTTTCTGGATTTAATTTTCGTTGTTTGAATTTATCGTTGTATTCTTTGATGTTTCGCACCATAGCATCTTTCAGCAACGAATAACGATTGTCCATTTCAATACACAACGAATTCAAGGTGTGAATTACTTTGGTATTATCCGTAATAATTGCATCGCCATCATCAGGTAATTTGGCTAAATAATGACGTTCTATTTTATTGAAAAGCGTTAATTCTACTTTCTTTGGGTCAACCAAAACAAACTTAACTTCCGCAGGATGTTTTTTGTACAATAGCGAAGTCAAAATCGCATTCAATCCTACCGACTTTCCTTGTCCAGTTGCACCAGCCATCAATAAGTGAGGCATTTTAGTCAAATCGACTACGAAAGTTTCATTGGAAATCGTCTTTCCAAGTGCGATTGGCAGTTCCATTTCGGCTTGTTGAAACTTCGGCGATGCAATTACCGATTTCATTGCCACCATAGTAGGTTTGTTGTTTGGGACTTCAATACCAATAGTTCCTTTTCCTGGAATTGGCGCAATAATACGAATACCTAATGCGGCTAATGAAAGCGCAATATCGTCTTCTAAGTTTTTGATTTTTGAAATACGAATTCCTGCATCGGGAACAATTTCGTATAATGTAACAGTTGGACCAACAGTCGCTTTGATTTGGGAAATCCCAATACTATAATTGCGTAAAGTTTCAACAATACGGTTTTTGTTGTTTTCTAATTCGTTTTGGTCAATGGTAATACCACCTGAAGTATATTCTTTCAATAAATCAATCGGAGGCATTTGGTAATTGGATAAGTCTAATGTTGGATCAAATTCGCCAAAATCTTGCACCAAACGAGCGGCTAAATTCTCTTCCATGACTTCTTCTTCCACCATTTTTTCCACCACAAAATCACTTGGTTCTTCTTCTACAGCATTTGTTGTTGCCATTGGAATAACTTCTTCCACTTTTGGTTTTGGTTCCAAACTCAATTCAGAAGCGTTTGCGATTGTTGGTTTTAAATCTTCTTTATTAATTTCGAAAGTAGAAGTAGGTTTCATTTCGATTTTTGAAATGGCTTCTTCATCTTCACGAATAATAAAATCGTCTTTTGGATGCGTTTCAGTGATGCTAAAATTGGCTAATTCTGCCTCTTCTTCTGCAGTTAGTTCGTCTTCTTCATTGGTTCCAATTGAAGTTGGTATCGGATTATTTTCAGCGGATTTAAATTCATCAGTAATTTTAGCATTGGACTTTTCGAAGAAATTTTTAATTCCGTCAGGTGATAGATTGATTTTGAAAATTAAAAATAGAATTACAGCAAAAATTAAGGTGAATAAAGTACCAATTTTACCAATATAATCTTGAACAAATAAGTTCATTTCGTAACCAACTACTCCTGATAATTGTGGAATAAAATCCCAAAAGAATCCTAGTAAAATGGAAAGTACAATGATGATGTAAAAATCCCAAAATAAGGTTTTTTTCAATTTGCCTAATACCATGTCTAAGATCAGATAAGCACCAATCATAAAAATCACGCGAATGAATAGGAATGAGGCTACACCAAAACCACTATACATGAAAAAATGAGCCAAATAAGCACCAAATTTCCCAAGCCAATTATCAACCGTGGCGTTTCTATCCAGAAATTCTCCAGCGTGACTTTGGTCGAAATTACCTGTGATAAAATAAGAAACAAAAGAAAGCAATAGGGTAGCAGCAAACAAAACAAAAAGCACGCCAATTGCGAACTTTTGCTGCCTGTTTAATTTCCAAGATTTTGATACTTTTTCAGTAGTCGTATTTGCTGTGGTTTCGTTGCTCTTTTTTGCCATGAATATGCTGTTATTTACAAAAATAACGAAATTAAACTAAATAGGGAATATAAATTATTGCTCCAATAACAATAGCTGTAAGTGCCGCGAAAAACACAGCACCAGCAGCAATATCTTTAATAAAGCCAATTCTTTCGTGAAAATCGGGATGTACAAAATCAGCTACTTTTTCAACAGCGGTATTTAATCCTTCAATGGCTAAAACCAAACCAATAGCTAAGGTTTGAATCAGCCATTCTTCTTTGGTAATATTGAAGTAAATCCCAGCGATTGTTATCAAAATAGCAATACTGAATTGCACCATTACGCTGTGTTCGGTGGTAACCAACTTAAATGCGCCTTTTATAGCAAATCCAATACTTTTAAAACGTCCGGTGAAGAAAGAATTGTCTTTTTCAAATTTCATTATAGTACGGCTAAAGCGGCTTCGTAATTAGGTTCGTTTGCAATTTCACTCACTTGTTCGGTGTGTAAAATAGTACCGTTTTCATCTAAAACAATAACAACTCTAGAGTGTAAACCTGCTAAAGGACCATCTACAATTTCTAAACCGTAGTTTTTTCCAAAGCTTCCTGTATTGAAATCAGATAAATTGATTACATTTTCTAAACCTTCAGCACCACAAAAACGTTTTTGAGCAAAAGGTAAATCTCTAGAAATGCACAATACTTTTGTGTTTGCTAATTGACTAGCTTTTTCGTTGAATGTTCTAACAGAAGTAGCACAAGTTCCCGTATCAATACTAGGAAAAATATTTAAAACTAAACGATTTCCAGCGAAAGTTGCTAAAGTAGCCGTTGATAAATCAGTTTGAATCATTGAAAAATCAGTTGCTTTTGAACCTATTTTTGGTAATTCACCATTTGTATTTACGGGATTTCCTCCCAAAGTTATTGTTGCCATAGTATTTTTTTTAAGTTTCAAAAGTAAGCAATTTTATTGAAATGTTCTAACGGGAATTCTAAAGAAATTAGTAGTAAGTAAGTTATTTGTACAATTAATTTTTTAGCTCGCAAAGTCGCGAAGTCACCAAGATGATTTATTTTTAAAGCCACGGATTAAAGGATTTACACGGATTACTTTTTTTAATCTGTGCTAATCTTTGTAATCAGTGGCAAATAAAGTTGATTAAACTTAATTCCAAAATGTTTTTAAATAAAAAAATCTAGTTTTTAAAAACCAAAGTAAAACTCTTGTCGTAAATGCCATTATAACTTAAAAAATTAAAATCATGAAAACCAACAAAATTGTAGCTATCGCTCTTTTATCATTAGGAATGTTATTTTCAACTGATGCCGTTGCACAGAAAAAAGAAAAAACTGTTGAAGTAGGAGGCGCTCCTATGTATCCAAGTAAAAATATTGTAGAAAATGCTGTTAATTCTAAAGACCACACCACTTTAGTAGCTGCTGTAAAAGCTGCAGGTTTAGTAGAAGTTTTAATGTCAGAAGGTCCATTTACCGTTTTTGCCCCAACCAATGATGCGTTTGCCAAATTACCAGCTGGAACCGTTGAAACTCTACTTAAATCTGAAAATTTAGGCACTTTACAAACGATCTTAAAATACCACGTAGCCGCTGGAAAATGGAGTGCTGCTGATATTGTTGCAGCCATCAAAAAAGGAAATGGAAAATACAGTTTCAAAACCGTAAGTGGTGGTACATTAACCGCTTGGATGAAAGGAAAAGATGTTTATATTACAGATGAAAACGGAAATAGTTCAAAAGTAACTATCGCTGATGTAAACCAAAAAAACGGCGTAATCCACGTAATCGATACTGTTGTACTACCGAAATCATAATAGTTGTTTAGTTTAGTTTTTTGTTTAGAAAAGCTCTTGATTGTATCAGGAGCTTTTCTTATTTTATTTCTCCAACCAATTCTTAAAATCAAAGAAATTTTGAGGCGCTACACCGTGTCCAACAGGATATTCTTTATACGCTACCTCTAAACCTAAGTTTTCTAAAAACGGTTTTGCTTTTCTTGCCCAATCTACAGGAATTACTTGGTCAACACTTCCATGAGAAATAAAGAATTTTAAGGAATTAATGTCTTTGGTTTGGAAATCTTCCTTAATTACTTTTTCATTCAAATAACCGCTCAATGCAACTACACGATTCACTTTTTCAGGATAAGAAAGCGCTGTAGCATAACTCAAAATGGCACCTTGACTGAAACCAATTAAAGTTACGTTTGTACTATCAATTGGATATTTTTCACAAATGCTGTCGATGAAATTAGCGATGGTATCTCTTGATGTTTTGGCTTGTTCGTCATCTGAAAATTTGTTTTCATCGGCATCAAAATAAATGGCATACCAAGCGTGACCATAAGGTTGTAAATCATAAGGCGCACGAACTGAAATTACATAGTATTCTTCTGGTAATTCATTAGCAAATGAAAACAAATCTTCTTCGTTACTGCCATAACCATGTAATAAAATCAAAACTGGATTTTTGTCTAAAATAACTTTAGGTTCGCGAACTAAATAGTGTAATTGCATGTTGTTGGATTATAAATTTTTAAATAGATTTTGGTAAAATTCGCCTACAATGGGAACAATTTTCTTTTCACCATTCAAACAACCTAAAAAGCCATAAATCCAAAGAATAAAAATAAACAACCAAAAAGCAGTTGAAACCATCCAACTATCAAAGTAGCCAATAGGATAACCTAATAAAAAGAAAGTCAAGAAAATCCCTAAAGCCTGACGAATATGGAAACTCGCAAACTCGCTTTTGTTTTCTTCTTGGTTCATAAAAATGGCAATAACTGTTCCAATAATGGTTAAATAACTGAATGTTGCCGCTTGTTTTCCTTTTTGAATATCGTTCATATTTAATGTCTTTTTTATTAATACTTTTTTCAGTTCGAGTTTTAACACCCCTAAAGTCCCCTCGAGGGGACAATCCAACTAATAAATTTTCACTTATTCGTAGTTAGGTTGAATCAATAAGTACTGTAATTACTTATTACTTATTAATTGACCGTTGTTATAAATTCCAATAGCTTTTCCTTGCATTTTTTGTCCAAGGAAGGCTGAATTTTTCGATTTGGAAAGCATATTTTCTTTTTGAAATGTCCAATTTTCTTTGGTTGTGAAAAAGGATAATTCTGCTTTATTTCCAATGGTTATGCTGTTTTTCGTAATTCCAAAGATGGTTTTGGCAGCAGTTAATTTTTCGATTATAACTTCCAATGGTAAAACGGTTGCCAATGCTCCAAAAGCACTTTCTAAACCAATAGTTCCGTCTTTTGCCAAATCAAATTCTAATTTTTTCAATTCAATATCTAACGGATTGTGGTCCGAAGTGATACAATCAATCGTGCTATCTAAAACGCCTGCGATTAATGCTTTTCTTGTTGCTTCATCTCGTAACGGTGGCGCCACTTTATATCGTGTATCAAAACCAGACAAAACTTCATCATTCAAAACCAAATGATGCACTGAAACACTACAACTTACTTGTAATCCTTTGGCTTTCGCTTCTTTGATTAAAGCTACAGATTTGGCAGAAGAAATCGTTGGAATATGTAATTTTCCGCCAGTATATTCTAGTAAAAATAAATTTCTGGCAATTTGTAATTCTTCGGCTAATGTTGGAATCCCTTTTAAACCTAATTTGGTAGAAACAACGCCTTCGTTTACAATACCTTTTCCTTTTAAACTATTGTCTTGGCAAAAACTGATGACTAATCCGTCAAAATCTTGCACGTATTGTAAAGCTATCTTCTGTAAATTAGCATCTTGTTGCGCTTTTTTATAATCTCCAAAAGCGATGGCTCCTGCATTTTTCATGTCGAAAAGTTCGGCTAAATCGGTTCCTTCGCTGTTTTTGGTTAATGCTCCAATTGGAAATAATGTAGTAGCTTGGTTTTTTGCCCTTTCCAAAACAAATTTCACTTGCGATTGGCTGTCAATTACCGGAAAACTATTGGGTTGCAATGCTACTGCTGTAAAACCGCTTTTGGCTGCTACTTGTAAACCATTGGCAATAGTTTCTCTTTCTTCATAACCAGGTTCTCCAAAAGAAACCGAGCTGTCAAACCAACCTTGAGAAACGTGCAAATCGTCCATGGTTACCAAAGTATCGTGTGTTTCATTGGATAAATCATCAGCGATGTTTTTAATGGTTCCGTTTTCGATTAAAATATCTTTTTGTTGGTTGTGAAACGGACTTTCCGAGTCGATTATAGTTGCTTTTTTAATTAAAACAGTGGTCATTTTACGAATTTTTGGATTAGTAGTTCAATCAATAAAAATAGTAGTGTTGCCATCAGAAACCATTTCCACAAAACTGTATCGGTTCGTTCTGCTAAAAGTGTATTCAGAACCGTTTCGGAGTTGTTGACATAGTTTACCTTTGGTAGTGTTGTGTTGGTATTCAAATTGCTCTCGTTTCTTGGATAGTTGAAACTTACTTTAGCAATGGTATTGTTTTTTTGGTTGATAGCAAAATTTCCAGCTTGTTCTGGATAATCGCCAAAATTGATTTTTACTTTGGTAGGCAAAATTTGTTGCATTGGAATAAAACTCGACGAAGCATTTTGAATACTCACGACTTCATCTTTACTCAAAGTTGCTTCAATCAGGAAACTTTCGTTGGCACCAATGGTAAATGTTTGGTTGTTCGCATTTGCATTGGTCATTGCCATGTTGTAAAAAACAGGAACAATCAATGGCGAATTCTGAAAATTGGTTTGTTGTTTGTTAATTGGCGTAGCAAAAACATAGATTTTTCCTAATTGATTGCCAATGGAAGCCAAGAAATTACTACCATCATCATATTGTAAAATTCCAGCAGCATTGCCATTGAACGTCAGTGATGAAGTAGTATTTGGATATTGAAAATTGCTCACTTCTTTTTCAAAAACTTGATTGAAAAGCGGATGTTTGAAGCTAATTTTCGTGATATTTTTGGTGCTTTTTTCTTGTTTAGCAAAAGTATTTCTGCCAAAAGTATTTAGGAATTGGTTTAAATTTACCAAATTATTTTCTTCAGAAGGAATTAAAACAATGTTTCCACCTTTTTCGTAGAACGCTTTCAAATTGGTTTGCAACGCTTGCGGAATTTCTGCCAATTCGTTCAAGATAATCGTGTTTTGTTCTTCGATTTTACTGTAATTCAGTTGGGCCAATTCAGTATCAGTTACTTCAAATTCGTCAGTAGTAATGATGCGATTTAGGAATTTATTTTTGGCAGCAGTTCCAATGAAAGTAACTTTTGGTTTTTGTGGTTTTCCAAGTGTGAAATAGTAGTCGTTATCGTAGCTTAAACTGTTGTCTTGAATGGTAACTTTAGCTTGAATTTCCTTTTTTGGAAGTGCTAATTTTACGGTTTCTTTTTCGGATTGCATTTGCACAATGGCTTTGGCAATTACGGTATCATTTTGGTAAACCGCTAACGGAATGGCTTCCTCATAATTTCCAAAACGTTGTAGCTCGACTTCAATTTCGTTCAAATTCTCAAGTGATTGCAGCAAACGAACATTGGAAATCGCAATGTTATTGGTATTTTGTGCTTTGGGTTGCCAAAAATAAACGGCATTATTTTCTGAAATTTGCGTTAGTTTTTTGGAAGAAAAATCCACAGCGTCCGAAATGATGAAATAATCGATAGTTGCATTTGGTTTTTTCGAAGCTACTTGCGTCAACAAATAATCGACTTCAAATGAAAACGGTGCATACGTGATTTTTTGCAGTTCGTTTTGAATGGTTTTGGCGTCAACATCCCAAAAAGTTTCATTGGTAGTTAGTAGCGAAAATTGTTGGTTTTCATCGAAATTTTCTAAAATATCTTGAATGCTTCTTTTGAGTAATTCGCCATTTTCACCTTTGGCTTGCATGGAAAACGAATTGTCGAGTAAAATGACTAATTCGTTGTTTTTTGCTACGGAATTTTTTGCTGTAAAAAAAGGCTGGGCAAAAGCGATAATCAAGCAAGCTAACAAGAATAATCGGGTGAAAAGCAGTAACCATTTCTTGATGGTAGCACTTTTTCGGGTTTGCGTTTGAAGTTCTTTGAGCAGTTTGACATTGGTAAACAACTCTTTTTTAAAGCGACGTAATTGAAACAAATGCACCAAAATTGGTATAACCAATGCGAAAAGGAAATACAGAATTTCGGGATGTTTGAATTGCATTTATTTAGTTTTACTTCAATGTTGATTCAGTTTTCAAAAATACAAAAAGAAGTTGAGTAATGGAAAACTAATCTTACGACTTGTTTTTTCCGTTTTTAAACCTTACTTTTTCTACGATTGGTGCTGGTTTTGCTGTTTTTTTCTTAAAGTTTTTGGCAGGAGCTTTTTTGGTGTTGGCGTTTATTGGTTTTTTATCAGAAAATTTCTTTTCTGTTGGTTTTTCTATTGGCTTTCTAGTCTCATCAGTTTCTTTTGGTGCTTGATTTTTGTGCGATTGAATCACTTCCATTGGGTTTTTTGGTTCCTCTTTGGTTCCGCGCAAATGAATAACCAATGCGTTTAAGAAATTACGCAAAAGTTGGTCGCCACATTCCATGTAATTTGGATGATCTTCTTTTCTGAAAATATTACCTAATTCGCCTTTTGAAATTCTAAAATCTACTAATTCAAGGATTTCAACTATTTGGTCATCACGCAATTGTAAAGCAACTCGAAGCTTTTTGAAAATATCGTTATTGGTCATACTTGTAAAAATTATGCTCAAAGGTATTCATTTAATTTCAGATTTATTATTTTTACCAAAAAGAAAACGCTTTATGGATGAGTTTCAAGATAAAATAAGTTTGTTGCAAGAAATGATTGGTTTTGCACTTGTTGATGGTGAATTGCACGATAGAGAGTACGATTTCATCTCGATAATTGCACAAGAATTGGAAATTGACAAACCTACTTTACATAAATTATTCGAGAAGAAAGAAAGCAAAAAAGTGGTTAAAGATGAATTTCACCGCATTTGTCAATTTTATCGTTTGGCCTTGCTAATGCATGCTGACGAATACGTTCATGAAAAAGAATATGTGAAACTGAAAGAAATTGGAATCAATATGGGCTTGAATCCGTATGCGATGAAGCGTGTGTTGCAATTGATGAAAGAATCACCAACAAGAATGGTCGATGGCGAAATCTTGTTGGCAATTTTTAGTGAGCAGCATAATTAGTTGAAATTCAAATATTTGAATTTGCATTTTTGTCAGGTCGAGCGAAGTCGAGACTTTTTTTAATAAAAAGTTCAATTAAAGAGTCTCGACTTCGCTCGACCTGACAAATGAGATATTTTTTAATATCTGGTATTTAGCCAATAATAAACAAAAAAAACTAGTAGTTGAACTCGCTTTTATTGTTTTTGATATACCCAACAATTAAAGCGACAACATCTTCTTCTTGTTCTTCACTGAAGAAAATTTCGTCTAAATCTTCCCAACCAGAAAATACTTTCTCATCTAGATTTTCAATTGTAATTATTCTAGTTTCTAAATCTTCTGAGAAATTGTTGATTCCAAAGAGTCCAATAGCTTTTGCAATGATATTAGCAGTTTTTGTTGCGCCAATTTTCTTGTACGCTTCTACAATTTCTCTAGCATAATCGCCAGTTTCATTTTCGAAGAAGAACTGAAATCCGCCTTCATTCATAGCGCCTTCAAAAATATCGATTAGTACAAACGTTTTTTCGCCTTCAGATAAATCCGTAAAGCCGTCAGTTTCTTCTTTTTTGTTCCAAATAATAGTGCCAACCGCTTCGATGATTTCGATTTCGTCTGCTAGGTTTACAATTTCGTTTATTTTACTCATTTTTTCATGTATTAATTGTTGTCATCCTGAATTTGTTTCAGGATCTATAAATCTTTATTTAATTTTCTCCTGTAACGCTTGAATTTCGTCTCTAAATTTGGCAGCTTGCATGAAATCTAATTCTTTAGCGGCTTTTTCCATTTGTTTTCTTAAGTCGCGAATTTTCTTTTCTATTTCTGGTTTACTTAAATACAAATTTTCAGGTTCAGCAGCTTTCAAAGCTTCTTTTTCAAAATAGCCTGTTGACACCGAATTACCACTTAATGCACTTCCTAAACTTTTGTTCAAGGCTTTGGGTTCTAAACCGTGTTTGGTGTTGTAATTGATTTGTTTTTCTCTTCTGTAATTGGTTTCATCAATGGTTTTTTGCATCGAATTTGTAATTTTATCCGCATACATTATAGCTTTTCCGTTTACATTTCGAGCGGCTCTACCAACGGTTTGCGTTAACGAACGATGGCTTCGTAAGAAACCTTCTTTATCTGCATCTAAAATGGCTACCAAAGAAACTTCAGGTAAGTCTAAACCTTCACGAAGCAAGTTGACACCAATTAACACATCAAAAATTCCCTTACGTAAATCTTGCATGATTTCTACGCGTTCCAAAGTATCCACATCCGAATGAATATAGCGACAACGAATCGCCACTTTAGTTAAATATTTGGCCAATTCTTCTGCCATCCTTTTGGTTAATGTGGTGACCAAAACACGTTCGTCTGCTTCACATCGGATTTGAATTTCTTCGATTAAATCATCAATTTGATTCGCACTTGGACGAATTTCTATTATTGGGTCGAGCAATCCTGTTGGACGAATAACCTGTTCTACATAAATGCCTTCTGATTTTTGTAATTCATAATCTGCTGGTGTTGCCGAAACATAAACGACTTGATTTTGTAACGCTTCAAATTCCTCAAATTTCAACGGACGATTGTCCATAGCTGCTGGCAAACGGAAACCGTATTCTACCAAGTTTTCTTTCCTGCTTCTATCGCCACCGTACATCGCATGCACTTGAGAAATCGTAACGTGACTTTCATCAACTACCATTAAATAATCATCTGGAAAATAATCTAATAAACAGAATGGTCTAGTTCCAGGTTCTCTTCCGTCTAAATAGCGGGAATAGTTTTCAATTCCTGAACAATAACCGAGTTCGCGAATCATTTCCAAATCGAAATTGGTACGTTCTTCCAATCGTTTTGCTTCCAAATGTTTGCCAATTTCTTTGAAATAATCGACTTGTTTTACCAAATCTTGTTGGATTTCCCAAATCGCATTTTGTAATACATCTGGAGAAGTCACAAACATATTCGCTGGATAAATCGTTAGTTTTTCGTAGCGTTCGATTACTTGAGCGCTTCGTGCATCAAAAGCTTCAATTTCTTCAATTTCATCACCAAAAAAGTGAATTCGAAACGGTTCATCGCCATAACTTGGAAAAATTTCTACGATATCACCTTTAATTCTGAAGTTTCCGGGCGTAAATTCTGCTTCGGTTCTGGAGTACAAACTTTGTACTAATTGATGGAGTAATTTGGTACGCGAAATTTGTTGGTTTACTTCCAAATTAATTACGTTTTTCTGAAATTCTACTGGATTTCCAATTCCGTACAAACACGAAACCGAAGAAATCACGATAATATCACGACGACCCGAAAGTAGGGCAGAAGTGGTGCTTAATCGCAGTTTTTCTAGTTCTTCATTAATCGATAAATCTTTCTCAATATAGGTTCCAGTTACAGGAATGAAAGCTTCAGGTTGGTAATAATCGTAATACGAAACGAAATATTGCACTGAATTATTCGGAAAAAATTGTTTGAATTCGGAATATAATTGGGCAGCTAAAGTTTTATTATGCGCTAAAACTAGTGTTGGTTTTTGTACTTCTTGGACTACATTGGCTACTGTAAAAGTCTTTCCAGAGCCGGTAACACCTAATAACGTTTGGTATTTTTCGCCATTGAGAATGCCTTTTGAAAGTTTTTCAATAGCTTGAGGTTGGTCACCAGTTGGTTTATAATCGGAAACAACGGAAAATTTCATTTATAACTTTAAGTTTGAAGGATTTTGGCTAGTATGCCAAACGGCTAATATTACGATGTGTTTTTCGAAAATCTCATAGAAAATAAAATGATTTTCAATCAATAAACCTCTAACTCCAATTTTATTGGTTTTTTTACCAATTTCGGGTTGTTGAATTAAAAGTTGAATTTCTTTTTGAATTTTTCTATGAAGTTTTAGTGAGTATATTTTGCTTTTGTTTCTAATGTTGTAAAATTCAAACAGATTTTTTAAATCTAATTTTGCTTTTGAAGACCAAACAATTATTCTTTCAGCCATTTTTCCATTTCTTCGTTAACAACATTGTTGTTTTCAAAATTTCCCATAAGATATTCATTTCTCGATGCTTCTAAACTGTTTTTTTGTTCTTCAGAAAGCATGATAATTGGGTTTGTTTTAGACTCAATCAAAACCGTTAGTGCTTCCAAAAACTTTTTATCGTTTATAGAATCAATTTTGAATTTTAAAATATTTTTTAGCTCCAATGTATTCATAACTGAATATTTTTACGAAGATACGAAAAAAGTTAATCCCAACATTCCATCAACAACAAATCACCTTCCTCGTGTTCAATTGAAACTATGCCGTCTTCGGAAACGTGATTGCTGCTTCCGGTTCGGTAACCAATGGTGAGTTCGTCATCTTTTAGTGGATAGAATAAGTTTTTGGAATGAATTCCTGTGACTTTTCCTATTGGAATTAAAGAAATAGTCGTGTTTTTTGGATACCATTTTTCGTAAACATTGGGTAATAAAAAGATTTTGGAATGGTCGTCCAATAATACAATTTTCAGTTGATTTCTGAATTTTACGATGCTGGTGATATTGGTTATCGTATGATCGGCGCGTTTTCCTGTTGCCCAAATCACATTTACTGCTTTATGTCCTTTTGCTACCAAATAATCCAAAGCTTTTTCTAAATCAGTTTTGTCTTGGTTAGGTGTGTGAACAATTTCTAGCGGATATTGTTTTTCCAAATAATAATCAGGATTGAATCCTCGGTCAAAATCGCCCAACAAAACATCCACTTTTATTCCCAATTCCAAAACACGTTCAATTGCTGAATCGAGAACAATTACTAGTGGCGACCATTCCAATAATTGTCCCATAAGTTCTTCGCTACAGGAAGCACCATTGGCAATAATTAAAGCAGGTTCTTGATCGTCTCGAACTATGTGGTGTGATGACATTTTTTCAGGTTTATGGTTTTTGGTTTGTTGTTTTTGGTTTATTGTTTATAGTTTCAAGTTGAACTTGATTTTTGAACTTGTTCTTGCTTTCTATTGCACCAAATAATCCACTTCGTCTATTTCTGATAAATGGAAGTAGCCTAATGGGAAATTATTACTATTGGTTTGATTTACAATATTGCCACGTAAAGTTGCTGGTGGCGTTGCAAACGGATTTCCTGAACCGCTTCCGCCAATGGTGGTTAGAATATTCATGTAATTATGAAACCCGAAAGTAATGCCTTGAACGCTTAATTTTAAGGTAATTCCAGGTTCGGTTTCGCTACTTCCGTAGAATCCAAACATGATGTTTCCTTGGAAAAATTCATCGCTCACAACGCCAAATTCTGGAATTTGCTTGTTTGGATTTTTTACTCCCAATAAATAATAATTATCTTCAGCTCCATTGTCTTGATAGAAAAACTTAATTTGAATCTGGTCATCACCACCAAAACCAGGAACCGTTTCTTGTTGGATATTTAAAATTGTTGGCGTTGCCATAAGCGGATTAGTTGCCGTGTAAATTTCACCATCATAAATAACCACTAAAGTATAAATTTCACCAATTACGGGATTAAAATTAGAGCAAATGTAATTTCCTGTGGTTCCGTCTTCAATGAATGTAAATGTTTCATCGACTGAATTTGTTATGGTTACCGAAGCGCCATTGGCAGGAAGAATTTCATTGGTAAAGAAATCATTGGTTAAACTTAGTTTAATGACTTGTTCTTCGCCAGTTGTCCCTTTTTGCCATTTAATAACGGCATCGATAACTAATTTTGGTTCGGCGTTATTCAAATCAACATCAATCACTTTTTCACAACTTGAAAAAATTATTGTAGCGAAAACTAAAACGATATATAAAATTGACTTTTTCATGATTTTAGAATTTAAAATTATAAGAAACCGATGGCACTATTCCAAAAATTGACAATCGTACGGCTTCATTGTTTCCTGTTTCTGAATTTTGTCTAAAGTTGATAGAAGCAGCGTTATATCTACTATAAACATTATAAATTCCAAAAACCCATTCGCGTTTGTATTTGTGTTTTTCTTTGTGTTTTGGTGTTAAAGTTGCCGAAATATCCATGCGGTGATACGCTGGTAATCGGTCTTCATTTCTTGAGTTGTAACTTGGAACGGTTACGCCTTGGAATACATATTTTCCTGTTGGAAAAGTTACGGGCTGCCCAGTTTGCAAGGTGAAATTGGCTCCAAAAGTCCATTTTTCGTTTAATTTATAACTTCCGGTAACTGCCAAATTATGGGTTTTATCATAAGCGGAACGGTACCAATTACCGTTGTTGATACCAATTTCTGTTGGTGTTCTTCCTGGTGTTTGTTGTTCGGAGCGCGATAATGTATAAGCAATCCAACCGTTTAAGTTGCCGCTATTTTTACGGAATAACATTTCCAAACCATAGGAACGCATTCGTCCGTTTAAGATTACTTGTTCAATGGCTTCGTTGGCAATTAAATCGGCGCCATCAATATAATCCATGCGGTTTTTTACTTTTTTGTAGTAACTTTCTAATTCCAAAGTATAATCACCATCTTTAAAATTTTGGAAGTAACCAATAGCTACTTGGTCTGCAATTTGCGGTTTGATGTAATTATCACTTGGCGTCCAAACATCTAATGGAGTAGGTGATTGCGTATTGGAAATCAGTTGTAAATATTGCGCCATTCGGTTGTAACTGGCTTTGATGGATTGATTTTCATTCAATTCATAAGCAACGGTAAAACGAGGTTCAAAATTGGAATATTCAGCAATTGATTTGTTTCTTCCAAAGAATTCAGTACCAATTGGTGTTGCTTTTTCGTAAATTTTCAACTCTTCGTCGTACAAAACCGGTTGGTTGTTTTCATAGATATTAACTGTTGAACTTCCTAAA
Source organism: Flavobacterium tibetense (assembly GCF_003293845.1). Taxonomy (GTDB): domain Bacteria; phylum Bacteroidota; class Bacteroidia; order Flavobacteriales; family Flavobacteriaceae; genus Flavobacterium; species Flavobacterium tibetense. Next base: position 49,498 of record NZ_QLST01000014.1, on the reverse strand, counting down.
CGATTGAAAATACTATATCGAAATCCGTAAGAAATAGCAATTTTTTTGGAAAGTTGTTGTTCTACATCTCCATAGAAAGCGGTTTCCAATGCATATTTTTTGTCCAATTGTCTGAAATTAATGGAAGAATCCTCGTTAATTGGTTCAATTGTTCCTGGATTCAAATCGTATTTGGTTAGATTGGTTCCGTAATTCAAGGTAATTTTATCCGAAATATAGTGTTTGAAATCGTATTTTAAGTTGTAATTTTTAATTCCAGAATCCCAATTAAATCCAATGAAATCAAGTGTTAATCCGTAATAATAATCGCTGTAAATAAACGATAAATTAGAAAAAAGTTTGTCTGAAAACAAGTGATTCCAACGCAAATTTACCGTTGTGTTTCCATACGTATTGGTAAAAGAACGATTCAAAGAAAAAATATCCCTACCAAAATATCCCGATAAGAACAAACTATTATTTTCATTGACTTTGTAGTTGATTTTGGTATTTAAATCGTAAAAGTAAGCGGTGTTTTCATTATCCGTTAACTTCAAGAATAAATGTGCATACGAACCTCTTCCCGCGACTAAAAAAGAAGCTTTGTCTTTTACAATTGGGCCTTCAGCGAGTAAGCGACTAGAAATTAATCCAATACCACCATTCATGCTGAAATTGTTGCTATTTCCGTCTTTTTGGTAAATATCTAAAACGGATGAAACTCGTCCGCCAAATTTGGCAGGAATTCCGCCTTTGTACAATTTTAAATCTTTGATTGCATCCGCATTAAAAACTGAAAATAATCCGAAAACATGTGAAGTGTTGTATAAAGTAGCTTCGTCTAAAAGCACTAAATTTTGATCCGCAGCACCACCACGAACATTAAAACCGGATTGTCCTTCTCCAGCATTGGTAACTCCAGGTAAAAACAATAGTGATTTGATTACATCAACTTCACCTAACAAAACAGGCATTTGCTTAATGGTTGCTATCGATAAACGATTGGCACTCATTTCTGGTTTTTTGATGTTGATTTTGTATGGATTTTCCGTTACAACTACTTCATTGAGCTGAACATTAGATTCTTTTATAATGAAGTTTTTTCTAATGTTCTGTTCTAAGATTACGGTTTCATTTAAATCTCCAAATCCAAGATAGGAAATAGTAACCGAATAAGTTCCTTTTGGTAATGTAATGGAGTAAAATCCATATTCATTGGTTACTGTTCCTGTTTTTAATTCGTTGATAATAACGTTGACACCAATTAAAGTTTCTCCGTTAATTTCATCGGTTATTATGCCACTCAATGTAAATTTTTCTTGTGCATGAAGGTTTAAAAAGAAAAAAAACATTGAAAATATGAAAAGAATTCTTTTATTTTGAAACATGGTATGTTTTTTGATTTACAAATTTGGCAATTTATTTCCAAAGTTATTACAGAATACTTGTTAATCATTGGTTAATTTGTTGCTTTTCGAAAAATAAAATCTTTAGGTTTGTGTAAAATGAAACAGATGCGTTATATATTTTTGTTTTTATTGGTTTCCATAAGTGTTTCAGCTCAAATTGATCGGAAAAATCAGCCGCTCAAATTGCAGTTGGTAACTCCTATTGAAAATCAAACAGAAAATAGCACTTCTGGACCATCCATTGAATACAAAAGTATTTTTGATAAAGATGATAATCCGATGAAACGCTATTCGATTACCAAGAAAAATGAAACTTCAAAAAGCATTTTAGAAACGAACAGTGATTTTAAAAATCCAGGTGATGAAATTAAAAAGAAATTAAATCGTCAACAGGATGATGTGGCTATTGATCCAAAATTCAAACAAAATCAGTTTTTAGGAGAATTTAAAACCGATGCTAAATACATAAAAATTGTTTGTAGAGACCATCAATATCCAGATGGAGATCGGGTTCGAGTGTTAGTAAATGATAAAATCATGATTAATAGTATTTTATTGCAATCAGCCGCGACAGAATATTACTTAGATTTATCAGAAGGATTTAACAAAATTGATTTTCTTGCTTTAAATCAAGGAGAATCAGGACCAAATACAGCTGCTTTTACCGTTTATGATGAAAATGGAGTATTAATTACTTCTAACGAATGGAACTTATTAACAGGAGTGAAAGCAACAATTATTGTCTTCAAACAACCAAAGAAAGAAGAACCTTCAGATAAATCACAATAATTTTTTTATAGAAAAAAGAAAGGCGACTAAATAGTCGCCTTTTGTATTTTTAGTAAGTTGGGTTTTAATTCAACTTAGCTAAAATTGTATTGAAAGTTGTACTTGGTCGCATTGCTTTGTCAGTCAATTCAAAGTTTGGATGGTAATAACCACCAATGTTTTGTGCTTTTCCTTGCGCTGCGATTAGTTCTTCGTTAATTTTTGCTTCATTAGTAGTCAACTCTTCAGCAATAGGAGTGAAGATGGCTTTTAACTCAGCGTCTTTTGTTTGTTTAGCTAAAGCTTGTGCCCAATAGAAAGCCAAATAGAAATGCGAACCTCTATTGTCAATTTGACCAATTTTTCTAGCTGGCGATTTGTCATTTTCTAAAAATTTCTCTGTCGCCTCATCTAAAGTTTCAGATAATACTAGGGCTTTTTGGTTGTTGAAAACCTGACCTAAATGTTCGTAAGAAACACCTAAAGCCAAAAATTCTCCCAATGAATCCCAACGTAAATAACCTTCTTCAATAAATTGCTCAATATGTTTTGGAGCCGAACCACCAGCGCCAGTTTCAAATAAACCGCCACCATTCATTAATGGAACTATAGAAAGCATTTTAGCTGAAGTTCCAACTTCTAAAATTGGAAATAAATCGGTTAAATAATCACGTAACACATTTCCAGAAACCGAAATAGTATCTAAACCTTTTACGATTCTTTCCAATGAAAATAAGGTGGCATCAACTGGGTTCATGATACGAATATCTAAACCTGTTGTATCGTGGTTTTTTAAATAAGTAGTTACTTTTTCAATTAGTTGACGGTCGTGAGCACGGTTTTCATCTAACCAAAAAATAGCTGGTGTATTAGATAATCTTGCTCTATTTACCGCTAATTTTACCCAATCTTGAATTGGTGCATCTTTAGTTTGACACATTCTGAAAATATCACCAGTTTCAACAGCTTGCTCCATTAAAACAGTTCCGTTAGCATCTTTTACTTTAACCGTTCCGTTTTCTGTTATTTGGAAAGTTTTGTCGTGTGAACCGTATTCTTCTGCTTTTTGAGCCATTAAACCTACGTTTGGAACACTCCCCATTGTTTTTGGGTCTAAAGCGCCATTTTTCTTACAGAAATCTATAGTAGCTTGGTAAATTCCAGCATACGAACGGTCTGGAATAATTGCTTTTGTATCTTGAGATTTCCCTGCTGCATCCCACATCTGTCCAGAGTTTCTAATCATTGCTGGCATTGAAGCATCAATAATTACATCTGATGGTACGTGTAAATTCGTAATTCCTTTATCTGAATTTACCATGGCTAAAGCAGGCCCGTTTTCCATATCGGTTGTTAAGGCTTGCTCCACTTCAGCTTGCATTGGATGTCCTGCAATTTTAGCATAAACATCACCAAGTCCGTTTTTAGTATCTACTCCTAATTCTTGGAATAAAGTGGCATATTTTTCAAATACATCAGCAAAAAATACTTCTACAATAGCACCAAATAATAAAGGATCTGAAACCTTCATCATGGTTGCTTTTAAATGAACGGAGAACAATACGTTTTTAGCTTTTGCATCAGCAATTTCAGCAGCAATAAACGTTTTCAATTTTGATAAACTTATTACAGCGCTATCTATAATTTCTCCTACTTTTAAAGGTGATGCAGCTTTTAAAATTTTCGTTTCTCCATTTTTTCCTTCGAATTCGATAGTGAAACTTCCAGCTTCTTTTACTGTAACTGATTTTTCAGTGCCATAAAAGTCTCCTTCATTCATATGAGCTACGTGCGATTTGGAATCTGAAGACCAAGCTCCCATGGAGTGAGGATGTGCTTTTGCGTAGTTTTTTACTGCTTTTGGCGCTCTTCTGTCTGAGTTTCCTTCACGTAAAACTGGATTTACAGCAGAACCTAAAACTTTGGCATATTTTGCTTTGATTGTTTTCTCTTCTTCAGTTGTTGCTTCTTCTGGTAAATTTGGAATTGCGTAGCCTTGCGCTTGTAATTCAGCAATCGCTTCTTTTAATTGCGGTACAGAAGCAGATATATTTGGTAATTTCACAATATTAGCATCTGGAGCAGTTGCTAGTTGCCCTAATTCAGTTAGTGCATCACCTATTTTTTGATCTTCTTTTAAATATTCTGGAAAATTAGCTAAAATTCTACCTGCTAAAGAAATATCTCGGGTTTCGATAGTGATATTAGCTGGTTTTGAAAACGCTTTAACAATAGGTAAAAACGAATGTGTTGCTAACATTGGCGCCTCATCCGTAATGGTATACATTATTTTTGGTTGGTTGGACATGGTATATGAAATATAGATTTGTACATTTTAAATTCGCGCAAATATAGCAATTTAAGTAGTAATTTTGAAGTAGTTAGGCGTTATAAAACGATTGTTTTACGGAATTTTTAAAATTTGCTTTGAATATTAAGAAAATGATAATTTTGGAGGTTCACTTTTGCGAATAAAAAAAGTCTCAATGAAAATTGAGACTTTTTATTTTTGGTAAAAGAAAGATTATTTTTTGTTGTATCTTCTTTCTTTAATTTTAGCTTTTTTACCTGTAAGATCTCTAAAGTAGAAGATACGAGCTCTACGTACTTTACCTCTTTGGTTCACTTCAACTTTTTGTAAAGCTGGCATGTTAACTGGGAAGATACGCTCAACACCAACAGCACCAGACATTTTACGGATTGTAAAAGTTTCAGTAGCTCCAGTACCTCTTCTTTGGATTACAACTCCTTTGAAGAACTGCGTTCTAGTTTTTTCACCCTCTTTAATTTCGTAGTACACAGTGATAGTATCACCAGCTCCGAATTCAGGGAAATCTTTTTTTGTAACAAATTCGTTATTAACGAAATCAACTAAATTTGACATAGTTTTAAGTATAATAATTTGATTCAAAGCAACATACACGTCTATCGCCAGAGGTTGGTTCAAAGTGGGTGCAAAATTATAAAAAAAAATCGAATAATCAAATTTCAAATCCCAAAATATTTAAAAATTTGGATATTCCGATTTTCGGACAATAGATTTTCGGATAATGGATTTTCGGAAAATCTGAACAACAGAAAATAGGATTCCATTAATCGTTTTCCAATAAATCAGGTCGTCTTTCTTTGGTATGTTCGTATGCTTTTTGCTCGCGCCATTTTTCTATTTCAGGAAAATTTCCGCTTAATAAGATGTCGGGCACTCGTAATCCTTTGTATTCTGAAGGTCGTGTGTAGATAGGGTGTGATAGTAAATTGTCTTGAAAACTATCGGTTAAGGCTGACGTCTCATCACTTAAAACGCCTGGTATTAATCTAATAATAGCATCACAAAATACAATAGCGCCAATTTCGCCACCACTCAGCACATAATCACCAATCGAAATTTCTCTTGTAATATGCATATCTCGCACACGTTGGTCAACTCCTTTGTAATGGCCACATAAAATCATAATGTTTTCATACATCGAAATGGAATTCGCCATTTTTTGATTTAGCGTTTCGCCATCTGGTGTCATATAGATGATTTCGTCGTAGGTTCTTTCGCTTTTTAGTTTCGAAATACAATCGTCTATGGGTTGAACGGTCATGACCATACCAGCACCACCACCAAATTGATAATCGTCCACACTTTTTTGTTTGTTGGTTGTATAATCTCTTAAATTGTGAAAATGGACTTCTGCCAAACCTTTCTGAATGGCACGTTTCATGATTGAAGCCTCAAACGGACTTCGCATTAATTCGGGTAAAACGGTAATAATATCAATTCGCATGCTGCAAAGATAAACGATAATTTATTTTAGAAGCAACTTCCAGCTTTTCGTTCCTAGTTTTTTAGTGTTTACTAAGTTTTGTAGCCCACTACAAGAGCTTCTTAGGTCGCTTTGTAGTGAGCACAAAATTAAAATAAAACACTAAAAAAGCTATCCACTACAATCTGGGCTAGGGCTATCGATTTCAAAATAAATTCCGTATTTTTGCACTTTCAATTTAAAAATTTCAACATGGAAAACGGAATATACGCTAAATTCAATACTGCAAAAGGTACTATTTTAGTAAAATTAACACACGATTTAACGCCAGGAACCGTTGGTAATTTCGTAGGATTAGCAGAAGGACAATTAGAAAATTCAGCGCGTCCAATGGGAAAACCATATTATGACGGATTAAAATTTCACCGTGTAATCCCTGATTTTATGATTCAAGGTGGTTGCCCACAAGGAATTGGAACGGGCGGACCAGGTTACAACTTCGACGATGAGTTTCATCCAAGTTTGAAACACGATAGACCAGGAGTTTTGTCTATGGCTAATGCTGGACCTGGAACTAATGGTTCACAATTCTTTATTACGCACGTAGAAACGGGTTGGTTAGACGGGAAACACACTGTTTTTGGTCACGTTGTTGAAGGACAAGATGTAGTGGATGCTATTGCAGGAAATGATGCTTTAGAAAGTATTGAAATTGTTAGAGTAGGAGATGAGGCACAAAAATGGAATGCTATTGAAGCTTTTAGAACTTTTGAAGGTTCAAGAGAAAAACGATTAGCTGAACAAAAAAAAATGGCAGAGGAAGCTTTGGAAAAATTAGCCGCTGGTTTTCAAAAGACTGAAAGTGGTTTACGTTACCAAATTATCCAAAAAGGAAGCGGAAAACAAGCTGAGAAAGGAAAGAAAGTATCAGTTCACTACCAAGGAGCTTTAGAAAATGGACAAGTATTTGATTCTTCATACAAAAGAAAACAACCTATTGATTTCACTTTAGGTATTGGACAAGTGATTGAAGGTTGGGACGAAGGAATCGCTTTATTAAAAGTGGGAGACAAAGCGCGTTTTGTAATTCCATCTTATTTAGGGTACGGTTCTAGAGGTGCTGGAGGTGTAATTCCACCAGATGCTACTTTAGTTTTTGACGTGGAATTAATGGATGTGAAATAAAGTACGAAGTTAAAAGTATAAAGTACAAAGTATAGAAATCTCGAAACTATGTTTCGGGATTTTTTGTTTGGTATTGTTTTTGTATTTTTACCCCAAAAGATAAGAATGGGTTATTCTGGATTTGGATTACAAAAATGGATTTTTACACAAAAAGCAAGAAAACCTTTCTCAAGAAAGCGAGGCGCTGATGTTGATAATTCAAAATTCAATAATCGTTTTAGTTTTTTATCGGGTGTTTATTCTAAAGAAGAGGCGATTAATAAAATTTCAATTAGGAAAAGGTATAATTTGGTTTTAGCTTTTTTGTTGGTTATTTTTCTTTTCGGATTTGCCTTTTTTTTTATAAAAGGATTCAAAAAGTATGAAGTAACCAATAAAAACAGTAAAAATGAAATCATCATTTCAACTCAAGCTGAATCTTTTTTAATTTTAAAAGAATTAGGAAATCAGTATTTTGAAAACAAAGATTTTGCTAATGCTGTAATAGAATTTGAATTAGCATTTGCTATTAAACCTGATAATGAAATTAAACTTAAGCTTTTAACTTGCTATGAAAATCTTTGTGAAACTGATTTATCATACTGTGACAAATATAATGACTTATTAAATGAAAACTAAAATCACGATATTCTTTCTTCTTTTCTCTTTATTCTCTTTCGGACAAGTACCGCATTGTGGATTTGATTTTACTTCGTATTTAGTGGTTAAAGTGCATGAAGAAGGAAAATCAGAAAACCTTCCGGATTTAAAAATTACTGTTACGAATGAAAATGGAGAAGCCATTATCAACGAGAATAATAAATACAGTTGGAAATACGGAAATCAAGCGTTACTTTTTACTCGAAATCATTTGATTAATAAGCCTAACGAACCTGAAAAATGGTTTTTTCCTTATTCTGGAGATACGTATTTACTTTCGGTAACTACTTCATTTCCAGCAGAAGATTTCTTTATTAAAATTGAAGACAATAAAGGAATTTTCAAAGAGCGAATCGTTCAATTACGTGCTTTCAATATGTATATTTTGTGTTCTAGTGAAAACGAACGTCAAGCTAGAAGTTTTGGGCCTAGAAGCAATAATCCGATTGATGTGGTTTTGGAGAAGAAATAGTTTTTATTTGGATTGAATTTTTAATGAAATTTTATATTGAGTTCCTGATTTTTTATCACTTTTTAGCTCAATTTTCCCATTAAGTTCTTTTACTCTTTCAAAAATATTTTTCATGCCAATTCCTTTTTTGGTTTCATTTACGTTAAAACCAATTCCGTTATCATGTATGGTAATTTGAATGCCATTTACTTCTTTTGTGATGGTGATAATACAGTTTTGAGCTTGTGCATATTTTACCACATTGGTTAGTGTTTCTTGTAAGATTCTATAGAGATTCACTTTTAGTAAAGTTGGTATTCCATTCCAATTGATTTGTGTATCCGTTTTCAATTCAAATTTTGTTTTTCCAATACGATTTTCTGTTTGAATGAGTTCCACAAGTAGTTCATGAAAACCAACTTTTTTATGCAATTCATCAACTTTAAGATTATGCGAAATTCGTCTTATTTCAAGTTCAAGATTTTGAAGCTCATTGATGTTTTGCATTCTTTTTTGGGAACTTTCATCATCAGTTTTTTGGTTAAGTATTCCTAATTGCAAGCGAATAGCGTAAATTTTATTCATGATGTTGTCGTGAAGCTCTTTTGCTATTCTGTTTTGTTCGTTTTCTCGAGCTTGAGTCACTTTTAAGTGTTGTTTATTGACTAAGTTAAACATTTGCTCTTCGGCTTCTTTTTTTAGTTTAACCAAAATGTATTCTCTTTTTTGAGCGAGATTATGTCTGTAAAAGAAAAAGATTATAGTCATGAAGCTTAAGATAGTTCCGCCTGTAATTAGTCTTAAATTTTTTTCTGATAAAATTTTATTCTCATTTTCAATACGTGTTGTTTCGTATTCAATACGTGCGTATTTGTTGCGATTGGTAAGTTGTTTTTTTGCTAATTCGTCTGAAATCACAATATATTTTCCCTTATAAACAGAACTATTCTTCTTATCCGCAATTGCTAGAAGTTTTAATGCTCTTAAAATCTCTTTATTACTTTCTAAGGTTGATGCCGCAGTAAATGACTCATTGAGATATTCTTTCGCTTTAGCAGTATCTTTGTTGATTAAATAGAATTCTCCTAAGTTTAATTTGGTGTATAAAATTTCAGTTTTATTATTTTCTTTTTCAGCAAAATCTAAACTTGATTGAAGAAGGGATTCCACATTTTTTAAATCGCCCAATTTCATTTTAGAATAAGCTAAATTATTGATGGCTTTAAAGTATGCATCAGGATTGTTTTCAATAGAAATACTTTTTAATAATGAATTTAGTTGCTCAATTGCTTTTAAATGTTCTCCTTTGGCCTCATGAATATTTGAGATGTTAGTAATTGTTGAGAAATTATATTTTGATACTTTCTCTTTTGAAAAATTGAATTTTTTCAAACTTTCAATTTCTTTTAAAGCTAAATTATGATATTTAAGTGCAGTGTCGAATTCATCAATTTTCTCTTGGCAAACCCCCATTAAATTATAAATAAAATATCTTAATTCACTATTCTTACTATCCTTTAAATTATACAAGGCTTTTGTTAATTCCACCTCACATTCGGTATAATTTCCTTCAAAAAACAAAATATAACCTTTGTTAAATTGCATACGGGCAATTCTTTCGAAATTTTGCAATCTAAAGTATAATTTTTCTGCTTTGAGATAAAAGTAGTAGGCGCTGTCTTTTTGATTGGTCTCATAACTATCACCTATGTAGTAATAAGCTTTAGCAATTTTTAGTGAATCATTATTTTTTGTAGCAATATCTAATGCCTGTAGAGTAACTTGGAGTGATTTTTTACTTTCGTTAAGATAGTAATATTCAGTAGATAAATCAAATAACAATTTTAGAGTAACTGTATCTTTTTGATTTGGTTGAATGCTACTTTTTAAAGAATCTAAAATTCTAATTCTAGATTGCCTATCTAAGGTTTTTAGTTTTTCAAAGTTTATACTTTTTTCAAGGGAATCGTTCGTGTCTTTTTGGCAAGAAAGAAAAAATATAAATGAAGAAAGAAAAAGTAAAATATATGCTTTCAAAGTTTTCTTTCAAAAATATAAAAAAAGCTAATAGAAATTAGCTTTTTTTAATAGTTTTTTAGTCTCTTCCTTTCGGAATTACTGGATCTCCAGGTTCTTCAGAATCACCTTCTTTTGCCAGAGTTTGGTTTTCAATGTTTGTAGATTCCATATCATCAGTAGTACACGATGTGATGGTGAAAGTTGCTAATACTAGCATTGCAAATAGTAATTTAGTTTTCATGTTGGTAAGATTTAAATTTGACATTGTTTTTTAAGTGTAACAAACTCATTATTTGTTTGTTATCTATTACAAATCTAAATCAGTTCAACAAAAAAAGGTGTTAAAATAGGTGTGCTTTAGTACTTAGCAAGCACATACTAGTAACTGGTTGTTTTTTGCTAGTGAATGACAAAGTGAAGTTTTGTATTAATTAGCGATTTTACTAATTATAGTTTCAATATTTTCTTTGTAGGTTCTTGAAAATGAAACAATTATTTCATTATTAGATAAATAACATTTTGATTTTCCAAGGTTAATTCTGCTAACATAATTACTATTCACAATGAAACTGTTGTGAATACGGAAGAAATAAAACGGCAAACTTTCTTCAAAACATTTTAAGGTTTTAAATGCTGTAATTATTTTACCATTTTTTAGATAGAAATCGGTAGTGTTATTATCTGCTTTTAAGTAGACAATAGTATTTACTTCAATAAAGTTGTAGTCTCCATTAGATTTTATACAAATGATTTTTTTCTCAAGTGAAGCATTTTTCTTTTTGAATTTTAAATATGATTTTCTGATTTCAATTTCAGACAAAGGCGTTGTTAAATAGTCTGCAACTCCTTTTTTTATACAAGAGTAGGCTAAATCTGTATTTTCACTGAGTACAATGAAATAGGGTAGTTTATCTACATATTCTAGTAGTTCGCTGATAAAACTTAGGGGGATTTTATTAGATACTTGAAAAAACACCAAATTTGGCTTTCTTTCAAGTATTTTGTTTAATGCTTCTTCGTAATTATCATAGTTCCCTATGCAAAGTAAGTCATCGTAAACATTTAAATAATTGTTTAAGTTTGGCAAAGAAGTTTCTCCTTGAATGAAAACATAAGAATATTGCATGATTTAGATAACAACTTTACTTTTAATGTTTTTAACTATAATTTTGACTTGCCAATTTGGCTGTTTTCAACCAAAATTCTTCAATTTTCATAATTGCTTCCATGAAATCATCCACATCAACGGGTTTGGTTATAAAGCAATTAGCGAAGTTGGAATAAGATAAATCAATATCGGTTCTTGAAGATGAAGTAGTAAGCATTACAACAGGTATTTTCTTTAAATAGTCATTGTTTTTAATATAAGAAAGTACTTCATGTCCGTTTATTTTAGGTAAATTAATATCTAAAATGATTAAATTAGGTAAATCAATTCCTCCTTCAATTATTATATTATTGAGAAATTGAATTGCTTTTTCTCCATCATAAACATTGTTGATTTCTTTAACAATGATACTGTTTTCAAAGGCTTCTCTTACTAAAAGAACGTCACCTTCATTATCCTCAACGTGTAAAATAGTAATTTTTTTCATGGCCATTTCCTTTTTAGGTTAATAAAACAGCTAGGAATTAACTCTAGAAACCAAATAATTAAAATTATCACCTAACTGGGTTATAATATATGTGCAAGATAAAGCGTTATTTTTATATAATTTTACGGTAAAACCGTACATTTGAGGTAAAATAGAAAAAAGATGAAAGTTATTTGTAACGTACTAATTATTGATGACCATCCTATGACGGTTGATGCTTATATTAATCTAATTAGTGCTAGTTTATCTGATTTTGATCTTAGTTTTTTTACTGCCAATTCTTGTGAATCGGCTTACAAATTAATTAGTTCTAAAGAAAATTGGTTTGATATGGCTTTTGTTGATATAAATTTACCGCCATATGAACCTATGAAATTACATTCTGGAGTAGATTTAGCAGTTTTAATTCGTTCAACTTATCCAAAGTGTAAAATTATCATGCTATCGATGCATTCTGAACCTGTAATTGTGAATGAAATTAGAATGGCCATAGATCCAGAAGGATTTATTTCTAAGAGCGATATTGATTTTAATTCTTTTTCTGAAATTTGTTTGAAAATTATTAATAATGAGCAGTATTATAGTGAATCTATTTTAGAAGCTCAGCAACAATTAGCACTAGCAAATTTAAAATGGGATGAATTTGACGTTAAAATTGTTCAACTTATAGCTGAAGGTTTTAAAACCAATGAGATACCTGACATAATCTCATTATCATTAAGTGCAATAGAAAAAAGAAAAGCAAGATTGAAAAAACAATTAATTTTTGAAAAAGGCAGTGACAAAGAACTAATTCAGGCTTGTAAAAAAATGGGCTTAATTTAAATTGGACAAGAACTCTGTCGTAATTGGTTTACTTGTAAATCTAATGTTTTCATCAATTTTAGCTTTGTGAATGTAATAATCATTTACAGTTGTAGAAACTACACAAATTGTACAATAGGAATTTGCTTCAGGAGAAAGCTGTTTGAATTTTTCAATAAACTCAAATCCATCCATTAGTGGCATGTAGATGTCTAGTAAAATTACATCGGGAAGCATTTTAGTGTTGTTTTGGTTTTCAGCTAAAAATTCCAAAGCCAATTTAGCTGAATTAAATTCAATTACTTCAGAAGCTAAATTGCTGTTTTGGATTAGTCTTGTAGTGATGTAACTGTCAAATTCGTTATCATCAACAATCATTATTTTTTTAAATTTTGGGTTCATTTGTTTTGGTAGATTAGAGTTTTATAAATTTTAAAAATTCATCTTGTCTTCTTTTGGCTATAGGAAGTTTGTCTCCATTTATAAATTCACAATAATAACCATCTTTTTTGGTTATTTTTAAAATGTGTTTGATATTTATAACATAGGAATGGTGAATTCTAAAAAAAGACCCACTTTCTAAAATATTTTTATATTCTCCTAAATTTTTGCTAGAAAGAATTTTTGTTCCATTTATAAGATGAAATTCAGTGTATTTGCCTTCGGCTTTACAATAGATGATGTCATCCGTTTTAAGTAATTCAATTTTATCTATTGAGGCAACCGCTACATAGTTATTGCTTTGGTAAAGTGAATTAATGGTGTTGATTTGTTGTACCTTTTGGTTTTGAAATATTTGTTCCATTTCAATTAACTTCATTGCTTTGTAAATAGCAATGATAAAATCATTCTCACTTAAAGGTTTTAATAGAAAATCTACCGCATTTAATTTCATGGCTTTATACGCAAATTCTAGGTCATTAGACATAAAAACCATTTTGGGTAAATTAAAATCTAATTCTAGAAAGAGGTTGTAATTGTCAAAATTATCTTCGGTAGCGTTAATGAAAATTAGTTCTGGTTTCTGTTCTTTTATAATTTCAATACTTTCTTTTATATTATTTGGAAATGAGATTACTTCAATAATTAGATTATTTTCATGTGAAAATTGTTTCAATTTTTGAATTGAATCAATTTCATTTTCAATGATTACGGCTGTTATTGATCTCATTTGAAAGTTTTTTTTAATCTATTTTTATTTACTACATGAATTTAAATGTAGTTTTTATTAGGTAATTTAGCAATTTTAAACCAAAAAAAGAAAATACTTTGTATAACTTTTTCAAATTCTTTTTCGTCATTTGGTTTTGGCAACCAACAATTGGAATATTTTTTAAAAGAATTACTTAGTTTATAGTAAGAATTGAACTCACCTAAAATAATCAGCGGAATAATTTTTAGTGTTACATTTTTTTCAAAAAACCATATAATATCGATGTTTTTTTTGTTAATGAAATTAATGTCAACAATTATTAAATCTGGTAAATTAGTGTTTTTTGTTTCAATAAAAAGTTTTAAAATTGTAATAGCAGCTTCTTCTGTATTTGCATAGTGAAAATTAATATTTACAGTGTTTTCCTCTCCAATTTTTTTTATTTTTAAAAAATCAATTTCATTAGTTATTGTTAAAACTTCTTTAGTATACATGGCTATTTGGGTAATCTAAATATAAAATTTGTTCCTTCTCCTTCTTTTGATTTTACCCAAATATCACCATTTAAATTTTGAATTAACTTTTTAGTGGCGGCTAATCCTAATCCACTACCAGCAAACTCTGATTGAAGATGCAATCTTTTAAATGGTTTAAAAATGGTTTCAAAATGTTCTTCAGCAATACCAATTCCGTTGTCTTTCACTTCAAATATCCAATCAACTTTATTTTCAATACAATTGATTTCAATTTCTGGTATTGATTCACTAGTTTGGTATTTTAAAGCATTATTAATTAAGTTTTTAAAAATAAGACTTATTGCGTTACTTGAATACATCATATTTGGAAGTTCACTAGTTGTAAGTTTTGCTTCTGGAATATTAAAGTTTTTAATTAAATTTTCAAAAATATCTTTTACTAAGGTATCAACATTTATATTTTCATTGCTTACTTCGATTGATGTGCAATTGGCATAATTCATCAAATCTAAAATCAGATTATCCATTCTTGATACATTATCAAAAATCACATTAAGATATTTCCTGTCTTTATCGTCCCAAATATCGGTATGCTTATTTTCAATTAGCTTTAAAAATGAATTTATTCCTCTAACTGGAGCCTTTAAATCATGAGCTGCTATGTAAGTGAATTCTCTTGTTTCATGAATGTACTCCTCTAATTTTTTCTGGGAAGTTTGTAATAGAAAATTTGATTTTCTTAGTTCTAATAAATTAATAACTTGTTTTGAAAGTACTTTAAGCGTATCTTTTTGTTGCTGATTTAAAACCTTTTTTTCTTTGCTAATAACACATAGTGTTCCAAAAGCTATGCCTTTGGCTGATTTTAAAGGAATTCCAAAATAAGATATGATTTTTGGATCTACGGTTACAAGTGGATTGTTTTTAAAGCGAAAATCCTCTCTTAAATCAACAATTTCAAAGACCTCATCATTAGATTCGATAGCGTGTTTACAAATTGACAACTCAATAGGGGTTTCATTGATTTCAACTCCGTGATGCGATTTAAAAAATTGTCTGCCTTCATCAATTAATGAAATTAATGAAATGGGCATATCGCATATAGTTGAAGCCAAAGAAGTTATATCATCAAATATTTCTTCGGGTAAAGTATCTAAAACATGGTATTCTTCAAGAATTCTTAATCTTTTAATTTCAGTTTCATTTATCATACATCTCAATTTTTTATAAAAGTAAGAATTTTTATTGACTTAGCATTTTTATATAGGTTTTTTCTTATTTTATTTATTGTTTCATATGAACAATAAATTCGCTTCTGCGATTCATTTTATGCTCATCTTCCGAACAGGAAATACCATCTGAACAATGATTTACCAGTTGACTTTCTCCAAGCCCTTTGCTAGATAATCGATTACTATCTATTCCATTATTTATTAGCCATTTTTTTGTAGCGCTGGCTCTTTTTTCAGATAATTTTAGGTTGTATTGTTCCGAAGCTCTGCTATCGGTATGTGCTCTTATATCGATTTTTAAATTAGGATTTTGTTCTAAAATTTCAAGTAAAATTTGCAATTTAAAAATTTCTTCATCGGCTATTTCCCATTCACTTTTTTCAAAATAAATATCTTCCAATTCAAAAAGTTTAGCTAAATCGGTACCCGATTGAATTTTTATTTGGAATAAATCATCGATGTTTTCATTTAATACTTCATTTTGTAAAAGAGTAAAAGAGTAAATGTCATCAAAACCTTTTCCGTTAGGTCTATTTGACGAGAAATAACCAGATTTTGCATTTGTTTTTTCGCAATAGGCAAAATCATCAAATGGAGAATTTATTGGAGTTCCAATATTATAAACAGCGTATTCACCATTATTTAAATTGTATTCGCCATAAAAAATATCTAATCCGCCGTGACCTAAATGTCCGTCAGATGAAAAATATAAAGTTCCATTTTCGGCAATAAAAGGAAAAGTTTCTCGTCCTTCGGTATTAATTGATTTTCCTAAATTGATTGGATTTGAAAATGTATTTTCGGATACAATTTCTACTTTAAAAATATCGGATAACCCAAAAGTTCCTGGCATATCAGATACAAAATAAAGATATTTTTCATTTTGATCTAAAGTAGGATGTGCACAGTTGTAGTTTCCATTAAATGAAAGTTCTTTCTCTTCAGACCATGTACCTTTTTTATATTTTGCAGCATAAATTTTTAAATTCCCTATTTTGGCGTTTTTTGTTTTATTGACAGCATTTTTGGTATAATAAACCGTTTGACCATCTTTAGTAAAAACAGCAGAGGATATGTTGTGTTTTTGGGTATTGTCAAGGTTGAAGTCTTTGACACTATTGGATTGTTGGATGTATAGGCTAGAGTAGGGTTGGTTGTTCCATTTGTTTATAGACTTGCTATTTTCTTTAGTGTTTCTAGTACTACTAAAAACTACATTATCATTAAAAAATGAACATCCAAAATCACTTAATTCAGAATTTAAATTTTCCTCATTTTTAACTTCGTAGGAATTGCTGTTAAGGTCAATCTTTTCATTAAAATTCTTATTGCTTAAGAACATTTTTGCTCTAGAATCATCTTTGTAAATTTGAGCGAAAATTTCTAAAATTTCGATTGCTTTTTTTTCATTTCCAATACTTTTAAGGGATTGGTAATAACGTAAATACGTATTAGCTTCAATAGCACTTGTGTTGTTTGAAAAATAAAGTTCATACCATTTTGAAGCTAAACTATAATTGGCATTGGCATAGTAACTCTCGGCCAGTTTTTTGTAAATGGAAGCAGTTCCAAATCCTTTTTCTACCACTTTTTCATAAATACTTATAGCATCAATGAAGGCATAATTTTCATAAGCAGTATTAGCTTTTACAATATTTTTTTGTTGGGCTTGAGTACATGTAAAGGGTAATAGAATTAAATAAAAAATAGCAGTTTTTTTCATAATTATTTAAGTTAGAAAAATCTTGGCGAAAGCATCTTAGTGTATTGAGAAAGAAATTCAAATCTGATAAAAATTTCATGAGAACCCGAATTGTAATTGGCTAGTCTTGAATTATCGGTATCATAAGAATATCCTATAAATAAACTATCAGAGATTTGAAAACCAACTAATCCAGACCACGAAGCGTTCCATCTATAAGCAGAACCTAATGTGAATTTTTCATAAAATAACAAATTTAATGTAGTGTCAAATTGTACTGGCGCTCCTGATATAAGTTTAGCAAGAAATGCTGGCTTTAATTTAATATTTTCATGGACATCAAAAACATATCCACCCATTAAATAATAATGCATTCTTTGTTTAGCTAATGATGTTGAAGCACCGTCATAATATTCGGTTTCTAAAAAATTGGGAATAGAAAGTCCTAAGTAATGTTTTTCGGAATACCAATATACGCCAGCACCAAAATTAGGAGAGAATCTATTATCAACATTATTTTGAAATTCAATATCAGTTCCGTCTTCAATGTTTAACTTTCTGTAATCAACATTGAATAAATTAGCAGTTGTTTTAACTCCAAACGAAATGAAATCAGTTTCGCTTATAGGAAATTTATAGGCAATATCTACTGATAGATTATTTTCATCGGAAGGACCAACTTGATCGTTGATAAAGTTTATGCCAAAACTTAAATTAGAATTCAAAGGAGATTGAAAAGAAAAAACACTTGTACTTGGCGCTCCATCTAGTCCGGCCCACTGTGATCTATGCATTCCATATACACTAATTACTTCTCTAGTTCCTGTATATGCAGGGTTAAAAATATTAGTATTGTACATGTAGTTAGTAAATAGGGCATCTTGTTGAGCAAAAGATAAATTACTCAATAATAATAACAATAAGCAAGAACTGTATTTGATTGTATTTTTTAAAGTCATCTTCTAAAAAGATTTAAGTTTTTTTAATTAAAACTATTGTCAGGGAAGAAGTTTCTTTTGTTTCTTCCCTTAACAATAATTACCAAAATTCATTTCCCCAAATGAACTCAACTATTTTTTTTGTAGTTTTTAAGATATTGTCTGGGAAGAAAATAGATTTCTCCCCATGACAATACTAACCAAATTCATTCCCCCAAATGAACGTAACTACTTTCTTTTTTATATTATTGTCTGGGAAGAAACAAAGCCTCTTCCCTTGACAATAATTACCAAATTCATTCCCCCAAATGAACTTAACTACTTTCTTTTTTTTAACTATTGTCTGGAAGAAGCATAGCTCCTTCCAATGACAATAATTACTAAAATTCATTCCCCCAAATGAATTTCAATGCCTTTAATTGCTAACAATATATAGATAACCTGTTTTTTGAACGTTTTCAAATTGATTAGAATTATCTAGATTGTATTGGTAATTTATTATGTAGAAATAGGTTCCAGTTGGCAATTTTTCGTTTCTTGAAACAGTTCCTTTTCCTGAAGAAACACCTTTGAAAACACTATATTTGTTATCATAAGAAGCTGTCTCAAATACTTTTGCTCCCCAACGGTTGTAAATTTCAACAGAGTTATTAGGGAAGCACTCAATGCCATCTAGTAAGAAGATGTCGTTTTTTCCATCGTCGTTTAGAGATAAAGCATTGTAAATATTGATATGACAAACTAAATTAATAACTTGCGTATAAGATGCTGAATTGCCACAAGAATCAGTTGCAGTCCAAGTTCTTCGAAGTTCATTTCGACTATTACAATCACCTTCAATTCTTTCTTCTTCAAAAATTACGTCCACTTCATTTACGCCATCAAAAGCAATTAATATTGGAATTTCTGGAATGTTATCGCAACTCGCAGTTATATCAGCTGGAAAAGGTGAAGTGAATCGAGGTGGAGTAGTGTCCATCACTGAGATAATTTGAAGAAAATAGCTTTCATTTCCGCAAGAGTCAGTAGCTGTCCAAGTTCTATGAATTTCATATGAATTTTCACAGTCGCCTTCCATTATTTCTTCATTAAAATCAACTGTAACTGAACCGCAATTATCTACAAAAACTAAACTAGGTACACTTGGAACGGTGTCATTTGAACTAATTTCAATTGTACTAGGTACATCTGTAATTAACTGTGGTGCTTCGGTATCTTGAACAGTAATAGTTTGAGTATGTGTCGTTGCGTTTCCACAATCGTCAGTAGCAATCCATGTTCTTGTAATGATATAGTTACTTTCGCAAGAACCATTTTCAATAGACTCTATAAAATTAACATCGGCAGTACTACAATTATCAGTTGCTGTTAAATGAATAGGAGCTTCAATAGAGTTACAAGAAACAACCATATTCTCAGGTAATATTTCGATAAATTTAGGTGTAATTGTATCATTTATAACATACGTAATGGTACAAGTATATATGTTTAATACATTTTGTTCTTCATCATCAATAATTCCATTACCATTTGAATCCTGAAATTCACCAATTGTTATAGTTCTTATTATTTCGCTATTACACCCATTGTAACTTGAGTTTTCAGCAATGATTAATACGTTTTGACATTTATTACCTACTATATGCCCTCCCAAATTTTCAAAATCATGATTTGAAAGAAAATAATTTTCAGGTATCTCATTGTAGCATTGTACTTCAATTGTTGTTTCAGTTGGACAAATTACAGTAAAA
Organism: Flavobacterium tibetense; assembly: GCF_003293845.1. Taxonomy (GTDB): domain Bacteria; phylum Bacteroidota; class Bacteroidia; order Flavobacteriales; family Flavobacteriaceae; genus Flavobacterium; species Flavobacterium tibetense. The sequence goes on along the minus strand of NZ_QLST01000014.1, from coordinate 29,645 downwards.
TCACAAGAAGAATTAAAGCTAATCCTTGCAATATTAGAAATGTTGTCTTGGAAATCTTTAACAGTATAGAATTTATCCGTAGGAACTCCATTGAAATTTGTATCTGGTTGAAATGAGATTGCTCCAGTAGTAGGACAAACTGTCCATGTTCCTTCATTTGCAACCACTAATTCATCAATACATTGAGAAGTATTCACATTATATGTTATTCCAGTAATATTTTCGGGTAATACAAAACTTAAAGACTCTGGATTTACTAAATCACCTAATGTGTCATTTTGTAAGACATTATAAGTAATTGTTGCGTCATTTGTAAAAACTAATTGGTCATCTACAGCTATTGGTAATAAATCAAGTGTTATAGTTGCATAGTTTGAAACATTGCCTTGTAAATCTTTTCCGTAGTATTGAATTGGCGACGGTGTGTCTGTAAAATCAGCATTAGGTTGAAATTGTATTGTACCACTTGTTATATCAACATTCCAAATTCCTTCTTCAAGAATTGTTGCTGTGATAATTTCATCATTTGAATCATAGTTTACAGATGAAAAAAGGGATGCTTCTAAAATTCTAACACTTGTTACATCAATTTCTGCACCATCAATATCGTTTTCTAGTACATTTATTTGAACAACTTCTCCAACATTGAAAGTGATATTATCACATGTTGTAATTGGACAAGGTTGAGCAATTTCAATTTCTACATTTAATTCATTAATTACAGCACATTGAGTGTCGTTATCTATACAAACGAAAGAGTAAATACCAGAACTTAAGTTTTCAATAGTAAACTCATTACTATTTCCATTAAATTCAAGACTATTTGCTGCGTCAATTAGTGTCCAATTGATTGGTAAATTTGAGAAAGTTATACTTCCCAATGCAATATTACAAGCAGGATGAATAATGTTTTGAATAACTGGAGTTGGTTTTTCCTGAACTGTAAATTCTTGACTAAATTCTCTTCCGCAACTATCAATTACTTTTGCGATATAGTTCATTCCAGATAATAATCCAGTGAAATTTGCAGCACTTTGATTAGGAAATAATTGTGTGTTTCCAGAACTGTCTAGTAACGTAAAATTATAAGGAGCTGTACCACCAGAAACTGACATTTCCACTTCATTATCACAAGCAATAATTGATGTAAATTGAAATGGAGCCAAAGCAACATCAAACATGTATTCATATAAGTAGCCGTCAGTTAACCTATTTAAAGAACCTGTTCCACCAAACTGAGCGGGTTCGCTTAAAGTTCCATTTGCTTTTACTCCTCCATATCTAAAGATATAAGATTCGTTGTTTGGTAAATCAACAGAAATATTTCCAAAAGCGCCTCCAGTAAATAGGGTAAAGTTGAAAGGAGCAGCAGTACTAATTGGCCCTGTAAATAGTACCGTTCCGTCTGTTTTATAAATAGTTGCTCTCGAACCTAACATAGCTCTAGGAACAGTAATTTTTGTATTAACTAAATTTGAAACGTTAGCACAAGTATTTAGTTGATGTGAAATGCTATTATTTCTAACACAATTCATTTGTTGACTGAAAGTATACGTTTTGTTACAACCGTCAGTTATTGTGAAATTATAATTTCCTGGAGGGAAAGAACGCACATTATCGTTTTGAGCATTAATTGTTTCATACGGTGTTCCAATTAAGAAACTGTATGGATATGTTATGGTTGATGTTGTTATTGCATCGCCACTTCCTGAAGATGTTGTATAAGTAGTTGGACCAGAGTTAACAGTGACCTGTAATGGTCCAATTGATTGAGCAGATAACGGAAGTGCATTAAATTTAAATAATGATGCATCATCAAAATAACCATTTGGATCAACCACAGCAACATTAACATCACAAACTAAAGTAGGATTAAAACCAGTTGCTTCTTTTATTATAGTTTCTGTTGCAGTAAGACCGCAAGAATCAACAAAATGCAATGTGTAATGTGTATTGTATTTTAAACCTAAACTAATAACTGTGGCCATTCCAATAGGTGCTGCGTTTAAGTGAATTAAATTTATAGTTTGTGGTGCTATTGGCTCGCCAAAAAAGTTTAATGGGATGCTATTGGGATTATTTGTTTCTTCAACAGTAACTGTTATAGGATTTGTCATGTAACTTCTAAAAATCTTAACATCATAACCAATATTGCAAAGATTATTAGGATCTTGAGCATCCATCATATTAGGTTGTCCCCATATCATGTTGTGTGTATTTGGTTTTTGTAAAGTACCTTGTCCAACAATACCACATAAATTTTCACAAGTGTAGTTTATTGATGTATCATTAAAAAATGCTTCAGGTATTTCGGCGTCTAAAGAATAACTAAAATAACCCGCATTCATTACTCTAGGGATAACTCTTGTAAAACTTAAAGCTTCTCCTAAATTATTTGTAAATGTGTATGTTGCATCTCCTCCTGTACCAGAAGCTACCATCGAAATTTTAAATTTTAAATTGGTTCCACAAGCCTGACTGTTTTCTTCTGAGGTTTTATCTTTTAAAACAATTGTTGAAGTAATATTTGGAATTGGGTTTGTAATTACGATGCTTTTATCAGCACTATTTCCTCCACATGCGTCAATTATATCAATGATATAGTTTCCTGCTTGTAAACCTGTTATTGTATAATTAGTTGCTCCAGTAGGAATAGGAAACTGCATTGGAGCATTAGGACCACTTAAAATTCTTACAGCATACGATTGATTAATTAAATCACTTCCTGAAGTTGAAGCAATGTTAAAAACGTTAATTTCACCGTCATTTCCATTATGACATCTTGGTGACCAAGACGCAACAGAATAAGTGTCAGAAGGACGAATAGAATTATCAACACATTGAGCTGAAATGAATTGAAATGTTCCAAAAAATGAAACCAAAAGTATTTTTGATACTAGTTTAAGTTGTAATTTTCCCATCATATATCTTTCCATTTTATTCTTTATTTGCCTGAATTCTAGAACAAAGGTGATTAAAATGTAAGCCGCTCACTATCGGAAAGTAATAAGTGTTAGAATTAGATGATAAGTGGGAAAATTTTGTATTTTTTTGATTCTAAAATTTATTATTTCAGTTCAAATCAGATAAGTTTCGCAATATATTATTGTTTTTTTCTTAATTTAATAGGAATTAAGTAATCAGTTTTAAGAATTATTTATCCTTTTGTATTAAAATAATTCATAAATTTACTACAAGACTAAAAATGATAATTATCCATGCCATCTAATGACAATAGAAAAAAATCGTTAAACAAAAATTTAACTTTGCTTTTTGAGCAAACAGAATCTATTGCAAAAACAGGAAGTTGGGAATTAGATTTAAAGACTAATAAACTTTTTTGGTCTGACGGTGTTTTTAAAATATTAGATTATCCTCCACAATCTTTTCCAGTTACTCTAGAAAGAGGATTAGAAGTTATCCATCCTGAAGATAGAGAAATTGCTTTAGCTACTATGAATGAATCTATTCAAAATAATAAAGATTATAAGATTCAGAAACGATTTATTACAATTAAAGGAGAAATTAAACATATACTCTCGCTAGGCAAAATTTTAAAAGACGAAAATGATAACCCTTATAAATTGGTTGGTGTATTTCAAGATATAACAGAATTTGTAAAAGCCAATGAAGAATTAACCAATTTAAAATCGTTGATTGAAGTTACAGCAAATTCTATTGATGGAGTGATATGGGAAGCTGATGCAGCTACTTTTGCTTTTACTTATGTTAGTAATCAAGTTGAAAAGCTGTTAGGTTTTACTGCTAAGGAATGGTTAGAAGAGGAAGATTTTTGGTTCAATCATATTCACCCAGATGATAGAGAAGCAACAGTTAACTTTTCTCAAAAGGAAACATTAGAAGGTAGAGATCATACTTTTAATTATAGAATGTTGAAAAAAGACGGACAATATGTTTGGGTAAAAGATCGAGTAACCGTAATAATGGAAGGTCAAAAACCTACTTTTCTTAGAGGCTTATTAGTGAATATAGATAAAGACAAAGAGTACTTAAATAAAATAGAAGAAGAGAAAAATTTAAGTAACAATCTTATTCAAAATTTACCTAACGTAGTTTTTCTTTTCGATGAAAAAGGTAGACTATTATTATGGAATGATAAATTTATAGAACTTAGCGAATATTCAAACGAAGAAGCAAAAGATTTAAGTCCATCTCATTTTTTTGATTTCCAACAAAATCAATTTCTAGAAAAGTATTTACAGAAAATAGATAAAGATGGATATATTGAAGTAGAAACAGAGTTCATTTCTAAATCGGGTAAAAAAAAACCAATGCTTTTTATAGCTACTAAATTTACTTATTATGAAAAAAAATGCATATATGGCGTTGGTATCGATGTTTCGCAAAGAAATATATTATTAAGTGAACAGAGAAAATTGCTTAATACAATTGAAAATATAATACAATTTACTCCAGAAAGTTTACTAGTATTCAATAAACAATTTGATTTACTCAAGAAGAACAAATCTTTTGATGAACTTATCAAGAAATATGCTAATCAACTCAACTTTAAAGAAGAAGAATTAAAAGTTGAAATTCTAAATCAATTATCAAAAGCCATTTTGAAAAAAGAAAAGGCAGAAATTATTATTTCTAAAAAAAGCAAAAACTAATCGTAGGATACTATGAAGTTGAATAAAAGCAAAATCGAAAAGTTAATTCTTGAATACAATACCGCAAAAATAAATCTTCAGGAGGAAGATGGAACTAGTTATGTAGTTTCCCTTCAAGATGTAACAGAAAAAGTCATAATAGAAGAAGCAATAACTCAAAGTGAAAAAAGATTTAAAGCTTTGGTACAACATGGAGCTGATTTAACAGCTATTGTTAGTCCAGATGGAACGTATCTTTATGTTAGTCCAAACTATCCTACAATCCTTGGTCTTTCTGAAGAAGAACTAATAGGTAAGAATGCTTTTGATTTTTTTCACCCTGATGATTTGGATAAAATTAAAACAGAGTTTTCAAAATTAAGTACTGAAAAAAGAATAAAATCCTCTGTCTATAGATTTAAAAATACTTTTACGGGTTGGTCATGGGTACAAAGCACAGGAACAAACTTATTAAATGATGATACTGTAAGAGGAATTGTAATCAACTCTATTGAAGTTACTGATTTAATTGAAGCTCAACAAGCGTTAAACAAGAGTAATGAACGCTTTGAAATGATCATGCGAGCAGGTTCTGAGAGTATTTGGGATTATGATATCAAGAAAGATGAAATTTTTCTAAGTAACGGTTTTTATGAAAATTTTGGTATCATAAGCAAAAACCCCAAGCATAACAACAGCTTAATTAATTCACTTATCCATCCAAAGGATAAAATGCGAATGATAAGAAGTTTTAGAAAAACTTTAAAAGATGTTTCTAAAAATGAATGGACTTTAAATTATCGTTTATTAAAGTCGAGTGGGGATTATGCTTATATAGTGGATAAAGCAGTTATTTTACGTGATGAGAATGGTATTGCTTTCCGAGTTGTTGGTGCAATTAAGGATATTACTTCTGAATATTTTTACCAAGAATTAGAGAAAATAGAAAAAGAAATAATGGAGTTTAGCATGTCAAACCAAGTTAAACTCAAAGAGGTTTTAGAGCTTTATAGTAAAAAGCTAGAAGTACTTTTTCCAGATATGTTGGCTTCAATTTTAGAAGTAAAAAAAGGAAAACTTAAAAATTTAGCTTCTCCTTCATTGCCAAAAGATTATATAAGAATAATTAATGGAGTTGAGATTGGAGAAAATGAAGGTTCGTGTGGAACAGCTGCATTTTTAAAGCAAAGAGTAATTGTATCCGATATTGAAACCGATATTAGATGGGCGAAGTACAAAGAACTAGCTATAACTTATGGATTCAAGGCTTGTTGGTCACAACCCATTTTTAATAAAAACAATGAGGTTGTTGCTACATTTGCAAATTATTATAAAACTATTAGAATGCCTTCAAAATATGAAGAACAGGCATTTGAACGTTCACAAAGATTATTGTCTATTATAATTGAGAAATTTGAATATTTAAAGGATATTAAAAAAAGTAACGAGCGTTACGAATTAATTAATAAAGCTTCTAGAGATGCTATCTATGAATGGGATATTCAAAATGATATTTTTTATTGGAGCGATAGCTTTAAAACTATTTTCGGACACGACTTTAAAAACGATTCATTTTCATTACAAAATTGGGTTGATTTAATGCATCCAGACGATGATGAGAAATTCAAAAATTTATGGGATTCTTTTTTATTTGATCCTAATCACAATTTTTGGGTTAAAGAATTTCGTTTTAAAAAAGCCGATGAAACATTTGCCTACGTAGAAGAGAACGGACATATCATAAGAGATAAAACGGGAATGCCAATAAGAATGGTCGGAGTTTTAAGAGATATATCTCAAGTTAAATTAATGGCCATTCAAAAAGAGCTCTTGAGTGATATTTCAAAGTTTTTTAAAGATGACAAAGGTTTAAAAGATGTTTTATCAGATGTATTGAAGCATTTAACTACAATTGACAATTTTTCAATTGCAGAAATTTGGTTAACAAACAGTAATAAAAAAGAGCTTAATCTTGTTGCAAAATATGCTAAAGCAAAACAAGCTAATGGTTTTTATAATAAAGCAAATCTTAAATTAAAAGTAAAAATCAACGAAGGACTTCCTGGAAAAACTTTCCAAAGCAAAAAAGTGCAAGTTTGGGATGAAATAAAAAAGACTAAAGCTTTTACAAGGAAAGAAGCAGCTAAAAACACAAATTTAACTTCAGCTATAGGATTACCTATTTATCATAACAATAAAGTTATTGGCGTTCTTGTTTTAATGAGCGAATTAAGTGCATTCAAAGTTGAGAGTAATATTGAAAAATTTACAGAATTACAAAATTATCTAGGAGCAGAAATTAAGCGGAAACAAAAAGAGGAAGAAATGTTTTTGCTTTTTGAAAGTGCGCCAGAAATTATGGCAATCGCTTCTCCCAATGGCTACTTTACTAAAGTTAATCCTGCTTTATGTAAGTTACTCGGAAGAAGTGAAGATGAAATTACATATATGCCTTTTGAAACTTTCATTCATCCAAATGATATTATAAATACTCAGGTAGAGTATGAAGAAACTATAACAGGAGAACGACGTGCGTCTAATTTTATCAACAGGTACCAAACTAAATCTGGAAACTACAGATGGATTTCTTGGAGTTCATCCGACTTATTTGATGAAGAAGGAAATGTTTTTGCTTATGGTAGAGATGTAACAGAATTAATTGAACTACAACATTTGTTAGAAAATGCCTCTAAATTGGCAAAAGTGGGTGGATGGGAAATAGATGTGATTAACCAAAAATTGCATTGGTCACCAATGACAAAATTAATTGCCGAAGTTGCCGAAGATTTTCAACCAGAAATGGAAAGTGTGCTGCAATTTTACAGAGAAGATTATAGAGAGCTTGTTTCTACCAGTATATTTGAAGCCATTGAAACTGGAAAATCTTTTGATATTGAGGCAATTATTGTAACAACAAGTAATAAACAAAAGTGGGTTAGAGCAATAGGAAATGCTGAATTTGGAAATGGAGAATGCATAAGATTATTTGGTAGTTTTCAAGATATAAGTGAACGTAAAATAGCTCAACTACAATTAGAACAAAAAAATAGTTATCAATTATCAATTACAAAAATTATTTTAGAGTTAATGAATTCGGCAGATATAGATACAACCCTAGAAAATATTTTTAATATTATGGGGAAAACTGTAAATGTTGATCGTATTTATTTCTTTGAAATTGATAAAAATTTAATTAATGGGTTAATGTCTTGTAGTCAAAGAGTAGAATGGACAAATGAAGGAATTACAACAGAAATAAACAACCCTCTTTTACAAAATTTAGTTTTAGAAGAATATCAGGAGTATTTTTTGTTGTTAGAAAAAGCTGAAGTTATATCCGAAATAACTTCAAAATTACCACCATCAAAACTTAAAACAACAATGGAAAGTCAAGGCGTTAAATCTTTCTTGTTTTTTCCAATGTTTGTTTTTAATAAATTCTATGGTTTTTTAGGTTTTGACGATTGTACATCGGAAAGAGTCTGGTCAAATGAAGAGGTATCCTTTTTATCTAACATTACATATCATTTATCTGCAAATATACAGTCAAGGTTAGCCGATTTAGAGCAAAAAAATATATTGAAAGAGAAAAATAATATTTTGGAAAGTATTGGTGATGGATTCTATGCACTAGATGCCAATTGGATAATCACCTACTGGAACAAACAAGCAGAAGAAACACTCAATAAAAAAAGGGAAGATGTAATTGGCAAAAACCTTTGGGAAGTTTATGAAGATGCAAAAGAATTAAAATTTCATTCCGAATATCATAGAGCAAAAGAAACACAACAAAGTGTTACGTTTGATGAATATTATCCTACCTCAAATTTGTGGTTTGAAGTTAGTGCTTACCCAACAAAAGAAGGATTATCGGTATACTTCAAAGATGTAAGTATCAAGAAAATTTCTGAACAAAAAATTAAGGAAACCAATGAGCGATTTGAAAAGGTAACAGAAGCAACTAATGATGCCATCTGGGATTATAATATAGAGATTAATAGTCTATTTTGGTCTAAAGGTTTTTCAACACTTTTTCATTACAATCTAAATGAGTTAGAACCTACATTAGATTTTTTAATTCAATGCATACATCCAGAAGATAGAGTTAAAATTTCTAAAAAGATTAAACAATATATTAAAGATAGTTCCAAAGTAAATTGGCATGAAGAATACAGGTTTTTAAAGGCAGATGGCACGTATGCTTATGTCATGGATAGAGCTATATTTATTAGAAACGATCAAGGAAGAGCCACAAGAGCTATAGGAGCAATGACAGATATAACGTATCGAAAAGAATATGAAAATTCCTTAACGTCTTTAAATGAAATTCTTAAAAAACAAGCTGATGATTTAGCTTTTTCTAATAAAGAATTAGAGCAATTTGCTTATGTAGCATCACACGATTTGCAAGAGCCCTTGCGCATGGTAACTAATTTTCTAAGTCAGTTAGAAAAGAAATACAAAGATCAACTCGATGAAAGAGCTGAAATGTATATTCATTATGCTGTTGATGGAGCTAAAAGAATGCGCCAAATTATCTTAGATATTTTAGAGTTTTCAAGAATTGGAAAAATTGATGAACGCAAGGATTTTATTGATTTAGAACAAATAGTTAACGAAGTAGTACTGTTTCAAAACGAAATAATCAAGGAAAAGAATGCTACCATATTGATTGATAAACTACCTGTTATTTTCAATCATAAAACACCTCTAAAACAAATTTTCCAAAATTTAATTAGTAACGCACTTAAGTATGCGAAAGCAGACGAATCTCCTTTAATCGAGATTAGAGCAAAGGAATTGGAAAATGAATGGCAATTTTCCGTAAAAGACAATGGTATTGGAATTAACGGTGAGTATTTTGATAAAATATTTGAAATTTTCCAACGCTTACATGTCAGAGAAGATTATAGCGGAACAGGCATTGGTTTGTCCATTGTTAAGAAAATACTGGAAAACATGGGTGGAAAAATATGGGTCGAGTCTAATGAAGGACAAGGAAGTATTTTTTCATTTATAATCCCTAAAAATTACTCAAATGAATAGCAAATATATAGACTACACAAATTTTAACCCATTAAAAGTAGCAAGTATTGCTTTTATATTTTCTGTTGTAGTTACGCAATTAGTAGCACTTAGAATTTATAAAGTGGTAAAGGAAAATGAACAATTACAAGTAAAACAAGAAGCCATACAGGTTAAAAATCAATTTGAAAATGTATTGAATAATAGCGAAAGTGCTTCAAAAATAATTGCCTTTTTAGTCCAAAACGAATTTGCAGAAACCTATTTTGATTCGGTTTCAAAAAATATAATTCTTGAAAATAAATATATTGATGCTTTACAATTAGTTGAAGGAAAAAAAATAATAAGAACTTTTCCGTTAGATGGAAATGAAAATGTTATTGGCTACGAGGTTTTAGAAGATTCAATTCATAAAAAGGCTGCGGTCAAAGCAATTTTACGTAATAAATTATATTTTGAAGGTCCTTTTTTATTAAAACAAGGTGAAGAAGGAATTGTTGGTCGATTACCCATTTATCTAAAAGGTAATTTATGGGGTTTTGCAGCCGTTATAATTCGAAAGGAAACTTTACTGAATGCAATAGGAATTAACAAAAATGGAATGAATGAAACCTATTCGTACCAAATTAGTAAAAAAGATAATAATTCAAATGCTTTTTTTGAACCGATTGAAAATCGGGATTCTGCAGTTTCTTTTACTACTAATTTATCTGCTGGAGATTGGGAAATTTTTGTAATGAGTAATAATCCTCAATACAAACAAAGAGCATTGCAGTTTTCAATTTTAGGAATTTTGTTCTCTATAACTTTCGCTATTTTGTTCTATAACTTGATAAATCAACCTGTAAAACTCAAAAAATTAGTTGATGAAAAAACACAAGATTTAGCCATTCTTAATAAAACTCTTGAAAAGAGAGCACAAGAATTATCTAATTCAAATAAAGAATTAGAACAATTTGCTTATGTGGCATCACATGACTTGCAAGAGCCGTTGAGAATGGTAAATAATTTTTTAACACAATTAGAAAAAAAATATGCCGATCAATTAGATGATAAAGCCAAACAGTATATTCATTTTGCTGTTGATGGTGCTAAACGAATGCGAACCATAATTTTAGATATTTTAGAGTTTTCTAGAATTGGAAAATATGATGAACCAATGAAAGTAGTTGATTTAAATCAAGTTGTAGATGAGGTTTGTAAAATATTAAATAATACCATAATTGAAAAAAAGGCATCAATTGAATATGGAGATTTACCATTTTTGAATACCTATCAAGTCCCTATTCAACAAGTTTTTATGAACTTAATTGGAAATTCATTAAAATATTCAAAATCTGAAGTAAATCCAATCATAAAAATCATATGTACAGAATCAGATGAGTTTTGGAAGTTTGCCGTTTCTGATAATGGTATTGGTATTGAAGAAGAATATTTTGATAAAGTTTTTGAAATATTCCAACGTTTACATTCCAAAGGAGAATATTCTGGAACAGGAGTGGGACTAGCCATTGTTAAAAAAACCATCGAAAATTTAGGAGGTAAAGTTTGGTTGGAGTCTAAAATACAAGAAGGAACAACATTCTATTTTACTTTACCTAAGAATAACAAATAAGCGTACACAAAATGAAAGCAGAAACTAAAATTACTTTGATCTATTTGCTAGTGGGGTTCATTTGGATTTTAACTAGCGACCAAGTTGTCTTGCTTTTTATAGATAAAGAAATAAATAGTTTGTCCTATTTTCAAACAATAAAAGGTTTGTTTTATGTTACAACAACCGGACTTCTTCTGTATTTAATGCTTAAATCACATAACAATAAATTAAATCAAAAAATTAAAGAACTTCGTATACATGCCAAAAAATTAGAACAAACCAACCAAGACTTAGAATATTTTACATTTATTGCTTCGCACGATTTGCAAGAACCTTTAAGGAATGTAACTACTTTTTTAGACCAATTACAAACTAAATACAAATCAAAATTAGATGAAAATGCTTCTAAATACATCAATTTTGCAGTTGGAGGAGCCAAACAAATGCGAAAAATTATTTTAGCTTTACTCGATTATACAAAAATTGAGAATTTAGAAAAAGATTTTGAAATAATAAATATAAAAGAGTTAATTGAAGAAATTATAAAATCAAAAAACCAAATAATATCAGAAACTAATGCTGTTATAAATTATAAAGAACTTCCTGTAATTTTTTCCAATCCAGCTTTCGTAAAAGAAATATTCAATGAATTAATTGATAATGCTTTGAAGTTTAAAAAAGAAGGTGTTCCTTCTGTGATTTACATAGATTTTGAAAATTTAGACACCGAATGGAAGTTTACAATTAAAGATAACGGAATTGGAATTGAGGAATCCTATTATGAAAAAATATTCATACCTTTCCAAAGATTACATAATAAAGAAGAATTCACAGGAACAGGAATTGGTTTAGCTATTGTTAAAAGAATGATAACTAATTTAAATGGCAGAATTTGGTTAATTTCAGATAAAACTGTTGGAAGTGTCTTTTGTTTTACTATCAGTAAAAATTGCCAATCATTTTATAATTAAGTTTTTTGGATAAAAAAAATTAACTTTACAATTCCCAACATTTAAAAAAATAAACTACACACATGAAAAAATTTGAAATTCTATTAGTTGAAGATAATGAAGGAGATATTATTTTAACTACCGAAGCATTAGAAGAAAGTAAACTAGTTAACAAAATAAATGTTGTTAAGAACGGGAAAGATGCAATTGATTATGTTTTTAATAATGGAAAATTTGAAAAAGCTAGTCGACCAGATTTAATATTATTAGACGTTAATTTGCCTTTAAAAAGCGGTTATGAGGTTCTGAAAGCTATAAAAAATAATGAAGAAACAATGCAAATTCCCATTATAATGTTAACTACTTCATCGTCTGAAAATGATATCAATATATCGTATTTAAATCATGCCAATTGCTTTATTACTAAACCAGTAGATCTTAAAGATTTTTATATTACAATGGCTAAAATTGAACAATTTTGGCTTAATTTAGTTCTTTTACCAGCAAAAAATTAAAATATGATTAAAGATAACAGAACCTACAAAATTGCTGTTGTAGAAGACAATTTAGGCGATTTTATATTGTTACAGGATTATTTAGAAGAAACTGTAATTGCTCCAACAATTTACCATTTTAATTGTTACAAAGATTTTTACAAATTTTATGAAACTGATAGTAATTTCAATGAAGTTGATATTGTGCTGCTTGATTTATCTTTGCCAGATAAAAACGGTGAAGTTCTTGTAAAAGATGTTTTAAAAATAACACCTAGTTTACCAGTTGTTGCATTAACTGGTTTTTCAGATATTTGTTTTGCTGTAAAAACATTATCTCTTGGTGTTTACGACTACTTACTTAAAGACGATTTAACAGCTACAATACTTTATAAAAGTATCATCTACAATATTGAAAGAAATAAAAATCTAGTACAGCTTAAAGAATCAGAACATAGATATTCAGATTTGTTTCAATTAAGTCCACAACCCATGTTTGTTTACGACAAAGAAAACTTATGTATTTTAGATGTTAATAAAGCGGCTATTGATCATTACGGCTATTCAAAAGAGGAATTTCTACAACTTACAGTTGAAAATATAACTTCATTGGAATGTATTAATGAATTGAAAAACAAGACAGAAGATAATACAATTGAAAATCAAGTTCTCTGTAAACACAAAAAAAAGAATGGCGAAATCATTACAGTTGATGTAAGAAGTAATGAGATTGACTTCAAGAATCAAAAAGCAATAGTAATTCTAATTAATGATATAACCGAAAATTTAAAGCATATAGAAGCAATAGAATTTCAAAATCAAGTTTTAAAAGAAATCGCATGGACACAATCTCATATTGTACGTTCACCGTTAGCGCGATTAATGGGTTTGGTAGAAATTTTATCAAATGAAAATAATTCAGAGTCTGAAAAGAAAGAAATGCTAGGTTATCTATCCAAATCAGCTCAAGAGTTAGATGAAATCATTACTGATATAATAAACAAATCAAAATTAGTAGAATCTTAATTTAGCAAATGATTGAACAAAAGTTAATAGTAATTGATGATGATAAAATCACGCATTTTATTTTAAAAAAAATGTTTGAAAGAAATCAGTTTTTTCAAAGTCCTACATTTTTTGAAAAAGCTACTGACGCTATTAGTTTTTTAAAAGAAGAGTACAAATCAAGTGAGCGTTATTTGATTTTTTTGGATATCAACATGCCAGTAATGAACGGTTGGCAATTTCTTGATGAGGTTTCCAATTTATTTTCCAATTCCAATTTATCCGTAGTAATGATTTCTTCATCAAGCGATGAAATTGATGCTACAAAAGCGTCAAAAAATAAATTTGTAATTCATTTTATTACCAAACCATTGACTAATGATGATTTATTAGTTATTCAAGAGAAATGCAAAAACGCAATTTAATTAGCAAGCACTTTTATTTCCACTTAATATTACAACCAATGCTTGGTTTTTGTTCGGGATTCATTTTTCGGTTGTAAACAATGGCATCTATTGCATTTCTCAAATCACTACCACTTATTGGAATACCATTTCCAGGACGAGAATCATCTAATTGTCCGCGATAAACCAATTTATCTTGTGCATCAAACAAATAAAAATCGGGAGTACAAGCAGCATCATACGCTTTTGCAACTTCTTGAGTTTCGTCGTACAAATAAGGAAAATCTATTTTGTTTTCCAATGCAAAATTAGCCATTTTATCTGGTGCATCTTGCGGATATTTTACAACGTCATTACTTGAAATAGCTACTATTCCAATGCCTTGAACTCTATAATCATTGGCAATCATCACAATTTCATCAATCACATGCAAAACAAACGGACAATGATTGCAAATAAAAAGTACCAAAGTTCCTTTTTCGCCTTTTATTGCTTCAAATGAAAAGATTTCATTAAAGTTGGTTGCTGGTAAATTGAAATTGGGCGCTTTAGTTCCCAATGGTAGCATATTTGAAGGTGTTTGTGCCATTTTTTTAGGTTTTGGGTAATAGGTAATAGGTGAAAGGTTTATTGATTATACGTTAGCATGGAAAGAAAGTTACAAAAAGATAGAAATTTCTTATTTTTGAAAAAAAGAAAATAATGAAGACAGAAATCAATTGGACAGATTTTGAAAAAATAGCACTTCATGTCGGAACCATTATCGAGGTGAAAGACTTTGAAGCAGCCAAAAATCCAGCATATCAAGTTTGGATTGATTTTGGAAGTGAGATTGGAATTAAGAAATCGTCGGCTCAAATTACCAACCGCTATTCCAAAGAAGATTTATTAGGAAAACAAATTGTTGCCGTATTGAATTTTCCCAAAAAGCAAATTGCCAATTTTCAAAGCGAATGTTTGATTCTCGGTGCAGTTCCTTCAAAAGGCGATGTAATTTTGTTGGCAACCGATTTCCAAGTGCCAAACGGTACCGAAATTGCATAAAAAAACCCGAAGAGTTTCGGGTTTATAGTTTTTTGTAGATTAAATATCTTCAAAGCTTACATTCGTAAAACTTTCTGTTGAAGGTGTTGTAACCGCATCTTCGTCTTCCTCTGAAAAGAACGATTCCTTTTTAAAATCTTTCTGATGTCTTTCTGAAATTACTTCTTCACCTTTTTGATTTACTACAAATGAAGTCATTTCTTCTAAAATTTCAGCAAATGCAGCAAAATCTTCTTTGTATAAATAAATTTTGTGTTTTTTGAAATGATACGAACCATCTTCTTCTGTAAATTTTTTACTTTCAGTAATGGTAATGTAGTAATCATCCGCTTTTGTAGCTCTAACATCGAAGAAATAAGTTCTTCTTCCCGCACGTAACACTTTAGAAAAGATGTCTTCTTTGTCTAACATTTCTTTTTCGTTCATAATCCAATCTTTCAGTTAATGGTTTTATAGTTCTTCAAAAGTCGAAAAAAAAAAAGTATTTACCAATTTTTTAACTAATTTCTTTTTCGGTAAGTTGTTTCAGGTACAACTCTTTGTAATACCCTTCTTGTTCTACCAGTTGATTATGAGTTCCTTGTTGTATGATTTCTCCTTCTTCCAAAATTATAATTTTATCCGCATTTTTGGCTGAAGAAATTCTATGGCTCACTATGATAGTGGTCTTGTCTTTACAAAAAACAAGTAAATTATTTAAAATTGCTTCTTCTGTTTCGGTGTCAACTGCACTTAAACAATCGTCTAAAAGTAGAATAGGAGCGTTCTTAATTAATGCTCTAGCTATAGAAACTCTTTGTTTTTGTCCGCCCGAAAGTGTAATTCCTCTTTCGCCTAGAACAGTGTCATAGCCATTAGAAAAAGTAATAATATTATCGTGAACAACTGCTTTTTTAGCGGCTTCAATTACTTCTTCATCGGTGGCATCTTCGTTTCCAAATTTTATATTGTTCTTTATAGAATCGGAAAACAAAAAGGCATCTTGCGGAACAACCCCAATGTGATTGCGTAAATCATTTAAATTTACTTCATGAATAGGTTGATTATCAATTAATAATTTTCCTTTCTTAATATCATATAATCGACTAATCAAAGTTAAAATAGTTGATTTTCCAGAACCCGTTTTCCCAAGAATCGCTACTGTTTCACCAGGATTTACAGTAAAACTAATGTCTTTTAGCGCATTGATATTGGTGTCTTCATATGTAAAGCCAACATTTTTAAATTCAATTTTACCAATAATTTCAGACGAATTAGGATTGCTGTTTTTGATTTCAGGCTGTTCTTTCAGAAATTCATTTATACGTTTTTGTGATGCTTCTGCTTCTTGAACTAATGAGGAAACCCAACCCAAAGAAGCTACTGGCCATGTTAACATGTTGATGTACAAAATAAACTGAGCAATGACACCAATATCTGGAATATCTCCATTAATATACATCATTCCTCCAGCATAAATAACTACCAAATTGCTCAATCCAATTAATAAAATCATCAACGGACCAAAAAGAGAATTTACTTTGGCTAAGCTCATTGATTTATCCCTACTATCTTGAGCTAATGCGCTAAATTCGTCTTGTTTTTGGTTTTCAATAGCATACGCTTTTATTACTCGAATGCCAGAGAAAATTTCTTGCGAAAAGGAAGATAAAGTAGATAAATTTTCCTGAAATTTCCCACTTCTAATATGAATTTCAGAACTAATTTTAAAAATTCCATACGATAATAAAGGAAGCGGTAAAAGCGAATATAAGGTTAAAGTAGGAGATATATTGTACATATAAATAATCACCACCGTAAAACGAATTAATGTATTTAGAGAATACATCACCGCAGGACCAACATACATTCGTACTTTGCCCACATCTTCACTAATTCTACTCATTAAATCACCCGTGCGATTCTTTTTGTAGAAACTTTGACTTAGTACTTGGTAATGTTGGTATACTTCATTCTTTAAATCAAATTCTACATAACGCGACATCACGATTAATGTTTGACGCATTAAAAAAGTTAAAAAGCCAGCAATAACTGTGGTCACTAAAATCAATAAAATATTTTTAAGTAATGTCGACTTTATATCGCCAATTGTTGCGTCTGATTGTCTTGAAAATTCTTCAATTACTTTGATTGAGTTTCCAATTAATTCTGGAGTGAAAAGGGAAAATATCTGAGCGACTATAGTAATAACGATTCCTAATAAAAATCGATATTTGTATTTGATGAAATATTTGTTTAAATATTGTAATTCTTTCATTTAAATTTCGGAATAACTGATGTATTGTTATTAAATATTGTAATTTATTAAACTTTTTACATTATCATATTCTTTGTAAAAGCTAAAAATACTTATTGAATTGCTAAAATAAATATAATTTCTTGAAACATTTTAAATTAATCCGTATTATTGCGTAACAATATTGAATAATTTTCAAAATCAAAACACATGACAGCAGATTTATTAAAAGCAAACGAATTACATAAAGTAGATCCCGTTTTTGGTCAAGTTTCATTTGATGGACATGAACAAGTTGTTTTTTGTCACGACAAAGATACAGGATTAAAAGCAATTATTGGTGTGCACAACACAGTTTTAGGTCCAGCATTAGGAGGAACAAGAATGTGGAATTATACCAATGAATGGGAAGCTTTAAATGATGTTTTACGTTTGTCTCGCGGAATGACATATAAAAATTCGATTTCAGGATTGAATTTAGGAGGAGGAAAAGCAGTGATTATTGGTGATGCTAAAACGCAAAAAACACCAGAATTAATGCGTCGTTTTGGTCAGTTTGTAGATTCATTATCAGGAAAATATATTACAGCAGAAGATGTTGGAATGGAAACCAAAGATATGGATACAGTTAACGAAGTTACGAAACACGTTGCTGGTATTTCTGTAGAAAGAGGCGGTTCTGGAAATCCATCTCCGGTTACAGCTTACGGTGTTTTCATGGGAATGAAGGCAGCTGCTAAATACAAATTTGGTTCTGATAATTTAGAAGGCAAAAAAGTATTGGTACAAGGAATTGGTCACGTGGGTGAAGTTTTAGTGCAACACTTAACAGAAAGTGGTGCTATTGTTACTATTTCAGACATCAATCAAGATAGAGTAAACCAAATTGGAGCAAAATACGGAGCTAAAATTTTTACGGGTGATGATTTGTACAGCGCTGAAGTAGATATTTATGCACCTTGTGCATTGGGAGCTACAATTAACGATAACACTATTGATAAAATTAAAGCGTCGATTATTGCTGGTGCAGCAAACAATCAGTTAGCTAACGAATTAGTACATGGAAAATTATTAAAAGAAAAAGGAATTTTATATGCTCCAGATTTCTTAATCAACGCTGGAGGTGTAATTAATGTGTATTCAGAGTTGGTAAAATGGACGAATGCTCAGGTTATGGAGAAAACAGAAAATATCTATAACACCGCTTTAGAAATTTTCAAATTTGCCGATGATAATAATATCACAACGCATCAAGCGGCTTTCTCTGTAGCTCAAAAACGCATTGATGATGCAAAAAATGAGTTAAAGAAGTAAATCCTTTTAAATAAAATTGTATTTTTGCAAAGCGAAAGAAAAATCTTCTTTCGCTTTCTTAATTTTAAAAGTTCTTACCCAATATGTTAAACAGAAGACATATCCGAATTAAAGTAATGCAAGGGATTTACGCCATGCACAAACACGAATCTGAAAACCTTGATAAAGAAGAAAAATTCTTATTTCAAAGTATCGAAAACATGTATGATTTATATCTTTTAATGTTATCGGCTTTACTAGAAATTCGTTTAAAAGAAGAAGAATATTTAGATTTGGCTTCCAAAAAACATTTGGCTACCAAAGAAGAGCGAAATCCCAATAGAAAATTTGTTGAAAACAAGCTGTTGACACTTTTAGCTAATAGCGAATCGTTAGAAAACGCTATTGATGAGCGAACAATTTCCAATTGGAAACGAAACGATGATGTGATTTTGTTGCTATTGGAAGCAATTAAAACTAGTGAATTGTATCAAGAATATATGAATGCAACAACTTCAAGTTTTAATGACGATAAAAATTTTATTGCTGATTTGTTTTCGGAAGTGATTGCTCCAAATGACAAACTTTATGATTATTTGGAAGATTATAAATTAACTTGGTTGGATGATTTACCAACCATTAATACATTAGTTTTAAAGCAAATCAAACAACTTAAAAATGAAAATGATACTTTTTTGGTAACTAAATTATACAAAGATTTAGATGACAAAGATTACGTGAAAAATTTGTTTAGAAAAACGGTTTTGAACGAAGTAGAACTTTCAAAAGAATATATCGACAAAACACCCAATTGGGATACTGAGCGAATTGCAGAAATTGATACCATTATTTTAAAAATGGCGATTTGTGAATTGTTGAAATTCCCATCTATTCCAGTGAAAGTAACTATTAACGAATATTTAGAAATTGCCAAAGAATATTCTACACCAAAAAGTAGTATTTTTATCAACGGAATTTTAGATAACATCGTAAAAGACTATCAAAAAAATAACCGACTAACAAAAGCCGGTAGAGGATTATTATAAACTAAAAATTGAATTGAATTATGTTAAGAAAAACCTTAAGTTTAGTTGCTGTTTCAATGCTTTTAGCAACCATTTCTTGTAACGATGCTGGTTCAGCAAAAATTACTGAAGAAGATATGAAAATGATTGAAGCAGAAAAAGAATTAGCTACTAAATTACCAAAAGTATCTTTAGATAAAGTAGAACACGATTTTGGAACAATTACTGAAGGAACAGTTGCTACGACTGAGTTCATCGTAACTAATTCTGGTGATAATGACTTAATTATTTCAAATGCTACAGCTACTTGTGGTTGTACAGTTCCAGAGTGGCCAAAAGCACCAATTGCTCCAGGACAATCAGCTCCTATTAAAGTTTCTTTTGATTCTAATGGAAAGCCAGGTCAACAAAGTAAAACAATTACATTAACAACAAATACAGAAAAAGGGACAGAAACTTTTTCAATTAAAGCTGAAGTAACACCAAAAAACAAATAATATGAATTCAACCTTAGCGATACAGTTGCTATTAATGATAGCCATTTTCTATTTTTTATTAATTCGTCCACAACAACAAAGAGCCAAAAAAGAAAAAGCTTTTGAAAAAGGGTTAAAAGTGGGAGATAGAGTAATTACCAAAGCTGGAATTCACGGTAAAATAGCTGAAATGGCTGAAACTACTGTAGTAATTGAAACCATGGCAGGTAAAATTAAAATGGAAAAATCAGCAATTTCTTCAGAATTAAGTGCAAAGCTTCACGAAAGTAAATAAAGCTAGATTGCATCAAATAAAAAATTCCCAAATAAGTTAAATTATTTGGGAATTTTTGTTTTTCTCTAATTTGAGTATTGATGGTAAACGGCCAAAGCTTCTTTTAAAATACGAACGGATTTTATTAAATCTTCTTTTTTCAAAACATAAGCAATTCTTACTTCGTCTAAGCCCACATTTGGTGATGAATAAAACCCAGCTGCTGGAGCAACCATAACCGTTTCTCCATTTAAATCAAATGATTCTAATAACCATTGAGCGAAATCGTTTGCGCTAGCAATTGGTAATTTTGCGATACAGTAAAAAGCTCCTTTTGGAACAGCAACTACAACTCCTTCAATTTTTTCCAATTCAGAAACTAAAATATCTCTTCTTTCTTTATACTCTTTAATTACTTCATCAAAATAACTTTGTGGCGTATCTAAAGCAGCTTCACTAGCAATTTGGGCATACGTTGGCGGACTTAATCTAGCTTGAGCAAATTTCATTGCTGCAGCCATTACGTCTTTGTTTTTCGATACAATACATCCAATTCTTGCGCCACACATACTGAAACGCTTAGATACAGAATCAATCATTATGGCATGATTCTCTAATCCAGCTACATTCATTACTGAGTGGTGTTGGTATCCGTCGTAAGTAAATTCACGATAAACTTCATCCGCAATTAAAAATAAATCATGCTTTTGTACAATTTCAGCTAATTGATTAATTTCACCCTCAGAATACAAATATCCTGTTGGATTTCCTGGATTACAAATCAAAATGGCTTTAGTTTTTGGTGTAATTAATTTTTCAAATTCCTCAATTGGAGGAAGTGCAAAGCCCGATTCAATTGATGATATTACAGGAACAATTTTTACACCTGAAGCTACAGAAAATCCATTGTAATTGGCGTAAAATGGTTCAGGAATAATAATTTCGTCATCCGTGTCCATAGTGCTTCCTAAAGCAAAAAGCAAAGCTTCAGAACCACCAGTAGTTATAATAATGTTTTGTGCATCAATAGGTAGGTTCTGATTTTTATAATATTGAGATAATTTTTCTCTATAACTTTCAAAACCAGCTGAATGAGAATATTCCAATACCTCTATATTGGCATTTTTAACCGCATCTAAAGCTACTTGAGGCGTTTTGATGTCTGGTTGGCCAATATTTAAATGATATACTTTATGACCTTTCTTTTTTGCTAATTCAGCAAATGGAACCAATTTTCTAATTGGCGATTCGGGCATTTCTAAACCTTTTCTTGATATTGTAGGCATGATGTTTTATTTAAAGATTGGCAAATTTGCGATTTTTTTCGGAGATATTAATCAAACAACCCATTAAAATATGTTAAATCAAATTTATTATCCTAAGTTTTTATTAACTTAGATTAAAAAAAATGCTGAGGTTATTGTTTGCAATAGTAGCGTTGTTTATAACTACTAATTTTTTTGCCCAAAATAGTGTTTATTGGAATTCTAAAAAGGATAAAATTAAAATCCCTTTTGAACTTTCTCACAATTTAATTATTGTTGATGCTAATTTTAATGGAATTAATTTAAAAATGATTCTTGATTCTGGTTCAGATCAAAATCTTTTATTTAGTGTTCCTGAAAAAGATTCGATTTATTTGGAGAATGCGGAATATATTAAAATTAAAGGCGTAGGGAAGGACACTTTAATGGAAGCGTATTTTGCTAAAAGCAATACTTTAAAAATTAAAGAGTATACTGATACCAATTTTGATATTTTGATTGTGCCTAATCAAGAAATCAATATTGTTAATGTAACAGGAGTGCAAATAAATGGAATTTTAGGAGCTAGTTTTTTTGAAAATTTCTTAGTAGAAATCAATTATGCAACAAAAAAGATTTATTTGCATCAAAATAGTGGTGTTCTTACAAGAAAAAGTAAGAAGTATTCAAATGAAACCATAACAATTCAAAATAGGAAACCCTATGTTGATTTACCAATTCTTTTAAATGAAAGGAAGTATATTTTTAAATTATTAGTTGATACAGGTTTGTCTGATGGCTTGTGGTTGTTTGAAAATGATTCTATACAATGTAAAACCAATTATTTCGATGATACGTTAGGTTTCGGTTTGTCTGGTCTTATTTCTGGTAAAAGATCAAAAGTGAATGAAATTAAGCTATCAAATTATGTATTTCAAAATGCATTAGTATCCTATCCTGAAATTGTTTTTTTTAAAGGAATAAAAGTCGCAAGTGGTAGAAATGGATCTTTAGGCGGACAACTTTTAAAAAGATTTAATTGGTTTTTTGATTATAAAAATAATCAAGTATATTTTAAAAGAAATAAATTATTTGATTCTCCATTTGAATACAATATGTCGGGTATTGAAATTCAACATAAAGGCTCTGAGTGGGTAAAATATGAGGTTAATGCAATTGACAGAAAGAGTAATGAAGTTGACAAAGTAACTAATTTTTACAACAAAGTAGTCAATTATAAATACGAGTTAAAACCAATTTATGAGATATATGCATTGAGAGAAAACTCACCAGCTTATTATGCTGGACTTCGACAAGGGGATATTGTATTAAAGATAAATGGAAGCAAAACATCAAATTTAAAAATTGATTATTTCAACGATTTATTTACTTCCGAAGAAGGCAAACTCATAACAATAGAAGTTAATAGAAAAGGTAAAATCTTAAAATTTAAGTTCAAACTAGAAAAAATACTATAAAAAAAGCCTCAATTAAGAGGCTCTCATTTATTTTTTAATTTCTTTTACAATTACATTTCCTTTTATACGTAACGGAACTATTCCTTTGGATTTATTAACCGCATTAGTTTCAACTGTTATGGTTTTACTTATCGGACCTTTTGCCATGTTATATTTCACTTCAATTCTATCAGATTTTCCCGGAGCAATCGGAGTTTTTGGATAACTTGGAACCGTACAACCACAACTCGAACGCACATTGGTAATCAATAAAGGAGCATCACCTGTATTCGTAAATTCAAAATAACGAATACCCGAATCTTCACCTTTAACAACTGTTCCATAATTGATGGTTTCTGCTTTAAATTCAATTTTAGCACCTTCTTGGGCAAAAGATGTAAAACCAATTAAAAAAACAGTTAACCATTGTAATACATTTTTCATTATCATAAAATTAATAGGTTCGTGTAAAATTATAACTTTACACACAAAGTACCAATAAATTCCTTTTTTTATTTTCTAGGTTATCGTTACTTTTGCAACTTAATTAATACAAAAAACATACCAAAGTTACTTTTTTATCTAGAAGCGAATGGCTCGGGACTTATTTGCAATCCATTTTCCCGCTGTCCGCTATACAAGGTGCCGCTCCCATCGGGGCTAGAAAGCTAACTTTAGGCATTTTTGCAAACGTTTTTTAAGTATTCAGAATAAGTCTGAAATCTAAAATCTAATATCTGAAATCTAAAATTATATGATTCCCGCACAATTCAACGCTAAAGAAGTAGAACAAAAGTGGTACGACTACTGGATGAAAAACGATTATTTCACATCCAAACCCGACCACAGAACGCCGTACACCATTGTAATTCCGCCACCTAACGTAACTGGAGTCTTGCATATGGGACACATGTTGAATAATACTATTCAAGATGTATTAATTCGTCGTGCGCGTTTAAAAGGGTTCAACGCTTGTTGGGTACCAGGAACCGACCATGCCTCAATCGCAACCGAAGCTAAAGTGGTAGCGAAGCTAAAAGAAGAAGGCATCAATAAAAACGATTTAACACGCGAAGAATTCCTAAAACACGCTTGGGAATGGACGGATAAATACGGGGGAACCATCTTAGAGCAATTAAAACAATTGGGTTGTTCTTGCGATTGGAGTCGTACCAAGTTTACGATGGATGACGACATGTCAGCATCTGTAATTCACTCATTTGTAGATTTATACAACAAAGGTTTGATTTATCGTGGTTACCGAATGGTAAACTGGGATCCAGAAGCTAAAACTACCTTGTCTGATGAAGAAGTAATTTTTGAAGAACGTCAAGGGAAATTATACTTCATCAAATACAAAATAGAAGGTTCGGAAGATTTCTTAACCGTTGCAACTACGCGTCCAGAAACTATTTTTGGTGATACTGCAATTTGTATCAATCCAAATGACGAACGTTTTTCGCATTTAAAAGGCAAAAAAGCAATTGTTCCAATTTGTGGTAGAGTTATTCCTATCATCGAAGACGAATATGTAGATGTAGAGTTTGGTACAGGATGTTTAAAAGTAACACCAGCTCACGATACGAATGATAAAGTGTTAGGTGATAAACACAATTTAGAAATCATCGATATTTTCAACGAAGATGCTTCTTTGAATTCATTCGGATTGCATTATCAAGGAAAAGACAGATTCGTAGTTCGTGAGGAGATTTCTAAAGAATTAGAATCGATTGGAGCGTTAGCAAAAACGGAAATACATTTGAATAAAGTAGGAACTTCTGAAAGAACGAAAGCGGTAATCGAACCAAGATTATCTGACCAATGGTTCTTAAAAATGGAAGATTTAGTAAAACCTGCTATCAAAGCCGTTTTAGAATCAGAGGATATTAAATTATATCCAAGTCGTTTTAACAATACCTACGCGCATTGGTTAAACAATATTCGTGATTGGAATATCTCACGCCAATTGTGGTGGGGACAACAAATTCCGGCTTACTATTTTGGTGATGGAAAAGAAGATTTCGTAGTTGCTGAAAACATCGAAAAAGCAGTTGAGTTTGCGAAAGTAAGAACAGGAAATATACAGCTTCAAGCTTCCGACTTAAAACAAGACGCTGACGCATTAGACACATGGTTCTCATCATGGTTATGGCCAATGGCTGTTTTTGGAGGTGTTTTAAATCCAGAAAGTGAAGATTTTAAATACTATTATCCAACAAATGACTTAGTTACGGGTCCAGATATTTTATTTTTCTGGGTAGCGCGTATGATTATTGCAGGTTATGAATATGCAGGTGAAAAACCATTTTCAAACGTATATTTAACGGGATTAGTTCGTGATAAGCAAGGTCGTAAAATGTCGAAATCTTTAGGAAATTCACCTGAACCGCTTGGACTAATTGAAAAATTTGGTGCTGATGGTGTTCGTGTGGGATTGTTATTGAGTGCTTCGGCAGGAAATGATATTTTATTCGACGAAGAATTATGCAACCAAGGAAAAGGGTTTTCTAATAAAATTTGGAATGCTTTCAAACTAATCAAAGGTTGGGAAGTAGCGGATATTGCACAACCAGAAGCATCAAAAGTAGCGATTGAATGGTACGAAGCGAAGTTGCAACAAACCTTAGCCGAAATTGAAGATAATTTTGATAAATACCGTTTATCAGATGCTTTAATGGCGATTTACAAATTGGTTTGGGACGATTTTTGTTCGTGGTTCTTAGAAATGATTAAACCAGGATACCAACAACCCATCGACCGCGCTACGTTTGACAAAGCGATTGAAATGTTAGAAAACAACTTGAAATTATTACATCCATTCATGCCGTTTTTAACCGAGGAAATTTGGCATTATATAGCTGAAAGAACACCAGAACAAGCGTTGATAGTAGGTGAGTGGCCAAAAGCAAAAGCATTTGATACAAAATTAATTACCGATTTTGATTTTGCAACTGAAGTAATTTCTGGAATTAGAACCATTCGTAAAGACAAAAATATTCCATTTAGAGATGCGATGGAATTAAAAGTGGTGAACAATGAAAAAGCGTCAACGTATTTTGATTCGGTGATTCAGAAGTTAGGAAATGTTACGACTTTAGAATATGTTTCAGATAAAGTAGATGGTGCGTTATCGTATCGTGTGAAATCGAATGAGTATTTTATTCCAATTACAGGAAACATTGATGTAGAAGCAGAAATTGCAAAATTAACCGAAGAGTTAAACTACACAAAAGGTTTCTTACGCTCAGTGCAAGGAAAATTGTCTAACGAGAAATTCGTAGCCGGTGCACCCGAACAAGTAATTGCCAACGAACGCAAAAAAGAAGCCGACGCTTTGGCAAAAATTGCGACTTTAGAACAAAGTTTAGCGAGTTTGAAATAAATTATCCAAACCTGACAGGTTTCTGAAGCCTGTCAGATTTTAAAATAATGAATCCCGAGTGTGAGAGCTCGGGATTTTTTTGTTTTTTATTTTTTCAGCTTTTTGTATGCTCTAAGTAACGTTTTCAATTCGCGGTTAGAAGTTACATCAATAACTTTATCCGATAAAAAATGACCAAAATTGAATTCAATACTGTATTTTGAAGTCGATAACGCTGCAGCAATTACATCAAGTTCCTTTCGTAACGCTTGTTTTTCGTCTTCTATTTTTTGTAGAAGTTCAAATTTAGCTTTAAAATCCCTTCTAAAAGTGGTGGTGTTAAATGGAATAGAATGAAGCAGTTGCATTTGCTTCTTCGATTTTACATCTAAAGAATCCATAATTTTAGGAACAATATTTTCAACTTCTTTTTTTGATAAGGCATGTAAATCATCGGGAAGAAAAGATTCATGTTTTACATTCGCTTTTTTAGGAGTTGCTTTTATAGATTTTTCTGGAAATTCGGTATTCATATAGCCGCTTCCAAAGCATTTTTTACATTTTGGATCTAAACCTTCACACGAACAAATTTGAACTGTCATAACTAGTTGTTTTTAATATTTTGAATTGGAATGAATCGGTTTTTATAACAACCCTTCTAAACACAGTTTCAAATGGATGGCAAAGATAGATAAAAGCAATTGAAATTAAATGGCATTTGAAGAATCAATATTTTAGGTATTTCGTTATTTACAATTCAATTGTGTCGTTTAGTGAGTATCCAAACCTGTCAGGTTTTAAAATAGTAAATCCTGAGTTTGGACTGGTGTTTTTTTGTTTTGATTATTTTTTATTGTTATTTACATAAAGTGTTAATCCATAATAAGCTAATCCCATAAATAATAAATGCAATAGGATTTTAGGAAAGGTATAACTTGGGTTTTTAAACAACAAGGCAATTACCATATTGGCTAAAAAAAAGCTTAATAGGATTCGAATTCCAGTAATTCTTAAATATTTCATTTTATCATTTTATAATTTATGTTTACGAGTGAGACGCTTACGCTAGCGAGGTTTTAAACGAGGTAGGAATTTTATGTTTTTTGGAATTTTATTTTAAAAAATGGTAGTTGTGCAATAGTTACCGCTGTTAACTGCTGGCTTTTATTCTATTTCATATTTTCAGCCACCATTTCATTGTATTGAGCTTGTCTCGTTCTATTTCAGTTAAATTTTGAGTTTGAAATTCGGTTAGTTTGCTTTTGAGTAAATCAATTCCGTAATTTTCTTTTAGCCAAAAAGGAAACTCTTCAACGCTTTTATTCCAATTTCCAAGAGTGGATTTTAGAATATCGCTTAAATTAATATCAGTTTTAGGTTTTAGTTTGGTTAATATTTTCCCAGCGAATTTTTGGTCAGTATATTGGGATGTTGGTCTTTCAGTATTTTCAAAAATATCAATTATTCCAATAACAATAATTTCTTCCGACACTTTGTTCAGTTTTTCAGTCAGTTGTCTTATTCTTAAATCTCCAATTTTTTCAATTAAGTCAATTGAAGAATAGAATTCATTTTTGAAGTCGTTTGAAGTTTCTGGAATGTTCATTTTTTAAGCTTGCAGTTAACGTTTTGTGGCTTTGCATCTGTTGCGGAAAAAATGCAATTCCGTTTGTTAATTTACTGTTTTTTACTCTTGTTTTCCCGTTTGTTTAATCACTATCTCCGCAATAGTGCAAAACCGCTGTGTGTGCCCTGCATATGCAGGACACACCCCGAAAGCTTTTCAAATAGTTCAAAAATACAAATTTTGACTACAAAAACTAATTTTCGGGGTGTTATTTTTCCAGAGGGTGTGAGTCCCTTAACCGCGAGAGTAACGTCTCGAAGGTTTAGTACGTGACAAGGTGGTTTACCGCGAGGTATGCACTGAAGGAAGTCAAACGGCAAAAGTCTGTACTGACGAACAGAAAGTACATAAGAGGCATAGCAGTAAGGATGAGTATCCACAGCAATACGAAGTCCAAAACAGTGTTCTGAACATGCTACTAAATCAGATTACTGTCATGTAGATGTACCAGGAATAGACGGAAGGAAAAAGCGGTTACTAGGGGAGGTCTCTTAGATTACGAGTTAATCACAAAGAGAAGTCAGCAGAGGTCATAGTACTTGAAAGCAACGAGGTGTGAATAGATACCGCACAGGTCTCACAAACAAGGAAGGACTGAACGCAAAGAGGTTTTCAATAAGTAATGGAATCTTGCCTAGGTAGATAGCCCTACTTAACGAAAACAGGTTAAAACAAAACTAAGATGATTGAAAAAGTAGTACATCCATACAACTTTCAAAAAGCATTGGAACACGTCATTGCCAATAAAGGTAGTGCAGGTGTTGATGGCGTTTCTATCAAAGAACTCCGCAAGGTATTCCCAGAAAAGAAAGACCAGTTAATTATGGAAATAAAACAAGGAAATTATCAAATTCAACCCATTTTAGGAATAGAAATTCCCAAAGGCAACGGAAAAACCCGATTATTGGGAGTTCCCACAACAAGCGAACGAGTGTTGCAACAAGCGGTTTCACAAAGCATCGCACCTTTATTTGAACCCGAATTCAAACCCAGCAGTTTTGGATTTAGACCTAACAAAAATGCCCGACAAGCCGTTGGACAAGCACGGGACTACATCCATTCAGGACTGAACCACATTGTGGATATTGACTTGAAAAATTTCTTTGATGAAGTTGACCATTGTTTACTTCTGAATTTGTTGTTTCAAAAAGTGAAATGCAAAACCACAATGCAACTCATTCGCAAATGGCTTCGAGCACCGATTAAAATCAACGGAAAGCTACGAAAACGAAGAAAAGGCGTTCCGCAAGGTTCTCCTTTAAGCCCACTATTGTCTAACATCTTACTCCATCAATTGGATAAAGAAATGACCCGAAGAGGACATAAATTCGTTCGTTACGCTGATGATTTTAGTATCTACTGCAAGAGCCATAATCAAGCGAAAGCTACGAGCGTAGTGATTGAAAAGTTCCTTAAGAACAAGCTCAAACTAACCATCAACGAGGAAAAGAGTGGGATTAGAAAACCCTCTAACTTTACGTTACTTGGCTTTGGATTTGTGCCCGTTTACAATAAAGGAA
>NZ_QLST01000013.1 GCF_003293845.1 Flavobacterium tibetense | reverse complement strand
CTTTGCTTTTTTAAGCAGTTCCTTAAATGGAACCGTTTATTTTAAAATGGTTGCGGATGGTGCAGCGCGCGGGAGCGGGGGCTGGTTATTAATACGTTTTAAAAAATTTAGGATAGAACTTTTCAATTAAAATTATCATATAATAAAATAAAGTAACTAATAAGTATAAAATTTCTAATTTACCTGAATAAAGAAAATGAGTATAATGTAAAACAATAGAAATCAAAAATCCAATCGCCAAAAAATTTAAATGATCATGATATTTCCTTATTTTAAAAAAAAAATTAAAAAAAAGGTATGGAATATAAAAAAATAAAGGTGCAATAACAAAATATAAAACTAAATCTAAACCACCATAAAAGGCAGCCACTAACATAGAAACTAAAAATATAACAATTTTAAAAATGTTTATCATATTAAATAATATTGATTTATTAATTTACAAAAAAACTTCATTTACAAAATACTTTATATTTAAAATATTAATTTTTTGATCTTATTATATTTACCCCACGCTCCCGCGCGATTCCTATCGCGTGGTTGGATTTTGTCTCGTACTAAAATAAGTTTACATATTTATACTTAATCCTGAAATAGATTTACAACTCATTAAACACCTTAAAAGTGTTCATCACTAAATCTGATACACTACCAAATTACTTAATCACGGAAGGAGCAGTGCATATTGCCATACAAGGATATTCCATACGTTTTTTTGGAGAATCTTTTAACGCCTTATATAAACATTGAAAATCCAATCCATCTAATTTTAAATCATCTAAATCTTGAACTATTTCTCTTTCTGATATTTCTATTCTATTAGAGTTTATAATATCAGCCAGTAAATGATTAAAATCGTTAGCATTAAAACCTTTTACTCTATAATATCTCTTGTTTTTTATATTAAAAATCAAAATATAAGTTTTACATGAACTGGAGTTTAAATAAAAGGTGTCATTTGAAATAATTTTGTTTTTCCCAACTGTGAAAGAAAAAATTTGATAATCTTCAAAATAATATGGGTAGAAGATTTTTTCAATTCGTTTGGATATTAGTTCATCTATTTCAATTTGAATATTTTTATTTAATAAAGAAATATCAGATTCTTGCTTTTTTATTTCTTGTTTTATACAACCATCGAGAATTAACATTGTTTTAAATACATTGTTAATGTCGTTTTGAGAATATACATTATAAGAACACAATATAAATATTAATAAATATTTAGCACTATTTTTCATAATCGACAAATTTAAAATTTAACACCCAACTCCCGAGCGAATCCTTTCCTCCGCTCCCTCGCGATTCCTATCGCGTGGTTGGATTTATAAATTTATTGTTTTTATAGTTAAATTTTTTATCAAAAATAATGAAATCATTTTTTATTTAGAATCACGCGATAGAAATCGCGCGGCAGCGGTGGTTCATTAACATATTAGAAATTGCCAACATTAATACCAATAAGTTTTTTATTTTTATTATATTTCAATCTTAAACTTAAGTTAGTTTCTAAATCAAAGAAATGAAGTCCCCTTATGTTTTTTTGTTTCTCAATACCTAAAAAAAACTATTCCTTTATATTTAGGAGTCAATGAATTAATTTCATAATTAAAATCAATTTTGTAAAAATTAATTGTTTTTAAACAACTATTTTTCTCTGAAAAAATTAAATCAGTATTTTTTTTGGAATCATTAAAAATAAATATTTCATTTTCATATCTACAAATTTGAAAGTATTCCTCAAACTCTTTTGAAAATATTGCCTTTCTAATCAAATCTTTTTCATGGTTTTCTTTTAAACAATTACAACTAAGAAAAAATGCTAAAAAGCAAAATTGAATAAAATACCTATTAAGTTTGATTTTTCTTTTCATTTTTTAATTGTTGATGGCGTTAATCCAGTAGAACCAATGTTTTTTTGGATTATTTAATTTAGAAAGTGCTTTTTTTTTAAAATCTTATCTATTAATTCGTCTCGATGTTGTTTGTTCCTTCCCAACTCCCGAGCGAATCCTTTCGCATGGCAAATTTCAATTACAAACGAAAATATACTTTATCTTATTGTTTTCCTAAGTTTTTGTAAAAATAAATGGAGTGTTATAACAAATCCAATAAGTATAAAAATCAAAAAAGCCCTGCATAAATGCAAAGCTTTTCATTGGTCTAACTACTAAACCTTCTCCCGATTGCTCGGGAATAAACAACACAACTATCTTTATTTTCAATACGTTAGGTTTTGTTTAACCGTAACTAGCATCAAAAAATAATAACCTTTTTGGGCAAAAAAGCACTCCAATTTCTTGAAGTGCTTCTGCTTTCTGGCGGTCTGGACGGGACTCGAACCCGCGACCCCATGCGTGACAGGCATGTATTCTAACCAACTGAACTACCAAACCAGTGCTTAATTGCGAGTGCAAATATACAACGCTTTTTCAATCTTCCAAATCTTTTTTCAAAAAAAAGTAAAGTTTTTTTTAGTCGTTTAGCCAAACTTTTGTTTTTCAATCAAATAGGTTTGTAAAATTTTTTCAAAATTTTTGCCAGTTGCTACAGGAACATACTGAATTTTGTACTGCATACAAGTGTCGGCAATCTTTTTGAAATAGTTTTGGGCTACTTTTTCATAGTCTTCTTTGATGTTCTCTGCATACAAATTGATAGTTTCTCCCGTTTCTACATCTACAAACTTTCTTGGCGCATTGTCAAAATCAAAAGACAATTCCGTTTTTTCATCATAAACATGGAAAACTACCACTTTATGTTTGTTGTGTTTTAAATGTTGTAAGGCTTTGAAAATCTTTTCTTCATTTTCGTGTTGGAACATATCCGTAAATAAAATTACCATGGAACGGCGATGAATGTTTTCGGCAATTTCATGTAAAAAAGTTACGGTATCTGTTTTCTTGACGTTTTTTGGTGCTTCAATAAGTTGCTCCAGCTTGTCTAAAACCATTCGGTGATGGCGCTCACTTCCTTTTTCTGGGGCATAATATTCGTAAGTGTCCGAATAAATACTAATGCCAACTGCATCGCGTTGTTTTTTCAATAAATTCATTAAAACGGCTGATGCTAAAACGGAAAATCCAATCTTATTTTCGTAGAATTCTTGATTGTTGGCCAATTTTGGATAGTGCATCGATGAAGAATTGTCGATAATTAAATGACAACGCAAATTGGTTTCTTCATCAAAACGCTTGGTGTACAAACGATCGGTTTTGGCATATAATTTCCAATCAATATGTTTGGTGCTTTCACCTGAATTGTAAATTTTATGTTCGGCAAATTCGGCAGAAAATCCATGAAACGGACTTTTATGCATGCCTGAAATAAAACCTTCAACCACTTGATTGGCTAAAAGTTCCAAATGCTTGAAACTAGCAATTTTTTCTATTTGTGTTCCTAAATTCATAGTTTCAAATGTAAGCAATTTCCATTGGGTTTTAAAATATTGCTTCCAATTACTTTTCGTAAATTGTTAATATCTAATCGTTTTTTTGGTATTGGTTTTTAATCCAAAAAGGTATATTTGTATAAAAATGAAGTTATGTTGTCGATTGATCCCAAAGATATTTCTCCAGTAAAATTACAAGGCTATTTGCAAAGTGCTGTTGCGCCAAGACCAATTGCATTTGCGAGTACTTTAGATGAAAACGGAACGCCGAATTTATCGCCTTTTAGTTTTTTTAATGTCTTTAGTTCCAATCCACCAATTCTGATTTTTTCTCCAGCTAGAAGAGTGCGAAACAATACGGTAAAACACACGTTGATTAATGCCGAAAACACAAAAGAAGTAGTGATTAATGTGGTGAATTACGATATTGTCCAACAAATGTCACTTTCCAGTACAGAATATCCTGATGGCGTGAATGAGTTTTTAAAATCGGGATTGACTATGTTGCCTTCGGATGTTGTAAAGCCGTTTCGAGTAGCTGAAAGTCCGGTGCAGTTTGAGTGCAAAGTGAATGACGTAATTGCTCTAGGTGATCAAGGCGGAGCAGGA
This sequence comes from Flavobacterium tibetense, assembly GCF_003293845.1. Taxonomy (GTDB): domain Bacteria; phylum Bacteroidota; class Bacteroidia; order Flavobacteriales; family Flavobacteriaceae; genus Flavobacterium; species Flavobacterium tibetense. The sequence continues at coordinate 75,217 of NZ_QLST01000013.1, read as the reverse complement.
AATTTAGTAATTTGCGAAGTGGTGAAAATTCACATCAATGAAGCTGTTTTGGATAAAGATGGTTTAATTGACCAACATAAAATTGATTTGGTAGCTCGAATGGGAGCCAATTGGTATTCACGTTCTAATATTGGGATGTTTGAAGTGGAAAAACCGCTTACAACTTTGGGCGTTGGGGTAGATGCTATTCCAAATTTCGTAAAGGAAAGTCCTATTTTTAATGGGAATGATTTAGGGAAATTAGGAAATGTTGAAGCGATACCAACTGAAGAAGAAATTGCTATCTTTGTACAATCAAATTTTACGGTGAAAGCGGTTTTAAGTGCTGATGATGAAACCAAAAAACAGCAATTAGCCAAAGATTTTTTAGATCAAAATGACACTATTAGCGCTTGGAAAGTGCTTTTAGCCAAACAATAAATTTTTTAAGTTATGGAAGTAATAGGAAGAGTAAAGGTTATCAACCCAGTACAACAAGTAAGTGCTACTTTTAAGAAAAGAGAATTAGTAGTAACTACAGAAGAGCAATATCCGCAACACATTATGATTGAGTTTACTCAGGATAAAACGGATTTATTAAACAATTATACGCCAGGAGAACAAGTAAAAGTTTCCATCAACTTACGAGGAAGAGAATGGGTAAATCCACAAGGAGAAACCAAATATTTCAATTCTATTCAAGGTTGGCGTATCGAAAAAGTGCAAGCAGAAGCGCCAGCGGCTCCACAAATGCCACCAATGCCAGCTGCAGAAGCATTTGAACCAGCAACTAATTTTAACGAAGAAGAACACGACGATTTACCTTTCTAATCTTGAGGTAAATTTCAATAATTAAATTCCAAATTCCAAAGTCATATATATTGACATTCATTGGAATTTGGAATTTTTATGTTTAATATTTTTGATTTTCATTATCATTCCGAGCTTGCGAGGAATCTCCTACGAAGTAGGCAAACGTTTGAGCGAAGCGAAAACAATTGTACTTGACTTTGTTATTGTACTTGAATTTCGTCTATTTTCTAACTTCTATCCTCTTTTTTCTAAAAAATGTATTTTTTAACCAAAGAACTTTACTTTCCACCAGTCGAAACCGCTTCTTATGAAGGAATCGTAGCTATTGGTGGTGATTTGTCACCAGAGCGCTTGTTGTTGGCTTACAATAGCGGTATTTTTCCTTGGTTTGAAGAAGACGAGCCTATTATGTGGTGGAGTCCGCCAGAGCGAATGGTTTTGTTTTTTGAAGATTTGAAAATTTCGAAAAGTATGCGCAACATTTTGAATCGGAAACAATTTACAGTTACGTTTAATACTGCTTTTAGAGAAGTAATTACCAATTGTAAAAAGATTCCACGTAAAGACCAACCTGGTACTTGGATAACAGATGAGATGGTAGAAGCGTATTGCAAATTACATGAATTAGGTAAAGCCAAAAGTGTGGAAGTTTGGCAAAATGAGGAATTGGTCGGTGGTTTATATGGCGTGGATTTGGGTCACATTTTTTGTGGTGAAAGTATGTTTTCCAAAGTTCCCAATGCCAGCAAGGTTGCATTTATTCATTTGGCAAAACATTTGGAACAAGAAAATTATCGCCTTTTGGATTGTCAAATTTATAACGACCATTTAGCGAGTTTAGGTTGTGTCGAAATTGATAGAGATGATTTTATATTAGCCCTAAACTTTTAGTCATTATTGTTTAGTTTGTTGTATTTCATTTTTCTCTTTTCCCAACGGTCTTTGGCGTATTCACGCATATCAGAAATACTGTCTTTTTCGTCTATGATTTCTAATCCCAACAAGGTTTCGATAATATCTTCCATGGTAATGATTCCGTCAACTCCGCCATATTCGTCTAATACCAATGCAATATGTTCTTTTTTCTCCAATAAAAACTCCCAAAGATCAAATAACAACTTGTTATCGTGAACAGTTACTATTTCGCGTTTTAAATCTTTTAAAGTTAAGTTTTCTTGTGATTCTGCCAGTTTTTCAAATACATGTTCACGGAAAATATATCCCGTTACATTTTCTTGGTATTTACTGTAAATAGGAATTCTTGAAAAATACAAGAAGTCTTTGTTTTCTAAAAATTCTTCCAAAGTCATTTCTTCGTTGGCAGAAACCATTACTACTCTTGGTGTCATCACTTCATTTACGCGAAGTGTTTTCAATTTGATAAGATTTTGAATGATTTTATTTTCACTTTCGTCAAAAATTCCTTCTTTAGCACCAATATTTGCCATGGCAGAAATTTCTTCTCTACTCACAGAATTGGCATCTTTTTTTGAGAAAAACCTTGTAATTAGTTCAGAAACTACCACTGATGGATAAGTAAGGATTACCAAGTAATACATTAATTTACCTGATGGTAAAGCCAAGTTTCTCCAATAACTTGCACCAATAGTTTTTGGTATAATTTCTGATAGTACTAAAATTAAAACTGTTAAAACAGCAGATATAACACCAAAATAAGCTTCTCCAAATACTTTTACGGCTTGTGCACCAACTCCAGCCGCACCAATAGTGTGTGCAACGGTGTTTAAAGTTAAAATAGCAGATAAAGGTCGGTCGATATTAGCTTTTAACTTTAGAAATATTTTCGCCGATTTCTCGCCACTTTCGTCTTTAATGTTTAAATAGGAAATTGGTGTAGAAAGCAATACAGCTTCCAAAACGGAGCATATAAAAGAGATAAAAAGTGCAATAAAAAGATAAACTAATAATAATGTCATTTTGTTTTTATTTTCTTGTCCAACAATCCAATAGGTGGTCGTTTACCATTCCAGTGGCTTGCATGTGTGCATAAACAACTGTTGAGCCAACAAATATAAATCCTTTTTTCTTCAAATCAATACTTATTTCGTCTGATAGTTTGGTAGTAGCTGGTACATCGGATAAAGTTGCGGGTTTATTGTCGATGGGTTTTCCACCAACAAATCCCCAAATGTATTTTGAAAAACTACCAAATTCTTCTTGAACTTTGATAAATGCTTGTGCATTGCTTACGGTAGCTTTTATTTTTAATTTATTTCTGATGATTCCTGAGTTTTCAGCCAGCTCATCTAATTTTTTTTGACTGTAATTGGCAATTTTTTCAACATTGAAATTGTCAAAAGCTTTTCGAAAATTTTCTCTTTTTGCCAAAACAGTATACCAACTCAATCCTGCTTGAAAAGTTTCCAAAATTAAAAACTCAAAGATAGTGGCGTCATCATAAACCGGTTTTCCCCATTCGTTATCGTGATAATTGCGATACAAATCATCTTTTTCGCACCACGAACATCTAATTTTATCACTCATTTTTCTTCCAGTTTAGGTAAAGTCCTAATGTATAACTCTTCAACCTTTACTCTTGCCCAATCTGTTTTTCGTAAGAAAGTCAAACTCGATTTTACAGACGGATTTTCAGTAAAACACTTAATTTTAATCAATTCTCCAAGGGTATCGAAGCCATAGAAAGCAACTAAAGTTTCAACTAGATGTTGAAGTGTTTTTCCATGAAGAGGATCATTGTTTTTCATGAAGCAAATGTATAAAAAAAACCTCAATACAAAGATTGAGGTTTTGGTATTTATTAGCTTAGAATAAATTATCCTAAAGCTACTCTTTTGAATCCTGTAACTGTTAAACCAGCGTCAACTGATTTTACATAACCTGCAACACTCATAGAACCGTCTTTAATAAAGTCTTGGTTCACTAAAGTATTGTCTTTGTAGAAACGTTGGATTTTTCCTTTAGAAATATTATCTAACATTGCTTCTGGTTTTCCTTCAGCTCTTAATTGCTCTTTAGCGATTTCGATTTCTTTTTCAATGATTGCAGCATCAACACCAGCTTCGTTTAAAGCGATTGGGTTCATAGCAGCAGCTTGCATTGCAACGTTTCTTGCAGCTTCTTCACCACCAGCAACGTTAGCTGATAAAGCAACTAAAGTAGCGATTTTGTTTCCAGCGTGGATGTAAGAACCTACGAATGCACCTTCTAATCTTTCGAAAGAACTGATTTCGATTTTTTCACCAATTACACCTGTTTGCTCGATTAATTTATCAGCAACAGTGATTCCATTGAAATCAGAAGCTAATAATTCTTCTTTAGTAGCAAATTGTAATGCTTGGTTAGCTAAATCAGTAGCTAATTTCACGAAACCTTCATTTTTACCTACGAAGTCAGTTTCACAATTTAATGTGATAACTACACCTGCAGTTTTATCTGTGTTAACAACAGCAATTGCAGCACCTTCTGTAGATTCTCTATCAGAACGATTTGCAGCTACTTTTTGTCCTTTTTTACGTAAGTTTTCAATTGCTAAATCGAAATCACCTTCCGCTTCAACTAATGCTTTTTTACAATCCATCATACCTGCTCCGGTGATGGTTCTTAATTTGTTTACGTCTGCAGCAGTAATATTTGCCATAACTTTATTTTTTATTTTTTAAATGTAAAAATTCCAAACTTCAAAGACCAAATTCCAATTTTATTAAATGTTCAACTTTACGTTTCTATTTAGTTTTGGAATTTGGAATTTAAATTTTGGAATTAATAATAGTATTTATTCGTTTGATGCACTAGTTTCAGTAGTTGCTTCAGCAGCAGCTGGTTGCTCATCTTTGTCAGACTTTCTATCAGAAAGACCATCAATGATTGCAGTTGAAACTAATGAAAGTACTTTATCGATTGATTTAGAAGCATCATCATTTGCTGGGATAACGAAATCAATTGGACGTGGATCCGAGTTCGTATCAACCATTGCAAAAACTGGAATGTTTAATTTTTGAGCTTCTTTAATTGCGATGTGTTCTGCTTTAACATCTACTACAAATAATGCAGCAGGAAGTCTCGACATATCAGCAATAGAACCTAAGTTTTTCTCTAATTTAGCACGTAAACGATCTACTTGTAAACGCTCTTTTTTAGATAAAGTCATGAAAGTTCCATCTTTCTTCATTCTATCGATAGAAGCCATTTTTTTAACAGCTTTACGAATAGTAACAAAGTTAGTTAACATACCACCAGGCCATCTTTCAGTGATGAATGGCATGTTACATGCTGTTGCTTTTTCAGCAACGATGTCTTTAGCTTGTTTTTTGGTAGCTACGAATAAGATTTTTCTACCTGATGCTGCGATTTTCTTTAAAGCTTCGTTAGCCTCTTCGATTTTTGCAGCTGTTTTGTACAAATTGATGATATGGATACCATTACGCTCCATATAAATGTAAGGAGCCATGTTTGGATCCCACTTACGCGTCATGTGTCCGAAGTGAACACCTGCGTCTAATAATTCTTTAACGTCTATTTTGTTTGCCATTTTGTAATAGTTTACGTTCCGTTGATTAGCAATGAATAAGTAGCGATTTCTCAGGTCTTATTCATTTAGATGCTAAACTAATTTCCTTTTTATAAAAAGAAATAACGACAACTGTGTTTTTAAATTCAATAATAAATGAACGAAAATTGGATTAACGTTTAGAGAATTGGAATCTCTTACGTGCTTTTTTCTGACCAAATTTCTTACGTTCTACCATTCTAGGATCTCTTGTTAATAATCCTTCTGGTTTTAAAATAGCTCTGTTTTCAGCATCTACTTCACACATTGCTCTAGCAATAGCCATACGTACAGCTTCTGCTTGACCAGTTGTTCCACCACCATAAACATTTACTTTTACATCAAAGCTTGCTGCATTTTCAGTCATAGCTAAAGGCTGCATTACTTTGTACTGTAAAGTAGGTGTTGGGAAATACTTTGCAAATTCTCTTTTGTTTACTGTGATGTTACCTGTTCCTTCTGAAACATAAACACGAGCAACAGCACACTTTCTTCTACCGATTTTGTGAATAACTCCCATTACTTAAGATCGTTTAGGTTAACAGTTTTAGGTGATTGAGCAGCATGTTTGTGCTCTGTACCTACATATACATTTAAATTTCGGAATAATTCAGCACCTAATTTGTTTTTAGGTAACATTCCTTTTACTGCTTTTTCTACTAAAGCTGCAGGGTTCTTTTGTTGCAATACTTTAGCAGATAAACTTCTTTGTCCTCCTGGGTAACCTGTGTGTCTGATGTACGTTTTGTCATCTAACTTGTTACCAGTAAGGTTGATTTTTTCTGCGTTAATAACGATTACGTTATCTCCACAGTCAACATGCGGTGTATAACTTGGTTTGTATTTACCTCTTAATAGCATCGCTACTTTTGAAGCAAAACGACCTAAGTTATGACCTTCAGCATCTACCACGATCCACTCTTTGTGAGCCGTCGCTTTGTTAGCTGATACTGTCTTGTAGCTTAAATTGTCCACGTTTTTTTTATTTTAATTAAACATTCCATTCCCAATTAAGGGAGTGCAAAAGTACAATTAATTATTGATTATGCAAATAGGTGTGCGAATATTTTAAAAATTGATTTGCAACCAATTGCGTTATTCTTTTTCAAATTTGAATTTCATACCGCCTTGTTTCAGTATAAATTGGTTTTCTCCAAACTCCATTTCAATTCCTCCAGCAGCAAAAATAAAGGTGTCTTCATCTCTTTGTGTTAAAGGAAACGAACTTTGTCCAGTAGCTTGTGCCAATAATTCGCCATTTTTTTCTGAAACAGTAATTTTTAAAGGAATTTCTTTTGAAGCATATGTTCCTAAGTATTTCTGAATGTCTTCAATTTTTATTTTTTCGAAACTTGGGAATGGAAACGGCATTTTGTAATACATACTCAAAACGCCAATCATAATATCATTTCTTTCGTAGTTGTCGCCATTAACGATTAATGAAATCCCCATTTTTTCTGAAGGATAATATCCTACAACCGAACGAAAACTTTCAATTCCGCCTGTGTGACCAAAGAATTTACGCTCTCCAAAAGGAAATTGCACCAAGGCTTTTCCATAACCGTCTTTGATTTCTTTCATTTGGTCTAACGACGTTTTTTTAACCAATTTTCCTTCAAATAACGCATGCATGAATTGAGTTAAATCAGCAGTTGTTGCTGTCATGGCGCCAGCTGAAAAAGCAATGGAATTTTCCCATTCCGGAATTAGTACCCAATTTTCCCCATCAAAAAGATGGGAATAGCTTTCGTTGTTTTTTAAATTAATTTTATCGTAGCTGAAAAAAGTATTTTGCAGATTCGCTTTTTTACAAATTCGAGTTTGGATATTTTCTGCGAATGATTTTTTGGTAATAGTTTCGATGATGTAACCCAATAAATTATAATTGGAATTGCTGTATTCGTATTTGGTTCCAGGTTCAAAAAGTGGTTCGTAAGCGGTGATTTTTTGAATCATTTCTTCTTTTGAATGCACTTTGTACATGTTTTGTTGGGTCACGGCATCACCATTGATGTAATCCACAATTCCTGTGCGATGATGCAACAAATCAGAAATAGAAATTTTATCTGCATTTGGAATTTTTGGGTAAAAACGCGCTAATTTGGTATCCAAACGCAATTTCTTTTCTTCAATTAATTGCATAATCATTACCGCAGTAAAGGTTTTGGTAATGGAACCAATTTTATATTTGGTATCTTTATTAGCTTTGGTATTTTCTAAAACTGAAGTCAAGCCGTAAGCTTTTGAAAACACCAATTGATCCCCTTCTTGAATGGAAAGCGAACCCATGAATTTGTTGTTTTTTTCTAATAAAGTCAAATACGCATCGATTTTATCAAAACGTTCTTGAGCCAAAAGACTCGAAGAAAAAACAAGTAGTAAAAGAATTATTTTTTTCATATTCTATATTATTATGTGATGTTTATTATTATTCCTATCAAAGCTAATACCAAAATCGTTACCGCCAAAATCTGATTTAAAATTAAATCTTTTCTTTTTTTTGGAAGGTTGAGTTCAATTGGCATCTTTAATTTTGAACCAAATATTTTTGAAGTAAAACTTCATTATTATTCTTAGTGAAAAGTAAATATTCTAAAGTTTTAAATTTCTCGTAAGTTATTTCCACTTCGATTTTATACTCACTTTCATTTAATCCATTTTTAGTAATATTAAAAGTGTTGGTAGATTTAATATCGACGTTTAATATTTTTCCATATTGAGAATTATTCTCATTGATAAGATTTTGAAAATCTTCTTTTGGAATTGATTTATCAATGTAGTTATAAATTTTAAGAGTATCTCCATTTATTATTTCTTCATAAAATTTAGTTGCTAATTCCTCAGCAAACTCAATATCTTCAGGAGCATTGTTTTTTGTGGTTATTTTTTCACATGAAGCTATAATTGCTAAAACTGCTACTAATAAAATTTTCTTCATTTTAAATGTTTCTTTTAACTCAAACTGTCCACTTAACACTTTTCTAATACGCTCCAACCAATTTCTTCCTTCGCCTAATTCTATCACTAACGGAAATCAATTATTTCTTTTTCAGTAATCATTTAGAATCTCTTTAATCTTTACTTTTCCAGATTTACTTAATCCACCATATTTCATGTTTGGTGAAAAAGGAATTGATTTCGTCATTCCACAATCTTCAAGACAAATCCAAATTTTACCAACTTCAACTTCTTTTTCGTCAAAAAATCTTAAGATGTATTCAGATTCGTCTAAACTCCAAGTAGTTTCTCCCCAACTAAAATTTTCTGGATCATTAAAGAAGTTTAATAGTTTGATTTTATCAGATTCAGAAATGTCTTTCGAGGTTAATCGACTTATTAAAAATTTGTTTTGATACAATTTAACCTTTGCAACTTTATTTCTCGGGAATTTATATTTTTCATTTCCAAAATTCTGTTCGTATGCTTTTTCTTGTTCTTCAGAAGTTTTGTGCATAAAAAATGCTTTTAATTCTTCTTCAGGAGTAAATATTGAATAATATTGATTCCTATCATTATTGTCATAAATCATTATCATTATTACAGATACTATAATCACTGAAATTATTATGATTTTCTTTAAAATTTTCATTTGAGATAACTTAAATTATGATATTTCTCCTTCGTCGAAATGACAAAACCATTCAAACTGCCAACTAAACACTTTCCTAATGCGCTTCTAACCAATTTTTTCCTTCTCCTAATTCTACCACTAACGGGAATCAATTATTTCTTTTTCAGTAATCATTTTTAAATTTTAAATAAATGGAAAGAATAACATTTGATAAATAAATCAAAATACTACTCAAAAAAAGAACTACAAATAACATATTTTGGAAAATAAAAAACTTGGAACAAATTAGTAGTCCCAAACTTCCTATCGTTAAATATACATTTATTTTCATTTTTAAAATCAACAATGCCACATAAGAAGAAACAAAGAGGAACAAAAGTGGTTTCAAGAAATCTGATAAATTAAATGCCCAGCCAACCGTTTTGTTTACTCCAGTATATTGTTCGAATATATTTACTTCAATAATGAGAATAAGATAAAAAACAACAACTGTTATCGCAAAGAATTTTATTAGAAAAACTAAATACTTCATTTAATTTAAATTATGATATTTCTCCTTCGTCGAAATGACAAACTAACTCAAACTGCCAATTGCTACTGTTCACTGAACACTTCCCTAATGCGCTTCCAACCAATTTTGTCCTTCGCCCAATTCTACTACTAACGGAACAGTTAATTGAAACGCATTTTCCATTTCTTGTTGGATTAACGGTTTAATTGTTTCTAATTCCGAGTTGTGTACATCAAATACCAATTCGTCATGCACTTGCAATAGCATTTTGGACTGCCAATTTTCATTTTTCAAACGCTTATGAATGTTAATCATCGCAATTTTTATGATATCCGCCGCCGAACCTTGGATAGGAGCATTTACTGCATTTCGTTCAGCGCCACCACGAACTACAGCATTTGCAGAATTGATGTCTTTCAAATAACGACGTCTTCCTAAAATGGTTTGTACGTAGCCATTATTGCGCGCAAAATCAATTTGTTCTTGGATGTAAGCTTTCAATCGTGGATAGGTTTTGTAATACGCATCAATTAAGGCGGCACTTTCGCTTCTGCTTAAATTGGTTTGGTTACTCAATCCAAAAGCGGAAACCCCATAAATAATTCCAAAATTTACAGTTTTGGCATGACTACGTTGTTCTTTGGTTACTTCTTCCAATGCTACATTGAATACTTTGGCAGCCGTACTTCTGTGAATGTCTTCGCCGTTTTGGAAGGCTTTAATCATGTTTTCTTCACCTGATAAAGCGGCTATAATTCGCAATTCAATTTGGGAATAATCGGCTGCTAATAAGGTGTAATTTTCATCTCGAGCAATGAATGCTTTTCTAATTTGTCTTCCTCTTTCGGTTCTAATAGGAATATTTTGTAAGTTGGGATTATTGGAACTTAATCGACCCGTTGCAGCAACCGTTTGCATATAATCGGTGTGCACTCTTCCTGTTTTGGCATCGACTTGGTTGGGTAACGCATCAATATACGTGCTTTGTAATTTCACCATTTGGCGCCATTCCAAAATGCATCGCACAATCTCATGTTCGTTTACCAAATAACTCAAGATTTCTTCGCCAGTTGCATATTGCCCAGTTTTGGTTTTCTTTTGTTTTGCTCCGCCAATTTTCAATTTATCGAATAAAATATCGCCCAACTGTTTTGGAGAAGCCAAATTGAATTTCTCGCCAGCAATTTCATAAATCTTTTGTTCGAAATTTTCGATTTCTTTTTGCATATCAACCGACATATTTCGGAGGAAATTCACATCTAAATTGATGCCTTCCGCTTCCATATCGGCTAAAACTTGTACCAATGGAATTTCGATTTCGTCAAAAAGTTTTTTGGTGCCCACTTTCTCTAAAATCGGTTGGAAATGTTGCTTTAATTGGAAGGTAATATCAGCATCTTCAACCGCATATTCTTTTATGTTTTCCAATGGAACATCGCGCATGGAAAGTTGGTTTTTCCCTTTTTTACCAATTAAAGTTTCAATTGATTTTGGTGAATAATTCAAATAAGTTTCTGATAAAACATCCATATTGTGACGCATATCAGGGTTGATTAAATAGTGAGCAATCATGGTGTCAAACAGTTTTCCTTTGACTTGAATGTTATAATTTGCCAATATTTTTAAATCGTATTTTAAGTTTTGACCAATTTTTTCGATGGTTTCATTTTCAAAAAACGGTCTGAATTTCTCGATTAAACTTTGTGCTTCTTCTTGATTTTCTGGAAATGGAATATAAAAACCTTTTCCTTTTTCGTAGGAAATTGCCAAACCAACCAATTCTGCATTCAAAGCATCTAAACCAGTAGTTTCGGTATCAAAACACACCGAAGTTTGCTTTTCTAAGTTCTGCAATAAGAGTTTGATTCCCATTTCACCTTGCACAATTTGGTAGAAATGTTCCGTATTTTCTAGAGAAGCATAACCTGAAGCATGACTCACATTAGAATCTTCCTCATGAAAACCGAATAAATCAAATTGGTCTTCATTGGATTTTTTTGGAGTAGCTTTTTTGGCAGGCATTGGCGTTCCAGAATCACTCGTTCCGTTGCCGTTGGTATCAATTTCATCGTATTCTTTTCCGCTGCCAAACCATTTATCGAATTGCGCTTTCATTTGACGGAATTCCAATTCTTGGAAAATCGCATCGGTTTTTTCTACATCGGGTTTGGATAGTTCAAAATCCGTAGCATCAAATGTAACCGGACAATCGAGTAGGATAGTAGCCAGTTTTTTGGAAAGAATTCCTTTTTCTTTATTGGCTTCAATGTTTTCTTTCATTTTGCCTTTGAGTTGGTGCGTATTGGCCAATAAATTTTCGATAGAACCGTATTCGGCTAAGAATTTTTTGGCAGTTTTTTCACCCACACCAGGCAATCCAGGAATATTATCAACGGCATCGCCCATCATGGCAAGAAAATCAATCACTTGTTCTGGACGTTCAATTTCAAATTTTTGTTGGATTTCAGGAATTCCCCAAATTTCGATATCGTTGCCCATTCGTGCTGGTCGGTACATAAAAATATTTTCAGAAACCAACTGAGCGAAATCTTTATCAGGTGTTACCATGAAAACTTGAAAGCCTTCTTTTTCGGCTTGTTTGGCTAAAGTTCCAATTAAGTCATCCGCTTCATAACCGGGTAATTCCATAATTGGAATTTGCATGGCTTTTAGAATTTCTTGAATATAAGGAACGGCAATTTTGATGGCTTCTGGTGTTTCATCGCGATTGGCTTTGTATTCTTGGAACATTTCCAAACGGTAATCGCTTCCGCCTTTATCGAAAGCAACGGCTAAATGATCGGGTTTTTCACGTTTGATTACATCCATAAGTGAATTCATGAATCCCATGATGGCTGAAGTGTCCATTCCTTTGGAATTAATTCTTGGATTTTTGATAAAAGCGTAATATCCTCTAAAGATTAAGGCGTATGCATCGAGTAAAAAAAGGCGTTTTTGTGACGACATAAATTCTGGTATTTCAATTCAATTTTCAAAGTTACGAATATAGTATAAAAGTTGGGAAGGATATTAAACTTTAGTTTCGTAAATCAAAAACACAGTTTCATAAACTGAAAAAGCATTTACACACAATTGAAGAATTTGTCTTAAATAAAAGATTTAATATTGTCTTCCCAAATAGTATAATGATGAAAAACTACACCATTTCTTTGAGGATATTAATTGCTGCTGTGATAACTATAATAGTATTGAATGCAATATTCTTGTTTTTTTTCAATAAATAATTGACAGAAAAAAACCATTTCTGAATTTGTCTCGTAAATAGCCTAAAACAAATTAATTATGAGACAAAATTTATTTCCTTTGAAATCAGTATTACTGATGGGTTTACTGACTTTTTTTGTAGCATGTTCAGATGATGATGCTGCGCCGATGCCACAACCAGAGCCAATTCCTATGCCACAAGTTGCTCCTTTGGTTGAATTTACTGCGTTAAGCAATGATAATAAAGTTTTTTATTTTAATGCTAGAAATTTAGGTTCGCCTATTCGCTCGTTAACAATTTCTGGATTACAATCTGGGGAATCTATTATTAGTATTGATTACAGACCAGCAACCGGACAATTATATGGTTTAGGTTCTTCAAGCAGATTGTATTTAATTAACGAAAATTCTGGTTTAGCAACACCACTTGGAACGACTGCTTTTACACCACAAATTGCAGGAACATCTTCTTCTATTGATTTTAACCCAACGGTTGATAGAATTCGTTTAGTATCTAATAACGGTCAAAATTTACGTTTACACCCAGAATTAGGAACTGTTGTTGCTACTGATGGAAGTTTAAATGGTGTGCCAAATGCAAGAGTTGAAGCTATTGCTTATACTAATAGTGTTTCAGGAAGCACTTCTACTTTATTATATGATATTGATTATACAGCAGATAAATTATATGTGCAAAATCCACCAAATGATGGAGGTTTACAAGAAGTTGGAAATTTAGAAGTTGATTTTGATGGTGTAGGAGGATTCGATATTATGCCAAATTCAAATTATGCTATGGCGGTGAACAATAAAAATAACGAGTCAAGATTGTACACTATCAGTTTAGCAACTGGAAAAGCAATTTGGATTGGAACATTTACACAACAAATCGTTGAAGTTGCTTTTAAATCTAACCCAATAGCTTATGCTACTTCAGCATCAAATGTTTTATACCGTATTAATCCTTTATTAGGTTCATCTAATTCAGTGAATTTGATAGGAATGAATGCTAATGAGCAAATTGTAGGATTGGATTTCAGACCAGCTAATGGAGCTTTATATGCCGTTACTAATCAAAGTAGAATGCTAACAATCAATATTGCAAACGGACAAGTAACAGCTATTGGTTCAGGTTTGAGTCCAACTCTTTCAGGTACCGATTTTGGTTTTGATTTTAACCCAACGGTGGATAGAATTCGATTAGTAAGTAACACGGGTCAAAATTTACGTTTACATCCAGATTTAGGAACAGTGGTAGCAACTGATGGAAATTTGAATCCAAGTTCACCTTCTGTTACAGCAGCGGCTTACACGAATAATTTTGCTCAAACTACAAGTACACAACTTTTTGTAATTGATACCAATAATAATAGCTTGTACTTACAAAATCCACCAAATGACGGTACGCTAGTTTTAGTTGGAAGTTTGGGAGTAACAGCAACTGCAATGAACGGTTTTGATATTGGAGGCAATAGTAATGAAGCTTTCGCTATTTTGAATGTAAATAGTGAACAAGCAGTTTATAAAATTAATTTATCAACTGGAGCAGCGACTAAAGTAGTGAATTTTTCGCCAAATATTACTGCAATGGCTGTAGGTTTAGGATTTTAAAGATTAAATTTTTAATATGAAAGCTACAAGTTGTAACATATTTGCAGCTTTTTTTATCGTTAAAATTTTAATAAATACATTTTCAATTGACTAAGATGTAGTTACTTTGCAAAAAAAAAAGAGCTAATGATTCGTTGGATTGTTTTTTTGATATTTGTTGCTATTCTAGAAATTTATGCGTTTCAGGCGTTTAAAACTTTGGTAAAATCGAAAGTGTTTTTTGTGTTTTACTTTGTAACGTCTGCAATTGCTTTATTTTATATTGTATACCAATTGACTAATTTCGATAGAAGTATAGGGCAAACCCCTAAAACTATGATGACATTAGGGTTACTGTTATTGCTTTATATTCCAAAATTATTGGTTACTATCATTTTATTCAGTGAAGATATTTTTAGATTTTTTGCTGGAATAATAGGACTTTTTGCTAAAAACACCGAAAGTGGCTTTTTACCTGATAGAAGAAAATTTGTTAGTAAGGTTGCTTTAGGAGTAGCAGCTATTCCTTTTGCTTCATTTTTGTACGGTATGTTGAAAGGAAAATATAATTTCAAAGTAATCAAGCAAACGTTGTTTTTTACGGATTTGCCAGATGCTTTTGATGGAACAACCATCACACATATTTCAGACATTCATAGTGGAAGTTTTGATGATGCCGAAAAAATCCAATATGCGATTGACTTAATCAATGAACAAAATTCGGATTTGGTATTATTCACTGGTGATATTGTGAATACACACGCTACGGAAATGGATCCGTGGATTGATACCTTCAAAGGAATTCATAATCCAAAATTGGGTAAGTTTTCCGTTCTTGGTAATCATGATTATGGAGAATATATCAATTGGCCTTCCCAACAAGATAAAATCCAAAATTTTGAGGCAATTAAATCAATTCATGAAAAAATTGATTTCAAATTGTTATTGAACGAACATGTGAAAATTCAGAAAAACAATCAGGAATTGGCAATTGTTGGTGTAGAAAATTGGGGAAGAAAATTTGGTGAACGAGGTGATTTAAATTTAGCTTCACAAGGATTATCAAAAGAAGATTTCAAAATAGTTTTAAGTCACGACCCAAGTCATTGGGACGAAATTATTCAGCATCACGAAAATCAGTTTCATTTAACGCTTTCTGGTCATACTCACGGATTGCAGTTTGGGATAGAAATTCCGGGTTGGATTAAATGGAGTCCGGTGCAATATGTTTACAAACAATGGGCTGGCTTATATGAAAATATTGGAAGATATGTTTATGTAAATCGCGGTTTTGGGTTTCATGCTTATCCTGGAAGAGTAGGAATTATGCCGGAAATTACGGTAATTGAACTAAAAAAAGGGAAAAATGTGGCGTAATTCAGTAAAAATGCTACATTTGTATAATATTTTTCGTTAGGAATAATACATTCAAAGACAAATACACTTATTATATGTCAAAATTTGGAGAACTTATTGATGCACAAGTCCCTGTATTAATTGATTTTTTTACAGAGTGGAATGAACCTTCGGTAGCGATGAACGAAGTAATCAAACATGTGGCTGCAGCATTAGGCGATAAAGCCCGAGTGATTAAAATTGATGTGGATAAAAACCGTGAATTGGCCGATGCGCTTCGAGTAAAAGGACTGCCAACACTAATGATTTACAAAGATGGTCAAATGGTTTGGAGACAAAGTGGCGAATTAGATGCCAATACGCTTATTTCATTGGTACAAGAACAAATCTAAGCTAGCACATCAAACTGAAATCCTTTATTTTTTAATTTCTGAATTACCTCTGGAAGTATTTTTCTTAGTGTTTTTTCCGCTTTAATACTATCGTGAAAAACAATGATGCTTCCTGCTGTAGTGTTTTTCAAGACATTTTCTTTGCATTTTTCTGCTGTAATTGAAGGTTTGAAATCATAACTCAACACATCCCACATCACAATTTTATATCCCAATTTTTGAATCTTTTTCGATTGACTCAAAGTCATTTTTCCATAAGGAGGACGAAAGAGTTGGAAGTCGGGAGTTGGAAGTTGGGAGTCTGATTTTCGGATTTTCAGATTTTCAGATGCTTCGAATTCAACTTTGGAATTTGTTACTTCGACTTCGCTCAGTTTGACAGTTTGGAATTTGGAATTTAAAATTTGGAATTTCTTTATTTCATTTTCACACAACTTAAAATTCTTAATGTAATTTTTGGTTTTTGTCGACCATCCGTTCAAGTGATTGAAGGTGTGATTTCCTGTTTTGTGCCCTTCATTAAGAATTCTTTGGTAAATAGTTGGGTGTTTTTGAATGTTATCGCCAATGCAAAAAAAAGTGGCTTTAATGTTTTCTTCTTTTAATATATCCAAAACCCATTCGGTAACTTCGGGAATGGGACCATCATCAAATGTTAGATAAATCGTATTGTTGGAATTAGGAACTTCCCAAATAAAATTTCGGAGTAGCTTTTTTACTGTTTTAGGTGTTTTTGTCCAAAAGAATTCCATATAACAAATGTACTATAAAAAAAATGTACCAAAGAAAATTAGTAGTTCTTTGGTACATGAATTTTTTTAAAAAGAATTTTTACTCCATTTTTCTGCCAAAATTGGCAAACATTTTATTGAAATTATTGAATTTTACTTTTTCTTGTTTGTAAAAATCAACATCTTTTGCGTCGTCAGCAATTCTAATGATGTTTCTGTAACGTTCAATGTTAGAAACAATATCTACTCGCATTGCGTATTGTTCGCTCGATTTTAAACTACTAAAGAAAGTTAACTCTTCTTGGTATTTTTTAATTAGCTTACTTAGAATTTCTCTTGCCTTTTCTCTTTCATTTAATTCGTAATAGCCTTGCGCAAATGGTTCTACTAGTGTGTAATAGTTGAAATGCTCAATTGGCATTTTTTCCATTGCCAAATCTGCAATTTTTTTGGCTTTATCCTTTTTTTCTTCAATGATTAAAGTTTCCATTAATCGCGCTAGATTGGTTCGGTAGGTTATTCCGTTTCTTCGCGTGTCTGGATCGTGATAAATCTTATCTGAACCGCTATTGCCCCAATCCCATTTGGTTACGATATCAAACATTTTGTCACTATCAATATAGCCCATTTCCATTGGATTTGGACCTCCTTTTTGCGCTTTCCTTACTGGAACAAGTTTGAAACATAAACCATCTAATTGTAAATAATCTTTCATCCACAAATAATCGTCTTCGCCAAAACTTCCACCTGTGAAATAAATAGGTCTTTCCCAATTATTTTGATTCACGATGTCTAGCATCATCAATCGGTTTTTGTACAAAGCTTCTTTTTTGATTTCAAAAGTAATAGCTGGAACTATAGAATCATAGAACTTTTCTGAAACTACTTTGTTCTTAATAATGTGGTCTTTATCAATTGGAATAATGATTTTTTTGGATGGGAAATAATTTACCCAAAGTCCGCTTCGCAATTGCACTTTTGCTCTTTCATCTTCCAATGACATAAACTTGATTAAATCATCTAATAGTATTGGATCTTCGGTTCTTTCTACGAAGAAACTGTAATCTCTATTACTACCTCGGTATTGTTCTCTACTGAAAGAAATTGGAACAGGTTCAGAATCATAAGCTTTTCGTTTCATTTGGTCAATGTACCAATCTGTCATGAATAAACTGGTGTTAACAATTCGCACATCCGTTCTGTAGCCTTCAATTTCTTGTGCATACCAAAGCGGGAATGTGTCATTGTCGCCAATAGTAAACAAAATTGCGTTCGGTTCACAAGAATCTAAATATTTTTTAGCCATTGCTAATGCCGTATACTTATTAGAACGGTTATGATCGTCCCAATTTTCTTTTGCCAATAAAACGGGAGCAGCTAAAAGAGAAATAACCAATACCAATGGAATAGCAACTTTTGGTTGAATGAATTTTTTGATTCCGTCATAGATACCATAAATTCCAAAACCTATCCACATAGCAAACACATAAAACGAGCCCACTAAAGCATAATCACGTTCTCTAGGTTCAAACGGACGTTCGTTTAAGTAAATTTTCAAAGCAATTCCTGTAAATAAGAATAGTGCCAGTAAAACATAAAAACTTTTTAAATCTTTTCTAATGTGAAAAACGATACCAATTACAGCTAAAAGAAATGGTAAGAAGTAATAGGTATTTCTACCTCTATTGTTTTTCATATCGGAGCTCAACTGACTTTGATTGCCTAATCTTGTTTCGTCAAAAACGTTTATTCCGCTAATCCAATTTCCGTTAAGCGCATCGCCTTTCCATTGATTGTCATTTTGTTTCCCTACGAAATTCCACATCAAATAGCGCCAATACATATAACCAAATTGATATTCCACCATAAACTTGATGTTATTAGCAAAAGATGGTTTTTCAATGATTAAATATTCACCATATGATTTCAAGAAGCTATCATAATCTTCTAAATCCAATCTTCCTTGATTGAAAACATTTCTAAATTCGGCTACGATTTCTACTAATTCTTGTTCATCAGCATATTCAGGCTTTATCCTAAAATCTAATGGTTCAGTAAAAGACATGTAATTTACAGCATGCTCAGAACTCCACATTCTCGGTAAAAATGCTTTGTGATTGTCGTCTGTGTTTTGTTTAGCGTTTTTATAGTTATTCGTAATGATGTATTTTTTTTGCGTGTAATCTCTTTCATAGTTCGGTTTATCATCCGAGTATGGATTGTTTTCGTCTAAACCAGAATACGAATCTGAGAATTGAGGACCATAAAACAATTGTTGTTCGCCATATTGTTCACGGTTGTAATAAGCTAGAACCTCTGCAGCATCTGACGGCTTATTTTCGTTAATAGGAACATTAGCATTTGCTCTAATAGGAAGCATCATCCAAGTAGAGAATCCAATTAGAATAAAAAGCACAGAAAGTAATATGGTGTTTGGTAAAACCATACCTTTTTGTTTGGTATAGCGCAATCCAAAATAAAAAACAGCAACAATCACTAAAAACGCAAAAATAGTTCCTGAATTGAAGGGCAATCCAAGACTATTAACCATAAAAATTTCTGTTTTTCCAAAAAAGGCTAGTGTATAAGGAAGTAATAATTTAAAAATAAACAATAAGATTGAAACGATAATAACATTGGCTATTATGAAACTTTTAAGCGTAATATTTTTGTGTTTTTTGAAGTAATAGATGAATCCTATTGAAGGAATAGTTAGAATTGCCATGAAATGCACTCCAAATGAAAGTCCAATAACTAGTGAAATCAATAGCAACCATTTGTTTCCTTTTGGTTCATCCATATCTTGTTCCCAACGTAGTCCAAGCCAAAGCAATACTGCAATTAATAGTGTTGCCATAGCATAAACTTCTGCTTCTACAGCATTAAACCAAAAGCTATCTGTAAAACTAAAAGCCAATGAAGCAATAAAAGCACTTCCCAATACCATAATAGCATTGTTGTTGTTTGTTTCGTCTTTTACAAAAAGGCGTTTCATTAATAGTGTAAGTGACCAAAACATAAACAAAACTGTAAAAGCACTCGAAAACACAGACATCATGTTAACCATCAATGCAACTTGTTCGGCTTCAAAAGCAAACATGGCGAAAAAAGCACCAAACATTTGAAATAAAGGAGCTCCTGGCGGATGTCCAACTTCTAATTTCGCTGATGTGGCAATGTATTCGCTACAATCCCAAAAACTTATAGTAGGTTCAACGGTTAATGAATAAGTGGCTAATGCAATGGCAAAAACTACCCAACCTAAAATGGTGTTCCATTTTTTAAAATTGAATGACGTCATAAATTTGTAATTATCTATTTCTATTGAACGTTGATTTTACAAAGAAAGTACTTTTTTGTATAAAGAAACAGCAAAAAAATATTTTTAATATTTTTTTTGGAAAAATTTGCGGAATTAAAAATATGTATTACATTTGCACTCGCAATCGAAAAGGTTGTATGGGAATTGGCCCATGGTGTAATGGTAACACTCCGGTTTTTGGTACCGTCATTCAAGGTTCGAGTCCTTGTGGGCCAACAAAAAAAACTCCTCAAATTGAGGAGTTTTTTATTGGTATAAATTTAAAAAAGTCCGATTCAAATGAATCGGACTTTTTTTGTTTATATTTTGAAAGTAACGACTGGTCTTTTCGCGTGGTTTACTAAATCTTCGCTGATGCTTCCGTTAAAGAAGTGAGAAATACCTTTTCTTCCGTGTGTGCTCATTCCTATTATGTCGGCATCGATGCTTTTTGCAAAATGTAAAATCCCTTTTTCAACATTAATGTCGTTGTAAATATGAGTGGTGTAGTTTTTAATATCAAAATCTTTCATGAACTCATCCATAATTTTTTGAGCTACTTTAGTAGATTTGAAATTATTTGGAGTATTGATATTTACTAAATGTAAATGCGAATTGAATTTATTAGCAAATGCAACTACTTTTTCAAAAGGTTTTTTTATTTCGTCTGAAAAATCAGAAGCGAAAACGAATTTTTCTGGTTTGAAATTAGCGTCTTCATGTTTGATAACAAGAACTGGAACATTTGAGTTTCTTACTACTTTTTCAGTGTTAGACCCGATGAACATTTCTTGGAATCCACTAGCGCCATGAGAGCCCATAACGATTAAATCAACATTGTGACCTTCTCCAGTTTTGATGATGCCTTCAAAGGCTAATTCAAATTGGATGATTTTTGTAACGGTTAAGTCTTTCAGGTAGTCAACTTCCATTAATGCGTCTAGTTTTGCAATTGCAGCATTTTTGAAAAACATTAATTCCGGAATGTCATGAGCAACAGAAAGCGCATCATTTCCAGTCATTGGAAGTTCGAGCATATGTAACAAGAAAATTTCACCATTGTTGTTTTTGGCAATCTGAGCAGCTACTTTTAATGCATTTTCCGCGCTCTTGGAAAAATCGGTTGGTACAAGGATTTTTTTCATAAGTATGTTTTTGTTTTTGAATGTAATTTTTTACATCATAAAATTACTAATTATTTCCGAGACAGACAATTTTTTTTTAAATTAAAAAATATGTGTATATTTGCAGCATTATTTAGTATCATTTAAGTAATGAGGCACGCACTGCGTGCCTCTTTTTATAGAATATGACTTTCAAAGAAAAAGTAAATAGTGCTGTAGCACAAGCTTTAGAAACACGTTTGGATTTGTTTTTAATTGAATTAAAAATGGATGACTCCAATAAAATCAGTATTGTTTTAGATGGTGATAATGGGGTTAATTTGCAAGATTGTATTGCAATAAATCGAGCAGTTGAGGCTAATTTAGACAGAGAAGAACAAGATTTTTCTTTAGAAGTAGCTTCTGCGGGTGTTTCTAGACCGTTGCAAATGCCAAGACAGTATGTGAAAAATATTGGTAGAAAATTAGCAGTAAAAACAACTCAAGGAGAAGTAATTGAAGCGGAGATTACAGCCGCAAATGAAGAACAAACCACACTTGAGTGGACAACAAGAGAACAAAAAAAAGTGGGTAAAGGAAAAGAAACAGTTGAAAAATTAGTAACTTTACCTTACTCAGAAATAAAAGAAGCAACAGTTATAATATCATTTTAAATAAAGAGTTGACATGGAGAATATTGCGTTAATTGAATCGTTTTCAGAGTTTAAAGACGACAAATTCATTGATAGAGTTACCTTAATGGCGATTTTAGAAGATGTATTTCGTAATGCATTAAAGAAAAAATACGGTTCAGACGATAATTTTGATATTATTATCAATCCCGATAAAGGTGATATGGAAATTTGGAGAAACAGAACTGTTGTTGAAGACGGTGAAGTGGAAGACGAAAATTCAGAAATCGCACTTTCTGAAGCAAGAAAAATTGAACCTGATTTTGAGGTTGGTGAAGAAGTTTCTGAAGAAGTAAAATTATTTCAATTAGGAAGAAGAGCGATTTTAGCTTTACGCCAAAATTTGATTTCAAAAATTCACGAACACGACAATACAAATCTTTACAAACAATTTAAAGATTTAATTGGGGATATCTATACAGCAGAAGTACATCACGTTAGGCCTAAGATGGTTGTTCTAATGGATGACGATGGAAATGAAATTGTATTGCCAAAAGAAAAACAAATTCCAAACGATTACTTCAAAAAAGGAGAAAATGTTAGAGGGGTTATAGAAAGCGTTGAACTAAAAGGAAATAAACCGCAAATTATCATGTCGAGAACAGCTCCAGAGTTTTTGGAGAAATTGTTTGAGCAAGAAATTCCGGAAGTTTTTGACGGTTTGATTTCTGTTAAAAAAGTAGTTCGTATCCCAGGTGAAAAAGCAAAAGTAGCTGTAGATTCGTATGATGATAGAATTGACCCTGTTGGTGCTTGTGTAGGAATGAAAGGTTCTCGTATTCACGGTATTGTTCGTGAATTAGGAAATGAAAATATTGATGTTATCAATTATACTAGTAACATTCAATTGTATATTACAAGAGCATTAAGCCCTGCAAAAGTATCTTCGGTAAAAATTAACGAAGAAACAAAACGTGCAGAAGTTTTCTTAAAGGTAGAAGAAGTTTCTAAAGCAATTGGTAGAGGCGGACATAACATTAAGTTGGCTAGTATGTTAACAGGTTATGAGTTAGATGTAATTAGAGAAGGAATTGTTGAAGAAGAAGATGTTGAATTAAGAGAATTCTCTGATGAAATTGAAGCATGGGTAATTGAAGAGTTCGAAAAAATCGGTTTAGATACTGCTAGAAGTGTATTGAATCAAGATGTGGTTGATTTAGTTAGAAGAACTGATTTAGAAGAAGAAACTATTCTAGAAGTAGTTCGTATTTTGAAAGACGAGTTAGATAACTAGTACATTTAAGCTCCAAACCAACACACAAAACAAAAAAGAATTATTAAAAAGATTATATGTCTGAAAAAAGAGTAATAAGAATCAATAAGGTTTTAAGAGAGTTGAACATTTCTCTTGAGCGCGCAGTCGACTTTTTGAAAGAAAAGAATCATGTTATTGAATCTAGTCCGAATGCAAAAATATCTCAAGAAGAATATGATGTTTTGTGCGACCAATTTTCTGCTGATAAAGGGAAAAAAGTTGCATCTCAAGAAGTAAGTGAAGAAAAGAAGAAAGAAAAGGAAGCACTGAAAAGAGAACTTGAAAAAGAACTTGAGTTGAAGCGTCAGCAAGAAGAAAAACAAAAGCAAGAAGTTATAAAGGCAAAAGCAGTTTTAACTGGACCAAAAGCTATTGGTAAAATAGATTTAAATCCTGCAAAGCCAGAGCCTAAAAAAGAAGCTGATGTTCCTGCTGTTGAGCAAACACCAACTCCAGTTGCTGAGGAAAAGCCAGTTGTTTCTGAAACTCCAGTTCAGGAAAGTAAAGAAGAAACTAAGCCAAAAGTTGTTAAGCAAGAGAAAGCTGCTGAGATAGAAACTCCAGCTCAAAGTGAAAATTCAGGAGCCGAAGGTGAAGAAGTAGATGATACCATCAAAACGAATTACCAAAAACTTTCTGGAGCTACTTTTACAGGTCAAAAAATTGATTTATCTCAATTTAATAAACCTAAGAAGAAAAAAGAAGAGCCTAAGAAAGATTTTAAAAAACCAGGTGACAACAAACCTGGAACTCCAGCTGTAGGAAACAACAATAGCGCCGCAAACAAAAATAAACGTAAGCGTATTACTAAGCCTACTCCAGGTGCAGCAAATACAACTGGTGCTCCAGGAGCTAAAAAAGATTTTTCAAAAGATCGTTTCAATAAAGGTAAAAAAGTAGTTGTTCAAAAAACGGAACCTACTGAAGAAGAGGTTAAAAACCAAATCAAAGAAACACTTGAAAGACTTCAAGGGAAAGGAAATAAATCAAAAGCGGCAAAATACCGTAAAGATAAAAGAGATACACACCGTCAGCGTGTAGATGACGAATTACAAGCTATTGAAGAAGGTAGTAAAACACTTAAGGTTACAGAGTTTGTAACGGTTGGTGAAATTGCATCTTTAATGGATGTGCCAATTACTAAAGTTATCGGAACTTGTATGTCTTTGGGAATCATGGTTACCATGAACCAACGTTTAGATGCTGAAACACTTTCAATTGTAGCGGATGAGTTTGGATATGAGGTTGAATTTATTACAACTGATATCGAAGAAGCACAAGAAGTTGTTGAAGACAATCCAGAAGATTTAGTACATCGTGCGCCTATTGTAACCGTAATGGGCCACGTAGATCACGGTAAAACTTCTTTACTAGATTATGTTCGTAAAGCAAATGTAATTGCAGGTGAGTCAGGTGGTATTACACAGCATATTGGTGCTTATGGGGTTTTATTAGAAAATGGTCAAAAAATCACTTTCTTAGATACTCCTGGTCACGAAGCGTTTACCGCAATGCGTGCTCGTGGTGCTCAAGTAACCGATATTGCAATTATTGTAGTTGCAGCTGATGATGATATTATGCCTCAAACAAAAGAAGCTATTAGTCATGCTCAAGCAGCAGGTGTGCCAATGATTTTTGCTATCAACAAAGTAGATAAGCCAGCGGCAAACCCTGAGAAAATTAAAGAACAATTAGCCGGAATGAATTTATTAGTTGAAGATTGGGGTGGAAAATACCAATCTCACGATATTTCAGCAAAATTTGGTCAAGGTGTTCCAGAACTTTTAGAAAAAGTATTATTGGAAGCTGAATTACTAGATTTAAAAGCTAATCCAAATAAACCTGCCTTAGGAACAGTTGTGGAAGCGCAATTAGACAAAGGTAGAGGTTATGTATCAACAATTTTAGTCCAAGCAGGAACTTTAAAAGTTGGAGATTATGTATTGGCAGGTAAAAATCATGGAAAAATTAGAGCCATGTTTGATGAGCGTGGTCACCAAATTAAAGAAGCAGGGCCGTCAACGCCAGTTTCGGTTTTAGGTTTGGATGGCGCACCAACAGCAGGTGATAAATTCAATGTTTACGAAGACGAAAGAGAAGCAAAACAAATTGCAGCAAAACGTACGCAATTGATGCGTGAGCAATCGGTTCGTACACAAAAGCATATTACTTTGGCAGAAATTGGTCGTCGTATCGCTTTAGGTCAGTTTAAAGAATTGAATATTATTCTTAAAGGTGATGTGGATGGTTCTGTTGAAGCATTGTCAGATTCGTTCTCAAAATTGTCAACAGAAGAAATTCAAATCAATATCATTCATAAAGGAGTTGGTGCTATTACAGAATCTGATGTATTGTTAGCTTCTGCTTCGGATGCTATTATTATTGGATTTAACGTACGTCCGCAAGGAAACGCTAAACAATTGGCAGAAAAAGAAGAAATCGATATCAGAAACTATTCTATTATCTATGCTGCAATTGATGATGTTAAAGATGCAATGGAAGGAATGTTGTCTCCAGAGATGAGAGAGGAAATTACCGGAACGGCTGAAATAAGAGAAATTTTCAAAGTATCTAAAGTTGGTACAATTGCAGGATGTATGGTGACTGATGGTAAGATTTTTAGAAATTCACAAATTCGATTAATCCGCGAAGGAGTTGTTATTTACACAGGTGAATTAACTACTTTAAAGCGTTTTAAAGACGATGTAAAAGAAGTGTCTAAAGGATATGATTGTGGTATGCAAATTAAGAACTACAATGATATTAAAGAATACGATTTAATTGAAGCTTATCAAGAAGTAGAAGTTAAGAAAAAATTGAAGTAATATTTTCAATATAAAACTAAAATATCCCAAGATTTCTTGGGATATTTTTTATTTACTAGGTTTGATGAGTAAAGCCGTTGGGTACTTCTTTTTAATATCAATCAGCGCCTTTTCTGCATGAATTCTTAGCTTGTAATTGCCTACCCAAACTTTGAATGTGGGATTGGTATAGATGATAGTAGTTTCTATGTCTTTAAAATCCTTTTTGAATTCAGCATTTTTCTTTTTTGCTTCTTCACTACTTCCGTAGAAGATTTGGATTTTATAACTGTCGTTTACAGTTAGTGAAGTGTTTAATTTTTGCTTTTCTTTAAGTAAATTCTCAATTTTTGGGTTCTGCTCAATTTTTATTTTTGAATCTTGAGCATGCATTTCATAGCTCCCAAAAGCAAATTGAAGTGCAATAAAAAAAACGGTTTTTAAGGCTAATTTTCTCATTTTGATATTTGTATAGGACAAAAATACAATTTATATAAATAAACAGAAAACTTCAAATTATTTAGAATAAATATAAATTACATTTTATGATAAAATTAAGGTTTATAGAATAGTTCTAAAATTGTATTTTTGTCGGAGTTAAAATTGTGTGTGATTCCTATTTGTTTATCAGGTAGCTAAAATCATACCAAAAATATTGAGTCGATAATCATTAATTAAATATGAAAAAGGTGGGTAACCATAAATCGTTTTCAAAGATTTTCTTCAGTTTAGCGTTCATGCTAACTTTTTCTTTGTCTGTTTTTTCTCAAGATGCTGCCGTTGGTGGTGATCCTGCAAAAGGAAAAGCATTGTTTAATTCTCAATGTGCTGCTTGTCATAAATTAGATGGTAAGGCTACGGGTCCTGCACTTCGTGGTGTTGCTGATAAGTATGAAAAAGAGTGGTTGTATAAATGGATTAAAAATAGTGCTGACTTGATTAAATCAGGTGATGCATTAGCAGTAAAAGTTTTTGAAGAAAACGGAAAAGTGCCAATGACGGCATTTCCTCAATTGTCTAATGCGGATATTGATGATATTTTAGCGTATACTTCAGAAGTTCCTGCTGAAAAACCAGTGGTAGTAGCTGATGGTGCTTCAACTTCATCTGATTCGGGTACTGGAATTTCAAACAATGTAATTCTTGGTGCTTTGGCATTGGTTTTAGGAATGTTAGTGGTAATGTTGTTTTTAGTAAACAATGTATTAACTAAAATTGCTAAAGCTAACGGAATTGAAGTTGAGCCAAAAGAAAAAGCAGTGCCAATTTGGGTAGCTTTTGCGAGAAACCATTTTTTGGTTTTAGTATCTGCAATTGCATTCTTATTAGTAGCAGCTTATTTTGCTTACGGCTGGATGATGCAAATTGGTGTTGACCAAGGATATGCTCCTGTGCAACCAATTCATTATTCGCACAAAATTCACGCTGGTGATAACGGTATTGATTGTAAATACTGTCACTCTGCTGCTCGTGTAAGTAAGCATTCTAATATTCCTTCTTTAAATGTTTGTATGAACTGTCATAAAAACATCAATGAAGTGGCTGAAACTACTGCAACTCCTGAGTATAGCAAAGCTTTCTATGATGGAGAGATTCAAAAATTATATGATGCTGTTGGTTGGGATCCGGCTACGCAAAGTTATACAGGTAAAACACAACCAGTAAAATGGGTTAGAATTCATAATTTACCTGATCACGTGTACTTTAGCCATGCTCAGCACGTAACGGTTGCTGGTGTTGATTGTCAAAAATGTCACGGTCCAGTTGAAGAAATGGAAATCATGCAACAACATGCTCCATTAACAATGGGCTGGTGTATCAACTGTCACAGAGAAACAAATGTGAAAGTAGAAGACAATGAGTACTACAAAAAAATCCATGAAGAACTTTCTAAGAAATACGGTGTGAAGCAATTAACTGCTGCGCAAATGGGAGGTTTAGAATGTGGTAAATGTCACTATTAATAAATAATTTAGAAGCTAATATCAAGTAATAATATGGCATCAAACAAAAAATACTGGAAAAGTGTTGAGGAGCTAAACGAAAATAGCTCTATTGTTGAGACGCTAAGAAACAATGAGTTTGTTGAGCAAATTCCTGTAGATGAATTTTTAGGTGATAAAGATTCGTTAGCTAGTGGTTCAACTTCTCGTCGTGACTTCTTAAAATATGTTGGATTCAGTACTGCTGCTGCTTCGTTAGCGGCTTGTGAAGGTCCTGTTGTGAAATCTATTCCTTATGTGGTTCAGCCTGAGGAAATCATTCCTGGTGTTGCAGATTATTATGCAACAACTATAGCTGATGGTTTTGATTTCGCAAATATCTTAATTAAATCACGTGAAGGTCGTCCAATTAAAGTTGAAAACAATAATTTAGAAGGATCTCGAACTGGAGCAAATGCAAGAGTTCATGCTTCTGTACTTTCTTTATATGATAGTTTAAGATTAAAAAAATCTAAAATTTCAGGAAAAGAAGCGGAATGGAGCGAAGTGAATGCTAAAGTAAAAGCTAGTTTAGAAGATGCTAAAGCTACTGGAGGTCAAGTTGTAGTATTGACAAATACGATGGCAAGTCCTTCTACAGATGCTTTAATTACTAATTTACAGGCTCAATATCCAACGGTTAAACATGTTGTTTATGATGCGGTTTCTGAATCAAATGCCTTAGATGCTTTTGAATCGGTTTACGGTGTAAGGGGTTTGGCTGGATATGATTTTTCTAAAGCTGATGTTATCGTTTCAATAGGTGCTGATATTCTTGGAGATTGGCAAGGTGGCGGTTATGATGCAGGTTATGCAAAAGGCCGTATTCCTAAAAATGGTAAAATGTCTAAACATATCCAAATAGAGGCTAATATGTCTTTGGCTGGAGCTAATGCAGATAAGCGTATTCCTTTAACGGTAGCGCAACAAAAACAAGCATTAGTAAAAATATATAATGTAGTAACTGGTGCTGCTGTTGGAACTTCAACAATTGAAAAGTACGATGCAGAAGTTATGAAAGCGGCTCAGCAATTAAAAGCAGCTGCTGGAAAAGGAGTTTTAGTTACAGGTTTAGATGATGTTGATGCACAACTTTTGGTTTTGGCTATCAATACTGCTTTATCTTCTGAAGCTTTCAATCCAAGTGCTACTAAATTAACTCGCAAAGGAAATGCTAAAGCGGTTGCTCAATTGGTAACTGATATGAATGCTGGTTCAGTTCACACTTTGATTATGAGTGGTGTTAATCCAGTTTATACTTTAGCTAATTCAAAACAATTTGTAGACGGACTTAAAAAAGTAAAACTTTCTGTTGCTTTCTCAATGAAGGAAGATGAAACGGCTAGTTTAACTACTATTGCTGCTGCAGCTCCTCATTATTTAGAATCATGGGGTGATGTTATGATGGAAAGAGGTCATTATAGTGTAATGCAACCTACTATTCGTCCTTTATTTGATACGAAACAATTACAAGAAGCTATTTTGTCTTGGACAGAAACTGCTACTTCATATTATGATTACTTAAAAGCTTTTGCTGCTTCAAATATTAATGGAAAATCTTGGAACCAAGTGGTTCATGATGGTTTTTCAGTAAGTGAAGTTTCTTCATTGTCTGCTGGTGCTATCGATGCTAGTACTTCAGCTTCAAAATTAGCTCAAGCAAAATCAGCTGGTTTGGATTTGGTATTGTATACTAAAACTGGAATGGGTGATGGACAACAAGCTAATAATCCATGGTTACAAGAGTTTCCTGATCCTATTACGAGAGCGTCTTGGGATAATTACTTAACAGTTTCTAAAAAAGATGCTGAAAAGTTAGGTTTGGAAAATTGGAATGTAGCTAATGGAGGATTGAACGGAAGTTATGCTACTTTGAAGGTAGGTAATACTACCCTTTCTAAAGTGCCAGTAATTATTCAACCGGGTCAAGCAGTTGGAACTGTTGGTTTGGCTTTTGGTTATGGAAAAACAGCTGGATTGAAAAAAGAAATGCAAGTTGGTGTAAATGCTTATACGTTATATACTAATTTAAATTCTAATCAGTCTGTAACCGTTACTAAAGAAGAGGGTGAACATGAATTTGCTTGTGTTCAGTTACAAAAAACATTAATGGGTAGAGGTGATATCATCAAAGAAACTACTCTAGAAATATTCAATACTAAAGATGCTGCTGATTGGAATATTGTTCCTGTTGTTTCTTTAGACCATAAAGAAACTCCTGCTAAAGAAGTTGATTTATGGACTGCTTTTGATAGAAGTATTGGTCACCATTTCAATTTATCAATTGACTTAAACGCTTGTACGGGTTGTGGAGCATGTGTTATTGCATGTCACGCTGAGAATAACGTACCAGTTGTAGGTAAATCTGAAGTAAGAAGAAGTCGTGATATGCATTGGTTGCGTATCGATAGATATTATTCTTCTCAAGATACTTTTGATCAAGATGTAGTTGTTAAAAATAACGCTAAAGGATTATCAGATTCTATTTCTACATTAACAGCTATGGAAGATCCTGCTGAGAATCCTCAAGTGGCTTTCCAACCTGTAATGTGTCAACACTGTAATCACGCACCTTGTGAAACAGTTTGTCCGGTTGCGGCAACTTCACATGGTAAAGAAGGACAAAACCACATGGCTTATAACCGTTGTGTGGGTACTCGTTACTGTGCTAACAACTGTCCGTATAAAGTAAGACGTTTCAACTGGTTCTTATACAACAAGAATAGTGAGTTTGATTACCACATGAATGACGATTTAGGTCGTATGGTAATTAATCCAGATGTAAATGTTCGTTCTCGTGGTGTTATGGAAAAATGTTCTATGTGTATTCAAATGACGCAAGCAACAAAATTAAAAGCAAAACGTGAAGGAAGACTTGTTAAAGATGGTGAATTCCAAACAGCATGTTCTGCAGCTTGTACAAGCGGAGCAATGGTATTTGGAGACGTAAATGATAAAGAATCACAAGTAGCTAAATTGGCTGAAGATGATAGAATGTATCATTTATTAGAGCACATTGGTACAAAACCAAATGTATTCTACCATGTAAAAGTTAGAAACGTTAAATAAGTATTAATTAAAGAAACAATATAAAGGATTATGTCGTCTCATTACGAAGCACCCATTAGAAAACCTTTAGTCGTAGGAAGCAAGTCTTACCACGATGTTACTGTAGATGTTGCTAGACCTGTAGAAGGTAGAGCTAACAAACAATGGTGGATTGTATTTTCAATTGCCTTAGCTGCCTTTTTATATGGCTTAGGGTGTATGATTTATACAGTTACTACAGGAATTGGAACATGGGGATTAAATAAAACTGTAGGTTGGGCATGGGATATTACCAACTTCGTTTGGTGGGTAGGTATCGGTCACGCGGGTACTCTTATCTCTGCCGTATTATTATTATTCCGTCAAAAATGGAGAATGGCTATTAACCGTTCTGCAGAAGCAATGACAATTTTCTCTGTTATGCAGGCTGGTTTATTCCCAATTATTCACATGGGTCGTCCATGGTTAGGATACTGGGTATTGCCTATTCCAAACCAATTTGGTTCGTTATGGGTTAACTTTAACTCGCCACTTTTATGGGATGTATTTGCAATTTCTACCTATTTATCGGTATCATTAGTTTTCTGGTGGACTGGTTTATTACCTGACTTTGCTATGTTACGTGATAGAGCGATTACGCCATTTACAAAAAGAATTTATTCAACTTTATCTTTCGGATGGAGTGGTAGAGCTAAAGATTGGCAACGTTTCGAAGAAGTATCTTTGGTATTAGCTGGTTTAGCAACTCCTCTTGTACTTTCTGTACACACGATTGTATCGTTTGACTTCGCAACTTCGGTAATTCCAGGTTGGCATACGACTATCTTACCTCCGTACTTTGTTGCTGGAGCTATTTTCTCAGGTTTCGCCATGGTAAATACCTTGTTGATTATCATGAGAAAAGTGTCTAACTTAGAAGATTATATCACTATTCAGCATATCGAATTAATGAACATTGTAATCATGATTACTGGTTCTATTGTAGGAATTGCTTATATTACTGAGTTATTCATTGCATGGTATTCTGGAGTTGAGTATGAGCAGTATGCTTTCTTAAACAGAGCTACTGGACCTTACTGGTGGTCTTACTGGTTAATGATGACTTGTAACGTGATTTCTCCACAAGTTATGTGGTTCAAGAAAATTAGAACTAGTATCATGGCGTCTTTCATTATTTCGATTGTAGTAAACGTAGGTATGTGGTTTGAGCGTTTCGTAATTATCGTTACTTCATTACATAGAGATTACTTACCATCATCTTGGACGATGTTCCAACCAACATTTGTTGATGCGGGTATTTATATTGGTACTATTGGTTTCTTCTTCGTATTATTTTTATTATATTCAAGAAGTTTCCCAGTAATTGCACAAGCTGAAGTTAAAACTATTTTAAAGTCTTCGGGTGACAATTTCAAGAGAGAAAGAGAACAACACGGTCATAATTCAGATAATCATTAATATCATGGGCAACAAAGTTTTACACGCTATATATAATGATGATGATGTTTTAATGGATGCTGTTAAACAAACAAGAGCAGCACATCATCATATTGAAGAAATATATACTCCTTTCCCTGTTCACGGGTTGGACAAAGCTATGGGATTAGCGCCTACAAGAATTGCTATTTGTGCTTTTTTGTATGGATTAGTTGGTCTTGCTGTAGCAACTACAATGATGAATTTCATCATGATTCAAGATTGGCCTCAGGATATTGGTGGAAAACCAAGTTTTAGCTACATCGAGAATATGCCAGCATTTGTTCCAATTATGTTTGAGATGACAGTATTTTTTGCAGCTCACTTAATGGTAATTACATTCTATATGAGAAGTAAATTATGGCCATTCAAACAAGCTGAAAATCCTGATGTAAGAACAACTGATGATCATTTTTTAATGGAAATTGGAGTTCATGGAAACGAAGAAGAGTTGATTTCTTTTTTCCAATCAACTGGAGCAGTAGAAGTTAAAATAATTGAAAAGCATTAATACACAATATGAAAAGCTTAAATAAAATAGTAGCCGTTTTAGGTTTGTCTTTCTTAGCAACTTCTTGCTTTGATAGTTCAAAACCAAACTACCAGTTTTTCCCTAACATGTATGAAGCTGTTTCTTATGAAACATATTCGGAACACGAAGTTTTTGAAGGTGGCGTTGAAGCGCAAATACCTGCGGATGGAACTGTGAAAAGAGGTTTTGTGCCTTATGAAATTCCTAATACTCCGGAAGGTTATGCTTTAGCAAAAGCAACTTTAAATTCTCCATTAGATGATGCATCTTATAATGAAACTAAAGCGAAAGAATTGTTCAACATCTATTGTGCAATTTGCCATGGTGAGAAAGGTGACGGACAAGGAAATTTAGTAAAAAGAGAAAAGTTTCTTGGAGTTCCTAACTTTAAAGAGAGAGAAATTACAGCAGGTAGTATTTATCACGTAGTAACTTATGGTTTGAACTCAATGGGTTCTCACGCCAACCAGCTTTCTCAAGAAGAAAGATGGCAAGTAGCTAGCTACGTTTTAAAACTTAGATCAGAATTATAATTGTAAAACACCAATTGAAAATAATTAATATGTATACGTTTTCAAGTAAATTAAAAACTTTTTCTCTAGTCTTAATGTTATTAGGATTGGTTGGTATTGGAATTGGCTTTATGAGTGCTCCAAAAACTATTGAAGAAGTTGAAACGATATTGTCTGAAAGTCATGCTCATGGTCATCATGACCACGCAGTTGCTCACGCTGATCATGCGGATGCAAAACATTCAGACGCGGAACATAAAGAACATTTAGAACATGTTTTGCACCAATTGCAGAATAAGCCATGGGCTGCATTTTACGTAGCTTGTATCTTTTTCTTGTTATTGTCTGTTGGTGTAATGGCTTTTTATGCTATTCAGTATGCGGCACAAGCAGGTTGGTCTCCAATCTTATTCCGTGTGATGGAAGGTATAACAGCTTATATGTTACCAGGTTCTATTATTTTCTTTATTGTATTAGTACTTTCAGCTATGCACATGAATCATTTATTTGTATGGATGGATGCTGATGTAGTTGCAAATGATACATTAATACAAGGTAAATCTGGTTATTTGAATGTAACTTTCTTTTTAATTAGAGCTGCAATTTTCTTAGGGTTATGGAATTTCTTCCGTGCTAAAATGAGAAAAAATTCTATCGCTCAAGATAGTACCACAGATTTGTCATTCTATAAAAAGAATTTCAAATTGGCTGCTACATTTTTAGTTATTTTCATCATTACTGAATCTATTATGTCTTGGGATTGGATTATGTCCGTAGATCCTCACTGGTATAGTACATTATTTGGTTGGTATGTATTTGCAAGTTTCTTCGTAAGTGGAATTACTGCAATAGCTTTAATTACTATATATTTAAAATCTAAAGGATATTTAGAGAATGTTAATACAAGCCACATTCATGACTTAGCTAAATTTATGTTTGGAATTAGTATTTTCTGGACTTACTTATGGTTCTCTCAATTTATGTTGATTTGGTATTCTAATATTCCTGAGGAAGTAACTTATTACGTAACAAGAATTGAACAATATAATCTGCCTTTCTTCGGAATGTTAGCTATGAACTTCATTTTTCCATTATTAATTTTAATTAATACTGATTTCAAACGTTTGTCTTGGATTATTGTAATGGCTGGTATCGTAATTTTGTTTGGTCACTATATCGATTTCTTCAATATGATTATGCCTGCAACTGTTGGTGATCAATGGTTTATTGGAATGCCAGAAATTGGTTCGATATTGTTTTTCTTAGGTCTTTTTATATTTGTAGTATTTACTGCTTTAACTAAAGCACCACTTGAGCCTAAGAATAATCCTTACATGGAAGAAAGCAAACATTTTCATTATTAATATTTAAAGAAATAAACAAATGACTGGTTTATTAGTATTTATTGTTTTAGTCTTCATTGGAGTTGCTGTTTGGCAATTAACTAAAATATTTCATTTAACACAAGTTGGCGCTGCTGAAAACAGTGAAATTGCTAACGATAATGATAACAACATTAATGGATACTTAATGTTTGGCTTTCTTGCCTTCATTTATTTGATAACCATTTTTTGTGTAGTTAAGTATGGTGATTTACCATTAATGGATAACTCTGCTTCTGAACATGGAAAAGATGTAGATACACTTATGTGGATTTCTATGATTCTTATCTTCTTTGTTCAAACTATAACTCAAGCCTTATTGCATTATTTTGCTTTTAAATATCGCGGGAAAAAAGGTGCTGAAGTTGTTTATTTTGCTGATAACAATAAATTAGAGTTCATCTGGACTATTATTCCTGTTATTACATTGGCTGGTTTAATTTTGTACGGACTTTACACTTGGAATAATATTATGTATTACGACCAAGAGGAGGAAGTTATTTATGTTGAATTATACGCAAAACAATTTGGTTGGGAAGCTAGATATGCTGGAGAAGATAATACTTTAGGAAAAGCTAACGTACGTTATATTGAAGGAATCAATACATTAGGAGTTGATTTAGCTGATCCAGCTGCTCAAGATGATAAAGTAGTTAATGAATTACACTTACCTAAAGGTAAAAAAGTAGTATTCAAAATACGTTCTCAAGATGTATTGCACTCTGCTTATATGCCGCATTTTAGAGCGCAAATGAACTGCGTACCTGGTATGGTTACTCAATTTGTTTTTGTTCCAACAGTTACAACTGAAGAAATGCGTCAAAATGATAAAATGATTGCTAAAGTTGATAGAATCAACAAAATTCGTGCAAAGAAAAGTGCTGAATTAGTTGCTAACGGTGGAGAAGCTTTAGATCCTTATACTTTTGATTATTTATTATTATGTAATAAAATTTGTGGTGCTTCTCACTACAACATGCAAATGAAAATTGTTGTGGAGTCGCCAGAAGATTTCAAAAAATGGTTGAGTGAAAAACCAACCCTTGCAAAACAATGGGCTGAAGCTAATGCACCTGCAGCAGCACCAGTTCAACCTGAAGCTGTTGAAGCAGTAGTTGATACAACAAAAGTTTTAGCACAAGTAGTAGAATAGTTTAAGATATTTTAATAGATAGAATTATGTCAGCACACGATCACGGTCATCACAAAGAAACTTTCATTACTAAATATATTTTTAGTCTTGACCACAAGATGATTGCTAAGCAATATTTGATTACTGGTTTAATTATGGGTATTATTGGCGTTTTAATGTCAGTATTATTTCGTATGCAAATTGCGTGGCCAGAGGAATCATTTGGAATTTTTAAATTTTTATTAGGTGAAAAATTTGCTCCAGGTGGAGTAATGCGAAATGATATTTACCTAGCTTTGGTTACTATTCATGGTACCATCATGGTATTCTTTGTATTGACTGCAGGATTAAGTGGTACATTCAGTAACTTACTTATTCCATTACAGATTGGTGCAAGAGATATGGCATCTGGATTCATGAACATGTTATCTTACTGGATGTTCTTTATTTCATCTGTAATTATGGTAGGTTCTTTATTCGTTGAATCAGGACCAGCTTCTGCAGGATGGACAATTTATCCTCCTCTAAGTGCATTACCTCAAGCAATTCCTGGATCAGGTTTAGGAATGACTTTATGGTTGGTTTCTATGGCTATTTTCATTGCATCTTCATTAATGGGATCTTTGAATTATGTAGTTACAGTTATTAACTTAAGAACTAAAGGGATGACAATGACGCGTTTGCCATTAACAATTTGGGCATTCTTCGTTACTGCTATTATTGGTATTGTATCCTTCCCAGTTCTTTTATCTGCTGCACTTTTATTAATTTTTGATAGAAGTTTTGGAACTTCATTCTATTTGTCAGATATTTTTATTTCTGGTGAAGTATTGCATTACCAAGGTGGTTCTCCGGTACTTTTTGAACATTTGTTTTGGTTCTTAGGTCACCCAGAGGTTTATATAGTATTATTACCGGCTTTAGGTATTACTTCTGAAATTATAGCTACTAACTCAAGAAAACCAATTTTTGGTTATAGAGCGATGGTCGCTTCAATCTTAGCAATTGCTTTCCTTTCTACAATTGTTTGGGGTCACCATATGTTCGTGTCGGGTATGAATCCTTTCTTAGGTTCTGTATTTACATTTACAACTTTATTAATTGCAATTCCATCTGCTGTAAAAGCATTTAACTATATCACAACGCTTTGGAAAGGTAATTTGCAGTTGAATCCTGCGATGTTATTCTCTATTGGTTTAGTGTCAACTTTCATTACTGGAGGTTTAACAGGGATTATTTTAGGAGATTCAACATTAGATATTAACGTTCACGATACGTATTTCGTTGTGGCTCACTTCCACTTAGTAATGGGTATTTCTGCATTATATGGTTTCTTTGCTGGTGTGTATCATTGGTTCCCAAAAATGTTTGGTAGAATGATGAACAAAACGCAAGGATATGTTCACTTTTGGGTAACTGCTGTTTGTGCTTACGGAGTTTTCTTTCCAATGCACTTCA
This sequence comes from Flavobacterium tibetense, assembly GCF_003293845.1. Taxonomy (GTDB): domain Bacteria; phylum Bacteroidota; class Bacteroidia; order Flavobacteriales; family Flavobacteriaceae; genus Flavobacterium; species Flavobacterium tibetense. Next base: position 37,844 of record NZ_QLST01000013.1, on the reverse strand, counting down.
TCGGAATGGCTGGTTTACCAAGACGTTATTATACTAACTCAGCATTTCCATTATTTGATGATTTAGCAGATGTTAACGTATTAATTACAGTATTTGCAATTATTGGTGCTGCTTTCCAAATTGTTTTCTTCTGGAACTTCTTCTATAGTATGTTCTACGGTAAGAAAGCAACACAAAATCCTTGGAGATCAAATACTTTAGAGTGGACAACACCAGTTGAACATATTCACGGTAACTGGCCTGGAGAAATTCCTGAAGTACACCGTTGGCCTTATGACTACAACAAACCTGGACATGACGAAGATTTTGTTCCTCAGATTGTACCAATGAAAGAAGGTGAAGAGCAACTTCATCATTAATATACAAAAACAAAAAAACCTTTCAAATCGAAAGGTTTTTTTGTTTTAAGTTTTAGCTATCTTTGTTTTTATGAATGAGAATTTAGATCCCAATAAAGAGCGTTTTTCACCACAAGAGGTTGATATTGAAAAGGCATTAAGACCATTATCCTTTGATGATTTTACAGGACAAGAACAAGTTTTAGATAACTTAAAAGTTTTTGTTCAAGCAGCAAATTTGCGAAGTGAAGCGTTAGATCATACTTTGTTTCATGGTCCTCCAGGTTTAGGTAAAACTACGCTTGCCAATATTCTTGCGAATGAATTAGGTGTTGGAATCAAAATTACTTCTGGACCCGTTTTAGACAAACCAGGCGATTTAGCGGGTTTACTAACGAATTTAGAAGAACGCGATGTTTTGTTTATTGACGAGATTCACCGCTTAAGTCCAGTCGTTGAAGAATATTTGTATTCAGCAATGGAGGATTTTAAAATCGATATTATGATAGAATCGGGTCCAAATGCAAGAACCGTTCAAATTAATCTAAATCCTTTTACGCTTATTGGAGCAACAACTCGTTCGGGTTTGTTAACTGCACCAATGCGTGCTCGTTTTGGAATACAAAGTCGATTACAATACTATAATACCGAATTGCTAACGACAATAGTTCAACGAAGTGCTTCTATTTTAAAAATGCCAATAACAATGGAAGCAGCTATTGAAATCGCAGGTAGAAGTAGAGGAACACCACGTATTGCGAACGCACTCTTACGAAGAGTAAGAGATTTTGCTCAAATAAAAGGAAATGGGAAAATTGATATAGAGATTGCCAGATTTGCACTAAAAGCACTTAACGTAGATGCACACGGATTAGATGAAATGGATAATAAAATTCTAGTAACTATAATCGATAAATTCAAAGGTGGTCCAGTTGGCTTATCAACTCTTGCAACTGCTGTTTCCGAGAGTGGAGAGACTATCGAAGAAGTGTACGAACCTTTTTTAATTCAAGAAGGATTTATCATAAGAACTCCGCGCGGAAGAGAAGTTACGGATAAAGCGTATAAACATTTAGGTAAAATTAAAAACAATATTCAAGGAGGACTTTTTTAGTTTGATTAATAACAAAGAAAAATACGCGCAACTTATAAAAGCCGAATCCCAGAGAATCGGCTTTTTGTCTTGCGGTATTTCCAAAGCTGGTTTTCTTGAGGAAGAAGCGCCAAGATTAGAAAGTTGGCTCAATAATAACATGAATGGTCAAATGAGCTACATGGAAAATCATTTCGACAAGCGTTTGGATCCAACATTATTAGTTGATGGAGCAAAAAGTGTGATTTCGTTATTGTTGAATTATTATCCTTCGGAATTCCAAAATGAAGATTCGTATAAAATTTCAAAATATGCTTATGGTGAAGATTATCATTTTGTAATCAAAGACAAATTAAAAGAATTATTGCATTTTATTCAAACAGAAATTGGTGAAGTAAACGGAAGAGCTTTTGTAGATTCAGCTCCAGTTTTAGATAAAGCTTGGGCTGCAAAAAGTGGTTTGGGTTGGATTGGAAAAAACAGCAATTTAATTACCCAAAAAGTAGGTTCTTTTTATTTTATTGCCGAATTAATTGTTGATTTAGAATTGGAATACGACACGCCCACAACCGATCACTGCGGCACTTGTACAGCGTGTATTGATGCTTGCCCAACCGAAGCGATTGTAGCGCCTTATGTGGTAGATGGAAGTAAATGTATTTCGTATTTCACCATCGAATTAAAAGATAATCTTCCTAATGTAATGAAAGACAAATTCGACGATTGGATGTTTGGTTGTGATGTTTGCCAAGATGTTTGCCCATGGAACCGATTTTCGAAACCACATAATGAACCCAGATTCCAACCCAATAACGAAATTCTTCAATTCACTAAATCCGATTGGGAGGAAATTACGCAAGATACTTTTCAAAAGGTGTTCAAAAATTCAGCATTCAATCGAACCAAACTTTCTGGTTTACAGCGAAATATAAACTTTTTTAAAGATTACCCTTAAAAATTTCAATTATTATCAGCATCCTTTTATCTTTGTAAGTTAGTAAATCAAAAAACTATGCATAAAGATAGCAAAAGAAGAGAAGCGTTGTTGTACCATGCGAAACCAACTCCAGGTAAAATTCAAGTTGTTCCAACAAAGAAATATGCAACGCAGCGCGATTTGGCTTTGGCTTACTCACCAGGTGTGGCAGAGCCTTGTTTAGAAATTCAAAAAGATATAAATAACGTTTATAAATACACAGCTAAAGGAAACTTAGTAGCTGTAATCTCTAACGGAACAGCCGTTTTAGGACTAGGAGATATTGGGCCAGAAGCTTCTAAACCCGTAATGGAAGGAAAAGGCTTGTTGTTCAAAATCTTCGCTGATATTGATGTGTTCGACATTGAAGTAGATACCAAAGATGTGGACAAATTCATAGAAACGGTAAAAAATATTGCTCCAACATTTGGCGGAATTAACCTTGAAGATATCAAGGCACCAGAATCTTTTGAGATCGAAAGACGTTTGGTAGAGGAATTAAACATTCCAGTAATGCACGATGACCAACATGGAACTGCAATTATTTCTGCAGCAGCACTTTTAAACGCCGTTGAATTGGCAGATAAAAAAATGGAAGAAGTTACCATGGTAATTTCTGGTGCAGGTTCTGCAGCTATTGCTTGTGCGAATTTGTATGTAGCTTTTGGTGTAAAACCAGAAAACATTGTAATGTTCAATAGCAAAGGACCATTACGAAAAGACGATCCAAAAGTAACCGATATGCAACGCAAATATGCAACGGATAAACATTTTGATTCGTTAGCAGATGCCATGAAAGGAGCCGATGTTTTTGTTGGATTATCAACTGGAGATATTGTTACTGCTGATATGTTGTTAAGCATGGCGGATAATCCTATTGTTTTTGCAATGGCTAATCCTACTCCTGAAATTAATTATGATTTAGCAATCGCTACTCGTAAAGATATTATTATGGCAACTGGTCGTTCTGACCATCCTAACCAAGTGAATAACGTTTTAGGATTTCCTTATATTTTTAGAGGTGCTTTAGATGTGCGTGCTACCAAAATTAATGAGGAAATGAAAAAGGCTGCAGTAGTTGCATTAGCAGAATTAGCTAAAGCTTCTGTGCCAGAACAAGTAAACATTGCTTACGGAGAAACCAAATTAGCTTTTGGTCGTGATTATATTATTCCAAAACCTTTTGATCCAAGATTAATTGCCGAAGTACCACCAGCAGTTGCAAAAGCAGCAATGGATTCTGGTGTAGCATTGGCACCAATTACCGATTGGGAAAAATACAAAGATGATCTTTTAGAGCGAATGGGTTCTGATAATAAACTAGTTCGTTTGTTGATTAACCGCGCTAAAACAGATCCAAAACGTGTAGTTTTTGCCGAAGCAGATCATTTAGATGTGTTGAAAGCAGCCCAAATTGTTCACGAAGACGGAATTGGAATTCCAGTTTTATTAGGGAACAAAGAAACTATTTTGGAATTAAAAGAAGAAATTGGTTTTGATGCTGAAGTGGAGATAATCGATCCAAAAACCAAAGAGGAAGAAGAAAGAAGAAACCGATACGCAACAACCTATTGGGAAACTAGAAAACGCAAAGGAACAACCTATTTAGACGCTCAAAAATGGATGCGTGAAAGAAATTATTTCGCAGCCATGATGGTCAATAAAGGGGAAGCAGATGCATTGGTTACTGGATATTCTAGAAGTTATCCTTCCAATGTTAAACCGATGATGGAACTAATTGAAAAAGCGCCAGGCGTAACAAGAATAGCAACAACCAATATGATGATGACCAAAAGAGGTCCAATTTTCTTGGCAGATACAGCTATTAATCCAAATCCAACAGCTGATGATTTAGCTAAGATTGCATTGATGACTGCTAAAACAGTTAGAATGTTCGGTATGGAGCCTGTAATTGCTATGGTTTCCTTCTCTAATTTTGGTTCATCAGACAATGAAAGTGCGTTGAAGATCAGAAAAGCAGTTGCTTTTTTACATGAAAATTATCCAGATTTAATTGTAGATGGTGAAGTACAATCTGATTTTGCTTTAAACCCAGAATTGATTTCAAGTAAATTTCCATTTTCAAAAATTGCCAATAAAAAAGTGAATACATTGGTATTCCCAAATTTAGATGCAGCCAATATTACGTATAAACTTCTAAAAGAATTAAATAAAGTAATGTCGATTGGACCAATTATGTTGGGATTAGATAAACCCGTTCATATTTTCCAATTGGGAGCAAGTGTAGAAGAAATGGTAAATATGGCGGCCGTTGCTGTTGTTGATGCGCAAGAAAAAGAAAGACGTTCCAAACAAATAAAAAAGTAAATTAGCACTTTTAAAAGTTATGATTACACACTTGCAAGGAAAATTAGTAGAGAAAAACCCAACCGATGTAGTTATTGATTGCAATGGTGTGGGTTATTTGGTTAATATTTCATTACACACGTATTCGTTATTACCAACTACAGAGAATATTAGGTTGTTCACTTTTTTGCAAGTAAAAGAAGATGCTCATACTTTATATGGTTTTGTTGAAAAACAAGAACGAGAATTGTTTAAATTATTACTTTCTGTTTCAGGAATTGGAGCTAATATTGCTCGAACGATGTTGTCTTCTTTAGCGCCTACGCAAATCATTCAAGCTATTGCGTCTAATGATGTGGTAACTATTCAAGGAATTAAAGGAATTGGAGCAAAAACAGCGCAACGTGTAATTTTAGACTTGAAAGATAAAGTGTTAAAAGTATACAGTTTAGACGATGTTTCTTCAGCTCCATACAATACAAATAAAGATGAAGCGTTATCAGCATTAGAGGTTTTAGGATTTAATCGTAAAAATGCAGAAAAAGTGATGGATAAAATTGTTAAAGAAGCCCCAAATGCTTCCGCTGAAGACCTAATTAAACAAGCTTTAAAAAATTTGTAAGTTGAAAGAGGTTTTACATAAAAAGTTTCATGTTTCTATAAAATTGCCATTTTTATGGCTGATTTTGTTTGCACCTATTTTGTTATTTTCTCAAGTAGAGCAAGAACAAGATAGCGTTAAAACAGGTTCAGATTTAGGAAGGTTGAATCCGCCAAATCCTAATAGTATTATAAATGCCTACACTTATAATCCAGCAACCGATAGATATATTTATACGAGTACGGTTGATGGTTTTAATATTAATTACCCTTTAGTTCTTACACCTGCACAGTATCAAGAGTTAGTACTTCGAGAGGAAATGCGAAAGTATTATAAGGAAAAATCAGCTGCAGTTGATGGTAAAAAAGAAGATGCTAAGCGCGATTTATTACCAAGATATTATGTAAATTCTAAACTATTTGAGACGATTTTTGGTAGTAATACCATTGACATCAAACCCACTGGTTCTGTAGAATTAGATTTAGGTGTGCGTTTCACAAAACAAGATAATCCAGCATTTTCACCACGAAATAGACAAACCACAACTTTTGATTTCGACCAAAGAATTAGCGTTGGTTTACAAGGTAAAGTGGGAACTCGTTTGAATGTGAATGTAAATTATGATACCCAATCCACATTCGCTTTTCAGAACTTAATAAAATTAGAATACGGAGCAGACGAAGATGATATCTTACAGAAATTAGAAGTTGGTAACGTTAATTTTCCTTTGTCCAATTCCTTAATTCGAGGTGCACAAAGTTTATTTGGTGTGAAAGCCCAACTTAAGTTTGGTAAAACCACTGTAACTGGGGTTTTCTCTGAACAAAAATCTCAAACAAGATCGGTTACTTCACAAGGCGGTGGGACTTTACAAGATTTCGAATTATTCGCTTTAGAGTACGATTCCGATCGTCACTTTTTCTTATCACAATATTTTAGAAATCAATATGATAGAGCACTTGCTAATTATCCATTTATAAACAGCCGAGCACAAATAACTCGAATTGAAGTTTGGATTACGAACAAACAAAATAGAATTAATTCTAACGAAAACAATTTACGAAATATCATTGCGCTACAAGATTTAGGAGAAGCGCCACTTTCTAACTTGCTGCCTCAAGAAGTCGTAGCTATCAATTTAACTAATCATCCAACGTTTTTTAACGCTGCTCCTGATACACCAACAAACAATTCCAACAATAAGTTCAATCCTAACCAAATTGGTTCTGGGACGAGTTTTTTAAACAATAATATTAGAGAAGTTCCAACGGCAAATAACGGTTTTAACATTACTGGTGTTGAAGAAGGAATTGATTATTCCAAATTAGAGAATGCAAGAAAACTCTCTGCATCCGAATATACCTTTCATCCGCAATTGGGTTATGTTTCGTTAAATCAGAGATTGTCAAATGATGAAGTTTTAGCTGTTGCATTTCAATATACTATTGGTGACCAAGTCTATCAAGTTGGAGAATTTGGAACAGATGGTGTGGACGCAACGAATGTAGATAATACTTCAGGAGTTGCAGTACCAAGCTCACAAGCCTTGATTCTAAAAATGTTAAAAAGCAACTTAACATTAGTGAAACAAAAAGCACCCAATCAAAACTTAACCATGCCTATTTGGAATTTGATGATGAAAAATATCTATCAAATCCCTTCTGCATTTCAATTACAACAAGAAGATTTTAGATTCAATATCCTTTATACAGATCCTTCTCCGTTAAACTATATTACACAAGCAGGTACAACACCACTTCCAACGGATGTTGCCGATACACCATTATTAAGAGTATTTAACGTTGATAAATTGAACTATACCAATGACCCACAAGAAGGTGGAGATGGTTTTTTTGATTTTATTCCAGGAATTACAATTGATACCCAATATGGTAGAATTATTTTTACTACCAAAGAGCCATTTGGAGAGCATTTATTTAAAAAGTTAGAAGACACAGGTGTTGAAAATTATAATGATCCATTAACTTATAATTCAAACCAAGCAAAATACGTTTTCAGGAATTTGTATGCATCTACACAAGCTGCGGCATTGCAAGACAGTGAGAAAAATAAATTTCAATTAAGAGGTAGATACAAATCATCAGGAGGAGATGGAATTTCTATTGGAGCATTCAATGTACCTCAGGGTTCAGTAGTAGTTACTGCTGGTGGAAGATTGCTAATAGAAGGACAAGATTACACAGTGAATTATCAGTTAGGTAAAGTTCAAATATTAGATCCTTCTTTACAAGCTTCCAATACTCCAATTGAAATTTCAGTAGAAAACAATGCCGTATTCGGTCAACAAACCCGACGTTTTTGGGGTGTAAATGTGGAACACCAATTCAATAAAAATTTCTTAGTTGGAGCAACGATGTTACGTCTTTCGGAGCGACCATTTACCAATAAAACGAATTACGGTCAAGAATCAGTAAATAATACCATTTTTGGAATAAATACCAATTTCTCAACTGAAGTTCCTTTTTTAACAAGATTAGTAAACAAACTTCCTAATATTGATACAGATGTTCCCTCCAATCTTTCCTTTAGAGGGGAAATTGCGTACTTAATGCCTGGAGCATCAAAAGCAGATCAATTCAACGGTGAAGCAACAACTTATGTAGATGATTTTGAAGGTTCGCAAACTACTATCGATTTGCGCTCGCCTTTAGCTTGGTCGCTTGCAAGTGTGCCTTTGGAAGATAATTATGATGGTGTTCCAAATGCTTCTGATCCACCTTCAAACGATGTTTCTATTGGATATAAAAGAGCAAAATTGTCTTGGTATTCTATTGACCCTGTTTTTTATACACAAACACCTGGAGGTATTTCTGATAATGACTTATCGTTAAACAGAACCAGAAGAATTTTCAGTAGAGAATTATTTCCTAATTTAGATATTGCTCAAGGACAATCAACGGTTATTAATACTTTAGATTTAACGTATTTCCCAAAAGATAGAGGGCCTTATAATTTTAATCCAATTGCTGCGGCTACCAATCAATTCTCAGAAATTGATGCTCCTGATAATTGGGGAGGAATTATGCGTGCCATTAACACAACTAATTTTGAGCAATCTAATGTGGAATATATCCAATTTTGGATGATGGATCCCTATTACGATAGTGGTAATCCTGCTGATTTTGTTGACCCAACGAATGTTGGTAAGTTAGTTTTCAACTTAGGTGAAATCTCGGAAGATATATTAAAAGACGGAAGAAAACAGTTCGAAAATGGTTTGCCAGCTGCAGGTTCAAATCAACCAACAACTACAACGGCATGGGGAAATCAACCCACATCGCAATCATTAATTTATGCGTTTGATACCAATGAAGCCAATAGAAATGTACAAGACGCCGGTTTTGACGGAATGTTAGATGCGGAAGAAGCAGCAAAGTATCCTGATTTTGCAGCTTATCCAGATCCAGCTGAAGATAATTACCAATTTTATTTAAGTGCAACTGGAGATGTAATTAATCGTTATAAAAATTACAATGGTACTCAAGGAAATTCACCTGTAAATGTAACTGATGCCAATAGAGGAAATACAACCTTCCCTGATGTAGAAGATATCAATAGAGATAATACGATGAATACCATCAATGCTTATTTTAAGTTTGATGTGCCTATTCAAGCCTATCCTTCTACTGAATCAGGAGTTCCTGTTGGACAAAACTATATTGTTGATACGAGAATAGATAATAATGTTGCACTACCCAATGGACAATCCGGTAAAGTGAGATGGATATTGTATAAAATTCCTATTCAAGATATTGCAAATGCAGAGAAGATTGGTTCTATAGAAGATTTGCGCTCTATACGATTCATTAGAATGTATATGACGGGTTTTAAAGATGAAGTGACTTTGCGCTTTGGAGCTTTAGAATTAGTTAGAGGTGAATGGCGAAGATTTACTAATTCACTAGACTTTAACGACCCTAATGTAGACGATGATGAAACAGGTTTTGATGTGGTTGCGGTAAATATTTTAGAAAATGCAACACGTGTTCCAATTCCTTATGTAACGCCACCTGGAGTTGAAAGAGAGCAATTATATAATAATAATACTATTATCAACCAAAATGAGCAGTCGTTGTCTTTAAGGGTTTACGACAAAAATGGAGGTTATGTAAATGGTCTAGAAGTTGGGGATAGTAGAGCGGTGTTTAAAAATGTAAGCGTAGACATGCGTCAATTTAAAAAATTACGTATGTTTTTACATGCAGAAGCATTGCCAAATCCAGAATCGCAACCGCTTCAAGATGATGAGCTGGCTGCTTTTATCCGTTTTGGTAATGATTTTACTGAAAACTTCTATCAAGTTGAAATTCCGTTAAAGGTAACCCCTCAAAACGCCACTCGACCAGAAGACATTTGGCCGGAAGAAAATGAAATTGAATTGCCTTTAGATTTGTTAACTAAATTAAAGATTTTAGCATTAAATAACGATTCCTCTATTGATTATGATCCAAATGGAATTGGTTTTGTAGAAGAAGAGGCTATTGGTTCTTCAGATAACCGATTAACATTGGGAATTAAAGGGAATCCTAACTTTGGTTTAGTAAGAACAATTATGGTTGGGGTGAAAAACCGTTCGGGTCAAATTGTTCGTGGTGAAGTTTGGTTCAACGAATTACGCCTGTCTGATATGGATAACAAAGGCGGATATGCAGCGGTAGCAAATTTAGATACCAATATTGCTGATTTTGCAACAGTTTCAGCAACTACAAGAATAAGTACAATAGGTTTTGGAGGAATTGAGCAAGGACCAAATGATAGAAGCAGAGAGGATGTTTTTCAATATGATATAGTTACTAACGTGAATTTGGGTCAAATGCTACCAAAAAAATGGGGCATTCGTTTACCGTTCAATTATGCAGTAGGAGAAGAAACTATTACGCCTAAATTTGATCCTTTTTACCAAGATATTGAGTTAAGTCAGCTATTAGATGTAACTACAGATGCTAATGATAGAGCTAATATCGAAAACAGAGCTATTGATTATACCAAACGTACTAGTATTAATTTTATTGGTGTAAAAAAAGATAGAGCACCAGAACAAAAACAACATTTTTACGATATTGAGAATATTACACTTTCTTATTCTCTAAATAGAATGCAACATCATAGTTATGAAATTGAAAATTTAGAGGATTTACAAAATAGAACGAGTGTGGATTATGCTTATGCATTCAAACCAAAATCAATTGAACCTTTCAAAAAGAATGAAAAATTCAAAAAGAATGGGTATTATAAAATGCTATCTGATTTTAATTTTAATTATTTACCAACAAACGTTTCTTTCAGTTCTAATATTCTAAGACAGTTCAATCGCCAACAGTTTAGATTGGTTGATGTACAAGGAATTGGTTTGGATCCTTTATTTAGAAGAAACTATTTCTTTAATTATAATTATGGATTTAATTTCGATGTTACAAAATCTTTAAAAGTTAATTATAATGCCAATACCAATAACATTGTTAGAAATTATTTGGACGAAAATAATGTGCCAATAGATGGTTTAGATATTTGGAATGGCTATTGGGATATTGGGGAATCGAATCAGCACAACCAACAAATTGTAGTGAATTACGAAATACCAATTAATAAATTACCAATATTTAGTTTCGTAAAATCGAATTATACTTATACTGGAGATTACAATTGGCAACGTTCTTCGGATTTGTTTGCCAATTTTGAAGACGAAAACGGACAACGTTGGAATTTAGGGAATACCATCCAAAATGCTAATTCACATAAATTGAATACAACATTTAACATGGATTTGTTTTACCGTTATATTGGATTAACGGGCAAGAAAAAGCCAAAAACACCAGCTCCTAAAAACGCTCCTCCACAACCAGGTCAAAAAATTCAAGCAGCTGCAAAAAACAATGCGGGTTCAGATGGTAATATAGTAGTAGAAAGATTAAAAGGCATACTAACAAGTGTTAAAAATATTCAAGTCAATTATACAGAGACTAACGGAACAGTTTTACCAGGGTATCTTCCTGGTTTAGGATTTTTTGGTTCTTCACGTCCTACAATGGGATTTGTATTAGGAAGTCAGTCTGATGTAAGATACGAAGCCGCTCGCCAAGGCTGGTTAACAAACTACCCTGAATTCAATCAGAACTTTACACAAATTAAAAATACACAGTTGAACTTTACAGCTCAAGTAGAGTTGTTTCCTGATTTAAAAATTGATGTAACAGGGGAGAGAATGCTGTCGGAGAACTTCTCAGAACAATATGATGTTACTGGAGGTCAATATAATTCAAGATCACCGTATGAATTTGGTAATTATAATATTTCAACTATTTTAATCAAAACGGCTTTTTCACAAAGTGACCAAAACTTTTCGGAGCCTTTTGAAGCTTTTAGAGATAATAGAATAATTGTTGCCAATCGTTTAGCTCAAAATTATTATGGAACGTCTTCTTTTCCTGTTGATGCAGAAGGTTATCCAGTAGGTTTTGGAAAAAATAGTCAGCAAGTTTTATTGCCAGCTTTCTTGGCAGCCTATTCAGGTTCTGACGCAAGTAGTGTTTCAACGGGTGTTTTTAAAAATGTACCTTTACCCAATTGGAATATTAAATATACGGGTTTAATGCGCTATACTTGGTTTAAAGATAAATTCAAGCGTTTTTCTTTACAACATGGATACAGAGCAAGTTATAATATTAATGCTTTCCGTTCTAATTTAAATGACGCAGCTCTTGATAATAACGGAAATTTCTTTGCTAAGACAATTATTTCTAATGTGAATTTATCAGAACAGTTCAATCCGTTAGTTCGTGTTGATTTTGAAATGAAGAATTCTGTCAATATTAGAGCAGAAATCAAAAAAGACAGAACATTAAATATGAGTTTTGATAATAATTTGTTAACAGAGGTAAGCGGAAATGATTACACTTTGGGATTAGGTTACAGAATTAAAGACGTAACGATTAATTCGTCATTAGCAGATAACCCAACAGGAGTAATCAAAAGTGATATTAACATAAAAGCCGATTTCACCTTAAGAAAAAACAATACAATCGTTCGCTATTTGGATTACAACAATAATGAATTGGCTGGAGGTCAAGATTTATGGTCTATTCGATTTACAGCAGATTATTCGTTCAGTAGAAATTTAACGGCAATTTTGTTTTATGACCATCAATTTTCACAAGCAGTTATTTCTACTGCATTTCCTATAACTAATATTCGAGGCGGTTTCACTTTACGATATAATTTTGGAAATTAAAAAAATAACAAAAAACCTTTTTTACATTTCAATTATTAAAACTACATTTGTGCATCAAAATAAATTTAACGATATGAATATTCCTGCTAATTTAAAGTACACAAAAGACCACGAGTGGGTTGCTATTGATGGTGATATTGCTACAGTTGGTATTACAGATTTCGCTCAAAAAGAATTAGGTGATATTGTTTACGTAGAAGTTGAAACTTTAGATCAAACTTTAGCTAAAGATGAAGTTTTTGGAACAGTTGAAGCTGTTAAAACAGTTTCTGATTTGTTTTTACCATTAAGTGGGGAAATTATTGAATTCAACGAAGATTTAGAATCTGAACCAGAAGCAGTAAATTCAGATCCATACGGAAAAGGTTGGATGATTAAAATTAAAGTGGAAAACACATTAGAAGTAGATTCATTATTATCTAGTGAAGATTATGCAGCATTAATTGGAGCGTAAATTTTTAATTCTTGCCATTTTTTGGACAGCTGTAATTACTTGGTTAAGCTTGGTTTCTTTTGAAAAAGTCCCAAGTGTTTCTATTTCGATACCAGGCAAAGACAAAACGGTACATTTTTTCTTTTATTTTTTCTTTGTTGTTCTTTGGGCAAAAGGATTAAATGCAAGAACTAAAAACCAACAATTAAGCATATTGTTTGTTGCAGTTGTATATGGCATAATTATTGAAGTGTTTCAAGATGTTTTTACTTTGACAAGAACCGCTGATGTCTTTGATGTTGTTGCTAATTCAATTGGAGCTATTTCAGGAATGGTGTTTCTTAGAGTAAAAAAATAATAGTAAAAAAATTGATAATTATTGCTAATATTCTTTATATTAGCACCTCAAAATTAAAGTTATGGAACTTAAGAAAAACCCTAATGTTGACCCAAAAAGAAATAGCACGCTATTCTTTCAGGTTGGTTTAGTTGCTATTTTGTTGATTTCTTATATTGGGATTGAGTTAAAATCTGAAGACCCAAGAGAAGATAAAGAAGATGAATTTGTTACTGATAATATTGTAGTTGATGATGATGAAGCAATTATCACATTACCTCCAATACAGAGACTTCCACCACCACCACCGCCTGCACCAGAGGTAATTGAAGTGGTGAAAGATGAAATCAAATTAGAAGATAAAAAAATTGAAACTACGGAAGTAGAAGAAAATAAACCTGTTGTGATTGTGAAAGCGTCAGATGTTGGTGGAGATGGTGATGCAGATGATTTTGATGGGGAGCTGCCTTTTGCTGTTATTGAAGATATTCCATTGTTTCCAGGTTGTGAGACAGTTCCTAAAGCGAAACGTTTAGAATGTTTTAACGAACAAATGGCAAAACACATTAAAAAACATTTTAGCTATCCTTCAAGAGCTGCAGATAACAATATTCAAGGTAGAGTTTCTGTTCAGTTTGTGATTGATAAACAAGGTAATGTTATTGATATTCAAACAAGAGGACCTCAAGAAGGTGAATTGTTGGAAAAAGAAGCACAAAGAATTATCTCTAAATTACCGAAGTTCACACCAGGTAAACAAAGAGGAAAGCCTGTTAAAGTTAAATACGGTTTACCAATTAACTTTACTATAAGATAATTTCAATCCCGACCAAATGGTCGGGATTTTTTTTGGCACGTAAATTGTAAATGTTTTGTTAAAGAGTTGTTAACTTAATATTTGTAATTATGAGAACGAATGAAAATTTCCAAAGAAAAACCAAAAATAGTGTAATCTATTTTCAAGTGGGTTTAATTGCAGTACTAGTTTTAGTGTTGTCTTTTTTAGAGTTTAAGTTTTTATCTTTTTCAAAAGATACAGTTTTTAAAGCAGAGCCAACATGGACAGAGGAAGCTGCATTCGTGTATAATCCAGAAGTAATTAAGTCAAATCCTATTGAAACTAAAGCTATAAAACCTGTAGTTAAATTACCAAAGGAGTTTGTTGATGTTGATATTAAAAAAGATGATGAAGTTATTAAAAAAGAAGATTTAGCTTCAGAAAATCCATCAGATACAAAATCGGATGTTGAAGTTAAAACAGATGTTACTAATAATAACAACAACACAACATCTACTGTAGATAAACCAACGATATTTTCAGTGGAGCAATTGCCCATGTTTAAAGCTTGTAAAGGGTTAAAAAGAAGCGAACAAAAAGCTTGTTTCGATGAGCAATTGGCCAAAGCAATTTCTAAAAACTTAGTGTATCCAAATAAAGATTTGGAAAACAAAAGACAAGGAACAGCAGTGGTTGAATTTGTGATTGACGAAAAAGGAAACATTACCAATGTAAAAGCGTTGGATAACAACAGAGCAACACCAGCTATGCAAGTAGCAGCAGAAAAAGCGGTAAGTAAATTGCCAAAATTAGAACCTGCGAAGCAAGGTGATGTTGCCGTAAAAATTAAATATGTGATCCCAATTTCTTTCAAAGTGAATTAAATTGACATTTAAATAGAAAAAAAATCCCTTTTCGAAGGGATTTTTTTATTTTTACATCTTAATTACTTAATTCATTTCCAATGAATGTCAAACAATTTCTAGATTCAACGTATTTAAAAACAGCTGCTCAAGCGGGAATTTCAGAAAGTGAAAATCATCTAGTGGTGCAAAATGCCATTCAAGAAGCTATTGATGAAGATTTCAAACTTATCATGATTCGTCCAGAATGTGTGACTTTGGCCAAAAAAATGATTTCAGATGCCAATTCTAAAGTTACCATTGGAACTGTAATTGATTTCCCAAAAGGAGATAATGATTTGGATTTTAAACTAGCTGAAGCAAAATTGGCCATCCAAAATGGAGCAGACGATTTAGATTTTGTATTAGACTATGAAGCCTTTAAACGCGGTGAAGTAGAATTGGTAAAAAATCAAGTAATTGCTTGTACTAAATTAGGTTTAGAACATCACAAAATCGTAAAATGGATTATTGAAGTGGCTGCATTATCACCCCAACAAATTATCCAATTAACGGCTTTGGTTAAAAATTGTGTCATTGCTAACTTCAAAGAAGCGCAGTACGAAAAAGTTTTCGTGAAATCTTCCACAGGATTTTACCCAACAAAAAACGGTTTGCCCAATGGCGCTACAATAGAAACAATTACATTGATGCTTGAAAATGCTTGTCCATTGCCAGTTAAAGCAGCTGGTGGTGTTCGTTCGTATGATGAAGCGGTTGCTATGATTAAATTAGGTGTAAAAAGAATCGGAACTTCCGCTGCAAAAGCTATTGCAAACGGTCAACAATCACAATCGGAATATTAAAATCATGAGAAATTATATAGTTGTTCTTTCGTTAGTTTTAGGAATTAATTGGGCTACTGCTCAAGTACAATCAACGGAACAAATGCCGCAATTTCCGGAATGTGAAAACGAAGTAAGAGAAAATCAAGAGGCTTGTTTTTACAATACCATTCAAACTTTTTTCTTCCAAAATTTTAAAGTGCCGCAAGAAATTGTAAGTAGTAATTACAAAGGAAATATTTATGCTGTTTTTGAAGTAGATACTATTGGGAAATTCAAAACATTATATATTGATGCGGTTTCATCCTCGTTAAAAGAAGAAACGCAAAGAGTTTTCGATGCCTTACCAAAAGTAAAACCAGCAACCTATTCTGGAAGACCAACATTTGCCAAATACACTATCAAAATCGGTATTCCATTGGAAGAGCCAACGCTTTTTGGAACAAAATCAAATGTAATTGTACAAGATAAAACCAATTCCGTTCTAATTGATAATAAAAAAGAATTAACTGAATTTGAAGATGTAGCTAAAAACTACAAACCTTTCGAAAATCTGCAATACAAGAGCAATTTGAATGTTGCTTTTACGCATTTGAATTATGCCAATTTTGATGCCTTATTAAATCAAGTTGGGAGTAACAATCACACGGCTACCAAACCGTATTCGTATGCAGAAGTAGCCAAATATTACGATTTTGAAGCGGTGAACCAACAATTAATGAAACAAAAAGACGGTTGGTGGGGACGAAAAATCTTCAATGAAAACCTGATTGCGATTCAAGGCGAAAAATATTGGTTTACTATGAATCCTATTTTTGATTTTCGTGGTGGAAAAGATTTAGATAGTGAAATATCAAACACATTTGTCAATACTCGAGGAGTTCAAATACAAGGTGCTTTGGGAGAAAAACTAACATTCACCACATCAATTTACGAAAGTCAAGGAAGATTCGCGGATTATTACAATGCCTATTCAGAAACTTTAGCGCCTTCAGGCGGAAATCCTGCGATTATTCCCGGAATTGGTATTGCCAAACGATTTAAAGATGATGCTTATGATTTTCCAATGGCGGAAGCAAACTTGAAATACAAACCGAATGAATTCATAGACTTACAATTGGGCTACGGCAGAAATTTCATTGGTGATGGTTATCGTTCGTTGTTGCAGAGTGATGCTACGAGTCCATATCCGTTTTTTAAAATTAATACGTCTTTTTGGAAAATCAAGTATACCAATACCTATATGTGGTTGAAAGACGTGCGACCAGAAGTCACCGTTGACGGAGCTTATGCTTCAAAATACATGGCAAGTCATTATTTGAGTTATAATTTGACCAAGCGATTGAACATTGGTTTGTTTGAAAGCGTAGTTTGGTCTAATACCAATGACAGAGGTTTTGATGTGAATTTTGTGAATCCAATTATTTTTTATCGTGCGGTGGAATTTTCGTCTTCTTCAAGAGCGGGAAATGCCGTTTTGGGAGCTACTGCCAAATACAAATGGAACAACCAAATCAATTTTTATAGCCAATTTTTGTTAGATGAATTCGCGATTGGTGATGTTAGAGAACAAAATCAAAGTTGGCGAAATAAATTTGGTTACCAAATAGGAGCGAAGTATTATGATGCCTTCCAAATTAAAAATTTAACCTTACAAGTGGAATACAACCAAGTGCGACCTTATGTGTATTCGCACAGCAATCCGTTGACGAATTATGCGCATAATAATATTAGTATGGGACACCAATGGGGCGCTAATTTCAGAGAATTAGTAGGAATTGCCCGTTACCAAAAAGGAAGATATTACGGAGAAGCAAGATTAATTTACGGACAAAGAGGTTTTGATTTTAATGACGGAACAGATAACTTCAATTACGGTGGCAACATCTATTTAGACTACGATGAAAATCGTCCTTTTGATACTGGAGTTGGAATTGCACAAGGAAACAAAACCAATGTGATGATTGCGGATTTGCAATTGGGTTATTTGGTAAATCCAGTAACCAATATGCGTTTGTTTGGGAATTTCATGTACCGAAATTTTGATCCAACAGCGCAAACCGCCTCTACAGTTCAATCAACGACCACTTGGATTTCTATTGGATTAAGAAGTGATTTATTTAACTGGTATTTTGATTATTAATTGGAAGTTTTGAAATAAAATTAAGTACTTCAGCTCTTTCAAAAAAAAGCAAAGTGAATAACACAAAAAACCCAAAAGTTTTTCAACTTCTGGGTTTTACTTTTTTATAACAGTTTCTTAAATGAAAGCGTTTATTTTTAACATGGTGGTGGATGATTTGTAATAAGTCACATTCCTATATTGTCTATTTTTTTAAATATTCTATTCCATCAAATATTAATTTATTTTCAGATACAACTCTAATATAATCCATTTTTAGCCGTCTAAAATTTATATAATTATAAGTAAGTTCAGGAACATCAATTTCAATCTTGTTAGATTTCTTGTTTTTTATCTTTTGATTAAAAGTATTTATTACATTAATGTTTTTTTCTTTTACACTTATAAATGGCTCAACATAAATTGTTAGCTCGATATCATAAATTTCGAATGAATTTGAAATAGGGATTTTTAATAAATTATTATTAATTTCAGTATAAGTAAAATATCTATTTAATTCCTTGTCATTAGTTCCTAATTGCAACATGTATTTTAGCTCCCTTTTGGTCTTACTATTATACTTTTTTTCAATTGGATTAGTTATTTTTATGTATAAAGTATCTAAGTTATTAGTTGTTTTTTCTTTAATGTTAAAATCTAAGAATCCAGAATTAAAATCGTTTATTGATGTAAGTTCTATGATAGAATTATTGATTATTTTGAATGAACCTTTACTCAATGTATCACAACAATTATAATATGAAAAATCTTTTCCAGAAAATTTATCTAAAAAAGTAAATGTATTT
This sequence comes from Flavobacterium tibetense, assembly GCF_003293845.1. Lineage (GTDB taxonomy): Bacteria > Bacteroidota > Bacteroidia > Flavobacteriales > Flavobacteriaceae > Flavobacterium > Flavobacterium tibetense. The sequence goes on along the minus strand of NZ_QLST01000013.1, from coordinate 19,117 downwards.
TCTTTAAAATGTATTTCTTTTCTTTCGTCACCAATTGCATAATATATATCATGAATACTTATTTCATTACCATTGAATTTTTCTGTCGATTTACAATTAATAAACAAAATAGAAAAAGGAACTAAAATTTTAATTACTGTTTTCATTTCTTAAAATTTTTCTTAAATAATTATTTTTAATTTCACCTGAAAACCACTTTCGTATTAGAGATAGGAGCTTTGTTTGAGCTCTTTTATAAAAAACCACCAAAAGTGTTTTAACTTCTGGGTTTTACTTTTTTAAAACTGTTTCTTGAATGGAACCATTTATTTTATTATTATTCTTCTTAGACGTTACGATTGTTAGTTAATATGTTTTCTATTAATTTATAATTTGTTTGTTTTGGTTATAGCTACTCAAAATCAATCGCTCTAAATCTTCAAAAGAACAATCTAATGTAGAATGAGTTATATGTACAATAGTTCCATATTGAACTTTGTTAAACTTTGCGTAAAACTTAAAAATACAATTGTCTAATCTTTTCATGTATTCATCCTCATTTTCTAATTCTAATAATAAATATTTTCCCTTCCCACATGTTTTAGTTTTGACACTAATTACATCAGACCATTTAATAAAACCAAGATTTAAATATTCAGTATTGTTAAATATTCCATTTTCATTTATAATTAATCCAGCTTTGTTTTTAAACAGTTTTGAAAATAATGGATATAAATAGATTAATGCTAAAATAATGCCCAATATTCCTATTGTAAAAATTATATGTTTATTTCTACAAATTACAGAAGTAAATGTTTGTGGGGTAAGTACAAATAAAAAACATGTCAAGAAAAAAATGTTTATATAAAACAAAGATTTTAATATCTTTTTTTTATCAAGTTTAATTTCGATATTTTTCTTCATTACGCAAATTTAAATTTTATTCCGTCTTTTATCTTAAAGCTAACTTTTTTAAAGTTCTACAATTATAAGAATTTATTTTTAATTTCAACTGAAAACACTTTCGCATTAGGGATAGGAGCTTTGTTTGAGCTCTTTTATAAAAAACTATCAAAAGTTTTTCAACTTCTGGGTTTTACTTTTTTAAAACAGTTTCTTGAATTGAACCGTTTATTTCAAAATGGTTTGGAGGTTGCTGTGGTGCGAACTAACGAATTGTTAAGTTCGTCTTTATTGTTTTTATTTTAAGGTAAATCATCTGTATTTGAAATTCCTCTTTCACAATTAAGGTCAATGCCCGCTAAAATATTTTTATTTTTATTATAATAAACAGTTACTAATCTAGATACAATCTCACTTGAGATTGTAACACAATATTTACTTCTTTCTGCAAAATCTAATACTTCTTTAATTGATTTATCTAGACCTTCTCTTGTGGATAAATCTAATATGATAAAAGAATTGTTTTCCACTATTATAAAAAAGCCCCTAGAACTAGAACTAAATGCGGAAAATGCATATAAACCATTAATTAGTTCTCCTTTATGCTTGTTGTTAAAAATACCTCTTAAATTAAAAGTATGTTCTCCATTTCTAAGCTTGTTTGCCCTAATACTATCAATCTCACTTTTGCTTTGTAAAAAATCAATAAGCTTAATCTTTATAGAATCAAAAGTTTGTTCACTGGTAACTTGACTTTTACATGATATAAAAAATATCAACATTGAATAAATAAACATCTTCTTCATAATTACTTTTTCTCGTCCTAAAATAAGTTACCTATATTTCTTCTTAACCCTAAAATAAATGTAAAATTCATTTTGGTCTTGTTAGCAATATACAATTATAAGAAATTTTTTTAAAATGGTTATTTTTAATTTCAACTGAAAACCACTTTTGCATTAGGGATAGCAGCATTGTTTGAGCTCTTTTATAAAAAACTACCAAAAGTTTTTTATAAAAAGCGAGTGCGGATAGCCCGACCCTGTCATTGCGAGGCACGAAGCAAACAGGAATGCCCTAAAAAACATCTTTTAACAAAACATTTTAAATTTTTCTAAATTCTAAATTCAAAAATCTAGTTTTCTAATCGTATCTTTGCGCTCAATTAAACGAAACAAACAGTTTGGATTCCTCAAGTCAAATAATTGAAAAGCCTTCATTGATTACTAGTTTTCTTGCTATAACCAAAGCGAGATTGGCTATTAGTGTTGTTTTTTCAACGCTTGCAGGGTATTTGTTAGGCGTTGACACTTGGAATGCGAATAGTTTTCTAATGTTACTTTTTTTAGCCATTGGTGGTTATTGCATGGTGGGAGCTTCTAATGTATTCAACCAAGTAATTGAAAAAGACTTAGATGCTTTGATGGACAGAACCAAAAATCGTCCATTGCCGTCAGGATTGATTTCTAAGCAAAATGCTTTACTTCTAGGTTTCGTTTTAACTGCTGTTGGTTTGGCAATCCTTTTTGCTGTAAATCCTAAAACGGCTATGTTTGGTGCTATTTCCATCTTTTTATATGTGAGTGTTTACACGCCTTTGAAAACCCTAACGCCACTTTCGGTGTTTGTTGGGGCTTTTCCGGGTGCTATTCCTTATATGTTGGGCTGGGTGGCAGCAACAGGTCATTTTGGAATTGAAGCAGGAACGTTGTTTATTATTCAGTTTTTCTGGCAGTTTCCACATTTTTGGGCTATTGGTTGGTTTTTGTATGACGATTACAAAAAAGCAGGATTTTTCATGTTGCCAACAGGTCAGCGTGATAAGAAAACCGCATTACAAGTAATTTTATATACCGTTTGGATGATTTTAGCTTCCATTGTTCCTGTTTTTGGATTCACTGGGAAGTTGTTTTTGACCAAAGTTAGTGGAGCGATTGTGTTGTTGCTTGGTTTTTGGATGTTGTTTTATGCAGTGAAACTCTATAAAGAAATGGATGCTGTTGCTGCAAGAAAATTAATGATTGTTAGTGTTTCCTATATATCATTAGTGCAAATTATATTTGTTTTAGATAAATTTATAAGATAGTTATGGAACCAAAAATGACTTTGGAAGAACATCAAAGCAGAAAAGGAAAAACCTATAAATTGTTGCTTATTTTTGCAATGATTAGTATTTTGATGATTTTTGCTGGATTAACAAGCGCTTACGTGGTGAGTAAATCAAGACCTGATTGGTTGTCTGATTTTGTCTTGCCAAATGCCTTTATAATTAGTACTGCCGTTATGCTTTTAAGTAGTGTTACTTTTCATTTAGCTTTTAAAGCAATGAAAAACAACAATAGTAAGCAAGTAACTTTGCTTTTGTGGTCTACTTTATCGCTGGGTGTAGCTTTTGTAGTTTTCCAATTTAAAGGTTTTGAGCAAGTAATTGAAAACGGCTATTTCTTTACAGGAAGCGAGAGCAACATTACCACTTCATTTTTGTATATTGTGGTGATTGTGCATCTACTTCACCTTTTAGGTGGGTTTTTATCGCTTTTTGTTGTAATTTATAATCATTATAAACAAAAATACAATCCTACTCAAACCCTTGGTATTGAACTAAGTGCGATGTATTGGCACTTTATGGATTTTATTTGGTTATATTTGTTTTTGTTTTTCTATTTTTACAAATAGAAAAAAAGTAATAAATTTGGGAACTTTTTAACAATTTTAATTTATATGGGAGCGACAGTTATTTCACATGAAGACGCTTTAGACGGAGGGCCAGGACCATTAGGAGCAACCTATGGTAAAATGATGATGTGGTTTTTTATCCTATCAGATGCCTTAACATTCTCTGGATTCCTTGCAGCATACGGTTTTTCAAGATTTAAATTCATTGAAACATGGCCAATTGCCGATGAGGTTTTTAATCACTTTCCATTTATGCACGGTGTTGATGCGCCTATGTATTATGTGGCATTGATGACTTTTATTCTTATCTTTTCTTCGGTAACTATGGTTTTAGCTGTTGATGCTGGTCATCATATGAAAAAGGCTAAAGTTGCATTTTACATGTTCTTAACGATTATTGGTGGTTTTATTTTCTTGGGCTCTCAGGCTTGGGAATGGAAAAACTTCATCAAAGGTGAGTATGGAGCGGTAGAAACAAGAGGAGGTTCTATTTTGCAATTCGTAAACGCTTCAGGAGAACGTGTTGCTTTGGCTGATTTCGCTAAAGTATTACATGAAGAAAGAGTACAGCATACACCAGATAAAGGAGTTTGGTTTATGGGCGAATCTGCTTTACCCTCGTATTCAGTTGCTGAAGTAGTAGAAGGTTTTAAAGCAAATCCTGATGTCTTGGTTCGTACTGAGTTCATTAAAGATAAACAAAAAGTTGTTCTTACAAGAGAAGAATCTTTGAAGCGCTTAGAAGATGTTGTTTACGTTGTGGAAGGTGCAAACATGTACAGAAACGAATATGGAAGCAAATTGTTTGCTAACTTCTTTTTCTTCATTACAGGTTTCCACGGTTTCCACGTGTTCTCAGGTGTTCTTTTAAATGTAATTGTTTTCTTTAATGTATTGTTAGGAACTTACGAGAAAAGAAAAAGCTACGAAATGGTTGAAAAAGTTGGATTATATTGGCACTTTGTAGATTTAGTTTGGGTATTTGTATTTACATTCTTCTACCTAGTATAATTTTTAAGATAAAAGTATTATGGCACACGCACACGAATCAAATACAAAAAGAATATGGTATGTTTTCGGACTTTTGTCTGTCATTACCATTGTTGAAGTTGCTTTTGGTATCTTTAAACCAGAATCATTGCATTTAACTTCTTTCTTAGGAACAAGTCCGTTAAACTGGATTTTCATTATCCTTACTATTGTTAAGGCCTATTATATTATGTGGGCTTTCATGCACTTAGAAGGTGAAAAATCAAGTTTTAGATGGTCTATTGTTGGTCCTTTAGTGTTTTTAATTTTGTATCTATGTTTTATCGTCTTAATTGAAGGTAATTATGTTTACGAAGTTTTCAATACTGGACATATGAAATGGATATTTTAACATCTTATTATATAAATTTAATCCCGATGCACATCGGGATTTTTTTTATCTTTGTGTGGCTGAAATTTATGTCAATCATAAGTTGCTGTCTTAACTATTTCTCATGAAAAATAAATTAATACTCGGATTGCTTTTTGTTTTGCCAATTGCAACTTATCTCATTTTTGCATCTGCGAAACACAATTCTTTGTTTCTTCCAATATTGTTTGAGTACCAACAAGATTTGCCTCAAGATTGGCAAACGAGCTCTGGTGAATCGGTTCAATTGGAAAATAAAATCACTATTCTTGGTTTTACAGGATTTGATATTGCCAAAAACAAAGGAAATTTATTCAATCTCAATCAAAAAATATATAATAAGTACGCAGGATTTACTGATTTTCAAGTAGTAATGGTAGCGCCAAAAGGAACAGAAAGTGATATTGTTGCTATTTTTGAGAAGTTCAAAACTGTTTCAGAGGATTTAGGTGGTTGGAAAGTTGTTTTTGCTGATCCAGAAGAAATCAAAACGTATTTTGAAACCTTACAGTTAATTGGAAATTTAGGGGAAGATTACGGAACACCATCGGTTGTAATTATTGATAAGAATATTAATTTACGAGGAAGAAAAGGTAAAAATAAAGCAGGGGAAGACGAATACAAAGATTCGTATAATACGATTTCAGCTGCAGAATTGCATAATGACATGACTGACGATGTAAAAATTTTATTGCGTGAATACCGATTGGCATTGAAAAAAAATGAAGCAAGAAAAGACGATTTTCGCGATAAGATTAAAGAAAACATAGAAAAGAATAAATAGACATGAAGAATAAATCATTTATCGGAATTTCATTTATTGTATTAATTTTTGGTATTTGGACGGTTCCAAAAATTATTTCAAGATTTACTGAAAATAATATTACAGATAAAAATCGATTATACAATTATCAGAATAATAATGATACTGATATTGATTTTCATGCAGAAAGAGATACCTTAATTTTTAATGATGCTTTAAAGAGTAATTAGTATGAGTGAAATATTTGATTTTTTTAAAGAATATTATTTTCTTTTTTTGTTTGCTATAATATCATTCATTGCAATTTTATTAGTTTCTAAATTTTATAGAATTAAATTTTTTTATTTGTTTTTTGGATATTTGGGTTTGATTTTTTTATCTACTATGATTATATTTCTTGTTAATTTTTTTTTTAAATATGAAAAATTAATGGAAATCGGTTCAGCACCAAGTTTTTCGTTAACGAATCAAGATGGAAAAACCATTTCTAATGAAGATTTAAAAGGAAAAGTTCATGTAGTGGAATTCTTTTTTTCAACTTGTCCAACGATTTGCCCAATCATGAATCAAAACATGTTGAAAATTGAAAAGGAATTTTTAAACCACGATGATTTTGGAATTGTTTCTATCACAATTAATCCCGATTATGACACATCGGAAGTGTTGAAAAAACACGCCGAACATTTGGGTGTTCAACATAAAAACTGGCATTTTTTAACTGGCGAACAAAGTTACATTTATGAAATTGCCAATAAAGGATTCAATTTGTATGCTGCTGAAAATAATAAAGCGAAAGGCGGATTTGAACATTCAGGATTTTTTGCTCTGATTGACAAAAATGGCAATATTCGCTGTAGAAAAGATGATTTTGGTAACCCAATTTTATATTACGACGGACTAGAAGAACCCGGAGTAAACGCAATTAAAGAAGATATTAAACTTTTATTAGAAGAATAATTATGGAAAATAATACTATTGAAACAAAATACAATAAATTAATCATAGTTTTATCAGTTGTAATTCCTGTTGCGGTTGCAGCTTTATTTGGAGTGAGTTTCAAAAAATTAGGAATTGATGTGGAACCGTTTACGTTTTTACCTCCAATTTATGCGTCAATTAATGCATTAACCGCTTTGTTATTGGTAGTTGCTGTAATTGCCATTAAAAACGGAAACAGAAAACTGCACGAAATTTTAATGAAATTAGCCATTGCTTGTTCGGTTGCTTTTTTGTTAATGTACGTTGCATATCACATGTCATCTGAGTCAACCAAATATTTAGGGGAATACAAAATGGTTTATTATTTCATTTTAATTTCTCATATTTTGTTGTCTATTGCGATTATTCCATTAGTATTGATTACTTATGTAAAAGCTTTGGCTCAACGTTTCGATAAGCACAAGAAAATAGCAAAAATTACATTTCCAATTTGGTTGTATGTTGCGGTTACTGGAGTTATTGTGTATTTAATGATTTCACCGTTTTATGCGAACTAAAGATAAAAAGGGAAAAGGGAAAAGGGAAAAGGGTAAAAGTTTACAGTTAGTAGTTTTTACTATTGCCTATTACCTATTACCTATTGCCTCAAAAGCCCAATGTGCTATGTGTAGAGCGGCATTAGCTAGTGAAGAAGGCGGAGTAAAAGCTGAAGCCATAAATGACGGAATCGTTTATTTAATGATTATTCCGTATATTTTAGTTGCGGCTGCTGCTTATGCGATTTATAAAATCAAATACAGCAAAAAAGGCGATTAATCCAATCCGTCAATTTTTACATTCATTTTGCCAGAAGTTGTGATGAAGGCAATAATAGCTTTGTCTGTAATTTCCACTTTATCAAAAACTAAATCGTCAATTTCGCCATTGACAAAAACGCCTTTCATTGGTGAGTAATTTTGGAAATAGGGCAACATATTGGCTTTTCCTTCTTCCAAATTCTTCTGAATAGAATAGCGGCAATTTTCTTGAATTTTCTTCAAAATAGTGCCTTGCGCTAACCAATTAGCAGATTTCAGTAGCAGGCTTTTGGTACTGACTACATAATCCATTTGTTCAAAATAAATTTCTTTGGTAATGGTGTTGTAGTTTGGAATTCCTGTTAAATAAATAGTTCCGTTAATACTACCAACTAAGTCTAGTGCCACAATCATTTTTCCATTGCGTTGCCAAAGCGCTACTTTTTGAACCACTACTTTTCTGCTTCCCGATGCGAATTCTTGTCCTTGGAAATTTTTAGTAATTATTTTAGAAGCACTTTCATAAGTAGAAACCGCGGCTAACGAAATCTGAAATTTATCAGGCATCGAAGCAACAGGTTTTAATACGATTTTTTTCTTGTCGAACGTTTTTTCGGATGGTTCACCCACAGTGGTTTGCATGTCGCATTTCAAACCCATGTTCATGGTGATTTTGTTCTTAGTGAGTTTGGCTTCGGTCACGTACAATTCTTGAGGTTCCATTTTAAACCAAACTTCATAAGCTTCTTGCGATAAAAACGGATTGCTTAGATTGTCTAAAGCATCTAAAACTTGTGGTTTGAAATCGCATGTTTTGTCAATAGCGGTGTCAATTTCTTTAGCCATTTTGGTTTTGAAAAATCGCAAAGCTGGATTTACAATATAAGTAACCGGAACTGCTTTTCCAGCAACGATTATAGTTGGACTCGTTTTCCATTCAAAATCTTCTATCGTAGAATTAGTAGTAAGTTTCCAATTACTTAGATGTGGCTTGCTTTTTAATGTAATAACACCATCTAAAAATAAATCTTTGGTGTCATTTAGGCCTAAAAAGTCAGTTCCATATTTGAATTTAGCCCATATTTTTAATGGAATTTTCGAAATAATGAATCCATTTTTTTCTTCCAATACAATATCGTTGGATTTCCAAACTTTCATTTCAATGTTATCATCTTTAATAATGGAATCGTTATAGATCAATCCTTTTAAATTTTTATTTAATTGTTGTTGAATTTCTTTCAAAGTAATTTCAACAGGCATTGCAATAAACGAGGTTTTATTCTTAACAATAACTGAATTGTCAGTTGTTGGAAGTGGTTTTAAAGCTTCAATTTTATTTGTAGTCCCACAAGAAATTACGAATAATAGAATAAATACAAATAGTATAAGCTGCAGCTTTTTCATGCTTTGAAAATTTGCTCAAAATTAAAATTTTAATTGATTAACTGTAACAAAAACCTTAAAATTTGGTCTAATAAGAAATTCGAAGAAATAAACATCAGAATGATACGAAAACGAATAGTCTTTTTACTTTCATTAGTAGTTTTTCAGTTGCAAGCGCAAGAAAAAAAATGGACCTTACAAGAATGTGTAGATTATGCTATTAAAAACAACATTTCTGTACAGTCTTCAGCTTTAGATTTGCAAACTGCTGGAATTGCTAAAAAAGATGCAATTGGTAATTTTATGCCTAATTTTAATGCATCAGCTTCTCACTCATGGAACGTGGGTTTGAACCAAAACATTACAACAGGTTTATTAGAAAACCAAACCACTCAGTTTACATCTGCGGGATTAAACATGAGTGTGGATTTGTTTAAAGGGTTGCAAAACCAAAATCAATTGCGTAGATCTAATTTGTCAATTATTGCATCGCAGTACCAATTGTTAAAAATGCAAGAAGATATTGCGCTAAATGTTGCTAACGCTTATTTGCAAATTTTATTCAATAAGGAAAATGTAAAAGTGCAAAAGCAACAATTGACGTTTAATGAATCGCAATTGCAACGAACTACTGAATTAGTAAATGCAGGACAAGTGCCACAAGGTGATTTGTTGGATATTAAAGCTTCGGTAGCTTCAGATAAACAAAGATTAATAGCTGCAGAGAATGCACTTTTGATTTCAAAATTGAGTTTGGCACAATTACTTCGTATAGAAGATTTCCAAAATTTTGATATTTCAGAAGAACAATTGGATGTTTTTGATAGTGTAATCATGAACGAAAGTCCAAATGCAGTCATTCAAAAAGCCAAAGAAACCAGAACCGAATTAAAAATAGCAGAGTCCAATTTAGAAATTGCTAAAAAAGATATTTCTATTGCAAGAGGAGCTTATTTGCCTTCTATAGTTGGATTTTATAGTTTCAATACCAGAGCTGCTTATTTTGATAGAATTGTTGGTTTTCAGCCAAATGCAAATAATCCAACATCTGTTATTGGTTTTGTTGACGGCACCAATCAAGCCGTTTTACAACCCAATTTTTCTCCAGTTTTAGGAGGGCCACTTTCTATATGGGAACAATTTGACAATAATAAAGGTCAAAATTTTGGATTGCAAATGAATATTCCAATATTTAATGGATTTGCAACTAGAAATAATGTACAACGTTCCAAAGTTGCATTCGAAAGAGCAAAATTGAATTATGATCAGCAAAATTTAGACTTAGAGAGAAATGTCTATACGGCATTTACGGATACTAAAGCGGCGAAAGAAAGTTATGAAGCTGCTTTGCAAACTTTAGAAGCAAGAACCTTATCATTCAATTATGCAAAAGACCGTTATGAAGTTGGATTGATGAATGTTTTTGATTTTAACCAAGCACAAACCCTTTTGGTTAATGCGCAATCGGAAGTATTACGAACCAAATACGATTATATTTTTAGAACCAAAATTTTAGAATTTTATTTCGGAATTCCTTTAATTCAAAATAATTAATACCATGTCAAAAAAATCAATATACATTTTAGTCGGAGTAGTCGCGGTTGTTTTAATTGCTTTAATCGGATTGAAAAAATCGGGAAAAATTGGTAATAGCGATGACGGAAAAATCGTTGAAGTAGCTAATGCAGAAGAAATGACCATCATTGAAACTGTTTCTGCAACAGGGAAAATTCAGCCTGAAATTGAAGTAAAAATTTCATCAGAGGTTTCAGGTGAAGTTATTGAATTGCCAATCAAAGAAGGACAACAAGTTAAAAAAGGGGATTTATTGGTAAAAATAAATCCAGATATTTATGTTTCAGGTGTAAACCGTACAGCGGCAACTTTATCTACAACAAAAGCAGGATTAAGTCAGGCTGATGCTCAGGTAAAAGAAGCAAAAGCGAATTATGATAGAAATAAAACGTTATTCGATAAAGGTGTAATTTCAAAAGCAGAATGGGATAGAGTAGTATCCGCTTATGAAGTAGCTGTGGCCTCTAAACAATCGGCTTATTATAATGTAGCTAGTGCTAATGCAACTTTAACTGAAGCTAGAGATAATTTAAGAAGAACTACAATTTATGCACCAGCCGACGGAACTATTTCGTTGCTTTCGGTAGAGTTAGGAGAACGTGTTTTAGGAACGCAACAAATGGCGGGAACTGAAATTTTACGCGTTGCCAATTTGAACAATATGGAAGTGGAAGTAGATGTTAATGAAAATGATATTGTTAAAATAAATATTGGTGACGAAGCAAAAATTGAAGTAGATGCTTATTTGAAAAAAGAATTCAAAGGAATTGTAACCAGTATTTCAAATTCTGCTAGTTCGGCATTAGCAGCTGATCAGGTAACTAATTTTAAAGTAAAAGTTCGAATTTTAAAAGAGTCATACCAAGATTTATTAGAAGGTAAACCAGATAATTTTTCGCCATTTCGTCCAGGAATGACAGCTACTGTAGATATTATTACAAAACGAAGAGAAAAAGTAATTGGTGTTCCAATTAGCGCTGTAGTAATAAAAGAAGATACTACTTCAGTGAAAAAAGATATTGTGGCGGAATTAGAAAAAGAAGAAAAACAGAAAAAAGGAACGTATAAACCGAATCAAAAATTTGAATGTGTTTTTGTAAAAGTGGGCGATAAAGCAAAGCTTAGGGTAGTAAAAACAGGAATTCAAGATGATACGAATATTGAAATCATCTCAGGGTTGAAAAAAGGAGAAGAAATAATTACTGGTCCGTATACTATGGTTTCCAAAGATTTGGTTAGTAACGACAAAGTGAAGACAGAGGACAAATCTTCTAGTAAGAAGTAGTCTTTTATTTAGTTTTGGGTTGGAAAGGCGCGAATTTATTCGCGCCTTTTTATTTTTTGGTTCTGAAAGTTTGTACTTTTGCGGTATCAATTCCAATGAAATGACCTACATTCTTAATATAGAAACCGCTACTAAAAACTGCTCCGTATCTTTATCTGCTGATGGGAAGACAATTGCATTACAAGAAATAGCAACCGAGAATTTTTCGCACGCTGAAAAATTACATGTTTTTATAACAACGCTTTTGAAAGAACATCAATTACAATTTGAGGATATTCATGCTATTGCGGTTAGTCAAGGTCCAGGTTCTTATACGGGTTTGCGAATTGGTGTTTCTGCGGCTAAAGGCTTGTGTTATGCCTTGTCAATTCCTTTGATTGCGGTTGATACTTTAGAGCTTTTGGCACGCCAAATAAAAATAGATAATGGTTTTATTGTCCCAATGATTGACGCTCGAAGAATGGAAGTTTACACGGCTTTTTTTGATAGTGAGTACAAAAAGGTACAGCCAACAAAAGCTTTGGTAATTGATGCTTCATCTTTTGAAAACGAAACAGCAACGATGCATTTAATTGGTGATGGTGCTTCCAAATTTAAAAACGTTTTAACGGCTGATAAATTTGTATATCATGATGCTGTTGTTTATCCTTCAGCCAATGAAATGAGTTCACTAGCCTTTGAAAAGTACAAAATAAGCGACTTTGTTGATGTCGCTTATTTTGAACCATATTATTTGAAAGATTTTGTGTTGAACAGATAAGCCTAACTGTCTTTGTTGACAATTGTAACTTCTCTTTGAGGAAAAGGAATGGTTATTCCAGCATTATCTAGCGCAACTTTTCCATTTTCTAAAATATCGGAACTCACTTTAAAGAAATGTTCATTTTCAGCCCAAGCTCTAATTCCTAAATTAATGGAACTATCAGCTAATTCTCTAATGATAATAGCTGGAGCAGGTTCTTTTAATACATTTTCATGCGAAGTAATCACTTCCATTAAAACATCTTTTGCAGCTTTAATGTTAGAATTATAAGCAATTCCAATGGTTAAATCGGTTCTTCTTTTTCCTTCTTGAGTGTAGTTTTTGATTACTCCGTTAGATAAAATTCCATTTGGAATGTAAACTGCTTGGTTGTTTGGTGTTAAAAGTCGGGTATTAAAAATTTGAATTTCTTGTACGGTTCCAATTTCTCCTTGAACTTCTATTACATCAAAAACTTTAAAAGGTTTGAACAAAATAATTAGAATTCCACCAGCAAAATTTGCTAATGAGCCTTGAAGAGCTAAACCTATTGCTAAACCAGCAGCACCCAGAACAGCAACAAAAGAAGAGGTTTCAACACCGAGTTTGGCAATAACAGTTACGAAAAGTAAAATACGCAACGCCCAAAAAAGTAGGTTTCCAATGAAATTAGAAAGTGTAATTTCAATATTTCGCTTAATCATAATGCGTTTGAAGGCTTTGGTAATAATACTTATTGACCATAGTCCAATTAACAGCATGAGAATAGCAGTAATCACATTGGGAGAAAATTCAACAATTAAATTGGTGATTAAATCTAAGTAGTCTTTGAAATTTTTGTCTGGCATCATTTTTATTTTCTTATTTAAATAGGCAGTTAGCACACCAAAATTACGGATTTTTAAGCCTTATGTCAAATTAAATTAAAATTTTGTAAATTTGAATTTATGGATTCTAATTATAAAATGTTTTATTTTTCTGGTAATTGATAACATTAGCTTAACATTAAAACGAAAATCTTAACGGAATTTTGCAGCAATAAAAAATAGAAATTTTAATGGAACAAATTTATATCGTAATGCTTGTGGCATTGGCTATCTTAGCTTCAATTGACTTGATGGTAGGAGTTGCTAATGATGCTGTTAACTTTTTGAATTCAGGAATAGGTTCAAAAGCTGTTTCTTTTAAAACGTTAATGATAGTTGCAAGTATTGGAGTAGCACTTGGAGCGCTTTTTTCGAGTGGTATGATGGAGATTGCTAGAAGTGGAATTTTTAACCCTTCTATGTTTACCTTCGATGATGTTATGATTATTTTCTTAGCCGTAATGGTTACCGATGTATTGTTATTAGATATTTTCAATTCATTAGGCTTTCCAACGTCAACAACGGTTTCTGTAGTTTTTGAACTTTTGGGTGCAGGTGTATGTTTGGCGATTTACAAAATCATAACTCAAGATGATGGATTTGAAACCTTGTCGGGTTATATCAACACCAAAAAAGCTTCTGAAATTGTAACTAGTATTTTATTATCCGTATTGCTTTCTTTCTCTATTGGAGCATTAGTACAATATATTTCAAGGATTATTTTTTCTTTCCAATATCAAAATAGAACTAAATATTTTGGAGCAGTTTTTGGAGGTCTAGCGATTACTTCAATTACTTATTTTATTCTTTTTAAAGGAATCAAAGGCTCTACTTTCATGACTTCCGAATTGAAGGATTTTATGGGCGAAAATCAATTGATGATTATTGGAACTAGTTTTCTTTTTTGGACGCTTCTATCACAAGTTTTGATTAGTCTTAGGGTTAATATTTTCAAAGTCATAATTGTAATTGGAACTTTTGCTTTAGCACTTGCTTTTGCAGGGAATGATTTGGTGAACTTTATTGGTGTGCCAATTGGAGCTATTCAAGCTTACGATATTTATGTAGCTGGAGGAAATGATTCGTCAATGTTAATGGGGGATTTAGCATCAAGTGATTTGAAGGCTAATTTTTGGTATTTATTAGCTGGTGGCGGAATTATGGTTTACACACTTTGGACATCAAAAAAAGCGAAAGAGGTTATTAAAACAGAATTGAGTTTGTCTAATCAAGGTGATGGGACTGAAAAATTTGATGCCAATAATTTATCTCGTATTATTGTTAGAGGTGTAATGTATATTGGACAATTAATCAATTATGTATTACCAAAATCACTTCAATTAAAAATTGACAAACAGTTTGTTAAGGAAGAAATTAAAAGCAAGAATACGGAAGTAGCTGCTTTCGACATGGTACGTGCCTCTGTAAATTTAATGGTTGCTGCCGTATTAATTGCTATTGGAACATCGTTAAAATTACCGCTTTCAACAACCTATGTCACTTTTATGGTAGCCATGGGTACTTCGTTTGCTGATAGAGCTTGGGATAGAGAAAGTGCGGTTTATAGAGTAGCAGGAGTTTTTAATGTAATTGGTGGTTGGTTTGTTACAGCTATTGTTGCATTCTCAATGGCGGGATTAACAGTAACAATTCTTAAATTAGGAAAAGTTTTCGCTTTTGTTGGAATTATGATTTTGGTTGGGATTTTACTGTATAGAAGCTCAAGAAAATATTTAGCTAAAGTAAAAGAGCGTGATGCAGAGCAAGCTTTGTTAAGAACAGAAGACGTTGCTACTATCAAGGAAATTATTTCTGAAAGTTCGTCCCAAATTGCTAAGGTTGTGCATAAAACGAATATTTTGTATTCTGATGTTGTGAATAATTTAGGATTGCAAGATTTGGCAAAACTAAAAGAAGACAAAAAGAAACTTAAGAAGTTAGAAAAAGAAGTTGATGATTTAAAGAGTAATGTTTTTTATGTGATTAAAAACTTAGATGAAAACTCAATTGAAGCTAGTAAGTTCTATATTCTAATTTTAGGATTCTTACAAGATATGGTGCAGTCAATTGGTTTTATTACCAATACGAGTTATTCGCATATCAATAACAATCATAAGAATTTGAAATTCAATCAAATTAGGGATTTAAAATCGATTGATAATCAATTACAGCTTTTATTTGAACGTTTAGAAGAAAGTTTTAGAACGGAAGATTTCTCTAAATTGGATGTTGTTCTACAAGAAAAATCAACTTTATTAGATTCAATAGCGGAGTTGATTCAAAAGCAAATTACTAGAATCAGAACTACTGAAAATAGTCCTAAAAACAGTAAATTGTACTTTGGGTTGTTATTAGAAACAAATGATTTAGTAAAAGCAACAATGAGTTTATTGGAACTGTTTAAAGAGTTTAATGAGCAAGTTGATAAGAAATAATAAAAAAAGGGAGTCCAAATTTTGACTCCCTTTTTTTATTAAAACTTAATTTTAAGCGTTTATTGCTTCCACTTTAATTTCGTTGTCATTTAACATATCGCGAAGCATATTTTCAATACCATTTTTTAAAGTAAATGTAGAAGAAGGACAACCACTACAAGCACCTTGTAAAATTACCTTTACTCTTTTTTCATCTGCATTAAAAGAATCAAACATGATATTACCACCATCACCTTGAACCGCTGGTTTTACATATTCTTCTAGAATATTTATGATTTGTTGAGAAGTAACATCTAATTTATCAAAATATTCTTCTTGTTGCTTTTGGTGGTTTTCCGTGTTTACTATCAAGGATTCATCAACTGCTAAATTTCCATTTTCTAAAAACTCTTTGATAAAAGTTCTTATTTCCAAAGTAATTTCGTCCCATTGAGCAATTTCGTATTTTGAAATTGAAATGTAATTTTCGTCAATGAAAACTTCTTTAACAAAAGGGAATTTAAATAATTCTTTAGCTAATGGAGATGCAATAGTGTCGTCAATATTTTTGCATTCTACAAGTGTTTTAGTTAACGCTTTATTGGCAACAAATTTTATAACAGCTGGATTTGGAGTGGTTTCTGCATAAACCGTAATTGGAATTTTTTTGTTCTCAGTTTCCTCAATTGTAATAATTTTTCCACCGTTATTAATGAATTCTTCAATTTGTTGCGCAACATCATCTTGTACATCTTCCCATTCCACAATTGAGAATTTTTCAATTGCAATAAAATTCCCTGAAATGTAAACTGTTTTTACAAAAGGTAAATAAAATAATTGTTTGGCTAATGGAGAATCTTTTGCCTCATCAATATTCTTAAATTCAAAATTTTGATTACGAACAATGATTTCGTCTAGTTCAAATTTAACAATTGAAGGGTTATTTGTTATTTTTATACTGATTTTGCTCATGATTTTTCTTTTTTGCAAATGTACAAAACCTTAGTATTGTTTTCTTTATATATTTGTTAATTATAAATAAACAAACACTAAATTTCTGTGAAAAAATCATTACTATCTATTTTTGTTTTTCTTTTAACTTCAAATTTGTTTTCACAAGTTTTAATAGATCAAACTAAAACTCCAGCACAACTTACAGTTCAAGATTTAATTGGTAATGGAGTAACAGTTACTAATATTACTTTTAATGGTTCCGCAGCTAATGCTAACGTTTTACGTAACCAAATTGCTTTGTTTACTAATGGGGAAAACTCAACTGTAGGGATTGATAGAGGTGTGGTTTTAACAACAGGGAATAGTTTAGTGGCTCAAATTGGTACAGGATTTACAAACCCACCATTTGCTCAGCAAGGAGGCGCTTCTAGTAATTCAACGACTGCTGTTGTAGGTGATGCTGATTTATCTTTGTTAGTTACCGATGATGTTCGAAACGCAGCTGTTTTAGAATTTGATTTTGTTGCTACTAGTGCATTTGTTGAATTTAGATATGTGTTTGCGTCTGAGGAATATCCCGAGTACACTCCTTGTGAATCTAGTGATCCTGTTAATGATGTCTTTGGTTTTTTCATTTCAGGACCAGGAATTTCAGGGCCATATTCTAATAACGCAACAAACATAGCTCTTATTCCTGGAACTACTTTGCCTATTTCAATCAATAATATTAATCAATGCTCTGCTTTTAATTCATTTTATGTTGATAATGCTGCATTTATTGACCCTAATACAGGTTTGGTTAATCCCAATACCGTGCAATATGATGGAATGACAACTATATTAACAGCAAGAGCTAATGTGCAATGTGGCGAGACCTATCACATAAAAATTGCAATAGCAAATGTGTTTGATAATGGTTTTGATTCTGCAGTTTTTTTACAAGCAAATAGTTTCTCTATTCCTACTGTTGATTTAGGGCCTGATAGATCCTTCTGCGGTACAGCTACTTGCTTTGACTTACAAGCTACTTTTGATCAAAATTTACCCGTAGGATTTAATCCTTCTTATAATTGGTATTTAAATGGTGTTTTGCAAACTACAACTACTGTTCCAACGCTTAACATTTGTCAAAGTGGTGAATGGAGAGTTGATGTTTTTACTCCAGGTTGTGCTGCTGTAGTTGCTACAGATTCTGTTCAAATTAATTTCATTAGTGCTGTTCCTTTTAATCCTATTGGCCCAATATCAGGTAATGCTGGAGAATGTAACCCCGTATTTAATTTATTATCTTATCAAGCTGCATTAGTAGCTCCCCAGGATCCTGCAAATTTCACTTTTGTGTATTATGATGAAAATTTTGATGTTATTACAGATCCAGCTAATTTCTCCCCAATATCTAATACTATTGTCGGCATTGATATTAGTGTAGGAACATGTAGTAGTTTTGATATTGTAGAATTTATTGTTGACTGTGATCCTGTTTCTTGTAGTTTAAATTTAACATCAGCTACAGAGACTACTAATCAAACGATTTGCTTAGGGGAAACAATTACAGATATTACGTATACTTTTGGTGGTGATGCCACGAATGTAACAGTTGTGGATTTGCCAGCAGGGGTTACAACAACAATTGCATCAGGAATTTTAACCATAAGCGGAACACCTTCAACAACTGGTTCGTTTACTTATACGGTTTCTTCAGTGGGTTGTTCACCAGAATTAACGCTTCAGGGCACAATTACTATTGCTAACGCGCCAACTTTTACAAATTTAAGTGCAGTTACACCGATTTGTGAAGGTGAAGACGCTGTATTTACGCTAGTAGGTAGTGTAGGAGCAACTGTTGAATATACAATAAATGGAGGTGCAATTCAAACAGAAACGCTTAATGCAGCGGGAGAAGTAATAATTACAATTCCAGCTGTAACAGCAAATACTACCATTGAAGTATCTGAAATCGCCATCGGTAGTTGTATTGTTGCATTAAATGAGACTGCTACAGTTGTTGTTAATCCAATACCAGCAGTTCCAACAATTGATGTAACCGCTCCAACTTGCGTATTGGCAGGCTTTGCAACAATAACCAATTACGATGCTACATTAACGTATACTTTCACACCAGCAGGACCAACCATTACGGCAGCCGGATTGATAGAGAATATGGTTGTTGGAACGAGTTATACTGTTACAGCAGAAAATACAACTTGTACATCAGCGGATTCTGCAGCGTTTAGCAATGCAGCTCAACTAGTAACACCAGATATTCCAACCATTACAATCACTGCACCAACATGTTTAGCCGCTGGATTTGCAACCATTACGAATTACGTTGCAGGAATGACTTATGATTTCACGCCAGTAGGACCAACAGTTGATGGCACGGGATTGATTTCAGGAATGACTTTTGGCACCAGTTATGAAGTAGCGGCGAATAACGGCAGT
>NZ_QLST01000012.1 GCF_003293845.1 Flavobacterium tibetense | reverse complement strand
AGTTGATTCTGAATTTCCACAATCATCAGTAGCGGTGAACGTTACGGTTACTGAACCAGTAGCGCCACAAGCAGCTGAAACTGAAGTAAAATCATTGCTCCAAGTTACTGAAGAACAACTATCCGAAGCAGAAGCGCCACCATTGGCAGCTAACCACGCGTTTAGTTCAGCAACATTGCCACTGCCATCACATTCTACGGTTAAATCAGTAGCCGAAANTTGTGATTGTTGGTGCAGTAGTATCTTGAATAGTAAAAGTAGCAGAAGTTGATTCTGAATTTCCACAATCATCAGTAGCGGTGAACGTTACGGTTACTGAACCAGTAGCTCCACAAGCAGCTGAAACTGAAGTAAAATCATTGCTCCAAGTTACTGAAGAACAACTATCCGAAGCGGAAGCGTTACCATTGGCAGCTAACCACGCATTAAGTTCGGCTACATTTCCACTACCATCACATTCTACGGTTAAATCAGTAGCCGAAATTGTGATTGTTGGTGCAGTAGTATCATTTATTATAATTGTTTGAGAACATGTAGTAGTATTTAAGACGGTATTTTCTCCTAAATCTCTAATACCATTATCATTGGTGTCTTCATATTCTGTAATAGTGTATGTTCTAATTACTTCGGAATTACAACCTAAATAAGTACTATTTGAAGCTGTAATTTCAATTATACCACAAGGATTATTTCCGATTATTCCATCTCCATTTCCTAATGCTTCAAAATCAGCAATTGAAATTATTGTTGCAGAGGGTAATAAATCGTAACACTCTAGTGTTAATGGTTGAAATGTTGGACAAGTCACACTAAACTCGCAGCATACAATTGGGTTTATTGAGAAATTAGCAACTTTTGTACATCCAATACTGTCTGTTACAGTAACTTGATAATTTCCAATAGCTAAATTGTTTATGTCTTGAGTAGTAGCGCCGTTACTCCAACTATAAGTATAAGGTGGATTTCCAACAGAGACACTTAAATCGATTGCTCCAGTAGATCCGTCAATACAAGTTAATCCAGTCACTTGACCACTAACTTGTAATTCTGTAGGATAATTAATTATTACTACATAGCTATTAGTTAGCCCATTGGAATCAGTTACAGTTAAAGTGGCTGTATTGGAAACGGAGTTGTTATAGACAAAGGTTGGATTTTCTTGAGTAGAATCTGTTGTTCCATTGGAATCAAAATCCCATGCAAAAGAATAAGGAGGGATACCACCATTTGTTGTTGAATCAAAATAAATGGTTGTTTGGTTTCCTTCCGAACAACCTGTATAAGTGAATTGTACCGCAAGTGGAGCTGAAATCACAACTCCTTGTGGTAATTCACATTGTGCCTTGTTATAGGAATTACAAACATAAGGTACTAACTCATTATTATCCCCATTGGTTCTCCATACTATTAAGATTTTATCTAGTATCATTTCTTGGCCACAAATCCATGTGAATGGGCCATATAATAAGCGTTGACCTGAACCAGGGGCAACAGTTCCTAAATTAACATTCAATTGAGTTATAACACCATCGATAATTAAATCAGCGAACATTCTTGTGTGATAAATATTGCTGTTTGAATTTGATGTATAATTTAGCATCACATACATAGTTTCAGGAACTCCTGGTGTACATGTTGTATTATTCAATGGAACTCCATTAACATCTGTTAAACTTAAAAAAACATCATCTAAAGTATAATTGTTGGAAGTACAATTGAAATAGTCTAAATAATAGTTCGGTGCTGATCCGCATAAGCGTAAATCAGGTCTGTCAGAGGAAAATTGCGCGTTTACCCACGATATTCCACAAAACAAACAAAACATTAAAAACGTAATTTTTGCTTTCATAACCTCTACTTTTTGTTAAACAATAAATTGTCCAAAATGTAGAAAAGGATAATGATATACTTGGGGATAAAATCCAGTAGATTAGAAAAGTTTGGAGCCGAAAAATTCTTGAAAAGTATTCAAGTAAAAAGTTAATTAATGAAATAATTATATTGAAATAAATCTATTCACTCTTAGGTGGAGTAAATTAAAGTTCAAACGGGGCGTTTGTTAACCAATTGGAGGGCTAAATTAATAAAATACATTTTACTTTGTGTACAAGATGTATATATTTTCGATGAATTGTATTAAATAATCTTTGAATTAACATTTTTTTTGATTTTTTAGTGTTAACTCTTTGAA
This sequence comes from Flavobacterium tibetense, assembly GCF_003293845.1. GTDB lineage: Bacteria > Bacteroidota > Bacteroidia > Flavobacteriales > Flavobacteriaceae > Flavobacterium > Flavobacterium tibetense. Next base: position 85,043 of record NZ_QLST01000012.1, on the reverse strand, counting down.
AAAAAATGCGTTACTTTATAAAACTAAAACGTAGGCTTATGAAAAATTTAGTTTTAATCCGACATGCAAAGTCAAGTTGGGATATGCCTCTAAAGGATATTGACCGACCATTAGCAAGTAGAGGAATTCATGATGCACACTTAATTTCCTCAAAAATTGAGAACTATTTACCTAAAACATACATTGTGTGGTGTAGTAGCGCAAGAAGAACGAAAGAAACTGCCATTATTTTTTCTCAAAATTTGATGATTCCTTTTGAAAATGTAATAGTCAAGGAGGATTTATACACTTTTGATGATAAAAAACTGACTGAAATCATAAAAAAATGTGAAAATAGGTATGATAATCTAATTCTTTTTGGACATAATGAAGCTATTACAAATTTTGTTAATAAATTTGGAAATCTTTTTATTGAAAACGTTCCAACATCAGGGGTTGTGTCACTACAATTTGATATTGAAAACTGGAATGATTTGAAAAAAGGAAGCACATTGAAAACGGTTTTCCCAAGAGATTTCAAACATGAACAAATACATTGATAGAGAAAAGAGTTGGCTTACATTCAACGCCAGAGTTTTACAGGAAGCAGCAGATTCATCAGTACCATTATTAGATAGATTACGTTTTTTAGGGATTTTTTCCAATAATTTGGACGAATTCTTTAGAGTGCGTTATGCCGCAATTCGAAGACTTAAATTTGAAAATGCAGACGCTGAAAAAATTTTGGGAGGAATCTCTCCAGATAAACTATTGAAAGAAATCACTGAAATTGTTATCCAACAGCAATCTGAAAGTTTAAGAATTCTGAGTGAAATTGAACAAAAACTAGAAGAAGAAAATATTTTCATCATTAATGAAAAAGAAATTTCTCGCGAACAAGAAAATTTTATTCGCGAATTTTTTATTCAAAAGGTGAGTCCGGCCGTGGTAACTATTATGTTGAATGATTTAACAGAATTCCCGCTTTTAAAAGATACTTCTGGATATTTGGCAGTAAAATTAGTAATGAATTCATCCGATGAAGATGAAAAAGATGAAATTCGTTATGCAGTAGTTGAAATTCCAAACACGATTAACCGTTTTGTTGTATTGCCTTCAAATTCTGAAAAACAACACATCATATTATTAGATGACGTAATTCGTTATAATCTAAATTATTTGTTCAATATTTTTGATTACCAATCTATTTCTGCTCACATGATTAAAATTACTCGTGATGCCGAATTGGAATTTGATAGCGATTTATCAAAAAGTTTAATTGAAAAAATTTCGGATAGTGTTAAAGAACGTAGAATAGGAGAAACCGTTCGTTTTGTTTATGATCAAGCCATTGAAAATGATACGTTGGCTTTCTTTTTGGAACGAATGAAAATTGATAGTTCTGATAGTATCATTCCGGGCGGAAGGTATCATAACCGAAGAGATTACATGAATTTTCCAAATTTGGGTAGATACGATTTATTATACAAACAAAATGCACCATTACCCATTCCAGGTTTGTCATTGGAAGGAAGTATTTTAGAAAAAATAAAACAGCAAGATCATTTATTGCATGCACCATATCAATCGTTTTCTTACATCATTAAGTTTTTACGTGAAGCAGCATTAGATCCAAAAGTGGTTACTATTAAAATTACGTTGTATCGATTGGCAAAAAATTCACAAATTGTTAGTTCGTTAATCAATGCAGCAAAAAATGGAAAAAAAGTTACAGTTCAAATCGAATTACAAGCACGATTCGATGAAGCTAGTAACATTTCATATGCCGAACAAATGCAAACCGAAGGAATTGAGCTGATTTTTGGAGTAAAAGGATTAAAAGTTCATAGTAAAGTTTGTGTTATTGAACGCTTAGAAGCAGGTAAAGTGAAGCGTTACGGATTTATCTCTACAGGAAATTTCAATGAAAATTCGGCTAAAATTTACACTGATGTGACTTTATTTACAGCAAATCAATTCATTTTAAAAGATTGTATTAAAGTATTTGAGTTTTTTGAAGTCAACTATAAAGTACATCGATACAAACATTTATTTGTTTCGCCTCATTACACACGAACCAAATTTTACAAGCTAATTGATCGTGAAATAATGAATGCACTTTCAGGAAAAGAAGCATGCATTAAATTGAAGATGAATAGTTTGACCGATTATAAAATGATCGACAAATTATATGATGCAAGTAATGCAGGAGTAAAAATTCAATTGGTAATCAGAGGAATTTGTTGTTTAATTCCAGGTGTAAAAGGAATGAGCGAGAATATCGAAGCCATTAGTATAGTAGATAATTACTTGGAGCATTCTAGAATTTACGTTTTTTGTAATGATAACAATCCTGAAGTTTATATATCATCAGCTGATTTTATGACAAGAAATTTAGACGCTAGAGTAGAAGTAACTTGCCCAATTTATGACCAAAGAATTAAAGAAGAATTAATTGAAGTTTTTGATATTGGCTGGAAAGCTAATGTAAAAGCAAGATACCACTCAGAAGATTTGAGAAATAAATACAGAAAAAATGGTGAAGAAAAACCATTTAGAGCACAATTAGAATTATATAATTATTACCGAAATAAGTTAGAAGTAGTTACAGAAAAAATTTAATTTTTTACTTCTTCATAATAGCACCAAAATGATCACATTAAAGAAATATGCCGCTATTGATATAGGTTCCAATGCTATGCGATTATTGGTAACCAATATTGTAGAGCAAAAAGGACAACCAACCCAATTCAACAAAAGTTCGTTAGTTCGAGTACCAATTCGTTTAGGCCAAGATGCTTTTACAGTTGGAGAAATCTCTGATGAAAACATCGAACGAATGGTAGACGCTATGAAAGCGTTTAGTTTGTTAATGAAAGTGCATAAAGTACAACAATACAAAGCTTGTGCAACATCAGCCATGCGTGAAGCTTACAACAATGCTGAAATTGTAGCTCTAATAAAAAAGAAGACAGACATTAAAATCGAAATCATTGATGGTAAAAAAGAAGCTGCCATTATTGCGGCATCCGATTTAAAACAATTCATCAATGCCAATAAAACGTATTTGTACGTAGATGTTGGTGGTGGAAGTACCGAATTCTCCTTATTTCATGATGGAAAAATAGTTGCATCCAAATCTTTCAAGAATGGAACCGTTCGCTTGTTAAACAACATGGTTTCCGAGATTGTTTGGGTTGAAATTGAAAAATGGATTAAAAATGTAGTGGCTCCTTATGAAGAAATTTCTCTAATTGGTTCAGGTGGAAATATTAATAAACTGTTCAAATTATCTGAGAAAAATCAAGAAAAGCCGTTGTCGTATATGTATTTGAATGCCCAATACCAAAAGTTGAGTAACATGACATACGAGCAAAGAATTGCCGAGTTAGGATTAAATCCCGATCGTGCCGATGTAATTATTCCTGCTACAAGAATTTATTTGAATGCCATGAAATGGAGTGGTGCCCGACAAATCTTTGTTCCAAAAATTGGATTGTCAGATGGCATTGTGAAAGCTATGTATTATGGGAAGATTTAATTAAACATCCAAATCAAACGTCTTTCTCAACAAATCTAAATTTGGATTAATTTGTTTCAAACGCTCATATTTTTCTTGTGGTGTGAATGCGTATTTTGTTTCCGTTGCTTCATTTACGTGAATCTCAATTACGATATCATGATTGTGTAGTTTTCCTCTCAAATAGCCTAATAATTCATTGGAACCCGTTTGAAATTCTTCTTTCGTACTTTGGTTTGGCAACTCTAAAACAATAGTTGTTCCTTTTAAAACAGGATCGTTCATTTGCATGTAAGTTGCCATTAAACGTTTTCCTTGATCCATTAAGCGCTGCGCAAATTTATTCCAAAGCAACAGCATATCCGTTTCATTAAAAGGCTCAGTTGGTAATGAATCACCAGGTTTTACTTGAATGGCGTGTTGTGCTTCCAATTCTTTTTTTATCTTAATACTAGATAAAGAAAGTGCTGAAATTTTTGTTCCAGTCGATGGGTTAGTAATTTGACTGGACGTAAATTTCTCAGAAGTTTTTGTAACAACTTGTGCAATTTCGTTTTGAGTTGTTACAATTGCGGTTTCAACTGAAGTTTTTTCAATTGTAGTTGTAGTTGTAACTTCGTTTGTGTTTTCTACTTGCGTTGGAGATACAGTAGCTTTTTCTTTTGTTGCTTCAACAATAGAATAACTTTGTGTTTTAAAATGAGTAGCTGGAATTACGAATGACTTAGCTTTTTTTTTTCTCCATCAAAAAGAATGGAGGCTAATTGCATCAAGCAAAGTTCAACTAACAAGCGTTGATTTTGACTGTTTTTATATTTGAAATCACAAGCATTTGCCAATTCAATAGCTTCTAACAAAAATTGCTGAGACGTCTTTTGCGATTGTGTATAATACAATTGTTGTGCTTGTTCTCCAGCTTCCAATAAAGTTAAAGTCGCTGGATTTTTACATACCAATAAATCTCTAAAATGCGAAGCCAAACCAGCAATAAAATGATGTCCATCAAAACCTTTTGCTAGAATATCATTATAAGCTACTAGTAATTCAGGAATATTATTTTCAATAATTAAATCAGTGATTTTGATGTAATATTCAAAATCTAAAACATTTAAATTTTCTGTAACGGCTTGTCTCGTTAAATTATTACCACAATAGGAAACTACACGATCAAAAATAGAAAGTGCATCACGCATAGCGCCATCCGCTTTTTGAGCAATAATGTGTAACGCATCGTCTTCATAAGTAATCCCTTGTTCTTTCGCAATTTCTGCCAAATGTTCCTTCGCGTCCTTAATCGTAATACGTTTGAAATCAAATATCTGACAACGTGATAAAATCGTTGGAATAATTTTATGTTTTTCGGTAGTTGCAAGGATAAAAATAGCGTGTTTAGGTGGTTCTTCTAATGTTTTCAAAAAAGCATTAAAAGCCGCTTGAGACAACATGTGCACCTCATCCACAATATACACCTTATATTTTCCAGTTTGTGGTGGTATCCTAACTTGGTCAATAATGTTACGAATATCATCAACACTATTATTAGAAGCAGCATCAAGTTCAAAAACATTGAATGAAAAATCTTCATTTGGGTCGTCATAACCTTCTTGGTTGATTTTTCGTGCCAAAATTCTAGCGCAAGTGGTTTTTCCAACACCTCTAGGACCAGTAAAAAGTAATGCCTGTGCTAAGTGATTATTCTCAATAGCATTCAATAAAGTATTGGTAATAGCACTTTGTCCCACAACATCTTTAAACGTTTGCGGACGGTATTTACGGGCTGATACGATAAACTGTTCCATCAATTGATTTTTGCCTTACAAATATAATTTTTTGTTTTTTAAGAACGTATTTTTATTTGGTAAAAAATGGGAAAAGTTATCCACAAATTTTAGTAAATAAACTTAACAATTGTCCCTAATTACAATATTTGTTAGTGCATTGGTCGCTTCATCTGTTGAACTTGCTGCAAAACCAGTTACAAAAACACCTTTTTTACCTGATTTAGATTGTACAGCATAAACCGTAGCTTCCTCATCTGGACTAGAATCGCCTTCATAACGGTAAATATGGATTATTTTGTAATTTTCAGGATGTCTTACAATATCTTTATCATGAAGATTGAAATCGTATGTAAATCCTTTTTCTTTTAATATAGCCAATGCTTTTAAAACAGTTTCATAATGATATATTCTAGACATGGTATATTGAATTAATGGTTTGATAATCTTAAAGTTACAATTTTTAAACCAATTATTCTAAAAACTTATGTTAAAGTAGCATTAAATAGTCTATCTGTGCTATTTTATTTTATTGTAAATTTGCACCGCAGACCGCCTTATCGCTGCTATGAAAATAGGAGAGGAAAGTCCGGACACCAAAGAGTAGCATAGTGGGTAACACCCATCTCCCGATAGCTATCGGGAAGGACAAGTGCAACAGAAAGTATGTACAGGTAATGCTGTAGTGAAACCAGGTAAACTCTATGCGGTGAAATGCCAAGTATATCAGCAGTTTTCGAGCAATCGAAATAAGGGTTACTCGCCCGATGTTGAAGGGTAGGCAGCTTGATCCCGATAGTAATATCGGGACTAGATAAATGATAAGGTTCCAATTTATTGGAAACAGAATCCGGCTTATAGGTCTGCTTTTTTTAAAAAATTATAGATTTTCTTCGTCTTCTTCTTCAAAATCTTCTTCTTCTTCAGATTCAATTTCGAAAAAAGAAAAAGTAGTTCCGCCATAGGTTTTGGCAAATGAAAAATGCATCATATGTTCCAATTTGGTGTCTTTGGAATGTTCTATGATTAACATGCCATCTTCTTCCAAAATTTCTCTTTCGAATACTAAACTCACAATTTTCTCAAAATCTTGTTGGGTAATATGATACGGTGGATCAGCAAAAACAATATCAAAGCTCGTGTTACATCTTTCCAAATAAGAAAAAACGTCACTTTTTAGAGCGGTAATATCAAAATCAAATTCAGTGGCTGTTTTTTTTATGAACGCTACACAACCAAAATCAGCATCTACACAAGTAATAGGTTTGGAACCTCTTGAAGCAAATTCGTAACTAATATTTCCAGTTCCGGCAAAAAGCTCAAGAATTCGTAATTCACTAAAATTGAAGTAGTTGTTTAGAATATTGAACAAAGCTTCTTTGGCCATATCGGTTGTAGGACGAACAGGTAATTTTTTTGGTGCAACTAAACGGCGCCCTTTGTATTTGCCAGAAATAATTCTCATGAATGGAATAAAATAAAGTGTTTTCGAACGGTAGTGCGCGTTTGATCTAAAGTTGCTACTTGTTGGGTAACGTCTAATAAATCACAATTTTTAATGTATTTATAGGCAATTTTAAAGAATTCATCTTCTTTATTACAAATTCCTAATAAATGTAAAGGTACAATTTCTGGATTTAATTGCAGCTGTTCAAAAGTAAATAGAATATAATAAATAAAATCTTCAATGGTTTGATACTCAAAAGAATTAAACAAAACCAATTCCTGATTTTTTAAAATGACAATCTCAAAATGATTCTCTTGTAAGTGAACAAAAACTTCTTTTTCAGCTTGTTTTGATGAAAAATCCAATAATTTCTTAACCAAAATAGTATTGCTGTTGCAGTATTCAAAACTTTGAAATTGGTCTAATAGAAAATTATTAATGTTAACATAAGGCACGTAAACATTATTAACCTCATAAGTACTTAACTTATCGTATGCAAACAAATCACTTTCAAAAACCTTTACATTATATTGCAAGTAGCTTCCCAAATAATTTTCATTAAAAAGCGAAGTAGGAACAAAGGTGTTTAAATGATTATTATGTATGACCACAATTTCGTCATACGTATTGGTTAAAATTGGGAACGTAACAAAAGCTTTCCAAAGTTGTTCTTCAATCACTTGATTATCAGAAAACACCACTTCATTAAAAGCAATGATTTTATGTGTTATTAAATCAAACACACAAAAAGAAAGTCCACTCAAGGAAACCTGAATGGACAATTTTCTGTACGTTTTTTGTGTAATATCGTTAGTCGTTATTACCATATTTTTTAGGCCAGTTTCCTGTTAATGCTGCTTCTTCTAAAGAACCTAAAGTGATTTTATCGCCATTGATTTCATCAATTGACTTCACTTTATTTTCGTTAGCAACTAATTCTTGATCTAAATCTGCTAATAAAGCATTTTTATCAATTACAGCCTCAAATACATATATTTTAGTCTCATTTCTATAAACATGTCCAGTTTTCATGGTTACAGGGACTTCAACGTCACCAATTTTAACCACGTTCAATCTCTTATAACGCTCTGTATTTTTGAATAATGAGTCTCTAACAGAAACATATCCTAAAGTATCAATAACAACGATGTCTTTAAAGAAACCTCCTTGACCAGAAGCATCAGTTGTGATTCCAAAAGCTCTATTTTTGTCTGCATCAATTACAGCGGTATCTTTTCTTGAAATGATAGCAAATTTTTCAGACTCAATAAAACGAACCAATTCGTCAAAAGAATCTGCATACTTACCATTTACAGTTTTATATCCTTGTTGCGCTTTTTTGATATCTAACAATTTTCTAACAGCAGCTTCATAACGTTCTTCTTTAACTTTTGTAAATTCAATTGGCTTCATCACAGAAGCATAAATTAAATAAGATAGTCCAATACAAATGATCCATAATACAATAGATACGACTGTTCTAGAGCCTGCAGGTAAAAATTTATCAATTACTTTTACTAAACCTACCGCTACAAGGCAAGTGATTACAACATAGATTAATAATACTAACATTATATTATACTTTTTAGTTTATAGGTACGCAAATCTACAATTTTTTTTTCTACTCAAAAGAAAATCTTATAAAAATCATCTGTATCTTTGAAAAAATATCTCAGCCAAATAAAGTCAAGATGAATTCTACTCTGTTTTACAAAACGTTACGTCAAAATTTTCCTTTTGAATCCACTTTAAAACAAGATATTTTCTTCCAAAAAATTGCAGATTATGTCATAAATGCAACCAATCAAGATGTTTTTGTTTTAAAAGGATATGCCGGAACGGGTAAAACTACGATTGTAGCCACATTAGTAGCTCAATTAAAAAACGTAGAAACGAAATATATATTGCTTGCACCCACTGGAAGAGCAGCAAAAGTAATTGGTAATTATTCAGGAAAACCTGCTTTTACTATTCACAAACGAATCTATTTTCCAAAAAAAAATCAATCAGGTGGTGTGAGTTTTACTTTGCAACCTAATAAATTTAAAAACACCTTATTTATAGTAGATGAATCTTCTATGATTTCAGATCATTCGCAAGACACAAAATTGTATGCCAATGGTTCTTTGTTAGATGATTTGTTTTTTTATGTAGAAGCTGGAACCAATTGCAAACTGTTATTAATAGGAGATACCGCTCAGTTACCACCCGTAAATATGTCGGTAAGTCCGGCTTTGGATATTGATGCTCTGTCATTACATTACAATAAAACGGTGCATCATATCGAATTAGATGAAGTAATGCGTCAAGCCGAAGGTTCAGGAATTCTCCATAATGCTACTGAATTACGTGAATTACTAAATTCTCATTTTTTGGATACATTCCAATTTAATATCAAAGGATTTAAAGATATCGTTCGTTTACAAGACGGCTACGAAATTCAGGATGCCATTCACAGCGCTTATGATACCAATGGTTTAGAAGAAACTGTTTTTATTGTGCGTTCCAATAAAAGAGCGAATCAATACAACCAACAAATACGAACTTCCATTTTATCCAAAGAAAGCGAATTGTCAACAGGCGATTACCTAATGGTGGTAAAAAACAATTATTTCTGGTTAAAAGACACAGCTGATTCAGAAGCAGGATTTATTGCTAATGGCGATATCATTGAAGTTTTGGAAATAAGAAAAATTCAGGAATTGTATGGGTTCAAATTTGCAACCGTAAAAGTGCGAATGGTCGATTATCCCAATCAAAAACCTTTTGACACCATTTTATTATTGGACACTATTACAAGCGAATCACCTTCATTAACGTATGAAGAAAGTAATAAATTGTACCAAGAAGTGTTACTAGATTACGAAGAAGAAACTTCCAAATACAGAAAATTGCAAAAAGTAAAAGAAAATCCACATTTCAACGCGTTACAAGTGAAGTTTTCGTATGCCATCACATGTCACAAATCGCAAGGTGGTCAATGGAAAACCGTTTTCATAGAACAACCTTATTTACCAAATGGAATCGATGTGGATTACATTCGTTGGTTGTACACCGCATTGACCCGAGCACAAGAAAAAGTCTATTTAATCGGATTTAAAGAGGAGTTTTTTAAATAAGAAGTTTACAGAAAAATGTTTTTTTGTTAAACAAACTATGATGCATAATTTTATGAGTTTAAAAATAAAGGAGAATCTTAAAATTTTTCTTGATAAAACACAACTGCGAATTAATACAAAGCAAGATTTTAGTTGGAAAGAATTGATTTTATATGTTTTACCAGCATTTATCTTGTTTTTCTTTGTCAATATAGTTTTATCAATACTGATTTCGTTATTAATTCTTTTAACATATTTTGTTTTTAGAGTTGTTTCATTTATTTACTATTCAGAAATTATAATAGATTTTGAAGAAAAAAGAATTATCAAAAACAACTATAGAGGAGATTCATTAATAAATTCAGAAATTCTAGCAAAAAACATAGATAGTAAAAATTTACATTTTAAGAAAATTCAAAGAAGTGGGAAGATTAGATATTTATTGTCTTATACTTCATTTAAGGAAATTTCTTTAGTCGTTATTAAGGAAGAAGAAGATTTTGTGAAAATTAATACATTTGTAACAAACATTATATTAAATGAAAATTGTAACTAAAATAATAATTGGTGTTGCTGTGCTAGTTTCAGTTGCTTTTTTATTTATTTTGTATGGATTAAATTTGATGGCAATTGAAGATAAATATGGTGATTTTCAAGAACTATATTATAAAATTGACAAATCTGACAATTATTTTGTAATTATAGATAACAAAGACGTTGGTTTTATAGAAAAGTTTGATAAAGAAATTTATATAACTTTTGATGATTGTATGAAGCATATTTTAAACTATTCCAATAATAAAATTGAAGTTTATGAGTTTGATTTAAACGAAACGTATTCCAATTTTTCATTAAATGATGCTGTTGAATTAAAAAAAGTAAAAAGTACTGAATTAGTATACAAAAATTAAAAACTTAGCGCCTTCGTGGCTTCGTGGCAAAAAAAAATATAAATATGAAAATTATCGCTGTAATTCCTGCGCGTTATGCCTCAACGCGTTTTCCTGCCAAATTAATGCAAGATTTGGGTGGAAAAACCGTTATTTTAAGAACGTATGAAGCAGCTGTTGCCACACAATTATTTGATGACGTATTTGTGGTAACGGATTCCCAACTCATTTTTGACGAAATCCAAAAAAATGGAGGAAAAGCAATTAAGTCCATAAAAGAACACGAAAGTGGGAGCGACCGCATTGCTGAAGCCGTTGAAAATATGGAAGTGGATGTAGTAGTAAACGTTCAAGGCGATGAACCGTTCATCAATAAGAAACCTTTGGAAGAACTAATTGCTATTTTTAAAAACGATACCAATAAACAAGTAGATTTAGCTTCTTTAATGTTTCAAATAACGGATAAAGAAGAAATTAACAATCCAAATAACGTAAAAGTTATTACGGACCAACAAGGTTTTGCGCTTTATTTTTCGCGTTCTGTGATTCCTTTTCCTAGAGATGAACATGCAGGCGTTCGTTATATGAAACACATTGGAATTTATGCTTTCAGAAAAGCCGCTTTGCTCGATTTTTATCGTTTACCAATGCTTTCTTTAGAAGCTTCTGAAAAATTAGAACAACTCCGCTATTTGGAATACGGCAAAAGAATTAAAATGGTTGAAACAACACACGGAAGTATTGGAATAGATACTTTAGAAGATTTAGAAAAAGCTAGGAAATTGGTATAATGGAAAAGAAAAAAGTAATATTACATTTTGGAATAGGTTTTTTGCTTTATTACACTGCAAGTTCTTTAGCCTATTTACTTGATGGTTTCTTTGAAATAGGATTGTTGTTTTATGAAGTAGAGCCTTTGATTATAGTGTTTGGAAAAGAAGCTGTTAATTTTTTATCAACGTTGCTTTTCATTTATATTGGCATTTTGTATTTCATGAATAGATTAATTAATCATAATACACTAATAATTTTAGGAGGATTTTTCTTTTTTACTCAAATTATTCAAATTCTATTTACATACTATGGAGTTGATTTGTTGACTGCGTATTTTTCAATTGATTTTGATTCATTGAATCCAATAAAATATGAGTATTACGATAAATATTATTTATTTTTATTTTACTATTTTAAAATTTTAGTTGTTATTTTTATGTTTTATTATTTCTCAAAATAATCAAGCTAATTTTTTAATCGTAAACAACTCATTGTGAGTTTCCACTTTTGGATACAAGCGAACGGAATAATTATCGTTGAATTTCGTTTTATAAGTAGCATTTCTCTTTTTATCAGTAAAACTTAAAACCATAGTATTAAACAAGATAAATCCATTTACTTGAAGTAAAAAATTAACTCTATTAATAAAAAAATCTTCAAATAAAAAGTTAGGCATTTTGGTATCTTGAAAGACATCAATGATGATTAAATCATATTTTTCCTTGGTTTTTAGAACAAATTCAAACGCATCATCAACCACTAAATTTAGGTTTGGAATTTGATCCAATTCGAAAAATTTTTTAGCAATTTCAACTGCAGTTTCATCAATTTCTACACCCGTAATTTTGCCTTTAAATTTCACTTCCTGAGTTAAGGTTTTAATTACACTTCCGCCAGCAACTCCTAAAACAAGAACATTTTCAAATTTTTTAATTCGGTCAAAACCTATGTAAAGTAAGCCTTTACGAAGAATTCGCTCCAAACTTCCGTAGGAATAATTCGTGTTTTCAGAATCTAAAACCAATTGTCCTTTATTCCAGGTAACTTCAAGTTTTTTGCTAATTGAAGATTTTCTTTGGTAAATTTTAATTGGAAGTAAATAGCTTAAAATGCGCTTCACCATAGTTTTTTTCTTTGTAATCGTAAATATAATTTTATTTTTGCTTCAAATAAAATTTTGATGAAGCAATTACTCTACAAATTCATTTTTTTCAAAGTATTAGGATGGAAAATCGTTGGTTCTATTGATGCCAACGTAAAAAAATGTGTAATGATTGTAGTACCGCATACGAGTTGGTATGACTTTTTCCTTGGTGTTTTTACCAGAGGAATTGTACAATTAGAAATGAACTTTGTTGGAAAAAAAGAATTGTTTGTTTTTCCTTTAAATTATTACTTCCAATGGATGGGCGGAACCCCACTAAACCGTCAAAAAAACGAGAACAAAGTAGATGCTATTGCTTCCATTTTCGAAAAGAAAGATGAATTCCGCTTAGCCATTGCTCCAGAAGGAACCCGCAAAAAAGTAACCGAATGGAAAACTGGATTTTACTACATCGCATTGAAAGCCAATGTTCCTATTTTACCTGTTGCTTTTGATTATGGAAAAAAGGAAGTACAATTAATGCCATTATTTCAACCAACAGGCGATATTGAAACCGATTTTAAAGTATTGAAATCCAAGTATGTTGGAGTAGTGGGTAAATTTCCAGAAAAAAGTTTTAGTGATTTTTAGTTTTTAAAAACCAAAGTTTATTTTTTGTCGTAAATGATAAAGAAAGAAAGTTTTTCTTATTCATTTGCAAGAGACAGTTGTTTAGTAAATATAAATTTTACTTCTGTTTTAAATTCAAGAAATAACGTGGGAAAAATTGCTATGAACCTAGTTAATACACAGACCTAACAAGATATTAGGAAATGCTGTCTCAATTGCATAATCATTAGAATAAAGTTCGTTTATCCCTTAATAATTGTGTTAGTTGTTTTTTACTTATTCAAGAAAAGCGTTGCTAAGCGACGCTTTTTTTATTGTTCATAGTTTTTAAAACTGCCATTTTTGAAGAAAATAACAATGCGCTCAATTTCAGCTTGCTGATTAGGGGATGAAATCGTCGACACTATATTATCAATTGCGTTTGAACTACTTTTTTCCTCGTTTGCTTTTGCTGTTGAAAATAAATCTAAACTTTCCTCTTTTTTATTTTCGGTTTGTTTTTCAGGAATTGGAGTAGGTGCTTGCTTTTGTTCCCAATCGTTTTGTTTTGGGAAATTTCCTTTTTCGTTGAGTAACCAATACAAATCTACTTCAGGAAAAACTTCAACCACTTTCATTACAAAATCTAAACTGGGTTTGTTTCTACCAGAGAGTAGGTGAGACAAACTGGAACGTTGCACGCCTATCTGATCTGCAAAAGTAGAAGCCGATAAACTGTAATATTCGAGTATTTTTTCTAGTCGTTTAATGAAATCGTCTGTGTTTACCATTGTAAATTGTAGATTAGTCTGTAACAAGTTACAAATGTAAACATTAATATGGAATAAACCAAATTTACAATTGTAATTAGTAATTTAAATATAAAGTTTTAGTTTATACAGATATATATAACTAACTGATTTAAAATAACATGATTCTTAATTTTACAAATGTATATTGTTATAGTAAGGATTAAGAGGAGTTGGTGTTGATCCAGTAAAATACTAGATTACAAATGTAAATTAATGAATGTTTTTCCATGTTTACAATTGTAAAAAATAAGTTGTTTACATTTGTAAAAAATAATTTTGTACCAATGAAGCAATTGGCAACTCAGTTTTTAGTAGACGAATTAAAAGGTCGTTATATTACCAATGAATCCATTAAACCTTTATTTGAAAAATTTCAAAATGAATGCTTAATTCATGATGAAGGAAAATCTGTTTTAGATAATTCTATCTACTCTATTACTATTGGAACAGGAAAAACAAAAGTTTTGATGTGGTCACAAATGCATGGAAACGAAGCGACGACAACCAAAGGTTTTTTTGACTTTTTAAACTTTTTGGTTTCTAAAGAACCATTGGCAGAAACAATCTTGTCCCAATATACTATTAAATGTATTCCAATATTAAATCCAGATGGCGCTGCTGCTTACACTAGGGTAAATGCGAATGAAATTGACTTAAATCGAGATGCATTCGCTATTACGCAGCCAGAAAGTAAGTTACTTAGAAGTTTATTGTTGGAATTTCAACCGGATTTAGCTTATAATCTGCACGATCAACGTACTATTTTTGGTACGGAAGGCTTTCAATTGCCTGCTACCATGTCTTTTTTAGCTCCAGCTTATAATGAATATAGGGATTTCAATGAAACGCGCTTAAAAGCTGTAAAAATCATTAACACAATGAATCTAGAGCTCCAAAAACACATACCCAATCATGTGGGACGTTTTGATGATTCGTTTAATATCAATTGTATTGGTGATTATGCTACGAGCATTGGTATTCCAACGATTTTATTTGAAGCTGGACATTACTCAAATGATTACCAAAGAGAAGAAGTTCGTAAAATGGTATTTGTTGCGTTATTGAGTTCATTTTCAGAGAAGAGTAATAGTGAAGTTGGTAATGAATTAGAAGTATACTTGAATATTCCGCAAAATTCGAAGTGTTTTTTCGATTTTATTTACAGAAATGTCAAAATTATTAGCAATGATGAAGAAAAAATAATTACCTTTGCAGCCCAATTCGATGAAAAACTTGAAAACAATCAAATTAAGTTTGAGGCTAAAATTATTCAAGTTGAAGATTTAGATACTGTTAAAGGACATTTGGAGTATGATGCGCAACAAATGGTTTTTAGTTCAGAATCAGGAAATTTTCCAAAAATTAACCACAAAGCTAATTTTTATTTAAATAAATTGTTAAAATTTGATAACGGATTGCAATTTCTTTAATACTTTTGCGTTAAATTTAAAATTAATTATACAAGCACTTTATGAGTAAGTTTCGATTAGATGAAGTAGATCATCAAATTTTAGACATGTTGATTGATAATACAAGAATTCCTTTCACGGATATTGCTAAGAAATTATTGATTTCAGCGGGTACAGTTCACGTTCGTGTTAAAAAGATGGAAGATGCAGGAATTATTCAAGGTTCTTCATTAACTCTTGATTATGAAAAATTAGGCTATTCTTTTATTGCTTATGTTGGAGTTTTTCTTCACAACACTTCGCAAACTAAATTTGTTTTAGAGCGTATCAATCAGATTCCGTTTGTAACGGTTGCTCACGTAACTACTGGAAAATTCAATATTTTCTGTAAAATTAGAGCAAAAGATACCAAACACGCTAAAGAAGTAATCTTCATGATCGATGATATTGAAGGTGTTTACAGAACAGAAACAATGATTTCCTTAGAAGAGAGTATCAACGACAAAAAACGTTTGATGCATACGATTTTCAAAGAATTATAAAAAATAAAATCCCGAGCAATCGGGATTTTTTTATGTTATTGTATAAAAAAAGAGATGAATTTGTGTTCATCTCTTTTTTATTTTTTAATCTTCGTCGCTTTCGTCAGCAATTTCCAAGTCGCCTAACGCTTCTAGTGAATCATCATCTGGAGTTTCTATGATATCATCTTCATCATAATTTTCAATTCTGTCAGCTAGTTTGGTACTTACTTTTACTAAGAAGATAGTATCTTCAGTTCGTACTTCTACAGCTTCAATTGTTTCATTTTTAGCGTTTTTGAATCGAATGATATTCGAATCGTCATAGCCGTCTGGAAATTTCTCAACTAGTAAGGTTAAGATTTCATTTGTTAATTTAGCGTAATCAACAATTACTCTTTTCATTGGTTTGGGTTTAATCTCTATTTTTGTCAAATGTAATATCCTAAATTAAAATATCAAACAGTTTCTGATATTTTTTTTTTAATTATTTTACCAACCTAAAATGTAAGCAAAAATCAATGGTGCCACGATAGTTGCATCTGATTCTACAATAAATTTAGGAGTTGTAATATCTAATTTACCCCAAGTAATTTTTTCATTTGGAACTGCTCCAGAATACGAACCATAACTAGTGGTTGAGTCTGAAATCTGACAGAAATACGCCCAAAATGGTACATCATGCATTTCCATATCTTGGTATAACATCGGAACCACACAAATAGGGAAGTCACCAGCAATTCCACCACCAATCTGGAAGAAACCAATTCCTTTGCCTTCGCAATTGTCTCTATACCAATCTGCCAACCACATCATGTATTCAATTCCACTTTTAGTAGTTGTTGGTTTAAATTGTCCTTTAATACAATAAGAAGCGAAAATATTACCCATAGTAGAATCTTCCCAACCTGGAACTACAATTGGTAAGTTTTTTTCAGCAGCAGCAACCATCCAAGAATCTTTTGGGTCAATTTCGTAATATTGTTCTAAAACGCCTGAATTGATCATTTGGTACATAAATTCATGCGGAAAATAACGCTCTCCTTTAGAGTCAGCATTGTTCCAAATGTCGAATAAATGTTGTTGTAAACGTCTGAAAGCTTCTTCTTCTGGAATACAAGTATCAGTTACACGGTTGTAATGGTTTTCTAATAAATCCCATTCTTCTTGTGGTGATAAATCTCTGTAATTAGGAACTCTTTTATAAGAATTATGAGCAACTAAATTCATAATATCTTCCTCTAAATTAGCTCCAGTACAAGAAATAATATGTACTTTATCCTGACGAATCATCTCGGCTAATGATTTTCCTAATTCAGCTGTACTCATTGCACCTGCCAAAGTTACCATCATTTTTCCGTTGTCTAATAAATGTTCTTCGTATCCTTTTGCAGCATCTACTAAAGCGGCTGAATTGAAATGAAGATAATGTTTCTCGATAAACTGACTAACTGGTCCTTTGCTCATTATTTTAAATTTTATTGTTCTTGTTTCTTTTTGTAACCTAAAATCTCTAAAACGTCTTCGGCTTTTTGTTGCTCAGAAAATACTTCTGTTGCAAAAATGCCGTTTTTGTCTTTGTCAATCAAAATGTGTTTGGGTTGTGGTAAAATACAGTGACTCAATCCACCAAATCCACCAATAGTTTCTTGGTAAGCGCCTGTATTGAAAAATCCGATATATAATGGTTTTTCTTTGTTGTATTTTGGTAAATAAACCGCATTCATGTGTTGTTCGGAGTTGTAATAATCATCGCCATCACAAGTCAAACCGCCTAATAAAACGCGTTCGTAAGTTTCGTTCCAACGATTCACGGCCAACATCACAAAACGCTTGTTAATTGCCCAAGTATCAGGTAAAGTAGTAATGAAAGACGAATCAATCATGTTCCAGTTTTCACGATCGTTTTGTTTCTTTTGGTACAACACTTGGTACAAAGCTCCACCAGCTTCACCCACGGTAAACGAACCAAATTCAGTAAAAATGTGTGGCACTGGAACTTCAGCTTCATCACAAGCAATTTTGATTTGGTTTAAGATTTCATCAACCATATATTGGTAATCGTACTCAAAAGCTAACGTATTTTTAATTGGAAAACCTCCACCAATATTTAAACTATCTAAAGACGGACATTCTTTTTTCAAAGCAATGTACACTTTCATACATTTTAATAATTCATTCCAATAATAGGAAGTGTCACGAATACCTGCATTAATAAAGAAATGAAGCATTTTTAGTTCTACTTTTTTATTTTCAGCAATTTGCTTACGGTAAAAAGGAACAATATCTTTATATCCAATTCCTAAACGCGATGTATAGAATTCAAATTTTGGTTCTTCTTCAGCAGCAATTCGAATTCCGATTTTAAATTTTCCATCAATTTGCTCTTGCAATAAATCTAATTCCTCAAAATTATCAATTACCGGAATCGTGTTTTTATGTCCGTTGTTGATTAAGCGCGCAATATTTGTAACATATTGATCGCGTTTGAAGCCATTACAAACTATAAATGTGTTTTTGTTGATTTTCCCTTCTGCCATTAAAGTTTCTACAATATCAATATCAAAAGCAGAAGAAGTTTCAATGTGAATGTTGTTTTTCAAAGCTTCGTTTAAAACAAATTGAAAATGCGAACTTTTAGTACAGTAGCAATAGTAATATTTAGCATCATAATCGTGCTTTTCCATGGCATTTCTGAACCACATTTTTGCTCTGTTGATGTTTTTAGAAATCTTTGGTAAATAAGTAAATTTCAACGGAGTTCCATATTCCTCAACTAATTTCATTAAATCAATACCGTGAAATTGAAGGTTGTCTTTGTTTAAAGTAAACTCTTCTTGAGGAAAATAAAATGTTTGATTAATTAGGTCGTAATATCTAGTATTCATTTGATTATTAAAGTTTTTTAATTAAAAAAATAGGTGTAAAATTAGAAACGAAATTTTAAAACTATTCTTCAAACTCTAATATTAGCAAAAACAATCAGTAGCTTTTCGTTGAAAGCCTTTAGATTTTCAAATAGATGTATTAAATAGGGTGAAGGAAGCGCAATTGTAGTCACACTAGTAGTTCTTCTTTCGCTTTGATTACTGCGTTGTTGCGTTTTGTTATTTTCTTTCATTCTAGGTACAAAAGTAAAAAAATAATTCTAAGAAAATTTAAAGAAAATATTAAATTAATTTCATGATTGATAATCTTCAAATGCATTGTAAATCAAATCGTTATCACATTCTTGATTGATTTTTATAGCACCAATGCCGTCAAGCAAGGCAAATTGCACTTTTCCAAACTCATTTTTTTTGTCGAAAATCAGTAAATCAATGCAATTTTTGATGTCGGTTTGCGAGAAATTTACGGTTTCAAAAATATCTTTGATGATGTATTTGATTTCGTGGTATTCTTCATTGGTTAATAGCTTTTTTTCTTTCGAAATATAACTTTCCAAAATCATTCCAATGGCAATTGCTTCACCATGAAGTAACGGCGTTTTTGAATCGCTTTCCAGGAAATAACTCTCAATAGCGTGACCCAAAGTATGTCCGAAATTAAGCGATTTTCGAATACCATTTTCTGTTAAATCTTCAGAAACAATGTTGTTTTTTATTTGAATGGATTGATGAATTAAAATATTCAAATCTTCTGTATTTAAATCACTTAAGTTTTTGAATTGATTCCAATACTCTTTATCGTAAATCAAACCGTGTTTCAGCATTTCTGCCAAACCCGAACGCATTTCATTGGAAGGTAAAGTAGCTAAAAACTCAGGCAAAACTAAAACTGCTTTTGGTTCGCGAATGATGCCGATTTGGTTTTTTAAATTGCCCAAATCCACGCCGTTTTTTCCACCAATAGAAGCATCAACCATGGCTAATAAAGTAGTGGGAACATTAATAAAATCGATGCCACGTTTGAATGTACAAGCCACAAATCCGCCAATATCTGAAATTACGCCGCCACCTAAATTGATTAAAATACTTTTTCTATCGCCGCCTAATTCGGTTAAAGAATGCCACAATTGCAAGCAAGTTTCGATGTTTTTTTGACTTTCGCCAGCTTCTAATTCGATGATTTCTATGGTAACTTCTGTAGCTAAATTGGCTAAAAATGTGGGTAAACAATGCGTTGCCGTATTTTCGTCTACCAAAATAAAAACCTTAGAATAGCGATTGGGAACCAAAACTTCTGCTAGAAATTCATAGCTCTTTTCATTGAAAAAAATCGAGTAATTAGTGGCTGAAATGGTTTGCATTTTATTTTTTATTGGAAGTGCAAAATAAGGTATTTTTTATTTAAAATGTGGTAACTGTGCCGTATATTTGTGCCACTATTTTATAAAATTTCAAATGGAAAACATTTTCAACAATACTGAAGTGGCTTTTGCTTTAAAAAGTGATTCAGAATTAGAAAGAGCCTATTTTTTGTTTAAATTAATTGAGAGTCAGCCATTAGTTCGTATTGGAACCGCGGTGACTAACTTCGCTTTAAAAGCCCATTTACCAGTTGAAGGGTTGATTCGTTCTACGGTTTTTGACCATTTTTGTGGTGGTGTAAACGAGAACGACTGTTTATCAGTTGTGGATAAAATGTTTACCAAAGGCGTTTCATCTGTTTTAGATTATTCGGTAGAAGGTAAAGAAGATGAAGCCCAATTTGACGCAGCTTTGGAAATGACATTAAAAACCATCGAATTTGCCAAAGAACGAAATGCAATTCCATTTGCGGTTTTCAAGCCAACAGGTTTTGGAAGATTTGCTTTGTACCAAAAAATTGGCGAAGGAAAAGCATTGACCAATGAAGAACAACAAGAATGGAATAGAGTAGTGGCTCGTTTTGAAAAAGTGTGTCAAATCGCTCACGAAAAAGATGTTGCCTTATTGATTGACGGAGAAGAAAGTTGGATGCAAGACGCTGCTGATGAATTGGTAGCCCAAATGATGCAAAAATACAACCAAGAAAAAGCCATTGTTTTCAATACATTACAAATGTACCGTTGGGATCGTTTGGATTATTTGAAAAAACTACACGAAAGAGCCAAAGCTGAAGGATTTTACATTGGAATGAAATTAGTTCGTGGCGCTTACATGGAAAAAGAAAACGCTCGTGCTCAAGAAAAAGGATATAAATCACCAATTTGCGTTTCAAAACAAGCAACAGACGAAAATTACGATGCTGCAGTTTTATACATGGTTGAAAACATTGATAAAATGGCGATTTTCGCTGGAACTCACAATGAGCAAAGTTCCTATACTTTAATGCAATTGATGCAAGAAAAAGGAATCGCGAAAGACGACAACCGCATTTGGTTTGGACAATTGTATGGAATGAGTGATAATATCAGCTACAATTTAGCTTCTCATGGTTACAATGTAGCGAAATATTTACCCTTTGGACCTGTTCGCGATGTGATGCCGTATTTAATTAGAAGAGCTGAAGAAAACACTTCAGTAGCCGGACAAACCAGTAGAGAACTCACGCTGATTAAGAAAGAAAAAGAAAGAAGAAAGTTATAATAAGAAATCCTGAGTGTTGCTCAGGATTTTTTTTGTGGGTACGGAATACGATTCTTCGTAATCTTATTTACTTTTGAATTAATAAACTTTAAAGTCAATCAAGTAAATTTTATTTTTTAAAAGAAGCAATTACGATTTTAATATCACTTCTTAAAATTTTTAATATTGTTTGTTTGTCTACCAACGTTTTTTCATTTTGGGGCTTTTCGGTATATTGATACCAATATGGATCTTCCTTTAAAATAAAGAAATTGCTTGGAACGTCTTTGATTTTAATGAACTTAGCCTCACTGTCTAATGAAACAACTTTTTCGGCATAATCATTTCCTGTATTTTCTTTATACATGCTTTTCAAACTTCTTCTTTTTTCGTCTGGCATAGCATGGCTTCCTTCATATAAAAAACCAACTTTAGATTTTTCAGAAAAACATATTGCATTAACATATTCTTCATCACTAATCTTTATTAATCTAAATGTCGAAATCCATTCAAAACCAGCATTTTTCATTTCTTCTTCTAGGATTTGGGCAACTTCATATTTATTTACCCAAGCCGTAGTCAGTTTATTTCCCGGTAACGCATTTACAAAATACTCATAATAATTTTCTGATGTAATTTTTGGCTTTTGTGTATCATTTGACTTAGAAGAAGAACATGCAACAATGATGAAAGTTGATAACAAAAAGATGATTTTTTTCATTTTGTTTTTTGGTATAATTTAACAATATAGTAAAGTTGGTATTTATTGTGCTAATATAAAAAATATTCACAAGAAATGTTTATTGTAGAATAATAAGATGGATATTTAAGTTTTTTTAATCGTTTTGAAAGTAAATCATGAACAATGTTGGTGTCGACTAAAAGTTAATCCATTTTAAGAATATTTTTTGACTAAAAAATCGACTACTTCTTTTTTGTTATCGCTCTGTTTTAAAGAAATTACCCCTATAAGACTTTCTACAAGCGGACTAACTTCAGAGACAACTTCGCTTTTCTTAGTCAATAATGACAAATAGTTTTCAATTAAAACAGATAAACTTAACTTGTTTTTTTGGCATAAGATTTAGCTTGCTTGATTAAGTTTGGATCTATGTCTAAAGTTACTTTAGTTTTCATAATGATTTAATTAAATCACAATTTACAAAAAAATGATTTGTAATTGCAAATTTAAAATTCCTATTTCATTTTAAAAACTTCCTTATTAATTATAAAACCCTATATTTGTTCCAATTAAAAACCAATGGTGGAGTAGAATCCAACTATGGAACCAAGTGCAAATCTTGGACTGTCGTGCAACTGTGTGTTCCTTTTAGGAATGAGTCAGATACATAGCATTGGTTTTAGTTTAAGTATCACGAGAAATGCTTGGACGAGTTTGCTTTATTTGTAAAAAATAAGGCTACTGTTCTATTCATTTTCTCTAACAATGAATAGTTATGACAGAAAATTATGATCAGGCGCTTGCAGCTTATTACCAGAAACACCCTTTAACTTTATTGCCGATTCAATCGTTTGATATTTTCTCTATTGGACAATTAGAGATTTCAAAATTCAATGCTATTCAGCACCATTGGAAAGTAAAAGAATGCTTTGCAACAGCAGTTTACAAACAAAAACGCGAAATCATTATTACCAATGCCAATAGTGAAATTGTCTTTGCTTCAGAAGGAATTACCCAAATGAACGGTTACCAACCTTTTGAAATTATTGGTAAAACACCCAAAATGTTCCAGGGTGAAGCCACTTCTCTTGAAACTAGAAAAAGCATCAAAATAGCACTTCAAAACCAAATGCCTTTTAAAGCAGTAATCTTGAATTACAACAAAGATGGCTCTACGTATTTATGTGAAATTGAAGCTAAACCCAAATTTAATTCCAAAGGTGAATTAGTAAATTATATTGCATTTGAACGTATAGCATCTTAAATAGGAAAGCGGTTAAAATTAGTTAATTCCATTAACTATGTTTTTTTGAAAATAAGTTTTTTATCTTTTTAAACAATTTATCAGTGAATTTATCATTCACCTTTTTCGTATTGTAATTTTCCTCACCTATAAGCAAAGCAAAAGGTTTAAGTTCTATATAATGTTCGCAAACTGTTTTTAACATGGCGGCGAATGGTAAAAATAAAATCATACCGGCTATACCCCAAATCGAAGCTCCAATAATGATACTTATAATTGAAGTGAAAGCGTTAATTTTTAGATTTCCTCCAACGATTTTTGGGGTTAGATAATTACTTTCAATTAGCTGAACGAGCCAGAAGAAAATGACTATGGTTATTGGCATCCAAATTTTATCATAGGATATAAAAGCATATAAGACAGGAATTGCAGAGCCCAAAAAGGTTCCAGCATAAGGAATAAGAGCTAAGACAGCAGCCAAAAAACCAAATAGAAAAGGATTGTCAATGCCAATTATCCAAAGTCCGATACTATTAACAAATCCCAGTATTAGCACAATTACTACCATCCCAAAAAGGTATTGCTGTCCTACTTGTTGCACCGATTTAAACATAGTAAAAGCATTTTTTCTATGCTCCTGAGGAAAAAAACTGACTAATGCGCTTACCAGACCTTTTTTGTAAATGAGTATCAGGAAGGTAAATACGATTGAAGTTAATAGTCCGAAAATGAAATTAGCCGAGCTACTAAATGTTTGACTTATTAATGCTCCAGCTGAATCGTTTATCCAATTTTTGATCTTATCGAATAAATCTTCTTTTTCCAGTTGGGGTAAAAGCACAATGTTTTTATTAAAAAATAATGTGGCATCGGCAAAAACATTGACAATTTTAACTTTAAAATCGGTTAAGTTTTCTGAAAGTTGGATGATTTGATTCGAGAAAAGAAGAATAGCAGCGCCAACTATCAATGATAACCCTAAAATGGATAAAATTGCTGATAAAGTTTCATTTGCACCCCAAAATTCAAGTTTCTTGGTTAAAGGAAAAAGTATAAACGCTATTAAAAAGGCAAATGCAATAGGAATAAGCACTGCTTTTGCTAAAATTAAAATTGTAAACAGACCAACAATTGTGGCGATGACATAAAATACTTTTTGAAAAGACAGGTGCATACAAAATGGTGATTAAAATATTTTTATAAAGCTAACCAAAATAGTGACTCAATATTTTTAATTGCTATTATATTTATTTTTAATCCTTTATAAGTTTTGTAGTGTCTGGTGTTAAAGAAGAAATCCTGAGTGTTGCTCAGGATTTTTTGTTTTGTGGGCACGGA
This sequence comes from Flavobacterium tibetense, assembly GCF_003293845.1. Lineage (GTDB taxonomy): Bacteria > Bacteroidota > Bacteroidia > Flavobacteriales > Flavobacteriaceae > Flavobacterium > Flavobacterium tibetense. The sequence continues at coordinate 60,370 of NZ_QLST01000012.1, read as the reverse complement.
ATGCAATTCCGCGCTATCGGTATTAGGAATGTGATTCCGTGCTATAGAGGTGTGATTATTTGAACTTAAAACCTTCTGGAGCTTTTAAAGATTCTTTATCGTACATGTTTAAGTATAAAGTAACAGTGTCTTTTTTACCTTCATATGAAACTCTATAAATATCTAGCATTCCCGCTCCATAGGGACTATTTTTAGTATTAAATTGACAACAACTTCCTGATCTTTGAAACCAAATGCGCTCACCATTTGGACCACTTAATGAATTTAAATAATTTCTTTCATTAATTGGACCTTCAGAAAATCCACCGACTTTTACAGGATTTTTTTGACTATAACCATATGTACTATTAGATGAGTTTGATGATACATTTGATTTTGTAGAGGAGCAAGCGATAATGCCTAAGGTAGTTAAGAAAAAGATAATTTTTTTCATTTGATGTAATGGTTTTAGTTGGTTTAATTTCATTTAAATATTGTTGTTTTTTATAAAATATTTCAAAATAGTATGAAATGATACAGTTCAAATTAAATTTATAAAACGAAATATATTTTTACTTATTGTTTGAAATTAATGATGAACGATCACTTAATTTCATTCTTCGCTATAGGGTGAGAAGATTAATCATATTTTGGTGTTAATAATAGCTCTTCTTGATTATTTGTTTTAATTGAAATTCTAATCTCTTTTAAACAAGTTCCTTTTTCATCTTTTGTTACACAATTTATTGAAATTTCATCAATGAGTATATCATTTTTATCCCTGATAATAATTTTAGAAAGTTCTTTATTAGTATAATAAAAATACTGTGTGTTGAACGTTTCGAAATTATCTTCTATTTTATCAATCGTTCCATCGGTATTATAATAATAAATGGCTTCATTTTCTTTGTATTGTTTTTTTGTGTAGCAGCTGATACGCTCACGTTGTTTGGTTTTCCAACGTGTTTTACAATAATACGATTCTTTATCAGGATACAATTCTACTACAAACCATAATCTCTTTTCGGTTTCTCGCAATAGATTGCCTAACGAATCAACAGTTTTGGAGTATTTGATGCGACCATTTTTAGTAAAAACCATTTCCTTTTTATACAAAAGCTTTTTCTGATTATTTTCTACTACATATTTTTCTTCGGTTGCAGATTTGATTCCATCAGGTAACAGCCTAATTTTTGTATACTTTTTGGAAGCACACGATTGCATTAGTAAGAGTAGGATAAGAATAAAAACAACTCTCATAATCGTAAAGTTATATTATTTACTAAGTTACGAATTTTTTAATTGTTTTTTTTTGCTTTGTTGGCACGGAATGTAATTCCGCGCTATCGGTTTTGCGTCTAATTACTTAACATTTAATAATTAAATAAAGGTTTTATATCTTCAGGTATGTTGTTTTTGTCTTTAATCTTGTTATAATATTTTAAAGATTCTTTTTTCATTTTTAAATCATTTGTACTGATTGAGACCTGTAATAAGGATAAACTAAAATACATATTAAAATTATCATCTTTCTTTAAGCTTCTAGGAACTTCTTTTAAGGTTGAAAGTGCTTCAGTATATTGTTTATCTAAAGTAAGCAATATTCCTTTTATGTAAAGCGTTTGACCATACTGAAATTCAGTTGATTCGTAATTATCTAAAGCTCTCTTAGCGTTCTGTATTCCATTAGAGTAGTCTCCAATTATTAGTGAAGTTACAGCTATGCCATAATAACCTTCAGGGCTTCTAGGAAAAGACGTCACAATTTCCTTGTATTTTTCCCTTGCTTCTTTTATTAAATCTATTTTTAAACAAACTGCAGCTAAATTTTGTTTGTACAACAAAACCGCTTTCGGGGCTAATGTATCTGCCATTTTGTGAAAAGCATAGGATTCGCGATATTTTCCCAATAGATTTAATGTATATCCTGCAAAAAAATAGGCATCACAAAATGTAGTATCTTGCAGAATTGCTCTTCCAAAAATATCAGCATTAATAGCTAAGTATTTCATGTTAAGTTGGTGATTTAGATGTAACAACTTGACTCCATCATCAAATAATTTTTTAGCTTCAAAGTTACTTGTTTTACAATGTAAAATTTTACCCTGAAAATAATAGTCTTGAGAATATAATTGAGTACTGAAAAATAAGAATAATAAAATTTTTTTCATGACATATATTTTTATTTCTTACTCTAATAACAAGTTTTATGATCTTAAATTTGCTTGATTTCTATCATTGAGTAGTTGATGACAAAAATAAATAATTTTTCCTACAACTTAATTATTTTTTAATATATAAAAAAATCCTCACAATTTCTTGTAAGGATTTCATATGTAAGATAGAAAAAGAATTACTCAACGCTTTCTTGCATTGTATGATATACGTTCATTACGTCATCGTCTTCTTCAATTTTTTCTAATAATTTTTCCACATCAGCAACTTGCTCTGGTGTTAGTTCTTTGGTTACTTGTGGAATTCTTTCAAATCCTGAAGATAAAATTTCTAAACCACGAGATTCTAATTCTTTCTGAATTGCACCAAAGCTTTCAAAAGGAGCGTACATTAAAATACCGTCTTCATCAGCAAAGATTTCTTCTACACCAAAATCAATCATTTCTAATTCTAATTCTTCCACATCTTGTCCTTCAGCTGGAATTCTAAAATTACATGTATGATCAAACATAAATTCCACCGAACCTTGAGTTCCCATCGTACCGTTACATTTGTTGAAATAACTTCTAATATTCGCAACGGTTCTGTTGTTGTTATCGGTAGCGGTTTCAATTAAAATGGCAATTCCGTGTGGTGCATAGCCTTCAAATAATACTTCCTTGAAGTTGGCTGTATCTTTATCTGATGCTTTTTTAATAGCACGCTCCACGTTGTCTTTTGGCATATTCGCAGCTTTCGCATTCTGAATAACCGCTCTTAAACGTGAATTGGTTTCAGGATTTGGTCCGCCTTCTTTAACGGCCATTACAATATCTTTTCCTATTCTAGTAAACGTTTTAGCCATAGCCGACCAACGTTTCATTTTACGGGCTTTTCTAAATTCAAACGCTCTTCCCATTTCTAAATATTTTTGTTTAAAGTTTCAAGTTTCAGGTTGCAAATGTAAATATTCAAATTCCAAAAGTCAAATTCCAAATTCCAAAAAGGAACACAGATTTAAGAAATTTAATAAATCTTAAATGAACTTAATATTTGCAATCTAAATTCAGCTTGAAAAACTAATATGACTTATATGTTTTTAAATTCCAAAAATTAAATTCCAAATTCCAAAAAGTGAAACGCTCTGTGAATCTCTGAATCAACACAATCTAATTCAAAAAACTCTGCGAATCTCTGTGTAACAAAACTTGATTATTTCTTATAAAACGGCGTTTTAACCACTTTTGCTTTAATGTCTTTATTTCTAATTCTAATATAAATTTCTGAATCTGTTGTAGCTAAAGCTGTTGGTACATAACCCATTCCAATAGCAATTCCTAAAGAAGGTGATTGTGTTCCTGAAGTTACAATTCCAACTACATTTCCGTTCGCATCAGCAATTTCGTAATCGTGACGAGGAATTCCTCTATCTACCATTTCAAAACCAACTAATTTTCTAGAAACGCCAGCTTCTTTTTGTTTCTTTAAGTTTTCAGAATTGGTAAATTCTTTGTCGAATTTGGTAATCCAACCTAAACCTGCTTCTAATGGAGAAGTGGTATCGTTGATGTCGTTTCCGTACAAACAGAATCCCATTTCTAAACGTAAAGTATCACGAGCCGCTAATCCAATTGGTTTAATTCCAAAAGCTGCTCCAGCTTCAAAAACTTTGTTCCAAATGTATTCCGCATCTTCGTTTTTGAAGTAAATTTCAAATCCTCCCGAACCAGTATATCCTGTTGCCGAAACAATTACATCATTTTTTCCAGCAAATTCACCAATTTGGAACGTATAATACCCCATGTTAGTTAAATCAATAGCAGTCAATGATTGCATAGCTTCAGCGGCTTTTGGTCCTTGAATAGCTAATAAAGAATAACTATCAGATAGATTTTGCATATCCACACCTAAATCATTGTGTGATGCAATCCAATTCCAATCTTTTTCAATGTTAGAAGCATTTACTACCAACATATAATGATTGTCTTCAATTTTGTAAACGATTAAGTCGTCAACAATTCCGCCATCGTTATTTGGTAAACAAGAATATTGTGCTTTTCCGTTCACTAATTTTGAAGCGTCGTTTGAAGTTACCTTTTGAATTAATGCCAAAGCATTTTCTCCTTTCAAGAAGAATTCGCCCATGTGCGACACATCAAAAACACCTACGCCATTTCTAACGATTTCGTGTTCTGCATTTACTCCTTCATATTGAACAGGCATGTTATAACCTGCAAACGGAACCATTTTAGCTCCCAAACTTTCGTGAATGTGCGTTAAAGCTGTATTTTTCATTGTATTTGTGTGTAAAATTTGAAGTCGCTAATTTATTGAAAATTCTTTAAATTTTAGATTGAAATCGAGCTAATTATTAGCAAATTTCTATTTTTTGATATTAATACAAATATTACTTGCATTTTAACGATTGTTTACGGAATTTTGAAGTTTTAAAAACTACCATGGAAAATACACATTATATAAGTTCTGATTTACTTTCAATTGAAACGATAAATACCATAATTTCAAACGATTACAAGTTGGCTTTATCAGAAGAAGCAAAAGTGAATATCGTAAAATGCAGAAGCTATTTGGATGCCAAAATGCTTTCCAATGACAAACCTATTTATGGTATTAATACTGGTTTTGGTTCTTTATGCAATGTAAAGATTTCGGATGAAAATTTATCTAAATTACAAGAAAACTTAGTAAAATCACACGCTTGTGGAACAGGAGATGAAGTGCCGCTTGAAGTGGTTAAAATCATGTTATTACTAAAAATCCAATCCCTAAGTTACGGACATTCAGGTGTGCAATTAGTAACTGTGGAGCGTTTAATTGATTTTTACAACAACGACATTTTACCCGTAATTTATACATTAGGTTCATTAGGTGCTTCGGGTGATTTGGCTCCTTTGGCACATTTATCGTTGCCATTACTTGGTGAAGGAGAAGTTTATATGGATGGTTTTCGTCAACCGGCTTCAAAAGCATTACAAAAAATGGGTTGGGAACCAATAGTTTTACAATCCAAAGAAGGTTTAGCCATGTTAAATGGAACCCAATTTATGAGTGCTTACGGTGTTTATTCCTTAATTAAAGCGGAAAAGTTATCGTATTTAGCAGATGTTATTGGTGCCATTTCTTTGGAAGGATTTGATGGAAGAATTGAACCATTTACGGATTTAATTCATTTGATTCGTCCGCACAAAGGACAAGTGGTTACAGCTGAAAGAATGCGTGATTTATTAGAAGGAAGTCAGATTATTGCACAAGAGAAAAAACAGGTACAAGATCCGTATTCGTTCCGTTGTATTCCGCAAGTGCATGGTGCTTCAAAAGATACGATTGATTATGTAAAAAAAGTTTTTCGTACCGAAATTAATTCGGTTACGGATAATCCAAATATATTTGTTGGTGAAGATTTGATTATTTCTGGAGGAAATTTCCACGGACAACCTTTAGCATTAGCATTGGATTTCCTTGGAATAGCATTGGCAGAATTAGGTAATATTTCCGAAAGAAGAACCTATCAATTAATTTCAGGTTTAAGAGAATTACCGGCATTTTTAGTGAATGATCCAGGTTTGAATTCAGGTTTTATGATTCCGCAATATACAGCTGCTAGTATTGTGAGTCAGAATAAACAATTGGCAACTCCAGCAAGCATTGATAGCATTGTTTCGAGCAACGGACAAGAAGATCATGTAAGTATGGGAGCTAATGCTGCAACGAAAACGTTACGAATTGTTGAAAACTTAGAACGTATTTTAGCGATTGAACTACTAAACGCTTCTCAAGCCTTAGAATTCAGAAGACCATTACAGTCGAGTGAATTCCTAGAAAGTTTTGTAAAATCGTACAGAGAGGAAGTTTCTTTTGTGTCGGAAGACAGAATTTTGCATTATGATATCGAGAAATCAGTTTTATTTTTAAACAGTTTTCAAATAGATTTAGAGGATTAATTAGAAAATTGCAGTAATATTTAAAAACAAAATATGAAGAAAATATTATTTTTATTAATTTCTTATTTATTTATCACTTCTTGTGAATCATTTACAGGTGAAGAAATTGCTAGATTACCAATAAATAGAGTTAGTACAAGTGAAGAAAATATTTTTGAAAAAGAAACAACTTTAAATTTAAAAAAAGATGAAGAAATTTCTTTTTGGTCCGAAATGGACGTTGAATATTCAGGAGAAGAATTTTTTCAATTCAGATTAAGAATCTACAAAAATGACAAACCTTTTGCAATTCTTGAATTCGACCCAACTGAAAAAAATATAACGATTGGAGAAATAAAAACGACTATTGGAGATAATACAAAATGGAGTTTTACTGGAAAAAATGAAGTGCTTAAAATCTCCGAAGATGGAAAATATACTTTTAAAGGAATTTTGAAATCTACAAAGAATCCGAATATCGTTGTAAATAAAGCTATAGTTATAATTAAGAAATAAATACTAAAGGCTAAAACTGATTATTACTTCTAGATTTTCATAACGATATTTTAAAAAAAGCTCAGATTCTTAGTCTGAGCTTTTTTTGTTAAAATAACAAACTCAACAAAGCAATGATAGCTGGTAAAGCTTGCACATAAAATATTTTTTTAGATTGAGTAGAGTAGTAGCCATAACAACCAGCAACTGCAACGCATATTAAAAAGAAAAAAGCGATGTTTTTACTCCAAATTTCATCAGCAATTATCACAGACCAAATTAATCCAGCAGCTAAAAATCCGTTATATAATCCTTGATTGGCGGCTAAAACTTTTGTTTTTTCGAATAAATCTTCAGGTAAACTTCTAAATACTTTTTTGGCTTTGGTTGTCCAAACAAACATTTCTAACCAAAGGAAATACAAATGCAAAAGAGCAATTACAACAATAAGTATTTTAACCCAAATTATCATTTGTGTTTAATTAATAGAACAATTAACGTAATAATTGCCGCAACTTCTGTTAACATCCCAACAGTTAATATGATGGTAGCGCCTGGCCAATGCATCAATTTAAAAAGCGAACCAACAATGGTCAAAATTATTCCAATCAGGAATAAAATTAAAGGTAATTTATATTGATTTTTCATTGTTTTATCTCCATTTATTTACGTGTTCAATTTTATCATTAAATTGTGAAGATAATGATTTTACTCTAGATTTTAAAAGAAGTTTTCTTCCATTTAATGTTCTAGTAAAAACTAATTCACACTCACCCACAAGATAATCCCATTGGTATTTAAAATATTCCGCTGATTTTTTATTTTTTCCAATTATTTCTGGAACAGAATGATAATCTTTTTGTTGAATTAAGAGTAGAAATTTATTTTTTCTAATAATCACATATCTAGGATTTTCAATTGGTCCAATTATTTCTTGTAAAGCATTAATAAAAGTTGATTTATCAAACGTTGTTCCTCCTTCTAAATGACAATATACAGCACCAAATTCATCAACTGATGTTTCTACTTTTAATTTTGAATTGTCACCACGAATTACTTCTGCTTTGATTAATGAATTTAATAAGGCATCACCAATTTGTTGAATATCTTTTGAAATATCTTTGTATTTGAAATAAAGTCTTGCTGTTTTGAAGGTTCTTCTTCCAAAAAATAATACGCCACCAATTCCAATAACTGTTAAATAAAAATAGAAATCTTGCAAGGTTTTTATATTTCTCATAACCCTTCCAAAATTTTGTAAAATTCCTTCTAAATAACCCATTATTGAAAACCCTAACGTAGTAATTAAGTTCTTAATGGTATTATTTAGGTATATTGACTTTACTGTTTTGTATTCTCTCTCCTCAGGAAATGGAATTTTTATTTCTTCCACAAGGTTTACACCCGTTGCTAATGCTTCTTTCCATCGCTGTTTTAAATTTTCTCTATCACCAGCGTAGACAAACATTTCATTGTTTTTCTTTTCGGCTTCTCCTTTATGATGAATGTTTTCGGGTAAATTCAATCTGCCAATTCCGTTTTCAATTCCGGGTTCTTCTTTGAATGAAACTCCAACAAAACTTCTAAATCTTCTTTTAAGCAAGTCAAAATCGTCTCCGCCTGAAGGTGAAGTAGGGTCAACACATACCAAATGCCAAATGTTTCCTGTTTTTTCGCTATTTCCATTTTGTGTTCTAATAGCCCTACCACGCATTTGATTGGAAAGTACAAACGAACCTACAAAACTTGCCAAGATTAAAGAATTGATTGCAGGAGCGTCCCAACCTTCTCCAAGTAATGATTTAGTACCAATTAATACCTCAATTTCCCCTTTTTGGAATATTTGGGTAACAATATGAACAATATCATGTTTGATTTGCTCGGTTTTATTTATTAGAATGTAATTGTTATCAAAAGGAACAAGGGAAGAATTGATTTGCGTGATGCCGTATTTCGCAGCTTTAACTTCAAAAGCAGGATAAGCACTTACAGGAATCATTATCATTGAACCTGTCAAAACAGCAATCTTTTTGTTCTCTTTGTTTTCTCGTCTTAATTTTTCAAAGATTGGAATAACACCAATTTTATTTAGTTCAAGATTATTTTCTAGAGCATTGATATAAAACTCTTTTCGAATAAAGTCGGAAAGAATAACTAAACGTAAACTATTGCCTAAATTTTTGTATTCAAAATCAACAATTTCTTTAATACCGTTTAGTTTACTTATACTGGAAGTCAAAAACCCTGTAACTCTTTTATTATGCGAAAAATTGATTTGCTTTCTTTCAATGGCTCCGTATCTTCTTAGTCGGTTTTCAAGTGTTATTTGATGTTCTTCAAATATCTTAAAATGTTCCTTTTCTTTATAGAGATAAAAATCTAGTAATATTTCGATCCATTCGTAATTAAGTTTTGGAATTCCCAAATTCTTATCACCAATAACTTCAAGATGAGTTTCGGGAATTTCTTTTTTGTTAGATTTTAAAAATATGAGGCAAGCCGAATAATAAGATAGATTATTATAAATCCATTCCAATTGTTTTGTTGGGTTTTGCCAAATTGGATGTTGTTCTATCGCATTAATAATAGTTTCATCAGTTTTAATTTCCTGAAATAGTTTTTCAATTTTTTGTCTGAAATCAACAATAGATTGGTTTTCATTTTCAGTTGGTGAGGTGAAATATACATAATCTTGATGTGGGCACAAATCACCTTCGATTACCAGTTCAGGAACTGAAATTTCTGTATCGACAGGTCCATTTAAATCAATATAACGTTGCCATTCTGTAGCTGTAACATCATAAGGAGGAGTAGCTGTCAATCCAACAATTATCGGGTCTAATTCTTCTTTAACCTTTGTTAATGTTTGCCACCATTCATTCTTTAAATGGTGCGCTTCGTCAACCACAATCGTTTTTATATTTTGCGCTTTTAGTCCGTTTACAATGTTGTCAAGATTTGGATTTGTTGCTCTTCCGTTTCCGTTTGTTTCTTCTGAGTCTTCTTCTTCACTTTCAATTTCTTCTTCATCAATTCGCCAATTGTTACAAGCTGCATGAAGACCTTGGTATGTGACAACAGTCATAAATTTTGGATTTCGAATGTCTCTTGAAATCCAATCAGGTGTCAAGTTGGTTTCAAGAAATAGTTCACAAAAACGCTGAATCCATTGATTTCTTATTGCAATTGTAGGCGCTAGAATTAAAGTTGGTTTATTAAGTCTTATCGCAACTTCGAGACCCAAGATAGTCTTTCCTGAACCAGGAGGAGCAATTACATGTAGATGTCCGTCAGATAGATGACTTTTTAATTCGTTAAGTACTCTATTTTGATATTTTCTCCAAGGATATTTAAATTTAATTTCTTTTGGATATTCAGTCAATTTATTTTAATTTAAAGGTAAAACTGCAAAATTTATAAGCTCATTTTAAAAATAAGTATTTTAAAAGTAGTTCTTAATTAAAGAACTACTTCCATTTGTAATGTTTCTCAATAGCTTTAATCATTTCACCAGCAATATCTTTTTGAGTTGCACCCTCAATTCCTTCCAATCCTGGAGAAGAATTTACTTCCAATAACAATGGTCCTTTTGAAGAACGAATGATATCAACACCAGCCACTTTTAAATTCATCGCTTTTGCTGCTTTGATGGCAATTCGTTTTTCTTCAGCGGTTACTTTCACAACTGATGCAGTTCCACCCATGTGAATATTCGCTCTGAATTCACCTGGAGCGGCTTCTCTTTGCATAGCTGCTACTACTTTTCCATCTACAACAAATAAACGCAAATCTTTTCCGTTTGCTTCTTTGATGAATTCCTGAACCAAGATATTGGCATTCAGACTTTTAAATGCATTAATTACGGATTCAGCCGCTTTTTTAGTTTCTGCCAAAACAACACCCTTTCCTTGTGTTCCTTCCAGTAATTTTACAATTAAAGGCGAACCACCAACCATCTTAATTAAATCGTCTGTATCTAATGGAGAATTGGCAAATCCAGTTGTAGGAATATCAACGCCACTGTTTAAAAGCAATTGCAAGGAAAATAATTTATCACGAGACTGACTTATAGCAGCTGCATTATTCAAAGCGAAAACTTTCAAGGCTTCAAATTGACGCGTTAAAGCACAACCGTAATACGTCATACTCGGTCTAATTCTTGGAATTACAGCGTCAAAATCACTTAAAATTTTTCCACCACGGTAATGAATCTCTGGATTATCAGCATCCAGTTTCATATAACAGTATTTTAGGTTTAGGAAATGCATTTCATGACCGCGTAATTCGCCAGCTTCCATGATTCTTTTGTTGCTATATAATTCTGGGTTACTAGCTAAAACGCCAATTCGTAAACCCTTTTTTTCGGAACTTTCTGTATAATAGTATTCTTTTAGTTTTTCGTTACTCGGCTGTCCTAAAAGGTATTTTTGTTCTGGATCAACCAAAATTCTTCCAGACATGGCTTCGCGTCCCAAAAGCATACGGAAACCCATGGAATCTCGATTGGTTAAAGTTACTTCAACTTCCCAACGTTTTCCTCCAATTTCCAATTGTGTACTAATCACATAACGACGCTCTCTAAAGCCGCTTGAACTCTTTACCACACGTTGGTCTACTAAAGCTGCTTCACAATGAATTACAGTTTTAGCATTATTTTGAATTGGGTTAATATCGAATTTCACCCATTCTTGACCATCTTTTTGAAAATTTTTAATATTAATTGCATGTAATGCTGAAGTTTTAGCTCCAGAATCAACTCTTGCTTTAATTGTTGGGATTCCTAGAGTAGGAAAGGAGCACCATTCTTCACTACCTACTACAACTTTGTCTTTCATTCTTTGTAAAATTTAATCTAAAGTACTGCTTTTTTTCAAATAAAAAAATAAAATTAAAAACCACGCTAGGAGCGTGGTTTTTCAGCTTTTTTGATGTCTATTGTCAGTTCATCTAGCGTTTCATCTAAATCCATAAAAATTTGATCACCTTCATGAATCTTAGAGGCTATAATCTCTTCAGCTAAAGCATCTTCAACATATTTTTGGATGGCTCTTTTTAACGGTCGCGCTCCAAACTGTCTGTCAAATCCTTTTTCTGCTATGTAATCTTTTGCTTTTTCAGACAAACTTAAATCGTATCCTAAATCTTTTACTCGATCATACAATTTAGCCATTTCAATATCAATAATTTTGTCGATATCTTCTTTTTCAAGTGCATTGAAAACAACTACATCATCAATACGGTTCAAAAATTCTGGAGCAAATGCTTTTTTCAAGGCATTTTCAATAATTCCTTTCGAATGCGTGTCTGCTTGTGCCGTTTTAGCAGCAGTTCCAAATCCAACACCTTGACCGAAATCCTTTAATTGACGTGCTCCTACATTTGAAGTCATAATGATAATGGTATTTCTAAAATCGATTTTTCGACCTAAACTATCGGTTAAATGTCCGTCATCCAAAACTTGTAACATCATATTGAATACATCAGGATGCGCTTTTTCGATTTCATCTAGTAGAACCACACAATACGGTTTTCTTCTAACTTTTTCAGTTAATTGTCCGCCTTCTTCATAACCCACATAACCTGGAGGCGCTCCCACCAAACGAGAAATTGCAAATTTTTCCATATATTCACTCATGTCGATTCGTACTAAAGCATCTTCAGAATCGAATAATTCTTTGGCAATCACTTTAGCTAATTGGGTTTTACCAACACCAGTTTGTCCCAAGAAAATAAATGAACCAATTGGCTTATTTGGATCTTTTAATCCAGCACGATTTCTTTGGATAGATTTAGCAATTTTATTTACTGCTTCGTCTTGTCCAATTACCTTACCTCTAATAAGTTCAGGTAGATGAGCTAACTTATTACTTTCAGTTTGTGCAATACGATTTACTGGAATTCCAGTCATCATAGAAACTACGTCAGCAACATTATCTTCGGTTACGGTGATTTTATTGTTTTTAGCATCTTCTTCCCATTGTTCTTGGGCAATCGCTAAATCTTTTTCGATACGTTTTTCATCATCGCGTAACTTAGCTGCTTCTTCGTATTTTTGTTTCTTAACAACGGTATTTTTCAACTCACGAACTTCTTCCAATTGGCGTTCCAATTCTAATATTTGCTTTGGAACTTCCAAATTGGTTATGTGAACTCTTGAACCTGCTTCATCCAATGCATCAATAGCTTTGTCTGGTAAAAAACGATCCGTCATGTAACGGTTAGTCAATTTCACACAAGCTTCAATAGCTTCTGGAGTATAAATAACATTGTGGTGATCTTCGTATTTTGGCTTGATATTATTCAAAATAGTAATCGTTTCTTCAACCGTAGTTGGTTCCACAATAACTTTCTGAAAACGTCTTTCTAAAGCGCCATCTTTTTCAATATATTGACGGTATTCATCTAAAGTTGTAGCACCAACACATTGAATTTCACCTCTAGCTAAAGCTGGCTTAAACATGTTTGAAGCATCTAATGATCCTGTAGCGCCACCAGCACCAACAATAGTGTGAATTTCGTCGATGAACAAAATGATGTCTTCATTCTTTTCTAGTTCGTTCATCACGGCTTTCATTCGTTCTTCGAATTGTCCGCGGTATTTGGTTCCAGCAACTAAACTGGCTAAGTCTAAAGTAACTACACGTTTGTTGAATAAAATTCGAGATACTTTTTTCTTAACAATACGTAAAGCTAAACCTTCCGCTATGGCAGATTTACCAACACCAGGTTCACCAATTAATAGTGGGTTGTTTTTCTTTCTTCTACTTAGAATTTGAGAGACACGCTCAATTTCTTTTTCACGACCAACCACAGGGTCTAATTTACCTTCTTCAGCCATTTCTGTTAAGTCGCGACCAAAATTATCTAATACAGGTGTTTTAGATTTTTTGGTAGTCTTACTTCCAGATGGAGGTGGAGAGTTAAATGCGCTTTCTTTTGCATCATCACTATCAGAATCGTCAAATGACTCCGCTTTTGGCAAGTTTTCTATAAAATCGTCTTCGTTTGTTATCATAGCGGTATATTGGTCTTTTACAATTTCGTAATCAATTTTTAGTTTGTTTAGTAATTTTGTTGTTGGGTCATTTTCGTTCCTAAGAATACACAACAACAAATGAATGGTGCTAATTTCGGAGCTGTTATACAATTTTGCTTCCAAAAAAGTAGTTTTTAAGGCTCTCTCTGCTTGACGTGTTAAATGCAAATTGCGTTTATCGTTATTTTGGATACCAGTTGCATTTGGCGGACTCATGATTTCAACTTTTCGTCTTAAGTGTTCAAAATCTACAGCCAAATTATTTAGAACAGCCATCGCTTTTCCTTGACCTTCTCGTAAAAGGCCTAACATTAGGTGTTCTGTACCAATGAAATCATGTCCCAATCGTAAAGCTTCTTCTTTGCTAAACGTTATCACATCTTTTACTCTTGGTGAAAAATTATCGTCCATATTATTTAAAATAGATTCGTGTAAAGTTACTAAGAATATAGGAAATTTCACAATTGCTATGCCGAAATTTCTCTATTAGGCTAATTGACAAAAAAAAAATGACATATAAAATACCTTTAGCAATAATTTAGTTCATTTTTTCTACATACAATTGTTAATAAATCGTTTAAAAATGCTTGAATAATTTGCTTTAAAAAAGATAAAAAGCTGTATATTGGCACGTTTTACAATGAATTATAATTTTAATATAAATACTTATGTCTGAAGGAGAAAAGTTAATTCCTATTAACATTGAAGATGAAATGAAATCAGCTTACATCGATTATTCGATGTCGGTAATTGTATCAAGAGCGCTTCCTGATGTTAGAGATGGCTTGAAACCCGTACATCGAAGAGTACTTTATGGAATGTATGATTTGGGAGTTAACTCAAGGTCTGCCCACAAAAAATCAGCAAGAATTGTTGGAGAAGTTTTAGGTAAGTATCACCCACACGGAGATACTTCAGTATATGATGCCATGGTACGTATGGCTCAAGAATGGAGTATGCGTTATTTGTTGGTTGATGGACAAGGTAACTTTGGATCTGTTGATGGCGATAGTCCGGCAGCAATGCGTTATACGGAAGCTAGAATGAAAAAGATTTCTGAAGAGATGTTGGCAGATATCGATAAAGAAACAGTAGATTTCCAATTAAACTTTGACGATACATTGCAAGAACCAACAGTAATGCCAACAAAGGTTCCAACACTGTTAATCAATGGAGCTTCGGGTATTGCAGTAGGTATGGCAACTAATATGGCACCTCATAACTTAACTGAGGTTGTAAATGGAACTTTAGCTTACATTGATAACAACGATATTGAAATTGATGAGTTAATGAATCATATTAAAGCCCCTGATTTTCCAACAGGTGGTATTATTTATGGTTATGAAGGAGTAAGAGAAGCTTTCAAAACAGGAAGAGGACGTATTGTGATGCGTGCTAAAGTTAGTTTTGAAGAAGTAAACGGTAGAGAAGCAATTATTGTGACTGAAATTCCTTATCAAGTGAACAAAGCAAATATGATTAAACATACTGCTGATTTAGTTAATGATAAGAAAATTGAAGGTATTTCTAATATTCGTGATGAATCGGATAGAAATGGAATGCGTGTGGTTTATGAATTAAAACGTGATGCAGTTCCAAATGTAGTTTTAAATACACTCTATAAATATACACAATTACAATCCTCTTTTAGTGTAAACAATATTGCATTGGTAAAAGGTCGACCACAAATGTTGAATTTGAAAGACTTAATTTACCATTTCGTAGAACACCGCCATGATGTAGTTGTTCGCAGAGCGCAATTTGATTTAAGAAAAGCGGAAGAGCGTGCACATATTTTAGAAGGATTAATTATTGCTTCTGATAATATTGATGAAGTAATTGCATTGATTCGTTCATCTAAAGATGGAGATGAAGCTAGAGGGAAATTAATTGAACGTTTCAATTTATCTGATATTCAAGCGCGTGCTATTGTTGAAATGCGTTTACGTCAATTAACTGGACTAGAGCAAGACAAATTACGTGCAGAATATGAAGAAATCATGAAGTTAATTGAACATTTGAGAGCTTTACTTGCAAGTAAAGAACTTAGAATGGAATTAATCAAAGAAGAATTAGCCGAAATTAGAGATAAATACGGAGACGAAAGACGTTCTGTTATTGAATATGCTGGAGGAGATGTAAGTATCGAAGATTTAATTGCTGATGAGCAAGTGGTAGTAACTATTTCGCATGCGGGTTATATCAAACGTACATCACTTTCTGAGTACAAAACCCAAAATAGAGGAGGAGTTGGACAAAAGAGTGCCGCAACAAGAGATCAAGATTTCTTAGAGCATTTATTTGTTGCTACAAACCATCAGTATTTGATGTTCTTTACACAAAAAGGAAAATGTTTCTGGATGCGTGTTTATGAAATTCCAGAAGGAACCAAAGCAAGTAAAGGAAGAGCTATTCAAAACATTGTTAACATTGAGAGTGACGATAAAGTAAAAGCATTCATTTGTACTCAAGATCTTAAAAACGAAGAATACATCAATAGTCATTATGTGATTATGGTAACGAAACAAGGTCAGGTTAAGAAAACATCTTTGGAGCAGTATTCTCGTCCGCGTCAAAATGGAATTAATGCTATAACAATTAAAGAAGACGACGAATTAATCGGTGCAAAACTAACTACAGGAAATAGTCAAGTATTAGTTGCTGTGAAATCAGGTAAGTTAGTTCGTTTTGAAGAAGAGAAAACCCGTCCAATGGGAAGAACAGCTTCGGGAGTTAGAGGAATTACATTAGCTGATGAAAAAGATGAAGTTATTGGGATGGTTTCTATAGATAAAGATCATGTTGCTGATTCACAAATTTTGGTAGTAACTGAAAATGGATATGGAAAACGTACTAAAGTGGTAGATGAAGATGGTGAAGATGTGTACAGAATTACCAATAGAGGAGGAAAAGGTGTGAAAACTTTAAATATTACTGAAAAAACGGGACAATTGATTTCTATCAATGATGTAACCGATGAAGATGATTTGATGATTATCAATAAATCAGGATTAACCATTAGAATGAAAGTTTCTGATTTACGAGTAATGGGTAGAGCTACGCAAGGTGTTCGTTTAATTAATATTAAAGGTTCTGATTCTATTGCGGCTGTAACTAAAGTTTTACGTGAAGACGAAGACGAAATAATTGAAGACGAAACTCAAGACAACACTGAAAGCAGCGATACTGGCACGGATGTTGATTCTGAAGAAACAAATTAATTAACCTAATAGCTCATTCGTAATGGGTTGAGTTATTTTACTTTAAATTTTTATTTATGAAAAGACTATTATTAACTACAACTCTATTGTTTTCGATACTCTCTTTTTCTCAAAAAGAAGAAATGAAGACATTAAAAAAACTTTATTCAAAAGAAAAACCTTCTCCAAAAGATGTAGAAAATTATAAAACTGCATTAAGTGGGCTACAAAATGTTGTAAAGGAAGAAAATGATAAAGTTTACGCCAATTTTTATAAAGGAATGTTACCAATTTTTGAGTTAAGTTCTTTAGGTGATGCCTCTTTATCTCCTGCTGAGCAAATGAAACTGTTTACACCTGAAAATTTGAATAATTTTTTTATTGCAGTAACTGAAACAAGAGATTATGAAGCCAAAACGGGTATAAAAATTCATACAGATGATATCAATAAGACATTAAGTTTTTTTAATCCATTATTATCTAATGCTGGTTTTCAATTAATAGCAGCTAATCAGTACAAACAAGCATCAGATGTTTTTTATCTCTTATATAATTTAGATAAGAAAAATGGTTTAAATTTAGACAATGCAGCACGTTTAGCTTATCAAGCTGAAGAATATATTTTATCTGAAAAACTTTTTGATGAATACCTAGAAAGTGATTATTTTAAAACGGGAGTATCATATTACGCTACTAATTTAGCTTCTGGTGTTGAAGAATTATTTCCTGACAAAAGTTCACGTTCTAAGGTATTGACATTAAAGACTCATGAAAAACCAAGGGACGTAAAAGTAAATAGCAGTAGTGCTGAAGTATATAAAATAGTAGCTGATTTAGCATCTTTTAATGGAAATAAAGAAAAAGCAAAAAAATATTTTGATTTAGCTTTAGAAAAAACTCCAGATGATAGTGATTTATTGAAATTGGTTTCAAATTTTTATTTACAATTAGGTTATGATAAAATTAAAGATGAGGAATCATTAATTAATGAGTTAAATAAAAATTCTGATAATAAAAAAGTTTTTAATGAGCTAATGGAAAAAAGAAAGAATTTATTTAGAGATGCATTACCAAATTTTGAAACTGCTTACAAGTTTGATAAGGAAAATATAGCGGCCAAGGAAATTTTGAAAGCAACTTACGAAATTCTTGAAATGAAAGACAAAGCGTCTAAACTATAAAAAAAGTCCCGATAAAAATCGGGACTTTTTTTATACTATTTTTTTAATTACTCTTAATTTGTGCGTATGTCTATTTAATTCTGCATTGTAAACTCCTAAATGATCTAATCTATCAATTCTTACTTTACCCGAAGCGTGAATGATATAATTGTTTTCCATGAGAATGCCAACGTGGATAATTTTTCCTTCGTCATTATCAAAAAAAGCTAAATCTCCAGGTTCGCTTTCTTCAATAAAACTTAAAGGTTCGCCTTGATTGGCTTGTTGGGAAGCATCTCTAAAAAGGTGAAAGCCATTTAATTTATAGACCATCTGCGTAAAACCTGAACAATCAATACCAAAAGGAGATTTTCCACCCCAAAGATAAGGAGCGTTCATATACATAAAAGCTGTTTTAACTAATGCAGATTTTTCTTTCACACCACAAATCTTCATACCTTCATAGCTGAATTTTTCTACATTTATTTCTTCGTTTTCTAAGAAAGCTAAAGAAGAACCAAGTGGAATTGGAATTAAATTGCTATTTGTATTAGAAATATATTCTATTAAATCCGCACTTAAAACATTAGTTGAAGAATTAAGGTAATTGTATTGTTCTTCAGTAATTGTTTGGTATTGTTTTCTATCTATCCAACCGATATAGCTATCAAAAGCAATTTCAATTTGCACCCATTTGGGTTGAATTTCCAAAATTTTAAAGTGCTCACCAAATAATAATTGCGAAACTTGCTCGCTTCTATCACTAGCTTCAGCTCTTACAGGTACAATGGCTAGATTACAAATTCCAAACATTTATAAAAAGTATGAATTAAAAATGAGTTGGAACATGAAAACACATACCAACTCATATATGATAATTTTATGCTCTTTCAATAACAATTGCAGAAGCTCCACCGCCACCATTACAAATAGCAGCAGCACCTAATTTAGCATTGTTTTGTTCTAAAACATTGATTAAAGTTACAATAATTCTAGCACCAGAACAACCTAGTGGATGACCTAAAGAAACAGCCCCACCATTCACATTTACTTTGTCGTTTGGTAAACCCAAAATTTTTGCATTTGCTAAACCAACAACTGAAAATGCTTCATTAAATTCAAAGAATTCAATATCAGAAGTTTTTAAGCCCGCTTTATCTAATGCCTTTGGAAGTGCTTTCGCTGGAGCTGTTGTAAACCATTTTGGTTCTTGAGCCGCATCAGCATATGACTTAATGTAAGCTAGAGGTTTTAATCCTAAAGCATTTGCTTTTTCTTCACTCATTAAAATTAATGCAGCAGCACCATCATTAATTGTTGAAGCATTAGCAGCAGTAACCGTTCCTTCTTTAGTGAAAACAGCAGCTAATGTTGGAATTTTATCTAATTTTACGTTTGTATATTCTTCGTCTTTAGTAACTACAATTGGGTCACCTTTTCTTTGTGGTACTTCAACTGGTACAATTTCTGTATCAAATTTACCCGCTTCCCAAGCTGCAGCTGAACGTTGGTAAGATTGAATTGCAAAATTATCTTGCTCTTCTCTTGAAATGTTATGCTCTGAAGCACAGAAATCTGCAGCAACACCCATTGCGTTGTTATCATAGGCGTCAACTAATCCGTCTTTTTGCATTCCGTCAACTAAAGATGTTGGTCCAAATTTTACACCATTTCTCATGTGAACGTAATGAGGAATTAAACTCATGTTTTCCATACCACCAGCAACAACAACTTCCGCATCGCCAGACATAATAGCTTGAGCACCTTGCATTACTGCTTTCATTCCACTAGCACAAACTTTATTAATTGTAGTACATGGAACACTATTTGGTAACCCAGCATATAAAGCTGCTTGACGAGCTGGTGCTTGACCATTTCCAGCTTGAACTACATTACCCATTAAAACTTCGTCAACTAAATTTGGGTCAAGATTAATTTTATTTAAAGCTCCTTTAATTGCTGCAGCTCCTAATTTAGTAGCAGGAACAGAAGATAAAGCTCCCATGAAACTTCCAATAGGAGTTCTAACAGCAGAAACTATTACAACTTTTTTACTCATGATTGTGTTTATTTTGTTTGAATTGCGAATTTACTATTTTTATTTATAGTACCCTATTATTTTTTAAAATATCCCTATTTCTAAATGGAATGACACATAAAGCAAGATTTTATTTAAATATTTTTTTCTTGTATAGTGTTGAAATTTAATTGATTCCAAATCGAAAATTAAAAATGATAAAAAAAACACTAAAAAAGGTTGTAAAATCCAATAGGAAATCTTAGATTTGCAACCGCAAAAAAGATAAGTTCTTGTAAAGATTATTGGAGAGGTGCCGGAGTGGTAACGGAGCAGATTGCTAATCTGTCGACGGGTAACCGTCGCCAGGGTTCGAGTCCCTGTCTCTCCGCTTTTTTTGCTTTAGGGTTTACCATAGCCTAGTTATTGCGTCCCGATTGTAGGGAGTCGTATTAACGAATTGCAATTGTTTTCGGGGTGTAGCGTAGCCCGGTTATCGCGCCTGCTTTGGGAGCAGGAGGTCGCAGGTTCGAATCCTGCCACCCCGACGAAAATGTTTTTAGGTTGCGTAGCTCAGCTGGATAGAGCAACTCACTTCTAATGAGTAGGTCCCAGGTTCGAATCCTGGCGCGATCACAAAAAGCCTTGCATTTGCAAGGCTTTTTTGTTTGTATAAACTTCTTATATTATTCTACGCAATGCAAATAATCCATGAAAAATGTCTCAGGATTAGAAGTTTCCATTAAGGTTTCTGAAAAAAGCAGCTTTTTTAGAACGTAACTTTTGTTGTCTGCGGTGTACTGAATTCGCATTAAAGAAACTGGACTCTTCTTTAGTTCTTCGTAATTTTCTTTAGTAAATAAGAAAAAACCGTTTAAAATTCGTGTATTGATGCCGTCTTTTGATGATAGTTGGCTACAAACATCTTCGTTATAACTTATCAAATTCACTATTTTTCCATTGGCAAGTTGTAACACTACTTTTGATTTTTGGTTCAAACAGGTTGTTGGAATAAAATCTTTGCTGTTTTGTACTTGTTGCACTTGTAACATTGGTACTCCATTGGAATTCAGTAAACTAAAGAATAAATAATCGGAGTTTGTACCTAAAACTCGTTCATGAATCAGTTTCGATTGCATTAATTTGGTTGAAGTAGAATCGGTTTTTTGATCGATTTCGAAAATACAATCTTTATTTTGAGCATGTAAAAATATAGGGAAGAGCAGTAGTAAGATAATTTTATTCATGGTTTTCAATTTTTTCGCAAAGTAATACTATTTTTTCATTGTTTAGATTGGTTGTAAAAAAAGCAAAGATTGTACCACCATCACTAATTTTATGTTTTTTCTTTATTTCATCTACTTTTAAAGGGAAATTTCTTGTGGTAACATTCATTTTTTTGTTCAATAAATGTGTTTTGATTTCGTTTTTTTGATACGGAATTGCTGTAATAATTTCAAAATTTCTTCCTGAAAATGGTTGTAATAAATCACTAGTGTATAAATGGGAATGTTGGTGTAATTTGTCAACAGAAAAAATGGATGATATAGCTTCAAAACATCCTGATTTCATTAGAGCTGCATTAGGTTCATACAAATATTTTTTTGGTAAACTATAAGTCGCAGTTTCATTACTTTTCAATGCAATCTCATTCTGAAAAACTCTATTTTTTTCAAAATTTATAGTGGTTATAACTGGAATTGAATTCCAATTTTTCTCTATTTCCCAAAGCAATTCTTTGACTTCATTTTCAACGGCAACTATGTGAATTTTTTTTACGTTTTTTAGTTCGTTTAAACCTGCTTGAATATCTAGAATTGGAGCGGTTTTTACTAGAATTTTATTGGAATAAGTAAAATAAAAATCTTGTAAATCTACCACATTTGGTAAACAATCAGCTAGTAGGAACACTTTACCTTTTGTATCATTTCTTCTGGATGGATCAATGTAAATGGTGTCGAATTTTTGGTTTAAATCTTTCAATAGAACAGCACTATCACCAGCAAAACATTCCATGTTATCAACTTGCAACTGTTTGCAATTGTGTTTAACAATTTCAGAAAGTTCTGCATTGATTTCAGAGTGAATTACTTTTTCTACCACTTTTGAAAAATAATAATCATCAACTCCAAAACCTCCAGTTAAATCAATTACAGATGTTCCGCTAAGCAAAGAAGCTTTGTATTTAGCCGTAATTTCAGAAGAAGTTTGTTCAATGGATATTTTCTCTGGATAAATGATGTTATTGGCATGATACCAAGTAGGTAATTTATCTTTTGCTTTTTGTTTGGCAGCAATTTGGTTAAGAAGTACGCTATAAGGAATTTCAGGAAACGGATTTTTCTTTAATGCCAATTGGTTGATGTTAACCGAACCATTTTCAGAAATAAATTGCTGAATTTCTGGTTGTAAAATTTTAGAAAAATCCACGTTACATTTTTTTCGTTAAAGCTTTTATGATTTTGTTTTCAGGTAAAAATTCTTTACCAATGACTTTTAAACTGGTATAAACAGGAACCGCGATAATCATTCCAGTAATTCCCAATAAAATTCCAGCAGCTAGAATAACTAAGAAAATTTCTAACGGATGTGATTTGGTGCTTTTGGAAAAAATTAAAGGTTGGTTCACATTGTTATCAATTAGTTGGACAATTATTAAACCAATTAAGACATATAAAGTTTTTGGAAGTGTTTCAGTAACAAAATCCATTTGCATTCCGCTTAACATGATTAAAACGGAAGCTACAAGCATTCCTAAAAGCGGACCAATGTAAGGAATGATGTTCAAAATAGCACAAAGTAATGCAATAATAAACGAATTTTCAACACCAAAAATCAGGAAAACAACTAAATACAATATTAAAATAATAAAGAGTTGTAGAAGCAATCCCAAGAAATATCTAGATAATAAATCCCTAATTTTTTGAATAGAATTCAAAACTTTAGCTTCTTGATCATCAGGTAAAACGAATTTAAAACCATTAAAGATGCTGTGTTTTTCACTTAATAAAAAGAAAGTAATAAACAAGACAGAGAATAATCCCATTCCTAAATTACCCAGAATTCCAACAATGTTGTTAAAAATTTTAGAAACAAAATTAAAGTTAAACGAGGATGTGTATTGCGATGGATTTAAAATACTCTGTAAATCTATGTTGTAAGAACTTAAAAATAAAGTTAAGTTTTCCATCAAACGATTATAATTGGCTTCCAAAGAACTAATATCAAGTAGTGATAAATTATCTCCTTGTTTTAAGATTAACGGAACAAATAAAAATACAAAACCAACAATCATTAATAGGAATAGAATTAAAGTTGTAATTACAGCAATTGTATTTTTAAATTTTAATCGTTGGTTTAAGAATTTAACAATCGGATTTGCCATTAAAGCAATTACAATGGCAATTACAATATAAATTATCAAAGAAAAAAGTGCGTAAAGCAAATAAAATAAAGCACTTACGCCTAATAAAATGAATATGGTTCGTAGTAATCCGTTTGAAAGTTCTTTTGCATTCATATTCAAAAATAGTAAAAAACTACCAAATTAATTGTGAAAAACGTAAAATAGAATATTAGCACCCATTTTCAGTGCTTTCTCTCTAATTGCTGGTGGATTATTATGTACTTCAATATCTTCCCAGCCATCACCTAAATCGCATTCATAAGTGTAGAGCAGTGCTAATCTATTTTCAATGAAAATACCTAAAGCTTGTGGAGCTTTTTTATCATGTTCATGGATTTTTGGTAATCCATTAGGAAAATTATAAGGTTTTTGAAAAATAGGATGATTGTTTGGAATCACTTGTAATTCTTTATCTGGAAATAGTTTTTTGATTTCTTTTCGCACGAACTCATCCATGCCATAATTATCGTCAATGTGAAGAAATCCGCCTGAAAGGAGATAGTTTCTTAAGTTTTGAATATCATTGGAACTAAAAACGACATTTCCATGTCCGGTCATGTGAATAAAAGGATACGAAAAAATTTCAGCGCTGCCCACATCAACCGTAGCGATTTTAGGTTTAATTTTTGTTTGAATATTTTGGTTAGTAAATTTCACCAAATTGGGTAATGAGGTTGGATTAGCATACCAATCGCCACCGCCATTGTATTTTAAAACGGCAACTTCTTGAGAAAATCCCAAATTCCAAAAGAGTAAAATTCCGAGAAATAAAAATTTATTCATTTTTTGATTTATTATATGAACTTCTTGCTTGAAATGCAAATAGTATACAACCTAAAAACAAGAACAATTTAGTATAAGAATCTTCTATTGTAACTAAAAAAACAATTGACAAAATAGTAAGAAAAACCAATACTAATATTAATCCTGTTTTATTCCCAACTTTGTCTAATAAAACGATGTCTACTAATGCATTTAGAAAGTCTTTCATTTGGATTTTGGAATATTAACTATTGGAATTTTTAACAACTATTGTATGACAAGCAACTAATGCTGCCGTTTCTGTTCGCAATCTTGTATTTCCCAAAGTTACAGGAATAAATTGATTTTCTAAAGCCAATTTAATTTCTTTAGTGGAAAAATCGCCTTCTGGTCCAATGAGAATAGTAACTTTTTCATTGGGTTTTATTTCATTTTGGAAAGCTTTTCGTTCTGTTTCTTCACAATGCGCAATGAATTTTTGTCCGTCGATGGATTGTTTTACGAATTGCGAATAGGAGATAGGTTCGTTAATTTTTGGAAGATACATCTGCAACGATTGTTTCATTGCTGATTGAACAATCTTTTCCGCTCTATCAATTTTATACACTTTTCGCTCCGAATTATCGCAGATGATAGGGGTAATTTCGTGAATACCAATTTCAGTTGCTTTTTCTAAAAACCATTCCAAACGGTCATTCATTTTAGTTGGCGCAACAGCAATGTGAATGTGATAAGAAGTGGGTTCATGAAATTGAACATCAGCAATTCTAATTTCACATTTTTTTTCGGAAGCAGAAATAATTTCAGATTCAAATAAATAACCTAATCCATTGGTTAAAAATATTTTATCACTTTCCTTTTTACGTAAAACTTTAACTATATGTTTACTTTCTTCTTTATCGAAAAAGAACGATTTGTCATCCGATTTTATGTTGGAATTATAGAATAGTTGCATTTTTTAGAAGTTAGAGATTAGAGGTTAGAAGTTAGAAGTTAGAAAATAGAAACTTCAGTAATTTAAAATTCAATTCGTGCTTTGGAAACTACATCTGCGTCACTAAAATTTTGTTCCAAAAAATTATGATAACCTACAATTCCAATCATGGCAGCGTTATCGGTTGTGTATTCAAATTTTGGAATATACGATTTCCAGCCGTATTTTTTTTCTGCTTCTTTCAAAGTCGTTCGAATACCTGAATTTGCTGAAACACCGCCACCAATAGCAATTTGATTAATTCCTGTTTCTGCAACAGCCAATTTCAATTTATCCATTAAAATATTGATAATGGTATGTTGAATTGAAGCACAGATATCCGCTTTATTTTCTTCAATGAAATTGGGATTTTCAGCTACATTTTTTTGGATGAAATATAAAATTTGGGTTTTCAAACCGCTAAAACTAAAGTTTAATCCGTCCACTTTTGGTTTAGTAAACGGGAATGCTTTTGGATTACCTTCTTGTGCAAATTTATCTACTAAAGGTCCGCCAGGATAAGGTAAACCTAGAATTTTAGCACTTTTGTCAAATGCTTCACCAACAGCATCATCCGTAGTTTCTCCAATAATTTCTAAATCAAAAAAACTATTTACTTTCACAATTTGTGTATGTCCGCCAGAAATAGTTAACGCTAAAAAAGGGAATGTGGGTTTGTCAAATCCTTCTTCATCAATAAAATGCGCCAAAATATGTGCTTTCATGTGATTTACAGCAATTAATGGAATATCCAATGCCATGCTCATTGACTTGGCAAAAGAACCACCAACCAAAAGTGAACCCATTAATCCTGGACCTTGTGTAAAAGCGATACAGTTGAGTTGGTTTTTGGTAATTCCAGCTTTTTTTAATGCTACATCAACCACTGGAACAATATTTTGTTGGTGTGCTCGCGATGCTAATTCAGGAACTACGCCACCATATTCTTCATGAATGGTTTGTCGAGCAACCACATTAGATAAAACTTTATCGTTGCATAAAACCGCTGCTGATGTATCATCACACGAACTTTCTATAGCTAAAGTGTAAATATTTTGTATATTCATAAAAAGGCACGAAAATTGATTGGTTGATAATTGTAATTATCTTACAAAAATCATTATTTTTGTTTGTTATTTGAATTACTAACAATTCCTGCAAATTTAATACAAAATAAGGTATCAAAAAATTTAAAAAAATACTCGTTCGTACAGTAATACTATTATTACTTTTTTTACTCCTAATGGGTATTCTTTTATCATTACCTTTTGTGCAAACGAAATTGGGTCAATACGCTACAGAACAACTAAATACGGAATTTGGGACCGATATTACAATTTCTAGGGTTGCAATTACACCTTTTGGTACTGTCAAGTTAAAAGGAGTCTTAGTTAGAGACCATCATCAAGATACACTTTTTCATATCAAATCACTAAATACATCTATATTAAATGCCAATAAATTATTTAATGAAGGTCATCCGTATTTGGGTGACGCTGTTTTTCATGGTTTAGATGTTCATATTCATCAATTTAAAAATGAAGATTATACCAATTTAGATAAATTCATTGAAGCTTTTGATGATGGTTCGCCTTCTTCGGGTAAATTTCGTATGAAAATTGCCTCTATGACGATTTTTAATAGTCGTTTTCGTTATACCGATGAAAATTTGGAAACGCCAAAAATGTTGGATTTCAAAAAATTGGAAGGCAAATTAGATGATTTTTTTATCAAAGGCCCAAATGTTTACACGTTTATTGAGAAATTATCCTTTTTAGATCATCGTGGTTTGAAAATGGATCAATTGACAGCTAATTTCACTTATACTAAATCCAATATTTTACTAAATAATTTAGATGCATATACCAAAGAATCTGAAA
Organism: Flavobacterium tibetense; assembly: GCF_003293845.1. Taxonomy (GTDB): domain Bacteria; phylum Bacteroidota; class Bacteroidia; order Flavobacteriales; family Flavobacteriaceae; genus Flavobacterium; species Flavobacterium tibetense. Next base: position 33,367 of record NZ_QLST01000012.1, on the reverse strand, counting down.
TAAAAGGAGTAGTGGAGTTACGCTACAAAAGAGAAGATTTTTCAGATTTCAATAATAAAGTAATTTTTGATGTGAATTTTGAAAAAGCTACAATTGCTTCCAATGACTTAAATTATTTTTATAATGAATTTGGTAAAAACAATTTGTTTTATGTCAACTCACATTTAATTGGGACATTGAACAACTTTACCACAGAAAATTTAAAATTAATTGATAAAAACCAATCTGAAATTATTGGAAATATCACTTTTAAAAATCTTTTTCATAAACAAAAGTCATTTTACATCAAAGGAAAATTAGATCGCGTTTCTTCTAATTACAATAATTTGAGAGCTATTTTACCTAATATTTTGGGAACTAGATTGCCTGCTTCTTTAGAAAAATTAGGGAACGTGAATATTTCTGGAGATGTGGAGTTAACAGATGATTACATCAATTCAAAAGTGTATTTGTCTTCTAATCTAGGCGAAGTTTTAGCTGATTTAGCTATTCAAGATTTAGGAAATATTGATAATGCAACTTATCAAGGAACTATTGCTCTTGGAAAATTTCAATTGGGAACATTTTTGGGAGAAAAAGAAATTGGCTGGACAAACCTAGACGTTATGGTTGATGGACAAGGTTTCAATCAAAAATATTTAAATACCAAAGTAAAAGGAAAAATAAACAATTTTGTCTATAATGGATACAATTATTCCAATATTACTGTTGATGGTGTAATGAAAATGCCCTATTTTAAAGGATATTTCAATAGTAATGATCCCAATTTACGCATGGATTTTGACGGATTAGTTGATATGAGTTCCAAAGTAAAGAACTATAATTTTAAAGCCAATATTGATTATGCCGATTTGCAAGAGTTGAATTGGGTTAAAACAGATACGTTCTCTATTTTTAAAGGAAATCTAAGTTTTGAAGCCAAAGGAAATACTTTGGATGACTTAGACGGAAATTTAAGCTTTAAAAATGTTTCTTACCAAAATAGTAAAGCCTCTTATTTCTTTGAGGATTTCACGGTTGTTTCTTCTTTTGATGAAAATAGTGTAAGAACGATAACAGTAGATTCAAAGGATATTGTGAATGGAAAAGTTGTTGGTAAATATAAGATTGCTGAAGTTCAAAAAATTCTAGAAAACGCAGTTGGAAGTTTGTATGCCAATTATTCACCAAACGAATTAAAAGAAGGTCAATTTTTAGATTTTAATTTTGTACTTCATAATAAGATAGTGGAAGTATTTCTTCCTGATGTTTCCATTTCCAAAAACACTAAAATTAAAGGAAAAATTAATGCCGATGAAGGCCGCTTTGAGTTTGATTTTAAATCACCAAAAATCGAAGCTTATAAAAATAGATTTGATAACGTTTCTATAGATATTAACAATAAAAATCCATTATACAATGCTTATATTGAGATGGATAGTATTAAAGTTAAAAACTATAAAATTTCAGATTTTAGCTTAATCAATGTTACCATGAATGATACTTTGTTTGTTCGTTCAGAGTTTAATGGAGGTTCAAAGAATCAAGATCAATTTGCATTGAATTTATATCATACTATCAATGAAGACAAGCAGTCAGTAGTTGGTTTTAAAAAATCTGAAATTAATTTAAAAGAATATTTATGGTTTATTAATGAAAAGGAATCTAACGATAACAAAATTACTTTCGATAAAACATTCCAAAATTTTAATTTCGAAAAATTAAGTCTTTCACATAAAGAGCAAAACATGAATTTTTATGGTACGATGAAAGACTCTTCGTTTAAAGATTTGAATTTAGTTTTTAATGATGTTGATTTAGAAAAAATTACACCTTCAGTTGATAGTTTGTTTTTTAAAGGAAAACTTAATGGTTTTGTTTCTGTTCAACAAGAAAAAAGCCAATTTAAACCGGAATCCAATATTACAATCGATGCTTTAAAAATCAACGAATTTCCAATTGGTGATTTTATTTTCAACATTCGTGGAAATGAAAGTTTTAATCAGTTTACGATTAATTCATACATCAAAAATGAAGATGAAGATCGTTTCGCTTTGGAAGGAAAATTGGATTACAAAAACAAAGAATCAAATCTTGATTTAGAAGCAAGTTTTATGGCGTTTGATTTGGCACCATTTGGACCATTATTAAGTTCCATTGTTTCTGATGTTAGAGGAAATGCTACTGGAAGAGCCACAATTGCAGGTTCGTTGTCCAATCCTGAAATTAATGGTAGATTATATTTAAACGAATCGGGATTAAAAATTCCGTATTTGAATACCGATTATAATTTTGAGCCCAATGCTATTATAGATGTAACGGAACGTCAGTTTTTATTCAGAAACATTAAAATTACTGATACCAAATTCAATACCAATGGAATCTTACGCGGAAGCGTTCGACATCAAGTTTTTGATAAATGGGAAATTGATTTGGAACTTCGTTCTAACAATATTCTAGCATTAGATACCAAAGATGGTGAAGATGTTTATTATTATGGAACTGCTTTTTTAAATGGATTTGCAACCGTAAAAGGGCCAACTAATGCACTTGTTATTAATGTGGTTGGTGAATCTGAAAAAGGAACTTCAATTAAGATTCCAGTAAATGATTCGGAAGAAGTTGGAGATAATTCGTTCTTGAATTTCATAACCAGAGAACAAAAATTTAATAAAGAAAACGGAATTGTAAATACAGTAAGTAACTACCAAGGAATTGAATTGGATTTTGATTTCGATATTAATACCAATGCTGAAATAGAAGTAATTTTGGATAGAAATTCAGGACATTCCATGAAAGGAACAGGTTATGGTTCTATGAAAATGGAAATCAATACTTTAGGAAAGTTTTTAATGTATGGTGATTTTCAAATTATGGATGGTTCCTACTCTTTTAAATATGGAGGTTTAATTGATAAAAAATTCAGTGTTAAAAGAGGTGGAACAATTAGATGGTATGGTGAACCTTTGAATGCTGTTTTAGATTTAGAAGCCATTTACAGTACGCAAGCAAACCCTGCTTTATTATTAGAAAGCGCTTCGTTCAATCGAAAAGTAGACACCAATGTTTCTATTATTATTCAAGGCAATCTAAGTAATCCACAACCCGATTTCAATATTGATTTTCCAAATGTAAGTTCGGTGTTGAAAAGTGAGGTAGATTATAAATTACAAGATAAAGATACGCGACAAACACAAGCATTAGCCTTACTCTCATCAGGTTCATTTATGACAGCTGAGAATGTAGGAAATGTAGCTTACGGACCATTATTTGAACGAGCAAGTTCCTTGTTTTCTGATTTGTTTTCTGACGAAGACAGCAAATTACAATTAGGAGTTGATTATAGTCAAGGTGATAGAATTAATCAAATTTCCGATAGAGTTGGGGTTACATTAAATACCCAAATTAATGAGAAAATTTCAATAAATGGTAGAGTTGGAGTTCCTGTAGGTGGTGTTGCGGAATCGGTATTGATTGGTAATGTAGAAATTCAAATGCAATTAAATGAAGACGGTTCGCTTCGTGCGCGCGTATTCAACCGAGAAAATGATATCAATTATATTGGAGAAGGAATTGGTTATACCCAAGGAATTGGTTTAACGTATAATGTAGATTTTGATACATTCAAAGAGTTAATTCAAAAAGTATTTACCAAGAAAAAACAAGAACAAAATAAATCGGATAATTCTAACGAATTCCCAGATTCTGATTTATCTCCTGATTTTCTAAATTTTATCAACGACAGAAAAAACAAGAAAACCGATACGCCAAAAGAACCAACTGAAAAACCTTTGGAAGTTCCAGAGATAGAATAAACGAGTAGTTAACAGTAATTTAAAACAAAACTAAAATTGAAGAGAATTTTAATAATATTAAGTTTAACTATTAGCCAATTATTTTTTTCTCAAGAAAAGATTACAATAAAAGAATGTGATAGTTTGAACTCAGGAAGCATAATTAATATGCTTGATTTTGAAGGTATAAAATTTAAAAATTATATTCTTAAAAATTTAGATTTGGAAAAAAAGAAAATTAAGATAAACTATTATCAATATTTTAATAATATAGAAGTTATAAAAGGTGAATTAAAAAATAGTCATTTAATCATTTCAAATCAAGCAACCCAAAATGACTCAACTTATAATATTAAACTATTTATAAAATCGTTAAGCCTAAATAATATTAAAGTACAATTTTTTACAGATTACCAAAATACAAAATCTAAAACTGAACCAATTAGTTTTACAAAATTTGAGAACAAGCCAAGCAAAATTGACTTTGGAAATAAAGAATTTGAAAATTTTTCGTCAAAACAAAATATATATTTTAGAATCTTAATTGGATACATTGCTGGACGGGATAGCAACGAGTTTGATATAATACAATCTTTTATGTCTTTTAAAAAATTTGAACCTTTTAATCATACATTCGATGAAGATTGGAATTATTTTGTTTTTGAGTTTGAAATAGAATAAAAACTAATGTTAACAAGTGCTTGGAAAGATTTCAAATTTTGTAGTAAATTCACGTTTATGTTTTCTAATTATTTTTATTTTTAACAGAAAATAATCAGTTCCGAATTTCGCAACCTCGCCAGGTGTTGGAACGATTCAATTACTTTTTTTATACAATTCTACTATAAAACGTTCGGAATTTTCGTCTTAAATTCTTAAATTTACAATACTAAACGAAACAAATGAAGATAAATAAAATTGGAGTATTAACTTCAGGAGGCGATTCGCCAGGAATGAATGCAGCAATTCGTGCTGTAGTTAGAACTTGTGCTTATCACAATATTGAATGTATTGGAATTTATAGAGGTTTTCAAGGAATGATTGAGGGCGACTTCAAAGAAATGGGACCAAGAAGCGTTAACAATATAGTAAATAAAGGAGGAACTATTTTAAAATCAGCTCGTTCCAAAGATTTTATGCACTATGAAGGCAGAAAAAAAGCCTTTGAAAACTTACAAAATGTTGGAGTTAATGCATTGGTAATTATTGGTGGCGATGGTTCATTTACTGGAGCAGAAATTTTTAATAAGGAATTTGGTTTTCCTATCATGGGCATACCAGGCACGATAGACAATGATATTTACGGAACTTCTCATACCTTAGGTTATGATACGGCTTTAAACACGGTTGTAGAATGCATTGATAAAATTAGAGATACAGCGAGTTCACACAACCGACTTTTCTTCGTAGAAGTTATGGGAAGAGATGCGGGACATATCGCTTTAAATGCTGGAATTGGAGCAGGAGCAGAGGAAATATTAATTCCTGAAGAAGATTTAGGATTAGACCGTTTGATTGAATCTTTAGAAAGAAGTAAGAAAAACGGAAAAACTTCGAGCATCGTTGTGGTTTCAGAAGGCGATAAAACAACTGGAAAAAATGTTTTCGAACTAAAAGAATATGTGGAAGCCAATTTACCTGAATATGATGTTCGTGTTTCGGTATTAGGTCATATGCAGCGTGGTGGTTCGCCATCGTGTTTTGATCGTGTTTTAGCTTCACGAATGGGCGTAAAAGCAGTAGAATCATTATTGGAAGGAAAATCGAATTATATGGTGGGATTACTCAATGATAAAATGGAATTAACGCCTTTAGAACAAGCCATCAAAGGAAGTTGCGAAATAGACAAAGAATTACTAAGAGTTTCAGATATTACATCAATATAAATAAAATTTAAAATTAGAACATATGTCAAAAATTAAGATAGGAATTAATGGATTTGGTAGAATTGGAAGACTTGTTTTTAGAGAAACCATAAAAAGAAATAATGTAGAAGTTGTTGCTATTAATGATTTATTGGAAGTAGATCATTTGGCTTATTTACTAAAATACGATTCCGTACATGGTCAATTTGACGGAAAAGTAGAAGTGAAAGACGGTAAATTATACGTGAACGATACGTACATTAGAATTACTGCCGAAAAAGATCCAGTCCAAATCAAGTGGAATGAAGTTGGTGCTGAAATTATAGCAGAATGTACGGGAATTTTTACTACGCTTGAAAAAGCACAATATCACATTGATGGTGGAGCAAAAAAAGTAGTGATTTCTGCTCCTTCAGCTGATGCACCTATGTTTGTAATGGGCGTAAATGAAGAAAAAATTACAGCTACTGATACCATTCTTTCCAATGCTTCTTGTACTACCAATTGTTTAGCGCCTTTGGCAAAAGTACTTCATGATGAATTTGAAATTGTAGAAGCATTAATGACAACAGTTCACGCTACAACAGCAACGCAATTAACCGTTGATGGTCCATCGAAAAAAGATTTTAGAGCGGGTCGTTCGGCTTTAATTAATATTATTCCTGCTTCAACTGGCGCTGCAAAAGCTGTTACCAAAGTAATTCCATCGTTAAAAGGAAAACTTACAGGAATGGCGTTTAGAGTGCCAACAGCAAACGTTTCTGTGGTTGATTTAACTGTAAAGTTAGGAAAATCAACTTCTTATGAAGCAATCATGGAAGTTATTCGCAAAGCATCAGAAACTCATATGAAAGGAATTATTGGGTTAACTGAAGATGATGTAGTTTCTCAAGACTTCATGTCGGATCCAAGAATTTCAATTATTGATGCTAAAGCTGGAATCGGTTTAAATGATACTTTCTTTAAAATAATTGCATGGTACGACAACGAATACGGTTACTCAGCAAAAATGCTGGATTTAATGCTTCATGCAGCTACTGTAAAATAAACATTTATAAAAGTCTTGCCAATCGTAAGACTTTTTTTATTTTTGGAATAAATAATGCCTAGCTAACTATGAGATTAATTGTTGATAGCGGTTCTTCAAAAGCCGATTGGATTGCCATAAATACATCAGGAGAAATGCTGTTTTCTACACAAACTTTGGGATTGAATCCTGAAGTTTTAACCAAAGAAGACATTTTGGAACGAATTCATTCCAATGAAACTTTGGTTAATGCCATTCCAAATATAACACATTTGCATTTTTATGGCGCTGGTTGTGGAACCGATAGAATGAAAAATTTCTTAGCAACTGTTTTTCAAGAGCTTTTTACAACTGCTAAAGTTGAAGTTTTTGAAGATACTTTTGCAGCCGTTTACGCTACAACTCCAAAAAACGAAAAAGCTATTGTATGTATTTTAGGAACGGGTTCCAATTGCAGCTATTTCGATGGAACGCAGTTGCAACAAAAAGTACAATCTTTAGGCTATATTGCTATGGATGATGCTTCGGGTAATCGTTTTGGAAGACATTTAATTCGTGCGTATTATTTTAATGCCATGCCAGAGGAAATGGCTCAAGAATTTAAAAAACAATTTGATTTAGATGCCGATGTTATTAAGCATAATCTGTATAAAGAACCCAATCCCAATGCTTATTTAGCAACTTTTGCTCCATTTTTAATCCAATTTAAGAATACCGAGTTTTGTCAAAAAATTATTCGTAAGGAATTGGAAACTTTTATAGAAAATTACATCATGCAGTTCGAAAATTGCAAAGAAATACCAGTTCATTTTGTGGGTTCCATTGCGTATCATTTACAAGATGAGATTGGAATTTTACTTACACAATACGGCATTCAAACAGGAAAAATACTTAAACGACCAATTGACGGTTTAATTCAATATCATACCAATGAAAACTAAAACGGTAAAAAAGTTTGAAATGGCAATTATTGCCCACGATGGAAAAAAAGCAGAAATGGTTGAATTTTTAAACCGAAACAAACACCTTTTAATTTCTGAAAACATCAAATTAATTGCCACAGGAACTACGGGTAGTAAAATTGAAAACTCAGGATTAAAAGTTAGAAAAATGCTTTCAGGACCATTAGGTGGTGATGCACAAATTGCCGCTAGAGTGGCAGAAGGAAAAACGAAAATGGTATTGTTTTTTAAAGACCCAACATCAAGTCACGCACACGAACCCGATATTTCCATGTTAATCCGAATTTGTGATGTACACAACGTGCCTTTAGCAACCAACGAAGCTACTGCGCAATTGTTGTTATTAGGTTTGGATGATCGTGTTTAAAGAAAAACATTAATTATGAAGAATTATATTTTGTTTGCTTTTTTGATATTTTCATTATTTTTATCGGCACAAGATTCAAATGAAAAAATTTTATACATTGTTGATTCTATTCCTGTAATTGAAGATCCTAAAGAAGGTTTTGGAATATTAACTGAAAATGATATTGAGAGTGTGGAGGTTACTAAAGATATCAACAGAATTCAAAAAATTGGATTAAAAAAAATAGATGGTATCATCTATATAATTACCAAAGAATACAGCAAACGACCAGATTCAATTAGACAAATTCCATCAACTAAAATAATGGAAAAAAGAAATGGTGTTTGGTATTATAAAAATAACCAACCTTATACTGGAAAATTTATTGATTATTATTTGAATGGTAAAAAAGAAGGAGAAGGTTATTTGTTTAATGGAAAATTAAAAGGAAAACGTTTAATGTTTTCTTTGGATGGATATATTACTGATGAAGTTTTCTACGAAAATGGCTTGCCTAATGGCTTAGAAAAACGTTTCTATAAAAATGGAAACCTAATGCAGTTAGGAGAATTTAAAAACGGTAAAGAAGTTGGCATCTGGGAAATGTATCATCCTAATGGTAAATTAAAACAGCGTACAAATTTTAATAATGGTAAAATGGATGGAGAATCTATTTCATTTTACTCGACTGGAGAGGTTAAAGGAAAATATTTCTATAAAAATGGAATTTTTCAAAATGACAGGAATAATCAAAAAATATTTGATTTGTATAACCAATCTCAAGAATTATTTAATCAATTTGACATAAAGGGTGCAATAAAAAAGCTGGATGCCGCGCTGAAAATTAATCCAAATTGGGCTGATGGATATTTTGCAAGAGGAACAATGAAACTAAATAATTTCGAATTTGATGAAGCTAAAAAAGATTTTGATATAACTCTTCAAATTGAGCCTTACTTTATAAATGCCTATGGCAATAGAGCTTGTACAATCATTCGAAAATATGAGTTTTCAAATAGTAGAGAATTATCTACATCAAAAGAAGTTAAAGTTTTTGTATCAAAAAAAGATTTTGTTATACCAGATAATGATATTGAAATTATTTGTAATGATTTAAACATAGCAATTGAACTTGGTGACACAAATTCATTAGTTGTTGAAGCTCACGCTAAATATTGTAAAGAGAAATAATTATTTAGTTGAGTGGTTTAAAAGTTTTGTCATGAAGAATTTTTTTGTTCTGTTAATCATTTTGTTCTCTTTTTCCTGTGGAAATATTTCTGGTATACCATTCGATAGTGAACAATGGAAAAACGCAAATCTAAATGCTGAAGAAAATTGGTCATTGCGCTGGGATATGATGAATAGTTTAAGGAATGATTATGAATTAGTTGGAAAAACCAAATCAGAAATTATTGATTTACTCGGAAACCCAGATAATAAAGTAAACAATGAATTTTATTACTATTTAGGATATTCTAAAAGAGGAATAAATACAGGAAATTTAAGGCTCTATTTTGATTCTGATGAAAAAGTAAGTAGTATAAAAGTTACGGATGGCTAAAAGAAGATTTATTCTTTAATTAATTTTTTTATAAAATTTGAACTTTGCTTCAAAATCAATTCAGGAACTTCTTTATGTGGTGTGTGTTTTACTTTGGGAATAATTAATTTTTCTACGTTTCCGTTTACTTGATTTACAATTTTATCTACTTGCAATAAGGTCCCAAATTCATCCTCTTCTCCTTGAATAATAAGAGCCGGACAAGAAATTTTGGATAAAAAATGTTCTATATTCCAATCAGCGAATGTTGGAGTAGTCCAAGTTTTTGCCCAAGCCCAAAACAAATCATTAGTGTTGTTTCCATGATATTTTTCTAGCTTTTGCTTCAAATTAGTAGTTTCGTATGCTATAATAGCTTCTTTGATTCCGTTGATGGTAACACTTTCCACAAAAACGTGAGCCCCTTCTGTAATGATGCCTAAAATTTTCTCTGGATATTTTGCTGCAGCAATGAGCGCAATGGAGCCACCATCACTATGACCAAACAAAATTGCTTTTTCAATTTTATTTTCTTCCAAAACGTCATTTAAGACATCCGCTTCAATCTCCATGTAATCGTTAGTTCTTTCAATACTATCAAAAGGTTTTGATTTTCCATAACCTTGTCGGTCATAAACCAAAACATTACAACGCGTTAAATTCCCTAACAAAACAGGAAAATCACGCCAAAGTGCAATACATCCCAAAGAATCATGAAGAAAAACTAAAGTTGGTCTTTCTGGAAAATCTGTAGTTTTAAATGTGGCAAGTTTGTTTAGTGAGAAAGAGGAATTTGGCATAAAAATTTTCAGTTTTTTTAAACAAAAAATCCCACATTAAAAAATGTAGGATTTAAAATGGTGGGCGATGAGGGGTTCGAACCCCCGACCCCCTCGGTGTAAACGAGGTGCTCTGAACCAGCTGAGCTAATCGCCCCAATAAAATGCTTTACTATTACCGTAATGCAAGTGCAAATATACACTGAATATTTATATTTGCAAGAGTTTTTTTGAAAAAATTACTTTTTTTTGATGTCTTCTAGAACAACTCTATCGGTGTAATTTATCATTGTAATTATAATTTCTTCATTTTGAGTGGTTTTCCCTTCAATTAAATAAATTTTTCCGTTTTTATATGGCTCGTTACTTTTTGAAAAATCTATATCTCCATGTTTCATACTTAATTTAATGTCGTCTAAAGAAATCCAATTTTCGCTTAAAACGGCTTGAGCTTGTTCAGAATAAGAGATTGGTTTGCTTCGCAAATCTTTTAATGCACGGCAATTTGGTAAATAACAAAATTCAACATCTCTTGATTCAGCTTTTGCTCCCAAAAAGTAAACTACAAAAATAGCTCCTAAGAGCAGTCCAAACATATAATAAGCCAAACGGAATTTAAATTTCATTTCTTTTAATTTTTGGCAAAGTTACTATTTTTAATACTGATTTTAGAATAGTTTGTAAAAATTAGAATACAATTAAATTGATATCTCGGTGTTCTAAATGAAACCAATCGGCTATTGATTTATTGGTTAGTAATCCATGATAAAAATAAATTCCATTTTTTAAACCTCTGTTGCATCTTATTGCGCTTTCAATACCGCCATCTTCGGCAATATTTAATAAAAACGGAGTTATGATGTTACTTATAGATAATGAAGCAGTTTTGGAATATCTTGAAGGAATATTGGGTACACAATAATGAATCACATTATTTTTGATGAATGTAGGTTTATCGTGTGTTGTGATTTCTGAAGTTTCAAAACAACCGCCAGTATCAATACTTACATCAACTATGACAGCACCTTTTTTCATGTGTTCCACCATAGTTTCTGTAACGACAATAGGTGTTCTGTTTTTTCCTCGCATCGCTCCAATAGCAACATCACATCGGCGTAAAGCTTTCAATAAAGATTTTTCTTGTATAGTTGATGTAAAAATTCTTTGATTTAAAGTGTTTTGTAAGCGTCTTAATTTGGTAATAGAATTATCGAAAACTTTTACACTTGCCCCTAAACCTAGTGCAGTTCTTGCTGCAAATTCGGCCACAGTTCCAGCTCCAAGAATAACAACTTCTGTAGGCGGAACTCCAGTAATATTACCAAACAATAAACCTTTACCGATGTTTTGATTTATCATTAATTCCGCTGCAATATGAATGGATGCAATACCAGCAATTTCTGACAAGGATTTCACTGCAGGATACGAACCGTCTTCGTCTTTTATAAATTCGAATGCCAATGCTGTAATTCTCTTAGTTGCCAATGCTTCAAAATAACTCTTTTTCTGAGTTTTTAATTGAATAGCAGAAATCAAAATTGTCTGTGGATTCATTAGGTCAATTTCAGCTAGAGTAGGTGGTTCAACCTTTAAAATCATGGGACAACTGAATACTTTTTTAGTATCATTGGTCACTTCAGCACCCGCATCGCTGTATTCTTTATCTGTATAACTCGAACTCAAACCAGCTCCAGCTTCAATCATCACGCGATGTCCGTAAAAAACAAGCGAACTCACAGCATCTGGAGTCAAACAAATTCTGCGTTCTTGATAGGAAGTTTCTTTTGGTATACCAATGAACAAATCACTTTTATGACGAGCAATTTCTAGTTTTTCTTCTTGCGGAAGCAATTGTGATTTTGAAAACGGACTGTACATGAGTTGCTATTGAGTTGTGTTTAATTTAGCCAATTTAAGAATATTTTTATAGATGTGGAAATAGTTTTAGAAAAAAAAAGAATAGCACTTTAAATCGCTATTCTCTTTTGGTATTAATTTTTAAAAACTAATTCTCTTTTGTCGTTTGGTAATACTTTTATAGTTATTGAAGCATGATCAATTGGAATTAAATTAGGAGTTTTTTCAGGCCACTCAATAAAACACCAATTGCCAGAGTAAAAATATTCGTCAACGCCCATATCATAAGCTTCTTCTTCCGAATTTAATCGATACAGATCAAAATGATAAACAGGTTCACCAGCTGTTGTTCGGTATTCATTCACTAAAGAGAACGTTGGACTACTCGAATTATCTTTTACACCCAATTCTTTAACCAATTCCTTAATTAATGTAGTTTTTCCTGCTCCCATTGGTGCATGAAATATGATAATCTTCTTTAATAAATGTGTCGCGAGAATTTGTTTTGCAATTGCATTAATTTCTTCTAAACTGTAAATTATGGTCATATAAAAAATCAAGTTTTACTTAATTATCTTGGCTCTAAAACTAAAAATGGAATAATCATTTCTTCTAACGAAATTCCACCATGTTGGTAAGTATTTCGGTAATAACTCACATAATGATTGAAGTTATTTACATAAGCCAAAAATAAATCGTTTTTCGCAAAAATAAAAGAGCTGCTCATATTTAATGCTGGTAAACCAATTTTCTTTGGATCTTTCACTGCGTAAACATCTTTGTCTTCATAAGTTAAGCTTCTTCCGGTTTTATAACGAAGATTCAAACTGGTGTTTTTATCACCAATTACTTTTGACGGATTTTTACAGTTAATAGTTCCGTGGTCAGTAGTTAAAATCAAACGGAAACCTTGCTTTTGTGCTTGTTGGATAATATCTAATAAAGGGGAATTTTTAAACCAACTCACCGTTAATGAACGATACGCTTTATCATCAGAAGCTAATTCTTTAACAACTTCCATTTCCGTTTTGGCGTGTGAAAGCATGTCTACGAAATTGTAAACAATTGTAGTTAAAACGTTGTTTTTTAAACCTTTGAAATTCTCAGCTAATTTTTTACCATCTTTAAAATTGGTAATCTTGTAATATTCTTGTTTGATATTTAATCCCAAACGTTTTAGTTGTTCGGTTAGAAACTCGCCTTCGAATAAATTTTTTCCGCCATCGTCTACATCATTTTTCCAGTATTGCGGATATTTTTTTTCCATATCCAATGGTAATAATCCTGAGAAAATAGCATTTCTTGCATACTGTGTAGCTGTTGGAAGAATAGAGTAGTAGCTCGCTTCTTTTTCTAACTTATAATAATTGTTTACGATGCTTTCAAAGGCTTTCCATTGGTCGTAACGCAAATTATCAATAACTACAAATAAAATAGGTTTGTCTTTTTTTCGGATTTCAGGTGCCACATAAGTACCAAAAATTTCATGAGACAAAATAGGTTTATCTGCATTAGGAGTAAACCAATCTTCATAATTTCGCTCGATAAATTTTCCAAATTGCACATTAGCTTCGGCTTTCTGGCTATCTAATATTTCAACCATACTTTGGTCTTCAATATTTTCCAATTCCATTTCCCAATATACCAACTTCTTATACAATTCTACCCAATCTTCATAAGAATTCACCATAGCCATATCCATCGCAATTTTTCGGAATTCTTTTTGATAATCCAAAGTCGTTTTTTCAGAAACCAAACGCGAATGATCCAAGTTTTTCTTCAAACTCAATAGAATTTGGTTTGGATTTACTGGTTTTATCAAATAATCGGCAATTTTAGAACCGATAGCTTCTTCCATGATATATTCTTCCTCACTTTTAGTAATCATAATTACAGGAACTGAAGCTTTTTTTTCTTTTAATTCGGATAAAGTTTCTAATCCACTTAAACCGGGCATATTTTCATCAAGAAAAACAACATCAAAACTGTTTTCATCAAATAATTCAATGGCATCTTGCCCGTTATTACAAGTAGTTACGTGGTAATTTTTCTTTTCTAAAAAAAGAATGTGTGGTTTCAATAAATCAATTTCATCGTCTACCCAAAGTATTTTTATTTGGCTCATTTCTTCTTAATTTGTGTGCAAGTTACTATTTATTAAACGAGGTTTGTATTAAATATTGTATAAAATTTATGGTATATTTGTTTTCTTTAAAAATATAAAATGAAAATATTTTTTTCTTTAATATTAATTCTTCTTGTTGTACAAGAAAAACCGGCAGTGATTAAGTTGCCAAAATTTTATAAAGGAGAAGGCGTTATATTTACAAAATACCAGAATAATTCTAGTTTATCATTTTTTGAAAAACAGACAACTTTTAAGCCAAATTTAAATCAGATAATTAGAGCCGAAGAGATTTTTATTAAGAATTATCCTAATTACAGAAAGATGATGCGTGAAAAATATCAATTAAGCGGTAAATTTGATGTTATATCTGATAAACCCTCAAAAATTAAAAAGCATTTTGAAATATTTAATAGACAATATTCTGGTTATTTAGATTCGAACGATTCAATTATTTTTGTAGGTATGCTAAAGTTTAAAGATTTAAAAGAATCCTCTCCACATTTTAAATTTTGGAAAGAACAAATAATATTTGGTTCGGGTAAATTCTTTGAAAAAAATCATAGATTTTATTACATCAACCTGAAGACATCAAATTTTTTAATCAAATAAATTAGTTTAAAAAATCCCTACATTTGCTAATCAAAATATATACTTGTGAGCCAAACCAATAAACTCAAAATATTCAATGATCCCATTTATGGTTTTATTACCATTCCTAATTCTTTAATTTACGATTTAATTCAGCATCCTTATTTTCAACGTTTGCGTCGTATTTCGCAAATGGGAATGTCGTATTTGGTTTATCCTGGAGCGCATCACACACGTTTTCATCATGCGTTAGGTTGTATGCATATTATGCAAAAAGCGGTTCAAACTTTACAATTTAAAGGAGTTGCTATTTCGGAAGAAGAAGAAAATGCGTTATACATTGCAATTTTGTTACACGATATTGGTCACGGTCCATATAGTCACGCTATGGAACACAGTATTGTAGAAGAAGTGCATCATGAAGAATTATCCTTATTTTTCATGGAACAATTGAATAGAGAATTTGATGGAAAATTAGCGTTAGCCATTCAAGTTTTTAAAGGAGAATATCACAGAAAATTCATGTTGCAATTGATTTCAAGTCAGTTAGATATGGATCGAATGGATTATCTAAAACGCGATAGTTTTTATAGCGGTGTAGCAGAAGGAAACATCAATAGTGAGCGTTTAATTCAAATGATGCACGTGCAAGATGATGTTTTGGTAATTGAAGAAAAAGGAATTTATTCGGTAGAAAAATTTTTGGTTGCCCGAAGATTAATGTATTGGCAAGCTTATTTGCATAAAACTAGTGTTGTGGCTGAGTTGATTTTGACCAAAATACTAAAACGCGCAAAAGAGTTGACTCAAAAAGGAATAACTTTACCATGTAGCGAACCCTTGCAGTTTTTCATGCAAAATAAAATTTCTTTAGTAGATTTCGATAAAACTGTTCTGGATAAATTTGCTTTTTTGGATGATTATGATGTAATGGGAGCAATAAAATCATGGCAATTTCATGATGATTTTGTGTTGCAATCTTTATGCAAAATGATTTTAAATCGTGATTTACTAAAGATTCAAATGACAGATGATAAACCCAACAAAGAGAATTTGTTAGCAATTAAAAATAAATTCATGACTTATGCGAAAATTTCTGATAAGGAAGCGGATTATTTTGTGTTTAAAGGAAAATTAAAAAATCAAGCTTATAGTAAGTTGAGCGAACCTATTCGAATACTTAAAAAAGACAAAACGGTTGAAGATGTTGTAGAAGCATCAGACCAATTGCATTTGAAAGCTTTGTCAAAACCAGTGACTAAATATTTTATTTGCTTTCCAAAAGTGATGCTAGATGCATAGCGTTTTAATTAAATTTTATATTTTTGCCAAGATGAAGTGGTTTCATGTGGTCTGATTCAATCGAATAAAACAAATAAATGAAGTTTACAGCAGCTCAAATAGCAGGGATTTTACAAGGAGAAGTAGTAGGAAATCCTAATGCAGAAGTTTATAAATTAGCCAAAATTGAAGAAGGAACGGAAGGTTCTTTGACTTTTCTGGCTAATCCAAAATACAACAATTACATCTATTCAACTCAAGCAACCATCACGATTGTGAACCATACTTTTGAGCCAGAACAAGAAATTTCCACTACTTTGATTAAAGTAGAAGATGCTTATCAATCTTTTTCCCAACTTCTAGAGTATTACAATCAAGTTAAATTGATGAAATCTGGAATTGAACAGCCTTCCATGATTTCTGAAAACGTTACTTATGGTGCTGATTTGTATTTGGGAAGCTTTTGTTATTTGGGTAAAAATGTAACTATTGGTAAAAATGTAAAAATTTATCCCAATAGTTTTATCGGCGATAATGTAACAATAGGAGATGATTGTGTTTTCTTTGCTGGAGTAAGAATTTATTCAGAAACAGTAATTGGCAATAATTGTATTGTTCATTCAGGAAGTATTATTGGTTCTGATGGATTTGGTTTTGCGCCACAAGAAAACGGTTCCTATCGAAAAATTCCTCAAATTGGCAATGTAATTATTGAAGATGATGTTGAAATTGGAGCTTGTACCACTATTGATAGAGCTACTTTAGGTTCAACCATCATTAGAAAAGGAGTGAAATTAGATAATCACATTCAAGTTGCTCACAATGTTGAAATTGGTGAAAATACAGTAATTGCAGCACAAACTGGAATTGCAGGAACTACTAAAATTGGTAAAAACTGTTTAATTGGCGGACAAGTAGGTTTTGCGGGTCATTTAGTAATTGGTGATGGTGTAAAAATTCAAGCACAATCAGGAATTGGAAAAAATTTAGAAGCTGGAGAAGTGGTTCAAGGTAGTCCCGCTTTCAACTATGGTGATTTTGCTAAATCTTTTGTAATTTTCAGAAACTTACCCAAAATGGCTGCCGATTTAGAAGCTTTAAAAAACGATAATAACAACTCAAAATAATCAAGTAATCATGGCGAAGCAAACAACAATTGCCGCAGAAATTTCTTTAAAAGGTGTTGGTTTACACACAGGTCAATTGGTATCAATGACTTTTAAACCAGCTCCAGTAAACAATGGTTTTACATTCGTAAGAGTAGATTTAGAGGGGCAACCTATTATTGAAGCCGATGCAAATTATGTTGTAAATACACAACGCGGAACAAATTTAGAGAAAAGAGGTGTAATGATTCAAACACCAGAGCACGTTTTAGCGGCTTTAGTGGGTTGTGATTTGGATAATGTAATCATTGAATTAGATGCTTCTGAACTTCCAATTATGGATGGTTCTTCGAAATACTTTGTTGAAGCAATTGAAAAAGTAGGTGTTGTTGAACAAGAAGCGGATAGAAAAGTTTATGTTGTAAAAGATGTTATTTCTTTTGTTGATGAAGCTACCGGAAGTGAAATCACAGTTATTCCTTCTGAAGAATATTGCGTAACTGCAATGGTTGATTTTGGCACTAAGGTATTAGGTACACAAAATGCTACAATGAAAGGTATCAAAGAGTTCAAATCTGAAATTGCAGACTGTAGAACGTTTAGTTTTTTACACGAATTGGAATCGTTATTAAATAACGGACTAATTAAAGGAGGCGACTTGAATAACGCCATTGTTTATGTAGATAAAGAAATTTCTACAGAAACTATGGAAAACCTAAAGAAAGCATTTAATAAAGAAACTATTTCGGTTAAATCTAATGGTATCTTAGATAATTTGACTTTGCATTTTCCAAATGAAGCAGCTCGACATAAATTATTAGATGTTGTGGGAGATTTGTCTTTAATTGGAACAAGAATTCAAGGAAAAGTTATTGCTAATAAGCCGGGTCATTATGTAAACACACAGTTTGCAAAAAAAATGGCAAAGATTATCAAATTAGAAGAGCGTAATAATGTTCCTCAATACGATATCAATAAAGAGCCTGTAATGGATATTCATGGCATCATGAATTTATTACCACATCGACCTCCATTTTTATTGGTTGATAAAATTTTGGAATTATCTGATACGCATGTAGTTGGATTGAAAAATGTTACTATGAATGAAGATTTCTTTGTTGGACATTTTCCTGGAGCACCAGTTATGCCAGGTGTTTTGCAAATTGAAGCCATGGCACAAACCGGAGGAATTTTAATTTTAAGTACCGTTCCTGATCCAGAAAATTACTTGACGTATTTCATGAAAATTGATAATGTAAAGTTCAAAAATAAAGTATTACCTGGTGACACCTTATTCTTCAAATGTGATTTAATTTCCCCTATCAGAAGAGGAATTTGTCACATGCAAGCGTATGCGTATGCCAATGGAAAGTTAGTTTCAGAAGCCGAATTAATGGCGCAAATTGTTAAAGTAAAATAGTAAAAACAAAGTAATTGGAATTTAGAATTAGTTAAAATAACTAATGATTTATTACTAATTACTAATAACTAAAAAAATATGAATCAACCATTAGCTTATGTGCATCCCGGTGCCAAAATAGCAAGAAATGTAGTAATCGATCCTTTCACAACAATTCACAACAATGTTGAAATTGGTGAAGGAACTTGGATTGGTTCAAACGTTACCATTATGGAAGGGGCTCGCATTGGTAAAAATTGTAACATTTTCCCAGGAGCTGTGATCTCAGCTGTTCCACAAGATTTAAAATTTGGTGGAGAAGATTCTCTTGCTGTTATCGGTGATAATACAACTATTAGAGAATGTGTAACTATCAACAGAGGGACTATTGCTTCTGGGCAAACAAGAATTGGCAGTAACTGTTTAATCATGGCAACAGCACATATTGCACACGATTGTCATATTGGAGACAACGCAATTATTGTTAACGGCGTAGCTTTGGCTGGACACGTAACGGTTGGTAATTATGCCATCATTGGTGGTTTAGCCGCTATACATCAATTTATTTCTATTGGCGATCACGCGATGATTTCTGGTGGTTCATTGGTAAGAAAAGATGTTCCACCGTTTACAAAAGCGGCAAAAGAACCTTTATCTTATGTTGGTATTAACTCCGTTGGATTAAGAAGAAGAGGTTTTACCACTGAAAAAATTAGAGAAATTCAAGATATTTATCGAATTTTATACCAAAAAAATTACAATACTTCACAAGCTTTAGGTATTATTGAAGCTGAAATGGAAGCAACTCCAGAACGTGATGAAATTATTCAATTCATTAGAAGCTCGTCAAGAGGTATTATGAAAGGTTACACAGGAATTTATTAGTATTAATTATCATTCAAACAAATATAAAATGGCAAGTACATCAGACATCAGAAACGGTTTATGCATCAAATACAATCACGATATCTATAAAATTATTGAATTCTTACACGTAAAGCCAGGAAAAGGTCCAGCTTTCGTAAGAACTAAATTAAAATCGTTAACTAACGGAAAAGTACTAGACAATACATTTTCAGCAGGACATAAAATTGATGTAGTTCGTGTAGAAACACATACATTCCAATATTTATATGCTGAAGGAAATGATTTTCATTTCATGAATACGGAAACTTTTGAACAAATTACTTTAAATAGAAATGTTCTAGATGCTCCAGATTTATTAAAAGAAGGAGAAAATGTAATGATTCAAATTAACACAGAAACTGATATGCCGTTATCAGTTGATATGGCGGCTTCTGTAATTTTGGAAGTAACGTATACAGAACCAGGAGTTAAAGGAAACACAGCTACAAACGCAACGAAACCAGCTACGGTTGAGACGGGTGCTACTGTTAATGTTCCTTTATTTATCAATGAAGGAGATAAAATTAAAATTGATACCGCTTCAGGAAAATACATGGAAAGAATATAACAAGTAAGCCTCAATTACGGTTGGGGCTTTTTTGATTTACTATCCAAAATTAATTTTTTCAATTGAATGAAATTTAATCGAACCCATACTTTATCAGAAATTGCAGCAATTATCAGTTGCGAATTTGTTGGTGACGCCTCTTTTCCTGTTGAAGGAATGAACGAAATTCACGTGGTAACTCCAGGTGATATTGTTTTTGTTGACCATCCCAAATATTACGACAAAGCTTTACAATCGGCTGCTACTATTGTTTTAATTAACAAACAAATAGATTGTCCAGAAGGGAAAGCATTGTTAATTTCTGATGATCCTTTTCGCGATTTCAATAAACTTACCAATCATTTCAGACCATTTCAAGCTTCAAATGCAGCTATTGCTCCAACAGCTAAAATTGGTGAAGGAACTGTTATTCAACCCAATTGTTTTGTTGGAAATCAAGTTACCATTGGTAAAAATTGTATTATTCATGCTAATGTTACTATTTATGACAACTGTGTAATTGGAGACAATGTAATCATTCAATCAGGTACCATTTTAGGAGCTGATGCTTTTTATTACAAAAAGCGTCCGGAAGGTTTTGACCAATTACTTTCTGGTGGTAGAGTAGTAATCGAAGATAATGTTGGAATTGGTGCACTTTGTACTATTGACAAAGGCGTAACTGGAGATACTACTATTGGTTCCGGAACCAAAATTGACAATCAAGTGCATGTGGGTCACGATACCATCATTGGAAAAAAATGCTTAATCGCCGCACAAACCGGAATTGCTGGCTGTGTTATTATTGAAGATGAAGTAACACTTTGGGGTCAAGTAGGAACAACTAGCGGAATAACAATTGGTTCTAAAGCAGTTGTAATGGGACAAACTGGAGTTACTAAATCAATTGATGGTGGAAAAACGTATTTTGGAACACCAATTGAAGAATCTAGAGAAAAACTAAAGCAATTAGCCAATATCAAGAAAATCCCTGAAATTTTAGATAAATTAAAGTAAGATGACAAGAAAAGCGTTAATTCAGAAATTATATGCTGAAGACGGTTTGAGAAATAAAGAATTTCTTAACTCGTTATTAGCTGAAAATTTTATTTTACAATGGGAAAGTTCAGAGGGTTATCACGAAATGAACAAACAAGCTATTCTTAATTTAGCTGACGAATTAAACGCGAACTACGAGTTTTCTGATGTTGATATTTTTTCAATAGTTGAAGAAAACAATAAAATTGCTGTACATTATTTACACAAATTAAGTACTTTGGAAAACCCAAATTCATTAATTCCAATTGCTAAAGTTATGGTGATTTGGGAGTTTGAAGAAGCCACTATTTTAAAAGGATACCAAATTAGCAAATTGGCTTAAAAAAATACATTAAAATTTTAGCAGTTTTTTATCAAAAAAACTTACTTTTGCAACACATTAAATAAAAATCAATATAATTATCATATCATGAGTGTTTTAGTAAATAAAGATTCAAAAATAATTGTTCAAGGATTTACAGGAAGTGAAGGAACTTTCCATGCTTCTCAAATGATTGAATACGGAACAAACGTAGTAGGTGGTGTAACGCCAGGAAAAGGTGGAACTATGCATTTAGACAGACCTGTTTTTAATACAGTTAAAGACGCTGTTGAAAAAGCGGGAGCAGACACTTCTATTTTATTCGTACCGCCAGCATTTGCAGCTGATGCTATTATGGAAGCAGCTGATGCAGGAATCAAAGTTATCATTTGTATTACAGAAGGAATTCCTGTAGCTGATATGATTAAAGCATTCGATTATATTAAAGGTAAAAACTGTAGATTAGTTGGTCCTAACTGTCCAGGTGTAATTACACCAAATGAAGCTAAAGTGGGTATTATGCCAGGTTTTGTTTTCAAAAAAGGAACAGTTGGTATTGTTTCTAAATCAGGAACGTTAACTTATGAAGCGGCTGACCAAGTAGCAAAACAAGGATTAGGCGTTACAACGGCTATTGGAATTGGTGGTGACCCAATCATTGGTACAACTACAAAAGAAGCTGTTGAGTTATTAATGAACGATCCTGAAACTGAAATCATCATCATGATTGGTGAAATTGGTGGTCAATTAGAAGCTGATGCTGCTCGTTGGGTGAAAGCTGACGGAAACCGTAAGCCAGTTGTTGGATTCATCGCTGGTGAAACTGCTCCAAAAGGAAGAACAATGGGTCACGCAGGTGCAATCGTTGGTGGTGCTGATGATACAGCAGAAGCTAAAAAACGTATCATGAGAGAATGTGGTATTCACGTAGTAGATTCTCCAGCAGAAATCGGTAAAAAAGTAAAAGAAGTTTTAGGATAATCAATCCAAAAAATAAATAAATTTGAAGCCTTACATTTTGTAGGGCTTTTCTTTTTTCAAAAAGTAAATTAGTATATTTGCTAAACGAATTAACAAACTATACAGAAAATGAAATTATTAGAAGGAAAAGTAGCTATCATTACGGGTGCAAGCCGAGGAATTGGTAGCGGAATAGCAAAAGTTTTTGCAGAACAAGGCGCAAACGTAGCTTTTACTTACAGTTCGTCTGTAGAATCAGCTATGGCTTTGGAAAATGAATTAAACGCTTTAGGTGTTAAAGCAAAAGGATACCAATCAAACGCAGCAGACTTCAATGAAGCGCAAAAATTAGTGGATGATGTTATTGCTGAATTTGGAACTGTAGATGTTCTAATTAACAATGCAGGAATCACCAAAGACAATTTGTTAATGCGTATGTCAGAAGAAGATTTTGATAAAGTGATTGATATCAACTTAAAATCTGTTTTCAACATGACAAAAGCGGTACAAAAAATCATGTTGAAAAACCGCAAAGGTTCTATCGTGAATATGAGTAGTGTAGTAGGAGTGAAAGGAAACGCAGGTCAAGCCAATTACGCCGCTTCAAAAGCAGGTATGAATGGTTTCACCAAATCCATTGCTTTAGAATTAGGTTCAAGAAATATCCGTTGTAATGCAATTGCTCCTGGATTTATTGAAACAGAAATGACTGCCAAATTAAACGAAGACGTTGTTAAAGGTTGGAGAGAAACTATTCCATTGAAACGTGGTGGAACCCCAGAAGATGTAGCCAATGTTTGTGTTTTCCTAGCTTCAGATATGAGCGCCTATGTAACTGGTCAAGTAATTAACGTTGACGGAGGAATGCTAACTTAAAAAAGTTTATGGTAATTAGTTTATCGTTTGTTGTTAACCATGAACTAATACAACCATAAACCATAAACAATAAACTTTAAAATGACAAACACCACCATTTTACTTCTCGTTTTTTCAGTAGTACTCGCTGGAGTTTTGTCGTATTACCAATATTTTTATAAAGCTAAAAGTCAGTCCAAATGGAATTGGCTTTTGGCTTTTTTACGTTTTGCATCGTATTTATTGGTCTTTTTATTGTTGATTAACCCAATTATTTCTCGTTCAACTTACGAAGTTGAAAAAACACCATTACCAATTGTTGTAGATAACTCCAAATCAATTCCTTTTCTAGAAAAAAACGAGAATAATTGGAAAATTCACGAACAAATAACAACAAACAAAGCACTTCAAGAAAAATTTGATGTACAATTGTTTGCATTGGCCAATGATTTACAACCAGCAACAACTTTCGATTTTTCTGGAAATCAAACCAATATTGCCGCAGTTGCTGATAATCTAAAGCAATTGTATCGCAATAAAAAATACCCAATAGCATTGTTAACCGATGGAAATCAAACCGTTGGAAAAGACTATGTATACAATTTTCAAGAAAACACAACGGTTTTTCCAATTGTTTTGGGAGATACTGCTACGGTTTTTGATTTGAAAATCAATGATTTGAATGTAAATAAATACGCTTTCTTAAAAAATAAATTTCCAGTTGAAGTTTTTGTGCAATATAACGGTACTAAAGCGATTACTGCTGATTTTGCGATTCAAAATGGGAATCAAACTATTTTTAAGCAAAAAGTTTCCTTTACCAAAGACAAAAAAGTACAAACCATTTCCGCTTTACTAGAAGCAACATCGGTTGGATTACAAAAATACAAAGCCGTTATTTCAAGTGGAATTCCTGAAAAAAACACTTCAAATAACACAAAGAATTTCGCTGTAGAAATCATAGATCAAAAAAGTGAAATTGCCATTATTTCGGATATCATTCATCCAGATATTAGTGCTTTAAAACGCAGTATTGAATCTAATGTAATGCGTAAATTAACTATTCTTAAATCAAATGAAATCAGTTCATTAGAAAATATTAATTTGGTTATATTTTACCAACCAACAGCTGCTTTTAAATCTATTTTTGAAACTACCAAAAAGGCTAACACTAATACCTTTTTAATTACAGGAAAACATACCGATTTCAATTTCTTAAATCAAATACAAGACGATTTTTCGTTTAAAATGACGAATCAAGTGGAGAATTATTCGGCGCAATTTGACGCTACGTTCAATTTGTTTGCACAGGAAAATATTGGTTTTGAAAATTTCCCTCCATTAGAAAATGCTTTCGGAACTATTACAGCTAAAAAGAACCAAGCTACGTTATTACAAGCAAGAATTCGAACAGTTACTTTAGAAAATCCACTTTTAGCATTTGCAGAAGAAGGAACCCAACGAAAAGCATATCTTTTTGGGGAAAACATCTGGAAATGGCGTATGGAAAGCTATTTACAAAAGAAAACATTTACTGATTTTGATTTGTTCATGGATAAAACCATTCAATTTTTAAGCGCTAATTCAAGTAAAAAGTCACTAATTGTTTCTCATGAATCGTTTTATAATTCGGGAGAAACGATTACTATTTCGGCACAATATTTCAATAAAAATTACGAATTTGACGATAAAGCCCAACTCACCATTCAAGTAATTAACAACGAAACAAAAGCTTCAAAAACCTATGATTTCTTGAAATCATCGTCTAATTATGAAGTGAATTTTGATAATTTATCTAAAGGAAATTATTCGTTTGTTGTTAAAGAAAAATCCTCAAATGCGACCTATAAATCTAGTTTTGAAGTGCTCGATTTTGAAATGGAAAAACAATTTGTCAATCCAGATATTTCTCGTTTACAGCAATTAGCAACAAATACCAATGGCGAATTATTTCATCCCAATCAAATAGAAGCACTCATTGAGCAACTTTTGAAAAACCCAAATTTCAGTCCAGTTGAAAAGGAAGTAACCAAAAAATCACCATTAATTGAATGGTTTTGGTTGCTTGTACTTTTGGTACTAACACTTGGTTCAGAATGGTTTATTAGAAAATATAACGGATTGTTATAAACTTCTTACTTCATTTTTCGCTTTAGCAGAAAATAACGATAGCGCAAAAAATCAAAATATAAAGCTATAATTAAAAATAAACTGGCTACCAACAAGGTTTTCAGTTTCAAATAGTGGAATAAGTAACCTCCCAAAATACAGCCAAAAGAGAAAAACAAAATAATTGAAAATTTCAACAAGATATTATTTAAAAGAGTAAGTCTAGTCTCTACCGTTTTATTAAAAAGCAATTGCGATAAATCAATTCCTAAGTCGGTAAATAGTCCTGTTAAATGGGTAGTTCTCACAACAGATTTTGAAACATAAGTAACTAAAGCGTTTTGAATTCCCATTGCAATTAGTAGAGAAAATGTATATAATTGGGTATTAATTACCGAATTATCAGCTTCATAAACAGAAAAACCAACAAATAGAATTAAAATTATTTCCAAAACGATTGGATAAAAATGCGGATTTTTACTATTCTTTTTGGTGGCTAAAGTTGTTAGAAAGTTAGACAAAAATGCACCCAACAAAAAGCAAAGTGTAAATAGTAAAAAAATCAACGCAGTTTGGTACTCAAATCGAACTAATTCTTCAGAAAAAAAAGCGAAATGTCCAGTAACATTGGTAGTTAAAACACCAAAAGCAAATAATCCGCAAACATTCACAATACCAGAGACAAACGACAATAAAGTGGCTAATCGTATGTTGTGTTTTAAAGTTCTCGAATTTCCTTGGTGACGAAACATTTTTTGAATTTATTACCAAAGGTAAAAATTATTGCAAGAAATAATTTTACATTAGCAAGAATAAAAAGATTTTGTTTATCAATTTTATAACTTTTAAGTAAAATTCATCATATTCAATTAAACAAAATATAAATTTTTAAAACATTTTGTTTATTCGAAAAATTAGTTGTTATATTTGCCATGTTAAATAATAACACAAATTATGTTTTTAAATCAATTACATCATCATCATCATACCTCCGCTCAAGCGAAGTAGTGATGCTATGTAATTAATCCATATAATCAGTAACCCGTTTGAGTACATCAAGCGGGTTTTTTTATGTTAAGCACATTTTCTTCAATCCCTTGGTGTACTTTTTTTAAAATATAAAATTAAAAAAATGAACACTTTAAAAATTGCTATTCAAAAATCTGGTCGTTTACACGACGAAAGTATCCAATTACTGAGAGATTGCGGAATTTCCATCTACAACGGAAACGACCAATTAAAAGTAAATGCGTCCAATTTCCCTTTAGAAGTTTACTATTTGCGTAATTCCGATATTCCTCAATATCTGATTGATGGCGTTGTAGATATTGCCATTGTAGGTGATAATTTATTGGTAGAAAAAGGGGAAAACATCGAAATTGCTGAAAAATTAGGATTCTCAAAATGTAAAGTTTCTGTTGCTGTTCCAAAAAATTTCAACTACAATTCCATCCAAGATTTAAACGGATTGCGAGTGGCTACTTCGTACCCAAAAACAGTAGTGGATTACTTTACTACCAAAGGAATTACGGTGGATATTCACCAAATTTCAGGTTCGGTTGAAATTGCTCCAAACATCGGACTCTCAGATGCTATCGTAGATATTGTTTCCAGCGGAAGTACGTTATTCAAAAACGGATTAAAGGAAGTAGAAGTCATCTTAAAAAGTGAAGCGGTTTTAGCTGTTTCCCCGCAAATTTCTGAAGAAGCAAGAAAGTTAGTATCCAAATTACAATTCCGAATTCAATCGGTTTTACGTTCGAGAAAATCAAAATACATTTTAATGAATGTTCCGAATGATAAAATTGCAGAAATCAGTAAAATTCTACCTGTTTTAAAAAGTCCAACCGTTATGCCGTTAGCTGAAGAAGGTTGGAGTAGTGTGCATTCCGTAATTGATGAAGATAAATTTTGGGAAGTCATAGACCAACTAAAAGAAGCCGGAGCCAAAGGGATTTTGGTATGCCCAATTGAGAAAATGGTGCTGTAAGAAGTTAGAAAATAGAAAATAGACATTAGAAGTTAGACATATGAAAAAAATATACAATCCAAAATCCGAAACTTGGTCAGAAATTTGCAAAAGACCAACGCAAACGTTCAACGATATCGAAGAAACGGTAAAGCAGATTTTCAAAGAAGTTCAAAACAAAGGCGATCAAGCCATTGCCAAGTATTCCTCTTTCTTTGATGGCGTAACATTGGACAATATTCAAGTCACTACAGAAGAGATTGAATCGGCTAAAAAGGAAGTTGCTGCCGAATTAAAAGAAGCCATCCAATTAGCAAAATCAAATATCGAACAATTTCACGCAGCTCAAAAAACGGATAAAATTGTAGTAGAAACTACTATAGGAGTTACGTGTTGGCAAGAAAAAAGACCAATTCAAAAAGTGGGTTTGTACATTCCAGGTGGAACAGCTCCGTTATTTTCAACAGTTTTAATGTTGGCTGTTCCAGCAAAAATTGCAGGTTGTCAAGAAATTATCTTGTGTTCGCCACCTGATAAAAATGGTAAAATAAATGCCGCAATTCTCTATGCCGCTGATTTATGTGGTGTTACCAAAATTTATAAAGTGGGTGGCATTCAAGCCATTGCAGGAATGACTTTTGGAACTGAAACTATTCCGCAAGTATATAAAATCTTCGGACCTGGAAATCAATTTGTAACGATTGCCAAACAATTTGCATCCCAAAACGGAGTCGCTATAGATATGCCAGCGGGGCCAAGTGAATTATTAGTTTACGCCGATGAAACGGCTATTCCAAGCTTCGTAGCTTCCGATTTATTAAGTCAAGCCGAACACGGAAAAGACAGCCAAGTGATTTTGGTTACTACCAATAAAAACATCTTGAATGATGTGGAAGAAGAAGTATACAAACAATTAGAAGTTTTACCAAGACAAGAAATAGCGCAAGTTGCCATCAATAATTCCAAATTGATTTATGTGGAAACCGAAAAGACCGCTTTATCGTTAATAAATGAATATGGTCCAGAACATTTTATTGTTTGTTCCAAAAACGAAGATTATTTCGTAGATGGCATTCAAAACGCTGGTTCGATTTTCATTGGAAATTTCACACCAGAAAGCGCTGGCGATTATGCTTCAGGAACCAATCATACGCTACCAACAAACGGTTATTCCAAAAGTTATAGTGGAGTTAATTTAGATAGTTTCTTGAAAGCAATGACCTTCCAAAAAATATCAAACATTGGAATTCAAAACATTGGAAAAGCTATTGAAATTATGGCAGAAGCCGAAGGGTTACAAGCACACAAAAATGCAGTTTCATTAAGACTAAAATAAAAGTTATGAATATTCAATCATTAATCAGAGAGAACGTAAAAAAAATGAGTCCGTATTCCTCAGCACGTGATGAGTTTGAACAATTTACAAAACCTATGATTTATTTGGATGCCAATGAAAATCCGTTTACTAACGGCATAAATCGTTATCCAGATCCACAACAGAGAGAATTAAAAGCCATCATTGGCGATAAAAATAATGTTTCAAAAGACGCTATTTTATTAGGAAATGGTAGCGATGAAGTTTTAGACCTAATTTTTAGAGCGTTTTGCGAACCTAATAGAGATAACATCATCACTTTACCACCAACTTACGGAATGTATGGCGTTTTAGCTAATATCAATGCTATTCAGAATAGAGAAGTGTTGCTAAATGAAGAATTTCAACCTAATGTTGATGCGATTTTAAATGCAGTGGATGCCAATACCAAAATCATCTTTTTGTGTTCGCCCAATAACCCAACAGGAAATTCTTTCTCGGATTCATCTGTTATAAAAATTCTCAATCAATTCAAAGGCTTGGTAGTTTTAGACGAAGCGTATATTGATTTTACTGAAGAAGAAAGTTGGTTGAGTGTTTTAAAAGATTTCCCAAATTTAATCATTACACAAACTTTATCAAAAGCCTATGCAATGGCTGGATTACGTATCGGAATTTTGTATGCTTCCAGAGAAATTATTTTGGTTTTAAACAAAATAAAACCACCATATAATGTTAATGGTTTATCGCAAGAAACGGCTATTAAGAAGTTGAACCAAAGCACGATGCCAGCGCAAGTAAAAAAAATAATTACAGAAAGAAAACGTTTGGAAACCGTACTTGCAAGATGCAGTTTTGTTGAAAAAGTGTTTCCATCAGTAGCTAATTTTATTTTGATAAAAGTAGATGATGCCAATTTCAGGTACCAACAATTTTTAGAAAATGGAATAGTAGTGCGTAATAGAAGTAACCAACCGCTTTGCGAAAATTGCCTCCGAATTAGCGTTGGAAGTAAAGAAGAAACCGAACAAATTATTGAATTATTAAAAACCTTCAACAATGCCGAAAAAAGTACTATTTATAGATAGAGACGGAACTTTGGTTGTAGAACCAGAAAATTACCAATTGGATTGCTTGACCAAATTGGAATTCTATCCAAAAGTATTTCAATTCTTGAGTAAAATTGCTAAAGAATTGGACTTCGAATTGGCAATGGTAACCAATCAAGATGGCTTAGGAACCAAAAGTTTTCCAGAAGAAACGTTTTGGCCAACCCAAAATTTCATCCTGAAATCATTTGAAAATGAAGGAATAACATTTGATGAAATTTTTATAGACAGCAGTTTTCCAGAAGACAATGCACCAACAAGAAAGCCTAGAACTGGAATGTTAGCCAAGTATTTGAACAATCCGGAATACGATTTGGAAAATTCTTATGTAATTGGCGATAGAATTACCGATGTAGAATTGGCAAAAAATCTAGGTTCAAAAGCGATTTTCATCATAAACGAAGAAAATTTGGGTGGAAATGAAATCGCATCATCATTGGAAGAATTACAAAATGTAATCGCTTTACAAACCAATGATTGGCAAAGGATTTATGAGTTTTTAAAATTGAACGAAAGAACGGCTTCAATTTCCAGAAAAACGAATGAAACCGACATCAACATCAAATTAAATTTAGACGGAACAGGAAAAAGTAACATCAATACCGGAATTTCCTTTTTTGATCACATGTTAGACCAAATTGCACGTCACGGTCAAATGGATTTAGACATCCAAGTCAAAGGCGATTTAGAAGTAGACGAACACCACACAATTGAAGACACTGCGATTGCTTTAGGAGAAGTTTTTGCAAAAGCTTTAGGTAATAAATTAGGCATCGAACGTTACGGATTTTGTTTACCAATGGACGATTGTTTAGCTCAAGTAGCCATTGATTTTGGAGGAAGAAATTGGCTCGTTTGGGAAGCAGAATTTAAACGTGAAATGATTGGTCAAATGCCAACGGAAATGTTTTTTCACTTCTTCAAATCCTTTACAGATGGAGCTAAAGCCAATCTAAACATCAAAGCAGAAGGCACGAACGAACACCACAAGATTGAAGCGATTTTCAAAGCTTTCGCAAAAGCCATAAAAGTGGCTGTGAAAAGAGATACAGAAAAAATGATTTTACCATCAACCAAAGGAATGTTATAAAAAAAAGTAATCAGTCACAGTCTCAGTTGGCAGAAATAACTCCATTTGAACTGCGACTGCGACTGAATACTGCGACTATAAAAATATGAAAATAGCTATTATAGATTACGGTGCCGGAAATGTTCAAAGTGTTATTTTTGCTTTGGAACGACTTGGTTTTGAAGGAATTGTTACGAATGATTGGAACACTATAAAATCAGCTGATAAAATCATTTTTCCTGGCGTAGGCGAGGCGAGTAGTGCCATGAAAATGTTGGTGGATAGTGGTTTAGATGTGTTGATTCCAACGTTAAAACAACCGGTTTTGGGAATTTGTTTGGGCATGCAATTGATGTGTAAACATTCTGAAGAAGGTGATACCAATGGATTAGGAATTTTTGATGTGAATGTCGTAAAATTTTCAAACGAAGTAAAAGTCCCACAAATGGGTTGGAATACAATTTACAATCTGAAATCGCCATTATTTAAAGAAATTAAAGAAAACGAATTCATGTATTTGGTTCACAGTTATTATGCGCCTTTATCGGAAAATACGATTGCTACAACCAGTTACGAACAAGAATATAGCACAGCATTACAACGCGATAATTTCTTCGGAGTGCAATTTCATCCAGAAAAAAGTGGATTGTTTGGAGAACAAATTTTGAAAAACTTTCTTAACCTATAACCTATTACCTAAAACCCCAAAAAAAATGAGAATAATCCCAGCAATAGACATCATCGAAGGAAAATGCGTCCGACTTTCCAAAGGCGATTACGATACCAAGAAAATATATAACGAAAATCCATTGGAAGTAGCCAAATCGTTTGAAGCACACGGAATTGAGTATTTGCATTTGGTAGATTTAGATGGAGCCAAATCAAGCCGAATTGTGAACTATAAAGTTTTGGAACAAATCGCTTCTAAAACGAGTTTAAAAATCGATTTTGGTGGTGGTTTAAAATCCGATGCTGATTTAAAAGTTGCTTTTGAAAGTGGGGCGAATCAAATCACAGGAGGAAGTATCGCCATAAAACAACCCGATGTTTTCAAATCTTGGATACAACAATACGGAGCTGATAAAATCATTTTAGGAGCCGATGCCATGAATGAAAAAATAGCGATTTCGGGTTGGTTAGAAGAATCAAAAGAAGAGGTCATACCGTTTATTCAAGGCTACCAACAAGAAGGCATTCAATACGTGATTTGCACCGATATTTCCAAAGACGGCATGCTGGAAGGTCCAAGTTTTGAATTGTACCAAAGAATTTTAGATTCCGATTTGTCAAACCAAGCATGTCATTTCGAGCGAAGTCGAGAAGCGAGATTAAAACTAATCGCCTCAGGCGGCATTTCCACTTTCGATGAATTACCCAAATTAGCCGAATTAGGTTGCGAAGGCACCATCATCGGGAAAGCCATTTACGAAGGCAGAATCAGTTTAAAACAATTAGAAAATTATATAATAAAATTATAGCGCAAAGTCACACAAAGTAAACACAAAGATTCGCAAAAGTCGCTGTGTAACTCTGTGAAAACTTCGTGACCCGAGCGATAGCGAACTGACGTAGTAAACTCTGTGTAACAAAAAACATATGTTAACAAAAAGAATCATTCCCTGCTTAGACATCAAAAACGGACGAACCGTTAAAGGTGTCAACTTTGTGGATTTAAAAGATGCTGGAGATCCAGTAGAATTAGCAAAGAAATACGCCGAAACTGGCGCTGACGAACTCGTTTTTCTAGATATTTCCGCTACAGAAGAGCGTCGTGCAACATTAATTGACTTGGTTCGAAAAGTGGCAGCTTCGATTAATATTCCGTTTACCGTTGGTGGTGGCATTTCGTCTGTTGCAGATGTTGATATTTTACTTCGTAATGGTGCGGATAAGATTTCAATCAATTCCTCAGCCGTTAAAAATCCCGATTTGATTAATGAAATTGCAGCAAAATATGGAAGTCAATGCGTAGTTGTGGCTATTGATGCCAAACAAATTAATGGCGATTGGATAGTACATTTAGTTGGTGGAAAAGTTCCAACAGAATTGAATTTATTCGATTGGGCAAAAGAAGTCGAGCAACGTGGTGCTGGGGAAATCTTATTTACTTCGATGAATAATGACGGAACCAAAAACGGTTTTGCTAATGAAGCTTTAGCCAAGTTATCCGAAATCGTAAATATTCCCATCATCGCTTCTGGTGGTGCGGGAACTATGGAACATTTCGCAGAAACCTTTGTCAATGGAAAAGCTGATGCCGCTTTAGCCGCCAGTGTTTTTCACTATCAAGAAATCGAAATTCCAGCATTGAAACAGTTTTTAAAGAAGCAAAATATTGCAGTTAGATTATAATAAGATTAAACCACATAGAAACATAGAAATTATTTTAAGAGTAAATTATAGCATTATATTTAGACATAGCTATGAAACCTCTGAAAAGTGCAACAACTAAAAGCTATATAGTTGAAACCTTTGTTTCTATGTGGTAAAAAAAATCAAACCACATAGAAACAT
>NZ_QLST01000011.1 GCF_003293845.1 Flavobacterium tibetense | reverse complement strand
GTAAACGGCGGCCGTAACTATAACGGTCCTAAGGTAGCGAAATTCCTTGTCGGGTAAGTTCCGACCTGCACGAATGGTGTAACGATCTGGACACTGTCTCAGCCATGAGCTCGGTGAAATTGTAGTATCGGTGAAGATGCCGATTACCCGCAGTGGGACGAAAAGACCCTGTGCACCTTTACTATAGCTTAATATTGACCTTGGACACGTGATGTGTAGGATAGGTGGGAGACTTTGAAGTGGGTTCGCTAGGATCTGTGGAGTCATTGTTGAAATACCACCCTTTGCTTGTCTGAGGCCTAACCCCGCGATTGTGGGGGACATTGTTTGGTGGGTAGTTTGACTGGGGTGGTCGCCTCCAAAAGAGTAACGGAGGCTTCTAAAGGTTCCCTCAGCACGCTTGGTAACCGTGCGTAGAGTGCAATGGCATAAGGGAGCTTGACTGAGAGACATACAGGTCGATCAGGTACGAAAGTAGAGCATAGTGATCCGGTGGTTCCGCATGGAAGGGCCATCGCTCAAAGGATAAAAGGTACGCCGGGGATAACAGGCTGATCTCCCCCAAGAGCTCATATCGACGGGGGGGTTTGGCACCTCGATGTCGGCTCGTCACATCCTGGGGCTGGAGAAGGTCCCAAGGGTTGGGCTGTTCGCCCATTAAAGTGGCACGCGAGCTGGGTTCAGAACGTCGTGAGACAGTTCGGTCTCTATCTACTGCGGGCGTTAGAAATTTGAGTGGATCTGATTCTAGTACGAGAGGACCGAATTGGACTGACCGCTGGTGTATCTGTTGTTCCGCCAGGAGCATCGCAGAGTAGCTACGTCGGGAAGGGATAAGCGCTGAAAGCATATAAGCGCGAAACCCACCACAAGATGAGATTTCTTTTAAGGGTCGTGGAAGATGACCACGTTGATAGGCTACAGATGTAAAGGCAGTAATGTCATAGTCGAGTAGTACTAATAACCCGTAAGCTTATCTGCAAGATTGTCTGCCGAGAAATCGGCAGACGAGAACTTTCTACTAAATATTTACTTATCTCAGTATGTTAAGATATTAGTCACTAGGCAAAAGGCAATAGCCAATAGTTTAGTTGACCCGAGCAAAAAAGCTGATGCCTTATGGCTAATGCCTATTGCCTTAAAAACTTAAGGTGGTTATTGCGGCGGGGCTCACCTCTTCCCATTCCGAACAGAGTAGTTAAGCCCGCCTGCGCAGATGGTACTGCATGACTGTGGGAGAGTATGTCGCCGCCTTTCTTTTGAAAAGCCCTATCATAACTGATAGGGCTTTTTTGTTACCTATATGCCGTCCCAAAGGGACTGAAATGTAAGAAATCCTAGCTAATGGCTGGGATTTTTTTGTTTTAAATAGTTTATTAATTGGAAAAGTTTATTTTAAAATAGTAGCGGATGGCTTGTATTTAATCTATACAGGGATAAAAATTCTTAAAAACAAACTCTTTATTTAGATTTTTATCAGTTAAATTTATTTCGTATAAATAATCAAAAATCTTAGGTCCAGAATAAAAACAGTTATCAGAAATATTAGTTAATTTTCCTTGTTCTTTACCTAAATAAAGTAAAATATTATTTTTTTGATAATTAGAATAAGGATTATTTGGTGTTTCACTTATTGAAATATTATTATTTTTTAAATTAATGAAGTAAAATTTACTATGCTCTAAATCATATAATACTCCACTAAAATCATTATTATCAAAAGTAAAATTAGGTTGATAATAATAAATTATTGTTTCAGAGTCTCTAAGTGATTTTTTAAGTTTAAAAAAAATGTTTTTTTGGTATTTATCATTTAAGTTTATACTTGAAATTTTGCATATTTGTTTATGAAAATCTGAAGTTTTGCATCCAAAAGTAAGCATAACAATCAAAAGGATTATTTTTTTCATTATTTAAAATTGATATTTTTCCATTTCTAAGCGAATTCTTTTACTTGGTTTACAATATTATTAAAAGTAAATCATCAGCAATATATAAATATTTTTCCAATAAAATTCAACTGAAAACCAATTTCCGCGTTAGGGATAGGAGTATCTGTTTGAGCTCTTACTTAAAATTCCTATGGATTTTAAGTAAAGCGAGTGCGGATAGCCCGTCCTGTAATTGCGAGGCACGAAGCAAACAGGAACGCCCCAAAAAAAAATCCGACTCTTGTGAAGCCGGATTTCTATTGAATTTGTTTGTTTATTTTTTAACTAAACCCCTTGAAATTACAATGCGTTGAATTTCTGAAGTTCCTTCGTAAATTTGAGTGATTTTGGAATCACGCATCATTCTTTCTACGTGGTATTCGCTTACGTAACCGTTTCCACCGTGAATTTGTACGGCTTCGTTTGCTACTTCTAATGCAATTTCTGAAGCGTATAATTTTGCCATAGCGCCAGAATGTGCAATGTCTTCTCCGTTATCTTTTTCTGTTGCAGCTTTGTGGATTAACAATCTAGCACAAGTGATTTTTACGTGCATATCCGCTAATTTGAAAGCAATGGCTTGGTGGTTGAAAATTGGTTTTCCAAACGCTACACGCTCTTGTGAATATTTTAACGCTAATTCGTAAGCGCCTTGGGCAATTCCTAATGCTTGAGAGGCAATTCCGATTCTTCCTCCGTTTAATGTTGACATGGCAAATGCAAAACCAAAACCGTCTTCACCAATTCTGTTTTCTTTTGGAACTTTTACATCATTAAATAATAACGTATGAGTGTCAGAACCACGGATTCCCATTTTCTTTTCTTTTGGTCCTACTTCAAATCCTGGCATTCCTTTTTCAACGATAAGAACGTTAATTCCTTTGTGTCCTTTTGAAGCATCGGTTTGAGCTATTACTAAATATGTTGAAGCTGTTCCACCATTCGTAATCCAGTTTTTTGTACCGTTTAGCAAATAATGGTCGCCCATGTCAATTGCGGTAGTTTTTTGTGAGGTTGCATCGGATCCTGCTTCTGGCTCAGACAAACAGAAAGCTCCGATTACATCTCCTTTTGCAAGTGGCGTTAAATATTTTACTTTTTGTTCTTCAGAACCATATTTTTCTAAACCTGCACAAACTAATGAGTTGTTTACCGACATGATTACAGCTGCAGAAGCATCTACTTTTGCAATTTCTTCCATGGCTAAAACATACGATAAGCTATCTAAACCAGCACCACCATATTTAGGATCAACCATCATTCCTAAGAACCCAAGTTCTCCCATCATTTTCACTTGCTCAGTTGGAAATTTTGAATGTTCGTCTCTTTCAATAACTCCAGGTAATAATTCTGTTTGAGCAAAATCTCTAGCAGCTTGCTGAATCATTAAATGCTCTTCGGTTAATTTAAAATCCATATTCTTTGAATAAATAGTTTGAGTTTTTCTTAAAATAATTTTCCAAAAGTAACTATTAATTATCATATTTTCAATAACTATTTGTAATTTTAACCCATGTTTAAAGATAGCTATAAGGTAATAGGAGTAATGTCTGGCACTTCGTTAGACGGAATTGACTTAGCGTATCTTTTTTTTGATTACACCAACCAATGGAATTTTCAAATTTCGCATACAGCAACCATTCCTTATTCCGAAAAATGGAAACAAAAATTACAAGCGGCTATTCATTTTAACAAGAAAGAATTAGACGAATTAAATGTTGCTTACACACAATATTTAGCTGATGTAATCCAAAATTTTATTGTTTCAAACCAAATTGATGCCATTGATGCTATTTGCAGTCACGGTCACACGATTTTACATCAACCACAAAATGGATTTACGTTACAAATTGGAAATCTTCCAATGTTAAGCCAACTTTTAAATCAAAATATCGTTTGTGATTTTCGAGTACAAGACGTTGAACTAGGAGGACAAGGAGCGCCATTGGTTCCAATTGGAGATGAATTGTTATTTAAGGAATATGATTATTGTTTGAACTTGGGTGGATTTTCAAATGTTTCTTTTAATGAAAATGGAACTCGTCTTGCCTTTGATATTTCTCCTGTCAATACCGTTTTGAATTTTTATGCC
This sequence comes from Flavobacterium tibetense, assembly GCF_003293845.1. Lineage (GTDB taxonomy): Bacteria > Bacteroidota > Bacteroidia > Flavobacteriales > Flavobacteriaceae > Flavobacterium > Flavobacterium tibetense. Next base: position 113,316 of record NZ_QLST01000011.1, on the reverse strand, counting down.
AATACCTTAGGATTGGAATACGATGACGCTGGAAAAATTGCAAAATCTGGGAAAATTCATGAAGCGTTATTTCAAGAATTGAATGCTGTTGAGTTTTATTTCAAATCGTATCCAAAATCATTGGGAATGGAGTTTGTAAACCAAAGTATTTTACCAATTATTCAATCAAAGACAATTGAAACAGATAGTGTTTTATACACTTTTGTAGAGCATATTGCTTTTCAAATTGCCAAAGCACTTCCAAATAAAACAGGAAAATTGCTAGTAACTGGCGGAGGTGCTTATAATTCATATTTATTAGAACGAATACAATTTTATTTACCAAAAACGGAAATTATAGTTCCTGATACTAAAGTAATTGAATTTAAAGAAGCGCTAATTTTTGGATTTTTAGGTGTTTTGCGCTTGCGAAATGAGGTCAATGTTTTGTCAAGTGTTACAGGTGCAAAAGAGAACCATTCGTCGGGTAAAATATTTTTTAAAACTGTCTAATTTAACCTTTTAATTTAAGTAGCAATTCGATAGATTATGTATATTTGTGCTGCAAAAAAAAAACAACAACAAACAACAGAATGAAAGATTTACTTCAAAAATTTGAAAATAAAGAACCCGAAATAGTATTTAATTGGAAAGATCCTGAAACAGAAGCCGAAGGTTGGACGGTAATTAACTCGTTAAGAGGAGGTGCTGCTGGTGGTGGAACGAGAATGCGTAAGGGATTAGATATGAATGAAGTTTTGTCATTGGCAAAAACTATGGAAGTGAAGTTTTCTGTTTCTGGCCCAGCTATTGGTGGCGCTAAATCAGGAATCAATTTTGATCCAAACGATCCAAGAAAAAAAGGTGTTTTAGAGCGTTGGTATAAAGCAGTTTCGCCTTTGTTGAAAAATTACTATGGAACGGGTGGTGATTTAAATGTGGATGAAATTCATGAAGTAATTCCAATGACTGAAGATTGTGGGGTTTGGCATCCGCAAGAAGGTGTTTTTAATGGTCATTTTAGACCAACAGAAGCTGATAAAATTAACCGAATTGGCCAATTGCGTCAAGGCGTTATTAAAGTAATTGAAAATCCAAATTTTTCTCCTGATGTAAATCGCAAATATACCGTAGCCGATATGATTACAGGTTATGGTGTTGCGGAAGCAGTACGTCATTATTACACTATTTTTGGTGGTGATGTAAAAGGAAAGAAAGCAATAGTTCAAGGATTTGGAAATGTAGGTTCTGCCGCTGCTTTTTATTTGGCTCAAATGGGTGCAAAAGTAGTTGGGATCATCGATAGAGATGGCGGATTAATCAACGAAAATGGTTTTACTTTTGAAGAGATTACTAATTTGTTCCTAAACAAAGATGGGAATAAATTGGTAGCAGAAAATATGATTCCTTTCGAAGAAATTAATGCTAAAATTTGGTCTATAGAAGCGCAAATTTTTGCTCCTTGTGCAGCGTCAAGATTGGTAACAAAAGACCAAGTGGATCAAATGATTGCTTCTGGTTTAGAAGTAATTTCAAGTGGAGCTAATGTGCCTTTTGCCGACACAGCTATTTTCTTCGGACCTATTATGGAAGCAACTGATGCAAAAGTAAGCTTGATTCCAGATTTTATTGCAAATTGTGGAATGGCTCGTGTTTTTGCCTATTTCATGGAGAAAAAAGTACAAATGACAGACGAAGCTATTTTTTCGGATACTTCCAATACAATCAAAAATGCAATTCAAAAAGTGTATAATTTAAGTGCTGATAAGAAAAATATTAGCGAAAGAGCTTTTGAAATTGCACTAAAACAACTCGTTTAAATTTAAAACCCCAATCAAATCACAATGGAAATTTTATTAGTCACAATCTTTATCCTTGGTTATTTAGGAATTGCTTTTGAGCACACTTTTAAAATTGATAAATTAATTCCTGCTTTAGCCATGATGGCTATCTTGTGGGCATTAATTGCGGTTAATCATTTAGAAGTTTTTGAAATTGTTTCCGGTCAAGGAAAAGTAGCCCATCATGTGGAGCCTGTTTTATTGCATCATCTAGGTAAAACTGCCGAGATTTTATTTTTCTTAATGGGAGCCATGACCATCGTTGAAATTATTGATTATTTCGATGGCTTTTCAACTATCAAATCATTTATTAAAGCTAAAAGTAAAGTAAAACTTTTGTGGTTATTTACCGCATTAGCCTTTGTTTTATCAGCTGTAATTGATAACTTAACTGCTACTATTGTATTAATTACTATTTTACAAAAAATCATTAAAGACAAGGAAACAAGATTGTGGTTTGCTGGTTTGATTGTAATTGCTGCAAATGCTGGTGGAGCTTGGTCTCCAATTGGTGATGTTACTACAACAATGTTGTGGATTGCGAATAAAGTTTCTGCAGATCAATTAGTAGTTAATGTATTGATTCCTTCTATTTTGTGTTTTGTAGTTCCAACTTTAATTGCATCAAGAATGTCTGTATTTAAAGGGGAAATTGAAGGAGAGATTGCAGCAGTAAAAGAAAAGTCAAAATACAGTGCTATTATGTTTTATTTAGGACTTGGAGCTATTTTATTTGTTCCTGTTTTTAAAACAGTTACGCACTTACCACCTTATGTAGGAATGATGTTGTCATTGGCAATTGTTGCAGCTGTTGCTGAATATTTAAGTAACTTTAAATTTAGTGTGGCTGGTGCATTGCAAGACGACAAAACTGGACATCACAGTCCAATTCATAAGTCACTTTCAAAAATTGAAATGCCAAGTTTATTATTCTTTTTAGGAATTTTAATGGCAGTAGCGGCTTTGGAATCATTGGGAATGTTATTTGATTTTGCAGGTATTCTTGAAAAATCGGTACCAATGGTTGGAACAGAATCAGCTACTAGAATTTCTGATTTAGTGGTTGTGTTACTTGGTGTAGGTTCGGCAGTTATTGATAACGTTCCTTTAGTAGCAGCCAGTATTGGTATGTTTGATTTACCTTTGAATGAACCAGCTTGGCATTTTATTGCCTATGCAGCAGGAACAGGTGGAAGTATTTTAATTATTGGTTCGGCAGCTGGAGTAGTGGCTATGGGAATGGAAAAAATTGACTTTTTCTGGTATTTAAAGAAAATTGGTGGTTTAGCATTTTTAGGTTTTGTTGCCGGTGCAATTGGCTTTATTGTATTAAGAGGTCTTATTCATTAATACGGCACAATTTTTGACATTAAAAATCGTTAATTAATAGTAAACAATATAATTTATGAGTATTTTTCTTCAAGTTGATAGTTTAGCAGTTGCTAGTCAAATGGCAGCAGAAGATGCGCCAGTTGAAAAAACACTTTCTATATGGGAATTGTTAACCAGTGGTGGCGTTGGAGGTCAAGCGATAATTTTAGTGCTTTTCATCTTGTTGTTCATGGCGTTGTTCCTTTATTTTGAGCGACTAATGGCTATTAATAAAGCTAGTAAAATTGATGCTAACTTCATGAACAACATCAAAATGAATATCCTATCGGGGAAAATTGACTCAGCTAAAATGTTGTGTGCGCAAACCAATTCTCCAGTAGCACGATTAATCGAAAAAGGAATTTCTCGTATCGGAAAGCCATTGGAAGATATCAACACGGCCATCGAAAATGCTGGAAATTTAGAGTTATATAAATTAGAGAAAAATACGAGTATGCTAGCAACTATTTCTGGAGCTGGACCTATGATTGGTTTCTTGGGTACGGTTTTAGGTATGATTCTTGCCTTTCATAAAATGGCAAGTGGTGGCGGACAAATCGAAGTGGGTGCTTTAGCAGAAGGAATTTATACTGCAATGACAACTACCGTAATCGGACTTATTGTTGGTATTACAGCTTACATTGGGTACAATCACTTGGTAGTAAAAACCAATAAAGTGGTAAACCAAATGGAAGCAAATGCAGTAGATTTTCTAGACTTATTAAACGATCCAGTATAATGAGGTTAGGAAAAGATAAAAATAAAGTTTCAACAGAATTCAACATGTCGTCTATGACGGATATTGTTTTCTTGCTGTTGATTTTCTTTATGATTACTTCCACTATGGTAACTACCAATGCATTAGATTTGGTATTACCAAAAGGAAAAGGTAAAACCGATAGCAACAAAAGTTTATCGGTAAGTATTGATAAGGATTTGCAATTTTTTATCGATAAAAACGCAGTCGATGAAACCCAATTGGAAACCCTATTATTGGCATTAATGGCTAATAACGAGAATAAAGCTATTGTGTTGCGCGCCGAAAAATCAGTACCGCACGAAAAAGTAGTTTATGTGATGGATATCGCGTATCGCAATCAGTTAAAAATGGTTGTGGCAGTTAGTCCTAAGTAAGAGGATAGATTTTCGGATTTTCAGATATTTGATTATTTTGCCACAAAGGCACAAAGATTTTTTTAATTTTTTAATTTCTTAAATCTGTGTTCCGAAATAGAGAATAGAAGTAAGAGAATAGAAATTAGATTTTGGAATTTGGAATTTTTGATATTGGAATTTGCCCTTGAATTTGATTTTTGCCCTTGTTCTTGAATTTGTCCTTGAACTTGATTTATAAAACACAGCGTATGCAATTTTTAGAAACACCAGAAGAAAAAAAATCCTTTGCTATCACTAGTGGTATCTTTGCTATACTGTTGTTGATAGTTATTTTCTTTGGACTTACTTATATGGATCCGCCGCCAGAAAATGGTATCGCCATTAACTTTGGAACTAGCGATGTAGGTCAAGGCGAAATTCAGCCAACAGAACCTATAAAATCATCACCACAACAACCCGTGCAACCTGAAACTTCTCAAAATGAGGATGTGCTTTCTCAGGATGATGAATCGCCTGTTGTAGTTCCACCAAAAAAGGAAACCACTAAACCAAAGGAGACACCTAAAGAAACGCCAAAACCAAAAGTTGAAACACCAAAACCATCAAAAGAAACTTCTAATGCTTTAGATGCTTTATTGAATGGACCAAAAACCGACGGAAAAACGGATGGCGGACACGGAAATGATGGTTTGCCAGGCGATAAAGGTGATCCGTCTGGAAGTATTTATTCCAATAGTTTTTACGGTTCAGGAACTGGTGATGGTATCGGAACTGGAAAAGGAACAGTTTGGGGATTAGCGGGAAGAAGATTAGCTGGGAACTCCAAAAAAGTACAAGATTGTAACGAATCTGGGAAAGTGGTGGTTAAAATTTGGGTAAACCGTCAAGGAAATGTAACGCGTGCCGAAAGAGCGCAAGGAACTACCAATACAAATCCATGTTTGGTTAATCCTGCATTAGAGACGGCTAAAAGCTTTAAATGGCAACCGGATTCAAATGCTCCAGAAACGCAAATTGGTTTTGTTGTTGTGAATTTTACTGTAGGAGAATAAAGTTCCAAGAATTCCAAAAAATAACTTCATAGCCCCGATAGGAGTGAAAATCCTTTTTAAACTCTGACAGAGTTTAAAAAAGATTGTAACGGATAGCGGGAAAATGGATTACAAGAAAGCCCAAGCCATCCGCTCAAAAAATCAAAAAATGACGTATCAAGAAACTACGGAATGGATGTTTAACCAACTTCCCATGTTCCAAAATCAAGGCGCCACTGCTTATAAAAAAGACTTGACCAATACGCTGTTGTTAATGGATGTTTTACAACACCCTGAAAATAAGTTTAAGAGCATTCATGTTGCTGGAACTAATGGCAAAGGTTCAACATCTTCTATGTTGGCATCTATTCTGCAAGAAGCGGGTTATAAAGTTGGGTTATATACTTCACCACATTTAAAAGATTTTCGGGAGCGCATTCGTATAAATGGCGAAATGATTTCAGAGGAATTTGTGGTTGATTTTATTGTTTCCAATAAAGTTTTTTTTGAGGTAAATCAGTTGAGTTTTTTTGAAATGACCGTTGGTTTAGCCTTTGATTATTTTGCCAAAGAACAAGTTGATGTTGCGGTAATTGAAGTTGGAATGGGAGGTCGATTAGATTCTACCAATGTGATTACGCCTTTGGTTAGTGTGATTACGAATATTGGATTGGATCATACGCAGTTTTTGGGAGATACATTAGCGCAAATTGCCTCAGAAAAAGCTGGAATAATCAAATCTGATGTTCCAGTGGTCATTGGTGAATTTGTTTCAGAAACTAAACCAGTTTTTGAATCGATTGCCAAGAAATCAAATGCTCCCATTTATTTTGCTCAAGAATTACCAGAGGTTACTTATGAATCGGATTTAATGGGTTTTTACCAGAAACATAATAAAAAAACGGTTCTTCAAACGGTTCAATTGTTAGCGCCGCATTTTACTATTTCTGAAACTCATATTGTATCAGGATTAAAAAATGTAATAAAAAATACGGGTTTGTTAGGAAGATGGCACATTTTGCAATCACAACCTAAAGTGATTTGTGATACCGCTCATAACAGTCATGGATTAGCAATTGTGATGGAGCAACTGAAAAATGAATTTTTTGATCAACTTTTCATAGTTTTAGGAGTTGTAAATGATAAAGATTTAGGTTCTATTTTGCCTTTATTTCCAAAAAATGCCAAATATTTTTTCTGTAAACCCAATGTGCCAAGAGGTTTAGAAGCAAGTATTCTTCAAGAGAAAGCATTAAGTTTTGGGCTTTTTGGAGAAGTATTTAATTCTGTTTCAGAAGCTTATGCTTTCGCTTTGCAGGAGGCTGGTACTAATGATTTAATTTACGTTGGAGGAAGTACTTTTGTAGTTGCAGAAATTGTGTAATTTTTTTTCAAAAACACTTGTAAATATAAATATTCAGTGTATATTTGCACTCGCAATACGGTAATAGTGTCGCATTTATTGGGGCGATTAGCTCAGCTGGTTCAGAGCACCTCGTTTACACCGAGGGGGTCGGGGGTTCGAACCCCTCATCGCCCACCATTTTAAAATCCTACATGAGAATGTAGGATTTTTGTTTTATATATGATTAGCTAAGTTGGTTAAGAGCATCCCGATTTCTTCGGGAGGATCGGGGGTTCGAACCCCTTTTCGAATTTCGGAACGAGCAATCGCCCACCATTTTAAAATCTTACATGAGAATGTAGGATTTTTTTATTTTATATGATTAGTTCAGTTGGTTTAGCGCATTCCGATTTCTTCGGGAGGGTCTTGGGTTCGGATTCTCTTTCCGATTTTTGAAACAAGTAATCATCAATCATTTTTAAGCCCTACATAAAAACATAGGGTTTATTATACGGATTTTATAGAGATTCTAAAGTTCTTTCTAGTGCCATTCCTCTTGAGCCTTTGATTAAGATTAAGCTATTGGTTATTCGAATACCTTGTAAGTAGGTTGCAAAAGATGCGAAGTCTTCGAAAAAGAGAAGATGTTCCTTTTCTATACTATTCAAATAAAAATCTTTTCCGATGAAATAAGTTGTAATTTTTGGTTCCTCGCTTAGTAATGCAATTGTTTTTTTATGTTCTTCTAGACTTTCTTCACCTAACTCAAACATATCACCTAAAATTGCTATTTTTTTGTTATGGTTGAGTTGTTTGAAGTTTTCAATTGCTACTTGCATGCTGCTTGGATTGGCATTGTAAGCGTCTAAAATAATCTCGTTTGTTCCTTTTTTAATTAACTGAGAACGATTGTTCTCTGGAATGTAATTTTCTATTGCTTCTTTAATTTGAGTATTTGCTACTTCAAAATACTTTCCAATTGCTATTGCGGCATTAATGTTATTGGCATTGTATAATCCAATTAAGTGCGATTGAATTGTTGTATCCTCGAAGCTTATTTTAACCATTGGGTTAGCTTCTATTGAATCAATCTTTATGTTAGCTCCTTTTTCCTTTGAAAAGGTATAACGGTTTATATGATTGGTCTTTTCTTCTTGAATAGCATCATCTAGGTTGACAAAAACAAGTTTGTTGTTATCTTGCAAAAAGGTATACATTTCACTTTTTCCTTTAATTACGCCTTTAATACCACCAAAACCTTCTAAATGTGCTTTTCCAAAGTTTGTTATGTAACCAAAATCTGGTTCGGCAATTTCACATAAAAATTCAATTTCCTTTTGGTGATTAGCTCCCATTTCAATAATTCCAAACTCTGTTTCTTTTGTTAGTCGAAGAAGTGTTAGTGGGACACCAATATGATTGTTTAAGTTGCCAATGGTAGCAATGGTGTTGTATTTTTTACTTAAAATGATATGAATTAATTCTTTTGTAGTGGTTTTTCCGTTGCTTCCTGTTAATGCAATAATTTTGGCGGTTAGCTCTTTTCTATGGTGGTTAGCTAATTTTTGTAGTGCTACTAAAGTGTCTTCAACTAAAAGAGTTTTTCCTTCAATTTGATAATTTGGATTATCAATAACAACATACTTAGCACCTTTTACAAGTGCTTCATTAGTGAATGTGTTTGCGTCAAAATTATCGCCTTTTAGTGCGAAGAAAATACAGTTTTCGGAAATTTTTCGAGTATCTGTGCAAACAGAATTGCATGCTAAATAATGTTGGTATAAAAGTGCTGTTTTCATGGAAACGAAGGTAATAAAAAAAGCCCTTTCGAAAAAGGGCTTTTAAAATATTACTTGTATGAAATTATTGTTTTGGATTTCCTCTAACCGATTTCTTGTTAGATTTTGGTCCTACTTTAGACATTGCATTTCTAAATCCAATGTAATCAGTAGCCATATCTTGTGGGAAATATCTTCTTGAAGCTGGATCTAGCCAATACGCTCTATCTCTCCAAGAGCCTCCTTTGTAAACTCTAACATCATCATTAACTAATGTAGTACGGTTGTTAGATTTGTCGTATTTTTTAACCATAACACCAGTACTATCATCTACCGTGATAGAATGTTTAGGAGATTCATACATTCTAAATTTATCATCCTTACCTTCGCTTTCTTCTTCAGAAGATCCAAAGTTAAAGTATCTAGTAGAAGATCTATCACCGTCTCTGTAGTTTCTGTTATCAGAAGTAGAGAATTGTGTTCTTAAATAAGTTTCATTGTCATCAACAGGAACTTGCGCAATTTGACCTGGCATGTTTCTAGCGATAATTTTACCATTACTTAAAGTATCATATTTGATATTATCAGTAGTAACAATTTCTACTAATCCATCTTCGCCGATTTTATTTTTCATGTAAACGTTACCTCTGAAATAGTTGAAGTCATTTGCTTCATCATCAACCATTGGTCTGTAAACATCCTGAACCCATTCTGCAACGTTTCCAGCCATATCATATAAACCAAAATCATTTGGAGGATAAGATTTTACTTTGTTAGTAATATCAGCACCGTCATCAGACCATCCTGCAATTCCGCCGTAATCTCCTTTTCCTTGCTTGAAGTTAGCTAATTGGTCACCTCTGTATTGTCTTTTTCCAGAACGTGTATATTGTCCACTCCAAGGGTATTTTTTTTGTCCTTTGTAAATGTTGTATTCTCTATTTCCTACAAGGGCTACAGCTGCATATTCCCACTCTGCTTCAGTTGGAAGTCTGAATTCTGGTAAAATTAAACCTGAATTTCTTTGAGCGTAAACGTTTTTAGCTGTGTCAGCAGGAACTCTTCTTCCTCCGTTTAATTCTTTTTTCAAAACTACATCCTCTTTTCCTCCAAAAGTTTGTGTTGGAGCAGCTAAGTAGGTGTCAGTATTAAAAGAAGTTTCAGCAGTTACATCTTTAATTTTAGCGTCTTTTTTCAAGTAGCCACTTTTTTCTAAAATGTTTTCGTTTACACGATCCGTTCTCCATTTACTAAATTCAGTTGCCTGAATCCAGTTCACACCTACAACAGGGTATTCTGAATAAGCAGGATGTCTTAAATAGTTATTGGTCATCGTTTCGTTGTAACCTAAACGATTTCTCCATACCAAAGTATCAGGAATAGCTCCAGTATATATGTTTTTATAATTTTCATCTTCTGGTGGGAAAACAGTCTTTAACCAAAATAAGTATTCTGTATACATTAAATTAGTTACCTCGGTTTCATCCATAAAGAACGACTGTACGTGCTGTTGATTTGGAGAGTTATTCCAATCATGCATAGGGTCGTCCTGTACTTTACCCATTGTAAACGTTCCACCTTCAACAGGAACCATTCCTGGAGGAGTTTCTTGCTTCTTAAACTTAGAATTGTGTTGAAATCCACCTTTCTTGTCGTTAATTTTCCATCCTGTAGCTCTAGAGCCTCCTTTGGTTCCAGAATCCTTGCTACAGCTTGTAAAACCTATTGCCACTGTTAATGCAAGTAACAATTTTAAAGTCATAATGTTCTTAAGTTTCATACTTTAGTAGGTAATAATTTTAGTGTCGCAAGATAATAATTAACTATTAAAATGCAACATGTTTTTAAAAAAATGTAAAAAAAATTAATTTTTTGTTAAAACTCATAACTCTAAAACGATTTTTAATTTTTTTTATTGTATTAATTAGTTAATAATAATTTTTTTTTCTCTCTTTGTAATATATGTATTTAATGTACGTTTAATTGTTGATGAAAAAGTTTTATTTGTTTTGTCTGTGTTTGATTTCGTTTGCGCTTTTTTCACAAAACGCAAGAAATGTCTCATTGGAGTGGAATGGTTCAGACCAATACACTAATGAGGATTTTACTTTTAAATACCCCGTTTTTTCTAGTTTGCATTTTTCTGTAGACGTTACTTCCAAAAAAATACAGTACAAAGAAGTTTTTAACGTCAATGGAAAAATTGATGTTTCTTCTTTACGAATAGAGAATATTCGATACCAAAATATTTCAGAAAGCGATTTATTCAATCTAGAAAAAAAGCAAATCCCATCTTCTATTGGAGCAACAATTGAAAGTTTTCTAGCTCGGGGTGAACATAAAGCCATGTTGATTTTTTTCCCAATTATCAAAGAAGGAAATATTTACAAGAAAGTGGTATCACTCCAATATAGTTTTACTTACCAAGGGAATGCCGGAAGATCTTCATTTTCTAATCAAACATTGGCAATTACTAATTCGGTTTTGTCTTCTGGAAATTGGCATCGTTTTTATGTTGAAAAATCTGGAATTTATCGCGTTTCGAAGCAATTTCTTCAGTCGTTAGGAATGAATGTTAATGTTGATCCAAGAAATATTAAAATATATGGTGCTGGTGGAAGAATGGTTCTGTTGTTAAATAGCACACCGTATCCTATTGATTTGGAAGAAAACGCGATTCAGTTTATAGGAGAATCTGATGGGGTTTTTAACGACAATGATTACATTCTGTTTTATGCCGAAGGAGTCGATGTTTGGAATAGAGAAAGTTTAACTAGTGTTAATTTATTTTCTGATAGAGCTTACTATTATGTAACCAGTTCGGGTGGTTCAGGAAAAAGAATTCAAGAGGCAATTCAACCTGTAGCTTCTCCAACTTTGTCGTTTACTGCTTTTGATCAAATGTTCACTTATGAAAAAGATTTGGTGAATGTTGGAAAGGTCGGGAGAAGATGGTTTGGGGAACAATTCAATATCAATCCAAGTCAAATTTTCACCTTTGAATTTCCTAATTTAATTACTTCCGAACCAATTATTGCGAAAATAAATTTAGCTTCAAAATCTTTTGGAAATACCTCGTTCACGGTTCGTGCAAATAATCAAGTGATTGGTAATGTTCCATTTTTAGCGTTAACACCAGGAAGCGGAATTGAAGGTTTTGAATCAGCATTGAATACTAATTTTAATGTTACTAGTCCAACTGTTACTATTTCATTGGAATATGCAAATGGCGGAGTTCCTTCTTCAAACGGTTACTTGGATTTTATTCAATTGAATGTAAAGCGAAATTTGAGAGGTTATGGGAAACAATTTGAATTTTACAACAATGAACAAGAAACAAATATTGGAGTTGGTGAATATGTTATTTCTAATGCTAATGCCATTTCTCAAGTTTGGGATGTAACCGATATTTTTAATGTACAAAGGTATCTCAATGCAAATCAAGCTAATTTTTCTTTTAAAGTTCCGCTTGGGGCTCCAAAAAAATATATTGCTGTTGATGAATCGGATGCTTTTTTGCCTTTGAAAGAAGCCAATGCTGTAGTTCAAAATCAGAATTTGAAAGGGACTATTTTTACTAATGCGAACAATACTTTTCAAGATGTTGATTATTTAATAATAACGCCATTTGCCTTTAGAAATCAAGCTGAAACTTTAGCTAATTTTCACAGAAATAATTCGGGTTTAGTGGTTAAAGTGGTTACAACGGAATCGATTTATCATGAATTTAGTTCAGGAAAACAAGATGTTGGTGCTATTAGGAATTTCATTCGTTATGTATATTGGAACGCGTCTGTTCCTGAGAAAAGGGTGAAATATGTTAATCTTTTTGGTGATGCTTCCTATGATTATAAAAGTAGAATATTCAATAATAACAATATAGTCCCAATTTTCCATGGATTTAACCCCAATGCATCGGAAACGAATAACGTCTCGAACATGTCGTTGTTCAGTTCTTTTATGTCGGATGATTTTTATGGATTAATGGATGATGATGAAGGGCCAATGCTTAGTGGTATCGACGGAATTGATATTGCCGTTGGGCGAATGTTGGTTTCAACAGCACAACAAGCGCAAGAAATGGTAAACAAAGTCATTGAATACCATGCGGAACCTTCATACGGTCGATGGCGAAATAATTATGTGATTTATTCTGATGATGCTGACAATTTAACCGATGCAACTTTGCAATTTCGATTGGATGATTTGGCTGATAATTTGGTAAACCAAAAACCATTTGTAAATGTAAAGAAAATTCATACTGATGCTTATGTACAACAAGTTGCTGCTGGTGGAGACCGTTATCCACAGGCTAAAAATGAGTTCTTAGATGCATTGGAATTAGGGGCTTTAGTTTTTAATTATTTCGGACATGGAAATGAAGAGTTTTTGGCAAGAGAGCGCTTATTCGAAAAATTAGATGCTCAAAATTTAAAAAACCGGTATCGTTATCCGCTTTTTATCACCATTACATGTGAATTTACTCGTTTTGATGATCCAAATCGACAAACAGGTGGTGAATTTATGTATTGGAATAAAGAAGGAGGAGCAATTGCATTAATTGCTACTACTCGTCAAATTGGAGTTAGTACAGGATTAATCATGAATAACTATTTGAGTGAGCAACTGTATGCTTTTGGGTCATTTGATTATCCAACAATTGCAGAAGCATTGCGAAGAGCTAAATTAATGCCAGGAACTTCAGACAATAGAAGAGTGGTTTCGTTTATTGGCGATCCAGCAATGAAGCTAGCTATTCCTAAACAAAAAGTAATTCTAACGGCTGTTAATGATATTCCAATTACAGATCCTTTGCCAGTTTTTCAGGCACTAAGTTTAATGAAAATTAGCGGACAAGTGGTTGATGAGAGTGATAACCTGATTTCTAATTATAACGGAGATTTAGCAATTCAAATTTTCGATAAGGATATCAATAGAACAACATTAGCTAATGATTTTGTAACGGCTCCGAGTCCAGGAGGTTTTTCTATAATGGGAAATTTTTTCCCGGCGGGACAATTAATTCGCATGAATTTCGTTACATTAGGAGAGACTGTTTTTAGAGGTAATGCTTCTGTTAATAATGGTCAGTTTGAGCTTAGTTTTGTTGTGCCTCAAGATATTAGAATTCCTATTGGTAATGGAAAAATTAGTTTCTATGCAAAAAGACCTGGAACTCAACTTGAAGACCAAACGGGTTATGATAGAACAATCCAAATTGGAGGCGTTAACGTAAATGCTCCTGTAGACAATACACCGCCAAGAGTTCGATTGTATATGAACGATGAAAGTTTTGTTTTTGGAGGAATTACGAATTGTTCGCCAATTCTTTTGGCTTTTTTAGAAGACGAAAATGGAATAAATACAGCTAGTGGTATTGGACATGATATTGTAGCAATATTAGATGGAGATGAAGCAAATCCGTATGTTTTGAATGATTATTATGAAACTGAAAATGATGATTACACTAGAGGAAGAGTGCGGTTTCCGTTCCGAGATTTAACTCCAGGAATTCATACTATTTTGTTTAAAGCATGGGATGTTTATAATAATTTAGTAACTGCTGAAATTCAGTTTAATGCGGTTTGTTCAGATGAAGGCTTACGATTAGAGCGCGTTTTGAATTACCCAAATCCTTTCGTGAGTTATACCGAATTTTGGTTCAATCACAATCGACCTTTTGAACCATTGGATGTGCAGGTTCAAATTTTAACCGTAACAGGTAAAGTTGTAAAAACAATTAACCAACAAGTGATAACAGATGGTTTCTTATGTAGAGAAATTACTTGGGACGGACTAGATGATTTTGGAGATAAAATTGGGAAAGGCGTTTATGTTTACAAGTTAACTGTTCGTTCTAGCTTAACAGGAAATAAAGCAGAAAAATACGAGAAACTTGTAATACTTTAATAAAATAGTATATTTGTCAAATTAATTAAATACCCTAATGAAGAAGATTGCTTTATTGATAGCATTTATAATTGTAAGCCAAAACACATTTGCTCAGGAAGATAATAGTAGAACGATTACAACAGGAGTTCCCTTTTTATTAATTGCTGCTGATGCGCGTTCTGCAGGTTTGGCAGATATGGGAGTGGCAACTTCTGCGGATGCGTTTTCTCAACAATATAACCCTGCAAAATATGCTTTTGCTTTGCAAGAACACGGTTTTTCTGTGAGTTATACCCCTTATTTAACTAGTATTGCCAATGATATTTCGTTGGGTCAATTGACTTACTACAACAAATTAAACGAGAGAAGTGCCTTTGCTGGTTCGTTTCGTTATTTTGGTTTAGGTGATATAGAATTAAGAGAAACAGGAGATCCAAATGAAGTTCCAAGAGTTGTTAACCCTAATGAGTTGGCAGTTGATTTATCTTATTCTCTAAAATTGAGTGAACGTTTTGCAATGGCTGTTGGAGGGCGATTTATTCGTTCCGCTCTAAGAATTCCTGATGGAACCACTGATGCTTCTGCGGCAACAACTTTTGCAGTAGATATTGCAGGATATTATCAGTCAGAAGAAATTGCTTATGATGATTTTAATGGTAGATGGAGACTTGGTTTTAACTTGCAAAACATGGGGCCGAAAATCAGTTATGATAACGATGAATTCAATGATAATTTTTTACCAGCTAATTTGCGTTTGGGTGGTGGTTTTGATTTTATCTTTGATGAATATAATAAAATTGGTCTAACGGCTGAAGTTACAAAGTTAATGGTGCCAACACCGCCAGCAAGAGTACAACCAACAGATTTAGACGGAGATGGTGTTATTTCGCCTTCTGAAGTTGCGGCAGCAAATGACGCAAATACACAAGCACAAAATGATTACCGTAAAACATCTTGGACAAGTGGAATTTTTAAATCTTTTGGTGATGCACCAGATGGTTTTGCTGAAGAGTTAAAAGAGTTTACTTGGGCTTTGGGAGCGGAATATTGGTACCAAGATTCGTTTGCTTTACGAATGGGATATTTCAATGAGCACGAATTAAAAGGAGCAAGAAAATTTTTTACACTTGGAGCTGGTTTTAAATACAACATCGTTAAAATTGATGTTTCGTATTTGTTCTCTGCTTCTAAAGTTAGAAATCCATTAGAGAATACCTTGCGTTTCTCTTTAACATTTAATTTTGGTGATTCTTACGATGAACTTTAGAGATAAATAAATAAATTAATAAACATCCAAATTCGTTTTAATGAGTTTGGATTTTTTTTCCTTACATATGAAGCAAATTTCACTTACAACCACGTTTACTGTTTTTGATTCTATCGATGATTTGAAAACAGCAGACAAAGAATTAATGCAACAAGCTATAGCTGCTAGAAAGAAAGCTTATGCTCCTTATTCTAAATTCACCGTTGGTGCAGCAATACTTTTAGATAATGGACAAGTGGTTTTGGGATCTAACCAAGAAAACGCTGCTTATCCATCGGGTTTATGTGCGGAACGAGTGGCTATTTTTTACGCTGGAGCCAATTATCCTGAGGCTAAAATTGTAAAGCTGTACATTACGGCTTCTCCAGAAGATAGAGATTTAGATCAGCCAATTCCACCATGTGGTTCCTGTCGACAATCTATTGCGGAATACGAAATTAAACAAGAGGCACCAATAGAAATTTTATTTATGGGAGGAAAAGGAAAAATATACCAATCCGACTCCTTGAAAAATTTACTGCCTTTCATGTTTGATAAAAATTATTTGTAGATTGCTGTGATTTTGATAAATCGTCACAAAAAAACGCAAAATTGATAACAATTAATTTTTTCAATACGGTTCTATGTAGTATTTTTGCTTTTTGTAAAAAAAATACAAGTTTTAGTTTTTGCTCGATAGGAGTATTTCAACTTAATTAACAAACGAATGAAGCCAATAACAAAAGAAGTTTACCTAAAATGGTACGAAGACATGCAGCTTTGGAGAAAATTTGAAGACAGATTAGCTGCTTTATATATCCAACAAAAAGTAAGAGGATTTCTTCATTTATATAACGGTCAAGAAGCGGTTTTAGCTGGGGCTTTACATGCAATGGATTTGTCTAAAGACAAAATGATTACGGCTTATAGAAATCACGTACAACCTATTGGTATGGGTGTGGATCCAAGAAGAGTAATGGCTGAATTATTAGGAAAAGCAACAGGAACATCTCAAGGTTTAGGAGGTTCGATGCATATTTTTTCTAAAGAACACGGTTTTTATGGAGGTCACGGAATTGTTGGAGGTCAAATTCCATTAGGTGCTGGTTTAGCATTTGCAGATAAATATTTTGAAACTGGTGGAGTTACCATGACATATTTTGGTGATGGTGCAGCACGTCAAGGTTCTTTGCATGAAACGTTTAATATGGCTATGTTGTGGAAATTACCAGTAGTTTTCATCGTTGAAAATAACGGTTATGCTATGGGAACTTCAGTTGAAAGAACTGCCAATCATAGCGATATTTGGAAATTAGGTTTAGGTTACGAAATGCCTTGTGGACCAGTTGATGGAATGAATCCAATCAAAGTAGCTGAAGCTATGCATGAAGCTATCGAAAGAGCGCGTCGTGGTGATGGACCAACATTCTTAGAAATGAAAACGTATCGTTACAGAGGTCACTCTATGTCAGATGCGCAACATTACAGAACTAAAGAAGAAGTAGAAGAATACAAAAAAATAGATCCAATTACACAAGTTTTGGATATCATTAAAGAGAACAATTACGCAACAGAAGCAGAAATTGAAGCAATTGACCAAAGAGTGAAAGATTTGGTTGATGAGTGCGAAAAATTTGCTGAAGAATCACCATATCCAGAATTAAGTGTGATGTATGATGTAGTGTACGAACAAGAAAATTATCCATTTTTACCTCATAAATTATAAGCAATATGGCAACAGTAATTACAATGCCGCGTTTGAGCGATACCATGACAGAAGGTACCGTAGCAACATGGCTTAAAAAAGTAGGAGATAAAATCAAAGAAGGCGATATTTTAGCTGAAATTGAAACGGATAAAGCTACAATGGAGTTCGAATCATTTAACGAAGGAACTTTATTGCATATTGGTATACAAGAAGGCGAAACAGCTTCAGTAGATTCTTTATTAGCCATCATTGGAAAAGAAGGAGAAGATATTTCTTCATTGTTAAATGGAGGAAGTGCTCCAGCTGAAACTCAAGAAGAAAAAGTTGAAGTAGAGCCTCAGTCTGTCAAATCGAACGCAGTCGAGATTCCATCCAATGTAAAAGTAGTAACAATGCCTCGTTTGAGCGATACCATGACTGATGGAACTGTGGCAACTTGGTTGAAGAAAGTAGGAGATAAAGTAAGCGAAGGAGATATTTTAGCTGAAATCGAAACGGATAAAGCTACCATGGAATTCGAATCTTTCAATGAAGGAACTTTATTATACGTAGGAATCAATGAAGGTGAATCAGCACCAGTAGATAGTATTTTAGCAATCTTAGGTCCAGAAGGAACAGATGTTTCTGGAATTATTGCCAATTTTAAATCAGGTGGAACTGCTACAGCTCCAAAACAAGAAGAAAAAGCAGTTGCTAAAACAGAAACTACTTCCAACTCCCAACTTCCAACTTCTAACTCAGATAGCAGAATATTCGCATCGCCATTGGCTAAGAAAATTGCTCAAGATAAAGGAATAAACCTTGCTCAAGTAAAAGGTTCAGGTGAAAATGGAAGAATTGTAAAAAGCGATGTTGAAAACTTTACACCTTCTACAGTTTCTAATGCTGTTACTTCGAGTGGAGTAGAGGGTTCTCAAGCTTCATCAACTGTAAAACCATTTGTTCCTGCTGGAGAAACTTTCCAAGAAGAAATCAAAAACTCGCAAATGCGTAAAACCATTGCGCGTCGCTTAGGAGAATCTAAATTTACAGCACCACACTACTACTTAACAATTGAAGTAGCAATGGATGAAGCTATGAAATCTAGAGCTGTAATCAATACCGTTCCAGATACTAAAGTTTCTTTCAATGATATGGTAGTGAAAGCTTGTGCTATGGCATTGAAAAAACATCCGCAAGTAAATTCGCAATGGAGAGAAGATGCGATGATAATCAATCACCATGTAAATATTGGTGTTGCAGTAGCTGTGGAGGATGGTTTGGTAGTTCCAGTTTTAAACTTTACAGACCAAATGAGTTTATCTCAAATTGGTGCTGCGGTTAAAGATTTGGCTGGAAAAGCTAAAAACAAAAAACTAACACCAGCCGAAATGGAAGGTAGTACTTTTACAGTTTCTAATTTAGGAATGTTTGGTATTCAATCGTTTACTTCGATTATTAATCAACCTAACTCCGCTATTTTATCTGTTGGTGCAATCGAAGAAAAACCAGTAGTAAAAAACGGTCAAATTGTTGTTGGTAACACAATGACAGTTACATTAGCTTGTGATCACAGAACAGTAGATGGTGCAACAGGCGCTCAGTTTTTACAAACATTAAGACAGTTTTTAGAAAACCCAGTTACTATGTTAGCATAATTAACAAAATATAACATTCTAAAATCCCGATATTGTCGGGATTTTTTTATTTTTACTAAAAACTTAAAGGTATGAGAATTTACAGTTATTTGTTGGTGTTTTTGTTGGTCGCTTGTGGAGCCCCAAAAAGTAGTATTACTGCAGAAAATGCTAAAGTAGAGGTTTCATCTGCTGACGTATCCAAAACGCTAAAATTTTTAACTTCCGATGACTTACAAGGAAGAGATACGGGAAGCGAAGGAATTGAAACCGCCGCAGTTTATTTAGAAAACATTCTAAAAGAAAATGGAATTAAACCGTATTTCAAAACCTATCGCGACACACTATCTAATTTCTCAAAACCAGCATATAATGTCGTTGGATTTATAGAAGGAACGGATCCAAAATTAAAGAACGAATTTGTAATTATTGGTGCGCATTACGACCATATTGGTCTAGCTCAAAATGCCGTTGATGGCGATAATATTGTTAATGGAGCGAATGATAACGCAACAGGAACAACTGCAGTTACAGAAGTAGCAAAATATTTTTCGAAAATCAAAAACAACAAAAGAAGTTTGCTGTTTGTGTTCTTTTCAGCTGAGGAAAAAGGATTGTTGGGTTCAAAACATTTGGCAAAAAAACTAAAAGATCAAAACATGAATTTGTATTTTATGTTTAATTTTGAAATGATTGGTGTGCCAATGAAAGACCGTGGAATGGATTTCTATCTTACAGGTTTTGGGAAATCAAATATGGCTGTAAAAATGAATGAATATGCTGGAGAAAAGTTAGTAGGTTATTTGCCAGTTGAAACTCAATATATGTTGTTTAGAGCTTCAGATAATTATCCATTTTTTACTGAATTTGAAGTGCCTGCGCAAACTGTTTCTACTTTCGATTTTGAAAACTTTGATTATTACCACCATCCAAAAGATGAATTTGAATTAATGGATACGAATCATATGGCAAAAGTAATTTCGAAAACTATTCCTGTTTTAGAAAAAATGATTAACGCACCAACTAAAGAAATTCAGCTAAATGGAAAATAAAAATATCATCATCACAGGAACTTCTCGTGGTATTGGTTTTGAATTAGCTTTGCAATTTGCCAATGCTGGTCACCAAGTACTAGCTATTTCTAGAAACACCAAAAAAGAATTGCTAGAACACAGCCATATTTCTTGTTTACCAATTGATATTGCTAACGAAAACGATTTGCTTCAAGTGGCAGATTTTGTGAAAGAAACTTGGCAAAATAAAGTCGATATTCTGATTCACAACGCGGGTCTATTGGTCAACAAACCTTTCGAAAATCTTTCTTTTTCGGATTTTGAACAAGTGTATAAAGTCAATGTTTTTGCAGTAGCTGAACTGACTCGAATTTGCATTCCGTTCATGAAAAAAGGAAGTCATGTAGTAACTATAAGTTCTATGGGTGGCATTCAAGGTAGTATGAAATTCGCAGGATTAGCGGCATATTCGTCAAGTAAAGGAGCTGTAATTACGCTTTCAGAATTACTAGCAGAAGAATACAAAGAGCGAGGAATTGCATTCAATGTTTTAGCACTAGGAGCAGTAAATACCGAAATGTTACAAGAAGCATTTCCAGGTTACGAAGCGCCACTTTCAGCCAAAGAAATGGCTGATTATATGTTTAATTTTGCATTGACTGGAAACAAATATTTCAACGGGAAAGTGCTGCAAGTCAGCTCTTCAACGCCTTAATTGAAATGTCCGACAAATTCGGACAAATGAAATAATGAGTAAGTAATAATTAATGTCAGAAGTTTTACAAAAATATTTGCCTGAACACGCGGTTCAACCTGTTTTTGAGCTAATCAAAGCCAATCACGTGCATTTAAAAATTGTAAATGAACGAGTAACACGTCATGGTGATTATCGAAAAGATGCACAAGGGTATCATTTGATTACGGTAAATGCCAATTTGAATAAATACCGTTTTATGATTACGCTGATTCATGAAATTGCGCATTTAGTAGCTTTTGAAAAATACGGACGATTTATAAAGCCGCATGGTGACGAATGGAAATTAACATTCCAACATTTGATGATTCCTTTTATTCGACCAGAAATTTTCCCTAATCAGTTGTTGCCATTAATAGCTCGACATTTCAAAAATCCAAAAGCTAGTAGCGATACCGATGCCACTTTGTCTTTGGCATTAAAACAATACGACGAAAAAGAATCCGATAAAAGTTATATCTTTGAAATACCGTATGGAAGTCATTTTAGAATTCACAACGGCAAAGTATTTAGAAAAATTGCATTACGAGTCAAACGCTACGAATGCATGGAAATAGCTTCTGGAAGGTTATATTTATTTCAACCTAATGCAGAAGTAGAAGTAGTGCCAAGTTGATTTATTTAAGTAAAAAAATCTTTGCGACTTAGTGACTTAGTGGCAAAAAAAACATAAAAATGAATAAAAATTATTACGCTATATTGATGGCTGGTGGAGTAGGTTCTCGCTTTTGGCCAGTAAGTACAACTGATTTTCCTAAGCAATTTCACGATATGTTGGGAACCGGTGAAACTTTGATTCAAAAAACTTTCAGTCGTTTGTCGCAGTTAATTCCAAAGGAAAATATTTTGATATTGACTAATGAAAGCTATAACGATTTGATTTTGGAACAATTGCCATTGGTAAAACAAGAGCAAATTATTTTAGAACCTGCCATGCGAAACACAGCGCCATGTATTTTGTATGCATCGTTAAAAATAAAAAAACAGAATCCAGATGCACTTATGGTGGTAGCGCCAAGTGATCATTGGATTGAAGATGAGGTGCAATTTTGTGCCAACTTACAACTAGCTTTCGATTTTTGTGAACGTGATGAAAATTTGATGACTTTGGGAATTTTACCAACGTTTCCAAATACGGGTTACGGCTACATTGAATTCGATAAATTGGATTCTCGTCCAATAAAAAAAGTGAAACAATTTAGAGAAAAACCGGATTATCCAACGGCACGTAAATTCATTCAAAGTAGAAATTATTTATGGAATGCAGGAATTTTTATTTGGAGTGTAAAAGCTATTGTACAATCATTTGAACAGTTTCAACCTAAAATGTACGAACATTTCATGAAGGGTTATGAAGTGTACAATACCGAAAAAGAAAAACAATTTATTAAAGAAAATTATCCATTAGCCGAAAATATTTCAATTGATTATGCGGTAATGGAAAAAGCAGAAAATGTATTTGTTTTACCAGCAACTTTCGATTGGAACGATTTAGGAACTTGGGGTTCGTTGTACGATAAATTACCAAAAGACGAACAAGATAACGCTGTTGTAAATGCAAAAGTGCTATTAGAAAACGCCTCAAACAACATCATAAGAACTGACGGAAAAAAACTAGTAGTGATTGATGGAATTTCAGATTATATTATAGTGGATAGAGATAATGTGCTTTTGATTTATCCCAAAAATAAAGAACAAGATATTAAAAAGATAACTGCAAAACTTTAAGTTTTATGGAGAACAATAAAGGCACATTTAAGGAAGTAGTATTGTCTGTAAAGAGATTTTTAGGTGAAATTTTTAATATTTCAGAAGATACTGATGTGCAAGCAACAATTTTAGATGTAAAAGCAGGAATTCCAATAAAGGGACAAACGGCTTGGGTACTAATTTTCTCCATTTTAATTGCGTCTGCGGGTTTAAACACCAGTTCTCCAGCAGTAGTTATTGGAGCCATGTTAATTTCACCATTAATGGGGCCAATTATGGGAGTTGGGCTTTCGTTAGGAATTAACGATATTTATTTATTACGTAAAGCGCTTAAGAATTTTGGTATTATGGTTGCACTTAGTATTGCTACTTCGTTCCTTTACTTTAGTATTCCAGTTTTTCAACATGAAACGCCTGAGTTAATTGCAAGAACAGGACCTGATGTTCGTGATGTAATTATTGCTTTCGCTGGAGGTTTGGCCTTAATCATTGCTTTTAGTAGAAGAGCTAAACAATATACAACAATCGCTGGAGTTGCTATTGCAACAGCTCTTATGCCACCATTATGTACCGCAGGATATGGATTAGCCACTGCAAAATGGGAATTCTTTGGTGGCGCCATTTTTTTATTTTCAATCAATACCATTTTTATTGCATCTGCTACTTTTCTAATTGTTAGATTTTTAAAATTCCCAATGGAAGAGTATTTGGATTCCAAACGAGAAAAGTTTATTTCTAATATCGTCTATATTGCTTCATTTATAATTTTAATTCCAAGTATTTTTTTCTTTTATAAACTGTATAAAAAAACGGAATATGAGCAAACTATATCTACATTTATTGAAAAGCAAAAAGAAACTAAAGGCGTGTTGATTTTTGATATAGATAAGGATTACAATAAGAACGAAGTTTCGTTTGCTGTTATTGGTAATAAAATTAGTCAAGCAGATTTAGATAGTTTAAAAACTGCTTTGAACAAAAAAGGTTATTCAGATGTTAAAATAAATATTTTGAAGGATTATCATGAAGGAGAAACTTTAAAAAAACTAAATGAGATTGAAAAAGTGTACATGGCTTCGCAACAAATAATGGAAGATAAATTCCCAATTTTAAATTCTTTTGATCAAATTGTAAATGAAGTAAAAGTACTTAACTCGGATATCGAATCGATTTCTTATGGAAGAATATTAAAATCTAATTTTAGTAAAACCGATACTATTCCAACGTTTTTTGTTAAGTGGAAAGCTAATATAACATCAGAAATGACAATTGAAAAAAAGAAAACTTTAGAGAATTGGCTACGAGTTAAAACCAACAATAATAATGTTTTAGTTAAAATCGAAGAGTAATTTTTTACAAATTATCTTCTTCCAAATACATTTTTCGTACTTTTTTGAATAACTCTGATGAATATACAAAGTCGGTTACAGCGGCATTATCCGTTTTAAAGATTTCTCTTTTGGAGCCTTCCCATTCCAATAAACCATTTTTAAGAAATACGATTTTCTCGCCAATCTCCATCACCGAGTTCATGTCGTGTGTGTTGATAACCGTTGTGATGTTATACTCTTCAGTAATTTCTTGAATCAAATTATCAATTACAATAGCTGTTTTTGGGTCTAATCCCGAATTAGGTTCGTCACAAAACAAATATTTTGGATTATTCACAATAGCTCTAGCAATTGCCACACGTTTTTGCATTCCTCCTGAAATTTCCGAAGGTTTTTTATGGTTGGCATCCACTAAATTTACACGATTAATTACAATATTTACGCGTTCTTTAATTTCTTCCGTAGTTTTATTGGTAAACATTTTTAATGGAAAACCCACGTTTTCCTCTACAGTCATGGAATCAAACAAAGCACTTCCTTGAAAAACCATACCAATTTCAGTACGTAATTCTCTTTTTTCGTCTTTGTCTAATTCAGAATAAATCCTGCCATCAAAAGAAATGGTTCCAACTTCTGGCGTATGAATGCCTAATAAGCTCTTCAGAAAAACCGTTTTTCCTG
The DNA here is from genome assembly GCF_003293845.1 of Flavobacterium tibetense. Taxonomy (GTDB): domain Bacteria; phylum Bacteroidota; class Bacteroidia; order Flavobacteriales; family Flavobacteriaceae; genus Flavobacterium; species Flavobacterium tibetense. The sequence goes on along the minus strand of NZ_QLST01000011.1, from coordinate 88,904 downwards.
AACCACTTTGACCAATAATCAAATTGGTTTTTCCAGCTTCAAATAAGGTAGAGATTCCTTTTAACACTTTTTGATCTCCAAATGTTTTTTCTAAGTTTTTTACTTCTATCATTAGCTTAAAAGGAGTTGCGTTAATATATAATTCACTAAAATAATCACTACCGATGTCCAAACAAAAGAAACCGTACTTGCTTTACCTACTTCCAATGCACCACCTTTCATATAAAATCCATGAAATGACGGAATAGTAGCCAAAATCATAGCAAAAGAAATCGTTTTTATAAAAGCATATGCAATATGAAACGGAATGAAATCTTCTTGTAATCCCGTGATAAACTCCGGACTTGAAGCAAAACCACCATAAACAGCAGCAATCCAACCGCCCAAAATTCCAAGAAACATACTTAAACTAATAACAAACGGATATAAAAGTAAGGCAATTATTTTCGGAAAAACTAAATAATTTACAGCATTCACTCCCATAACTTCCAATGCATCAATTTGTTCCGTAACGCGCATGGTGCCAATACTTGATGTAATGAACGAACCCATTTTTCCCGCCATGATGATGGAAATGAACGTTGGAGCAAACTCTAAAACAACCGATTGTCTGGTAGCAAACCCAATTAAATACTTTGGAATTAACGGATTGGTTAAGTTTAAAGCCGTTTGAATCGCCACAACGCCGCCCACGAAAAAGGAAATAAAAGAAACAATACCGAGGGAATCAATGATTAAATCATCAATTTCTTTTAAGATTAATTGTTTCATCATGCTCCATTTTGTAGGCTTGCTAAAAACTTCTTTTAGCATAATGAAATAGCGACCAATTTGTGATAAATAGCGAATGAGCATCATATTTTTAGTGTTCAGTGAACAGTTTATAGTAGACAGTAAAAGTACTATTTTTTATGCAAACATTAATTTAATTTTTAAATTCTATACCAATTTTAAAAGCATTTTGTCTTTCAATTAAGTAATTATATAGATTCCAAATTGCTGTTTCGCCTTGATGTAAATACCTGAAATAAGGAATAATTGGATTGTTTTTTGATACACCAATGGTTGTGATTCCTGGCGGATTATTAAATCCTAAAGTATCATAATCTTCTGTACTTAAATTCTTTATTGTAACGAAAATCCCGTTTGACGGAAATTCAAATTGCTCTGCTTCTGAAAGCTCTAAAACAGCATAATCGTTATTTTTTTGGCACGAAATAATAAAGCTTTCCTGAAATATTTTCTCTTTGGGAACGCCGTAAACAGCATCAACCGTGTAAAAATTCACTTCTATTGGACTGTATTTAGCATTTTTTCTTCGATTTGACTTTTTTGTTTCAAAACTTTCAATTACTTTATAATCATTGGTATACACTTTTACTCTTTTAATAATTTCAGCTGCTTTCTTTTCATTTGGAAAATAAAGCGCAATTTCTACATTTCTTCCAATGGGGCTACTTTTGCCAAAATTTTCCGGTAAAATATTTCGTAAATTGCTTTTCGGAAATAAAGTATGGGTTAGCTTTTCATGTTTTTTATTTCCAATTAACTCAATATTGTTAAGCTCATTAATTGTTTCTTCTAAAAACAAAGTGTCTTTCTCTATCCAATTTTCAAAGGTTTTTTTGTTGAAATTTAAATGTCTAATGGAAATGGTTTTGTTCCAATCTTCTTTTTGAATGTAAACGTGTCCCAAACTATCAGAAATATATCTTGGTAAATTTTCTATAAGAAGAATCGCATCCTCAATTGGTTGTTTTGATTCAGAAGCAATTGTTAGTTTTTTCTGAGCTACTATTGGAATTGAAAATAGAAATAGTAATAGCAGTTTTTTCATTATCAAAATAGTTTTTCTTTAATTTTTCTCCAGCGATACTTCCTAACAAATATCGCTTGCTCCGGAGTAACTAACATAGTTTTGTTTTCTCTTTTCGCTTTCCAAAAACCTTTGATGTAATCTAGGAATAATAAAGGTTTTCCTTTTCGCATGGCTAGTTTTAATGAAGCAATGGCGGTGATTAAAAAGCCGTAACCTAAAGTGTAAAATGCTTCGCCTTGTTTGTAACGAGCTATTTTATTGTAGTTGGCTCCTGTTGGTTTTAAGTGTTTTATATGTAAACTTTCGTCGGTTTTTATTTTCCAATGGTAGAATTTGCAAAGTAATTCGTCTACAGTGTCCCAACCCATTTGTGCTTGCAATCCACCAATTTGTTGGAAGGTTTCTTTTCGGTAAGCTTTCAAAGCACCACGAATATGGTCTTTATCGGTTAAGTTTTCTAAAATCCAATGACCATTTTGCTCCACATAACAAAAACCACCCGCCATTCCAATTTTTTCATCAGATTCAAAATGTTTGATTATGGTTTCAATATAATTGGAAGGAAAAATTAAATCGGCATCAAATTTGGCAATGAAATCATAATCGTCATTAATATGCTGTAAACCTTCTTGAAACGCTTGAATAACCTTGCTTCCAGGTAAATGAATAGCATCGGATTTTTTGGTAACCAAAGAGATAAATTCGTGTTTTTCAGCATAATTTTGAACAATTGCAGCCGTTTCATCTGTAGAATTGTCATCCACTACAATGATTTTGGAAGGCAACAAACTTTGGTTCACAAGCGACTCTAAAGTGAGTCCAAGGAATTGCGCTTCGTTATGAGCTGGAATTATTATATAAAATTTCATGCGAATTCGAATATTTACATACAAATATCTTTATTTTTGTTGGGGAAAATGCTTTTTCCCTAAAATAAATTTTACAATCATGTACGAGAACACCTATCCAGACAAGCGCTTTCAAATTACTATGGATTTTTTGCAAAAACACGTTTCTAAATCGGAACGCATTTTAGATTTGGGCGTGAGTAATCCGTTGTCAAAAATCATGGAGAAAGAAGGTTTTTCAGTGCAAAATACTTCTGGAGAAGATTTGGATTTGGATCAATCGGCGTTGCAAAACGAATCGTATGAGGTTTTTACAGGATTTGAAATTTTCGAACATTTATTAAATCCTTTCACGGTTTTGAATGCCGTAACTTGCGATAAATTGCTGATTTCTGTTCCGTTAAAATTGTGGTTTGCTAATGCTTATCGAAGCAAAACCGACAAATGGGATCGTCATTATCACGAATTTGAAGATTGGCAATTGGATTGGTTGTTAGAAAAAACAGGTTGGAAAATTGTCGACAGTGTGCAATTCACGCATCCAGTAAAGAAAATTGGTTTTAGACCTTTATTGCGTTATTTTACACCACGATATTATTTGGTTTATGCTGAAAAAATAAAATAAACGCATCGATACAAAAAACACATACAAGCAAACGTTTTGGTTTACCTTAATTAATTATTTGGGTATAGCTATTGGTGTGGTTTCTACACTTTTTATTTATCCCAAAGACACTGAATTTCTAGGAATTATCCGTTATATCGATGGAGCGGCTCAGTTGTTGTATCCGGTTTTGGTTTTTGGAGCGGCACAAACTATGATTCATTTTTATCCCATTGTAAGCAATTCCAATAAACATTTATTGTTCAAATACGGATTATTCACCATTTTAATCATGGGTTTATTGGTTAGTTCGTTGTTGATTTCGGGCTATTTTTTGTTGGATTACGAGAATTATATGTATTTGCTTTTGGCTTTACCACTAACAGTTATGCTAGCTTTGGTAGAACTTTTTAAGCGACAAGCTACGAATTTGCAAAAATTAGCGGTTCCCACTTTTTACGAAAAAATTATTCCAAAAGTAGCTTTGCCATTGGTTTTTCTTTTGTTTTTGAGTCACTATTTGTCGCTTTTTGGAAGTATTTGGGTTTATATATTTTCCTATATTTTCTTGATGGTTTTGATGGGGATTTATGTGTTTAAAAACATGCAATTCACTTTTGATTTCAACTTCAAACCTTTGTTTGCTGAGGTTTCTAAAAAATCGTATTACCAATACAGTTTGTATGTTTTTGCAGGAAGTTTTGGTTCGTTTTTTGCTTTCAGAGTAGATTCGTTGATGATTCCAGAGTTTCTGTCTTTTGATTCGGCTGGAATTTATAATATTGGTGTTACTTTGGCATCGTCTATCGCCATTCCTGCAACGGGATTATTTGCGCTTTATGCTCCAGTGGTTTCCAATTATATTAAAACCAATGATATTACAGCATTAGGAATGAAATACCGAGAAACTTCCAAATTGTTGTTTTTTATTGGAGCCGTTTTCTTTGGAAGTGTTGTGGTTGGAGTAGAATCGCTTTTTGAATTGATGCCGAGCAAGGAAAAATTGGTTCAAGCTATTCCAATTATTTATGTTTTGGGAGCCAATGTTTTAGTGAATATGGCAACAGGTTTTAACACCGAAATCATCAATTATTCCAATTATTTCAAGTTCAATTTGCAAGCGATTTTGACTTTGGTTTTTGTGAATGTGGGACTGAATTTATTCTTCTTAACTCAAACCGAATTAGGAATTTTAGGTGTTGCTTATGCTTCGTTAATCGCTATGACCATTTTTAACATAGCCAAAACGTATTTCATTTATACCAAATTTCAAATATTGCCATTCGACAACAGTTTCTTTAAACTTTTTCTGTTATTAACCGTCTTGGTTTTGGTTATTTATTTCCTTCCAAATACTTCCAATTTATGGTTGAACGTTTGTGCTAAAACGATTTCCTTTGGATTATTGGCAGTGATTTTAACATACCAATTTAAACTGGTTTTCAGTGTGAATGAATGGGTTGATAAACTGCTTCGAAAATTTAATATTGGTAGATAAATGCATTAATATTCATTCCCGCACCAACTGAAGCAAACAAAAGAATATCCCCTTTTTCAATTTTATGATTTTCTACTTCATCATTTAAAATTAAATCATAAAGAGTTGGAACCGTTGCCACGCTTGAGTTTCCTAGTTTATGAATACTCATTGGCATAATATCTTTCGGCGTGTCCATTTTGTAGCGTTTGTAAAAGCGATTTACGATAGCTTCATCCATTTTTTCATTGGCTTGATGAATTAAAATTTTCTTCAAACTAGTTATGGGAATACCACTTTTTTCTAAACAAGATGCCATCGCTTGGGGAACGTTGCTCAAAGCAAATTCGTAAATTTTTCTACCATACATTTTGATATAGCGAATGTTTTCATCTTCATCTTTGTTGAATGAATTTCCGAAATACAAGTATTTGGCCTCATCAAAAGAATACGTTGCAGATTCATGTGCTAAAATTCCGCCAGGTTCATCAGTTGCTTCGATGATGGCAGCACCAGCACCATCCGAATAAATCATAGAGTCTCTATCGTGTTTGTCTACTACTCTAGACAAGGTTTCGGAACCAATAACCAAGCATTTTTTTGCCATACCAGCTCTAATAAAAGCTTGGGCTTGAATGACGCCTTCAATCCAACCAGGACAACCAAATAATACGTCATAAGCAACGCATTTTGGGTTTTTAATTTGTAATAAATATTTAACTCTAGTGGCTAAACTTGGAACTGTATCTGATTGAATAGTATGACTTTTAATATCGCCATAATTGTGAGCAAAAATGATATAATCTAAAGTTTCTGGATCAATTTTTGAAGATGCAATAGCTTTTTTAGCAGCAATAAATGCCATGTCTGAATTTACCATGTCATCGGAAGCATAACGACGCTCTAAGATTCCGGTAATTTCAACAAACTTTTCTGCAATAATATCGTTGGATAAATTAAAATTACTTCCATCTTCATTCAAAAACTCGTGCTTAGCAAAATCGGAATTGGTCACTTTTTCCGTTGGGATGTAACTTCCAGTTCCAGTTATCTTGATATTCATAGTATTCAGGTTTTAATAACGAAATTATTAATTATTTTTTAACATTTGCCTTAATTCTCCTAATTATTTCTTCAAATTATTGAAATGTTAGTTTCTGACTTGAAATTTGCGAAATTATACTTTTTTTGTTGTTTTATTGCGAAAACTTTATTTGCATAATGGTTGCCATACTTAGAGCTTGCGTTTTCATTTGTTCGGCATATTTTCCTGCAAAATGGTTATCAATTGTTGCGTTGAAATGATTTAACCATGTTTCAAAATGTTCTTTTTTGAAAGCATGTTTTTCATGAACCTCTTTGTGAATCGAAAACATATTATTAAAGTAACCCCCTTTTAAAAATAACGATTGCTCCCAAAACGTAGCCAATATTTCAAAGTGCTCTTCTAAATGTTGGTCAACGGTAGTGACTTTCGTAAAGAAAAAATTAATGGAAGCATCGGCTAAAAGTTTATCGTAAAACTTGCGCATGATTAATAAGATGTCTTCTCTTGTTTCGATGTCGTTCATTTTTTTTGGGTAATGGGTTAAAGGTGATTGGTAATAGGAGAAAAAAAGGTTCCAAATTAAAAAATTTGAAACCTTCTATATCAACTTTGTATTTTCAACTTTGTACTTCGTACTTTGAATTACATGTAAGCTTCAATCGGCGCACAAGAACAAACTAAATTTCTATCTCCATACGCTTCATCTACACGACGAACCGTTGGCCAGAATTTGTTTTCAGCAATATATTCCAATGGGAAAGCAGCTTGTTCTCTTGTATATGGGAAATTCCAATCGTTTGCTGTTGCCATAGCCAAAGTGTGCGGTGCATTTCTTAAAATATTGTTTGCATCTTCTTTACTTGAAGCTTCAATTTCTTTACGAATTGAAATCATAGCGTCACAAAAACGATCTAATTCTGCTAAATCTTCCGATTCTGTTGGTTCAATCATTAATGTCCCGGCTACTGGGAAAGAAACCGTTGGAGCATGGAAACCATAATCCATTAAACGTTTTGCAATATCGGTTACTTTGATTCCTTTTTCTTCGAAAGCTCTACAATCTAAAATCATTTCGTGAGCCGCTCTTCCCATTTCTCCAGAATATAAAACTGGATAATGTGCTTCTAGACGCGCTTTCATGTAGTTTGCATTTAAGATAGCGTATTTAGTAGCATTGGTTAAACCTTCAGCTCCTAACATGGTGATGTAACCATAAGAAATCAAACAAACTAATGCCGAACCATAAGGAGCTGATGAAATAGCAGTAATTGCTTGATTTCCTCCTGTTGGTATAATTGGATTGGTTGGTAAGAAAGGAACTAATTTTTCGTTTACACAAATTGGTCCAACACCAGGTCCTCCGCCACCGTGAGGAATAGCGAAAGTTTTGTGTAAGTTCAAGTGACAAACATCAGCACCAATAGTGGCTGGATTAGTTAAACCAACTTGTGCATTCATATTCGCACCATCCATATAAACCAAACCACCATTATCGTGAATGATTTTTGTGATTTCGATAATAGCACTTTCAAAAACTCCGTGTGTTGATGGATACGTTACCATCAAAGCCGATAAGTTATCTTTGTGTAAGATTGCTTTAGCTCTTAAATCTTCTACATCGATATTTCCATTATCCATGGTTTTTGTTACGATGATTTCCATTCCTGCCATAGCTGCAGAAGCTGGGTTAGTTCCGTGAGCAGAAGCTGGAATTAAACATACATTTCTGTGGTTATCGCCTCTTGATAAATGGTAAGCACGAATCGCCATTAAACCTGCGTATTCACCTTGAGCACCTGAATTTGGTTGTAACGTTGTTCCTTGGAAACCTGTTACTACATTCAATTGCTGCTCTAATTTTTTCAACATGATTTGGTAACCTTCTGCTTGTTCAATAGGAGCAAAAGGGTGAATGCTGTTCCAATTTGCCATTGATAAAGGTAACATTTCAGCAGCAGCATTTAATTTCATGGTACAAGAACCTAATGAAATCATCGAGTGATTCAACGATAAATCTTTACGTTCTAATTTTTTGATATAACGCATCAATTGCGATTCTGAATGATGGTTGTTGAAAACCTCATGTTGTAAGAAAGTTGAGGTTCTTACTAAGTTTTCAGGAACCATTACGTCATTCGCTAATTGACTAACAGTAATTTTGTCTTTTCCAATAGCTTCAGCAAAAATAGCGATGATTTGGTTGATGTCATTTACAGAAGTCGTTTCGTTAAATGAAATCGAAACCGTTTCTGCATCTGGATAGAAGAAGTTTACTTCATGTTTCTCAGCAATTGCTTTTACTTTAGCTGCATCTGATTTTACCAAAATTGTATCAAAGAAAGCAGAATTCGTTTGGTAAACACCCAATTTATTTAAAGCATCGGCAGTTGTAACCGCAGAAGCATGTACTTTGTTAGCAATATATTGTAAACCTTTTGGTCCGTGAAAAACAGCGTACATTCCAGCCATAACGGCTAATAAAACTTGTGCTGTACAAATGTTAGAAGTTGCTTTTTCACGTTTGATATGTTGCTCACGAGTTCCTAATGCCATGCGTAACGCACGGTTTCCGTTTACATCGATAGAAACACCGATGATTCTTCCAGGCATTGAACGTTTGTATTCTTCTTTCGTTGCGAAATAGCCAGCGTGTGGACCACCATAACCCATTGGAATTCCAAAACGTTGTGTAGTACCAACAACAACCGCAGCTCCCATTTCACCTGGAGAAGTTAATTTTGCTAACGATAAAATATCTGCAGCAACCGCTACTTTAATTTCATTTTCTGCTGCTTTTGCAATAAATCCTGCATAGTCATAAACTTGACCATATTTTCCTGGATATTGTAAAATTGCACCGAAGAAATCCGTTGAAAAATCAAATGTTTCGTGATTTCCAACTACTAATTCTATGTTTAATGGAGTGGAACGTGTTTGTAAAACCGATAAGGTTTGTGGTAAAATTTCTTCCGAAACGAAGAATTTCTTCACGTTATTTTTCTTTTGATCGCGCGTTCTTACATCAAAAAGTAATGCCATTGCTTCTGCAGCAGCTGTTCCTTCATCTAGCAAAGACGCGTTGGCGATTTCCATTCCTGTTAATTCGATAACGGTTGTTTGGAAATTCAAAATCGCTTCTAAACGACCTTGTGCAATTTCTGCTTGATACGGTGTGTAAGCCGTGTACCATCCTGGGTTTTCAAAAATATTTCTTTGAATAACCGCTGGAACAATTGCTGGGTGATAACCCAATCCAATGTATGATTTGAATACTTTATTTTTCTTTCCTAATTCTTGAATGTGATTTAGGTACTCGTATTCGGTCATAGGAGCATCTAAATTTAATTCATTTTTTAGACGAATGTCATTTGGAATGGTTTCGAAAATTAATTGGTCGAAAGATTCTACACCAACCGTTTTAAACATGTGATTTAAGTCACTCTCACGAGGCCCTAAATGTCTCAAAGCGAATGCATCTGTTCTCATTTACTAAAAAGTGTATAAGTGGATTTTTATGTGTTGTTTTGGACAACAAAAGTAATTATTAATCTTGTAATTTTTTATTTTTATAATGGGATTTTTTGTGATTTTATCAACTAATTTGAAGTCTTATTAACAGATTGATTAATTTTGTTGAATGTATTATTTCAAACGTTTTGCCGATTTTTGTATTGATAGTAGTATTCTAGTGGCTTTTGCTGCTTTTGCATTTCTGCAACTCACGGTTTTAAGGTTAAACATAAGTATTTCTAGTGAATTGCAATTTTTTGTTTTTTTTGGAACGCAAGCTTCTTATACATTTATAAAGTATTTTAGCTTTTTTAGTCGCGGTATTGAAAAGTGGAACTCATTCAAACGATTTTTGTTCGCATTCAGTTTTTTTTCCTTTTGTATAGCTGGATATTGCTTTTTTGATTTAAATGGATCAATGCGAATAATTGCAGTCTTTAGTTTACTTGTAATATTGCTTTACACTTTTCCTTTCTCTATTGGTTATAATTCGGGTCGGGAATGGGTTGGTTTAAAAGTGTTTTTGGTTGTTTTGAGTTGGACATTAGTAACTTATGTTCTACCGGTTTTTACATTGGAACAAGAATTTTCACTTGAAATCTTTTTTCTTGGATGCCAACGATTTTTCTTAATTTATGGCTTAATGTGTATTTTTGAAATTGTTGATTTACAGTTTGATAATCAATTATTACAAACCTTACCCCAGCGAATAGGAGTGAAGTGGACAAAACTTTTTTCTTTCTTTTGGTTGTCTCTTTTTCTTATTATCGAGATTTATTTTTACTCCAATCAGTTTTCATGGATCAATCTTTCTTTTTTATTTATTATTTTACTTTTTCTGTTTTTTGTAAAGGAAAATAGTTCTAGATATTTTTCTGATTTTTGGTTAGAAAGCGTGCCGATTTTGTGGTGGTTGGTGTTGGTTTTCTGATAATTCTTTTAAAATCGAATTTCTATAAATTATGAAATTTGATAGATGACTTTTCAAGATAATTTTATCAAATAGTTTCCCAATAAAACCAAAAGGCGTTTCATATTCCAAAATATCAGTCATTATCGTTTGATTTTCTTTTTGTTGAAAAATATGTTGGTGTTTGAAACTTTTAAAATGACCTTTTAATTGTTCGTCAACGAAATAGTTTGGAAAATCCATTTCAGAAATAATGCTTTCATGTTGAATGTATATACCAAAATGTTTTCCTTTCCAAGTCACGGTTTCTCCTTTATTAATTAATCCTGAAGTTCTTCCAGCAATTGCTTTCTCGTTTGTTTTACTTGCTGAATATTGGTGGATGTCTATATTTCTTGAATTATTGAAAACAATTTCAATGGGTGCGTTGATTGTTGTTGTGATTTTTATTTGTGTCATTGTTTTCGATTTAAATCCTAACAGGTTTCAAAAACCTGTTAGGATTGTTTAAATTAAATTTTCAAAAGTTTTATCTAAATCACCAAATTCAAACTCAAAACCATTTTCAGTTAATCGTTTTGGAACAACATTTCTACTTTTTAATACTAATTCTGTTTCTGTTTTGATGATTTTTGCTCCCAATTCTAACATTGATTTTGAAATGGGTAGTCCAAATGGAATTCCAATTGCTTTTTGAAGTTTTTTCATGAAAGCTTCATTTTGAATGGGTTTTGGAGAAACAACATTAATGCTTCCAGAAAGTTCCTTTTCGATTATAAATTCGATTGCTCTTGCGTAATCTTTTTCGTGAATCCAGCTTATGAATTGTTTTCCGTTCCCATTTTTTCCTCCTAATCCAAATTGTGTTAACTTTTTTAAAGGAATAAAAGCGCCTCCATCTTTTCCAAGAACAATCGAAGTTCTAATCGCTGTTTTTATTGTTTTTGGAGTTTCGACTTCATAAAATGTTTTTTCCCATGATTTGGCTACATTCATTGAAAAATCATTACCAATTTCTCCTGTATATTCATCCATTTCTTTATCTTTCGAATGGCGATAAATGGTTGCAGTTGATGAGTTTATGAAATGTTTTGGGGGATTTTCACATTGTAAAATGGCTTCGTTTAAAATTTTAGTACTATCAATTCTTGAAGCTAAAATTTCGGCTTTATTTTTTTCTGTATATCTACAATCAACCGATTTTCCAGCTAAGTTTATGACAACATCTGCGTTTTCCACTTCTTTTTCCCAACCCGAAAATGTTTTCGCATCCCAATTTACATATTTGATTTGTTTCTTAATTTCAGATTTTCCTCTGGTAAGAATTACAATTTCTTCAAATTTGTTCTTGAAATGTTGCATTAAAACGTTTCCTAAAAAGCCTGTTCCTGCTGCGATGATTAACTTTCTCATATTATTTATTATTTTAAACTTTCAGAAATAATTGAAAGTTTTAGTTAAATTTTTTTAATTCTATTTAATTCGTTCTTTGTTATTGTTTTTTATTGGTCTCATTGAATAGTTTTTTATAGTGTTGTTTTTAAGATGTTTAAAAAACTATTTCATTATTTTAACCACTAATTTTGCCAACCAATTGTCTTTGTATTCTGTGATTTTATCCAAAACGTTATCGGCTTTTAATACGAAATCGTATAATTTTGTGGTTTGGTCTACAAAATGTTTTTCGGCTTCTGTGTTGTCTGATTGAATAGAAGAAACTTCTTTTAAAACTTTCAATGCTGGTTTAATTTCGCGTTTGCTTCGTTCTCTTGAAATTTTTACGGCCAATTCGTCTAAATCTTTTTCAGCTGTGAAAAATTCACGTCTTTCGCCCGCTTTGTATTCTTTGTAAACGATTCCCCAATCCATTAACGCTCTCAAATTCATAGAAGCATTACCGCGCGAAATTTGTAATTCTTCCATAATGTCTTCCATAGAAACAGCTTCGTGCGAAACCATCAACAACGCATGAATCTGTGCCATGGTTTTGTTAATGCCCCATTGAGAACCTAAAGCTCCCCATGTTTGTACGAATTTATTTTTTGCTTCTTTGAATTCCATGAGACAAATGTACAACAAAGTTTTTAAAGTTTCAAAAAAAAATGAAAGTTTATTTTTAAAAGAAACCGAAGTGATTAATTTCGGTTTCTAAATATCTAAAATTCTGACAATCTAAATCAACCCAGCCCTTTTCAATAACGCCTCCACTTTCGGTTCCTGACCTCTAAATTTTTTATACAATTCCATTGGTAATTCCGTGCCGCCTTTTGAAAGTACGTTTTCTTTGAATTTGGTTGCTACTTCTTTATTGAAAATGCCATTTTCTTGGAAATAAGCAAACGCATCAGCATCCAAAACTTCCGCCCATTTGTAACTATAATATCCCGATGAATAACCGCCTTGGAAAATATGTGAAAACGAAGTACTCATGCAATTTTCAGCTACATCTGGATATAAATTGGTGCCTTCCATCGCTTGTTTTTCAAAAGCTTTTACATCATCAATAGTTTGCGATTTTCCATGATACGTCATGTCTAAAATTCCGAAACTTAATTGGCGTAATGTTGCCATTCCTTCTAAGAAACTGGCACTTTCTTTGATTTTTTCTACATATTGTTGCGGAATAATTTCACCCGTTTCGTAATGTTTGGCAAATAAAGCCAACGCTTCGGGTTCGTAACACCAGTTTTCCATCACTTGACTTGGTAATTCCACAAAATCCCAATAAACAGAGGTTCCTGATAAACTTGGATAAGTCGTATTGGCTAACATACCATGTAACGCGTGCCCAAATTCGTGAAACAATGTTGTTACTTCGTTAAAAGTCAATAACGATGGTTTCGTTTCCGTTGGCGGTGTAAAATTACAAACGATTGAAACATGTGGTCTTTCGTTAATTCCGTCCTTTATATATTGTGGTTTGTAGGAAGTCATCCAAGCGCCGTTTCGTTTTCCTTTTCTAGGGAAGAAATCCGAATAGAAAACAGCCACTAATTGTCCTTCGAAATCCAATACTTCAAAGGTTTGCACATCTTCGTGGTATTTGTCAATATCAAAAACTTCTTTAAATGTAATTCCGAATAATTTTTCAGCGATTGTGAATGCTCCGTTCAACACGTTTTCCAATTTGAAATAGGGTTTCAATAACTCATCATCCAAACTGAATAATTTTTGTTTCAATTTTTCCGAATAATAAGCGCCATCCCATTTTTCTAATTTGTCAATACCATCCAACTCTTTTGCGAAAGCAGTTAATTCAGCAAATTCTTTTTCAGCAGCAGGTTTTGCTTTTTCCAACAAATCATTCAAAAACGATTGTACTTTTTCAGGATTTTGCGCCATTCGTTCTTCCAAAACAAAATGCGAATGCGATTGATAACCTAATAAATTCGCACGTTTGTGACGCAATTCTACAATGCGTTTTACGTTTTCTTTATTGTCGAATTCATTATCTTGAAACGCTTTTTTTCCAGCAGCAATTGCAATTTCTTTTCTTAATTCACGATTTTCAACATAGGTTACAAAAGGCAAATAACTTGGGAAATCCAAAGTAAAAACCCAACCATCTAAATTCTTAGATTTTGCCAAACTCGCCGCCATTTCTTTGGCACCATCAGGTAAACCTTTTAAATCAGCTTCGTTGGTGATGTGCAATTGATATTTATTGGTTTCTGCCAAAACATTTTCTCCGAAAGTCAGTTTTAGTTTGGCTAATTCGGTATCAATTTCGCGTAGTTTTAATTTGTCTTCTTCATTAAGTAAGGCTCCATTTCTAGAAAAACCTTTAAATTTTTTATCTAATAAAGTAGCTTGTTCGGTAGTTAAATTCAAAGTGTCTTTTTGATCATAAACGGCTTTTACTCGTTTAAACAAATCTTCATTTAAAGCAATATCGTTACTGAATGCAGTAATCAATGGAGAAACTTCCTGTGCGATTTTTTGCATTTCATCACAAGTTTCGGCCGAATTCAAATTGAAGAAAATCGATGACAATCTATCCAATTTTTCACCTGAAAAATCCAAAGCTTCAATTGTATTAGAAAAAGTTGGTAATTCGGAGTTGTTTACGATGCTATCGATTTCAGTACGAGCAAGTTCGATCGTTTTTTCGAATGCTTCCTTGTAATCTGTAAGTTTTATTTGATTAAATGGCGCGGAATTGTGTTTTGTTTCAAATTTTTCCAAAAAAAGTTGCATATAATTTTGTATTTATCGGTAAAGTGTATATTTTTGTCGACGAAATGATGTAAAAACATCCTTTTTGTCCCAAATCAGAAAGAGTAGAATTTTTTTTATAGTTGTCACTTAATTGTGAGTGGAAATCCCGAGCTTGTATTAGTTCGGGATTTTCTGCTTTTTATTTCAATCCTTCAGAAGCTTTTAAAACCACTTGTTTTAATCCTTCTTTGTAAGCGATAATTTTATCCAAAACGCACTTATCATGACTTCCAATAATTTGTGCGGCTAAGATGCCAGCATTTTTAGCTCCGTTTAAAGCTACGGTTGCTACAGGAACACCACCAGGCATTTGTAAAATAGATAAAACTGAATCCCAACCATCAATAGAATTACTAGATTTCACTGGAACGCCAATCACAGGAAGTGGTGACATTGAAGCAACCATTCCAGGTAAATGAGCCGCACCACCAGCACCAGCAATAATTACTGAAATGCCTCTTTCGTGCGCATTTTTACTGAAATCAAATAATTTTTCAGGTGTTCGGTGTGCCGAAACAATATCAACTTCAGTTTCAATATCAAATCCTTTTAATATGTCAATGGCTTCCTGCATTACTGGCATATCCGAAATACTTCCCATGATGATGGCTACTTTACTCATACGTCTTATTTTTTTGAACACAGATTTCACAGATTATCACAGATTTAATTTATGCTAATCTGTGAAATCTGTGTTTATTTTACTTCACTAATTACTCTTATACTATTCTTCACTTCCTCCGCAATTCTTCTCGCTTCCGTCATATCTTCATTTACAATCGTAACGTGTCCCATTTTTCGGAAAGGTCTTGTTTCTCTTTTTCCGTAAATGTGAGGTGTTACGCCGTCGATTGCCATAATTTTTTCTATGTTTTCGTAAATAACTTGTCCGGAATAACCTTCTTCACCAACCAAATTTACCATAATTCCAGCAACTTTGCTATCGGTATTTCCTAAAGGTAAATCTAAAATTGTACGAATATGATTTTCAAATTGGGAAGTATAACTTGCTTCAATTGAATAATGTCCAGAATTATGGGGTCTTGGTGCCACTTCATTAACCAAAATTTCATCATCTTCAGTTTGGAACATTTCCACAGCCAATAAACCAACATGATTAAAAGCTTGTGAAACTTTTAAGGCAATTTCTGTAGCTTTTTTTGCTACTTTTTCATCAATTCGAGCGGGACAAACAACATATTCCACTTGATTGGCTTCAGGATGAAATTCCATCTCGACTACAGGATAGGTTTTTACTTCACCTGAAACCGAACGTGCCACAATTATGGCCAATTCATTTTTGAATGGAACCAATTGTTCGGCAATACATTCCACTTCAGGTAATTTTACCAAATCTAATGCAGAGCGACAAATTTTTACGCCATTGCCATCATAGCCAAATTGTGCCGATTTCCATACAAACGGAAAATTCAATTCGTCTTTTTCAAGTGATTTTCTTAAATCGAAAATATCTACAAATCGTTGGTGAGCAGATGTTGGTATACCGTTGGCTACATAAAAGTCTTTTTGACGTCCTTTGTTTTGAATCAAACGCAACGTTTTTGGTGACGGATAAATAGGTAAACCTTCTTCTTCTAATTTATCTAAAGCGTCTAAATTTACATTTTCAATTTCGATGGTTAACAAATCGACCATATTGCCAAATTCGTAAACGGTGTCAAAATCTAGCAAAGCACCTTTAAAAAAACCGTTACAACCATATCTTGCTGGGGCTTCTTCGTTTGGTTCTAAAACCAAGGTTTGGATATCAAATTTTCTGGTTTCGGTCAGGAGCATTTTTCCTAATTGACCGCCACCTAAAATCCCTAATTTAAAATCAGATGAAAAATAGTTCATTTGTGTTGTGTTGTTGTTCGTGTCGCAAAGATACTCAGACAATTGATAATTAACAATTGATAATTAACAATTTGTTACTTGTTCAGTTTTTTCAGCAAATTTCGAGTTGCGGCTTGGTAAGCTGCGGAATGATTGGAATAATCTTGTGAAATAATCGTTTTTAATTCTTCGTGCACCCAATCGTATTTCTTTCCTAAAATAAAAAGTGCCTTCATAGCATAGACTTTTGAAGCCACTTTTTCGTCTTGGATTAATCGGTCAATCAAAGCTTCGATTAAATTGTGTTCTTGTTCTTGCGTTAATGAAATGCCGTTTTTCCGATGATTGCTTTTGGTGAGAAAATAAGCAATCTTAGTTGCCGGTCGTAAGGCAGAATCATCTTTGATCTTTGGAAGAATTTCACAGAATCCCTCAATAAATGGAACAAATTGTTTCAATTTCTTTTCACAAACCAAATCCAAACTCCAAAAGGCTTTTACATGTAATTCATGTTTGATGTCAAAAGCAAGTTGTATCATTTCATTGAGATGGTTTTCGGCTTTCATGGCAAAATTACTGACCATCTTTCTACTAGCTACATGGCAAGTGCTCGATTCGATTTTCTGATACATTTGGCTTTTCATTCGGTAAATATATCAAATTTGCAAAAAAGTTGAAATACTTTGTAGCTATTCATTTGACTTTCTTAAATTTGTTGTTTATTTCTAAATCTAACCAAAGTGATACAACTACACGATAAAAAATTTGAAGTTTTTATCTCGGGAGAGGAAATTAACTTCGCCATTGAAAATATGGTGCGACAAATTGAGGACGATTTTTGCGATGAAGTTCCAGTTTTTATAGGTGTTTTGAATGGTTCTTTTATGGTTGTTGCCGATTTATTAAAAAAATACAAACACAATTGTGAAGTTTCGTTTGTAAAAATGGCATCGTACGAAGGAACGCAAACCACAAATGAAGTAAAGCAATTGATTGGAGTAAATCAAAATTTAGAAGGTCGTTCAGTGATTATCGTAGAAGATATTGTAGATACAGGAAATACAATCGAAGAATTAAAAACAATTTTAAAGCAACATAATGTAAAGCATTTTAAAATTGCGACTTTATTTTTAAAACCTGAAGCTTATAAAAAAGACATTAAATTGGATTATGTAGGTATTCGAATTCCAAATCGTTTCATCGTTGGTTACGGTCTTGATTATGATGGATTGGGAAGAAATTTGAAAGATGTTTATCAGCTTTCAGAATAAAGAAGTTAGAGATTAGAAAATAGATTTTAGAATATTTAAACTACAAACCACAAACATAAAAAAAAATGATTAATATCGTATTATTTGGGAAACCAGGAGCAGGAAAAGGAACGCAAGCCGAATTTTTGAAGGAAAAGTACAATTTAACACATTTATCAACGGGCGATATTTTTCGTTACAACATGAAATACGATACGCCACTAGGTAAAGAAGCTAAAGGCTATATCGAAAATGGCGATTTAGTTCCTGATAGCTTAACTATTAAAATGTTGCAAGACGAAGTAGAAAAAAATCTTACTTCAAAAGGTTTTTTGTTTGACGGTTTTCCAAGAACTATTCCGCAAGCGGATGCGTTAGATGCTTTTTTAAAATCAAAAAATTGGGAAGTTACCGCAACAATCGCGTTGGAAGCTGATGACGAAATTTTGGTGCAACGTTTACTTGAAAGAGGAAAAACTTCTGGTAGAGCCGATGATCAGGACGAAGAGAAAATTCGTAATCGCTACCAAGAATACAACGAAAAAACCGCTCCATTAATGGATTATTATAAAGTACAAGGAAAGTTTCATTCAGTAAATGGTATCGGAAAAATTAAAGAAATTACAGAACGTTTAGCTAAAGTAATCGATAATTTATAGGAGCTAATCCTGCTATTCATTACAAGTCCGCATAAAAAACAATCATTTTGTAAGTTACACAATGTGCTTCTTAGGTCGCAATTGTATAACAACAAAATTAGGTTGTTTTTTATTTGCGCGCTTTTCATTCCTATCAGGGCTATTCATAATCAAAATCCAAAAGTCAAATTCAAAATTGAAACAAAAAACATAGTAGACTTTGTGAAAAACATTGTAAAACTTTGTGCTACCAAACCTGAAACAAATTTCAAACTTAAAAAATCTTCCAACTTCCAACTTCTAACTTCCAACTTTCCCTATCTTTGCAAAATGTTTAATTCTAGTTTTAAGTTACTTCTAACTTTTAACTTCCAACTTCTAACTTCAAAATGACAGAAGGAAATTTCGTAGATTACGTAAAAATATATGTTGCATCGGGTAAAGGCGGAAAAGGTTCTACCCATTTACACAGAGAAAAATTCATTGAAAAAGGTGGGCCAGATGGTGGTGATGGTGGTCGCGGTGGTCACGTATATATAAAAGGAAATAAAAATCTTTGGACACTTTTTCACTTAAAATTTGTGCGTCACGTAAAAGCAGGTCACGGTGGCGATGGTGGTAGTGCCAGAAGTACAGGTGCTGATGGTGAAGATAAATATTTAGAAGTGCCATTAGGAACTGTAGTAAAAGACAAAGAAACGGGAGAAGTTTTATTTGAAATTACTGAACATGATGAGGTTAAAATCCTTGCAAAAGGAGGAAAAGGCGGATTAGGAAACTGGCATTTTAGAAGTTCAACTAATCAAACACCTCGTTATTCACAACCTGGAATGCCGATTCAAGAAGTGGATATTATTTTAGAATTAAAAGTATTAGCTGATGTAGGTCTAGTAGGTTTTCCAAATGCTGGTAAATCAACTTTATTATCGGTGTTAACTTCAGCTAAACCAAAAATTGCAGATTATCCGTTTACAACCTTAAAACCCAATTTAGGAATTGTAGCCTATCGAGATTTTCAATCTTTTGTAATGGCAGATATTCCCGGTATTATTGAAGGCGCTGCGGAAGGCAAAGGGCTTGGTCATTATTTTTTACGCCATATTGAAAGAAATTCAACTTTGTTGTTTTTAGTTCCAGCGGATGCTACAGATGTTAAAAAGGAGTATGAGATTTTGTTAGACGAATTACGTCGTTATAATCCTGAAATGTTAGACAAAGACCGTTTAATAGTGATTTCAAAATCCGATATGCTAGACGAAGAACTAAAAGCTGAAATGAAAGTAGAGCTAGACAAAGCTTTCAAAGGAACACCTTATATGTTTATCTCATCGGTAGCCCAACAAGGTTTACAAGAGTTAAAAGATAAATTATGGAAAATGTTGAATTCATAATTCAAAAATAAAAATAGTAAAAAAGCACCTCCATCGAGGTGCTTTTTTCGTTAAAATTAAATTAAAAGTGCGACTTTTCTTTTCCGAAATTTTATTCAAAATTAATTTTGAGTATCTTCGCCTTATCAAATCAAAAATTAGATTTTCAATGAAAAAATTAGTACTATTCGTTGTTACTGCTATGCTAATGTTACCAGCATCAGTAAAAGCTAACGAAGGAATGTGGTTTTTAATGTTCTTAGAGCGTTTGAATCACCGCGACATGCAAAAAATGGGCTTGCAATTAACAGCCGATGAAATTTACAGCATCAACAACCACAGTTTGAAAGATGCAATCGTTCAATTTAATGGAGGTTGTACTGCTGAAATGATTTCAAAAGATGGTTTAGTTTTAACGAATCACCACTGTGGTTACGATAAAATTGCTGAATTATCAACTCCAGAAAACAACTACTTAAAAGATGGTTTTTGGGCTGCTGATAGAAGCAAAGAATTAAAACCAAAGAATTTATTCGTTCGTTTCTTCGTTCGTATGGATGATGTTACCAAAAGAATTTTATCAAAAGTAAATCCTTCCATGACAGAAGCTGAAAGAGAAGCAGCTATCAACAAAGAAATTGCTTTAATTCAAAAAGAAAATGACGAAGGCGGAAAATATACGGTTTCTGTTCGTCCTTTCTTCCAAGGAAATGAATATTACTATTTTGTTTACCAAGATTATACTGATGTTCGTTTGGTAGGAACTCCAGAAGAAAGTTTAGGTAAATTTGGTGGCGACACAGACAACTGGGAATGGCCTCGTCATACTGCAGACTTCTCTTTATTCAGAGTTTATGCTGATGCAAACGGACAACCAGCGGAGTATTCTACTAATAATGTTCCTTTAAAACCAAAACATTACTTGCCAGTTAACATTGGTGGAGTGAAAGAAAATGATTTCGCTATGATTTTAGGTTATCCAGGTAGAACTAACCGTTGGATGCCAGCTAGTGGAATTGATCAAAACGTAAAATTTGCTTATCCAGCTTGGGTTGAAGGTTCTAAAATGGGAATGGACAAGTTAAAAGTGCACATGAACCAAAGCGCTGAAGTAAATTTAATGTATGCTTCAAAATACGCTTCTATCGCGAATTATTGGAAAAACCGTCAAGGAATGATTGATGCGTTAACGCAATTTGGTACTGCTAAAACAAAAGCCGCTCAAGAAGCAAAATTCAACAAATGGGCAAACAAAAAAGAAAACAAAGCAAAATACGGAAACGTTGTTGCAACTATCAATAATTATTATGCTTTAACTAATGAAAAAGCGAAACACGATAATTATTTAATGACATTATTGCGTTCTAGTTCTTACGGCACAATTGCAAGAAGCTTAGGTCGTCAATTAGAGGCTTATGCTAATGCTAACGAAGAAAAGAGAAAACAAATGGCTCCTGCATTAGCTCAAATGGCGGATGAGTTTTTCACAGAAGTTTATATTCCAGCTGAAAAAGATGTTTTAGCAGGTCAATTGAACTTATATGCTACAAAAGCAACGGGTCATGGAATTGCTCCTTTTGTTGCTGAAATTGGAAAAGCTAATAATAATGATTTCACAGCTTATGTAAATGCAGCATTTGAATTGAGTATGTTCTCTTCGGCAGATAAAGTAAAAGCATTTTTATTGGTTCCAAATCAAGCAGCAGTTACTAACGATCCATTAGTTAAATTATCTAATGAGTTATTGAACCACTACAATGCAAAATCAGACGAAATTGCAAAAGCGCAAAACGATTACAGTGCGGCATTCCGTTTATTAGTGGAAGGTTTAAGAGAATCTAAAATTGCAACTATTTTGTATCCAGATGCAAATTCAACGTTACGTTTAACTTACGGAAAAGTTCGTGCTTTACCTGCTGACAAACGCAACGATGCAAAAGTGAACAACTATACTACTATGGAAGGTTTGGTAAAAAAATACAAAAAAGGCGATGCTGAATTTGATTTACCAACCAAAATTTTAGACATGCAAAAAGCACGTAACTACGGTCGTTATGCTGATAAAGACGGAACGTTACATGTAAATTTCTTAACCGATAACGATATCACTGGAGGAAATTCAGGTTCGCCAGTTTTAAACGGAAAAGGAGAATTAATTGGTTTAGCTTTCGACGGAAACATCGAAGCTATGGCTGGTGACGTAATTTTTGATCCAAAATTACAAAGAACAATCAACGTAGATATTCGTTTTGTACTTTGGGTTATTGATACGTATGCTGGTGCTAAACACTTAGTTGATGAAATGACAATTGTGAAGTAATTTACAAATTCATAAATATATTGAAATCCGACTTAATTAATTTTAAGTCGGATTTTTTTATTTTCCAATTAGAATAGAAATCATTTTCCTATTTTTGAAGAATATTTCCTTATGCGACAACTATTTTTGATTTTTTTATTTCCAATGTTTCTTTTCTCACAATCCAATTTTGAGAAAGGCGAACGCTTATATGCCGAAAACAAATTGTCAGAAGCTAGAAGGATTTTTAAAAATGAATCCCAAAATTCGACAAATTACTATAAATCTATTGAATATTTAGGCGATATAGAAGGTAGAAACAAAAACTGGGATGAAGCTATTTCGTACTATAAAATTTTAAAAACCAAATTCCCTAAAAACGCCAATTATTGGTACAAATACGGTGGCGCATTGGGAATGAAAGCTAAAGAATCCAATAAATTTAAAGCTTTAGGAATGATTGACGAGGTAGAAGAAACCTTTTTAAACGCAGCAAAATTAGATGCAAAACATATCGATACGCGTTGGGCATTGGTGATGCTTTATATCGAATTACCAGGAATTGTTGGCGGAAGCGAAAAAAAAGCTCAAAAATATGCCGATGAACTAATGGCGCTTTCAAAAGTCGATGGTTATTTAGCAAAAGGGTATATTGACGAGTATTTCAATCGCTATACAAAAGCAGAAAACCATTATAAAAAAGCACATGAAATTGGCAATTCAAAAACCACTTTCGAAAAATTATATGACTTATATTTGAAAAAGTTGAAAGACAAAACAAAAGCAAATAAGTTAAAAATAGAATTTGAAAACAAATAGTGTAATTGTTGAAATGTTTAGTCGTTTAATCGATTTGACAAATTAACAGTTTAACAATTCAACATAAAAAATGAGAACACATTTTATAGCAATCGGCGGAGCTGCCATGCACAATTTAGCATTAGCCTTACACAACAAAGGATATCATGTAACGGGTAGCGATGACGCTATTTTTGAACCATCCAAATCACGTTTGGAGAAAAAAGGTTTGTTGCCAAAGGAAGAAGGTTGGTTTCCTGAAAAAATCACAACTGATATCGAAGCGATTATTTTGGGAATGCATGCAAAAGCTGATAATCCAGAATTGTTAAAAGCACAAGAATTAGGCTTGAAGATTTATTCGTATCCCGAATTTTTATACGAACAATCAAAAAATAAAACTCGAGTAGTTATTTGTGGTTCGCACGGAAAAACTACGATTACTTCCATGATTTTACACGTGATGCATTATCATAATATCGAAGTAGATTATATGGTAGGAGCACAGTTGGAAGGTTTCGATACGATGGTGCATTTAACCGAAAACAATGATTTTATCGTGTTAGAAGGCGATGAATATTTAACTTCACCAATCGATTTGCGACCAAAATTCCATTTGTACCAACCCAATATTGCCTTGTTATCAGGAATTGCTTGGGATCATATCAATGTGTTTCCTACGTTTGATAATTATGTGGAACAGTTTAGAATTTTTGCTAACCAAATCACTCGTGGTGGCATTTTAGTATACAACGAAGAAGACGAAGCCGTAAAATCAGTGGCCGAAGAAACTGAAAATCAAATCCGAAAAATTGCCTACCAAACACCAAGTTACACAGTTGAAAACGGAACGACTTTGTTAGACACACCGGAAGGTCCAATGCCAATTGAAGTTTTTGGAGCACATAATCTTAGTAATTTAGCCGGTGCCAAATGGATTTGCCAATGTATGGGCGTGGATGAAGCCGAATTTTACGAAGCCATCGCAAGTTTCAAAGGTGCTTCCAAAAGATTAGAAAAAATTGCCGAAAGTGCTAATAAAGTCGCGTATAAAGATTTTGCACATTCGCCAAGTAAAGTTTCAGCTACTACTAAAGCAGTAAAAGCACAATATCCCGATAGAAAATTAATCGCTTGTTTAGAATTGCACACGTATAGTAGCTTAAATGCCCAATTTTTAAAAGAATACCAAGGCGCTTTAGACGCAGCAGATGTTGCCGTAGTTTTCTATTCACCTGATGCAGTAAAAATCAAACGTTTGGAAGAAGTAACGTATGATCAAATCGCACAATCGTTCCAAAGAGAAGATTTAATTATTTACACCAATCCAACAGAATTCAAAGACTTTTTATTCAGCCAAAATTTAGAAAATTCGGCCTTATTGTTAATGAGCTCAGGAAATTATGGTGGATTGAATTTTGATGAGGTGAAAGGTTTGATTGGTTAATGTAATGATTTGAAAATTTCATAATGAATAAAATGATCCGAGTTTAATTCGGATTTTTTTATTTGTCACATCGAGCAATATCAAGAAATTTCATAATTATTGTTTAATGAAGAAGTTTAAATTAATTTGTTTACTTTCAATATTGAATAAATTATTACTGATAAAAAAATATAAGTTAAAATCATCATTTCAAATCTCAATTCAACATTTCTTTTAATAAAAGCATAAGGGAGAATTATTAAACCTAATCCTAAGAAAAAAAAAGCAATTTTAGTATCTTCACCTTTGAGTTTTTTGGTTTTTTCTAAATCAATAAACTGACTATTGTTTTTTGCTAATCCATAAACATAAGTGAAATTATTTACAATGGTTTCTCTGTTGAGTTTGTATTTATCTGAACTGTCAATCTTAATTTGAATTCTATCGTTTTTATTAATGGATTTTTTAAATAATTCTAAATCAATGGTTTTATATTCAAAATTCGATATATGAAAATCCTTTTTGTATTCCTTTGAAGTAATGATTATATGTGCAGGTGTTTTTCCTTGTCTTTCAATAAATTTTGGGTTTTCTTTTAAAGTTAAATGTATTACTACAAGATTACTTTCAATAATTGAATTGTCTTTTTTTAAAAAGAATATAGAAAGAATAATAATTGAGACAGAAATGATAAAAATTGCAATTCTGTCTTTTTTTAATTCTTGATTAAAATGATAAGCCATTTGGTTTTAAACTTTTTTCAAATATAACTTTTTCTTACTTTATTATTAACAAATTATTCCCCATACATATAATGCCCCACAATTTTCCAACTCAGCAAACAATCTTCTAAAACTTGACCGCTTCCTACGTTGTGTACAATCATTGGGTTGCCATTGCTTGATTTTATGTGTGTTACAATACCAATATGCGGTAATTTATCACCAATCATCCAAGTGACTAAATCGCCTGTTTTGTAATCGTTTGGATTTTGGGTAATAGGTAAATTTTTTCCTTTTCGAGCAAAGAAAACTTCTAAATTTGGCACTCTTCTGTGGTCAATGTTTTTATCAGTAGATTTTAATCCCCAAGTTTTTGGATATAATGAAAAGTTGGCTTTCATGTCTTCATGCACTTCTTTTTGCAAATCAATTCCTAATTTTCGATACGCACGAATCACTACATCTGTACAAACACCCGTTTTTGCAGGAACATCACCATTTGGATATTGTATTCCAACATATGCCGGCGTGTAAACCACTTCAGGATCAATGATTGAAATCGCTGCATTGGATAGTTTTTGATAAAAATCTGTTGGGGTTTCAATGTGTTGAGTTGCTGGTTTTGATTCAGATATGTTTTCTGCAATAGTTTCAGATTTCCAGCATCCAAAAGAAAAACAGATTAAAAGTAAAGGAAGAAATATTTTCATGTTTTACACTTTTTGTCAGACTGAGCGAAGTCGAAGTCAATACTTTTTAAAAATTCTCGACTGCGCTCGAAATGACATATTGTAATTTCAAACGCAATTTTCAAGCCATTTATTTTGAAGATTTTTTAAAACCGCATAGAAACATAGAAAAAGAAGAATTTAATAGTCAATAAATTGATTCACCTAGCTTCTTTGTAACCTATCTAAAATAAAATGCCTAATTAAATGAAAAGTAAACCTATGTTTCTATGTGGTAAAAATTTAGTTTTTTTCATTTTTAAGATTTTTTAATTAACTTTGTTCTTATAAACGCCAAAATAACATCTTATGTACACGCCAATCAACCAATGGGCAGAAGACGATCGCCCTCGTGAAAAATTTCTTCTAAAGGGTAAAGCTACCTTATCTGATTCCGAATTATTAGCTATTTTAATTGGTTCCGGTTCTCGAAATGAGAGTGCCGTTCAATTATGCCAACGTATTTTAGCTTCCTCCGAAAACAACTTGAATACACTCGGAAAAATGTCGGTTTCCCAGCTCATGCAATTTAAAGGAATTGGTGAAGCAAAAGCCATTTCCATCGCTGCTGCATTGGAATTAGGAAGAAGACGAAGAGCTGAAGAAGCCGTAGAACTCAAAAAAATCACATCCAGCAAAGCGGTTTTTGATATTATGCAACCCATTATTGGGGAATTGCCTCATGAAGAATTTTGGGTATTGTATCTCAATAATTCCAATAAAGTCATCTACAAAGCCCAACTCTCAAAAGGCGGAATCACAGGAACAGTTGTAGATGTTCGCTTAATTTTCAAAACGGCTTTTGAGCAAAACGCAACAGGTTTAATTCTTTCCCACAACCATCCATCAGGAAAATTAATTGCCAGTGAAGCCGATTTGAAAATAACCAAACGCATCAAAGAAGCAGGTCAAACCTTAGAAATCCAAGTTTTAGATCATCTCATTATCACCGAAAATGGGTATTTGAGTTTTCAAGACGAAGGGATTTTTTGATTAATTTCAAAGCCTAATTTTTTGCAAAAAATTAAGAAAGAATTCTTTTCTAATTAGCTATATTGCAAACCTATTCGTATAAAGTTTAGATAAAAATGATTAGTACAAACAAAATCACATTTTCCTATAATAAAGATCAAGTATTTCATATGCCTGATTTGTATTGTGAAGCAGGAAGCACTATTTTAATTACAGGCGATTCTGGAAAAGGAAAAACGACTTATTTGCATATTTTAGGAGGTTTGTTAAAACCAACTTCTGGCGCTATCGAAATTGATAAAGAAAATATGCTCGCTCTTTCGGAAAAGAAATTAGATAAATTTCGAGGAAAAAACATTGGTATTGTTTTTCAAAAGTCTCACTTTGTAAGTGCGTTGACAGTTTTAGAAAATCTAGAAATGGCTTCATGGTTAGCAACTGGTAAAAAGAATTCAGCAAGAGCTAAAAAACTTTTAGAACAATTAGATGTTGCCAACCAAGCAAATAAATTACCTTCTCAATTGAGTATCGGTCAACAACAACGTGTTTCTATTGCAAGAGCTTTAATAAACGAACCAAAAGTGCTTTTGGCAGACGAACCTACATCAAGTTTAGATGATAAAAATGCTGAAAAAGTTATCGAATTACTAACTTCTTTATCGAAAGAATACAAAGCGGCTTTAGTAATTGTTACGCACGATAGCCGAATTAAAGAAAAGTTTATAAATAAAATTACTTTGATATGATAGCAAAATTAGCTTGGAAAAATATATGGTTCAAACCATTAAATACCATTTTGAGTGTTATTTTGTTAATATCGAGTGTGGCGATCATAACGACATTGATATTGGTAGAAAAACAATTTGAAGAAAAATTTACCAAAAATATTGACGGTGTTGATTTAGTGATGGGTGCTCAGGGGAGTCCGTTGCAATTAATTTTGTCTTCGGTTTATCATGTGGATGCTCCAACAGGAAATATTAGTTATGATTCTGCAAAAGTTTGGATGCAACATCCGTTTGTGGAAAAAGCTATTCCATTGGCATTTGGAGACAATTACCGCGGATTCAAAATCCTTGGAACCACAGCTGATTATTTAGAAAAATATGAAGCGAAAATAGCAGATGGTAAAATCTTCGAAAATAACTTTGAAGTAGTTTTGGGAAGTGAAATTGCTCAAAAGCTGAGTTTAAGTGTTGGTGATGAATTTTACGGTTCGCATGGCGATGCTGCTGAAGGTCATGTTCATGAAGAATACATATACAAAATTGTGGGAATTGCTTCGCCAACAGGTAAAGTTGTTGATAATCTTATTTTGTGTACTATCCCAAGTGTTTGGCAAATGCACGGAGACCATGGTGCAACAGAAAGCGAAAATCTATCTCACGGAGAAGAAGGTCATGTTCATGTGGAAGGTGACGACCACGATCATCATCAAGATGTTACAATAGACGAGCCAGGAATGGAAATCACTGCTGTTTTGCTCAAATTTAGAAACAAAATGGGAATTGTAACTTGGCCTAGAATCATTGCTCAAAATACTAAAATGCAAGTAGCTTCGCCAGCTTTAGAAGTGAATCGTTTGTTTTCATTGTTTGGTATTGGAATTCAAGCGTTACAATATTTAGCTTATGGAATCATGCTGATTTCAGGAATTTCAATTTTCATTGCTTTATACAATACTTTGAAAGAACGTAAGAACGAATTTGCGTTACTTCGTGTCAATGGTGCCAAAAGAATGCAGTTAACCCAATTGGTTTTAATAGAAAGTTTGTTACTTTGCATCGTCGGATTCATCTTTGGTACGATTTTGGGTAGAGTTGCACTAGTATTGATTTCTAACTCAGCCGAACAAGATTTTAAAATGAGTTTCAATCCATACGAATTCCTTTGGAATAAAGAAGGTGTTTTGTTCTTACTTACTATTGGAGTTGGAATAATAGCCGCCTTAATTCCAGCCATAAAAGCATATAAATTAAACATATCAAAAACATTAGCAAATGCATAATTACAGTAAATTTTTCATCGCACTTTTAGTCGCTGTTTCGTTTTTTAGTTTTCAAAAACCGGAGGTAAAAACAGTTAGTAGCAATAAATCAACAAATGCAGTTCTAGCTGATACGCTAACTTGGACTTTATTAGGAAAAATTGATTACAACAAAAAAGCGGATAAAGTTTACGGCGAAGTCATGTTTCCAGTAATCAATCCAAAATTAAAAACCAAGCAAGGCAAACCAATTGTAATCAGTGGATTTATTATTCCAATTGATAATAAAAGTTATGCATTGAGTAAAAATGTATTCGCAGCTTGTTTCTTCTGTGGAAAATCAGGCCCAGAAACTATTATGGGTATCAAGTTCAAAGGTGGCGCATTTCCAAAATTAAAAACGGATCAATACGTAACTTTAACCGGAACATTTCGCTACAACCATAACGATGTAGAAGATTGGATTTACCATATCGAAAATGCCGTAATTACTGCTGGAAAATAATTTTTGCTCCAAAAATTGGCAAAATAATTAATGAATTTTCAAAACAAAAAACATATTTTCTTCGATTTAGATCATACCCTTTGGGATTTTGATAAAAATTCTGCGTTTGCATTCGAACTCATTTTTGAAAAACATCAAATTCCAGTTTCAGTAAATGCTTTTATTCAACATTATCTTCCTATTAATCAAGAGTATTGGAGATTGTATCAAACCAATCAAGTGTCACACGAACACCTTCGTTACTACCGATTAAAAGATAGTTTTGATGCGTTAAATTATGTAGTGGATAGCACTTTAATTAATCAACTTTCCGAAGATTATATTCAGTATTTACCAGAAAATAATCATCTTTTTGATGGAGCCATTGAGGTTTTGGATTATTTGTCAAATCATTACAAATTGCACATCATCACAAACGGATTTAGTCAAGTGCAAACTCGAAAGTTGCAAAATGCCAATATCGCCCATTATTTTGCTACCGTTACCAATTCAGAAATGGCTGGTGTGAAAAAACCACATCCTAATATATTCAATTTTGCCTTATCTTTGGCAAATGCAACCATTCAAGAAAGCATCATGATAGGTGATAGTATAGAAGCAGACATACAAGGTGCATTGTCCGTTGGAATGGATGCGATTTTTTTTAACGAACTAGTAATCAATCATTCACATCCAGTAATGCAAATTCAGCATTTATTGGAACTTAAGAAGTTTTTATAATGAAAAGAATTATATTTGTACTAATATTCACGTTGTTTTTCTCATACGTAAAAAGTCAAGAAAAAATCCAAAATATAATTATACCTGAAAAATTTGATTTTTTTAAAGAAGCCAATCAATACAATTTAAATTATTTATTAAAAGCATTTTTTGATAAAGAAGGTTTCTTTACTATTTATGATAGTGAATTATCAGAAGATTCCCCAATTGATTCATGTGCTTTTGTATATCCAACCTTAAAACATGAAAAAAACTTTTTTATTACAAAGATTTTAGTTGAAATCAAAGATTGTAATGGCAATATTTTACTAAAAAGTGTAGAAGGTACAAGTAGAGATAAGTCATACAAGAAAGCAAATAATGAGTCTTTGCGCATAGCTTTAAACTCTTTAAGAGGAAAGCTAAATTTTAAAGCAAAAACTTCAACTAAGCCTGTTGTAACTGTTATTGCTAAAAAAGCAGATGAACCTCAAATAATAAAAAATAATGAAAAGAGTTTACTTCGTCTATATTCAATCCCAACACAAACAGGATATAAATTAGTAGATGAAGTTCCAAATGTAATTTTTGAACTAACCAAATCATCATCACCTGATATTTTCATTGCAAAAAAAGGAAACCTTCAAGGACTTTTTGTGAAAAAAGAAAACAATTGGCTCTTTGAGTACAATGATGGTAATCAATTAATTTCAGAAAAAGTCGATGTGAAATTTTAATTTTTACAGCCTAATAATCATATTTGTTTTTCCAACGATTTTTTAAAAACTGACGTAATTCTTTTTCGCGCGCATTTTCGCCAGGTTCAAAGAATTTCGTTTCAGAAATCTCGTTTGGTAGAAATTCTTGTTCGGCAAAGTTGTTTGGGAAATCGTGTGAATATTTGTATTCTTCTCCGTAACCTAATTCTTTCATTAATTTAGTTGGTGCATTTCGCAAGTGAATCGGAACAGGTAAATCTCCCGTTTGTTTTACTAGTTGTTGCGCTTTTCCAATGGCTAGATAACTGGCATTACTTTTTGCTGAAGTAGCCAAATAAATCGCACACTGACTCAAGATAATCCGACTTTCAGGATAACCAATGGTTGTAACTGCTTGGAACGTATTATTTGCCATAATCAAAGCCGTTGGATTAGCATTTCCAATGTCTTCGCTGGCTAAAATTAACATTCTTCTTGCTATAAATTTTACATCTTCACCACCTTCAATCATTCGAGCTAACCAATAAACCGCACCATTTGGATCACTTCCACGAATGGATTTTATAAAAGCAGAAACAATATCGTAATGTTGTTCGCCAGTTTTGTCATACAACACCGTGTTTTTTTGCACCAATTGCATCACTTTTTCATTCGTAATTTCAATGGTATTACTTTCATTGGAATTAATAACCAATTCGAAAATATTCAATAATTTCCGACCATCACCACCTGAAAGTCGTAATAGTGCTTCTGTTTCTTTTAATTCGATGTTTTTATTTTGAAGTTCTGTATCGGTTTTCATGGCGCGATGTAATAAGGCTTCCAAATCTTCTTTGGTAAACGCGTTTAAAACATAAACCTGACATCTTGACAATAAAGCGGGAATGACTTCAAAACTCGGATTTTCAGTTGTGGCTCCAATTAAAGTTATCCAACCTTTTTCAACTGCTGCCAACAAAGAATCTTGCTGTGATTTCGAAAAACGGTGAATTTCATCAATAAATAAAATGGGATTTTTGGTAGTGAAAATACCGCCACTTTGCTTCGCTTTTTCAATGACTTCACGAATGTCTTTAACACCCGAATGTATCGCGCTCAATTGGTAAAACGGACGCTTACTTTCCTGCGCCATAATTTGTGCCAATGTCGTTTTTCCTGTTCCTGGTGGCCCCCATAAAATTAAACTTGGAATTAATCCTTTAGCAATTTGTTGGGTCAACGAACCTTCAGGGCCAACTAAATGTAATTGGCTAATATAATCCGATAATTGTTGCGGACGAATGCGTTCGGCTAGTGGTTGATTCATGACGTAAAATTACGTATTTTTTCTTTTTTGTCATTTCGACGAAGGAGAAATCGTATAAAAGTTATTTTTTAATTTACGCAACACCCCTGAAGTCCCCTCAAGGGGACAATTCCTTCTATAAACTTTTTACTTTATAGGTTTTTTTAATAGATTGTTATAACTTTTTCAAATGAACTTTTGTATACTTTGCGAAAAGCTTTGCAACTTTGCGTCGAAATTAATATGTAATGTAAAAATCTGTTTCAATGTATATCTGCCATAATTTCCGAAATATCTTTTTGGCGTTATCTTTGAAATCATTTATTTATGGAAAAACAACACGACAATCCTTTTCAGTTTTCACTTTCAGTGATTCTTTTACCGTTGCTTTTTGTAATGGCGTTATGGTTCGTTTTTGCTTATGAAAATCATTTTGGTGTTCGTTTTTCGCATTTGGGAATTTATCCTCGACAATGGTTTGGCGTTAAAGGCATTCTTTTTAGTCCGTTTTTGCATAGCGATTTTCAGCATTTGGTTAACAATTCCATTGCTTTGTTCATTTTACTTCCCATTTTGCGGTTTTTTTATCGCGAACAAACTTTTGTGGTTTTGGTTTTTGGAATACTGTTTTCAGGATTAGGAACTTGGCTGTTAGGAAGACCGAGTTACCATATTGGCGCAAGTGGTTTGGTTTATACTTTGGTGAGTTTTATCTTTTTTAAAGGGATATTTACCAAATATTACCGCCTAGTAGCTTTGTCGTTTGTGATTGTATTGTTGTACGGCGGAACCGTTTGGTATATGTTTCCAGAAGTAGATAATTCCATTTCTTGGGAAGGACATTTAAGCGGATTTCTAACGGGATTAGCTTTTGCATTGGTACTAAAAACACCTCAATTTGCAAAACCCATTTTCTACGAATGGGAAAAACCCGATTTCAACCCTGAACAAGATCCCTTTATCCGAAATTTTGATGAAAAAGGAAATTTCAATCCGCCACCAAAACCTGAAGAAACCATAAAGGAATACTTCAATTCTTCAATGAAAGTGATTTATGAGTTTTTGGGCGGGAAGAAGTAGTTTTGATGTTATTATTAATCAGTTTAATTTCTCAATTACCATCCAGTGATTTGGTTTTTCCTTTTTTAATTCTCTATATAATTTTTGTTTTTCTGTTTCGTCATCTGAAAGCAAATAACAATAAACTTTTAAAGGTATTGATTTTGGAAAAAATTCAAATGACATTTTAAAGTGATTTTTCGCTAAATCAATTTTATTTCCACTCAATAAAGCTTCTCCCATGTAAATTAAAATAATTGGTGGAATTGTATTATAAACTTCTATTAATTCACCCGATAATAATTTCATGACACCAATTTGAAAATTCGCATTTGTCGGGATGTTTAAATTTTGGCTTTCGGTGATATGATTTTGATAAATATTAAACAAATAGAAAATATGCCAATTTGGAATATCTTTATTGTTTTCAAATTCTTTCAGCTCTGAAATAGTTTTTTCAGAAAGAAAGCCATCATCAGACTGCAAGGTTTCATAATATAAGTTGTCTAACAACTTTAAAACTCTTTTATTGTTGTTTTTAATTTTAGAGTTTAATTTTATTTTTGATAGTTCGTTTTTTATACTATCAAAAGAAACTTGTGATTGTCCAATAATTTTAAATGTTGTGAATAAAATTAATATGAATAATGATTTTTTCATAAGAGTATTTCAACTAATAATAAAAACTGAACACTGCAAACTGAACTACATTCTCTGTCTTAAAGTTTCATACAAAAACGCACCACATGCCACAGAAACATTTAAAGATTCGATAGTTCCAAACATGGGTAGTTTAGCTTTTTCATCTACAATTTTCAATACTGAAGGATTCACGCCTCTGTCTTCGCTTCCCATAATGATGGCAACGGGTTCGTTGAAGTTGATGTCGTAGATATGTTGGTCTGTTTTTTCAGTTGCAGCAACCGTTTTAATTCCTGAACCTTGTAAGTAGAAAATAGCATCTTTAATGTGGTCTACTTTGCAAATTGGCACATTAAAAACCGCACCAGCTGAAGTTTTAACTGTATCGCCATTCACAGGAGCAGAACCTTGTTTTTGAATAATAATACCATCAACGCCAGTACATTCAGCTGTTCTGATGATAGCGCCAAAGTTTCTAGCATCGGACAATTGGTCTAAAATTAAAAGTAATGGCATTTTACCTGATTCGGTTACTTTTTCTACCAAATTTTCTAAAGAAACAAAAGAAATAGGAGCAATAGTTGCCACCGCACCTTGATGGTTATTCGGCGTCAATCGGTTCAATTTTTCAACAGGAACGTATGAAAAGTTAATATTATTTCTTTTCATCGTTTTCATCAAATCTTGCATCAAGTCGCCTTGTGCATCTTTTTGAACGAATACTTTATCGATTTCTTTTTTGGCATTAATAGCTTCAATAATGGCTCTAATTCCGAAAATTTGATTGTCTTTTTCCATGGCGCAAAGATAGGATTTTTGTTTGATTTTATATGTTTTGTTTTTAACCGCAGATTCGCAGATTTTTTTTAATAATTTACAAAGGTTTTTTGTAATCTGCGAATCTGCGGTAATACTATATGAATCTTAAAAAATGGTCTTAAAGCTGATTTGCACAATCGAGTTGGCTAGTTTTATGCCTTGGTCACTTGTGGTGCCATTAGCATAAACTAAGTTGAAAATACCGTTATTGGTAAATAATCCAAACCCAAAACCTAATCCCAATAAATTTTCAGTCAAATTACTGGTTTTGTCTTGAAAGTAGCCATAATCCGTAATAGAATGAATGTAAATTGTTGGAGCTAAAAGATAACGATATTCTAATAAAATGCCAGAATACAAATTCGCTTGCAAGCTATTTTCTCTAAAACCTCGAATCGAATTGATACCACCAAAACGATGCAATTCATTCACTAAATACGAATCACTTTGCAAATAAAACGATTGGTTTTTGAGGTTGATGCTGTTTTTGGAATTCAAATACAAATTATGACTCAATTCCAATTGTCCAAATAACTGAGGATTTTTATCTGAATCGACAGTTCGATTTCCGTAGCCCAGTTTCACTCTTAGGTTTGTTTTCTCTGGAAAGAAAAAATCGGTCAAGTTTCTTTTTAAATAATCAAAACCAACCGTGTAAAACCGACTTTTAAAATCGTTTAAATTGGAATTATTTACATTTTGAATATCTGCTGAAGTGGTGCTTTTTATTCCAACAAATAATTTCTTATTATATGAAAAATAATAGCCTAAATTCAATTCTGATTGCGTGTTTTGAAAGGTGCTATCTTGTTTAAAAATCCTCAAATTAGCCTGAATTCCTATTGGAGATTTAAACAAATAAGGAACTTCGCCACCTAAATTAAATGTCGATTGCTGGTTACCATCATTTTTCCAATACAAAGCTATTTTTTCACCTGAATTAAATATGTTTTGCAAAGCTAAGTCCAAATAGCCATTGAAGGTTAATTTACTGTTTTCGTCATTTGAAAAACCAATAAAACCATCAAAACGATTGGGTTTCGCTTTTTCTAAATAGGCATAAATTTTGGTTTCATCATTGGTAAATAAAATTTCAGGATATTTCGTTTGACTCACAAAAGGGAAATCAGTTAAAGTAGTATAAACTTCCGTAACTAAATCTTGGTTAAATGTTCTGTTTTTCAAATTTCGCTTCAGTTGGTGTTTGATGTTTTTCGGAAATTTATCGTAGCCTAAAATCACCAAGTCATCTGCGATTCGTTTTTTATTGGTAGTTAAAGTAAGTTCGGTAAAAAGTTGGTTTTCTTTTTGAGTCAGATTAGTAAGTTGTAATTTGGCGAGCGAAAATCCTTTAATTTCTAATAGCTTCGACTTCATCTGCATCCAGTTTTCGGTTTGATTAGTAGCAATTACAATCGAATCTTTGGTTTCTTCCATAAGCAACTTTTCGTCTTCCGAAAGTTTACCTATATATATGTTTACATTTTTAAGTGCATTTCCTAATTGGTAAGTAAAAACAAAACTACTATCATTTACTTTTTTTTGGGAGAGCAATTCGTAGCTAACAAAACCAGAGTAGGAGAGCCTTTTCTCAAAATCTTTCTGAGTTTCTAGTATGGAGGCTACGGTTTCGTGTTTTTTGGTGTATCCAATGCTATCAATTACTTGAGTTTCGGCAACAGATTCCCCTTCAATTGACAAGCTAAATTTTTGAGCAAAAGTCAATTGAAAACAGCAAACAAATAGAAAAATAAGTAATTTTTGCATCGGTATCAAAGTAACGCAAAAAAACAGAATAAATTTTAATTTGGAGCCAATCCCTTGCGAACTTTTTACACGAATTTCCCGCTGTCCGCTATATCCGCTAAGGCAGGATGTCGCTCCCATCGGGGCTAAAAGAACGCTTTTGGGAACTTTTTAAACTTCGGGATTTTTCAAAAAATTACAATCCAATTGAAAATTAACGGCTTATGGTTTGTTTTTTGAAAAATATTACATACATTTGCAACCCCTAAAAATAGGGAGTTTAATTTTTTAGTAATAATTATAAACAATTATGCCAACAATTCAACAATTAGTAAGAACAGGAAGAGCCAAAATAACTAAGAAGAGTAAATCGGCTGCTTTAGATTCTTGTCCTCAAAGAAGAGGGGTTTGTACGCGTGTTTATACCACAACACCAAAGAAACCAAACTCGGCAATGCGTAAAGTTGCTCGTGTGCGTTTAACAAATGGTAATGAGGTAAATGCTTACATCCCTGGAGAAGGACACAATCTACAAGAGCACTCGATAGTATTAGTTAGAGGTGGAAGAGTAAAAGATTTACCAGGTGTACGATACCATATCGTACGTGGAGCATTAGACACAGCGGGTGTTGCAGGAAGAACACAACGTAGATCTAAGTATGGGGCTAAACGTCCAAAACCAGGACAAGCACCTGCTGCAGCTGGAAAGAAAAAGTAATTTAAAATCTTTTAAAGAAAAGACATGAGAAAAAGACAGGCCAAAAAAAGACCGCTTTTACCAGATCCAAGATTTAACGATCAATTGGTAACACGTTTTGTGAATAACTTAATGTGGGATGGTAAAAAATCAACCGCTTTTAAAGTATTCTATGATGCAATGGACATTATTGAAACTAAAAAGCAAGACGAAGAAAAAACGTCATTAGAAGTATGGAAAGACGCATTAACAAATGTTATGCCTCACGTAGAAGTTCGTTCACGTAGAGTGGGTGGAGCTACGTTCCAAATTCCAATGCAAATTCGTCCAGATAGAAAAATCTCTTATGCTATGAAATGGATGATTTTATATGCAAGAAGAAGAAACGAAAAATCAATGGCTGCAAAATTAGCTTCTGAAATTTTAGCTGCGGCTAAAGAAGAAGGTGCTGCTGTTAAGAAAAGAATGGATACTCACAAAATGGCAGATGCTAATAAAGCATTCTCTCACTTTAGATTTTAATTCATAAGAAATGGCTAGAGATTTAAAATTTACAAGAAACATTGGAATTGCTGCTCACATTGATGCTGGTAAAACAACAACAACAGAGCGTATTTTATTCTATACAGGAAAATCACACAAAATTGGTGAAGTACACGATGGTGCTGCAACAATGGACTGGATGGCACAAGAGCAAGAAAGAGGTATTACAATTACTTCTGCTGCTACAACTTGTGAATGGAATTTTCCAACTGAGCAAGGTAAACTTATACCTGAATCTAAACCGTACCACTTTAATATTATCGATACCCCAGGTCACGTTGACTTTACAGTAGAGGTAAACCGTTCGTTACGTGTATTAGATGGTTTAGTGTTTTTGTTTAGTGCTGTTGATGGTGTTGAGCCTCAATCAGAAACTAACTGGAGATTAGCAGATCAATATAGAGTTCCACGTATGGGATTCGTAAATAAAATGGACCGTCAAGGTTCTAACTTCTTAGCAGTATGTCAACAAGTTAGAGATATGTTAAAATCTAACGCTGTTGCTATTACGTTACCAATCGGCGAAGAGATTGATTTCAAAGGAGTAGTTGACTTAGTGAAAAATCAAGCTATTATTTGGCATGATGAAACACAAGGAGCTACTTTTGATATCGTGCCTATTCCAGAAGATATGGTTGAAGAAGTTAAACAATACAGATCAATTCTTATTGAAGCAGTTGCTGATTATGATGAAAATTTACTTGACAAGTATATGGAAGATGAAAATTCTATTACTGAAGAGGAAATTAATAATGCATTAAGAGCAGCTACTATGGATATGGCTATCATCCCTATGATTGCTGGTTCTTCTTTCAAAAACAAAGGAGTTCAATTCATGTTAGATGCAGTATGTAAATACTTGCCATCTCCAATGGATAAAGAAGGTATTGAAGGAATTCATCCTGATGATGCTGATTTGTTAGAAGAAGATCAAAAGAAAATTTTACGTCGTCCTGATCCAAAGGAGCCTTTTGCTGCTTTAGCATTTAAAATTGCTACTGACCCTTATGTTGGTCGTTTAGCTTTCTTCCGTGCTTATTCAGGTCGTTTAGATGCTGGTTCTTATATCTTGAACACACGTTCAGGAAACAAAGAGCGTATATCTCGTATTTACCAAATGCACGCGAACAAGCAAAATCCAATCGATTTTATCGAAGCTGGAGATATTGGAGCGGCTGTAGGATTTAAAGATATCAAGACTGGAGATACTATGTGTGATGAAAAACACCCAATTATTCTTGAGTCTATGAAATTCCCTGATCCAGTAATTGGTATTGCAATTGAGCCTAAAACAAAAGCTGACGTAGATAAAATGGGTATGGCTTTAGCTAAATTAGCTGAAGAAGATCCTACATTTACAGTTAGAACTGATGAGGCTTCAGGTCAAACGATTATTTCAGGTATGGGTGAGCTTCACTTAGATATCTTGGTAGATCGTATGAAACGTGAGTTCAAAGTTGAGGTAAACCAAGGTGAGCCACAAGTTGAATACAAAGAAGCTTTCACAAAATCAGCACAACACAGAGAGGTTTACAAAAAACAATCTGGAGGTCGTGGTAAATTTGGTGATATCGTATTCCGTTTGGAGCCTGCTCAAGATGTAGATGGTAAGCCAGCTGTTGGATTGCAATTTATTAATGAGGTTAAAGGTGGTAACGTACCGAAAGAATATATTCCATCTGTAGAAAAAGGTTTTAAAGAAGCTATGAAATCAGGTCCTTTAGCAGGATATGCTGTGGATAGTTTAAGAGTAACTTTATTAGATGGATCTTTCCACCCTGTTGACTCGGATGCTCTTTCTTTTGAATTAGCTGCAAAAATGGGTTACAAAGAAGTAGCAAAAGCTGCTGGAGCTGTAATTCTTGAGCCAATTATGAAAATTGAAGTTATTACTCCAGAAGAAAATATGGGGGATATTGTAGGTGACTTGAATCGTCGTAGAGGTCAGGTGAATGATATGGGAGACAGAAACGGTGCTAAAACTATTAAAGCTGATGTGCCTTTGTCTGAAATGTTTGGTTATGTTACTACATTAAGAACATTGTCTTCGGGTAGAGCAACTTCTACAATGGAGTTTTCTCACTATGCTGAAACACCTTCTAATGTTTCAGAAGCAGTAATCAAAAAAGCAAAAGGTAACGCCTAATTTTTAAGAAAATGAGTCAAAAAATCAGAATAAAACTAAAATCTTACGATCACATGTTGGTAGATAAGTCTGCTGAGAAGATTGTAAAAACGGTAAAAAGTACTGGTGCTGTTGTAACAGGTCCAATTCCATTACCTACAAACAAAAAGATTTTCACAGTTTTACGTTCTCCACACGTAAACAAGAAAGCTAGAGAGCAGTTTGAATTAAGTTCATACAAAAGATTATTAGATATCTATAGCTCATCATCAAAAACTATTGATGCTTTAATGAAATTAGAGCTTCCTAGTGGTGTTGAAGTAGAAATCAAAGTATAATTTTTACGACTGTTCAAAAGTCAAAATAATTAAAAAACCGTAAGTGATGTACTCACTACGGTTTTTTTAATATCCAAAAACAGGTTAGTTGTGTGTGTTTTTAATAAAAAACAGATGTAACTAATTTAATTTGCGGTATTTAAAAAATAATTATATATTTGCACCCTCAAAAAAAGAGGAATGTGCAGTATTGTGCGTTTTTAAAAATAGAGTTTAATTAATAATTAGTTTAATATGTCTGGGTTAATCGGAAGAAAAATTGGCATGACTAGTATCTTTGACGAGAACGGGAAAAATATTCCTTGTACTGTTATTGAGGTAGGTCCATGCGTAGTTACCCAAGTCAGAACCATGGAGGTTGACGGGTATGAGGCTCTTCAGCTTGGTTTCGATGACAAAACTGAAAAACACTCGATTAAAGCTGAGTTAGGTCACTTTAAGAAAGCGGGAACAGTTGCGAAGAAAAAAGTCGTTGAAATCCAAGATTTTGAAAATGAGCACAAATTAGGTGATGTTATCACCGTTGACTTATTCGCTGAAGGTGAATTTGTTGATGTACAAGGGGTTTCTAAAGGTAAAGGTTTTCAAGGGGTTGTTAAACGTCACGGATTTGGTGGTGTTGGACAAGCAACTCACGGTCAACACAACCGTTTAAGAGCGCCAGGATCTGTTGGAGCTTCATCTTATCCATCTAGAGTATTCAAAGGAATGCGTATGGCTGGAAGAATGGGTGGAGACAACGTAACGATTCAAAACCTTAAAGTTTTGAAAGTAGTTGCTGAGAAAAATCTTTTAGTTGTTAAAGGGTGTGTTCCAGGACATAAAAACTCTTATGTAATCGTTCAGAAGTAATGGAAGTAAAAGTATTAGATTTTAACGGAAAAGATACTGGAAGAAAAGTACAACTTTCTGATTCAGTATTCGCAATTGAGCCAAGTAAGCATGCAGTTTACTTAGACGTAAAACAGTATTTAGCTAATCAAAGACAAGGTACACACAAGTCTAAAGAGAGAGCTGAAGTTACTGGAAGTACGCGTAAGATAAAAAAACAAAAGGGTACTGGTACTGCACGTGCAGGAAGTATTAAAAATCCTTTGTTTAAAGGTGGAGGTACAGTTTTTGGTCCAAGACCAAGAAGTTATTCTTTCAAATTGAATAAGAACTTGAAAAGATTAGCTAGAAAATCAGCTTTAGCAATGAAAGTTCAAGATTCAAATTTGATTGTTGTAGAAGACTTTACTTTTGACACGCCAAACACTAAAAATTTCATTAACGTATTGAAAGCTTTAGGGTTAGAAAATAAAAAATCATTATTCGTGTTGGGCGATACAAATAAAAATGTATATTTGTCGTCACGTAATTTAAAATCATCTTCTGTTGTAACTACTTCTGAATTAAACACTTATGGTATTTTAAATGCTAAAAGTTTAGTTCTTTTAGAGGGATCTTTAGGAGAGATTGAAGCTAATTTAAGTAAATAATAAGGTTATGAGTATCATTATTAAGCCAATTATAACTGAAAAAATAACTAAAGATGGTGAAATTTTTAACCGTTTTGGTTTTATCGTTCAAAAAACGGCAAACAAAATTCAAATCAAAAATGCAGTTGAGGCTGCTTATGGTGTGAATGTAGTTGAAGTAAATACGATGAATTACAGACCAAATAGAAGTGTTAAATATACCAAGAGTGGTTTGATCAGTGGAAAAACAAATGCTTACAAAAAAGCAATTGTTCAAGTACAAGAAGGAGAAACAATAGATTTTTATAACAATATCTAATAGAAAATGTCAGTTAGAAAATTAAAACCTATTACCCCAGGTCAGCGTTTTAGAGTTGTTAATAGCTTTGACACTATTACAACTGATAAGCCGGAGCGTTCATTGATTGCACCGAAAAAAAACTCTGGAGGTAGAAATAGTCAAGGAAAAATGACCATGCGTTACACAGGTGGTGGTCATAAGCAAAGATATCGTATGATCGATTTTAAAAGAACTAAAACTGGAATTCCAGCGGTAGTTAAAACAATCGAATACGATCCGAATCGTTCTGCTTTTATTTCGTTATTAGCTTATGCTGATGGTGCTAAAACTTATGTTATTGCACAAAACGGTTTAGAAGTTGGACAAACTTTAGTTTCAGGTCCAGATGCAGCTCCAGAAATTGGAAACGCAATGCCTTTAAGTAAAATTCCTCTTGGTACTGTTATATCATGTATCGAATTGAGACCAGGTCAAGGAGCTATTATTGCTCGTTCTGCTGGAACTTTTGCTCAATTAATGGCTAGAGATGGAAAGTATGCTACAATTAAAATGCCTTCAGGTGAAACAAGATTAATCTTGTTAACATGTATGGCTACAATTGGAGCGGTTTCTAACTCTGATCACCAATTAGTAGTATCAGGTAAAGCTGGTAGAACTAGATGGTTAGGAAGAAGACCAAGAACTAGACCAGTAGCAATGAACCCAGTTGATCACCCAATGGGTGGTGGTGAAGGACGTTCTTCAGGAGGTCACCCACGTTCAAGAAAAGGTTTACCTGCTAAAGGTTATAGAACTCGTTCTAAAGTTAACCCGAGTAATAAGTATATCGTAGAACGTAGAAAGAAATAATAAGTAAGATATGGCACG
Source organism: Flavobacterium tibetense (assembly GCF_003293845.1). GTDB lineage: Bacteria > Bacteroidota > Bacteroidia > Flavobacteriales > Flavobacteriaceae > Flavobacterium > Flavobacterium tibetense. Next base: position 46,639 of record NZ_QLST01000011.1, on the reverse strand, counting down.
TTCATTAAAAAAAGGACCTTTTGTTCACTTTAAATTAGAGAAGAAAGTTCAAGAAAATATCGAGAAAGGAAACAAAGCTGTTGTTAAGACATGGTCTAGAGCATCTATGATTACTCCTGACTTCGTTGGACAAACTATCGCTGTGCACAATGGTCGTCAATTTGTACCAGTTTACGTTACTGAAAACATGGTAGGACATAAATTAGGAGAATTTTCGCCAACAAGATCTTTTAGAGGTCATGCTGGTGCAAAAAATAAAGGTAAAAAATAATAAGAAGCTATGGGAGTTCGTAAAAGAGAAAGAGCAGAGCAGATTAAAGAAGCTAAAAGCCAAGTTGCTTTTGCTAAATTAAATAACTGCCCTACTTCACCTAGAAAAATGCGCTTAGTGGCAGATTTAGTTAGAGGTCAGAAAGTAGAATTAGCTCTTAATATATTAAGATTTAGTAGTAAAGAAGCTTCAAGAAAATTAGAAAAACTATTATTGTCAGCTATTGCTAACTGGCAAGCTAAGAATAGTGAAGCTAGTTTAGAAGAAGCAGGCTTAATCGTAAAAGAGATCCGTGTAGATGGTGGTATGATGTTGAAAAGACTTCGTCCAGCTCCACAAGGTCGTGCACACAGAATTAGAAAACGTTCTAACCACGTAACTATCGTGTTAGGAGCTAATAATAACACACAAAGCAATTAATAAACAGTATGGGACAAAAGACAAATCCAATCGGAAATAGACTTGGTATCATCAGAGGATGGGACTCAAACTGGTATGGAGGTAATGACTACGGTGATAAAATCGCTGAAGATTACAAAATCAGAAAGTATATCCATGCACGTTTATCAAAAGCTAGTGTTTCGAAGATAATTATCGAGAGAACTTTGAAACTTGTAACCGTTACTATCACTACTGCTAGACCTGGTATCATTATCGGAAAAGGTGGTCAAGAGGTAGACAAGTTAAAAGAAGAACTTAAGAAAATTACCGACAAAGAGGTTCAAATCAACATCTTTGAAATCAAAAGACCAGAATTAGATGCTTATTTAGTAGCTAACAGTATCTGTCGTCAAATTGAAAGCAGAATTTCTTACAGAAGAGCTATTAAAATGGCTATCGCTGCTGCAATGCGTATGAATGCTGAAGGTATTAAAGTAATGATCTCAGGTCGTTTGAATGGTGCTGAAATGGCTCGTTCAGAGCACTTCAAAGAAGGTAGAATTCCTTTGTCAACTTTCAGAGCTGACATTGATTATGCATTAGCAGAAGCTCATACTACTTATGGTAGAATGGGAATCAAAGTATGGATAATGAAAGGTGAAGTTTACGGTAAAAGAGATCTTTCTCCGTTAGTTGGAATTGACAAAAAACAGTCTAAGCCATCAGGATCTACTGGAGCTGGAAAAGGTAAACCAAACGCACGCAAAAGAAAGTAATTTTTTAAACTAAAGAAAAATGTTACAGCCTAAAAGAACAAAATACCGTAAGGTACAGAAAGGTAGAATGAAAGGCGTTTCTCAAAGAGGTCACGAACTTTCTAATGGAATGTTTGGAATTAAATCTTTAGATTCATGCTTTTTAACTTCTCGTCAAATTGAGGCAGCTCGTATTGCTGCAACTCGTTATATGAAAAGAGAGGGTCAATTATGGATCAAGATTTTCCCAGATAAGCCTATTACTAAGAAGCCTCTTGAAGTACGTATGGGTAAAGGTAAAGGTGCAGTTGAATATTGGGCTGCAGTTGTGAAACCTGGAAGAATCATGTTTGAAGTTGGTGGTGTTCCACTATCTGTTGCAAAAGAGGCGTTACGTCTTGCTGCTCAAAAGCTTCCAGTTAAAACTAAGTTTGTCGTTGCTAGAGATTTCGAAGCATAATCAAAAAATATTATGAAACAATCAGAAATAAAAAATCTATCTGCAGCTGAGTTACAAGAAAAACTTAGTCAGTTAAAGAAAACGTATGCTGACCTAAAAGCAGCTCATACTATTTCTCCAATAGAGAATCCTCTTCAAATCAGATCGGTAAGAAGAGCCGTTGCGAGAATTGCTACAGAGTTAACTAAAAGAGAGTTACAATAATTGTATTCTGCTGAAAGATGGAAAAAAGAAATTTAAGAAAAGAGAGAATTGGTGTTGTTACAAGTAACAAAATGGAGAAATCTATTGTTGTGTCTGAAACAAGAAAAGTAAAACACCCATTATACGGTAAGTTCGTGTTAAAAACTAAGAAATATGTTGCACACGACGAAACAAACGACTGTAACATTGGAGATACAGTAAAGATCATGGAAACAAGACCTTTATCAAAATCTAAATGTTGGAGATTAGTTGAAATCATTGAAAGAGCTAAGTAATTATGGTACAACAAGAATCAAGATTAAAAGTAGCAGATAACACGGGAGCTAAAGAAGTTTTAACTATTCGTGTTTTAGGAGGAACGAAACGTCGTTATGCCTCTGTTGGAGATAAAATTGTAGTTTCTATTAAAGATGCAACTCCTAACGGAAACGTTAAAAAAGGAGCGGTATCAACTGCAGTTGTTGTACGTACCAAAAAAGAAGTGAGAAGAGCTGATGGATCTTACATCCGTTTTGACGATAACGCATGTGTATTGTTAAACGCTGCAGGTGAAATGAGAGGAACTCGTGTTTTTGGTCCAGTTGCCAGAGAACTTCGTGAGAAACAATTCATGAAAATTGTATCATTAGCACCAGAGGTGCTTTAATTCTAAAAATGATGACAAAGCTAAAAATCAAATCGGGAGACGTAGTAAGAGTAATCGCTGGTGACCATAAAGGTTCAGAAGGTACTGTTTTACGTGTTATCCGTGATAAAAACAAAGCGGTAGTTGAAGGAATAAACATGGTTTCGAAACATACAAAACCAAGTGCTAAAAACCCTCAAGGTGGTATCGTTAAAAAAGAAGCTCCTATACATATTTCTAACTTATCATTGATTGATCCAAAATCAAAAGCAGTGACTAAAGTTGGTTTCAAAGTAGAAGGAGAAAAGAAAGTGAGATTTTCAAAAAAATCTAATCAAGTATTATAGTAATGGCTTATATACCTAGATTAAAAGAAGAATATAAGAGCAGAGTTATTGCTGCTCTTAAAGAAGAGTTCGGTTACAAAAATGTAATGCAAGTTCCTAAACTTGAAAAAATTGTTGTAAGCCGTGGAGTTGGTGCAGCTGTATCTGACAAAAAGTTAGTTGATTACGCTGTAGAAGAAATTACGAAAATTACTGGTCAAAAAGCCGTAGGTACTATTTCTAAGAAAGACGTTGCGTCATTCAAATTAAGAAAAGGTATGCCGATTGGTGCTAAAGTAACTTTACGTGGTGATAGAATGTATGAATTCTTAGATAGATTGATTACTTCTTCATTACCTCGTGTAAGAGATTTTGGTGGAATCAAATCTACAGGTTTTGACGGTAGAGGTAACTATAACTTAGGAGTTTTAGAGCAAATCATTTTCCCAGAAATTGATATTGATAAAGTGAATAAAATTTCAGGTTTTGATATCACTTTTGTAACTTCTGCAGATACAGATAAAGAAGCAAAATCATTATTAGCGGAATTAGGTTTACCTTTTAAAAAGAATTAAGATATGGCTAAAGAATCAATGAAAGCCCGTGAGGCGAAAAGAGAAGCATTAGTAGCTAAATATGCTGAAAAAAGAAAAGCTTTGAAAGAAGCTGGTGATTATGAAGCATTACAAAAATTACCTAAAAATGCATCTCCAGTTCGTTTACACAATCGTTGTAAATTGACAGGTAGACCAAGAGGGTATATGCGTCAGTTTGGTCTTTCTCGTGTAACGTTCCGTGAAATGGCTAATCAAGGATTAATTCCAGGAGTTAAAAAAGCTTCTTGGTAATCTCGTAAAAAGTTTATACTTTTGCAATCCGAAATTATTTAAGTTTAATTGGTTAAAGGTTCTACGGAGAGAGTCTCTGTAGAAAACCATAACCGTAATTTTATACATATGTATACAGATCCTATTGCCGATTTCTTAACAAGAATTAGAAATGCTGTAAGAGCAAACCACAAAGTGGTTGAAATTCCAGCATCTAAATTGAAAAAAGAAATCACAAAAATTTTATTTGATCAAGGATATATCTTAAGTTACAAATTTGATGACAATGCTGTTCAAGGTACCATCAAAATTGCACTTAAATATGATAAAGACACGAAAGAGTCTGTAATCAAAGATATCCAAAGAATTAGTAAACCAGGTTTACGTAAATATTCTGGATCTTCAACTTTACCTAGAATCTTAAATGGTTTAGGTATTGCAATCGTTTCTACCTCTAAAGGGGTGATGACTGGCAAACAAGCTAAACAGCTTAATGTTGGAGGAGAAGTAATTTGTTACGTATACTAATTAAAAGACGAAAGAATGTCAAGAATAGGTAAAAATCCAATTGCAATTCCAGCTGGCGTAACTGTAGAGGTTAAAGATGCTGTGGTTACAGTAAAAGGAAAATTAGGCGAGCTTTTTCAAGAGTTTTCTGATGTAACAATCAAAATCGAAGATAACCAAGTTATCGTTGAGCGTTCATCTGATCACAAAAATGAAAGAGCGAAACATGGACTTTATCGTTCTCTTATAAACAATATGATTATAGGAGTTTCAGAAGGTTTTGCTAAGGAATTAGAATTAGTTGGGGTTGGTTACAGAGCTTCTAATCAAGGTCAAAAACTTGATTTAGCTTTAGGTTATTCTCACAACATTGTTCTAGAAATCGTTCCTGAAGTAAAAGTGGAAACAGTATCTGAAAAAGGTAAAAATCCAATAGTAAAATTATCATCATTTGACAAACAATTATTAGGTCAAGTATCTGCTAAAATCAGATCTTTCCGTAAGCCAGAACCATACAAAGGGAAAGGTGTTAAGTTTGTAGGTGAAGTATTAAGAAGAAAAGCAGGTAAATCAGCTTAAAAATTAAGACTATGTCATTAACAAAAACAGAAAGAAGACAAAGAATCAAATTCAGAATCAGAAAGATTGTTAGCGGAACAGCTTCTAATCCAAGATTGTCTGTATTTAGATCTAATAAAGAAATCTATGCTCAAATCATAGATGATGTTAACGGTGTAACACTAGTTGCTGCATCTTCTCGTGAAAAAGAAGTGGTTAAAGGTACAAAAATCGAAATTGCAAATGCAGTTGGAAAATTGGTAGCTGAAAGAGCTCTTAAGGCTGGTATAGCTAACATCTCTTTTGATAGAGGTGGTTATTTATACCATGGACGTGTTAAATCATTAGCTGAAGGTGCTAGAGAAGCTGGACTTAAATTCTAAGAAATTATGTATCAAAATTATAAAAATGTAGAGCTAGTAAAACCAGGAGGTCTTGAATTAAAAGATCGTTTGGTTAATGTAAATCGTGTAACTAAAGTTACTAAAGGTGGTAGAGCATTTGGTTTTTCTGCTATCGTGGTAGTTGGTGACGAGAATGGTGTTGTAGGACACGGATTAGGAAAATCTAAAGATGTTTCTGAAGCTATTGCAAAAGCAGTAGAAGATGCAAAGAAAAACTTAGTTAGAATTCCTTTGAATAGTGCTACAGTTCCTCACGAGCAAAAAGGTAAATTTGGTGGGGCTAGAGTGTATTTAATGCCAGCTTCTCACGGTACTGGAGTAATTGCCGGTGGTGCAGTTCGCGCCGTGTTGGAGTCAGTAGGTATACACGATGTATTATCAAAATCTCAAGGTTCATCAAACCCTCATAACGTTGTTAAAGCTACTTTTGATGCTTTATTGCAAATGAGAAGTGCAGCTACTGTTGCAAAACAAAGAGGTGTTTCTTTAGATAAAGTATTTAAAGGTTAAATTCAAGGAAATCATGACAAAAATTAAAGTAAAACAAGTAAGAAGTAAAATCAACTGTCCTCTTGATCAAAAGAGAACTTTGGAAGCTTTAGGTCTTCGTAAAATGGGACAAGTTGTTGAGCATGATGCAAATCCTGCTATCCTTGGAATGGTAAATAAAGTTAAACACTTAGTTTCTGTTGAAGAAACTAAATAACATCAATCGTTATGAATTTAAGTAACTTACAACCAGCTGAAGGTTCAGTTCACAACCAAAATAAAAGATTAGGTAGAGGAGAAGGTTCTGGTAAAGGTGGTACTGCAGCACGTGGTCACAAAGGAGCTAAATCTCGTTCTGGATACTCTAAGAAAATTGGTTTTGAAGGTGGTCAAATGCCACTTCAAAGACGTGTTCCTAAGTTCGGATTTAAGAATATAAACAGAGTGGAGTATCAAGGTGTAAACTTAGATACAATTCAATCATTAGTTGACAATGGTGTTATTACAGATACTTTGGATTTCGAAGTATTAGTAGACACGCGTTTAGCTACAAAAAATAGCTTGGTAAAGATTTTAGGAAGAGGTGAGCTAAAGGCTAAACTTAAAGTAAGTGCTCACAAATTTACTGCATCGGCAAAAGCGGCTATTGAAGCAGCTGGAGGTGAAGCGGTAACTTTATAAACTATTTAGTAACATGAAGAGATTTATAGATTCTTTTATCAATGTTTGGAAAATCGAGGAGTTAAAAAATCGTATTTTATTGACTCTTGGTTTGTTATTAGTGTATCGTTTTGGTGCGCAAGTAACGCTTCCTGGTATTGATGCTACTAAATTAAGTAATCTTACTGATCAAACTGACGGAGGTATTGGTTGGTTAATTAATGTATTTACAGGTGGTGCGTTTTCGCAAGCATCTGTATTTGCATTAGGTATTATGCCTTACATTTCTGCTTCTATTGTTGTGCAGTTGATGGGAATCGCGGTTCCTTATCTACAAAAACTTCAAAAAGATGGAGAAAGTGGTAGAAAGAAAATTAACCAAATTACAAGATGGTTAACCATTTTAATTACGCTAGTTCAAGGTCCTGGTTATATCTATAACCTATACAGAACCTTACCTACAGATGCGTTTTTATTAGGTGTTAGTTCATTTTCGTTCCTTTTCTCTTCAGTATTGATTTTAGTAACTGGTACTATCTTTGCAATGTGGTTAGGTGAAAAAATTACGGATAAAGGTATCGGTAATGGTATTTCATTATTAATCATGGTTGGTATTATCGCTAGTATGCCGCAAGCGTTTATTCAAGAGTTTTTATCTAGAACAACGCAAGCTAATGGTAGCTACATGATGATTGTTATTGAGTTAATCTTATGGTTCTTGGTAATTATCGCTTGTATCTTGTTGGTAATGGCTGTTAGAAAAATACCGGTTCAATATGCAAGAAGAACTGCTTCTGGTGATTTTGAACAAGACATGATGGGTTCTCGTCAATTTATTCCGTTAAAGCTTAATGCTTCTGGAGTAATGCCGATTATCTTTGCGCAAGCAATCATGTTTATTCCAGCAGCTGTTTCAGGTTTAGCAAAAGAATCTGATACGGCGCAATCTTTAGCTGGTATGTTCAATAATCCTTTCGGATTAGTATATAATATAGTATTTGCTTTGTTAATTATAATTTTTACGTATTTTTACACCGCAATTACTGTACCAACTAATAAAATGGCAGACGATCTAAAGAGAAGTGGTGGTTTTATTCCAGGTATCCGTCCAGGTGTTGAAACTGGAGATTATCTTGATAAAGTCATGTCTTTAATTACATTTCCAGGTTCTGTATTCTTGGCTTTAATAGCAGTTTTACCTGCTGTTGTAGTAAGTTTATTAAACGTTCAAGGTGCTTGGGGATATTTTTATGGAGGTACTTCTTTATTAATTATGGTTGGTGTTGCAATTGATACTATCCAACAGATTAATTCTTATTTATTGAATAAGCATTATGACGGTTTGATGAAATCAGGTAAAAATAGAAAAGCAGTAGCTTAATTTTTATGGCAAAACAATCAGCAATAGAACAAGACGGAACAATCATTGAAGCATTGTCAAATGCAATGTTCCGTGTAGAATTAGAAAATGGACATGTTGTAATTGCTCACATTTCAGGGAAGATGCGTATGCATTATATTAAATTACTTCCTGGAGACAAGGTTAAACTTGAGATGAGCCCTTACGACTTAACAAAAGCAAGAATTACATATAGATACTAAAGCTATTAAAATGAAAGTAAGAGCATCAGTAAAAAAGAGAAGTGCCGAGTGCATTATAGTGCGTAGAAAAGGAAGATTATACGTTATTAACAAAAAGAATCCTAGATTTAAACAAAGACAAGGATAATTATGGCTAGAATCGCAGGGGTAGATATACCTAAACAGAAAAGAGGAGTTATTGCATTAACCTATATCTTTGGTATTGGTAATAGCAGAGCTAAAGAAATTTTAGCTAAAGCTCAAGTAAGTGAAGATAAAAAAGTTCAAGATTGGAATGATGATGAAATCAGTGCAATTCGTGATGCTGTTTCATACTTCAAAATCGAAGGAGAATTACGTTCAGAAATTCAATTAAACATCAAACGTTTAATGGATATCGGATGTCAAAGAGGAATTCGTCATAGAGCTGGACTTCCATTAAGAGGTCAAAGAACTAAAAACAACTCTAGAACTAGAAAAGGTAAAAGAAAAACTGTTGCTAACAAGAAAAAAGCAACTAAATAATAAGTAATAATATGGCTAAGGCAACAACTAAAAAACGTAAAGTTATCGTTGAATCTACAGGAGAAGCGCATATTAATGCTACCTTTAATAATATCATCATTTCGTTGACAAACAAAAAAGGTGAAGTTATTTCTTGGTCTTCAGCAGGTAAAATGGGCTTTAGAGGTTCTAAAAAGAACACACCTTATGCAGCTCAAATGGCAGCAGAAGATTGTACTAAAGTAGCATTAGAGGCTGGACTTAAAAAAGTAAAAGTTTACGTTAAAGGGCCAGGTAACGGTAGAGAATCAGCAATTCGTTCAATCCATAATGGTGGTATTGAAGTTTCTGAAATTATTGACGTTACTCCAATCCCTCACAACGGATGTAGACCTCCTAAGAGAAGAAGAGTATAATTTAAGTATAACCAAGGTAGACTAACGATTATCGAAGGATTTTAAGACCTGAATTCATAATCACTACCTTAATTTAATTTTTTAAAATGGCAAGATATACTGGTCCAAAAACAAAAATTGCTCGTAAATTTGGCGAAGCAATATTCGGAGAAGACAAAGCCTTCGAAAAAAGAAATTACCCTCCAGGACAACATGGTTTGGCTAAAAAGAGAGGTAAAAAATCTGAGTACGCTGTTCAGTTAATGGAGAAGCAAAAAGCTAAATATACTTACGGTATTTTAGAAAAGCAATTCAGAAACTTATTTGAAAAAGCTTCGGCTGCTTCAGGTGTAACAGGTGAAATCTTACTTCAATTATGTGAGGCTCGTTTAGATAACGTAGTATACAGAATGGGTATCGCTCCTTCTCGTAGAGCTGCTCGTCAGATCGTTTCGCACAGACACATCACGGTAAACGGTGAATTGGTTAATGTACCATCTTATCACTTAAAACCAGGTGACAAAGTTGCGGTTCGTGAAAAATCAAAATCTCTTGAAGCTATTGAGCGTTCTTTATCTAATGCTTCTCAAGTTTATGAGTGGATTACATGGAATAATGATACTAAAGAGGGTACTTTCGTAGCTGCTCCTCAAAGACTTCAAATTCCTGAAAACATTAAAGAACAACTAATCGTTGAGTTGTATAACAAATAATAATTGACTTTAGTCGCAATATGGCATTATTTAATTTTCAAAAGCCCGATAAAGTTATCATGATCGATTCAACCGATTTTGAAGGTAAATTCGAATTTAGACCTTTAGAACCTGGTTACGGATTGACAGTTGGTAATGCATTAAGAAGAGTTTTACTTTCTTCTCTAGAAGGATACGCTATAACATCTGTAAGAATCGAAGGTGTAGAACATGAGTTCTCTACGATTTCTGGTGTTGTAGAAGATGTAACTGAAATTATCTTAAACTTAAAACAAGTACGTTTCAAAAGACAAATTGAAGACGTTGATAATGAATCTGTTTCTATCGCAATCTCTGGAAAAGATCAAATTACTGCTGGTGATTTTCAAAAATTCATCTCTGGTTTTCAAGTATTGAACCCAGACCTAGTAATTTGTAACTTAGATAGTAAAACAACTATCAACATGGAATTATCTATCGAAAAAGGTAGAGGGTATGTTCCTGCTGAAGAAAACAAAAAAGCTAACGCACCTATTGGAACTATCTATACAGATTCTATTTACACTCCAGTAAAGAATGTGAAGTATGCGATAGAAAATTTCCGTGTAGAACAAAAAACTGATTATGAAAAATTAGTTTTCGAAATCATCACTGATGGTTCTATTCACCCGAAAGATGCATTAACTGAAGCAGCTAAAACGTTGATTCACCACTTTATGTTGTTTTCTGATGAAAGAATTACACTTGAGGCTGATGAAATCGCTCAAACAGAATCGTATGATGAAGAGTCATTACACATGAGACAGTTGTTAAAAACTAAACTTGTGGACATGGACTTATCTGTTAGAGCTTTAAATTGTTTAAAAGCGGCAGAAGTTGACACATTAGGAGACTTAGTTTCTTTCAATAAAAACGATTTAATGAAATTCCGTAACTTCGGTAAAAAATCATTAACAGAATTAGATGAACTAGTTGCTGCTAAAGGTTTGAACTTTGGAATGGATTTAGGCAAATATAAATTAGATAAAGAATAAATTACTTCATATTTTGCTCTCCAAAGTGGATTGCAGCAAGATGAAGGCTAAATAGTAAGGTCATGAGACACGGAAAAAAATTCAATCATTTAAGTAGACAAAAAGGACATAGAAGAGCTATGTTAGCTAATATGGCTTGTTCTTTAATCGAACATAAACGTATCAATACAACTGTTGCCAAAGCAAAAGCTTTAAAGCAATTTGTTGAACCATTAGTTACAAAATCTAAAGAAGATACTACTCACAACCGTCGTACAGTTTTCTCTTATTTAAGAGATAAATATGCTGTTACTGAATTGTTCAGAGAAGTTGCTGCTAAAGTAGGTGACCGTCCAGGAGGATACACACGTATCATCAAATTAGGTAATCGTTTAGGAGATAACGCTGACATGGCAATGATCGAGTTAGTAGATTTTAACGAATTGTACAACGGAGGTAAAAAAGAAGTTAAGAAAGCGACTACTCGTCGTGGAAAAGCTAAAAAAGCAGAAGGAACAACTCCTGAAGCTCCAGCTGCTGAGACTTCTGAAAATACTGAAGTAACTGAATAATCATGAATGCATGATTTTACATAAAAGGATAAACTTTCTTAGTTTATCCTTTTTTTTATACATTTTTGTTTTGAAATTTATTTTTCAAATTTTTAGATTAAATTTGCACATTCAACAACACAACAATAATGAAATACACTAATCGTTCAAAAGCTGTTTTATTACTAAAAGACGGCACTATTTTTCATGGTAAATCAATTGGTATTGCAGGAACAACCTTTGGGGAAGTTGCTTTTAATACTGGAACTACTGGATATCAGGAAATTTTTACAGATCCGTCTTACTTTGGTCAAATTATGGTTACTACCAATGCACACATTGGTAATTATGGAGTAAATACTAACGAAGTAGAATCTGATGGTGTTAAAATATCAGGGCTGGTTTGTAAAAATTTTAGTTTCAACTATTCGCGTATCGATGCGGAAGGTAGCTTATTCGATTATTTACAAAAACAAAATTTAATTGTAATTTCTGACGTAGATACGCGCGCTTTGGTAAGTTATATCAGAGATAACGGCGCAATGAATGCTGTTATTTGTACAGATGGTACTCCAATTGAAGAACTGAAAGAAAAATTAGCGCAGGTTCCAGATATGAATGGTTTGGAATTGGCATCTAAAGTATCAACTAAAGAACCTTACTTTTTTGGTAACGAAAATGCTACATACAAAATTGCCGCATTGGATTTAGGTATCAAAACCAATATTCTTCGAAATTTAGCCAATAGAGATTGTTACATCAAGGTGTATCCATACAATGCTTCTTACGAAGATTTGAAATCGTTCAATCCTGATGGATATTTCTTATCAAACGGACCTGGTGACCCAGAGCCATTGGAATCCGCTCAAGAGGTAGCACGCCAAATTTTAAATGAAAATAATCCTTTATTTGGAATCTGTCTCGGACATCAAGTTATTGGCTTAGCTAATGGAATCCCAACCTATAAAATGTTTAACGGTCATAGAGGAATCAATCATCCAGTTAAAAATTTAGTTACAGGTAAAGGTGAAATCACCTCTCAAAACCACGGATTTGCTATTGTGAAAGAAGAATTAGAGAAACATCCTGATTTTGAATTAACACATATGCATTTAAATGACGGAACAGTGGCAGGAATGCGAATGAAATCTAAAAACTGTTTTTCTGTTCAATACCATCCAGAAGCTAGTCCTGGACCACATGATTCAAGCTATCTTTTTGACCAATTTATCGATAACATAAAAGCATCTAAAAATTAAAAATATCATGAGTATCATTTTAAAAATTCACGCAAGACAAATATTAGATTCAAGAGGAAATCCAACAGTTGAAGTGGATGTAATCACTGAAAATGGCGTTTTAGGAAGAGCAGCTGTGCCAAGTGGAGCATCAACAGGTGAACATGAAGCAGTTGAACTTCGTGATGGCGGAAAAGCTTTCATGGGAAAAGGTGTTTTAAAAGCAGTTGAAAATGTAAATACTAAAATTGCAGAAGCTATCGTTGGAATTTCAGTTTTCGAGCAAAATTTAATCGACAAAATGATGATTGAATTAGACGGAACAGCTAATAAATCGAATTTGGGTGCCAATGCTATTTTAGGTGTTTCTTTAGCGGTTGCAAAAGCAGCTGCCAATGAATTAGGATTGCCTTTATATCGTTATATTGGTGGTGTTTCTGCCAATACATTGCCAGTTCCAATGATGAATATCATCAACGGAGGTTCGCACTCTGATGCGCCAATTGCTTTCCAAGAATTTATGATTATGCCTGTGAAAGCAAAAGATTTTACTCATGCCATGCAAATGGGAACTGAAATTTTTCACCACTTGAAAAAAGTATTGCATGATAGAAAGTTGTCAACTGCTGTTGGTGATGAAGGTGGTTTTGCACCAAATTTAGCTGGTGGAACTGAAGATGCTTTAGATTCAATCAAATTAGCAGTAACTAACGCAGGTTATACTTTTGGAGATGATATTATGATTGCTTTAGATTGTGCCGCTTCAGAATTTTATGTAAACGGAAAATACGATTATACCAAATTTGAAGGCGAAACTGGAAAAGTAAGAACTTCTGAAGAGCAAGCTTCTTATTTGGCTGAATTAGCTGAAAAATATCCAATTATTTCTATCGAAGACGGAATGTATGAGGACGATTGGAATGGCTGGAAATTATTAACGGATAAAATTGGTAATAAAGTACAATTAGTTGGTGACGATTTATTCGTGACTAATGTAGAAAGATTATCTAGAGGAATCAATGAAGGAATTGCGAATTCCATTTTGATTAAAGTAAACCAAATTGGAACTTTAACAGAGACTATTGCAGCTGTAAATATGGCGCATAATGCAGGTTATACTTCAGTAATGAGTCACCGTTCAGGAGAAACAGAAGATAATACAATTGCTGATTTAGCAGTTGCTTTAAACTGTGGTCAAATCAAAACAGGTTCAGCTTCGCGTTCAGATCGTATGGCAAAATACAACCAACTTTTAAGAATTGAAGAAGAATTAGCTGATGTAGCTTATTTTCCTCAAGCAAAAGCTTTTAAGATAAAGTAGTTGTTCTTCTTTTAAAATTTATCCCAATAGCAAATCAAAGTTATTGGGATTTTTTTATGGTGTATATTAAATAAACATAAAATATTCTAAAATACTTTAGAATTCAAGTTAGATTCATTAAATTCGCATTATTCTTATTTATATACCCAAAAAAAATATTTTTACATATGTCAAAAACTGCAATATTAGAGCTTGATGGCCAAAAGTATGAGTTTCCTGTAATTGTAGGAACAGAAAACGAAGTAGCTATCGATATAGACAAGTTGCGTAGTGCAACTGGAGCTATTACTATCGATCCTGGATACAAAAATTCAGGTTCTTGCAAAAGTGAAATCACATTCTTAGATGGAGAAGAAGGAATTTTACGTTATAGAGGTTATGCTATCGAAGATTTAGCAGAAAAAGCAAACTTTTTAGAAGTTTCTTATTTGTTAATTTTCGGAGAATTGCCAACAGCTTCTCAATTAGAAAAATTTGAGAACGATATTCGTAAATATACTTTGGTAAACGAAGAAATGAAAACTATTTTAAAAGGTTTTCCAAAAACAGCTCACCCAATGGGCGTTTTATCTTCGTTAACAAGTGCTTTAACAGCGTTTAATCCAAAATCGGTTAATCCGCACAACGAAAAAGAAATGTATGAAGCAGTATGCAAAACCTTAGGTAAATTTATGGTTATTGCTACTTGGACCTACAGAAAAAGAATGGGATTCCCATTAAATTATTATGATAATACTAAAGGTTTCGTAGATAATTTTATGAACTTAATGTTCAAATTACCAACTGAACCATACAAAGTAGATCCAAAAGTTGTTGCAGCTTTAGATAAATTATTCATCTTACACGCAGATCACGAACAAAACTGTTCAACATCAACAGTAAGAATCGTTGGTTCTTCACATGCTGGATTGTTTGCTTCTATTTCTGCTGGTGTTTCTGCACTTTGGGGACCACTTCACGGTGGAGCTAACCAAGCTGTTTTAGAAATGTTGGAAGAAATTCATAACAATGGTGGTGATGTAGCGAAATTTGTATTAAAAGCAAAAGATAAAGACGATCCATTCCGTTTAATGGGATTCGGACACCGTGTTTACAAAAACTTTGACCCAAGAGCAACTATCATTAAAAAAGCAGCTGATGATGTATTAAATTCATTAGGTGTTGATGATCCGCTATTAGATATTGCAAAACAATTAGAAAAAGTAGCTCTTGAAGATGAATACTTCAAATCAAGAAACTTATATCCAAACGTAGATTTCTATTCAGGAATCATTTACCGTGCTATGGGAATTCCAGTGGAAATGTTCACTGTATTGTTCGCTATCGGACGTTTACCAGGTTGGATTGCACAATGGAAAGAAATGCGTGTTAATAAAGAACCAATTGGACGTCCAAGACAAGTTTACACTGGTTATACATTAAGACCTTTCAAAGAAATTAAAGACAGATAATACCAATAAAAAATCCTGAGCAATCAGGATTTTTTTGTTTAAAAGAAGTTTTTTTTCTCAAATTCCCTTTGCTATCTTTGTCGAAATGGCATTTTAAACCCAAATTACACATTAGACTTCGTTATGAAAGCTAAAAGTACAATAAAAATAGGTGCTCACGGACTTTTTTAAATTTTGGAATATAGTAATATTTTAAGATTTCAAAAAGGAGTCAGTGCTTATTTTTGAAGTAGTTTTAGTTTGTAATAGATTTCTAATGCGTAATTTGGGTTAAATGCAAAACCAACAAGTTATGTTACAATTAAATGTAAAAAACGAAACTTCAAGATTAAGAGCAGTTGTTTTAGGAACTGCAGAAAGTAACGGACCAACGCCAACAATAGAAGAAGCGTATGACCCAAAATCATTAGAACACATCAAAGCAGGAACGTATCCAATAGAAGCGGATATGGTTAAAGAAATGGAAGCTTTTCTTAAAGTTTTCCAGAAATACGATGTAAAAGTTTTTCGTCCGCAGATTATAGAAAATTACAACCAAATTTTCGCAAGAGACATCGGTTTCGTAATTGACGATATTTTTATCAAAGCCAATATTCTTCCAGATAGAGAACGCGAATTAGACGCTATTCAATACGTAATTGATCAAATTGATCCAAAGAAAGTCGTGCGTCCGCCAGAAGAAGTGCACATAGAGGGTGGCGATGTAATGCCTTGGAACGAATATATTTTCATTGGAACATACAAAGGTTCAGATTATAAAGATTACATTACAGCACGAACAAATATGCAAGGGGTTAACTTTATAAAAGAATTGTTTCCAAACAAGATTGTTAAGGAGTTTGATTTAGTAAAATCGAAAATCGAACCTCGTGATAATGCATTGCATTTGGATTGCTGTTTTCAACCAATAGGAACCAACAAAGGAATTATCTACAAAAGCGGTTTCCGTGAAGAAGCAGATTACATGTTCTTGGTGAATTTGTTTGGAAAAGAAAATTTATTTCACATTGAAAGAGAAGAAATGTATCATATGAATTCCAATGTATTCTCCATTGCACCAGATGTTGTGGTTTCTGAACGAAATTTCACCAGATTAAACAATTGGCTTCGCGAAAACGGATTCACAGTAGAAGAAATTCCATACGCCGAAATAGCAAAACAAGAAGGTTTGTTGAGATGTTCAACTTTGCCATTAATTAGAGATTAAATAAAAAGTTGTCTGTTTTCAGTTTTTTAGTGTAATTTGTATTTTTTTTATGAAGAGTTATGAAGATTTAGATATATACAAAATAAGTTTGTCTTTGTTTTATGAAGTTCATCCTGCATCGCTTTTATTACCAAAGTATGAACTATATGAACTAGGTAGCCAATTAAGAAGGTCATCAGATTCAGTTAATTCTAATGTAGTAGAAGGTTATGGAAGAAAACGATATAAAGCAGATTTTATTAAATTTTTAGTTTATTCACATTCAAGCTGCTTAGAAACAAAAGGACATTTATTGAAAATAAAGAATTTATATACAGGTTTGATTCCGGAAATTGAAAGATTTATAAATGATTATGATGTTTTAGGAGCTAAGATTTTTAACTTTATCAAATATGTTGACAACAATTGGCAAACCTAACGACTTCAATTACTAAAACTATTAACACAAAGTTGAAAACCGATAACAAATAACGGATAACCGATAACAAAAACAAACCATGAACCAAACCACAAATTCCATAGTAATGATTCGTCCGGTAGCATTCCGAATGAACGAACAAACAGCCGTAAATAATTACTACCAAAAAGTCTTAGATGGATTGCTTCCAGCAACGGTAAATGCCAAAGCACAAGCTGAATTTGATGCTTATGTAGAGAAATTAAGAGCCGCTGGAATTAATGTAATCGTAATTGATGATACATTAGAGCCCGATACGCCAGATAGTATTTTTCCAAATAATTGGATTTCTTTTCATGAAAATGGTGATATTGCGTTATACCCAATGTTTGCCGAAAATCGTCGATTAGAACGAAGAGAAGATGTTTTCGATATTCTAGAAGAAAAAGGTTTTGAAATCAATGACATCATGGATTATACTTCTGCTGAAGAAGACGGAATTTTCCTTGAAGGAACAGGAAGTATTATTTTGGATAGAGAAAATGAAATCGCTTACTGTGCTTTATCTCCAAGAGCAGATGAAGAGTTGTTTATCGAATTCTGTGAAGATTTTGAATACAATCCTGTAATTTTTGAAGCGTACCAAACCGTAAATGGGGAAAGAAAACACATTTATCATACCAATGTAATGATGTGCATCGCCGAAACTTTCGCCGTAATTTGTGCCGATTGTATTGACGACAAAGCAGAAAGAAAAATGGTATTGCAAAAGCTAAAAGAAAGCGGAAAAGAAATCATCTTAATCACCGAAGAGCAAGTGAATAATTTCGCAGGAAATATGTTACAAGTTCGTGGGGCAAATGATGAAAGATTCTTAATTATGAGTGATGCAGCTTATAATGTTCTAACTAAAGAACAAATCACTAAAATCGAAAAACACTGCAAAATTTTACACGCAAGTTTAGATATTATAGAAGCTTGTGGTGGGGGAAGCGCACGTTGTATGATGGCTGAAGTTTTCTTGCCAAAAAAATAATTACAAATATAATTTACTTAAGAAACCTGATTGTATCAGGTTTTTTTATTTTGTAATATTCCGAATCATACCACCAAAAATAAAATAATGAAACGGAACCAAACTGTACCAATACATTCTTCCTAGTAATCCTTTTGGTCTGAAAGTAGCAATTTGATGCAATTGATTCTCTTCATCGATTCTAAATTCCAACCAAGCTTCACCAGGTAAACGCATTTCTGCATATAAAAGTAGCCTTTTTTCTTCTTTATTCGCTACTAATACGCGCCAAAAATCCAAAGCATCTCCACTATCTAAATGCGAAGGATGTGTTCGGCCTCTTCGCAAACCAACACCACCAAAAAGTTTGTCGATAAACCCTCGAATTTTCCACATCCAATTACCATAATACCAACCTTTTTCTCCACCAATTGACCAAATATTATCTAATGTTTTAGCTACATGGGTAACTTTTTTAATTTGATGGTCTTTTAAACAACCATAAGTTGGAATTTGAATGAATTCTGAAAAATTATGATGAAACCTACTACTAACCAAGCTGTCTTTCCAACTTGATATTACTAAATTCTGTTCGATTTTTAAAAAAGCAAGTTGAATAGCCTCAACATAAGTAATGGGTTTGATTCCTAATGCTTTTTGAAGGTCATTGTTTTTACAAATCACTTCTAATTTCATACTATCAACAAGATTTACAGCTAGTTTATATGAAGTAGAGGTAACAAAGTACAACCAATAAGAAGAAAGCTTGGGCGACATTATTGGAAGAGTAAACATCCAAAGTTTTATACCTCTTGTCTTGGAATACAAAAGCATCATTTCTTTATATGTCATTACATCAGGACCACCAATATCATAAGATTGATTGTAGTGTTCTTTTTTTAGCAAAACTCCAGTCAAATAACGAATAACATCTCGTATTGCAATGGGCTGACATTTGGTTAAAACCCATTTTGGCGTAATCATTATAGGTAGTTTTTCACACAAATCGCGAATGATTTCAAAAGAAGCGCTCCCAGAACCCACAATAATTCCCGCTCGAAGTACCGTAGTGTTGTAATTACCTTCAAATAAAATATCTTCAACATTTTTTCTAGACTGCAAATGCTTTGATAGTTCATCATGGTTTACAATTCCGCTTAAATAAATAACTTGTTGCGCACCAATAGCATCCATGTAGTGATTGAAATTTGAAGCAGCTGTACTTTCCATAACATCAAAATCAGCAGTAGACGATGACATGGAATGAATCAAATAATAAGCAACATCAATATTTTTTGGAATACTTTCTAATTGTATTTCGTGCAAAAAATCGACTTCCCAAATACTGATTTTTTCCAATGTTGCCGTGTCTAATCCCAGTCTATTGGCATCACGAACACAACAAATCACTTCATGTCCTTGAGAAATCAACTCGGGAAGCAATCTGCGACCTACATAACCATTGGCACCCGTTAATAAAATTCGCATAGTTTTCAAATTTCATTAAATTTAGGCAAAAAAGAATGGAAGTTTGTGTTTTTTCTAAATAATTAGGATTTGTTTATACTATTTTAAAAATAGAAACCACACCATTTGAAATGTATTGAATTCCAATGGCAATTACAATAAATCCAATGACTCTCGAAATAGCTACAATTCCAGAAGAACCCAAAATTCTTGATAAATAATGCGCGCTTTTTAAAATCAAAAAGATACAAAAAGCAACGGCTAGAATGGCTAAACACGTAGTGATTTTTTGAGAAATTTCAGCGTGTTCTTGATACATGGCAATTAATAACGACATAGAACCCGGACCAGCTAACATTGGAATGGCTAATGGCGATAAGGCAATGTCATTGCGTTGCATAGCGTCAGAAGCTACTTTTTTATTTACGCCTCTTTTTTTACTGAAATTTCCAGTTAATAAGGCAAAACCAGAAGTTACAATTACAATTCCACCGGCAATTCGCAAGGAATCAATACTAATTCCAAAAAAAGCCAATGCATATTTTCCAACAAAATACGAAATCGTTAGAATGATGAAAACATTAATAGCTGCCCAAATAGAAATTCGAGAGCGTTCTTGTTTGGAATCGTCTTGAGTTAATCCTACAAAAATGGGAACAGCTCCAAGAGGATTCAATACAGAAAATAAGGCGGCGAAAACGTAAATAAATAAATCCATAGTTTTTTATGCAAAGAAATAAGGAGTTTCGAAACTTCCGATTAAAATAATGTTATTTCAAAGTTATAATTATTATTTAAATTGCTTAAATTTATACAATAATTTTTTACAAATTTTCATTGAATTTGTACTTGTAAGTGAATTAAAACTTGTCAAAAAATAATAACATGAAAACATTAGTTCTGGGCGCATCAACAAATAAAGAGCGCTATTCATACAAAGCCATTCACAATTTAGTAGATAAAAGCCATCAAGTGGTTGCCATTGGGGCCAAAAAAGGAATGGCGTTTGATATTCCAATAGAAACTGAAAAAACAGATTTCCACGGAATTGATACCGTTACACTATATTTGAATCCAAAAGCGCAACAAGAATATTACGACTACATTTTGTCCTTAAAACCAAGGCGCGTTATCTTCAATCCTGGAACTGAAAATCCTGAATTTTATGCTGTTTTAGATGCCAATGGTATTCAATATGAAGTAGCTTGTACGTTGGTATTATTGGCGACGAATCAATATTAATCCAATAAACGTCAGTAAACCATTGACAATTAAAATTTCAAATCCAAAAGCGAATCCAAACCAGGTTTCGCTTTTTAAGTTTAAAACAATTGAAGTTACAACAGATAGAATGGCAACTAATGGTACCAATTTGTCTTTTACATTCCATTTGGTAAACAAGCCAAAAGCGTAAAGTCCTAATAATGGACCATAAGTAAATCCAGCGAATTTCAATACTTTGTCAATAATACTAGCATCGTTAAAAGCGTATTTGAAAAATAAAATCACCAAAATCGAAATTCCAACAAACATAAGGTGAATACGTTTTCTAATCGCAACTTGTTTTTGGATGTCGTATTTTTTTTCAATTTCCAAAATATCAATACTGAATGAAGTGGTTAACGAAGTCAAAGCACTATCCGCACTAGAATAAGCTGATGCAATCAATCCCAAAATAAAACAGAAAGCAGCCACAATTCCTAAATGTTCATTGGCAAGAATGGGGAATAATTGGTCTTTGTGTGCGTCGATTCCATTTTTGATGGCGTATTCGGTGAAAAGTAATCCCATTACTAAAAACATAAAATTCACAAAAGTCAGCACAATGGTAAACCAAAACATATTTTTTTGTGCGTCTTTCAAACTTCTACAAGTTAAGTTTTTCTGCATCATATCTTGGTCTAAACCGGTCATTACAATGGCAATAAATATTCCAGAAAGGAATTGTTTCCAAAAATATGTTGGCAAACTTGCATCTTCAAAAAAGAAAGTTTTAGAAAAATCGCTTTCAGCAATAAAACTAGAGAAATTGTCAATGTTTAATCCCAAATCTTGCGAAACCACCACAATACAAACGCCAACGGCAACCAGCATAAACAAAGTTTGCAACGTATCCGTCCAAATAATGGTTTTAATTCCCGATTTGTGCGTGTAAACCCAAATCAACAAAATGGTAGCCGAAACCGTAATCCAATACGGAATTCCTAATGATTCAAAAACTAAGGTTTGCAATACATCAGCAACCAAAAGCAAGCGTAAATTAGAACCAACCGTTCTAGAAATAATGAAAAACCAAGCACCAGTTTTATAGGAATAGTTACCAAAACGATCTTGCAAATAGGTGTAAATCGAAGTTAAATTGAGCTTGTAATACAATGGCAACAAAACTGTTCCAATGACTAAATACCCAATAATATAACCCAATACCAACTGAAAATACACAAACTGAGAAGCTTCTACTTTTCCAGGAACTGAAATAAACGTTACGCCCGAAAGTGAAGCGCCAATCATTCCAAAAGCCACCAAATACCAAGGCGCTTGTTTATTGGCTTTGAAAAAAGAGTCGTTGGAATCATCGCCTTTTCTTCCTGTGAAATAGGAAAACAAAATCAATACACCAAAATAAGCTAAAATGGTAATGAGTATCGTAGTAGGTTGCATACGTTATTGGATTTCGGACAAAGATAAAAGAATTCCAAAAATAAAGCTCGTATTCACTTTGTTTTGTAAATTTGCCGTTATGGAATTACCTTCAAAATTATTGGAAAACGCGGTGAATGAATTCGCTCAATTGCCAGGAATTGGCAAACGAACGGCTTTGCGATTGGTTTTGCATTTGTTGCGCCAACCGGAATCGCAAACACAAACACTGAGTGCGAGTTTAACTAAAATGCGTGAAGAAATTCAATATTGTACTTCGTGTCACAACATTGCTGATGCGCCTATTTGTCAAATTTGTGCCAATACCAGCCGAGATGCTTCAACCATTTGCGTAGTGGAAGACGTTCGTGATGTCATGGCAATCGAAAATACAGGAACTTTCAAAGGTGTTTATCATGTTTTGGGAGGAAAAATCAATCCGATTGAAGGTGTTGGTCCTAGTCAATTGAACATTGGAACATTGGTAGAAAAAGTAAAATTGGGAGCCATTTCAGAAGTAATTTTTGCATTAAGTTCCACTATGGAAGGCGATACAACGAATTTCTATATTTTCAAACAAATCAAAGATTTTGGTATAAAAACTTCAACTATCGCAAGAGGAATTGCTATTGGCGACGAATTAGAATATGCAGATGAAGTAACTTTGGGAAGAAGTTTGTTGCATCGAATCCCGTTTGAAAGTTCAATGAAGCAAATGTGATGTGATTTTTGCATTAAAAAATCCCAATAAATTCTTAAATTTTAATTGTATAAACTATATTTGTTTCCTCAAACAGAGAAAAATGAAGAAAATAACTTTTATATATATACTATTGGTTGTTGTGGCAACATCTTGTGTGCCAAATAAAGAGTTGGTTTACCTGCAAAACAAAGGCGAAAACAAATCCACTATTGAAGTTCGCCAAACAGAATCTAAACCGTATCGTGTACAAACCAATGATATTTTGAGTATTAATTTAAAAGCGTTGGATCAGAAATTAGTTGAAATGTTTAATGTTTCTGCCAATACAAATCAATTACAAATGACACCACAAGCGATGTATTTTAATGGTTATGTGGTAGATGATCATGGAAATATTCGAATTCCTGTAATTGGTGAAGTAAACGTATTGGGTTATACCATAGAAGAAATTCGAGCTACTGTTGAAAAAAGACTTTTGGATGAATATTTTAAAACTGAAGCAAGAATTTTTGTTAATGTGAAATTAGCTGGTTTGCGCTATACAATGAATGGAGAAATTGGAAGTCCAGGAACCAATGTATTATATCAAGATAAGGTAACAATCATGGAAGCTATTGCGAATTCTGGAGACATTACCATAACGGGAAATCGTAAAGAAGTACAAATTATTAGAAAATTACCACACGGTTATGAAACGCATGTTTTGGATTTAACCGATGCAAAAGTGATGGATTCTCCGTATTTTTATTTGCAACCTAATGATTATATTTACGTGAAACCGTTACGTCAAAAATCTTGGGGAACAGGAATCACAGGAATGCAAACCGTGGGAACAATCATGACGGCAATTTCATTAATTACAACGGCAATACTTTTGTCGAGAAATTTCTAAACAACAACAAATGTTAGATACTAAAGATTTTAATTTTCTTGAATCCCAAGCTAGCTTTGATTTTAAAGGATTTCTTTTAAGATTGGTAGGGTTTTGGAAATGGTTTGTTTTAAGTTTGGTGGTTACTTTTTTAATTGCATACAATGTAAATATCAGAAAAGAGAAAATTTATGGTATGCAATCTTCAATTGTAGTTAAAGAAGAGAACAATCCGTTTTTTACTTCTAATACGAGTTTGGTTTTTAATTGGGGTGGCGTTTCCGATAAGGTGCAAACTATGATTACCACTTTAAAATCGCGTTCGCACAATGAAGTTGTAGTAGATAAGTTAGAGTATTACATCCAATATTTACAAAAAGGAAAATATTACTACGAAGATGTTTATGGAATTGCACCATTTTACATCCAAATTGATAAAAATAAAGGGCAATTAGCAGGAACTCCAATAAAAATCAAATTCATTTCAGAAAGTAAATTTGAATTGTCTGTTGACTTTGCACAAAATCCTTCAAAGACACTTATTCATTATGTTGACAATTCTAGGAGTCAAGCTCCGATTGATAATGTTGCCTTTACCAAAATCTTCAAGATTGATGAAGAATTAAATTTACCCTTTCTTAATGGGACGATTCATCTTAAACCGGATGCTTATGGTTATGCTGGAAAAGAATACTACATAAGATTTGACGATTTTAATGGAACTGTTGGTCGTTACCGAGGTATAGATGTTTCTGCTGATATGAAAGCGCAATCAGTAGTTACGTTGCAAATTCAAGGAAATAACATTCACCGCCTAGTGGAATATTTGAATGAAACCGTAAACGTGTTGAGAAAAACGCAATTGGACAGAAAAAATCAATTTGCTACCAATACGATTCGCTTTATTGATAGTACATTAGCTCAAATGGAAGGGCAAATTAAGGATGCAGAAAGTGAACTAAAAGATTTTCGAAGAGGGAAAAATGTCTTCGAAATCGAAGGTGGCGGCGAAATGCTAACGCAAAAATTATCAGGTTACGATATTCAAAAGGACGAGTTAGATAGAAAACTAAAATATTTGAATAATCTTCGTTCCTACTTAGTTAAGAATTCTGATTTTTCAAGATTACCAGCGCCAACAGTTGCGGGAATTGACGAGCCAAATATTATTGCCAACGTTTCCAATTTAATCCAACTTTCTACCAAGAGAGATGAGTTGAGTTATTCTGTGAAAAGTACCAAAATGTTTTCAGAATTCGATGTGGAAATGGAAGCTATCAAAAATGTGCTTCTAGAAAATATTGAAAGTTATAAAACTTTCTTGCAAGTTGATATGAATCAAATCACTAGAAATATTGCAAGAGCAGAGGGAGAAGTAAGTCAATTGCCAGAAATTCAGCAAGATTATATCAAAATTGCTAGAAAATACGATTTAAAAGATAAAATTTACAATTCCTTTTTACAAAAACGAAGTGAAGCCGAAATTGTAAAAGCGGCAAATGTTTCCGACGTTGAATTTATTGATCCTGCAAAAGATGTTGGTGGTGGTTTACGCGGACCAAAAACAAGTATCAATTATATTTTAGCTGCATTATTAGGTTTTTTAATTCCGTTATTAATTGTTTTTGTTTTAACGTTGTTAGATAATAACATCAACTCTTCAGATGATATTTTGAAGTTAACCAAAATTCCATTGATTGGAGTAGTGGGTAAGAAAAACACAGAAAATAATTTATCAGTCTTCGAAAAACCAAAATCACCTTTAGCAGAATCTTTCCGAGCTATTCGTTCGTCTTTGCAATATTTATACAAAAAGACCAATATAACGGGAGCCAAAACAGTAATGTTAACATCATCTGTGAGCGGCGAAGGAAAAACGTTTAACTCAATCAACTTAGCAACTGTTTTTGCTTTAAGTGAGAAGAAAACGGTTTTAGTAGGATTGGATTTAAGAAAACCAAGAATTTTTGGCGATTTTAAAATTGATAATGTTACTGGAGTTGTAAATTATCTTATTGGACAAAAATCATTGGATGAAGTAATTCAACAAACCCATATTCCTTATTTAGATGTAATTTCTTCTGGTCCAATTCCTCCAAATCCATCCGAATTATTGATGGGAGAAAGCATGGAAGAAATGATTAACGAGTTGAAATTGCGTTATGATTATATAATCTTAGATACACCGCCAGTTGGTTTAGTTTCAGATGCTTTAGAATTAGCAAAATTCTGTGATGCAACATTGTATGTGACTCGACAAGGTTTTACCAAAAAAGGGATGTTATCTGTGATTAACGAAAAGCATAAAAGAGGAGAGTTACATAATATTAGTATCATTTTGAATGGTTACCAAAATCAATCTAGATATGGTTACGGCTACGGTTATGGCTACGGTTATGGCTATGGAGCTTATGGTGAAGGGTATCATGATGATGCAGTAGAAGTAAAAGGTTGGAGAAAGTATTTAAAAAAATGGAGAAAAAAATAAAAATTGTCGTAACTG
Organism: Flavobacterium tibetense; assembly: GCF_003293845.1. Lineage (GTDB taxonomy): Bacteria > Bacteroidota > Bacteroidia > Flavobacteriales > Flavobacteriaceae > Flavobacterium > Flavobacterium tibetense. Next base: position 20,623 of record NZ_QLST01000011.1, on the reverse strand, counting down.
GAGGAGCTGGGTTTATTGGCTCTAATCTTTGCGAACATTTTTTAGCAAAAGGGTTTGAGGTGGTTTGCTTGGATAATTTTTCAACAGGGCATCAGAAAAACATTGCTTCATTTTTGACTAATGAAAATTTTCAATTGATTGAAGGCGATATTAGAGATTTGGCTACTTGTGAAAATGCTGTGAGCGGGGCTGATTATATACTGCATCAAGCAGCTTTAGGAAGTGTGCCGCGTTCTATAAATGATCCTTTGACTACCAATGAAGTAAATATTGTTGGTTTTTTAAACATGTTGGTTGCCGCTAGAGATGCTAAAGTAAAGCGCTTTGTTTACGCAGCTAGCTCATCAACCTACGGTGATTCTGAGGTTTTGCCAAAAGTGGAGGATGTGATTGGAAAACCTTTATCGCCTTATGCAATTACTAAATATGTGAATGAGTTGTATGCTGAAGTATTTGGTAAAACGTATGGAATAGCAACAATTGGTTTGCGTTATTTTAATGTTTTTGGTAGAAGACAAGATCCTAATGGCGCTTATGCTGCCGTTATTCCAAAGTTTGTGATGCAGTTGATGCGTGGTGAAAGTCCCGTTATTAATGGTGATGGCAACTATTCGCGTGATTTTACTTATATTGAAAATGTAATTCAAATGAATGAGTTGGCTTTGTTTACTGAAAATCCAAAAGCATTGCATACCGTTTTTAATACGGCTGTGGGCGACCAAACCACATTAAACGAATTGGTACAGAATTTAAAAAAGTATTTAGCAAAATACGATGCTACTATTGCTACAATTCATCCTGTTTATGGGCCAAATAGAATAGGAGATATTCCTCATTCTTTGGCTAGTGTAAAAAAAGCAGAAGAATTATTAGGATACATTCCGTCTCATTCATTTGAGAAAGGGTTAGAGGAAGCAGTAGATTGGTATTGGAAAAATTTAAAATAAGTTATGATTAAAAACATTTGTTGTATAGGAGCAGGATATGTTGGAGGGCCAACAATGGCAGTTATTGCTCAAAAATGTCCGCATATTAAAGTTACAGTTGTCGATTTAAACGAGAAAAGAATTGCGGCTTGGAATGATAAAGATGTAAATAATATTCCCATTTACGAACCAGGATTAAGCGACGTAGTAGCAGAAGCGCGTGGTAGAAATTTATTTTTTTCTACTGAAGTTGACAAAGCTATCGATGAAGCTGATATGATTTTTATTTCGGTAAATACACCAACCAAAACATACGGAGTTGGTAAAGGAATGGCAGCCGATTTAAAATATATTGAATTATGTGCACGTCAAATTGCACGAGTAGCAAAAAACGATAAAATTGTAGTTGAAAAGTCGACTTTACCGGTGAGAACGGCTCAAGCGATTAAAGATATTTTAGATCACACTGGAAACGGAGTGAATTTCCAAATTTTATCCAATCCAGAATTTTTAGCTGAAGGAACTGCTATTGAAGATTTGTTTGCTCCAGATAGAGTTTTAATTGGAGGTGATACAACAACAGAAGGTCAAAAAGCTATTCAAGCTTTAGTTGATATTTATGCGAATTGGGTTCCAAAAGATAAAATTTTAACCACTAATGTTTGGTCTTCCGAATTGTCAAAATTAACAGCAAATGCCTTTTTAGCACAACGTGTTTCTTCTATAAACGCAATGAGTGAATTGTGTGAAAAAACAGGTGCTGATGTAAATGAAGTGGCTAGAGCTATTGGAATGGATAGTCGTATTGGGCCAAAATTTTTAAAAGCATCAGTAGGTTTTGGAGGTTCATGTTTTCAAAAAGATATTTTAAACTTGGTCTATATTGCAAAAACTTACGGCTTAAATGAAGTGGCTGATTATTGGGAACAAGTCATCATTATGAATGACCACCAAAAGCGTCGTTTTGCTAAAAATATCATCAGTACCTTATACAACACTGTTTCAGGCAAGAAAATTGCTTTTTTGGGTTGGGCGTTCAAAAAAGACACAAACGATACAAGAGAGTCAGCTGCTATTTATGTAGCAGATGATTTGTTAAGTGAACAAGCTAATATTGCGGTTTTTGATCCAAAAGTGGAAGAAAAGCAAGTGTATTTTGATTTGGATTATTTGGAAACGAGAAAGTCTGAAGCAAATAAATCAGGTTTAGTTGTTGTTGATAATCCTTACGAAGCATGTAAAAACGCACATGCTATTGCCGTTTTAACAGAATGGGATGAGTTTGCAACCTACGATTGGCAAAAAATTTATGATGGGATGTTAAAACCAGCTTTTGTTTTTGACGGTAGAAATTTATTAAATAAAGCAGCATTAGAAAAAATAGGTTTTGTTTATCAAGCTATTGGTTCATAATTAAGAGATAATGAGTATAAAAATTGCAATAATAGGTTTGGGTTATGTTGGGCTTCCATTAGCAAGATTGTTTGCAACAAAATACCCAGTTATTGGTTTTGATATTAACCAACAGCGAATCAATGAATTAAATCAAGGAACTGATGTTACGTTAGAAGTGGAAGAAGATTTACTAAAATCAGTTTTGGTTGATGCTTCTGTCAAGCTGAGCGGAGTCGAAACTGTTTCGGGGTTATATTGTTCCAATCAACTGGCTGATATAGCTGATTGCAATTATTATATTATTACGGTTCCAACACCAGTTGATAAACACAATAAACCCGATTTAACGCCTCTTTATAAAGCGAGTGAAACTGTTGGTAAAGTGTTGAAGAAAGGCGATATTGTCATTTACGAATCTACGGTTTATCCTGGAGCAACAGAAGAAGATTGTGTTCCTGTGTTGGAGCGCGTTTCGGAATTGCAATTTAACGTCGATTTCTTTGCAGGTTATTCTCCTGAGCGAATCAATCCGGGAGATAAAGAACACACAGTAGAAAAAATATTAAAAGTAACGGCAGGTTCTACACCTGAAATTGGACAAAAAGTAGATGCTTTATATAAAAGTATAATTACAGCAGGAACACATTTAGCTCCAACAATTAAAGTAGCAGAAGCTGCTAAAGTAATTGAAAATTCACAACGCGATATCAATATTGCTTTTGTAAATGAATTGGCTAAAATTTTCAATCTTCTAGATATCAACACGCATGATGTTTTAGCAGCGGCTGGGACTAAATGGAATTTTTTGCCTTTTAAACCGGGTTTAGTAGGCGGACATTGCATCGGAGTGGATCCGTATTATTTGGCTCAAAAAGCGTTAGAAGTTGGCTACCATCCAGAAATTATTTTGGCGGGTCGTCGCATGAATGATAGCATGGGTGAATATGTGGCTTCGGAAGTGGTTAAAACGATGATTCGTAAAAATATTAAAGTTAATGGAGCTCAAGTACTTATGTTAGGTTTTACATTTAAGGAAAATTGTCCTGATGTTAGAAATACTAAAATTGTAGATGTAGTAAAATCGCTTGAAGCATATAGTACCAAAGTTACTATTTATGATCCATGGGCAAATCCAGAAGAAGTAAAACATGAATATGGTTTAACGTGTCATGCTGAACTTGTATCAGAAGTTAAATATGATGCTGTTGTTTTAGGTGTATCTCATAAAGCATTTGCCAGTTTAGACATAACCGCGCTAACAAAGGAAACGAATGTGGTTTATGATGTGAAGGGATTTCTTACTGGGAAAGTAGACCGAAGGTTGTAAAAATCTAATTTTGGAAACCAAATCAAATAGTTTATTAAAAAACACGCTATTATACTCCATTGGGAATTTAGCCTCAAAAGGACTTAGTTTTGTTTTGGTTTTTTTTACTACATTTTATCTTTCCAGAGAAGATGTGGGTATTTTTGATTTGTTTTTAACAACACTAGGTTTATTAACCCCTTTAGTAACGTTACAATTAACTGATGCTGTTTTAAGATGGTTAATAGCGAATAATGACCTTGAAAATAAATCGAAGGTTTTAACAACGGCAAGTTTTATTTTACTGATTTCTGTATTTACTACTATTGTTGTAATTTTAATTTTTCAAAGTTTTTATTCCTTTGCATATTATAAAGAACTTCTGTTCTTACTAGGGTTTCAATCTTTTTTTTTACTATTTCAGCAATTTCAAAGAGCAATTGCAGATAATAAAGGATACGTTTTGTCTAGTGTTTTTTACACTTTTATATATGTATTTTTTGCCATTCTTTTTTTGGTTTTTTACGATAAGAAAATAGAAGGATTACTTTATTCTAATATTATTGCGGCTTTTTTTTCAACGGTATTTATTGTGTTTAGAAATAAAGTGTTTAGCTATATTCATAGTAAATATTATAGTTTCCAAGTAGCAAGAGAATTACTCTGTTATTCCATTCCTTTAGTGCCAAATAGTTTGTCTTGGTGGGCAATATCTTCCGCAAATCGCTATTTAATTGTTCTTTTTTTAGGAGTGGCTTCAAATGGTATTTTTGCCATTGCATTTAAGTTTCCTACTATTGTTTTGCTAATTGTAAATGTATTTTATTTGGCTTGGCAGGAAAAAGCAATTGAAAATTATAATAGAGAAGATAAAGATGATTATTATAGTGATGTTTTTAATAAGTATATAAAATATTTATTTGTAATTTCTGTTAACTTATTGTGTATTAACCAGTTGTTTTTAACCTATTTTGTTGATGTACTGTTTTATGATTCATGGCGCTACACCTCGGTTTTATTATTAGCTATCTTATTTAATGCATTGAGTGGTTTTTATGGAACTATTTATTTAGGTGCAAAAAAAACAAAAAGTATTTTTTTAAGTAGCCTAATAAGTGGGATAATTGTATTATTACTTTCGTATTTTCTTATCCCAGTTTTAGAATTGTTTGGAGCAGCAATAGCTATATTTTTTGGTTATTTTTTCTTATTTCTTTTCCGATTTTTTGAGACCAAAAAGTATATTAAAATAGTATTTCCATTTGCTACATTTTTTGTTTTATTCGGAATTTTCATGGTTTTATCTGTGATAATGTTTTTGGAGTTACCCTACGGAATTTTTTGGCTACCTTTAGTGTCACTAGTAATAAGTTGTTTTTTGTTACTATCAGAATTGCAATTGTTTTACAATAACTATTTGAAGAAATGGATGCGTTAAAAAAAATATTATTCATTCATCCCGATTTAAAAGGTGGAGGTGCTGAAAAAGTGCTAGTTGACTTATTAAATTCTTTGTCTGAAGAAAAGTATGATATCACCTTATTTACTATTTTTGAAGAAGGAGTTAACAGGAAAAAATTAAAACCTAGAATTAAGCAATTCAGTTGGTTTAAAAAAGTTTTCAGAGGCTATTCTGTTTTACAAAAATTCATCCCCCCTGTTTTATTAGCTAGATGGATTGCTAAAAAAGAGCAGTATGATATTATTGTTGCCTATCTTGAACATGTGCCAACGCGAATTGCATCTGCTTTTCCCTCGAACACAAAAAAAATTTCTTGGTTACATCTTAATGCAAGTCCAGAATTATTGTCTAGGACATTCAAGAATTATAAAGAAATGAAAAGTGCGTATCTAGTTTTTGATGCAATTATATGTGTTTCTTCTTTAGCCAAACAAGCTATTTTGAATGCTGTTCCTGAATTAGATGAAAATAAAGTTCAAGTAATTGAAAATACTTTTGATATTGGTTTGATAGAAGAAAGTGCTGGTAGAAATACTGATATAGTGTTTTCTAAAGATTTTTTTAACTTAGTTAGCATTGGTCGATTGGTTGAAATGAAAGGTTACGATCGATTGTTGCGTGTTGTTGTAAAGTTAAAGAATGAAGGATTGAATTTTAAAATGTATATTCTGGGAGATGGAATTCAAAGGAATAAATTACAGCAATTTATTGCTGAAAATCAGTTGCAAAATAATGTTGTTTTATTGGGCTTCCAAGAAAACCCTTATGCTATTTTAAAACAAGCTGATTTGTATGTGTGTTCCTCGTACAATGAAGGATACAACACCGCAATTATTGAGGCTTTATTGTTAGAGATACCTGTTTTAACTACAGATTGTTCTGGTATGAGTGAGATACTAGATGAAGGAAAATATGGAATAATAACAGAAAACTGTGAAGAGGATTTATTTGATAAACTTCTAGAAATATTAAGTTCTGAAGAAAAGCTCAAGCAATTAAAAATTAAGGCTATTGAAAGGAGAGATTTTTTTGTAAATTTAAATGCTACAGCTAAAGTAGAACATTTATTTGATACAATTTAATCATGAGCACGAAATTAATATCCATTATTTTGCCCGTTTACAATGTGGAAAATTACATTGAAAAGGCGGTTTTGAGTGTTCTAAAACAGACCTATGTAAATTTTGAATTGTTAATCATTAATGATGGAACCAAAGATAACAGCATTCAAAAGATTGAAAAATACGCTTCCGATTCCCGATTGAAAATCTTTCATAAAGAAAATGGGGGTTTGTCTGACGCTCGTAATTTTGGATTAGAAAGAGTACAAGGCGATTATGTGTATTTTATGGATAGCGATGATTGGATTGAACCTAATTTGTTGACTTTGTGTATTGATAAAATAGAGAAAGAAAATGCAAATGTTGTTGTTTTTGGCTATTTTTTAGACACCGAAGATAAAAATGGAAATCTTATTTCATCAAAACCCATTATTCATGAAAGTGAAGTAGTCAATCATGAAAATAGAAATGAATCAGTAACCAATAACACCATAGGATTGTTAGGTTATGCTTGGAATAAATTTTATGCTACTAATTTTTTAAAGCAACATACCATTAAGTTTGAAAAAGGAGTCTCTCTTGTTGAAGATATTTTGTTTAACGCATCTGTTTTTTCTTCAGTAAATAGCATTCATTTTATAAATAAACCGCTGTATCATTACGCAAACCGACCCATAACAACATTGATAAAAACATTTCATGCCAATTCATTTGACTTGTATTTGAAAAAAAATGAAAGTTTAAAAAAGTTATTTAAAAAGTGGGAAATTGATCATTATAACGAATTACTTGCTAGTAGTTTATTGTTAGGAATCCGATATTGTGCTAATAATTTGTTTGCATTTAAAAATGATTTAACCGAAAAACAAAAATACAATCATTTAAAAGCTATGATTGTACATCCCGAAACACAACGATTAATACCGTTTTACAAACCAAATAGTAAAATTGATTCTATTTATAAAACTATTATTTCACAAAAAAGAGCTTTACTTTTGTATTTGATTTTAAAAATCATCAAATAAATGTTTTTAAAGAAATACATTCCTTACCATTTTAAAATTAGAATACTTCTTTTTTTGCAAAAGTTTAAAAGCGTGAACTTTTTCTCGTCTCAAGGCCTAAAAAAAGAAGACTCCAAAGTTTTTATTTTTTTAGCGGCTAATTATAGCAATCTCGGCGATGTGGCTATTACTTATGCCCAAGAAAAATTTATTCAAAACACATTACCCAATCATAAAGTAGTTCTTATTCCAATAAATAAAACAATTGAAGGAATCATCTTTGTGAAATCTATTTTGAATGTATCAGATTGTATTACCATTGTTGGAGGTGGTAACTTCGGAGATTTGTACAATCAAATTGAAGCATTACGCCAGTTAGTTATTGCGTCTTTTCCAAACAATAAGATTATTTCTTTTCCACAAACTTTTGATTTTTCTAATTCTCCTAAAGGGAAAAAAAGTTTAGAAAAAGCAATTTCTGTGTATAGTGAACATTCTAACTTGAGTTTTTTTGTTAGAGAACAGCAATCGTTTGAATTAATGCAACGTCATTTTCCAAAAGTCGAAGTGTTTTTAACACCCGATATTGTGTTGAGTTTAGATCAATCGCAACCTCAAATGAAACGCAATGGCGTTACATTAAGTTTACGAGCAGATGATGAAAAATTATTAACTTCTGAGCAGAATGAATCGTTAATTAATTGGGCCAAACAAACTTTTTCTAATGTTTCATTTTATGATACTCATATTAATAAGGGGAATTTGTCTGAGCAACAATTAGACGAAGAATTAAATAACATTTGGAAGCAATACAAATCTTCAGAACTTGTAATTACAGATAGATTACACGGAATGATTTTTGCCTACATTACCAATACGCCTTGTTTGGTTTTTTTGAACAACAACCATAAAATTAGCGCTTCCTACGAATGGATTAAAGAGCAAGCACCAATACTTTTAATCAAGAATTTCGATTTAAAAAGTATAGGAGAAGCTTATGAAACCTTAAATTCATCAAATACAACTGCATATAAAGATTTGATGGAAAAATATTTACCTTTGAAACAACAGCTATTATCTTAAATGTTTGATTTCATACCAATAGAGCACTATACTTTTTTTTACTATCAAATTTTATTGGTTTTTTTGATAGGGATTTTGCTACACGCTATTATTCTGGAGATTGATGACATAAGAAACACAAGATTTTTAAAAGTTTTTGGTTATGTATCATTAGTGTTCGTATTGCTTTATATGGGGCTTAGACCGATTCATAGTGTCTTTGTTGATATGACCATGTATGCTTATTCCTTTGAGCGTTATGTAGATGGTAATCCGTTAGAAGTTACAGAGGATTTTGGGTTTTATTGGTTTTTAGAGTTTAGCGCCAAGGTAATGAGCGTAGGACAATTTTTCTTCGTTTGTTCTTTACTATATGTTGTGCCGTTATACCTTTTATGCGTTCGATGGTTTAAAGCGTATTGGTTTTATGCTTTTTTTGCATTCATAGTATCTTTTTCTTTTTGGGCATACGGAACTAACGGAATTAGAAACGGATTGGCAACCTCTTTGTTTTTACTTGCTTTATCTTTTAAAGACAAAAAAGTCGTTTTGTGGACTTTACTGCTTATTTCATTATTGTTACATAAAACAATGATATTACCCTTGTTTGCTTTTATAGTTTCTTCTATTTATAATAAATCACAAACGTATTTATTCCTATGGGGGTTTTCAATTGTAGTTTCCTTAGTTGTGGGGAACTTTTTTGTTGAATATTTAGAGGCATTAGGAGTGAATGATCGAAGATTTGAACAATATTTTACCGATGAAATTGATGAAGCAATTACCAAAACGGGTTTCCGTTGGGACTTTTTATTGTATAGTGCTACAGGGGTTTTTGCAGGCTGGTATTATATTTATAAAAAGAAGTTTTTAGATGCTACATATGAACAACTATTTAACATGTACCTGATTGCTAATGCGTTTTGGATTTTAGTTATTCGCGCTAACTTCACCAACCGTTTTGCTTATTTATCATGGTTCATGTTGGCACTAATAATTTTTTACCCAATACTTAAAGAACAACTTTTTAAGCAACACCATCGAATGGTTAGTTCCATATTATTGTTGTATTTCATGTTTACTTATATTTTTAACGTAATACTAGTAAAGTAAAATGAAATTAAGCGTCATCATACCGGTTTATAATGTTGAAGAGTATGTAATTCGTTGCATTAACTCCGTTATTCAAAATGATTTGGAATCGTCAGTTTATGAAATTATTATTGTGGATGATGCATCGCCTGATGATAGTGTTAAAATCATACAATCACATTTTCATGAGGTGGCTAATCTCAAAATTATATCCCAAAAAAACAAGGGACTTGGTGGTGCCAGAAATACGGGAATTTCACATGCAAAAGGCACTTTTTTACTTTTTTTAGATGCCGATGATTACTTGGTTCCCAATACTTTAAATCAAATTGTAAATCAAGCTATTGCTAACCAACTTGATGTTTTGGAATTTGGGGCTCAAGGCGTTTTAGAAAATGGAACTATTTGTTATACACTTTCTAATTCTTCCAATTCCTTAGTGCTTGATGGTATGGACTATTATCAAAAAGTTCGTTATGCCAATTCGGCTTGTAATAAATTGTATAAGACGGAATTTTTAAAAGAGAACCAACTTTTCTTTGAAGAGCAACTTTATATCGAAGATTTCGAATTCAATACCCGAGTTTTTCTTCATGCCAAGCGAATGTTAGCAGTGGAAACCATCGTTGGACAATTTTTGCAATCGCCTAATTCCATTACTCGAAATGTTAGTTTGTCCAAAAAAGAGAAAATGCAAAATGACATTGAACGCGTAATGGTTATTACCAATAAAATGTACTTGAAATCTTCGAATCAGCACGCTTTTTTCAAAGAGCGTTTGGGCTTTTTAACCGCGACTTTAATCGTTCAAATGATTAAGAACCACTCAGATTATAAAACCATTCATTCAAAAATAGAAGATTTAAAAACCAAAAAGTTATTTTTTGTCAATCATCTACTGTTTGATCGTTCTAAAAATCTATTTCGAATCATATTTTTGCAGCAACTCGTACTATTAAAAATAGTTTTACCTTTATATCAATTTTTGAAGAACAAGTGTTAATGAAAAAAATCTGTTTTGTAGTTTCGGCACCTATTACTGCCCAAGCATTTTTATTGAAACATTTTGAATACCTTTCAAAAGAGTTTGATATTACTTTGGTAGCTAATTTTGAAACACAGGCTGATTTTGAAATTCCATTTGTAAAAAATACCAAACATATTGCAATTCAAAGAAGCATTCATCCAATTAAAGATTTATTGGCTTTGATTCAGTTGTTTTTCTTCTTCAGAAAAGAGTCGTTTCATGTGGTTCATTCTGTTACGCCAAAAGCGGGTTTGTTAGCTATGACTGCTGCTTGGTTGTCTAGAATTCCAATTCGAATTCATATTTTTACCGGACAAGTTTGGCATACGCAACTAGGTTTTAAAAAGCAATTTTTAAAGTTTTTAGATCGATTATTAGTTTTTTTTACGACTCATGTTTTGGTCGATGGTCAGTCGCAACGTCAATTTTTAATTGCCAATAAAATTATCACCGATAAAAATTCTAAAGTTTTAGGAAAAGGTTCCATAAGTGGAGTAGATGTGCAAAAGTTCAATCCTTCTTCAGCAATTAGAAATTTGTATCGTGCTCAACTGAACTTCCAACATAATGATATTGTATTTGCTTTTCTTGGGAGAATGAATACCGATAAAGGTATTTTGGATTTAGCCAAAGCATTCCAGATGTTAAGTGCTGATTTTCCGAATGTGAAATTGCTTTTAATCGGATTTGATGAAGAACATATGCAAGAGCAAATTCGTAAAACTCAAATTGATAATATCATTTACTTTGGACCCACTCCAAAACCACAGGAAGTTTTACAAGCCGCTGATGTGTTTTGCTTACCAAGTTATAGAGAAGGTTTCGGAACCAGCGTAATAGAAGCTTCTTTATTAGAGTTACCCATAATTTGCAGCGATACATATGGTTTAACAGAAACCATTATTGAAAATACAACAGGATTACGTCATGAAGTTAAAAACGTAAACCAACTTTACAATCAAATGCGACTTTTAACCGAAGACGCTACAACAAGAAGCTATTTAGGAAAGAACGGAAGACAATATGTATTAGATCATTTTTCAGCTGATGAAATTTCATTACATTGGCTCAAATTTTATAAGACCATTTTAAATAATGTATAAAAAAAGCATCAAACCTATATTAGATTTTGTTCTGGCATTAGTTGGGCTTATTGTGTTGTCCCCACTTTTTTTATGCATTACTCTTTTATTGTTCTGTGCTAATCAAGGCAAGCCCTTTTTTATACAAAAGCGTCCAGGTTTTCATGCTAAAATTTTTAGCATCATTAAGTTCAAAACGATGAACGATAAAAAAGATAGTAAAGGGAATTTGTTGTCAGATGCTGAGCGCTTAACAGCTGTTGGTAAATTCGTTAGAAAAACATCTTTAGATGAAATTCCACAGTTGCTCAATGTTTTAAAAGGCGACATGAGTTTAGTGGGGCCTCGTCCTTTATTAACGCAATACATGCATTTGTATTCACCTTACCAAAACCGACGTCATGAAGTAAAACCTGGGATTACTGGTTGGGCTCAGGTCAATGGTCGAAATGCTATAGATTGGGAAACCAAGTTTGAGTTGGACGTGTTTTACGTTGAAAACATCTCTTTTTTGTTGGATGTTAAAATTTTATTGAAAACCATAAAAAAGATTTTAGTTAAAGAAGGAATTAATGCTCAAAATGCAGCAACAATTGAGCCTTTTAGTGGAACTACTTCCGTATATTTATATGGTGCCGGTGGCCACGGGAAAGTAGTTTTAGATGTGCTTTTGGCAGAAAATAAATATGTGGTTAAAGGAATTTTAGATGACGCACCCAAATCGGATTCGATGTTTGCTATTCCAATAAAGGAAAATTTCAACAAGCAAAAATTACAAGCAAAAAATTGCATTGTTGCTATTGGAGATAATCAGATTAGAAAAAATATAGTTTCTTCATTAAATACCAATTTTGTTATGACCATTCATCCTAGTGCTGTAGTATCCAAATTTGCAAAAATAGGCGTTGGAACTCAAATTATGGCAGCAGTTGTAGTTAATCCTGATGTAATAATTGGTGATCATTGTATTATTAATACAGGAGCAATCGTAGAACATGATTGCAAGTTAGGTGATTATGTACATCTAGCACCCAATGCTTGTTTGGGAGGAAATGTAACGATTGGGGAAAACACTTTAATAGGAATTGGTGCCTCGGTTATCCCAAATGTTGTTATTGGAAAAAATGTAAGTGTAGGCGCTGGAGCTGTAGTTTTGGAGGATATCCCAGATTATGCAGTGGTTGTAGGAGTACCTGCCAAAATCATAAAATTTCAAGATGTTAAGTAGTATGAAAGAAAAAATTTGGCTCTCTTCGCCTCACATGGGAGGAAACGAGCAACATTACATAAATGAAGCATTTGAGACCAATTGGGTAGCACCATTAGGACCAAATGTTGTTGGTTTTGAAGCAGACTTAGCCCATTTTTTGGATAATGATGTGCATGTTGCCGCCTTAAGTTCAGGAACAGCTGCTTTGCATTTGGGATTAATTTTACTAGGTGTTCGACCTGGTGATGCTGTAATTTGTCAGACTTTTACTTTTTCAGCAAGTGCAAATCCAATAGCTTATTTGGGGGCAACTCCGATTTTTATTGATAGTGAAAGTGAAACTTGGAATATGTGTCCTCAAGCACTTGAAGAAGCTATAAAAGATCAAATGGTTTTAGGGAATAAACCTAAAGCTATACTGGTAGTGCATTTGTATGGTATGCCAGCAAAAATGGACGAAATTCTAACAGTTGCTAATCGTTATGAAATTCCGATTTTAGAAGATAGCGCGGAAGCTTTGGGTAGTTCGTATAAAGGACAAATGTGTGGTACTTTTGGTACGATGTCTGCCTTGTCTTTTAACGGAAATAAAATTATAACGACTTCTGGTGGCGGTGCTTTGGTAACAAAATCGGAAAGTATAAAAGACAGAGCCATATTTTTAGCTACACAAGCAAGGGATGATGCACCTCATTACCAACACAGTGAAATAGGGTACAATTACAGATTGAGTAATATTGCTGCCGGAATTGGTCGCGGGCAAATGGAAGTGCTATCAGAGCGAGTTGATGCAAGAAGGAAAATACATTCTTGGTACCAAACTATTTTTTCATCTATTTCAGAAGTTCAAGTTTTTACAGCGCCTAATGCTAGTTTTTATTCCAATTATTGGCTTACAACAATACTATTATCCTCTTTTGAACAGCGTGAATCTTTGCGTTTGGCATTGGAATCAGCTTGTATTGAATCGCGTCCGTTGTGGAAACCTATGCATTTGCAACCTGTCTTTGAATCTTCACCCTATTACGGCAAAACAGTTGCAGCAGACTTGTTTCAAGTAGGTTTGTGCTTGCCTTCAGGTTCTAATCTTACGGAAATTGAGAAAAACAGAATTGAGGAAGTACTTGTTTCATTTTTTAAATAATTACTTTTTAGTTAATAGGTGCTGAGTTTTGTATTAGATGTACTATTTTTGTTAGCCCAAATAATCTAAAAATACGTGTCAAAATTTAGTATTAATAACTTATACCACTCTTTATTTAAGGGGTTTTCCGAAAATAGATTTTCTAATCTCGGTTACTTGCCGCGTTGGATTATCGTATGTATCGATGTTGGTTTTTTGTTTTTAGCTAGTTATTTTACTTATCTAATTGTCACAAGCTTAACGTTACGCTATTACGATACGTATTCCGTATCAATACGATATGCCATTATTGTTTTTGCTAATGTATTCTGTTTCATAGTTTACAGAACCTATGCAGGGATTATTCGTCATTCTAGTTTTATTGATGCGCTTAAATTATTTTCCTCTACATTTTCTGCATTTGTAATTTTGGTTGTTCTTAATTATTTGCATTTCTTCATTACGGGGAATAAAATTTACCTTTTTCCAGCCCTTGTTATTCATTTTGTTATTTCATTTATCTTGCTTTTTTTGTTTCGTTTAGTAGTTAAGTTTTTATTTGAAAAATATTTGACGGGAATTACAGCAACTAACCTAACTAAAGTGCTTATTTATGGCGCAGATGCTAATGCAGTAGCGCTGGCCAATGCCATTACTTTAGAGCAACCTAAAAAGTACCAATTAATGGGTTTTATTGGAGATAAAAATTCAAGATTTGAGAAAGAAATGTTGGGAGTTCCCATTTTGAATAAGAAAAAGAGCATGGCAACTATTTTGGAATCTGTTGATGCAAAAGCTATTATTCTTGCGGACAAAAGTATATCCAAAGAAGATAAAATAAAATTAGTAGAGTCTTGTTTAGAACTTAATTGCAAAGTATTAACCGCTCCCGTGATAAAAGATTGGGAAGACCAAAAAGACATCTCCAAGACGATTAAAACTTTTGATATTCAAGATTTGTTGGAACGCCAACCGATTGTTTTAGATAACCAACAAATTGGAATACAAGTTAAGGATAAAACAATTTTAGTTACTGGTGCTGCGGGTTCTATAGGTTCGGAGATTGTATACCAACTTTTAGCTTATCACCCTAAAAAAGTGCTATTATTAGATCAAGCAGAAACTCCTTTGCATCATTTGTTTTTGGAACTTACGAAATTACAATTGCCAATTGAGATAGTGCCTCTAATTGCAGATATTAAGGACCAAAAAATAGTACAATTTATTTTTGAAACACATAAGCCCCAGTTGGTATATCATGCAGCGGCATATAAACACGTGCCTCTTATGGAGGAAAATCCGTACCAGGCGATTATGACCAATTGCATCGGCACTAAAAATTTAGCAGATACGGCGATTCTTCATCATGCTGAGCGCTTCGTTATGGTTTCAACGGATAAGGCCGTTAATCCAAGTAATGTGATGGGTGCTAGTAAACGTATTGCAGAAGTGTATGTGCAATCTTTGTATTTAGACTTTTTTCAAAGAGAGCAAATGGTAACTAAGTTTATTACCACTCGTTTTGGAAATGTTTTGGGTTCAAATGGCTCTGTTGTTCCTTTATTTACCAAACAAATTGAAGCAGGTGGTCCTGTTACCATTACTCATCCTGATATTATTCGCTATTTTATGACCATTCCAGAAGCATGCCAATTGGTATTAGAAGCTGGCGCAATGGGTAACGGAGGCGAAATCTATATTTTTGATATGGGAAAACCGGTTCGTATTATTGATTTAGCTACTAAAATGATTCGATTAGCTGGGTTAGTTCCCGAAAAAGATATTCCTATTGCCATAACGGGTTTACGTCCCGGAGAAAAGCTTTATGAGGAATTACTACATGATTCTTCGAAATCTTTAGTTACGCATCATGAAAAAATTTTAATCGCTAAAGAATTGAGTTCTTTTGATTACCCAACATTTAATCAATTAATGGATACGCTACAAACGACCGCAAATGAGTTGGAATTCGAGGAAGCTGTACGTGTCATGAAAAAAATGGTACCTGAGTTTAAAAGTCAGAATTCCATTTATGAAGAATTAGATAGCTAAAATTTAGTAATCCATTAGTTAAAAAAATAAAAGTTCTCTATTTTTACCAACATAAAACAAGAATTTGATTTACATTAAAGGCTATATGATACAATATATAAAATTTCTATTTTTGATAACAGCAGTTTCCCTTTTATTGGTTTCTTGTGTTGCCAAAGAAAATATAGTTTATCTACAACAGCATACTTCTAGTGCTACTGCTCGTTCATATGAACCTGTTTTACAAGCCGATGATGTATTGTTTATTTTGGTTTCTTCTGAGAATCCAGAAATTGCGGCTCCTTATAATTTAAGAAGTGTGACTTTGCAAACAGAAAGTGAGGAACAGGTAATCCAACAACGCCAGCAAACTTATCTTATTGATAAGCATGGCAATATAGAATTTCCAATTTTAGGTACTATTGCATTGGCTGGATTGAATAAAACAGAAGCGGTGTATAAAATGAAAACCCTTTTACAAGAACATGTTAAGGATGCTGTAGTTACTATTAGATTACTCAATTTTAAAGTGTCTGTTTTAGGAGAAGTTACAAAGCCAGGTAGTTATACTGTTAAAAGTGAGCGTATTACAATATTGGAGGCTTTGAGTTTAGCAGGAGATATGACCATTTATGGTAAACGAGACAACATTATGTTAGTGAGAGAAGTCAATGGGGTTACTACCATAAACAGAATTGATTTAACTCAAGGAGATTTTATGAATTCCCCTTATTATTATTTGTCACAAAATGATGTGCTTTATGTGGAGCCTAATAAAACCAAAATAAACGCTTCTGCAGTTGGCCCTAACTTGACCTTGGCTATTTCTGCATTATCACTAATTGTAACTATCATTGCATTAACCGTTAAATAAGCATGCAAAAAAGAGATTCGCATATTGTAGCTTCAAATAATTTTAATTTGAAAGAAGAAATTGAAAATTATGTCTTGCATTGGAAATGGTTTGCATTAGGAATCCTAGTGTTTTTAAGTATTGCTTATGTTTATTTGCGTTACTCCATTCCTCAATATAAAGCTACAGCAACTATTTTAGTAAAAGATGATAGAAAAGGAGGTTTAGCTTCTGAATTGTCTGCTTTTTCTGATTTGGGATTATTATCCAATGTCAAGAGCAATGTCGATAACGAAATAGAAGTAATCAAATCGCGAACCTTAATTGCGTCTACTATTAGCGATCTTACTTTGAATGTCTCTTATTTTAATTTGGGAAGAGTAAAATCGGAAGAATTATACAAAGGAAGTCCAATAAAAATTTTCTTTTCTAAAACTACACCCGCATTTCAAAATAGTTTTCAAAGTTTTAAAATTAGTTCAACTGCTATAGAACGATTTGATTTTTACGATGCTTCAGGAACTAAAATAGGAAATTTTGCCTATGGAAGCCCTTTTCAGCACCAAGAGCTTGAGTTGTTAGTAATGAAAGATGCTACATCCAATTTCCAAGGAGATTTTAGTATATTGGTAAATGTATATCCAATAGCGAATTTGGTAGAAAGTTTCAAATCTAGATTAACAGTTTCATCATTTGGAAAGAATACTAGCGTAATAGAATTATCTTTGATAGATCCTGTTCGAGCAAAAGCGGAAGATTTCTTAAATACATTGGTTGCCAATTACAATGAGGATGCTGTAGCAGATAAAAAGTATATTGCAGAAAACACCTCCAAGTTTATTGAACAACGACTTGTTTTAATCACAGAAGAACTTAAAGGCGTTGAAGAAGATGTGGAGTCATTTAAAAAACAAAATCAGGTAACCGATATTGTTTCAGAAGCCGGACTTTTTTTAGAAAATGCCAATGAATTTGATAAGAAAGAATTAGAAGTTATCACACAAATCAAAGTAGTTGAGTCTATTATGGATTATGTGAAGAATGATAATACCGCTAATTTAATTCCTGCTAATGTTTTACCATCAGAAGAAGGTGCTTCGCAATTAATTGCCCAATACAATCAGCTAGTTTTAGAAAAAAACAAGTTGTTGAAAACTGCTGGCGAAAAGAATAGCGTTGTAATTGCTTTAGATGCTAAAATCAATTCGTTAAAAAATACCATAGCAGCAAGTTTAAATCAATTACAAAGTAATTTGCAAATCAAGAAACGTGATGTTACCCGACAAAAAGCTGTTTTAGGAGGTAAAATTTCTCAGATTCCTACCCAAGAAAAATTGTTTCGCGATATTGATAGAAAACAAACCATTAAAGAAGCGTTGTACTTGTATTTGTTGCAAAAAAGAGAAGAAACAGAAATTTCTCTAGCTGTAACAGCACCTAATGCTAAAGTTATCGATACGGCCATTGCTTCTAAGAATCCAGTAGCTCCTAATCGTAAATTGATTTATTTAGGAAGTTTATTAGTAGGACTTTTATTGCCTTTTTCTGTTTTGTACGTGCGTCGTTTGTTAGATACTAAAGTGAAGTCTAGATTAGACATTGAAGCGGGTACTACGATTCCATTTTTGGGTGATGTCCCGAAATCTGAAAATAAAGACGAAATTATTGCTGTAAATAGTAGAACTAATGCAGCAGAAGCACTCAGAATTGTTCGTACTAATTTAGAATTTATGCTTCAAAAAGTGCCCGATGGCCAAGCAAAGACTATTTTTTTAACATCCACATTTCCCAAAGAAGGAAAAACATTTATATCGGTTAATCTAGCCGCCACAATTGCTTTATCCGATAAGAAAGTAATTTTAGTTGGCATGGATATTAGAAATCCTAAATTAGAAGAGTATTTAGATGTTCCAAAAAATGGTTTAACGAATTATTTAGCTTCTTCCGCAGTTGATTTGGATGCATTTATTAGTAAAGTTCCTGGTTACTCTAACTTATATGTATTACCTGCTGGAATTATTCCGCCCAACCCTGCTGAATTATTAATGGGAAAAAAAGTTGGCGATTTGTTTGAAAAATTAAAGCAAGAGTTCGATTATATCATCGTAGATACGGCACCTGTGAGTTTAGTTACGGATACTTTATTGATATCGAAATTTGCAGATGCTTTTGTATATGTCGTGAGAGCCAACTTCTTAGACAAACGAATGCTGTCATTACCGGAAAAGTTATACCAAGAAAAGAAATTACCAAATATGTCAATCCTAGTCAACGATACCGATTCTGCAAAAGGCTACGGCTACGGTTACGGCTATGGTGTTGTGGTTGAAAAAAAATCATTTTGGGAACGTATTTTTAGATAGTTTTTCGTTTCATATTTATGGTTTATAGTTTGTAGTTGATTTTTGAAGTTGTACTTGTTCTTGAAAAGTTATAGTACAAAGTTTTACACAAAGTCTCACAAAGTTTTACATAGAACTACACAGAGTTTTTTAAATTGGATTGTGTTGAGAAAGTTGCGCAGAGTCCGAAGCTTCGCACGTTTCACTTTGTTAGATTGAGAGACGTGGAGAAGGAGAGACTGGGCGATTGGGAGCGTTTAACCATCGTTTTGTCATTCCGCTAGGAATCTCTTGTACAACCGAATATTTTATTAACACTTATACAACTTTTTTCTTTTATGCTCTTTGTGAATTCTTTGTGGCCTTTGTGGTAAAATTTGAACGCAGATATTCACGGATTTTATCTGAGACTGAAAACTGAGACTGAAAACTAATTTTTGATTTTTTGTCCCGAAGCTTCGAGGTTGTATTTGACCTTGAAAGAATTCACAATATTCTACTTAAAAAACGCATTTCTCTTCATAACTTCCGTAATTTTATCCCCATTATTATAAACTATTTTACTGTGAAAAGCTTTGATATGTTTTTTATGGTGAATATCCGAACCTACAAAATCATACAAGTTGTTTTTTAGTAAATAATCAGCAGTTTTGGCAACTTCTTTTCCATAATATCCCACAGTTGACAATAGATTCAATTGGAATAAACATCCGGCTTTTTTTAGTTTTTGATATTCTTTTTTGTTTGAATGAAAATAAGAGTAACGTTCGGGGTGTGCTAAAACTACTTGATAACCATAAAGTTGTAACTGAAATAAAAAATCATATAACTGAAAAGGCGCATTCAAATACGATAATTCGACCAATACAAAATTACCCTTCAATGTAAGCAATGTCTTCTCTTTTGCTTTTGCAATTACCGATTCGTCTAATAAATATTCAGAAGCAGCCTTAATTTCAAAAGGCAACGCTAGTGATGTTTCTACTTTATTATGTGCAGCTGAAATGGTTTCTGGTGTATTGTCCCAAACATTATTCATGGTGTGTGGAGTGGTGATACATTTAGTAAAACCCAATTGTTTCATTTCTTCTAAAAGGAACTGAGTGTCATCTAAAGTTTTAGCACCATCATCTATTCCTGGCAGAATGTGAGAATGGATGTCTACATAGTTTGCAGGCAGTAATTCGACTAATTTAGGTTTAGATTTGAAAAGAGATAACATTATGAACTGTTTAGTGCAAAGATAAGATTTTTTTGCCTTGAGAAAGGTTGTTTGAAAAGGAAAAACTGTTATTTTTTGTAGGTGTTTTTTAGTTTATTTTTCATTCTTAATTGATGTCTCATGCATACACCATTCATACCTTATCTATACTTCTAGCATACACTCGGCATACATTATTGATACACTCGAGATACACTCGGCATACACTTACTTCGTTGTATTAATTATCCTTTTTTACCATAAATTAACTAAGAGTTAGGCTATTTTTCAAATTTTTTGGAATACGGATTGAATTGAGAAGGGAAAAGTAAAAAGTAAAAATATTTTTTAAATTGTTGTAATTTCTTCAATCAGTGTTCCTAAAATAGTTAAATTGGAATTGGATTGACACGATTGTCACCCTGAGCGTTTGCCTGTTCCGACTT
>NZ_QLST01000010.1 GCF_003293845.1 Flavobacterium tibetense | reverse complement strand
TATTTTGGACAAATCGCAGTAGACGATGCACACCATGTTATTACTGGAGCGTGTTCTGATTTTGCAGACAAGCGCGATAGTCAATGTTTAGAAAAAATTGTGGAACTTATCGAAGAAAACCTAAACGAAAACGACATTGAATTAGAAGAACTTTTAGCCGATGGCGGTTACAGCAGTGGCGAAGCGTTGGCGTATTTACATAAAAAAAATATTGATGCCTACATTCCTAACTTCGGGCAATACAAACCCGAGCGCGAAGGTTTTACCTTCAACAAAGAGGAAAATTATTACCAATGCACTAAACCCGAAGGCAACCAAGCCAAACTCCTTTTCAAAGGCGAAAAAACGGATAGTAAAGGCTACACCAAACGCACGTACCGAAGCAGCGAGAGTGACTGTAAAAACTGCCCACTCAGAGAACAATGTTGTGGCAAAAGCACTAAGTTTAAAAAGCTAGACGATAGCATCCACAAAGAACATTACGACCGTATGCATCAAAAACTCACACAAAATGCCAAATATGCCAAAAAGATGTCGAGAATACGAAGTAAAACAGTCGAACCTGTGATTGGAACCTTGGTCAACTTCACGAACATGAAACGAGTCAACACCCGAGGCATCAAAAACGCAAACAAACATGTACTCATGGCAAGTTTAACCTACAACTTGAAGAAATACTTGCGTTTTACCATCAAAAAACCAAGTGTTTTAGCCCAAGTTATTTCCCTAAAACAAGGGAAGTACTTTGCTTTTATAAAAACGGTCTTTTTAGACAACAATAACTCAATTTTAAGCTTTCTAAAAATTAGAATTTTGTACATGAACTAAAATAAAACCTCGCTTAAAAGTGCTTAAACGAGTTCGGAATTTTATGTTTTTTGAAATTTTATTTAAAAAATGGTAGTTATGCAACAGTTACCGCTGTTAGCAGCTGTTTTCTATTCTAAGTTTACAACTTTTACAAATTGATATTTTTCTCGATGTTTAAAACCATTAATCAAGCTTTCTATTTTTAATTTAAGGATGCCTTTTTTGGTTATGCGACCTCTATATTTAACTGTTCCAGTAACACTTGTTGTTGAAAACAGTATTTTTCTACCGTTAATTTCATAATTCCCAACTGAAAGATATTCCATTTTCATATTGAACCAACTTTTCAAGTCACTCACTGTCGCATCACATTCAGTTACAACACTTATTACTTTATTATTTGGATAAAATCTTAAAAATGATTTTTCTTCATCTTCGTCGTTCGCATAATCACATTTCGTTTCATAAATACCGTCAAAACTTATAATTTGGTTTTCGGTTTTCTGTCCAAAAACAGAAGCATAAAATAATATTATTAAAACCGTCGTTCTCATTAAATGTAGTTGTGTTTAAAATAGCTGCTAACTTGTTTATATGCGAAATTTTCCAACTACTTTTAAACCATATTGGCAAGATTAACGAAAGTTCTACTTGTTTTTATTTTGTTTTTACTTCTCAAATATATAAAAATTCCCACAACAAAGTAAATCTTTCATACTTAAATCATCATTTCAGCGTTTGCTAATAAAAAACAAATTGAGAACGTTACTTTTATTTCTTTTTTGGAGTCCGTTTTTTTGGGCGCAAGAAACCTTTGTAGTTTATTTTGAAACGGATAAATTTGAGTTAACACCACAAGAATCTGAACGATTGCAACAGTTTCTTCAAACAGAAAATATTACTATTCAGAAAATCATTGGCTTTTGTGATTATCGGGCTAGTGATGCTTATAATCAGATTTTGTCTGAAAAAAGGGCACAATTTGTGTATGATTTGGTGAAAAATAAGTTTTCAAACGCAATTCCATTGGAAGGAAAAGGAGAAAAGTTTCCACAAAATCTAGATTTACAACAAAACCGAAAAGTGGAGATTCATTATGTAGCAGCAATTCCAGAAATTCTAGAGAAAATCGAGATAGTGGAAGTCAAAAAAGAACTCCCAACACAGTATCAAAATTTAAAAGTTGGGGATAAATTGGTGCTCAAAAACTTGTATTTTTACAATCGTTCGGGAGTTTTTGTGCCAAAATCCAGACCAGTTGTGGAAGAATTACTACAAGTGTTATTGGATAACCCAAAATTAAAAATTGAAATTCAAGGTCATATTTGTTGTCATATCGGTCATGATCCTGAAGATATTGCTAAAGTTCGTGCATTTGCCGTTTATAAATATTTGATTGATAATGGTGTAGCCAAAGAGCGATTGCAATATAAAAGTTTCGGAAACACACAACCCATTCACAAAATTCCAGAGAAAAACGATACCGAACGTGATGAAAACCGCCGAGTAGAAATTTTAATTTTAGAAAATTAATCTTTTGTACTTTAGCAAAAAAAACGTTACTTCAAAAAATAGCATTATGCGAGTTTTCTTTTCTTTTCTCTTTTTTTTAATGCTAAATATTGTTGTTGGACAAGAACAATTTTCTGTTTATTTTGATACCGATAAATTTGAGTTAAAGGAAAATGAAATGACAAAATTAATTTCTTGGATCGAGAGCAATAAAAACTCAAAAATTTTGTCATTGTTAGGAACAACAGATGAAAAAGGAACAACAAATTACAATGATACGTTATCTAGAAAAAGAGTTGATTTTGTAATTGGACAGATTGGAAATAAAATTACATTTAGAGAAGATTTTAGAGCAATATCTTTGGGTGAAAGAGATTTGATTTCTAATATAGATGAACTGAATAGAAAAGTAACTATTTATTTTTTACCAAGCGAATTATTGTTTTTAGAGAATCGAATCATAAACAATTATTTAGTAAAAAAACAATTAAAAGAAGTTGAAATCGTTGAAATAGAAGATATTGACTTTTTAAACGGTTTACCATTTGAAGAACAGTTAAAATCTGCTCCTCGAGGAACTTTATTTACGCTTAAAGACATCCATTTCGATTTTAATTCTGCAAATTTATTATATAGTTCAAAGTTACAACTTGATAAATGGGTA
Organism: Flavobacterium tibetense; assembly: GCF_003293845.1. GTDB lineage: Bacteria > Bacteroidota > Bacteroidia > Flavobacteriales > Flavobacteriaceae > Flavobacterium > Flavobacterium tibetense. The sequence continues at coordinate 116,303 of NZ_QLST01000010.1, read as the reverse complement.
AAAGCTTTACAAGATAATGAACAATTGAAAATAATTGTAATTGGGCATATTTGTTGTGTTAAAAGAGATGACTATGATTTATCTACGTTGAGAGCAGAATCCGTTATGAATTATTTTGTTTCATCAAAAATTGATAGTGAAAGAATTAAATACATAGGTTTTGGGTCATCAAAACCAAAATTCAAGATTCCTGAAAAGAATGGATATGAATCTTTGCAAAACCGCCGAGTAGAAATTTTAATTTTAGAAAATTAATCTTTTGTACCTTAGCAAAAAATCGTTACTTCGTAAAAAAAAATTAGCATGATGCGAGTTTTACTTTCTATATTACTTTTTTTAACTCTTCAAACAGTTGTGGGGCAAGAGCAATTTTCTGTATACTTTGATACCGATAAGCATCAGTTAACGCCTGCACAATCCAAACGTTTAAAAGAGTGGATTACTGCCAATGGAAATTCTAAAATTGTAGCTATTCACGGTTTTACAGATGAAGTAGGTTCAGTTGGTTATAATGATACTTTGGCTCAAAAACGCGTGGATTTTATATACGAACAAATTAAAGATAAAGTAACCATTCGTGAAGATTTCAAAACGATTAGTTACGGTAAAAACTTCATGCAATCCATCAATCAAGCGGAAAACAGACGCGCTACGATTTTTTATATTTTAGAAAAGGATTTACAAAGAGAAAATGAAATTCTAGGCATCCAACCTGATGAAAATGTAGAAGGTTTGGAAATTACAGACGATTTGCCTTTGCACGAAAAAGTGGCTCGTGCTAAAGTGGGAACCAAAATTATATTGAAAAATATTAATTTCTTCCAAAATACCTTTGCAACTGTTCCAGAATCCCAAGGCGCTATGTATGACTTGTTGTTTGTTATGCAAAACAATCCCAATTTAAAAATTCAATTGCAAGGGCATATTTGTTGTGTGGATAAAGACAGAAGAAATTTATCTTTGGAACGCGCCAAGCAAATCCGTCGTTTCTTAATTTATAATGGCATTCCTATGGGCAGAGTAACAGTAACAGGTTTTGGTGTAACGCAACCTATTTATCCAATTCCAGAGGAGAATGAAGAACAAGCCGCAGCGAATCGCAGAGTGGAAATGGAAATTTTAAGTAAATAAAACAAATGAGAAAATTTGGTTACCTTTTATTAGCAGTAGTAACGTTTGTGAATTTCAGTTGTTCTGATAAATGTAGTGATGCCGATGCGCCACCATTAGCGTCGCTGTTTGTAACATTTGTTGATGAAGCTACCGATGAAAATGTTTTTGAAAACGAAAGATTTACTGCGAATCAAATTTCCATACTTTTAGAAGACGAACAAGAAGTTCCGTTTAATTTTTTGATCAATACCAATTCGATTCACATTGTTCCTTTGCGACCATTGGCAGAAGGAAACACCATTTTCATCATCCTAAATAATCCCGAAACGGATGATGCTGTGACGATAGAATTGCAATTTGATATTGAAACCCAAAATCAAGAATGTTTCACATTGAATAAAGTAGTGAACGTGCAAACACCAAATAACGATTCGGAAGTTGATAATGATATTTATCAAATAAAAATTTAACAAATTCTAAAATCAAACTTCTAAATTCTAAATTTTAGAACTATCTTTGCGCCACAACAACAACACACTACATTCATGAGTTCTGATACGAGCAAACGCTACAATTTAAGAGGAGTTTCGGCTTCTAAAGAAGATGTGCACCAAGCTATCAAAAACATCGACAAAGGCTTATTTCCACAAGCATTTTGTAAAATCATCCCTGATTATTTAACCAATGACGACCAATATTGCATCATTATGCATGCGGATGGCGCAGGAACTAAGTCTTCTTTAGCCTATATGTATTGGAAAGAAACAGGCGATATTTCAGTTTGGAAAGGAATTGCTCAAGATGCCTTAATCATGAATATTGATGATTTATTATGTGTTGGTGCAACGGATAATATTCTACTTTCCTCAACCATTGGAAGAAACAAAAATCTAATTCCAGGTGAAGTTATATCGGCTATTATCAACGGAACAGAAGAATTAATTTCAGAATTAAAAAATCACGGCGTTACCATTCATTCTACTGGTGGAGAAACGGCTGATGTAGGCGATTTAGTGCGAACTATCATCGTAGATTCAACCGTAACAGCTCGAATGAAACGTGCTGATGTAATTGATAATGCCAACATTCAAGCGGGTGATGTTATTGTAGGATTGGCTTCTTTTGGTCAAGCTACTTACGAAAAAGAATATAATGGCGGAATGGGAAGTAACGGTTTAACATCGGCACGTCATGATGTTTTTGCCAAATATTTAGCAGAAAAATATCCAGAAAGTTTTGATGCTTCAGTTCCCAATGAATTAGTGTATTCAGGTCAAACTAAATTGACAGATGCAGTAACTAATAGTCCAATTGACGCTGGAAAATTAGTGCTTTCTCCAACGAGAACATACGCTCCAGTTATCAAAACCATTTTATCAAAATACAATTCCAATCAAATTCACGGAATGGTACACTGCAGTGGTGGTGCGCAAACAAAAGTGCTTCACTTTGTAGATAACGTTCACGTGATTAAAGATAATTTATTTCCAGTACCACCATTGTTCCAATTAATTCAAGAACAATCCAAAACCGATTGGAAAGAAATGTACCAAGTATTCAATTGTGGTCACCGCATGGAAATATACGTTCCTGCAGAAGTAGCGCAAGACATCATCGAAATTTCGAAAACATTCAATATCGATGCACAAATCGTAGGAAGAGTGGAGAAATCAGATAGTAAGAAATTAACAATTACATCCGAATACGGAACGTTTGAATATTAATCTGTAGAGACAAGTCATGACTTGTCTTTCTGTTTTTAATAAAATTAAAATTTACAACACAACAACAATAAAATGCAACACAACGTATTAATTTTAGATTTCGGTTCGCAATACACCCAATTAATTGCACGAAGAGTTAGAGAGTTAAACATTTTCTGCGAGATTTTTCCATTCGATAAAATTCCAGCAGATTTATCATCATACAAAGCCGTAATTTTAGGAGGAAGTCCATGTTCGGTGCGTTCAGAAGAAGCATTGCATCCTGATTTATCTCAAATTAGAGGGAAAATGCCATTGTTAGCCGTTTGTTACGGAGCGCAATATTTAGCGCATTTTTCAGGTGGAGAAGTAGCAGCTTCCAACACAAGAGAATACGGTAGAGCGAATTTGTCTTACATCAAAGAAAACGAAGTGTTTTTGGAAGGTGTGAGTCCAAACAGCCAAGTTTGGATGAGTCATTCTGATTCAATCAAACAATTACCAACAAACGGAGTTAAAATTGCTAGTACCAAAGACGTAGAAAATGCAGCCTACAAAATCGAAGGCGAAACAACTTACGCCATTCAATTTCACCCAGAAGTATATCATTCTGTGGATGGAAAACAGATGTTGGAGAATTTCTTAGTAAAAATTGCCCAAGTGCCTCAAAATTTCACACCAAATGCCTTCGTAGAAGAAGTGGTTGCGGAATTGAAAGAAAAAATTGGAAACGATAAAGTGGTTTTAGGACTTTCTGGTGGAGTAGATTCCACAGTAGCAGCGGTTTTATTACATAAAGCTATTGGTAGTAATTTATATTGTATTTTCGTAAACAACGGATTGTTGCGTAAAAATGAATTCCAAAATGTACTAGACCAATACAAAGGAATGGGATTAAATGTAAAAGGTGTTGACGCTTCCAAACGTTTTTATGACGCATTAGCAGGATTGGATGATCCAGAAGCGAAACGTAAAGCTATTGGAAAAGCTTTTATCGAAGTTTTTGATGATGAAGCACACCAATTAACCGATGTAAAATGGTTAGGTCAGGGTACTATTTATCCTGATGTTATTGAATCGGTTTCAGCTACGGGCGGACCTTCGGCAACAATCAAATCGCATCACAATGTGGGTGGATTACCTGATTTCATGAAATTGCAAGTGGTAGAGCCTTTACGAATGTTATTTAAAGATGAGGTTCGTAGAGTAGGAAGAACTTTAGGAATTGATGATGAATTATTAGGTCGTCATCCGTTTCCTGGACCAGGATTAGCGATTCGTATTTTAGGCGATATTACACCAGAAAAAGTAGCTATTCTACAAGAAGTAGACGCCGTTTTCATCAACGGATTAAAAGAACACGGTTTGTACGATAAAGTTTGGCAAGCAGGAGCTATTTTATTACCAGTAAATAGCGTAGGAGTAATGGGAGATGAGCGTACTTATGAAAAAGTAGTTGCTTTACGCGCTGTAGAATCAACAGATGGAATGACCGCAGATTGGGTACATTTACCGTATGAGTTTTTAATGAAAATTTCCAATGAAATTATCAATAACGTTCGTGGTGTGAACCGAGTTGTTTACGATATCAGCTCAAAACCACCAGCAACTATTGAGTGGGAATAAGATAATAAAAGAATAAATTTCAATGCCAAAGGCAACTTTCCGAATTTCTTGTTTAAATTTGTAATACCACTTCTGCTTTGTGATTATTGTAAAAGAAAAGGATGATTTTTTTCTTTATACAACTTAGAAAAATAAAGCATAGCCTTAGCTATGGTTTATTTTTATAGGGAAGTAGAAAGGGAAAAAGTGCGTTTTATTGCAGTAATCTCAAAGCAGAAGTGGTATATAGTTGAATTTGGCATTGTTATTGAAATAAACTTTGAAAATTGTAGTTTATGAGACTAGTTAAGATTGTATTTTTAGTTTTCGCCTTGTGGAGTTCGTTTTTTGTAACCGCACAAAACAATGGAAAACATACTGTAAAAAAAGGAGAAACCGTGTTTTCGATTGCTAAGCAATACCAAATCACGCCTTTTGATATTTATCGTTTGAATCCAGACGCTAAAAATGGTATTCAAGAAAATACAGTATTGTTACTTCCTCAAAAATCAACAGCAACAAAGCAAGTAAAAGAAGAAGTTACCACGCATGTTGTGGCTCCAAAAGAAACTTTATTTAGTTTAGCTAAAAAGTATGAGGTTTCTGTGGCTGATTTGAAAGAATGGAATCCAACGATTGCCAAAAACGGACTAAAAATTGGAGAAGAAATTATCGTTAGAAAAGACGAAGTGGTTCAAGAAACCGGTTATGTTGAAGTAGCCGCTGTAAAAAGTAAGACAGAAACCTTTTCTTATAAAGTGCTTCCACAGGAAACCAAATACGGAATAGCAAAAAAATTCAACATTACGATTGAAGAATTAGAAAAAGCCAATCCGCAAATCAAAGAATCGCTAAGTGAAGGTGAAATTCTTACCATCAAACGTGCCGTTGTAAAAGAAGTGACCAAAGTTAACGATCAAGAAAATTTTTATACGGTAAAACCGCAAGAAACGCTATTCGGACTTTCCAAAGAATTGAATCTTTCTCAAGACGAATTAATTCGATTGAATCCTGAATTACAAGAGGGTTTGAAAGAAGGAATGGTTTTGAAATTACCAAAGCGCGTAACTTCAAGCGGATTTACTTTATCCAATAAACCTTTGGCAGATTTAACCAAATCGGTGAATAAAAGCCAGACTAAAGATTTGGTATTGCTGTTACCATTTGGGTTAAATAAAATCCAATCGGATTCCACAAAAACGCAAACGGAAATTTTAAAAACCAATAAGTTTTTGAACATGACGCTAGATTTTTACGCTGGAGCCATGATGGCAATTGATTCTGCAAAAGTATTGGGATTACCAGTAAACGTGAAAATTTTAGATATTGAAAGTACCAAAAACACGTCAAATGTAGCGTCTGTGATTGCTAAAAACGATTTTTCTACGGTTTCGGCTGTAATTGGTCCTTTTCAAACTTCTCATACTGAAACGGCAGCACAATTACTTTCCAAATACAACACGCCAGTAATTTCGCCATTGTCAAAAGAAGTTGGTAGAATGTTGCCTAATTTGTATTATTCTGTGCCTTCGCAAAAACATATTACTCAAATGTTATTTACGCATTTTGAAAAAAATAATGGGAATGTTATAGCTATTATAAGTGCTAAAAAAGGCAGTTCAAAAGATCATATCAGTGCCAATTATCCAAACGCAAAATTCGCTTCATACAATGAAAAAGGCGGTTTGGATTTCGAATATTTACGAACACTTTTTGTGAAAGGACAGAAGAATTTCGTGGTTTTAGATTCAGAAAATAGAGGATTTGTATTGAATGTGACCAACCATTTGATAAAATTAAAATCTGAATTTGATTTGCAATTAGCGGTATTGGAATTATATGATACGTTAGATTTTGAAGAAATTCCAATTACGAATTTAACCGAATTGAACATGTTGTTTCCTTCTACCAAAAAAGAAGTAAATACACCAGAAGGTTTTATTTTTGAGAGTAAATTTAAAAAAGCAAATGGCGTTTCTTCTAATTCAATTGTAAACAGAGGATTTGATGTAACATTCGACACCTTATTACGCATTTGCCAAGAAGACGGATTTACTATCACTACAACCAAGTTCAGAACCGAACATGTAGAAAGTAGTTTTGATTATACCAATGAAAACGGAGCAAATGTAAACACAGCAGGATATTTATTATATTACGATACTGATTTAACGATTAAACAAGTACAATAATGGCAACTTCCAAAGTAACTTATTTAGGTGATTTACGTACCTCTTCTATACATTTACAATCGGGTTCAGAAATTATTTCTGATGCACCACTTGACAACAACGGAAAAGGAGAAGCATTCTCTCCAACCGACAGCGTTGCCAACGGATTAGCCAGTTGCATGTTTACCGTAATGGGAATCAAAGCACACGATTTAGACGTAGATTTCTCAGGTTCAACAGCAGAAGTAACTAAGGTTATGGGAACAGAACCAAGAAGAATCACAGAAATTCACGTAACTTTTAATTTCTCCATCAATCCCGACGAGAAAACAAAAAATATCCTAGAAAGAACCGCAATGACTTGCCCAGTTTTCTATAGTTTGCATCCGGAAATTAAAAAGGAAATTGTTTTTAATTGGAAGTAATAGATAAAAGAATATAGACGGTTTTAAAAAGTCTTTCTTCTTTTATCTTATTTCTATCCTCTCAAAAAAAAAATGACCAACCAAGAACTCCTAATCAAACTTGCTCATACCAAAATGCCATTTGGCAAATACGAAGGCTATTACTTAATCGACCTTCCGGAGTATTATGTGGTTTGGTATGCCAATAAAGGTTTCCCAAAAGGACAATTAGGCGAACAATTAAAATTGGTTCACGAACTCAAGTTAAACGGCTTAGAAGAACTGGTTCGAAACATCCGCAGAAACTTTCCAAAAAAGTAATTCTTAAAAACACAAAATCATCTTTATTAACATTGTGTAAATCGGTATAAAATTTCTAAATTCTAATTTCTGAATTCTAATTTTAAAACCTATCTTTGCACGATTTTATTACAGATAAATCATATTTATCGCAACAACAACACAACAACAACACAATGAACCAAACTAAGTACATTTTTGTTACCGGAGGTGTGACTTCTTCTTTAGGAAAAGGAATTATCGCAGCTTCGTTAGCCAAATTATTGCAAGCCAGAGGATACCGAACAACCATTCAAAAGTTTGATCCATACATCAACGTAGATCCAGGAACATTAAATCCTTACGAACACGGCGAGTGTTATGTAACAGACGATGGAGCAGAAACCGATTTGGATTTAGGTCACTATGAGCGTTTTTTAAACGTTCCTACTTCTCAAGCGAACAACGTAACTACAGGAAGAGTCTATCTTTCGGTTATTGAAAAAGAGCGTAGAGGAGAATTTTTAGGAAAAACGGTTCAGGTAGTGCCTCATATCACAAACGAAATCAAGGAACGCATGCAGTTACTTGGAAAATCGGGTGATTTTGATATTGTAATTACTGAGATTGGTGGAACTGTTGGAGATATTGAATCATTACCTTATATCGAATCCGTTAGACAATTGATTTGGGAATTAGGTGAAAATAACGGAATCGTAATTCATTTAACGTTAGTGCCATATTTGGCTGCTGCCGGAGAATTAAAAACGAAACCAACCCAACATTCAGTAAAAACCTTAATGGAAAGCGGAATCAAAGCTGATATTTTAGTTTGTAGAACTGAACATGAAATTTCGCAAGATTTACGTCAGAAATTAGCGTTATTCTGTAATGTGAAAAAAGAAGCGGTAATTCAATCTATTGATGCTTCCACTATTTATGAAGTTCCCAATTTAATGTTGGAAGAAGGATTGGATAGAGTAGCGTTGAAAAAATTAGATTTACCAGAAAAAAATACACCAGATTTAACCAACTGGAACGAGTTCTTATTCAGATTGAAAAATCCAAAACATGAAGTAAACATAGGTTTGGTTGGAAAATATGTGGAATTACAAGATTCTTACAAATCGATTTTAGAAGCGTTTATTCATGCTGGAGCGGCAAATGAGACAAAAGTGAATGTCATTTCAATTCATTCTGAATATTTAGATGCCAATTCGGCAGCAAGTCAGTTAAAAGATTTAGATGGTATACTTGTTGCACCAGGTTTTGGCGGTCGTGGAATTGAAGGTAAAATCGACACCGTTCGTTATGCAAGAGAAAATAACATTCCGTTTTTCGGAATTTGTTTGGGAATGCAAATGGCTGTAATTGAATATTCGCGTAATGTTTTAGGTTATACTGATGCGAATTCAACCGAAATGAATGAAAATACAACTCATCCAGTAATTAATTTAATGGAAGAGCAAAAAAACATTGAAAACAAAGGAGGAACTATGCGTTTAGGCGCATGGAAATGTAGTATAAAAGAAAATACGTTGGCACAAAAAATCTATGGTAAAACAGAGATTATGGAGCGCCACCGTCACCGTTACGAATTCAATGGTGCGTATTTAAACGAATTAGAAAAAGCAGGATTAGTAGCTTCTGGAGTAAATCCAGATACGAAGTTGGTAGAAATTGTTGAAATTCCTACACATCCTTTCTTTATCGGCGTGCAATACCATCCTGAATATAAAAGTACAGTTGCTAATCCGCACCCACTTTTTGTGAGTTTTGTTGCCGCAGCCGTACAACACAAGAATAAATAAACCGTTCACAAAGTACTGAATACTTAAAACTGAACACTGAACACTATTTTAGATGGAAGAAAAAAAATTAGACCTTAATTCGATTATTGGATTTGTATTAATCTCAGGATTATTAATTTGGATGTTGTATTCCAATGCACCAACTCCAGAAGAATTAGAAGCCGAAAAAGCCAAAAAAGAACAAGTAGAAAAAGCCAAAGAAGAAGAACCTGCAAAAATTGTAGCACCTTCATCTCCAACTGAAATTGTAGCTGTAGATTCATTGAAACAAAATGCGTTACAAGCGCAATTGGGTTCTTTTGCTTACTCAGCTTCTTTACCATCAGCAACAAATGAGGTTACTGAATTAAACAACGGTTTATTAACTTTAAAAATTGCTAATAAAGGTGGTTATATTGTTTCGGCAATTGTAAATGATTTTGAGCAATTCAAAAAAGGATCTGGTGAAACCATCGAACTAATTAAAGATAACAATGCTAAGTTCAACCTGACTTTAAATACGAAAGACAATAGAACTTTGGAAACCAAAGACTTGTATTTTGAACCAACTTTAACCAAAGAAGGTGAGAATCAAGTATTAACCATGCGTTTGAAAGCAAGCGACAACCAATTTTTGGAATACCGCTATGTTATGAAACCAAACGAATACATGTTGGATTTTGCTATTCGTTCGCAAGGATTAAATTCAGTTGTGAATAGCGAAAAACCAGTTGGTTTAGATTGGCAAATGAAAACTTTTAGAAATGAAAAAAGTGTGGTTTACGAAAACCGTTACACCGATATTCATTTTGAACACAAAGACGGAAAAACAGATTATTTAAGTGTTAATGGCGAAGATGATGAGGTTTTAGAAAACGCAACTTATATCGCTTATCACCAATTTTTCTTTGTTTCTATTTTATTGACAGATACGCCATTCAAAACGGTAAGTTTAAAATCAGAAAACTTAGTTAAAGATGAAACTGTTGATACGTTGTATACCAAAAATATGGCTGCTTTTATTCCATTGGAATTTAAAAATGGAGAGTTAGATTACAGCATGAATTGGTATTATGGACCAACAAAATATAAAGTTCTTAACGATTACAACCGTAATTTAGACGATATTCTTCCTTTAGGTTGGGGAATTTTCGGTTGGATAAACCGTTTTATTTTTATTCCTGTTTTCGGTTTTATCTCAGGATTTTTACCTTACGGAATTGCTATTATCGTATTTACAATTTTGGTTCGTATTGTGATGTCGCCAATTACGTATAAGTCGTATTTGTCACAAGCTAAGATGAAGGTTTTACGACCAGAAATTGCAGCATTGAACGAAAAGTACAAAGACAACCCAATGAAGAAACAACAAGAAACTATGAAGTTGTATTCAACAGCAGGCGTAAATCCTATGGCAGGATGTATTCCAGCGGTAATGCAAATTCCAATTTTCTATGCTTTGTTCCAATTCTTTCCATCGGTGTTTGATTTACGTCAAAAATCATTTTTATGGGCAGATGATTTATCTTCGTATGATAACATTTACCAATTGCCATTTACGATTCCATTTTATGGTGATCACGTAAGTTTATTCCCAATTTTGGCTTCTGTTGCTATTTTCTTCTATATGAAAATGACAACGGGTGACCAAGCTATGAGCACGCCACCACAAGAAGGAATGCCAGATATGGGGAAAATCATGAAAGTGATGATTTATATTTCTCCAATCATGATGTTGTTTTTCTTTAATAATTACGCTTCAGGTTTGAGTTTGTATTATTTTGTGTCTAACTTAATTACTATTGGTATTATGTTAGTTATTAAAAAATATATCGTTAAAGAAGATAAGATTTTAGCTAAAATTGAATCGAATAAATCAAACCCCAAGAAGGAAAGTAAATTCCAAAGAAAAATGCGTGAAATGATGGAGCAAGCAGAAGCTCAAAAAGCGCAACAAAAGAAAAAATAATTTTTTTAATAATTATATAGTAAACCCCATCTGCATAAGTTGGGGTTTCTTTTTAGTATATATGAAGATTTCAATCATTGGTTTTGGCAACATGGGGCAAACCTATGCCAATAGTTTTTTAAATTCAGGTTTTGTACAAGCAGATAGTGTTTTTGTTCTCAACAAAACTGAAGTGGAAAAGAAGAAAGTTTTTGGTATTCCAAAAGAGAATTATTTTATAGTTCCCAATGCCACATTTTTTGAATCAGATATTATTATAATTGCGGTTAAACCTCAAGATTTTTTCGAGTTAGCTGAAACAATTCAACCTTTTCTTTCATCTGAACACATTGTTTTGTCTGTAATGGCAGGAATTTCTATAGCTACAATTGAAGAGCAATTAAGTATTACTAAAATTGTGCGTTCTATGCCTAATATCCCAACACAAATTGGCGAAGGAATGACCGTTTTTTGTGCTTCTCAAGCCGTTGATAGAAAGGAATTATTCATTGTCCAAAATCTTATCAATACTACAGGAAAATCCATTTATGTGGAAAAAGAAACGATGTTGAATGCGGCAACAGCCATTTCAGGAAGCGGACCTGCTTACGTGTTTTATTTCATGCAGGCTATGATTGAATCGGCAATTCAATTGGGTTTTTCACCTTCTGAAGCAGAGTTTTTGGTAAATCAAACATTTGCTGGTTCTGTACAATTGCAAAAAAGAAGTAAAATTGGGAATGAAGAATGGATTGAAAAAGTAGCTTCCAAAGGAGGAACAACAGAAGCTGCATTGGAAGTATTTAGTAATTGGAATATGAAATCAATTATTGATACTGCTTTAAAAGCTGCTAATGAAAGAGCCATTGCATTAGGGGGAAAATAAAAAGCACCGATTTCTCGATGCTTCTTACTTTTCATAGCAATTTTTATATTTTAAAGTTTAATCAAATGCGGGTAATAAAACATTATTTACAACATGAATTACACCATTTGAAGCTTGTACATCAGTAGCAATTATGCCAGTTTGTCTATCACTTTCATCTGTAATTGTAGTCCCAGCAATTGTGAAAGTACCAGTTTCGAAAGTTGTTATTGGAGTTGTAGGTATTCCAGTAGATAATACATTAGCACCAGCAACAACATGGTAGGTTAAAACAGCTGTAACTTGAGCTGAAGTTAAACCTGCAAGCACACCTGGGTTTTGAGTTTCAAATGTAGTGAATGCGTCATTGTTTGGGGCAAAAACGGTAAATGGTGAACTTGCTGTACCATCTAAGGTTGAAACAAGATTTTGTTGTGTAAGTAAACTAACTAAAGTACTAAAACCTGGATTTGCGGCTGCATGTGTAACAACTGTTGGTAAGCCAATCACAGCATCAACAACGTGGATTACTCCGTTTGAAGCGACTATATCTGCTGTAGTAACACTTGCAACACCATTTAAGCGAACACCGCTAGTTGTGTTGATAAACATACTCAATGTGTTTGAATCAGAAGCACTACCTTTACCTAATGTTTTTACATAACCAGTAGATAAACTAGTTGATAGGTTAGTACCGTTAACAACATGATTTAATAAAACTTCTCTTAGTACATCAACAGGAATGTCGTTTAAAGAAGTAAAGCCGTTATCTGCTAAAAAGTCATTAAAAGCAGCATTTGTTGGAGCAAATACGGTAAACGGACCATTTTGGTCTAATGTTTGTACTAAACCTGCTCGGTCAAGTGCAGCAACTAATGTAGTAAAGTTTGGATTTCTTGATGCAATAGCAGCAATAGTATTGCTCTCTGGTGTTACATTGTCATCATCCGAACACGAAAACATTACAGTAGAAGTTGCCACTAGTAACGTTAATTTGATTAATTTTGCAAAGTTTTTCATAACAGTTAATTTTTTTGTTCAAGCAAATTTAAAAAAACATTAAACAAATAATAAAATTATTTATAGCTAAATTTAATAGAAATATAAAAGTTTAACTTTATAAAGAGTTTTGTTTAATCAAGTAATAATAAAAATAGCTTTTAACCTATAAATCAATAGACAAATGTTAAAAATTAAGTTTTTAATCCTTTTTTTAAGTGTAGTATTTGTTTCAAATGCTCAGGAAATCAATCAGTTGAATTCAAAAGGGAATCGAGAAGGATTGTGGAAAGGAATTCATGAGAAATCGAAACGACCACGTTATGAAGGTTTTTTTAAAGATGGAAAAGAAACTGGAGTTTTTAAGTATTTTGATGATACCAAAGCAGGAACTGTAATTGCCACAAGAGATTTTTCAAAAGGAGATGGTTCTTGTTACACCACTTTTTTTGATCAAAAAGGAAATAAAGTGAGTGAAGGCGTACTTTTGAATAGACTACCAGAAGGCGAGTGGAAGTATTATCATTTCCAAAGTAAAGACATTATGTCTATTGAAAATTATAAAAAAGGAAAACTACATGGTACAAAAAAGGTATTTTATAAAAATGGAACTTTAGCAGAAGTTTCCAATTATGCCAACGGAAAATTAGAGGGTTCTTATAAAAAATATGCCGAAAACGGAAATCTATTAGAAGAATCGGGTTATAAAGAAGGCGATTTACATGGAGAAGTTATTTATTATGACGGAGATAAAAATATTGTTTTCAAAGGCGAATATAAAAATGGTAGAAAAGTAGGTTATTGGGAAATCTATGAAAACGGAAAATTAGTTTCTAAAGAGAAAGTAACGCGTTTTACCAGAAAAACATTTAAAATTGAAAAATCTGAAGACGGAAAATTAATTCCATCAGAACCTAAAACAAAACACGAAAAAAAATAAATAAAATCAATGAAAAGAGTAGTAGTTGGTTTATCAGGTGGAGTTGATTCCAGTGTAGCAGCCTATTTATTAAAAGAACAAGGTTACGAAGTCATTGGCTTATTTATGAAAAATTGGCACGATGACTCGGTAACTATTTCCAATGAATGTCCGTGGTTAGAAGATAGTAACGATGCACTTTTGGTTGCAGAAAAATTAGGAATACCTTTCCAAACGGTTGATTTATCCGAACAATACAAAGAGAAAATCGTTGATTATATGTTTCACGAATACGAACAAGGACGAACTCCCAATCCTGACGTATTATGTAATCGTGAGATAAAATTTGATGTTTTTATGAAAATTGCTCTTTCATTAGGAGCGGATTATGTAGCAACCGGACATTATTGCAGAAGAGGAATCATCGAAGAAAACGGAAAAGAAATTTACCAATTATTAGCCGGTAAAGACGGAAATAAAGACCAATCGTATTTCTTATGCCAATTGTCACAAGAGCAATTAGCTAAAGCTTTATTCCCAATTGGTGAATTAACCAAACCTGAAGTTCGTGAAATTGCTTCCCAATTAGATTTAATCACAGCTGAAAAGAAAGATTCGCAAGGTTTATGTTTCATTGGAAAAGTGCGTTTACCTGAATTTCTCCAACAAAAATTACAACCAAAGGAAGGAATTATAGTTGAAATTCCAGCCGATGCACCAATTTATTCGGAAGAAAAACCAAATTTTTCGTCTGAAGAAGAAGCTTTTGCACACGAAGCCAGAAGAATTAATTATTTACAAGTTCCTGGTAAAGTCGTTGGCAAACACCAAGGCGCTCATTATTTCACTAAAGGACAAAGAAAAGGCTTGAATGTTGGTGGAACCAAAGAAGCGTTATTCGTTATAGAAACTGATGTGGATAAAAACATCATTTACACCGGTCAAGGAAACAATCATCCCGGACTTTTCAAAAAAGCATTATTCATCAAAAACGATGAAGTGCATTGGATTAGAGAAGATTTAGCTTTAAAAGTGGGAGAAAAAATGGGAGTAATGGCTAGAATTCGCTACCGCCAACCGTTGCAAAAAGCGACTTTGCACCAATTTGAAACTGGAATGTATGTAGTTTTCAACGAGCCTCAATCTGCCATAACAGAAGGTCAATTTGTAGCTTGGCATAAAGACGATGAAATTTTAGGAAGTGGCGTAATCACATAATTTTATGGATGTACTATTTATTGTTTTAGGTTTAGCATTATTGGTTTTAGGAGGAAATTGGTTATTGAAATCAGCTGTTGGTTTGTCTCTAAAACTCAATATTTCTAAAATTGTTATTGGTTTAACCGTAGTGTCATTTGCCACATCAGCTCCAGAATTAATCATTAGCGTGAAATCGGCTTTAGATGGATTTTCAGATATTGCTCTTGGAAATGTGGTAGGGTCAAACATTGCAAATATAGGTTTGGTTTTGGGAGCCGTTTTATTGATTAATGCGGTTAACGTTGAGCGAAGTTTCTATATTACAGATTGGCCAATGAAAATACTGGCTTCGTTTTTACTATTTGGTTTTTTGCTACTCAATAATGATATTAGTAGAAGCGAAGGAGTTATCTTTTTACTTATCTTGATTTTTTTCATAGTTTATATCATTAAGAAAAACAAACAAATAACAACGGAATTGCCTTCAGGAACTGAAAAAATATTGCCCAACCATTTAATTATTCTTTTCATGTTTTTAGGTGGATTTGCACTTTGGGCAGGTTCGGAATTATTAGTAAAAGGTGCTGTAAATTTAGCTGAAAGTTTTGGTGTAAGCGAGCGAATTATTGCGGTAACTGTAGTTTCTATTGGTACTAGTATTCCAGAATTAGCATCTTCTATTATTGCAGCGATTAAAAAAGAAGCGGATATTTCCATTGGTAATATTATTGGATCTAACATTTTTAATATACTGTGTGTTTTAGGAATTACAGCTATTATAAAACCAATAGAAAATATTGACGAAAAAATGCTTTCACAAGACATTTATTGGATGTTAGGTTTTGCTTTGCTTTTGATGCCATTGGTTATTTTACCCAAACGAGGTAGTTTGTTTTTTAAAGAAGGAATTTTACTTTTAGTAGCGTATGCCGCATTTTTGTATTTCACTTTAACTTAAATTTTCTTCCAATTTTAGCCAATAAATAGTAACTTGCCCAAGCTTAAAACAGAATTAGAATGAACAGAATTACCCAACTTTTCAACATACAATATCCCATTATCCAAGGCGGAATGATTTGGAATAGCGGTTATAAATTAGCAAGTGCCGTAAGTAATGCAGGCGGACTTGGTTTAATTGGTGCGGGTTCTATGTATCCAGAAGTATTGCGTGAACATATTCAAAAATGCAAAAAAGCTACTGATAAGCCTTTTGGTGTAAATATTCCAATGTTGTATCCCAATATTGAAGAAATCATGCAAATTGTGAAGGAAGAAGGTGTAAAAATTGTCTTCACTTCAGCAGGAAATCCAAAAACTTGGACACCGTTTTTAAAAGAAAATGGCATAACTGTTGTACATGTAGTAAGTAGCACAAAATTTGCCTTAAAAGCACAAGAAGCAGGAGTTGATGCTGTAGTAGCAGAAGGTTTTGAAGCTGGCGGACACAATGGAAGAGATGAAACCACTACGTTAACATTAATTCCAATGGTAAAAGAGCAAGTTACCATTCCATTAATCGCCGCTGGAGGAATTGCTTCTGGTAGAGGAATGTTAGCCGCAATGTGTTTGGGAGCCGATGGCGTTCAAATGGGAAGTCGTTTTGCTGCTTCAACGGAAAGTTCGGCACATGATAATTTTAAGAAAACAATTGTAGCAACCAAAGAAGGTGATACCCAATTAACATTGAAAGAATTAGCACCAGTACGATTGATTAAAAATAAATTCTACAACGACGTTCAAGAATTGTATGCCAAATGTCCTTCGAAAGAAGATTTAGAGAATTTACTAGGAAAGCGTAGAGCCAAAAGAGGCATGTTTGAAGGCGATTTAGTAGAAGGTGAATTGGAAATTGGTCAAATAGCAGGTATCATTCACGATATTTTACCGGTTCAAAACATTATGGAAAATGTGATTCAGGAATTCAATCAAGCGAAACAAGAAATGATTACATTTGAATTTTAATTTTACATTTATGAAAATATTTAAATACATCTTAATCCTTTTTTTCCTTTTTGGAGCAACTACTTATGCCCAACAATTTCGTTTTAAAACTACCAGTGTTTCGGTTTTACAACAAGGTACAAAAGGAAAATCGGCTAAATGGTCAAAACCAACACCAACAGAAATAATCATTTCATTGGACTACGATAAAGATAAAATTGTAATTTATTCTTCGGAAATTCAGCACTATAAAATTTTGGAATACTTACCAAAAGAAGTAACCAAAGTAGATGAAATCAATTCGTTCATCTGTAGAAATCATGAAGGAATTGCAGTGAAAATTGCTATCATTTTGCGCTTAGACGTTAAAAAAGCGCAATTATACGTGTATCATAAGGATTTTACTTTTGCGTATGATATTTTGGAGATGGAGTAGAAGACTTAATCTTTACAAAATTCCTCTTATGAAGTTTGTTTTCTTATCTCTATTTCTAATGTTGTTTTCTTTTACAAGAGGACAAATTCAAGTTAATGTTTTAAGTGAGGATTCCAATTTGCCAATTTCTTATGCAACTATTTGGTTATCAAACAAAGTTTATGCTACAACAGATTCATTAGGTGTTTTTTATGTAAATGAGTCAAATTTAAATTCTACTTTTAAGGTTGAAGCCACGGGATTTAATACACTTTATGAAGCTAAAGTCATTAAAAATAACACAATTTTTCTAAAAGAAAAATTAATTACTTTAGAAGAAGTAACTCTGAATTTAAAAAGAAAAAAAGTTATTAAAGAAACATTAGGTAAGCTCAAAAGCGGTAATGTTGGAATTGTAGCCACAAAAGACAAAGAAATTTCTAGGATTGGAAAATTTTTTCAAGACAATTCTAAATCGAATTTAATCATAGACAAATTTAGATTTAAAGCTTTTTCCTCAGAAAATAATCGTATTGTTTCGGTTTTATTGTATTCCGTTTCAGAAGATGGAGTGCCAAATGAGATTATAAATAATGAAACTATAATTTGTAAACTCAAAAAAGGAAGTCATACAAGTGAAGTTGATTTAAGTAAGTTTAATATTGAATTTCCTGAAAATGGAATATTTGTTATGGTTAATTATTTATTCTTAGATCAAAATAAAAAATTTTCAGAATATGACCCGAATTGGTTTTTTTACGAACCTTCTTTAGATGCAATCACTGTTAAAGAGTTTGTAGATACTTGGTATAATGTAAACAACGAATGGCAGAAAAATGAAAAGATTTCATTGAGCTTTCAATTATTACTTAGAAATTAGTTTTTTATCTTAAACCACATAGAAACATAGCTTATAAATTTTCAGAGACGTAATACTCAGGTTTAGAAAACATAGCTATGTGCAACAAATAATTTTGACTATTCTAATCTCTTTTTTCTATGTTTCTATGTGGTTTAAAAATGAAAGTTTTTTAAACTAAACATCTTTAAAATGGTTCATTTAAATTTTATTTACTTCATTATTTTTAAATTTTGCTTTTTCATCTTCCCTTAACATCATTTCCAATTCAAAACTGTATTTTTGTGATAAATACAATTCGAAATGAAAAAGATACTTTTTTGCCTGATTTCCTTATTAATTTTAGAAAGTTCAGCACAAGATAAACCCAAATTAGTTGTTGGTATCGTGGTAGATCAAATGAAAATGGAATATTTATACCGTTTTTCAGATGATTTTTCGGCTAATGGTTTCAAACGCTTAATGCAAGAAGGTTTTACTTATCATAACATGCATTACAACTACATGCCAACATACACTGCGCCTGGTCATGCTACGATTTACACTGGAGCCGTTCCTGCGGTTCATGGTATTGTGGGAAACGAATGGTTCAACAAAGCCACAGGAAAAGAATTGTATTGTACCGATGACGAACAAGTAAAAACCATAGGCGATGGCACGGAAAAAGAAGGCATGATGTCGCCAAGAAATTTGCAAAGTACTACCATTACTGATGAATTAAAATTGGCAACCAACTTCAAAGGGAAAGTCATTGGAATTAGTATCAAAGATAGAGGTGCCATTTTGCCAGCTGGACATTTTGCGGATTGGGCATTTTGGTACAGTAAAACTGGTGCTTTTATTTCAAGTACGTATTACGGTGAAAAATTACCAGATTGGGTAACACAATTCAACAACGAAAAAAACTATTTGACCTACTTAGAAAAAGGTTGGGATTTACTAAAACCTAAAGCAACCTACAACGAAAGTTTAAGCGATAACAATCCCTACGAAGGAAAATTGTTCAAGAAAACGCCATTTTTCCCTTATAACATGAAGGAAATGTATGAAAATAACGATGCTGGCGTGTTGCGTTCAAGTCCGTATGGAAATAATTTGTTGGCCGATTTTGCCAAAAGAACCATTGAAAACGAGAATTTAGGGGTCGACAACATTACCGATTTTCTAGCAGTAAGTTTCTCTTCAACTGATTATATTGGACATACAATGGGACCACGTTCGGTTGAAATTCAAGATACCTATTTGCGTTTGGATGAAACTATTGCTGATTTTTTAACGTATTTGGATAAGAAAATTGGAAAAGGAAATTATTTGGTTTTCCTAACAGCTGATCACGGAGGAGCAGAGAATGTCAAACATTTAAAAGACAGCCGTTATGATGTAGATAACATCAATAGAAAAAACTTCGAAAATGATTTAAGACGTTTTTCAGAGAAAATGTATGGTATTGACGTGTTGTTGGATTATTCCAATTTCAATTTGTTTTTCAATAAACCATTATTAACAGCAAATGGTATTGATTTGAACCAAGTAAAGCAAGATTTTAAAAACTATTTGTACCAACAAAAAGCGGTAAAACGCGTTTATACAGAAGAAGAAATTTTGGTAGGCTCAACAACTGATACGTATTTGAATTTTATTTCCAAAGGATATGATCCGGTTCAAAATGGAGAATTGGTTTTTACGTATAAACCTGGTTATATTGAATATTCAGCTGTTGGTACTTCACACGGAACGTCTTATACGTATGATACGCATGTGCCGCTAATTTTCTTTGGTTGGAAAATCCCAAAAGGAGCTTCTTATGCTAAAAAAGAAATTACTCAAATAGCACCAACATTAGCATTTCAATTAAAAACCACATTACCAAATGCAACCGATGCTGAGGTTTTGGAAGAAGTAATTAGATAATATGGAATTCGTAACTTTTAGAAAATATCCACAGTTAGGAAATACATTTTTTT
This sequence comes from Flavobacterium tibetense, assembly GCF_003293845.1. GTDB lineage: Bacteria > Bacteroidota > Bacteroidia > Flavobacteriales > Flavobacteriaceae > Flavobacterium > Flavobacterium tibetense. The sequence goes on along the minus strand of NZ_QLST01000010.1, from coordinate 96,128 downwards.
GGTTCAATTGTCAGAAAGCAGATTAGCTTTTTTTATTGATTTTAACTGAATTTATTTTAAGAAGGAAATTTTCAACTTTTGTTCTAATATTGGAGTAATTTTCTGGTTCAATGGGTTTAGTTATAAATGCATTTGCATGATTGCTAATTGATAAATTAATATCTTCTTCGGATGAAGAGGTTGTTAGCATTATTACAGGGATTTGTTTAGTTTTTTCGTTATTTTTAATTATTTTTAGTACTTCATAACCATTTTTTAATGGAAGATTTACGTCTAATAAAATCAAATCAGGACGATTAGCCATTACGTAATTTCCTTCTTTCATAATAAAATCAACAGCATCTTTTCCGTTTTTAACAACATTTATATTTTTTATTAGTTTACTATCTTCTAATGATTCAATAGTAAGAACAATGTCCCCTTCATTATCCTCAGCTAATAAAATTTCAAATGTTTTCATAATTGATGAGATTAAGGTTAAGTTTTTGTATGAAAAGTGCTGTTGTTTTTCAAGCATGTTCTGTTTTTTATTGGAGTTTTTGCATATTAATAAAAGGTAATAAGTCTATCTGTTGCTCTAAACTAAAACGGGTTCTTCAATAGTAGAAGGAATCACCTGATTTTTCAAAATATCTTCAAAGGTTTCTCTTTGTCTAATTAAATGCGCTTCGCCGTTATGCCAAATTACTTCGGCTGGTTTTACTCTCGAATTGTAGTTAGACGCCATTGAAAAACAATAGGCTCCCGCATTTTTGAAACATAAAATATCACCTTCTGTAATTTCTGTAATTCTTCGGTTGGAAGCAAAGGTGTCGGTTTCACAGATGTAGCCCACAACCGAGTAAAAACGTTCTTTTCCATTGGGGTTAGAAATGTTTTCGATGTGATGTTGGGCTCCATATAACATCGGACGTATCAAATGATTAAATCCACTATCTACTCCAGCAAAAACAGTTGAAGTCGTTTGTTTTACCACATTGACTTTCGTTAGGAAATATCCAGCTTCACTTACTAGAAATTTTCCAGGCTCAAACGCTAACGTCAATTCGCGACCGTATTCTTTTTCGAAGGCTAGAAATCTTTTGGTTAATTTTTTACCAAATTCTTCTACATCCGTTTCAATATCACCTGCTTTGTACGGAACTTTAAATCCGCTTCCAAAGTCAATAAAATCTAATTCTTTGAAGTTTTTGGCTGTATCAAATAAGATTTCAGCAGCATATAAAAATACTTCTACATCCAAAATATCCGAACCGGTATGCATGTGAATACCGTTGATGTGCATTTTGGTATTTTCCACAATTCTCAAAATATGAGGCAATTGGTGAATAGAAATTCCAAATTTACTATCAATATGTCCCACAGAAATATTAGCGTTTCCACCAGCCATAACATGAGGATTAATACGAATACAAACCGGAATAGTAGGATGCTTAGTACCAAATTGCTCTAAAATCGACAGATTGTCAATATTGATTTGAACGCCCATGGCAGCTACTTGTTCAATTTCTTCCATCGAAACGCCATTAGGTGTATAAATAATTTCGCTTGGAGCAAAACCAGCATACAATCCTAGTTGAACTTCTTCAATAGAAACCGTATCTAAACCACCGCCTAAATTCTTTATGATTTTTAAAATACTAACATTTGACAATGCTTTAACCGCATAATGAATCTTAAAACGTGGAACCTTGGCAAACGCTTGAGTTAAACGGTTGTATTGACTCTCAATTTTTTCAGAATGGTACACATATAAAGGCAATCCAAATTGTGCAGCAGCAGTGTTTAAATTTTCAGTATTCATTTTTTAAAATTTTTTGCAAAGAAACATTGGGATTCATGCATAACCAAATAATTAACAGAATATAACAAAAAGTAACAAAATGTTATTTAAATAACAAAACGCCAATTTTAATCGAACTAAAAAACAAAGCTATGTATACCAAATAGCCAAATTAAATGAAAAAAAATAGTAGTTTTCAAAATATGTTTGTTATTTTTGTGGCACTTTTAAAAAAAGAAAAACGTATCAAATTATGAACTTACACGAATATCAAGGTAAAGAAATATTAGCTAGTTACGGCGTTCGCGTTCAACGTGGTTATGTTGCTAATAATGCTGAAGAAGCAGTAGCAAAAGCAAAACAATTAACTTCTGAAACAGGAACTGGTTGGCATGTAATCAAAGCTCAAATTCACGCAGGTGGTCGTGGAAAAGGCGGTGGCGTTAAATTAGCTAAGAATTTAGATCAAGTAGCTGAAATTGCTGGTCAAATTATTGGAATGGACTTAATTACACCTCAAACTCCTCCACAAGGAAAAAGAGTTCATAAAGTGTTAGTAGCAGAAGATGTTTACTATCCAGGTGAAAGTGAAACGAAAGAGTTTTATATGTCTGTTTTGTTAAATAGAGGTGCTGGTCGTAACATGATTATGTATTCTACTGAAGGTGGAATGGATATTGAAGAAGTTGCTGAACACACGCCACATTTAATTTTTACTGAAGAAATTGACCCAGCTGTTGGTTTACAAGGTTTCCAAGCAAGAAGAATTGCTTTCAACTTAGGACTTTCAGGTGATGCTTTTAAAGAAATGTTGAAATTCGTTGACGCATTATACAAAGCTTACGTAGGTTCAGATGCTTCCATGTTTGAAATTAATCCAGTTTTAAAAACTTCAGATAATAAAATTATTGCAGTTGATGCTAAAGTAGATTTAGATGACAACGCTTTATTCCGTCACAAAGATTTAGCTGAAATGCGTGATATCCGTGAGGAAAACCCAATCGAAGTTGAAGCTAAAGAAGTAGGATTAAACTACGTTGATTTAGATGGAACTGTAGGTTGTATGGTTAACGGTGCTGGTTTAGCAATGGCAACTATGGATTTAATTAAGTACGCTGGTTTTGAACCTGCAAACTTCTTAGACGTAGGTGGAACTGCTGATGCAAAACGTGTAGAAACTGCTTTCCGTATTATCTTAAAAGATCCTAATGTAAAAGCTATTTTAATTAACATTTTTGGTGGAATCGTTCGTTGTGACCGTGTTGCTCAGGGTGTTGTTGATGCTTACAAAAACATGGGTGACGCTATTAAAGTGCCAATCATTGTGCGTTTACAAGGAACAAATGCTGAAATCGCTAAAGATTTAATCGATAATTCAGGAATGCCAATTTTATCTGCTGTTCAATTCCAAGAAGCAGCTGACCAAGTAAAAGCGGCTTTGTCTTAATTAGAACATTTTAGTTTATATATAAAAAACTCCTAAGTTAACCGCTTAGGAGTTTTTCGTTTAACCAATTATAAACAAACTAAACTAAAAATTAATGGATAAAATTGTGCGCCTCTGTTTGTGCCAATTTTATATTTTCTAATCGGTTGAAGAATTTGTAATTCCTTTGAAAATTCTTATCCAATTTTATTTTGACAAACATACCATTGGCATGAATGCTTAAGGTTTTACTTTTATAAATCACCAGTTGGTAATAGGGTATCGCCCAAGTGTAGTTAGCCAAACCCTTATTAATATGTAACAAAACACCATTTGGTCTAAGTTCTAAATTACAATATTGCGTATCAGCAACTTGATTTAAACAGTGTTCAAAATGTTTACTTGCTTCGCTTATTATCATACGATGTGAACCAGTTCCGCCTAATTTTATGCTTTGAACGAAATTATAAGGCTTGCCAGTAATTTCACTAATTCTATTACTAATTTTATCATCTTTATAAGTGGTGTTAAAAAGCATTTTACTACTAATTAAAATTATTAATTTTTATATCTTTAGCTTTTAAATCGTGCATTAAATTATACAAACCAAAGAAGGTTCGGTTTATATAAATAAAATGCTGAGAACCTCTGTTTCCATTCATTTTTCGCAATTCTGTGTTTTTAGAATAGCGCTCTCCCAAATCAGCAATTCTTCCAAAAAATGTAGCATCTGAAAAATCAAATATTTCCGAATGAAGTGGTTCAGTGAAAATACTTAATAATTCGTGAAACATTTCATAGAAAAATGCTTGTTCTTCTTTAGTATCTTCTGGTTTTAGAACTTCTAATTCATATAATCTTTGTTTAAAATATGCCGGATTTTCTAAGCTTTCTTTTTTTGCCAATTCAAAATACGGAATGTAAAATTCCTCTGGAACTACTTTAATACAACCAAAATCTAATGCAACTAACTTCTCATCTTTTGAAATTAGAAAATTTCCTGGGTGCGGATCAGCATGCACTTTTTTCAATCGGTGCATTTGGAACATATAAAAATCCCAAAGTGCTTGCCCTATTTTATTGCTTAATTCCTGATTCGTATTGTGAGCTGTAAATTCAGATAAATGTTCGCCTTCCATCCAATCCATAGTGATGATTCTATCAGAAGACAATTCTTTGTAATACTTTGGAAATGCCAAATTAGGTAAATGTTTACAAGCTTCAGCCATGGCGATACTTTGCTCTACTTCATTGATATAATTGGTTTCCTCAATTAACTTATTTTCAACTTCTTTGAAATATTTATCCGAATCTTTACCTTTAATGTTGAACATTTTTATGGCAATCGGTTTAACCAAAGCCAAATCTGATGAAATACTTTCCGCAACGCCTGGATATTGGATTTTTACTGCCAATTTCTTTCCGTCTTTTGTAGCTAAATGTACTTGACCAATACTAGCCGCATTTACTGAATTGGGATTGAATGTATCGTAAATTTCATTCGGACTTTTACCAAAATAATTCTTGAAAGTTTTAGTAACCAATGGGGCAGAAAGCGGCGGAACCGAAAATTGTGCTAACGAGAATTTATCTACATACGCTTGCGGCAAAATGCTTTTTTCCATGCTCAACATTTGTGCTACTTTTAAAGCGCTTCCTTTTAATTGCTTTAGTCCATCGTAAATGTCTTCTGCATTGGAAGCGTTTAAGTTTTCTTTGGCTTCTTCTTCCGTTTTGGTGATTTTTTCACCGTAATATTTCAGGTAATTTACCCCAACTTTAGCACCCGTTTGAATCAATTTTGAAGCACGTTGTATTTTGGAAGTTGGAATAGAATCTATAGTTTTCATAGTGTTTTTTTATAAGGTTTTGAACCTACATTTTCATGCTTACTTTTTCTTTCCACATGAATTTTCCTAAATCAAATAAGCTTTTTAAAGGTTTTATATCCATTAAATCGAAGCTAGCATTTACTGATTTTTCAATAAAAATATCTGTTTTTTCAAAAGAGGAAGAAGTATCGTCTATCCAAAATTTTAGTAGTAAAGCAAATTGAATCCAAGCCATTTCATTCATGCTTTTTTCTTGTAATTCAATCAACTTTTCTTGTTGTAAATCTAATTTCTCAATTTCGAGTGATTGGAAGAAATTCTTGAAATGTTTGCGCAACAAATCTAATTTCTTCATGTTTTTTAATTGGTTTTTATCATGATTGAGAATCGCTACTACAAAACTTCTATTGGCAGTTAAAATTTCGAAAAAAGTATAGTAAAAGCTCAATAATTTGGTTTTGGCATCATACGTTTCATATTCGTCACTCTTTTGAAGCAATTGCAAGGTTTGCTCAAAAAACACTTCAAAAATGGTTTCGTCAATGGTTTCAAAATTGGTGAAATGTTTGTAGAATTCCGCTTCTCCAAAATTGTTCAATTTGGCGAATTGGTATACGGTATTTGGTTTTTTGTTGTGTTCCAAAAAATAATCCATGTAAAACCCGATTACATTTTCTTTAGTAATATTTTTCTTCTTTGCCATGATGTTTTAATTTTTATCAAAAGTACAAAATTTGTTTAACACAAATAGGATTTAATTAAACAAAATTATGTTAAAGTTTAAAAAAAATCCTCACAATCAAATGACTATGAGGATTTAGTATAATTTAAAAGGACTTAACTTTTCTGCTCTTTATTAAAATAAACCAAGTAATAATACATTTGTTTTTCTTCGTCCCAACCTTTTTCAACGAATTTCTCAGCGCTTTCTGGATTGATAAAATCCAATTTAATTTGAATATTGGTATCCAACTGAATGGTGTTTTTTAATGTTCTACGCACATCGGTAACTGCTGCATTGGCAATTGGAAAACTAGAAACATCTTCAATGCTGTATTTGGCACCTTTATCTACTTTATAGTTTTTAAATTCGGGAATGAACTCTGGATTTTGCATCACTTCGTTCAAGAAAGCCGTTTCTTCAAATTCATCGTTTTTAGCGAAGTGATTGATTGCTCGGTTCATGAACAACACTTCTTGTTGTTTGTCTTCGGCGGGTAAAACTACTTCTTTAGCAAAATCTTGGCAAAATTTCAAATACTTTTTGGTCATGAAATTTTCGTCTTGAAACACATCAACCGAAAGGAAATGTTCTAACCAATAACGCGCATCGTAACGATTGCTGTCAACCGTTAAAATTTTGTAACCTTCTTCTTTTTTGTAGTTGAAAATGATGCAACCTTTATCTTGCTTGTTTAAGTTGATTCCTTGTTGAAGAATCATTTCTAGGTTGTTTCCGTTTTCTTCAAATTGTAGGAAATCGGTTTTAATTTCACTTTTGAAAACGCCAATTGCATCTACTACATTGTTATCAATAGAAACATTGGTAAAATACGTTACATAAACTTCACCATTTTTGATATGCGGATGATTCGATTGCTCAAACAAATGCTTTGTGATTTTTTTAGAAACATTGTGAATTTCGCTTGGATTGGTAAAAACCTCTGTTGCTAAATTGAACATTTCATTGTATTCTAAATCAACTTCATGGGCAAATTGGAAGTAATTTTCTTCTTTCTCACGAAAAGGTTTGAAGAAATATTCTTTGAGCAATGGCATAATTTCATCGTTCAAAGTATACGGATTATCCGAAAGGAAAATAGCTTCATTTCGGCTTTTGTTTCCAACTCTATGAATCGAAAGGTTTTCTATATGGGCGTTGAATAAGTTGATCATTTTTTTAAGAATAAAGAACAAAGACTTTAGAATAAAGACTTTATGTTCTGGTTATTTGATTGTAAGAAGTCTAATTTCTAACTTCTAATATCTATTTTCTTGATAATTAATTCCAATTTTCTTCGAAACCGAAATCTTCGAAACTGTCGTCTCCATCAAACATATCGTAATCTTCATCATCGATATCGTCTTCGAAATCGCCATAAATATCGTCGTTTGAAATATCGCCTCTTAATCCACTTGAGCCTGCTTCGGCTGGTAAAACGCCATGAGAGAATAAAAGTTCAGGATAAGTAACACCAATTTGTTTTTCTTCAATAGCTGCTAATTCTACGAAGAATGTCCACATACTAAAGAAGTCGTAAATGTATACTAATTTGGTATTGTCTTGGTGAACCAAATCATCGATTTTAAAATCGGGCATGGTTTTCATTTCACCAGGAACTTCACCTATGTCGAAAAGCGGAATTTCATCTTCTTCGTTCCATGTCCAATCGTCTTCACAAGTAAAAAAAGAGCCAGTTTCCGTACCATCAAAACCAAAAGCGTTCACTATGGCATTGTGAAATTCTTCTAAAGTGTTGTCGCTTTCAATGGCAATATCTCTAAAAATATCTTCTTCTGCATCGAGTATCACTCTGAATTTATAAATCATAATCTTGAAATTTTAAGAAAAGCAAAAGTAAGCAATATTTTAGACTTTATTTTGGACTGTTTATAAGTTTATTTCTCATAAAACTCAATTGGCAGACTATCAGGATTTGTAAAGAAAAAAAGAATTTAACTCTTTGAGAAAAACTTCAATTTAGTATGGTAAATTGTAAAATTTTGTTTGAATTTTTATAGAGGAACAAATAAGAACTATTTGATGGATTTTATATAATTGAGATACAAGTATTAAATATCAAAATTATGATGCAAAGATAACATGATTCGTGGTTTTGCATCATTTTCTAGCAATTGATTCATTACGCCCAATTGCAGTGCTAAGTTTTTTTGTAATTTGTAACCCGTTCCAATGTAAATACGATTCCTATCAAATAGGGAAGAGGAAGCTTCATTTATTTCACCATTGATGAAAAGTTCGTTATAAAAAGCAGCATACAATTTTGTTAGGTCATTTTGCTTTGTAATAGGAACATCAACTGCAAACATGTAACGAAAACGAGTTCTGAAATCTATATTTTCTGTAAAGCGTTGTTCGTATCTAAAACGATGTCTTATTGGAAGTTTACTAATCTTTTGGGCTAATAAAACTTCCTGGTACAAACGATTTTCAATTTTTGGGGAATCAAATTCACCAACTTGTTCCGATTGTATGAAACCATAGCCACCAGTAAAGGTTACGTTCTCTACTGGATTATATTGCAAACCTGTTCGGATAAGCAATTGCTCTAAATCGTTTGCGATGTTGTGGTAACGATCTTGAACTTCGAAATGAACTTTAAAATCTGAGTTTTTGATGTTGAAAGTACCAAAATACATATACCAGCCACCATAATTTTTAGTTTGCGCTTGAATGAATAGTGTGGAGAATAAGAAAAGTGCTAATACAAATTGTTTTTTCATGAGCTTTTAGTTTAAAAAGTAACAACAAAATGCATGCCTTAATGCCTGTTGATTTGTTAAACTTTCATGTTTTTACAGTTCGTCCTAAAAAAATGACAGTTGGGTTAGTTTCAATTTTACAAGATGACTTTATAGCTGACATTTGTACTATAAATCAATTAAAAAAAAATTATGTTAAAACTAATCACAACTTTAGCTCTGTTTGTTGCCACTGTAGTAAGTGGACAAACATCTTTTGAAAAAGACATGAGTAAAGCCGTCCATTTTTGGAATGAAGGAAAGTCTTCAGAAGCTTTGACTGCATTGGACAAAATTACTAGGAATGAGAAAGAAAATTGGTTGCCGTATTATTACATAGCATTCATTCATACAGTAAATGCTTATGAAAATTCAAGTGATAAAATTAAAATGAAAACCAGTTTAGAACAAGCTCAAAAAGCACAAGATAAGGCAAATGCATTGGCACTGGAAAATCCAGAAGTTTTAGTTGTGCAAGCGATGATTCACACAGCATGGATTGTTTTTGATCCAATGATTAACGGACAAAAATTATCGGGTGATGTTCTGTATATTTTAAATAAAGCATACAAAATTGCTCCTGAAAATCCTCGGGTAGTGTTTCAAAAAGCCGATTTTGAAAAAGGAATGGCAGCTTATTTTGGACAAGATACTGCTGCAATGTGTGTAGAATTTGAAAAAGCAATCAAACTTTTTGCTACATTTAAACCTGAAACCCCGTTGCACCCTAATTGGGGATTAGATAGAGCAGAAGAAGCTTTAAAACAATGTAAATAAACTAAAAATGAATTATCTAAAAGAAATAGGCAAGGCTTTATTGATTTCAATCATCATTTTTTTTGTAATTGTTGTAATCAATTTTATACTTGGTAATCCTCAATTAAATTATGAATGGCTGAAGTTGCAATTTATATACATCTTGGTTTATACGGTAACTATTTATTTTGCAAACGCATTTGTTTTTATTCAGTTAGATAAAATTTTTGAAAAGAATCGGTTTCATATTAAGCGTTTGTTAATTGGATTTTTAGCTTCATTTTTTGTTTCCATTTTTATAATTTTTTGCTTGCGAATGCTAGAGCAGGTTGGAATTGAAAATAAAACGATAGTAGCGTTTTTACAACATGAAAAACCAGCTAATTATATGGTAGCTTTAGTTATTACCTTGATTGTTTCGTTGTTCATTCATTTGGTTTATTTTTATAAATCCTTTCAAGAAAATAAAGTAAAAGAGCAAAAAATCATTGCTAATGTGGCTTCAGCGCAATTTGAAAGTTTAAAAAATCAAATTGATCCCCATTTTCTTTTTAATAGTTTAAATGTATTGAGTTCTTTGATTGAGGAAAATCCAGAAAATGCGCAAAAGTTCACAACCTCACTTTCAAAAGTATATCGTTATGTTTTGGAACAAAAAAATAAAGAATTGGTGTCGGTTGCAGAAGAATTGCAATTTGCCAAAACGTACATGAATTTGCTAAAAATGCGATTTGAAAACAGTATCACTTTTGAAATCCCAGAACATTCTGAAAATGAGGATGCCAAAGTTGTTCCGTTATCGTTACAACTTATTTTAGAGAATTGCATCAAGCACAATGTGGTTAGCGCAACAAAACCACTTCATATCAAAATTTATGTTGCCAATAACGAATTAATAATAACAAATAATTTACAAAAAAAGGAAGTTTTACAAGATAGAAAAGGTGTTGGTTTGCAAAATATAGTCAATCGATATGCCATTTTATCTGATAGAAAAGTAAAAATTCAAGAATCAAATGATTTATTTTCTGTCCAACTTCCCATTTTAACTAAACAAATTTCAACTATGGAAAATACAACCACATACAACGAACAACAAGCTTACGAAAGAGCACTAAAACGTGTAAAAGACATTAAAGAATTCTATGGGAATTTAATTTCCTATGCAATTGTAATCCCTGTTTTGATTATTATTAATCTTAAAACATATTCAAAATTTCAATGGTTTTGGTTTCCAATGTTTGGCTGGGGATTAGGATTGTTATTTCACGGATTGGGCGTTTTTGGTTACGGAAAATCTTGGGAAGAACGCAAAATTCAAGAAATTTTAGACAAAGAAAAACATACACAAAACAAATGGCAATAAACTAATAATTAAAATATCATGGAAACAAATTATATTGAAAAAGAACGTTACGAAAGAGCTGTAAAAAGAGTAAAACAAATCAAAGGATTTTACACACATGCTTTAGTATATTTAGTAGTTAATATTGCTATTGTCATACTTAACGTCCAAAACTTGAAACCAGGAGAAAGTTACTTCCAAATTCAGAATTTTTTCACTGCCTTCTTTTGGGGGATTGGTTTAACAGCTCACGGATTATCAACTTTCATGCCCGAATGGATTATGGGAAAAAATTGGGAAGAACGTAAAATCAAGGAATTCATGGAGAAAGAAAAAAACAAGTGGGAATAATTAGTCGCAGTTTTCAGTTTCAGTATTCAGTACTCAACTTTAAACCTTAAACTTGAAACAAAAAACAAAAAATAATGAACATATTAATCATCGAAGACGAAAAACCAGCAGCACGATTGTTGCAACGAAAAGTAGAAAAATTAGGCTTGCATGTAAATACTATGTTGCATTCTGTAGAAGAAGCTCTTACATGGTTTCATAATAATCAGCATCCCGATTTGATTTTTCTTGATATCCAATTGTCTGATGGTTTATCGTTTGAGATATTTGAGCAAATCGATATCAAAAGTGCAGTAATTTTTACCACAGCTTATGATGAATATGCGTTACGTGCTTTCAAACTGAACAGTATTGATTATTTATTAAAACCTATTGATGAAGACGAATTAGAAATAGCCATTTCAAAATTCAAAAATCAATTTCAAAAAAACACAATTTCTAATCTAGATTTTGAAGCCATTAAAAGAATGTTGGTTAACCCAGTTGAAAAAGAGTACAAAAAGCGCTTTTCGGTTAAAATTGGTCACCAATTAAAAGTTATTCCTATTGAAGAAGTAGAATGTTTTTACAGTGAAAACAAGGGAACTTATCTGCATACTTTGGATAATCGAGATTATTTGTTGGATACGACATTAGAAATTTTGGAAAACGAAATCAATCCAAAAGATTTTTTTCGTATCAATAGAAAATTCATTATTCCTTTAAAGTCAATTAAAGAAATTCAGGTTTATACGAATTCTCGTTTAAAAATAGTTTTACCAAGCTATAAAGACGATGAAGTTATTGTTGCTCGAGAACGCGTAAGTGATTTTAAAGAGTGGATTGGTTAATTTACTAATTACAATTTTGTTCAAACAAATCAACAATATGAATTATACCTTTATCTTTAATGACTTTTTTATCTAATGTTTCATGAAATTTTGGACAATCATCAATAAATATTTTTTCAACATTAGTTTTTAAAAAACTAAACCAATTAACAGGTTCAGAATCATGTAATAATATAACAAAATTTTCATTAGGTCTGTTTACAAAGTACAAGCCGCTTTCTTGATTCATTGGAGTTCCTAATGCACCATAACCTGAAGAAACAAACCATCCATAGTATAAATTTATTTTACCTTCTTTCACTACTCGTACACAAGATAAATTTTTATCTATTTTTATTTCATTTGTTTTGCTAAATGGTTTAAATTTTGCTAAATAAGTTATAATAAATTTACTTGTTTGTCTTTTATCATTCACAATGCTAAAAAAAATAATTTCTTCTAACTCAATTTTTTCTGATTTACTTTTTTTAGATTCTTTAAATTTAATATATTTATCTGTAGAACTATCAGGAAGTTCTATAAGTCCTTTTTTTACTGATTTATCTTTCAAAGTAATTTCACCAGAATAAAATTTAGAAAAAGATAAAAATGGGAGTAATAATAAAAGATAAAAATATTTTTTCATGATGATTTAAGTTAAAAAATTTGCATTTAGTTTTACAAATATAAATAATTTAGTATCAAAAAAAAGACCTATTTTTTTAATTTAGTTTTTAATAATAGTTTATTAGTATAATGTATCAATTATAAAATTTCATAAGATTGGTTAGGATATAAACTGTTTTCTAATTCCAATTAAGACCAAAATTAAAAGAGAATACCAAATAAAAAAAGGTAACACAAATTCTATCCATCCAAAGGTCAACATAAAAGCAATTACTAGTAATTGAAAGCCTAATCCATAAACAGAAAGTAAAGTCATGAACCAGTTTGGAAATGTCTTAACTTTATAAGCCATTGGATCTAAAAAATGAATAACTTTATCAAAAACGCCATAAACTAAAGTGTAAATTTCAAATAAAATATTGACTGCTTGTTGAGATTCACCAGGTAAAGCAGTTGGAGTTTTGTATTCAAAAACTTTACTAGTAGTATCGCCACCTATGGATTTATTTCTTAAAATTACGTAGTAATAATTATAAAGTGTGCCTTGTAATTGTATGCAAACGAAAGCACCAAGTATCAAAAAAAACGAAGATGATGTAGCATAACCTATTGCAGCTAGAAAGAAAAAATTTAGAATAATATCGAAAATACTATCCAAATATCTTCCAGTGTAAGAAGGCATTTTTTTTAATCGGGCTAGTTCACCATCGGCGGCATCAATTCCAGATTTTAGTATAATGAAAAATGAAGCTACAATGTAATGTTGATTCAGGATGCAATAAATGGCAATAAGTCCAGAAATTCCAAAGAGTAATGTAACATGAATAGCTGTAAAGCGGGTTTCTTTAAGTTGCTCGGCAAAGAATCTTCCAAACGATCTTCCGTAATCTGATAAATCTAAAAACTTATCATTAGCATTTAATTTTGACATTTAAATTGGTAACAAAGAACTGTGACAATATAGTCGGGCAACAAAAGTACGTTTTTGTTTTGGATTGTACTTGCAAATACAAAATAATGGTATTGTAAATTGATTTTTAAAATTCATCATTACAATAATCATTATAAAAATAAATCATTTCAGGAATAGTAGATTTGGTAAATGTTTTATTATTTACTTTTTCAATTAATTCTGGGCAATCCGAAAAATACCTTAAAACCCTTTTCTTAAAACTAAAAACGATGTCAATAGCTATTTCGTTAGTAGGGAATTTTATGAAATATTCAACTATTAATTTAGTTTTGTAATTAGAAACGGGAAAACCATTAACTTGATTGGAACTATAATTATCTATAGTTCTAATTTCTGAAAATGCGTATAAATTAACTTTCCCTTTTTCAATAAGTTCCATTATTTTAGGCTTCTTGTATTTATCTGACTTTACATATTCATATTTTTCAATAAAACCATATCCAACAAAGTGAATCGCATGAACTGAATTATAATCAAATACAGTTGGCTTGTCTTTTTGTTCAAGTTTGAAATAAATTTTATCATTTTTTACTTCTCCAAATCCATCCAATGAAGTAGAATCATTGAAAAAAACTACAACTTCTCTATGTTGGGCTTTTAGGATATTAAGACACAAAAAAATAAAAAAAGGGAGAATTGATTTTTTCATTACTTATTAAATCGATGCAAAACAAAAGTCATAGCAGTTAATAAAATAAAAGCAACCAATTGATGTGCTAATCCCAACCAAAGCGGCACATGATACAACAAAGTAAATACTCCCAAAGCAAATTGAACAAAAACAACTACTACCAAAATGTTTAATCCATTTTTTTGAGTAGATGTCAAGGCAAATTTTCTACTTCTGAAATACAACCAAAGTATAGCTGCAACTACAACATAAGCAAAAGTTCGGTGAAAAAATTGAATACCACTTTTTCCTTCTATAAATGCTTTTAAAAGAGTTGATTCTTCTAACAGAATGCTTTCATGAAAAAATTGACCATCGCTCATTAATGGCCAATGATTGTGAATTAATCCGGCGTTTAATCCAGCAACAAAACCACCATAAATAATTTGGATAATTAAAACAACTAAAGCAATTCTGGCAATTTTTCTTAGAATAAGGTTAGGTTGCGCTTTTTCAGGATAAATTAAGTCCAATGCTACCCAAAACGTGTAAGCAAACGTAATAAAAGCAAACGTTAAGTGCAAAGCCAAACGATAATGACTCACATCAGGATTATCAACCAAACCACTTTTCACCATGAACCAACCCAAAAATCCTTGGAAGCCACCCATGAAAAGCAGAATGATGCATTTTTTTATGGTTTCATTGTCCAATTTCTTTTTAATCAAGAAATACACAAATGGAATGATAAAAACGATTCCAATTATTCTTCCAATGAAACGGTGAAACCATTCCCAAAAGTAGATGAATTTGTAATCCTCTAAAGTAAATCCACCGGATTGGAATTGGTTAATTTTTTGGTATTCAGGAAATTTCTTGTATTCTTCAAAGGCTTCCACCCATTTTTCTTCGCTTGTTGGTGGAAAAGTATCGGTTATCAAATGCCAATCGGTCATGGATAATCCAGAATTGGTTAATCGGGTGATTCCACCAACCATAACCATAATAAATAACAACACACAACCAGAAAGTAGCCAATAAATGACTGATTTATTTGTTTTCATTTTCTCGATATTCAAAAAGCACTTCAAATTTAGCTAATGATTGCCTGAAAAGTGCCTTAACAAATTATAAAATTATGCTTTTTTTAATCCCATTTTCTCTGCTTTCATGAAAACAAAAGCTTTTGCTGCTTCGTATTCGTTTGGAATTTCGCCTTCTAAAATGGCTTCTTTTACAGCTTCTTTCAAAACACCAACTTCTCTACAAGGCTTTAAATCAAACAATTCCATGATTTCTTCCCCCGTAATTGGCGGTTGAAACACTCGAACGCGATCTTTTTCTTCTACTTCCACAATTTTCTGTTTTACAATGTCGAAGTTCTTGTGGTATTTCTGAAATTTCTTAGGATTTTTAGTGGTAATGTCCGCTTTGCACAAAGTCATTAAACTATCAATATCTTCCCCAGCATCAAAAACCAAACGACGAACAGCACTATCCGTTACGATTTCTTCTGAAATTACAATAGGTCGCGAACTCATCATTACCATTTTCTGCACAAATTTCATTTTGTGATTCAATGGCATATGCAAACGTTCAAATATTTTTTTGACCATTTTTCCACCCAAAAATTCATGTCCGTGGAAAGTCCAACCTTGTTTTTTATTGAATCTTTTGGTTGGTGCTTTACCAATGTCGTGCAATAAGGCAGCCCAACGCAACCAAACATCATCCGTGTTTGGACAAATATTATCGACTACTTCTAATGTATGGTAAAAGTTATTTTTATGGGTGTGACCTTCGACTTCTTCCACATTGTTCAGAGCAGTTAATTCGGGTAAAATGATCTCTAATAAACCCGTTTGGTATAAATGTAAAAATCCGATGGAAGGTTTGTTGGAAGCTAAAATTTTATGCAGTTCATCTACAATGCGTTCGCCTGAAATGATTTTTATTCTCTCGTTATTTCTTGAAATTGCTTCTAATGATTCCGATTCAATTTCGAAATTCAATTGGGTTGCAAAACGAATGGCTCTCATCATGCGTAATGGGTCATCCGAATAGGTAATATCAGGATTCAAAGGTGTTTTGATGATTTTATTTTTCAAATCTTCTACACCATTGAACGGATCGACTAAATCACCAAAGTTTTCAGAATTTAATGAAAAAGCTAAGGCGTTTATAGTGAAATCTCTTCGCTCTTGATCGTCTTTTAGCGTTCCGTTTTCAACTATTGGATTACGGCTATCGTGTGTGTAGGATTCTTTTCGAGCTCCAACGAACTCCACATCAATATCATCATAACGCAACATTGCGGTTCCATAGTTTTTGAAAACTTGTACTTTTGGATGGAAAGGAATCAATTCAGAAACCTTTAAAGCCAGTTCGATTCCGCTACCTACAGCAACAATATCGATGTCTTTTTTATGATCTCGATTTAATAAAGTATCGCGTACAAAACCACCAATTACGTAGCATTCCAAGTTGAGTTCTTGAGTTGCTTGTGAGATAATTTTGAAGATGTTATGTTCTAAATGTTGTTTGTAATTCATGATGATACCGCAGATTCGCAGATTTTTATTTTTTTGAAAGTGCAACTCTTTTGTGTTCAAGCGATACAGAATTAAAATTAACTAAAAGAGCTAATTCATTTCCTGAAACTTTCAAATAATTTAAACATTGATTGTAATGAGCGTTGTTAAAACAATCAACAGTTTTTATTTCTAATATAATTTCGTTAAAAACTACAAAATCAGCATAAAACTTATGTTTCAATATGGTGTTTTTATAGTTTACTACATATTCTTTTTCTCTTTCGTATGGAATGTTTGCTTGTTGTAATTCAAATTCAATAGCGTCTTTATATACAATTTCAGAAAATCCTTTCCCTAAATTTTTATGGACTTCAAATAGAACTCCAATAATTTGGTATGTTTTATCTTTATATAAAAAATGATCCATAATGCTATATTAATCTGCGAATCTGCGGTATGTTTTTATTATTTACGAATTACTTTAACTTGGCTATCTAGTGTTAATTTGATAATGGTTGAAGGTTTGTCGCAAATTTTTTCGTGGTGCAAATTTACTACATAGTCTACACCTTTTATAATTTCTGGACTAATTTCTTTGAAAGATTTTGGTGTAAACATTCCTGAAATATTAGCAGAAGTAGAAACTAATGGTTTTTTCATGCGTTCCATTAATTTAAAGCAAAAAGGTTCATTTACCATTCTAACAGCCAAAGAATTATCTTCTGCAATAAGGTTTTTGGCTACATTTTTTGGTTTATCAAGTATTAAAGTAGTTGGGTTTTCGGCAAAATCTAAGATTTGCCAAGCCACTTCTGGAATTTCATTAAACACTTGATGCATCATACGTTCGCCGTTAACTAAAACAATCATACTTTTCGATTCTTCTCGTTTTTTTAAAGCATAGATTTTTTTTACTGCTTCTTCATTGGTTGCATCACAGCCAATTCCCCAAACAGTATCGGTAGGGTAAAGAATGATTCCGCCATTTTTTATGACTTCGTATGCGTTGTGTATTTCGGTATTGATGTCCATAATTTAGCTTATTGAATGCAAATTTATTTAAACTTATTCAAATCATTACTTTTTTAATGAGATTATCTAAAATATTATACATTTGTTCAAGCTCTTGCTGATTTAAATTATTATAAATTCCTTTAACTACTTTTAGAATTAAAAAAGATGAATTTTTTCAAGAGAAAATACTATAAATCATACATAGGCTTGCTGAAGTTTTTTGGAGCAAGTGATAAACAAATTTCTATATATCATTATTTATTAAAAAATGGTATAAAACCAGATTTAAAAAATCCAAAAGAATTTATGGAGAAAATTTTATGGCTTAAACTTTATTACTATAAAGAAAGTTATGGGAAATTTGTTGATAAATATGAGGTTAGAAGTTATGTTGAAAATAAAATAGGTAAAGAATATTTAAATGAATTTTTTGGAGTTTATGATTCGGTAGATAGTATTGATTTTAATGGTTTACCTAATCAATTTGTGTTAAAAGGAACTCATGGTTCGGGATATAATATTATTGTCAAAAATAAAAATGAACTTAATATAAACAAGACTAAAAGGAGATTGAGTCAATTTTTGAATAGCAATTACTATTACAAATTTCGTGAAATAATTTATAAGGATGTTAAACCAAGAATTTTAGTTGAAAAATACATTTCTGAAATAGATAATGATTCACTAATTGATTATAAGTTTCATTGTTTTCATGGAAAACCAAAATATGTTTTTGTACAAAAGAATAAATCAAAAGATTTGAGAAAATGTTTTTATGATTTGGATTGGAACCAAGTTCTTCCAGAGCAATACATTTCATCTTTTTATAAGGCCAACTTTAAAAAACCTGAGAATTTTGATGTAATGTTGAGAGTTGCAGAAAAATTATCAGAGGGGTTTATTTTTTTGCGTGTAGATTTGTATTCTATAGGAAATAAAGTTGTTTTTGGTGAGCTTACTTTTTTTTCAAATGGTGGACTTGTAAGAAGTTCAGTCGAAAGATTTAATAAAGAATTTGGAGATTTGATACATTTGCCCAATAATTAAATTTAAGTAACAAACGATATGAATTTTTTAAAAAGAAAATATTATAAATTATTAATTAAGTTACTAAGACTAAGAGAAGGTAATGATGAGAAAATTACAATTTTACAATATCTAATAAAGAACAATCATAGACCCAATCTGAAAAATCCAAAAGAGCTTACAGAAAAATTACTTTGGCTTAAACTGAATTATTATAAAGAAAACTATGGTGACTTTGTAGATAAGTACGAAGTGCGAAATTATGTAGAAAAAAAAATTGGGAAAGAATATCTAAATGAGCTTTATGGGGTTTATGATTCAGTATCTCAAATAAATTTTGAGACCTTACCTAATCAATTTGTATTAAAAGGAACTCATGGTTCTGGGTATAACATTATTGTTGAAGATAAAAGCAAATTAAATATCAAACAAACAAAGAGAAAATTGAATCATTTTTTATCTCAAAATTATTACAATAAGTTCCAAGAGGCAATTTATAAAAATGTAAAGCCACGCATTGTTACTGAAAAATACATATCTAAAATTGATGATAACCCTGTGGTAGAATACAAAATTTTTTGCTATCATGGAGAGCCTAAATACATATTCGCTGAAAAAAAAGAATCAAATAGTATTCAAAAATGTTTTTATGATTTAGAATGGAATAAAATTTTACCACAAAAAGAGAGTCCTATTTTTACAAAATCTAACTTCATGAAGCCTAATAATTTAGAAAAGATCCTAGAAGTGGCTACAAAATTATCAGAAGGTTTTATTTTTATGCGCGTAGATTTATATTCGGTAGGCAATAAAATTACTTTTGGAGAGCTTACTTTTTTCTCAAGTGCAGGATTAATAAAAAGCAAAATAGAAAGATTTAATACAGAATACGCTAAACTTATTCAATTGCCTAATTTATGATATTTTAAACATTATTTTTTATAATTCTATATCTGATAAGTCCCCAATTCACTTCAATTCCTGTTTTAGTGTATTCTAAGCCTAAAATATCATGAATACCATCAAAGATAACAATGTCATTGGCTTTGTCTAATCCAAAAAATAGTTTAAAAAATAAAATCATTTCTTCTTTGGTGTTAAAAACAAATGGGTATTCATTGTATATACATTCTACAATATTTTTTTGGATGTTTGGGTGATTTTTAAAATAAGCTTCATAAAAGAAATTGCCTTTATGACCTAGAGAATTGTATTCATTTACAAATTGATTTAAAAATACATCAACTGAAGACCCTTTCTTAACATCTGCAAAAATAAAATCTCGATTACTTTTTACTACTCTTAAACATTCTTCTATAAAAAGAGGTACATTTTTTAAATGATGCATACCGCTAAGAGAAAAAACAGCATCAAAAGTATTTGATTCAAATGGCAATTTTTCTGGTGAAACAAGTTTAATGTTTTCATTTGAAAATCCTTCAGAAAAATCTGTTGAAATAACATTTACATTATTTGGTACAAATTTTTTCAAATAACCTCCTCCTGCTGGAACATCTAAGATAGTATGAACAGTAGAAAAATCTGTGGACATAATCAATTGGTTAAATTCATTAGATCTTGCATTAGGAAATTGTTGCATAGCAAAATGATAGTCCTTGGCTCTCTCTTGAAATATTACTCTGTAATCATTCATTAGATATTTTTTTGATTATAATATTCTTAATTCTATTTGTTTTTTTTGTAAATGTACTTTTTTTCATTTTAGTTTATATTTCTATTAAATACTTTTTTTGATTAGAATATCAATTAAATTTAGAGTAAATTGGGACTTTTAATCAGGTTAACTATTTTAAAAAATGAAATTATAATATAAATATTTTTTATGAATTTTATTTATGTTTATGGAATAATATACATTTGTTGCGAAATTTTCCAATAATGAGATTAATACAAATTACCGCTTCCAATGTATGGAGGGGGCACGAGCAAAAAATTATATATCTTTATGAAGCTTTTAGAGACTTTGGTTTAGTGGATGATCAATGGATTGTATGTCCGAAGAATTCGGAGATATTTAAAGTTGCTTCAGAAAGAAATATGCAGGTAATACCTATTGAGTTTCGTTCGGAATATGATTTCAAATTAGCTAAAGAAATTAAAAAAATTGCTGATGATAAAAAGGCAAACATTATTTTTATTCATAATAGCCAATCTCATACTCAAACAGTCTTGTCGTCCTTGTTTTTTGGATTATCCATTCCTTTAGTTTTATGTCGCACATTAATTAAAAGAGTGGATACTAATTTTTTTAGAAAATGGAAATATAATTACAAAGGCATTAATAAAATTATTTGTGTTTCTTATCCTGTGGTTGATGTCCTTAAATATGCGGTTAAAGATCATGATAAATTATGTGTTGTAGGTAGTGTAACTGATATTCACAAATTTAAAAAAACAGAACGTGCCGGAATTTTACATCAAGAGTTTAATATTCCAAAAGACTATAAAATTATTGGAAATATTGCTGCATTTACTGGATTTAAAGATCACAAAACATGGGTAAATACGGTTGCAGAATTAGTAAGGAGAGAGGTGAAAGCTAAATTTATTTTGGTTGGAGAAGGAAAATTAGAGGCTGAAATAAAACAACAAGTTAAAGATTTAGGAATAGAAGATGCGATAATTTTTGCTGGTTTTAGAAAAGATATCCCAGAAATTTTACCTGAATTCGATTTGTTTTTATTCACTTCAAATAATGAGCCTACGGGTGGCGTTTTATTAGAATCGTATGCTTGCAGAGTTCCCATTGTAGCTGCGAATGCTGGAGGAATTCCTGAAGTAGTGAAAGATAATGAAACTGGATTATTGGCTGAAGTTGGAAATCCAATTGATTTTGCAGATAAAGTGATACTCCTTTTAGAAAATAACGAACTGCAGAAGAAATTTACAGATAACGGATATGAATTTTTAAAGCAAAATTTCACAAAAGAAGTAATCGCTAAGAAAATGTTTGACGAATTGAATGAAGTGTTAATTAAAAGCCGAAATTAATTGAATTTTTTTAAAAAGAAATACTACCAACTTTATTTGAAATTTCTTCAAAGATTTTCAAAAAACGATGTATTGTTCTGTAAAACCAAATATTATTATTATAATAAACGTTCGTTAAATCTTGAACAGCCAGTTGAGTTTATGGAAAAAATTCAATGGTTAAAATTATATCATTATAAAGAACAATTAGGAAATTTAGTTGATAAATACGAAGTAAGACATTTTGTTGAAAGTAAAATAGGAGCTTCTTATTTAAATCCTATCATTGGAATTTATAACTCTGTTGAAGACATCGATTTTGAAAATTTACCTAATCAATTCGTAATAAAAGGAACTCATGGTTCTGGATATAATTGTATTGTAAATGATAAAAGCAAAGTGAATCAAAATAAATTGGAGCATAAGTTAGCTTCGTTTTTAAAAGCGAATTACTTCAATGAAAATAGAGAGTATATTTATAAAAATGTAGCGCCAAGACTTTTGGTAGAAGAATATATTTCGGAGTTTGATTCTAGTCAATTAATTGATTACAAGTTTTATACCGTTCATGGTGTTCCTAAATATGTATTGGTTAAAGTAATCGAAAACGGAAAGGATAAAAAATGTTTTTATGATTTAAATTGGAATAAAATTTATCCAGACGTAATTTCATCAGACTTTTTACAAACTGACATTTCTCGCCCAAGTAATTTTAATGAAATGTTAGAGGTTGTAAAAAAGCTATCTTCTGATTTTATTTTTGTTAGAGTTGATTTGTATTCTTTGCAACATAAAATTATTTTTGGAGAACTTACTTTTTTCCCAACAGCCGGTGTAAAACGTTTTAAAATAGAATGTTTTAATAAAGAATTGGGGGACACAATTACGTTACCCCTTTAATTTGTTTTTATAGATTTTTATATAACCTAAAATTCTATTTGTTAACGGAACACGATAACTTAATCCTTTTTCAATGGTAGCCATGCAAGGATTACATTTGCCACATGGTAAATTGTTTTTTGGTTTATGGCAAAACCAAGTTAAATTCATAATGTTTAACCAATTGTTTTCTTTTGCTATACTAAGCATTTTCGTTTTTAATAAATAAATAACTGGGAAATGAAAATATTTAAACACCGTGTCTATTGTGTAATAGAGTTTTTTGTCGCTACATTCTGAAGGATTTACTTCTAAGTAATTTTGTTTTATAAAATTGCCAAATGAATTTAAATCTAAGTTTTTTTCAACGCTAATTTCAACGTTTTTTAAATCATAATGGTGAGAAAATTGTGCTAGCCATTCGTACTGACTTCCAATTTTTCTCATTGATGAAAGTTGCTGAAAGGCAAAACCAATTTCATCATTTTCTGTCAGATTTTCCTTTTCAACAAACCAAATAGGTTGAATCAAATCAATCGCCTCAGGAAATTCATCTTTTATTTTATCTTGAATTTTCTGAATAGCTTCTAATTCGTTTTTTAAAGATTTTCTATTTTTATCAACTATATAAATGGGTTGAACACTTTTCTTTTCCATTAAAATGATTTGAAGAAGTCGGAATGTAGAATCCCATCCGCTGGTCCATAAAAGCAGATTTACATTTTTTTTGTCTATTTCCATTTGGAAGGCTTCTAAAAATTAAAGATTCAAATAGTTAAATACTTTCTCAGAAAAATTCATGTTAATCTCTCGACATTCTTCTAATAGTCCACTAAAAGTTTCGCCTTTATTTAAATGATTTAAAGCATCATCGAAATTAGAAATAATGGGTTGGTATTTGAAATCAAAAAACTTTGAAGAATTTGGAATTGTAATAACTTTTTTTTCCATTAACATTGCCCAGTACATTGTATGGTAACTATCGGTTATTATATTTTCTGATTCCCCAATGAACTCAATTAAATCTTCTAAATTGCTTGTATTGGATGAGGTTGCAAAATTTTGATATTTTTTTGTGATGTTTTCTTTTTTTAGTGTGTCTTTGTGAAAGACAATACCAACCTCTTTTTTTGTATCAAATTTTTGGTCAAAAATTGGATGTAAACAACTTACACAAGGTACAAATTCCCCCGGCATGCTATAATCTCTTGTTCCAACAAGCCCAAATTTGTTAATATCGATATTGTATTTTGAAACTTTGCCATAGTTTTCTTTTGATTTTTCATTGTGGCCTACACCCCAAAGCACTATTTTTTTTCCTTTTTCAGATATTTTTTCAAACAATTTCATTTGCATTTCAAACCCACCTCGGTTTAATAAGCCGCCACCTCCAACAATTATAGATTTATTACAAACATCTTCAATATAATTACTGCGAATTTTTTCATTCTCATTTTTGTAATCAAATATGTCAAGATATTTTCCTCTTAAGCGTTCAAAGTAATGATGAGGTGCGCAATAATAATCTCCAATATTTTTGGTATCGATTCGATGAATATTAACAACACTTTCGTTAAAATAGTTACCATTTAAAATTTTTCTGGTTACATCATAACGATTCCATTTTCTTTTTAGTGAATTAATTAAATTTAAACTCATATAATTGATTTGTAAATTTTTAAATAAGAATTTGCAGTATTTTCCCAACTAAATTCATTAGACCTTTGTATTAATAAGTCTTTCATATTTGGATTGTTATTGTGGGTGTTTAATCCTTTTTTAACAATGTTTGCCATGTATTCAGAATCATAATTATCCCAATAAAATGATAGATTTCCACCAATTTCAGGCAAACATGTGTTATTCGATAAAAAACAAGGTTTTCCAAATGACATAGCTTCAATAATTGGTAAACCAAATCCTTCTCGCAACGATGGGAATAATAATCCTAAAGAGTTATTATATAAGAATTGTTTATCTAGTTCAGAAATTTTACCTATTAAAAATACATTTTTAAGATTATTCTTTTTAATATATTCTTTTAATTTAACAGCTTCACTTGTGGTGTTTTTTCCAGCGATTATAAGATTGTATTCTGGAAAAAAAGACATCATTTTTACAATTGAGATAAAATTTTTCCTCTCAGTAATTTCGCCTATTGTAAAAAAATAAGGTTTATCTTTTGTAATTTCTAATCTATAATTTTCAGGAATTTCAATTTTTTCAATGGTATTGCCATTGTAAACTATATACTCTGGAATATCTGGAACTTCAAAATATTGATGAGTAGATTGCTTTGCGTATCCTGAAATATAAACAATTGCATTACTTTTATTTATTTTATTTTGGAAACTAATATGATTAGGTAAATTTTTATAGTTTCTCACGTCTTTAATGTGTGAAATATTATGAATTGTCAGCAAGTAGGGCGTATTATAAAATGGCTCAATTTTAGAATTTTGATTCATCGAATGCCATAAATCAAATTTTTTCTTAATTCTGGAGATTTTATATCTGTGAAAAGAGTAGTATTTTTTTATTTTATAAAAATTATTAAATTCAGTCTCATATTTTTTTGTATAAGTGCAATACATATGCATTTCAAATGAGTGATCATTTGAATGAGCTAATGATTTTAAAAGGTGATAATTAAATTGTCCAAAACCGAAATTTAAGTTATTAATATGATGCGATTCTAAGAATATTTTTTTCATTAAAGATGATTTGTAAACAAATGTAAGAATAAATTTTTATATTGTTTTTGTAAGCATATTTATTAATTTAGCATGATGAAATTTAAATTAAATAAAAAATATAATATACTAAGTAATCAAATTTTAAACTTTATTACTAATTTCAAAAATGAAGGAAAGTATTTTGTATCTGGTAAACGAAATACAATTAAACTTTTTGAATTAGAAAATGAGGTTATTAGTATAAAATCTTTTAAGAAACCTAACATATTCAATAAGATAGTATATTGCTATTTTAGAAAATCAAAAGCACGTCGTTCGTTTGAGTTTGCTTCAAAATTGATTGAATTCAAAATTGGAACACCTCAGCCAGTTGCTTTTTACGAAAATTATGATTGTATTGGATTAAAAGAAAGTTACTACGCTTGTGAACATCTAGAAAATGTTTTCGAATTTAGAGAAATTGTGCAAGATGAAGCTTTTGAAAACAGGGATTTTATCATTCGAAAATTTATACAATTTACCTTTGAAATGCATCAAAAAGGAATCGAATTCTTAGATCATTCTCCAGGAAACACACTAATTAAAAATGAAGGTAATGGTAATTATTCTTTTTATTTGGTGGATTTAAATCGGATGAAATTTCACAACGCGATAGATTTTCAAACCCGAATGAAAAATTTATCTCGCTTAACACCTAAAAAAGAAATGATTGCTACAATGAGCAATGAATACGCAAAACTTTCTGGTGAAGATGAAAATACTGTTTTTGAAACCATGTGGAAATTTACGGCCGATTTTCAATTTCGTTTTCAAAGAAAAAAAAGAATCAAAAAGAAATTAAAGTTCTGGAAAAAGTAGTATTTTCACTTTTTTATACCTTAGATGAAATTATCTGTAATCATTACAACATACAATTCGGAAGATTGGTTACGTAAAGTGCTAATCGGTTACAGCGTACAAACTGAAACTGATTTCGAATTGGTAATTGCAGATGATGGTTCTACTGAAAAAACTAAACATCTATTAGAAGAATTTAAGTCTTCTTTTAAATATCCAATCGTACATGTATGGCATGAAGATAATGGATTTCGTAAATCAGAAATTCTTAATAAAGCCATTTTGAAAACAAGTGCAGATTATCTTCTTTTTACGGATGGCGATTGTATTCCAAGAAATGATTTTGTAAAAATGCACTTAAAGCACCAACAAAAAGGATATTTTTTATCAGGTGGATATTTTAAATTACCTTTGCAGTTGTCAACTCTTATTTCGGTAAATGATATTGTAAATCAAAATTGTTTTTCAATTAAGTGGTTGGTTAATAATGGTTTGAAGGCTAATTTTAAAATTTCAAAACTCACAAAGAATAGTTATTTCGCTAGTTTTATGAATTGGATTACACCAACGAAAAAAACATTCAACGGACATAATTCTTCGGTTTTTAAAGAAGATTTATTGGCAATAAATGGTTTTAATCAAGACATGCATTATGGTGGATTGGATAGGGAAGTAGGAGAACGTTTGTTTAATTTTGGAATATTATCAAAACAGATAAGATACGACGCAATTTGCTTACATTTGCATCATGAAAGAGGGTATGCAGATCCTCAAAAAATTCAAGCTAATTTAAAAATTAGACGATACAATATAAAACACAATATCATTAGAATAAAAAACGGAATCGTTTCAGAGTAGATCCGTTTCAAACAAAAATAAAAATGAAAATATCAGTAGTAGTAAGTACATATAACGCAGAAGAATGGTTAGAAAAAGTCTTAATTGGTTATAGCGTACAAACTTATAAAGATTTTGAATTAATAGTTGCCGATGATGGTTCCCGACCTTCAACAAAAGAGTTGATTGATTCATATGCAAAAGACTATCCTGTTCCAGTGCGTCATTTGTGGCATGAAGATTTCGGATACAGAAGACAAGAAATATTAAATGTAGCAATAGTTGAAGCTGCTCACGAATATATCATAATGACAGATGGTGATTGTATTCCAAGAGCTGATTTCGTAGAAGTGCATGCAAAGCAAGCTGAAAAAAGAAAATTTTTATCAGGTGGATATTGCAAACTTCCAATGAAAACTAGTAAAGCTATTACGAAAGAAGATATTCTTACACAAAGATGTTTTGATGTAAAATGGCTAAATAAAATTGAGAAATTAGATTTTTCAAATACTTTAAAATTAGGTTCAGATGGAATTATCGCTAAAATTTTAGATGTTATTTCACCTACAACATCATCTTTTAACAATTGTAATTCTTCTGGATTTAAAGATGATATGATTGCAATCAATGGTTATGATGAAAGAATGAAATATGGTGGACCGGATAGAGAATTTGGAGAGCGTTTAGAAAATTACGGAGTAAAAGGAAAACAAATCCGCCACAAAGCGATTGTTTTACACTTAGATCATGCACGTGGTTATAAAACACCAGAATCGTTAGCAGCTAATCTAGCCATTAGAAAAGATGTACGTGATAAAAAAATTAAATGGACACCTTTCGGAATTAAGAAAGAAGAAAAATAAAAAGTATGCGAATATTAGTAACAGGAGCAGCAGGATTTATAGCTTCACATTTATGTGAAAAATTAGTAGCATTTGGTCACGAAGTGGTAGGATTAGATAATTTTAATGATTATTATAGTCCAGATTTAAAGGAAATGAATGCTAAAGATTTAGAAGCAAAAGGGGTTTTCATCTTTAGAGTAGATTTGAACGATGACTTATCAAAAGTATTCGAAAAACGTTATGATTATATATATCATTTGGCAGCCCAACCTGGAATTTCATCCGATACTACTTTAGAAGAATATGTTATAAATAACATTTATGCAACTCAAAATTTGTTAGATGCAGTTTTGGCTTATAATCCAAATCTAAAATCTTTTGTAAACATTGCTACTTCTTCAGTTTATGGAATTGAAGCTACTGTTGATGAAACGATTCCAGCGCAACCTGTTTCTTTTTATGGTTCTACTAAATTAGCAGCCGAACAACTAGTGTTAGGATTACAACGTCTAGGGAAACTGAAAGCATGTTCTATTCGTTTATATTCAGTTTTTGGACCAAGGGAACGCCCAGAAAAATTATATACAAAATTAATTGAAAATCTTTACAAGGATAAACCATTTCCATTGTTTGAAGGAAGTGTAAAACACGAGAGAAGTTTTACTTATGTAGGCGATATTGTTGATGGATTAGCTGCAATTATCAGCAAAGAAGATTTGGTGGATGGTGAAATCATCAATTTGGGTACTGATGAGGTAAATACAACTCAAGAAGGAATTACCGCTGTAGAGCAAATCATGAATAAAACCCTGATTATAGATAATAAGCCACCAAGAAAAGGAGATCAGCAACGCACCGCCGCAGTTATTGATAAAGCAAAAAAACTATTGAATTACGAACCTAAAGTTACCTTAAAAAAAGGACTTGAGGAACAAGTAAGATGGTACAAAGAGAAATTTATTGACTAATCTTTTTTACAAATTGCTGTAATTTATCAGCAAATAGTTTAGGATTCAATTTATCATACCACTCCAAAGCTTTTTCTTTAAAGTTTTTGGGGTGTTTGTTTTTATATAAGTCTGGAAAATAATCGGATAAGTGTACAATTTCATGCAACCCCGTTTCTTCAAAAATATTCCATGAAGTTCTATTAATCCATGGTGCATAAATAGTAAATGTTGGAATATTTAAAGCTTTTGACATATTTGTAGCACCACCTTCATTCCCAACCAAAGCATCACATTGCGACAATACTGCTAAAAATCCACGTAACCCTTTTACGTAAAAATCAAAAATAATTTTAGTTTTAGTTTCGGTATTACATAACTCAAAAATTGCTTTGGCTTCCTCTTGTTGGTTAGGCATATAATTAAAGACCAATTGCACATCAGCAGTAGAAGCAATGTTATTTAACACTTCAGCCATATATGCATTAGGTAAGCTTTTGTTTTTACCGCTTCCTAAAACACTAATCATGATTGTTTTTTTCGAAACATCTAATTGACTTGCGATTTGATTTTTAGCAGTTTCAATTTCAGATGAAGTTAAATGAATTTTTGGAAAAATCTGCTGCACTTCTTTTTTTATAGCCGTTTTGGCTAATAAAATTCTAAAAGCATTTGCTGTTCCATTACACTCCGTATCAGGAATAATGGTTTCTGTTAAGAAGAGTTTGGAATACCATTTGTAAGTTCCAACTCGTTTTTTTGCACCACTTAAATAAGTAGGAAGTAAACTTTGAAACTTCCCATAAACATCAATTACGGTATCGTATTTTTCTAGTTTTAATTCTGTTCCTAAACGGAATAATCCTTTTAACCCTTTGTATTTTTCTTCTTCAAATAACAGAATTTTGTTAATAAAAGGATTGTTTTCCACAACAGGGAAAGTATTTTTTTGAATTAAATAATGCACTTCACAGTTGGGATGTTCTCTTTTTATAGTTTCACAAATGACAGTACTTGCCAGTACGTCACCAATCATCTTAATTTGTATGACAAGTACTTTCATTTATTTATACCGCTACGTTGTATTCTCTCAATGCATCATTTAAAGAAGTCTTCAAATCTGTTGAAGGTTTTCTTTGCCCAATGATAATGGCACAAGGCACTTGATAATCACCCGCAGGGAATTTCTTTGTATAACTTCCAGGAATTACTACCGAACGAGCCGGAACAACTCCTTTATATTCAACAGGTTCATCACCAGTAACATCAATAATTTTAGTCGAACCTGTCAAACACACATTCGCACCTAAAACCGCTTCTTTTCCTACGTGAACACCTTCCACCACAATACATCTTGAACCAATGAAAGCACCGTCTTCAATAATTACAGGAGCGGCTTGTAATGGTTCTAAAACACCACCAATTCCAACACCACCAGAAAGGTGAACATGTTTTCCAATTTGGGCACAACTTCCTACGGTTGCCCAAGTGTCCACCATCGTACCTTCATCTACATAAGCACCAATGTTTACATAACTTGGCATCAAAATTACACCAGAAGAAATATAAGCACCGTATCTCGCAACAGCATTTGGAACTACACGAATTCCTTTTTCAGCGTAATTGCGTTTCAACAACATTTTATCGTGATATTCAAAAATACCCGATTCCCAAGTTTCCATTTTTTGAATAGGGAAGTACATTACCACTGCTTTTTTAACCCATTCGTTTACTTGCCAACCGTTTGCTGTTGGCTCAGCCACACGAAGTTTTCCGCTATCTAATAATTCAATAACTTCTCTAATGGCTTTTTGTGTTGTATCTTCTTGAAGTAAAGCACGGTTTTCCCACGCTTGTTCTATTGTTGCTTGTAAATTGGTCATATTTTTCATAATTTGTGTAGCAAAGATAGCATTTTCTCAATTTTGGAATTGTTTTTGATTACAGAAAAAGCAGTAATTTTATAGATATAACAAAAAATAGTATTATCATGAAAAAAAGTTTTTTGATTTTAGGAATAATAGCCTTTGGTTTTACTTCTTGCAAGAATGACACTGAAAAACAAACAGAAATCACACCTATTGACTCAACAGTAGTTCAAATCGATGAGCATAATGCAAAAAGCAGTTTAGACTATACAGGAACATACAAAGGAAATTTGCCATGTGCTGATTGTGAAACGATTGAAACTACAATTTCACTAAAAGAAAATTCGTATACCAAAGAGACGGTTTATAAAGGAAAATCGAAAGAAGTTTTCAAAGAAACAGGCAACTATTCATGGAATGAAGCAGGAAACACTATTACACTTTTGAATTCGGAAGCTCCCAATCAATATTTTGTGGGCGAAAATGTATTGTTTCATTTGGATGCTAATGGAAAACGTACTGAAGGCGATTTGGCATCAAATTATCAATTATCAAAAATTGAAATTACTGAAGTTGTTCCAAATCCTAAAGAAGAAGTAAAAACCAAAGAAGCAGCTAAAGTAGAATTGAAAAATTCAAAATGGCGTTTGGTGAAATTAAACGGAAAAACAATTCAGAAAAGTAAAGATGCTAAAAGAGAGTATGGAATTACGTTCAATACCGATGGAAGATTTTCCGCTTTTGCAGGCTGTAATAATATGGCAGGAAGTTACGAATTGAGAGAAGAAGTAAGTAGAGTTGTATTCTCAAAAGTAGCATCTACCATGATGGCTTGTGAAGATATGCTAACGGAACAAGAGTTTGCAAAAGTTTTAGAAATCGTTGATAATTACAACTTCGATGGCAAAACTTTAAAATTGAACAAAGCCAGAATGGCGCCACTTGCCGAGTTTGAAATTATTAAATAATTGACCGTATATTTGTTGAAAATAATTAAGTAATGCGAATTTTAGCCATAGATTACGGAATCAAACGAACAGGAATTGCCGTTACTGATGAAATGCAGATGATAGCTTTTGGGTTAACCACAATTCCGTCTGAAACGGCAATTGCTTTTTTGAAAGATTATTTTTCCAAAGAAAAAGTGGAGCGTATCATCGTTGGAGAACCAAGACAAATGGACGGAACACCATCGCAAAGTGCCGAAATCATCAATGCTTTCGTAGCTAAATTTAAAGAAGCTTTTCCTGAAATGCAGGTGGAACGAGTGGATGAACGTTTTACATCCAAAATGGCATTTCAAACCATGATTGACAGTGGATTAAAAAAGAAACAACGTCAAAATAAAGCTTTGGTTGACGAAATTGCCGCAACAATTCTACTTCAAGATTATTTACAATATAAAAAATAGTATTTTTGCGTTTTTAAAATTAATACGATTATCATGATTTTACCAATATATGGATACGGAGAACCCGTTTTACGCAAAGTAGGAGAGGACATCACTCCAGAATATCCAAATCTTAAAGAAACAATTGCTAATATGTATGAAACTATGTATCATGCACATGGCGTTGGTTTAGCGGCTCCGCAAGTTGGGTTGCCAATTCGTTTGTTTATTGTAGATACAGAACCTTTTAGCGATAGTGATGATGTTTCCAAAGAAGAAGCTGCTTTAATGAAAGAGTTCAAGAAAACATTCATTAATGCTAAAATCATCAAAGAAGAAGGTAATATTTGGGGATTCAATGAAGGTTGTTTGAGTATTCCAGATGTACGCGAAGATGTTTTTCGTCATGATACTATAACTATTGAATATTTTGATGAAGATTTCAATAAGAAAACAGAAGTCTATAATGGTTTGATTGCACGCGTAATTCAACACGAGTACGATCACATCGAAGGAATTTTATTTACCGATCATTTGTCGATGTTGAAGAAAAAATTAATTGGGAAAAAATTAATGAATATTATGGAAGGTAAAGCTTTTCCTGATTATAGAATGAAATTTCTTAGCAAAAAAGGAAGATAAGAGTGAAATTCCAATAGCAAAATTTCAAATTCCAATACTTGAAGTAAAATTTAAGAGTTTTTTGGAATTTGGAATTTGAAATTTGAAATTTAAAAATATATATTTGCCAACCTTAATAAAAACAAGTTATGAGTATTCAAAAAATATTAGCCATTTCTGGCAAACCAGGATTATATGAATTAAAAATTCAAACACGTACAGGTTTCGTAGCGGAATCTTTATTAGATGGAAAAAAAATCACGGTGGGTTTAAGAAGTAATGTGAGTTTATTATCTGAAATCGCGGTGTACACTTACACTGAAGAAGTGCGTTTATCTGAAGTTTTGAAAGCTATTGCTACCAAAGAAAATGATGGTCCAGCTTTATCTCATAAAGAAGACGAAGCGAAAATCAGAACCTATTTCCGTGAGATACTTCCAGAGTTTGATGAAGATAGAGTATACACTTCTGATATTAAAAAAATATTGAATTGGTATAATATTTTACAACCAAAAGGTTTTGTAACATTAGAAGCTTTATCTAAAGAAGAAAAAGAAGAGACTCCAGCGGCTGAATAAGCCAAAAGAAATTTATATACCAATCCTGCGTTTTCCACGTGGGATTTTTTATTTTTACGTATTAAATCAATTTTGTATAGACAAGCCATTGGCTTGTCTATACGTCAAATAATTAAAACGAAAATGAACACACGCCAACAGCAACTACAAGCTTTCAACCGACTTTTAGATATCATGGACGATTTACGCGAAAAATGTCCTTGGGATAAAAAGCAAACGCTAGAAAGTCTGCGTCATTTGACGATTGAAGAAACTTACGAATTAGGTGATGCTATTTTAGACAACGATTTGCAGGAAATCAAGAAAGAGTTGGGCGATGTATTGTTGCATATTGTTTTTTATGCAAAAATTGGTAGCGAAACTAATGCTTTTGACATTGCTGATGTTGCCAATTCTATTTGTGATAAATTAATTGATCGTCATCCGCATATTTATGGTGATGTGGTGGTGGCAGACGAAGAAGAAGTTAAGCAAAATTGGGAAAAACTAAAACTAAAAGAAGGCAAAAAATCGGTTTTGGAAGGTGTCCCAAAAAGTTTGCCAGCGTTAGTAAAAGCAAGTCGCATTCAAGATAAAGTTAAAGGCGTTGGATTTGATTGGGAAGAACCGCACCAAGTTTGGGAAAAAGTACAAGAAGAGTTAAACGAACTCCAAGCTGAGGTACAATCGGGTAATCAAGATAAAATAGAAGCCGAATTTGGGGATGTTTTATTCTCCATGATCAATTACGCCAGATTCTTAAAAGTAAACCCAGAAGACGCTTTAGAACACACTAATAAAAAATTTATCAAACGTTTCCAATATTTAGAAAGCAAAGCCAACGAATTAGGCAAACCCTTAATGCATATGACATTGGCAGAAATGGATGTTTTTTGGGAAGAAGCGAAGAAGTTGTAGTTTTCAGTCTCAGTCTCAGTTTTTGCGTTTAGTATGTCATGCTGGAAGCATCTCTTTTAACCACAAGGAACACAAAGAAGGCACTAAGTACACAAAGTTTTTCCACTCAGTTTGTCATGCTGAAATCGAAGATTCAACGAAGTTATTAAATTCAAAGCTGCTAAATATTTCAAAACATAAAAGCTTTGAAGAAAAAATTTTACGTTTTTTTGTTTGTAATTCCTTAAAACTATTTTGACGATTCGATTAGTAGAAAATCAAATGTTACTTACCAAAATTTCCACCAAGGTTTAATTTCTTGAAAATTTTCATTAAACGACTTTTCAGAATAGATGTCTGTTATGAAATGATAATCATCAATGTAAAAAACATCTTTTTTAAATAGCCCGTTTCCTAAATTGTTTATTTGACCTCCAAAATCATATTCAAATAATTGATTTTGTTCGTTAATGAAATGTACTACATTATATTTAGAATCATTTTCAGGAACAAATACTTGAAACCATTCTCCGATTTTAAAATCACCTGATTCACGAATTAAACTTTTATGAATGTATCCTTTTACTTTTGGATTCAATTCTTTTATCGATTCGGGATAGCGTAAATAATTAATAAAATAACAGAATCTTTCAAAATCAGGAGATTCACTAAATATGAGCGAGTAAATTTCTGGATTACCTTTTTTTCGGTAAATGCTGATAGTTTTGGTAAATCCTGAGTCTTGATATAAGTTTGCTAAATCTGAAATAATGGTAATTAAATCACTTTCAGTTATATCTGTTATTTTAATGTGATGAGTTGTTGACATATTAATTAGTTTTCATCAACAATTAATTCAATCTCTCTGATTTCAACTGTTTGTTCGTCGCCTAAATTAATATCAACAATATGAGAGGAATAAATTGGCCAACCTGTATTGTGCATAGAAGTAGCCATCCGTATTTCGTTTTTTAATTCTTCTAATATATAGTCACCTTTATAACCTCTAGTTTTTTTAAGGAACTCTATTACAGATTTTTTCAATTCTACACTATTTACAACTTGTTCCATTCTTAAAACTGCAAATTCATATTCCGAATTGATATCAGTCATTTCAAATGTTATGTCTGCATCAAAAGGTTTTCCTCCCAAAAGGTTTGGTACTTCCATTTTAGCACTTTGACTTTCATTTAATTCAAATGCAACCCCATGAAAATAATGAAATTGGTTAATATCTTTAGCAAATAAATTTTCCAACGAATTTTTATTTTTAAGAAAAAATTCCAACTTAGTGAAATCAGAACCTAAATCTGAAAGTGATTTGTTTTCTTTTTTAATGTTATCCAATTTCTTTTGAATTTGTTTTCTAACGGATTCTAAATTAGTTATTTTTTCAAATACACCTAATTCATCAGTCTTGTATTTAATTTTTATTCCTTCATAAATTTTATCAATTTCTTGTTTTATTTTACTATTACTTGTAGTAACGAAATTTTTAAAGTGCCACTCTATTTCATAATTTTTAGCTGTTGAATCTATAACTATAATTTCAACCTGATATTTGATTTTATTTTTTAAGATAGAATCGTTTTTTACAATTCTATATTGAGAAATTGTTATATCATAATTTTGTTTTTCTTTTAAATCCCAAAATGTAATTGCTTGAAATGTAGATTCTTCATAATTGATTTGTCCAAATGAGTAATTGATAATTACAAAAAATAAAATAGATAGTGCTTTTTTCATAAAATAATTAAATCCCAAGCTTTCACTCGGGATTATTTAGGTTAATTTTTATATTTCTCTTAATTTGCTTAATTTTTCTTTCCACAATTTCAAGTCTTCTTTGTGGCGTTCGATGTTTTTCTGAACTTCTTTGATGAATGGATTCTCGCCTTTCGAACTACTGCTAATGAACTGAATGTTGTTTTCTAATTGGAAAATTTCATTTTGAACTTCGTCAATTTTCTTTCTGATAAAGAATTGCTCTTTTTCAATGGATCTTCCGTCTTCGTTTTCAACCCATTGGTCAATTTTAGCACTAAAACGCATCATTTCAGTGTCTTTTTTAGATAAACTCAACTTGTCAAATAATGCATCTAATATTTTGTTGAATTTCCCTTCAATATGACGACGATTAAATGGCACTCTTCCAATAGCTTTCCACGCTTCAATATGACCTTTAATAGCATCTAAATCAGTTTTGTGGTCGCCAGATAACGTGAAGTCTTTCAATTGGTCTAAAAATTCTTTTTTCTTGTCAAAAGCTGCAATTTCTTCATTGCTTTCCGAATTTCTAACCGCATGCATTCTATCGAAATAGTGGTTGCAAGCATCTTTGAATTCTTTCCAAATCTTATCCGAATTTTTCCTTGGAACGTGACCAATTTTCTTCCAATCTTCTTGAATTTGCTTCATGATTGGCGTTGTCGCTTGAAAATCTTCGTTATCTTTTAATGCATTGGCTTTTTCTACCAACGCCATTTTCTTTGTTAAATTCTCGTGTTGCTCGTGTTTGATGTCTTTGTAAAACGCATTTTTATTGCTGTTGAACGAACGCACCGCATTTTTAAAGTTAGCCCAAGTAGCTTCGTTTACTTCAGAAGGCACTTTTCCAGCTTTGAAGAACGAGTCTCTTAAAGCTTCCATTTTTTTAATTTGTCCTTGCCAACCGTTATGCGAATTGATTTTTTCTTCGCCCAATGCAATAATTTGAGCAATAATTTGATTTTTCTTCGCTAAATTTTCATTTTCACGTTCTTTCGCTTGTCCGAAATAGGCTTCGCGTTTGTCGTGCATTTGCTTGGTAATTTCACTGAATTCATTCCAAATGGTTTCACGATGTTCTCTATCAACAGGACCAATTTCTTCTTTCCAAACGCGGTGTAACAATTGCAATTCACGGAATGCTTTCATTACATCTTCTTCGTTCAATAAAATTTTGGCACGTTCAATAATCGCTAGTTTTTGGTCTAAATTATTTTTTAAATCCAAATCACGGGCTTCTTTGTCCAAATGCATTAAATCGTAAAAACGCTCAATGTGAAAATGGTAATTGTTCCAAACAATATTGTATTTATCACGTGGAATAGCACCTGCATTTTTCCAACGTTCTCTAATGTCGTTTGCTTTTTTGAACATATCGTTGATGCTCAGTGTTTCATCTGTTCCATCAACAAGGTTTTTCAACTCTTCAATTAACTCACTACGGTAAGTCAAATTGTTTTTTAAGTTTTTTTGTAATTGGTTGTAATGCTGATTACGTTGCGTTTTATATTCATCGTAAATAGCATCAAATTTATTTTTTAGCGGGAAATGGTATTCAAATTCCGCATTTTCATCGGTATTGTTTTCGTTGAATTCTTCACGTTTTTCATCCATAAAGTGGTGAAAGTGATTTAAAAACGCTTTTTTAATTTCTTCCACATGGTCTTTAATGGCCATGACTTTGTGTTGTTGGACTAACTTTTGTAATTCATCAGCTAGTTCTTCCATCGAAAGCGTTTCGTAATCCAACATTGGGATTTCGTGTTTGTCTTGTACAGAGTCGTCTTCACTTTCTTCTGCATTGGAATGATCAATAGCATCTTGTGCCGATTGATTTTCAACTACAACTTGTTCCATTTCCGACTCTTGAATTTGTCCATCTGCTTCTTGCAGGTTATCATGCTTTTCTTCTAACATTGTGTAAAATGCTTAAGGTTACTATTATTTGCGTTCGAAGATACTAAAGCATGACCAAAATTCAAAGAAAATCGGTTAAATGTGCATTTTTTTATTTGAAATGAGTTAAAAAAACACTTTGTAGTAGTAAATAATGAGACAGTTTTACTTTTTATTCCAAATACGCCAAGCTTTTTCCGCTTGAAAAACTAGCATTTCGTAACCGTTTTTGGTCGAAGCGCCATTGGCTTTGGCACGTTTTAAAAATTCGGTTTCTTCTGGATTGTAAACCAAATCAAAGGCAAGATGCTTGGAAGTAAATAAGCTATAATCTAAATTGGGAAAAGTCTCTGTATTGGGATGCGTTCCAAGTGGTGTAGTGTTGATGATAATTTGGTAATCCTCAAAAACTTCTTGCGTAATTTCTTCATAGCTCAACTCAAATTCATTAGGGTTTCTAGAAACGAAATCGAATTCAATTTTTAATTTTCGCAACGCAAATGCAACGGCTTTACTAGCGCCACCAGTTCCTAAAATTAGCGCTCTTTGATGGTGTTCTTCCAATAAAGGCAACAATGCTTTTTTGAAACCATAATGATCGGTGTTGTAGCCTTTTAATTTTTTACTTTTGGAAATTGAAATAGCGTTTACAGCACCAATTTTTTCAGCGTTTTTGGATAATTCGTCTAAATAAGGAATGATTTCTTCTTTGTAAGGAATAGTAACATTTAATCCGCGTAAACCTTTAGTTTCTGCAAAGATTTCAGGAAATTTTTTTATGGAATCGATATCAAAATTCAAGTACTCACAATTATCGAAATGCAATAATTTGAATTTCTCTGTGAAATATTTTTTGGAAAACGAATGACTGATGTTTCGACCAATCAGTCCGTATTTCACTTGTTTTTTGTCTTTTTTTTTCTTTGCCATGACATCTTAGTTTTTACCTAGTTTCGCTGCGATTTTTTCTAATCCAACAATTAAAATAAATCCGAAAAATACCATTACAACAGCTCCAATAATTTGTGGATTTCCTTCAAAATGCTGTGGTAATATACTTTTTTCTAAAAACGGGACCACTTCCCCATGACTATTCAATCGGGTTTCTAAGACTTGTTTCCAAGGCCAAATTTTATTCAAAGAACCTATCATGAATCCAATTAACACGGCTAAAGTGGTGTTTTTATGATGCGCAAACATCCAATGCAAGATTTTTGAAAATAATTTTAATCCTAAAATGGCTCCAACTGCAAAAGTCATTAATTTAATCATGGCTTGACCTAAAATTTCCATGTTAAATGATGCAATTCCTTCTCTAAATTGGTTGATAGTTCCAATTACAGTTTGGTATGAACCCATTAAAAGCAAGATGAAAGCGCCAGAAACGCCAGGTAAAATCATAGCTATAATGGCTACAAATCCGGATAAAAATAAATAGGGTAAACTATCGGGAGAAGCTACTGGTTTTGCAATGGTAATATAATAAGAAACAAAAGTTCCTAAAAGTAAAGCGAATAGTGAATAGTATTTCCAATGTGTTATTTGCTTCCAAATCAACAAAATACTTGCTAAAACCAATCCAAAAAAGAACGACCAAACTAAAATAGGATGATTATCTAATAAAAAGGTAATTACTTTAGAAAAAGTTAAAATACTAATGAAAATTCCGCTAATTAATGCTAATAGAAAGTTACCATTTAAGGCTGCCCAAGTAGCTTTAATTCCATTTTTTCTTACGGAAAGAATCGTTTTTAAATCAAATTTATTGATGCTATCAATTAGTTCTTGGTAAATTCCAGAAATAAATGCAATGGTTCCTCCTGAAACTCCAGGAACAACATCTGCAGCGCCCATGGCAATTCCTTTTAAGCTAATTAGTAGATAATCTGGAAAAAGTTTTCTCATGGTAATAAAAAAATCATTCGAACTAAAAACGGTTGGTTTTCAATTGGAATGATTTTATGATTTTAAATTTATTCGCTATATTTTTTGATAATATTTTGTACTGATTTTTTATTCCAAATACTTGGGAAAAGTTCTTGAATCAGCGTATGATTTTTGAAATTCATTCGCAGACCATTATTCAAATGAAAGTTTCCTTTTCTGGTTTGTCCCATTAAATAATACAATCCAGCTAAACGATATTCAATCTCATATTCGTCAGGAAAAACTTCAGTAGCTTGTAATAAAATCTCGATAGCTTCTTCGTTTTCACCAATTACTTGAAGCATATTGGTCCACAATAAAAAAGTATCTAAATTAATATCACCATGCTCAAAAGATTTTTTATAGCCTAATTCTGCTTCTTCAAAATGATGTAATGCTTCGTTGATTACGGCATATCGTTTCCAATATTCGCTATTGTCTCCATCAATCCCTAAGGCTTTGTTCGCATAGTACAAGGCTTTTTGGTAGTTTTTTTGACGAATA
Organism: Flavobacterium tibetense; assembly: GCF_003293845.1. Lineage (GTDB taxonomy): Bacteria > Bacteroidota > Bacteroidia > Flavobacteriales > Flavobacteriaceae > Flavobacterium > Flavobacterium tibetense. The sequence goes on along the minus strand of NZ_QLST01000010.1, from coordinate 56,101 downwards.
TAAAAATCGGTAATTGCAATCCAAGCTTTGTCTAGCAACGGGTCTTCATGAACGGTTTTGTGATAATATTTTAGTGCTAATTCAATATTTCCAAGCTTTTCGTAGCATTTTCCCACGCGCAATAAAGCAAATGAAGTAGCATCGTCTAACTCCATTGTGGTTTTGTAGCAATCAATGGCTTCTTGGTATTTTTTTAATTTTTCTAAAGACTTTGCTTTTTCCAAATATGCACCCAAAAAACTCTCATCAATTAATGTAGCATAATCATAAGCCCAAACCGCTTTTTCGTAGTTTTTTAACGAATAGAATTGGCGACCTAATTGATGCCAAGCGACTTCACTATACGGATTTTTATCAATAAATTGCTCTAAATACGCTACCGCTTCTTCATTTTGGTCAAGAAAATCGAAACAATATACTACATTGTATAACGCAGAATAATCTTCGGTATCACTTTCCAAACATTTAATGAAATAGGTTTTGGCTTGTTCTAAATCGTCCATAAACAAATATTCCATTCCAATCATCGAATACACATCCGCTAAATCATCGGTATAAGTTAAAGCAATTTGAAGTTGCTCAACGGCTTTTTCGTGTTGATCGCGTTTGGATAAAATATTGGCTTTTTGGATGTAAATTTCTTCGTTGGTAGGCTCAATAGCGAATAATTCATTTAGAATTTTTTCAGCTATGTCCAATTTGTCTTCGTAAACCAACAGTTCTACTTGAACCAATTGCAAGCCTGTAGATTTGGGATGTTGTTCCAAACCTAATTTTAAAGCTTTCTTTGCTAGGTTCATTCGTCCTGTATCCATGTAATGAAGAATAATATCTTCAAACTCCTCCGAATCGAAAAAGAAAACCTTGTTTGTCTTCAACATCGACTCAAATTTAGATAAGGAACGGTTGCTTTCTTCTTCATCGTGACTCAATCTCATAGCTTTTCTTTTTATGGTTTTGTCCTTATATAAAATTAAGGAATTAATTGGGGCGCTTCGTTTCTACTTGTATTTGTTTTGAACAATTTAATTAACAATTTCAAAAGTCAAATTCAAGTTCAAAAATCAATTTCAAAAGTCTAATCTCTAACTTCTAACCTCTATTTTCTTTTTTGGAACACAGATTTAAGAAATTTTATAAATTTTAGAAATTTTTGCGACTTAGCGTCTTGGTGGCAAAAAACTGAAAATCCAATATCTAAACTCTAACTTCTAACCTCTATTCTCTAATACCTCATTCATCACTTCAAGAATAATGCCACAACCTTCTTTAATTTCTTCATTTGAAAGGGTAAGTGGCGGTGTGATACGAATGGCGCAACCTTCGAAGAGTAACCAAAATAAGATTAAACCTTTATCTTGGCATTTGAGAATGACTTCATTGGTAATTTCCGGACTTTCTGTCATGGCGGCTAGCATTAATCCTTTGCCTCTAATTTCTTTGATTAGTGGATGAACCAATAAACTTCGGAACAATTGTTCTTTTTCCAAAGCTTCTTGCATTAAATTAGTTTCCGTTAGTTCTTGCAAAGTCGCTAATGAAGCTGCAGCAATTACGGGATGACCGCCAAAAGTGGTTATATGTCCTAATTTAGGATCGTGACTCAATAAATCCATCATTTCAGGGGAAGCTGTGAAAGCACCAACAGGCATTCCGCCGCCCATTCCTTTTCCCATAACCACAACATCAGGAACGATATCGTAATTTTGGAAACCAAATAATTTTCCTGTTCGTCCAAAACCGGGTTGGATTTCGTCCAAAATCATAATAGCACCAACATCAGTACAACGTTGGCGTACTTTTTTAAGGAAATCGTTTTCAGGTTGGATGAATCCAGCGCCACCTTGAATGGTTTCTAATAAAACGCCAGCAGTTTTGGTAGTTATTTTTTCTAAATCCGCTTCATTATTGAACGTAATAAAATCTACATCGGGAATTAATGGACGGAAAATTTGCTTTCTTTCTTCAAATCCCATTACACTCATGCTTCCCATGGTATTGCCGTGATATGCATTATGACAAGAAATCAACTGACTTCTTCCTGTAACTCTTCGGGCTAATTTTAAAGCACCTTCAATGGCTTCTGTTCCTGAATTTACCAAATACGTTTTGGTAAGTGGATAGGGAAGATGCTCGGCTAATAAACGACAGAATTCGGTAGCTGGATGTTGGGCATATTCGCCATAAACCATCACGTGCGAATACGTATCCAATTGTTTTTTAATAGCGTCATTCACGCGTTTGGGTTGGTGACCTAAAGTATTGGCTGAAACCCCAGCAACGAAATCTAAATATTTTTTTCCTTTGGTATCGTAAATATAAGAACCTTTAGCGTGAGAAACTTCCATTGCCAAAGGATGTTCTGTGGTTTGCGCTTGGTATTTAAAAAAATCAGTTAACATGTTTTGGGACATTTTTTGTTTAAAATACAATCCAATGTTATTTTTTCTCTTTTTTAGCTTGAGTTTGCTTTTTTTCCGAAGTTTTTGAATTAGATTTTGCTTCATTCTTGTCGTAATCCAAAGTTTCTGGCAAAGTTTCCATTGGAACATCAATTTCTTCCGCTTTTTTCTTGCTTTCGATTAGAATTTTCTCATGAATTTCGTTTTCTTCATCTGGAAAAATATCGTCTTTGGTTTTTATTCGTTCGTCCCCACGCCAAATGAATCCTCTCAGTTTTCTAGCATTTTCAGGAAAATCAGCATCGGGATAAGTGAAACTGTCAACATTAGTAAAAGAAGTAATCGTTTGAATTTTGTTATCTTCAATTTCCAAGTGAATTTTACTACACACTTTCTTATCAATACCAATTAATTCGTTTTGGTCATTGTAAGAGTAATAAATCACTTCTGCATTTTTGATAATATCGACTTCACTTAGTTTGTTATCTTTGAATTTTCCGAAGAGATTTTGTCCTTTGATTTGGTTGTAACCATTGGCACTCAATGTGTCTTTTTGGATTAAAAAAGCATTGTTTAATACTTTTAGGGAATCTAATTTTTCGGTTTGGTTGTTACCAATTAAATGCATCAAATCGCCAGTCATTTGGTTTTCATTGTTCCAAATTACGGGTCTTCCAATCAGTTTGGTGATTCCTGTTTTATTACTCGAATGTAGTGAATCACATTTTCCACTCATATCAATTTTATAAAAACGAACGTTGTTGAACGCACGCACAATTCTATCTTCAGGCGGACCATTTACCAGAATTTTCTTTCCATGCATGTACAAAGAATCGTTTTCTACTTTGGTAATTACAACGGCTCTTTTGGTTAAAATGATAGAGTCGTTTCGAGTTTGCGTATTTCGGTACATTTCGGCATAATGTCCTTTGGCAACCATGTTGTTTATAGTATCCGTAATTTTGACATTATTAATTGCTTTTGAGAAGTTTTTGGCTTGATCATAAAATAAATCATCGCCTTCAATAATTTTATTATCGTAAGTGATTTTTGAGTTTTTCTTTAATTTTCCAATGTTATTTTTGGTGTCGTAAAAACCATTTTCGGTGTAAATAACATTGTCTTTGTTGGTGATAGTTGATGGTCCAAAGACATAAGCATGACCCGAATTTTCATAGAAATCCAAATGATTGGTTTTGATTACACTTTCTGGATTAGTTACGGTTACTGCTGTTTTGAATTGGTATTTTTTTTGGTCAATGAAATAACGACCGGATTTACTTTTTAAGGTGTTTTCTTTGTTTACAATAGTTCCGTAGCTATTATAAGAAGCAATTTGATTCTTTTTATCAAAAAAAATGGTATCTGTTGTAAGTGTAGATTCTGGTGAACGTAAATAAACATCGCCAGTGGCAAAGGCAAATTCGGTTGCGCCGTTGTATTCTGCGTAGCGACTATTCATAAAAATAGTATCACCTTGGTTGATGACTACATTCCCAAAAGCTTTTACGTAATTTTCGTCTGTAAAATGATACGCTTTGTTGCAATTAATTTTAGTTCCATTGTGCAAAACACGAACATTTCCTGTAAAAACAATAGCGCCAGGAATTTCGTTTTGGTTCATATCTACAAAATCCGAATTTTCAATAATAATTTTCTTGGATTCTTGTGCAAATGAATAGGTTACTAAAAGAAGTAAAAAGGCAATATATAGGTGTAAATTTTTCAACGCGACTTTATTTTGAGCCAAATTTAAGTAAAAACTCGAAAAGCCATTGCTTATTAAGAATATTTTATCAGTTTAATGTTTTTCAAAAACGTGTAATAATGAAAAACGAAAAGCTTAATATTAAAAAAACTCGCTAAAACAGTATGAATTAGCGAGTTTTAAGTTTTGAAATCAGTTATTTCATTATCGTTTGTTTTCTGTCAGGTCCAACAGAAATTACTTTGATTGGCACTTCAACTTCTTTTTCAATGAATTCGATATATTCTTTCAATTCTTGAGGTAATTGGTCGTATGTTGTCATTCCTGTTAAATCGGCTTTCCAACCTTTCATTTCTGTAAAAATTGGAGTTACATTTTCTGGCTCAATGTTGTATGGCAAATGTTTGATTGTTTCTCCTTTGTATTTATAAGCAGTACAAACTTGTAACGTATCAAAACCTGAAAGTACATCGCCTTTCATCATGTATAATTGAGTTACGCCATTAACTTCAACGGCATATTTTAATGCTACTAAATCTAACCAACCACAACGACGCGCGCGACCAGTAACTGAACCAAATTCATTACCAACTTTTGCCATTGTTTGTCCAGCTTCGTTGAAATCTTCTGTTGGAAATGGTCCGCTTCCTACGCGAGTGGTGTAAGCTTTAAAAATACCAAAAACATCTTTTACACGATTTGGTGCAATTCCTAAACCAGTACAAGCTCCAGCAGCTGTTGTGTTTGAAGAAGTTACAAAAGGATAAGTTCCAAAATCAACATCTAATAATGAACCTTGTGCGCCTTCTGCTAAGATGGATTTACCTTCTTTTAAAGCTTTATTCAAATACGCTTCACTATCAATGAAAGTTAGTTTTTTCAAATCTTCAATGGCAGCGAAAAACTCGTCTTCCATTTCTTTTAGGTTGTATTGTAAATCCACATCGTAGAAAGCAATCATAGCTTCATGTTTGTCAGCTAAAGCTCTGTAACGTGCTTCGAAATCTTCTAATTCTACATCACCAACTCTTAATCCATTTCTACCTGTTTTGTCCATGTATGTTGGTCCAATACCTTTTAATGTAGAACCAATTTTTGCTTTTCCTTTTGATGCTTCAGAAGCCGCATCAAGTAAACGATGTGTTGGTAAAATTAAATGTGCTTTTCTTGAAATAAATAATTTAGCAGTTACATCCATATTGAATTTTGCTAAACCTTCAATTTCTTTTTGGAAAACTACAGGGTCAATTACAACGCCATTTCCAATAATATTGATAGCGTTTTTGTGGAAAATTCCAGAAGGAATGGTTCTTAAAACGTGTTTGATTCCGTCGAATTCTAAAGTATGTCCAGCGTTTGGTCCACCTTGAAATCTTGCAATAATGTCGTATTTTGAGGTTAGAACGTCAACGATTTTTCCTTTTCCTTCGTCGCCCCATTGTAATCCAAGTAGTAAATCTACAGTCATTGTGTTTTTATTGTTTGTAGTTAGTTGTTTATTGTTGAGACAAGCCAATGACTTGTCTGTACTGATTATATCAATTTTTCGAATCGTAAATTATTGTTGTTTTTTAGTTCCGTAAAAATAAAGTGAATGGTTTTGTATATCAACGCCAAACATTTCTTCCATAGTTTGTTTGATTTGTTGGATTCTTGGGTCACAAAATTCAATTACTTCACCCGTATCGGTTAAGATGATATGATCGTGTTGTTTATCGAAATACGATTTTTCATAGTGCGCTTGATTTTGTCCAAATTGGTGACGACGCACTAAGCCGCATTCCAAAAGCAATTCAATCGTATTGTAAAGCGTTGCTCTACTTACACGATAGTTTTTGTTTTTCATTTTGATGTACAAGGATTCGATATCAAAATGTTCGGTTGCGTTGTAAATTTCTTGAAGAATAGCGTAGCGTTCAGGTGTTTTACGATGTCCTTTGTCTTCTAAGTACTTCGTAAATACATTTTTAACTACTTCTTGATTGTTGTTTTCCATATCGGATTTCCTAATAAAGTCACAAAGATAATGAAAGTTAGAAGTTGGAAGTTAGAAGTTCGATTTTTTTTTAAACAGAGTTATTAAGAGTCAACTCAATAAATCAATTGTTATTCACCCTTGTTACTTTATCAATTCCATCTACTTTCTTGATGTTTTCTATTAATTTTTTCAAAATCGTATTGTTTTGAACCACTACTGTTACTTGTCCGTTGAAAATTCCTGCTTCACTGCTCAATGCTATACTTTGAATGTTCACGTGCATTTGGTTGGAAATAACTTTAGTTAATTCATTTGTTAAACCAAGTGTGTCCATTCCAGTTATTTTTAATATAGCTTTAAACTCTTCTTGTGAAGAATCTATCCATTTGGCCTGAATGATTCGATACGCATAGTTTGATTGTAAGCTAATGGCATTTGGACAGTCTTTTCGGTGTACTTTAATACCTTCGTTAATTGTAATAAAGCCAAACACATCGTCACCTGGAATTGGATTACAACAAGGAGAAAGTACATAATCTAATTTGTCTTGTTCAGCACCAAAAACCAGCATGTCAAACTTTTTGCTAATTTCGTTTTTACTGATTTGTTCGGGTTGGGCTGTTGGTGTTCTTTTAATTGTTTTCTTAAAGAAATTAACTAATGTATTGCTCTTTTGAGCGGCAAAATCCTTTAGTTGTTGGTTTTCAATTGTTCCAATTCCAGCGCGGTAGAACAAGTCTAAACTGGTTTGTAATTTGAAGAAATTAACCAATTCATTGACTGTAGTTTCGTTCAGCGTAACTTTTAAATGACGCAACTTTCGGGTCAAAATTTCTTTTCCTTCTTCCGCAATTTTCTTTGTATTTTCGTTTAAAACGTTTTTTATTTTATTTTTTGCTCTTGAAGTGGTAACATAATCCAACCATTGGGAAGTTGGTTTTTGATTGGCTGAAGTAATAATTTCAACTTGATCGCCGCTGCTTAATATATGATTGAGTGGGACTAATTTTCCGTTAACTCTTGTTCCTCTAGTTTTTACGCCAATTTCGGAGTGAATGCTAAATGCAAAATCTAATGAAGTGGCTCCTTTTGGAAGCGATTTGATTTCTCCTTTTGGAGTGAAAACATAAATTTCTTTGGAATATAAATTCAGTTTAAAATCTTCTACAAAATCTACAGCATTGCTTGCTGAACTTTCAAGCGCTTCTTTTAATTGGTTCAACCAAATTTCCAAACCGTGTTCTTCAGTTGCTCCGTTTTTGTATTTGTAATGTGCTGCGTAACCTTTTTCTGCGATTTCGTCCATTCGTTCACTACGAACTTGAATTTCTACCCAACGGCCTTTTGGTCCCATAACGGTAATATGTAAGGCTTCATAACCCGATGATTTTGGGGATGAAATCCAATCACGTAAGCGACTTGGTGATGGGCGATAGTGATCGGTTACAACAGAATATATTTTCCAGGCAATAAATTTTTCATCATGTTGACTCGCTTTGTAGATAATTCGAAGCGCAAATTTGTCGTATACTTCATCGAAAGTAACCCCTTGTACTTTCATTTTTCTACGGATAGAATAAATCGATTTTGGACGGCCTTTGATTGTGAATTCGATGCCTTCATCAGTCATTGATTTACTCAATACATCAGAAATGGTTTTGATGTATTCGTCTTGTTCTTCTTTGGTTTCTTTTATTTTACTAACAATATCATTATAAACTTCAGGTTCGGTGTATTTTAACCCTAAATCTTCTAATTGTGTTTTGATATTGTATAATCCCAATCTATGTGCTAGAGGCGCATAAATGTAAAGTGTTTCGGAAGCAATTTTGGCTTGTTTGTAATCCACCATGCTTCCCATAGTTTGCATGTTGTGCAATCTATCTGCTATTTTAATCAAAATTACCCGAACATCATCGTTTAAAGTCAATAGCATTTTACGGAAATTTTCCGCTTGAACGGAAATTTCTTGATCGGTTTTAACTTTAGCGATTTTGGTCAAACCTTCTACCAATTGAGCAATCTTCGGATTGAACATTTTCTCAATATCTTGAACTGTAATATCGGTATCTTCAACTACATCGTGCATCAATGCAGCAGCAATTGAAGTAGCGCCCAAACCAATGTCTCGAGCTACAATTTTAGCCACAGCTATGGGATGGAAAATATAAGCTTCTCCTGATTTTCTTCTTTGGTCTTTATGTGCATCAACAGCCACATCAAACGCTTTTCGAATGATTTTTTTGTCGTCTTCGGTTAGTGTTTGATAACTTATGCGAAGTAATTCTTTGTATTCTTGCGCAATGGCTTTGTTTTCGGCTTCTAATTCAATCTCTGTCATACATTTTCTTTAACCAACTAAAAGTAAGGTATTTTTTCCAATTGTGCAAATGTAGAAAATAGAAAATTGAGAATAGAAAATAGACTAAAAATTTGATTCTTGAGATTGTACTTGTTATTGAAATTGTCTTTGTCTTTTGGCTTCAAACAATAGAATAGCAGCTGCAACCGAAACATTCATGGAATCGATTTCGCCTTGCATTGGAATTATGATGTTTTTTGTACTTTCAGTTCGCCATTTTTCAGATAAACCTGTGGCTTCTGTTCCAACGACTAATGCAGTTGGAGTAGTGTAATCTTGGGTATGATATTCGGCTGAATCTTGCAAAGTTGCGGAATAAATATTGATGTTATTCTTTTTCAAATAAGCAATAACTTCCTCCGTAGTTCCAACAGCAATTTGTCGGGTAAATAAACAACCTACGCTAGAACGAACTATATTTGGATTGTATAAATCGCTTTTTGGGTTGGCAATTATTACAGCGTCAATATTCGCAGCATCAGCCGTTCTTAAAATGGCACCAACATTTCCTGGTTTTTCCAATGATTCACCAACTAAAATCAATGGATTTTTGGATAATTTTAAATCAGATAAAGCTAATGACTTTGTTTTGGCAATAGCTAAAATACCTTCGGTAGTATCGCGGTACGCTAATTTTTGATAGACTTCTTTGGAAATTTCGATTATGTTTAACTGTTTAGTCGTTAAATCGTTTAGTTGTTTTTCTGAAATGATTTCAGGTAAAAACAGAATGGTTTCTAATTCATAACCGCCTTTTAGTGCCAATTCAATTTCGCGTTGGCCTTCAATTAAAAATGTGCCCGTTTGTTTTCGAACTTTTGCTTTTTCCTGCAATTGAACTAACGATTTGATAAACGGATTTTGAACTGAAGTTATTTGTTTCATGTTTGGAGGCGCTATTTTTTTCTTGCCACTAAGACGCAAAGTTTTTGCAAAGATATTGTTTTGTTGGTTATTATCAACTAATAAAAAAAGCCACAAAGTTGTTTAATTCTTTGTGGCTTTGAGTCTTTGTGGCAAAAACTATTTTTTTTGTTGTTCGAATTTTCCTTTGTATCGTTGGTACAATTCGGTATGATGGCTATCTAAGCTGATTTGTCTTCCATCAATAAATGCTAATGAAATTACATTGGTTTTCATATCTAAAGCATCACCTTCAGATATAAATAAGGTAGCACTTTTTCCTGATTCTAAAGTTCCGTACATATTATCAATTCCTAAAATTTTAGCTGAATTTCCAGTGATTAATTGTAACGCTTGTTCTTTGTTTAATCCCCAAGCGGCACAAGTTCCGGCATAAAATGGTAAGTTTCTCGTTTGCATACGTTCCATATCGCCTGCATTTTGTAAACCAACCAAAACACCTGCATCAACTAATAATTTCGCGTTTTTATAGGGTAAATTTACATCTTGGTCTTCCAATAAAGGTAAACTATGCACACGGTTTAATAAAACAGCGACATTATTTTCTTTTAGTAATGGCGCTACTTTGAAAGCATAGAATCCGCCAACAATAACCATTTTTTTGATGTCGTTTTTCTTTTTGAAAAGAACAGCGTCGATGATTTCTTTTTCACCATTTGCGTTAATAAATAAGGTTTTCTCACCTGATTGTAAACCTTTCATCGCTTCGTAAGGAATGTCTTTTTTGGAGTTTTTACTTCCCAAATAAGCAAAAGCATTATCAAAATATTCTTGAATCGCTTTTACTTGCGGATCGTAATTTTTGTTCATTTCAATTCCACCTGGTTCTGCCCACCAACCAGCTCTAGAGTAACTTCTCGGCCAGTTTAAGTGAATTCCATCGTTCTCTTTGATAGTTGCATCTTCCCAAGTCCAAGCGTCTAATTGAACGATAGATGAAGTTCCAGGAATTCTGCCGCCTCTAGGAGTAATTTGAGCTAATAAAACGCCATTTGGACGCGTAGTTTCGACTAATTTAGACTCTGAATTGTAAGCAATAATACTTCTAACATGCGGATTAAATTCACCAATTTCACTTTCGTCATCAGAAGCTCTAACAGCATCAATTTCTACTAAACCTAAAGTTGAATTCGGAGCAATGAATCCCGGATAAACGTGTTTTCCTGAAGCATCAATCCAGATATCGTGTTTTCCAGGTTTCATAATTGTCGCATCACCAATAGCGGCAATTTTTCCGTCAACAATTGAAATCATACTGTTTTCAATTACTTTTCCGTTTCCTAAATGCGCTTTGGCACCTAAGATTAATATACTCTTTGTTTGTTTTGGAGCCGGAGTTTGTTGGGCAAAACCAAACAAAGAGATGAATAAAAGAACTATATATTTTTTCATGATTAGTTGTATTTATAGTGAGACTCTTTGCAATATTCTCCTAAAGTGTCACAGTGGTAGTGACCGTTTTCTTTTTTCTTAGGTAATTGCGTTTTCATTCCTTTGTTTTTAGCGTCTAACATCAAATTGATTAGCTCTGCACGTTCTTTTTGAATTAAGGCTAAAGTCTCTGCTTCTTTTTCTAAATCGTAGAAAATGATTCCATCTACCAATGTTTTTTCAGCTCTGGTATAAATCGATAATGGGCTATCTGACCAAAGAACTACATCAGCATCTTTTCCTACTTTAATACTTCCAACTTTGTTGTCTACTTGAAGAATTTTAGCTGGATTTAAGGTTACAAAATTCCAAGCTTCTTCTTCTGTAACGTTTCCATATTTAACTGTTTTTGCAGCTTCTTGATTCAAACGTCTCGACATTTCAGCATCATCAGAGTTGATAGATACTTGAACGCCTTCGTTCATCATGATTGCTGCATTATATGGAATCGCATCGTTAACCTCATATTTATAAGCCCACCAATCCGCAAATGTAGAACCCGCTACGCCATGAGCCGACATTTTATCTGCCAATTTATATCCTTCCAAAATATGTGTAAACGTTTGAATTTTGAAATTATAACGTTCCGCCAATTTCATCAACATGTTGATTTCTGATTGTACATAAGAGTGACAAGTGATGAAACGTTTTTTAGCCAAAATTTCACCAATAACTTCCAACTCAATATCAAATCTTGGCATTACTTTGTTTTTTCCTTTGCCCGATTTGTAAGCATCCCATTCGTTTTTGTATTCGATAGCTCTGGTGAAATAGTCTTCATACACTTGTTCCACACCCATACGAGATTGTGGGAAACGGTTACGAGAAAAATCGCCCCAATTCGATTGTTTTACGTTTTCTCCCAATGCAAATTTGATGTATTTTGGTGCATCGTTAACTAACATTTCATCTGGAGAATAACCCCATTTTAATTTGATGAATGCCGCACGACCACCAATAGGATTTGCCGAACCATGTAATAAATTAGCCGAAGTTACACCACCAGCTAAATTTCTGTAAATGTTGATATCATCAGAATTTACAACATCTTCAATCGTAACTTCTGCTGATGAATTTTGTCCGCCTTCGTTTACACCGTTTGAAATGGCAATGTGTGAATGTTCATCAATGATTCCGGCGGTTAAGTGTTTGCCAGTTCCGTCAACTACTTTTGCTCCAGTTGAAGGTAAGTTTTTACCAATTCTTGCAATTTTTCCGTTTTGGATTAAAACATCAGTTTCTTTTAAGATGCCGTCTTTTTCTCCTGTCCAAACCGTTGTGTTCTTTATTAAAATAGTTTCTTGTTTCGGTTTTTCAGCTGTTCCGAAAGAGATATTTGGGAAAGTTACCGCATACATTGACGGTACTTTTGGTTCGTCTTTTTTGTCGTCTTTCTTTTTATCTTCCTTAACTTCAGTTGTTCTTTTAGTTGCTGTCCAAGTGGTTTCGTTTCCGTTTTCTAGAACCGCTTTTCCTTGCATCATATCTTTAACGAAAGTTCCTGAAAGTCGCACGAAATTCGCTTTGGTAGTATCTTGATTTTTGATAACCAAATTCACCCAAGGATCATTGAATTGAATTTTTGTTCCAAAGTTAACACTGTCTTTAACTGCTTTTGCTTCGAATTTTGAAGTTTCACCTTCGATTTTTAATTCGAATTTATGGTTGTCGAATGTTAAATCGTAAGTTCCTCTAATGTCTGTTGGGTTGATTTTGTCGATGATATTTCTGTTTCCTTGCACCCAGTTTTCTAAGATATTGCTTTTGTCTTCAAAAATATCGCCTGAAACAATGATGAAATTCGCTAGTTTTCCTTTGGCAATAGAACCTACTTTATCAAATTGGTTAACTAATTTCGCTGGAGTTTCTGTTAAGGCTAATAAAGCTTTGTCTTTTGGTAAACCGTAAGTTACTGCTTTTCTTAAATTGGATAAAAACGATTTGGTTTCTTTTAAATCAGCAGTTGAAAGTACAAATGGAACATTGTTTTCCGCTAAAATTTTCAAGTTAAATGGTGCTTGGTTCCAAAATTTCATATCGCTCAAACTTACTTGTTGGGCCAAATAAGGATCAGAAACATCATAAGCATCAGGAAAATTCAATGGAATAATGAAAGTGGCTCCCGTTTTTTTGATTTCGTTGATACTTTCAAATTCGTTTCCGCTTCCTTTGATTAGGTATTTCACACCAAATTCATTACCAATTTTTGCAGCTCTTAACGCATTTAATTTATCGCCAGCATTGAAAATTTGGATTAAATTTTTATTGGTATTAAAAGCTTCTAATGATAAATCTTTGTTTGAAGCATTACCTTGTCCATACCATTTTGCATCGTGATACACTTGACGAATTAACGCCATACTTCCCATTAATGAAGATGGATACGTTTGTTTGGTAAATCTACTTCTGTTGAAAGTAAAATGTTGGGAAACTTTGTCTTTCAACATTCTATCGGCATTGCTTCCGAAGTCGTTTAATGTCCAAAGTAAACCAGTTCCAGCGATTACGCCATCACTATGGTGACTTAAAACGGTTCCAAAACCAGCTTCTCTTAAACTTCCGGCTGCTTTTGTATCGTAGCTTAAGTTTTCGTAAGCGTTGTATTCTGGTTTTACGTGGTCGTTCCAGTAATAACCTTCACGACTTGATTCGTATTGTGGTGTGAAGTTGCCGCTTGGTCTTGGCGTGGGTTTGTTAATTCCAAATTCGCTGTATAATTCTACGAATGATGGATAGATAGTTTTTCCTTTGGCATCAATGATTTGAGCGCCTTTTGGAATGTTTACTGATGTTCCCACATCAATAATCTTGTTTTCTTTGATTAGCAACGTGGCATTTTCAATTTTCTGCGTTGCCGAAACGTAAATAGTAGCATTTTGAATTGCTGTAAAGTTTTTGAAACTTTGCTTTACGCCATCATTTTTTGGAAAGTATTCTTGCGCTTGGGTTGTGAGCGACAAAAAGAATACCATCACTAATGAAAAGTATCTCATAGTTTATTTGGTTTAGTAAAGGCTAAAGATAAAAATTATCTCTAGTATTTACACAGCGAAAGTGATTTTTGGTTTTTTTTAACGTTTGCTATGGTTTTGAATGAAATATGTAATTGTAGTAAAACTCATGAAAATTACTGTTTTAACTAACCAATCAATGATTAACCAATTATAATCATTTTGATACATAGTCCAAGAACTTGGAAGATAATCTCTATGTAAAGAAGTTATTATTATTACAAATCTTTCCAAATTAAATAAGAAAAGAAATCCAATGAATAAACGTAGTATGAGGTATTTTCTAACGAATTTTAACAGGAAAAAGAAGCAAGCTGAAAAATACAATACTTGTTGAAAATATACTGAAAAACCGTAAGGACCATTTAAACGCTCAAAAACGGCAATACTACTTTCAGATTCTCTGTTATTTAGTATTATGATCCAATCGTATGTCCAGTTTATTAAATAGATAGCACCACAAATTAAAACAGTTGTAATTGCTGCTTTATCAATTTCTGAAAACTTAATTTTTTCTTGTAATCTTTTACTTTTTTTTAAAACAATGTACGCTAAATTATAAACACCAAAGCCAAAAAAACAATATTGTATAAAATGATATATTGTCATATTTACAAAATCCCTCTAGCTTTAATTTCTAGATATTTATTTATGGTATCTAACGTAAGTTCTTCGGGTTGTGTTAAAACGGAATAAATTCCATATTTTCTTAGTTCGTTTACAATTAAACGTTTTTCGAAGGCAAATTTTTCGGCGATAACTTTATCGTAGATTTCTTGAATGTTTGATGCTTTTTTATGAATCAACTCGTTCAGTTCAGTGTTGTTGAAAAATACTACTACCAATAAATGATTTTTTGCAATTCCTTTTAAATAGGGAAGTTGGCGATACAAACCATCGACTGTTTCAAAATTGGTATACAACATGATTAAACTGCGTTGGTTGATATTTTTCTTCACATCTACATACAAGCGACTGAAATCACTTTCAAAGAAATCGGTTTTGATGTTGTAGAGGTTTTCCATGATTTGTTGCATCTGACTTTGGCGTTTTTCGGCAACTACTCGGTTTTCTACTTTTTTGGAAAAGGTAAACATTCCCGCTTTATCTTGTTTTTTTAGAATTACATTGGATAATACCAAAGTGGCATTAATAGCATAATCCAATAAACTCAAACCGTTGAAAGGCATTTTCATCACTCTGCCTTTGTCGATAATCATGTACACGTTTTGCGATTTTTCGTCTTGGAATTGGTTGACCATTAATTGGTTTTTCTTAGCAGTAGCTTTCCAGTTGATGGTTCGTAAATCGTCGCCTTGTACGTATTCTTTGATTTGTTCAAATTCCATGGTGTGACCAATTCGTCTGATTTTTTTCAAACCGTATTGGAATAAATTATTGGAAAAAGCCATTAAATCGTACTTTCTCAATTGGATAAATGATGGATACGTTGGCACCATTTTGCCATTGTCATAAGTAAATCTTCGGCTGACTAATTGCAAAGGCGATTTCACATAAACGTTCAAATTACCAAAGAAATATTCGCCACGTTTTGTAGGTCGTAAATAGTAATTGAAATTGTCTTTTCCTTGCGCTTTTAGTTTTCGTTTGACTTCAAAATTGCGCTGTTGAAATTGAAATGGAATTTCGTCAATAATGGTTAATTGCACCGGAAATGTGAATTGATTGTTTAGTGTGATTGTGATTCCGTTTTCATCGCCGTTCGAAAGTTTTTCGGGAGTGTTTCTAATACCAATTACTTTTTTATTTCCAATGAAAAGCAGTGCGACATCAATTACTGTGAAACTCAGAAAAATATAAAACAAATACCAAGTGGCATTGTACAACACTGGAAAAAAATACGCTATGATAAATAGCAATATGATTCCCATGAAAATATAGAAAAAGAAGTTGTTGAGGTACAATTGCTTGAAGATTTGTTTCATTTTCGGCTGAAATTGGTTGTTCTTATCTCGGAATTTCTACTGAATCGATAATTTGTTTGATGATGGCTGCGCTTGTAATTCCTTCCATTTCGCGCTCTGGTGTTACTACTACTCGGTGTTGCATTACTGGAATTGCAGCTTCTTTAATATCATCTGGCGTAACAAAATCTCTTCCTTTTAGTGCGGCAAAACCTTTGGCAGCGTTTAAAATAGCAATAGAAGCTCTTGGCGAAGCACCTAGATACAAAAAGGCATTTTCACGAGTATTCATGACAATTTTCGCAATGTATTCAATCAAATTTTGTTCGATTAGTACTTGTTTTACCAAACTTTGGAACGCACCAATATCACTTTTTGAAATAATGGTTGCAATTGCACCTAATTTATCCTGACTTTGTAATTCGTTTTCTTTTTGGATAATGGTGATTTCTTCACTCAAATTTGGATAATCAATGGTGATTTTGAATAAAAAACGATCCAATTGCGCTTCTGGCAAACGATACGTTCCTTCTTGTTCGATTGGGTTTTGCGTAGCAATTACCAAAAATGGTTTGTCTAAAATATAAGTAGTTCCATCG
Organism: Flavobacterium tibetense; assembly: GCF_003293845.1. Lineage (GTDB taxonomy): Bacteria > Bacteroidota > Bacteroidia > Flavobacteriales > Flavobacteriaceae > Flavobacterium > Flavobacterium tibetense. The sequence goes on along the minus strand of NZ_QLST01000010.1, from coordinate 39,761 downwards.
GCGGTAATTTGGCGTTCTTCCATTACTTCGAATAAAGCGGCTTGCGTTTTTGCTGGCGCACGGTTGATTTCATCGATAAGTACAAAATTGGAGAAAATTGGCCCTTTTTTGAACTCAAATGTCGACTTTGACAAATCGAATACAGAAGTTCCAATGATATCCGATGGCATCAAATCTGGCGTAAATTGAATTCTGCTGAAATCTAACGACAACGTTTTTGCCAATAATTTAGCACTAATAGTTTTTGCTACACCAGGAACGCCTTCCAATAGCACGTGACCATTCGATAAAATAGCAACCAGTAATTGATCAATCATTTTTTCTTGACCCACGATTACTTTGGCAATTTCTTGTTTGATTTGCTGAATTTGCGTTTGTAACGGTTGTAAGTTCAAGCGTGTTTCAAAACTTACATTTTCAGTTTCATTTTGGTTTTCGTTTGTTTCATTGGTTGCAACGGTTTCATTACCAATAGTATTTGGAATAATCTCGTTGTTTTCGTTGGTGTTTTCGAATGTATTTTCCATAGTTTTCTAATTATAAGTTGAGCTTTTCAATTAAAGCGTTAAAGTCGATAAGTTGTTTTTCTGTGATGTTGTTTTGGTTTCTTAAAAATTTGATTTGGGTTACCAATTGGGTTAAATCCTCTTTATTACGATTGGTTTTTTGGTGCAAACGATTGATAAAAGTTTCGTCTAAATAAAACGTGTCAATGTAATATTCGTTTCTAATTTTTTCTAATAGAAATTGAATTTTCTTTTCGGCAATGAGTAAATGATTTTTCTCTTGAAAGTATAAATTTCCAATGGTTTTTGTGAAATCAATAGTGGTATTTTTTAATGATTCTTCAATTGGAATGATGCGTTGTCTTCGTTTGGCATTGAAGAACATAAAAACAACTAAAGCAATTAATGCCAAATACCAAGCCCATTTTAAAGCGGGTTGACTTAAAATATAACGCATTGGTGAACCTGATTCGATACCCATTTCGTAGCGTTTGACTTTCCAAAATATTTCTTTTTTATTTGGAAGGAAACCTAAAGCATCTTCAACATAAGAAGCATGCTCTTTTAATAAATAATAATTGGTAAATGCAGCCGGTTGTAAATGCAAATAGAAAAATCCTTTTTTATGAGCTATTCTAATATAGTTGGCATGTTCGGCTCCAGAACTTGATTTTTGTGTTCCTAAAACCACTGTTTTGGTTGAATCTATTTCGTCAAAATAGGCAGTTGAAATGCCTTTGTTGTAATAGGCTTTATGTTTGTTTTTTGTTTTTGAAATATCCAATTGGATGGAATCTCTGAATTTAGTATTGTATTCAATTGTGAATTTTAAAGAATCGGCTAGTTCTGTTGGAAAATCAACGCTACTCAAAAAAATGTGATTGCCGTGACCAGCAAAGTAGAAAAGTTCGTCAATAGAAGATGGGTCAATAGTAAATGCATCATCAATATAAAGCATTGTTCCTGAAATTTCGTAGCTCGAATCGGCATAGTTGTATTGTTCGTCGAAAAATTCAAAAGGTGTTTTTCCAAATTTTGTTATTTTTTGGTCTTTGAATAAGTTTTCGCTTTCTTGATCAAAAACATATAATCCAAATGGAATTTTATCTTTAGTTGCGTACGTTGGTCTCCAATCAATTGGCTTGGCTTTATTGGCATCAATAGCGAGAATAGCTATGAAAATTAGCACAAGAATGAAAAGATATATTTTTAAACTTTTAGGCATGTTACGAATGAGAAATTAGTTTTAAAAATGCGGTTTCGGCTTTAGAAAAATCGGTTTCATTTAATTCAAATTCGCCGTACCAACTGTATTCAAAAATGTACGATAAAAACTGAAAATCTTGTTTGAGTTTGTTGTCTTTGATTTCTCTGATGTAATCGCTATTTGTTTTTTCAATATCCCATTCGATGGTGTTTTTATCGGAAAGTGATTTTAGCAACCACAAATAGTAATAACGAATTACTAATCGGTTATTTTTGTTGTTTTTGGCTTGAGCTATTATGGTTTGGAAGTTCAGTGTATGAATATTTTCTTCTACATTTTCAACAGGGATAATTTTTTTCGCCGATTTACTAAAAATCCAGCCACCTTCTTTATTGATGATTACTTTAACGATTAGATAAACGACTATAACAACAATAATGACAGCAATTATTTTCATCAAAATTTCCAAAGCGCTCATAGTCTCTCCAGAACCTCCAAAATTGAATAAAGATTCGAAAAATCGTTGTACAGCTGCCCAAAAACGATCCCAAGCGTTTAATTCTTTGATTTGAATAACGGCTTCATATTGGAACTCATCACTTTGGTAATTGTCTCGAAAGTTTTCTTGTAATTTTCTAGATTCAAAAGGAATAGAATCCACAGAAGTTTGACTCCAAATAGAAACGCTTACGAATGAAAATAGTAGGTATAATTTATTCTTCATGAGTTCCTATTGAATCGATATCGTTTAGAATGCTAACATTGCCTTCGGTTTCTTTAATACTATAAAAAATAATGCCTTGATTTACTAATAATAAATTTTGCATGACATAATTAAGAATAATCGAAAGAATAAAAATAGTTGTCATCAAAATCGTTATAGTTGAAACGTAACCATTTGGATCAGCTTCAATATTTTGAGGGTTTGTCATCAACGAAAAAATTCCAATAAAATAAGGAATCATTGTTAAAACTCCCATGATTACTTGCATGATTACAAAAATTATTAAGGTACTTCCAATAATAGACCAAAATTTAGCTTTTACCATTTCGAATGCTTTTCCAATAGCTTTGAAATAATCATCTTCAGAGGTAATGTATTGGTAATAAGTTAGTGTGACCCAACTCGTAACAGCAGGAACTAAAATGATAATAATAGGAATACCAATGAGTATAAATACCAAAAAGAAAGTTATTCCAAAAACAATAAGCAAAAGCGGAAATATTACTACCAATGAAAGTAAATAGAAGATGATGGCTTTCCCGAATTTCTGTTTTAGTAAACTAAAAATAGCTTCTGTAGTTCTTTCTTTTTTGTCTTCTATTAATTTGAAATACAAAATAGGGTAGGAGTAATTGATTAAACTGGCTAATGAAATTAGTATAACGAAAAATATTCCAAACAATACAAAGTTTGTCATATTGGAATACATCATATCATTTATATAATTAGAATTTCCAGTTTGTGTTGCTGCGAATGTTCCATCAATGAACGCTTTCATGAAAAAGTACAAGATGACAACTAGTAACAACAAAATACCGCCATTTATAATAAAATAGCTTTTGAAATAGTTTTTTCCTTCTAATTTAAAGAATGAAAATGTATCACCTATAAGCTGACTAAAATCGCGTTTTTTATAAAGTTGAAACATACTTTTTTATTTTTTTATTAACGACAAATGGATAAACCAAATAGTAATAACCAATTAAGAATAATGTAGTTAGAATTATACCAACACTCAAATAATTAGGCATTTCTATAGAATATCTAGTAATGTAACCTTCTAAAAACCCTGCGGCAAATGTAAATGGCATGGTGCTTAAAAAGATTTTAAAACTATTTTTAAAACCTATTTTAAACGAATGAAGGCGTGAGTATGTTTTTGGAAATAGAATACTTGCTCCTAAAATAAAACCGGCTGCAGCTTCAATAACTATTGCAAAAATTTCCATTGAACCATGAATCCAAATACCACGAACACTTTCCCAAAAAACACCTTGTTGGTAAAAAAAGTATTGGAAGGAACCTAACATGATGCAGTTTTGCAACAAAATATAAAGCGTTCCGAGTCCAAGAAAAATCCCCCAAAAATAAGCGGTTGCACCTACTCTCAAGTTGTTTAATGTAATTCCAATGAAACTTCCCCAATTACTTCCACTTTTATAAACCGCAACGGGATTGCCGTCTTCAATGTTTTGCAAAGTCATATTTACGTATTGGTCGCCTAAAATTAAACGAACAAAAGTTTCATCATTTTGAGCAGAAACAACTCCAATAGATGTGAGTATCCCAAAAATAAGAAATGCGTATAAAATGTATCTTCGGTATTCATAAACAATCAAAGGAACTTCTGTTTTGAAAAAATAAACCAATCGATTGGTGTCGGTTCTTTTGGTTTTATAAATTTTTTGGTAGGTTTGCGATGCCAGATAATTTAAATAAACAACTGTCTTACTTTTAGGGTAATACGTTTGTGCATAAGACAAATCATTAACTAAATGTATGTACAAATTAGCTAAATCATCAGGATTTTTTTTAGTTTTACCAAAAATAGCTTGTTCAAATTCAAGCCATTTTTCTTTATTTTGCTTAATAAATGCTACTTCTCTCATGAAGTGCTAAAATATAAAATATGACACAATTATCCATAAATACTACGCAAAATGTAAATATAAATTTTACAGCGGCTTCTGTTGGAGATCGAATTTTAGCGCAACTAATTGATTTACTGGTTAAAATCGCTTACATCATAGTTGTAATCGTAATAATTAATCTTTTTGATTTAGAACGTTATTTCAATGGAATGGATCAATGGTCTGTAATGGGAATTTTTTCATTGATTGGTTTGCCATTTATGTTTTATACTTTGGCTCAAGAAAGTTTATGGGAAGGACAAACCATTGGAAAAAAATTGATGAAAATGAAAGTAATTAAGCTAGATGGTTATCAAGCGAGTTTTGGTGATTATTTGATTCGATGGTTGTTCAGAATCATTGAAATCTCAATTGGAAGCGGTATCATTGGTTTAATTGCAATTATTTCAAGTAAAAAAAGTCAGCGTTTAGGCGATATGGCTGCTGGTACTGCTGTAATTACATTGAAAAATAATATTAATATCAATCACACTATTCTTCAGGAAGTTAATGCGGATTATGTGCCAACGTATCCATTGGTAATTAAACTTTCAGATAATGATGTTCGAATTATAAAAGAAACTTTTGAAACTGCTGTTGTTTCCAGAGATTATGCCACTTTAATTAAGTTGCGTGATAAAATTATTCAAGTTACAGGAATTAAAAATCAATCGGGGAACGATCAGGATTTCATTCGAACTTTATTGAAAGACTACAATTTTTACACCCAAAACATGTGATTTTTATCGGGTCAAATACAAATAACCTGTTAATGGCTCGGTATAATCAGGGTCGTTTAAGTACAAAATGTAGTAGTAAGTTCCTTCCGGAGCTTGTTTTGAACCAACACCTTCCGAAACATAACCATCCCAATCGGGTTTGTTGTTGTTTCCTGTCCAAAGATGTTTGCCCCAACGGTTGAAAATTAACAGCTCAAAATTGGTAAAAACATCGCGCAAGCCATCGATGAAAAATCCGTCATTCATTCCGTCATTATTGGCAGAAACAGCGTTGTAAACCGTTGGTGGACAATTGTAAGTTTCCAATAAAAATTGAGTTATGGCATAACAACCGCCATTGTCTATTCGCACATAAATCTCTTTTGGAGTTGTAATGGCTTCATAATTGGAAGGATTAAAAATAGGGTTTATGTTTTGGTTCGCATCATCCCAATTTTCATGAAAACTTACTTCATGTAACGAATTTGTTTTTACTAATTCTTCATAAGATGAAAAATCAAAAATGCCTCGGGTTAGTCCTAAGTTGCAATTTCTAATATTAGGTAACGTGTTGAAATCTGGAGAAACATTGAAATCGATTTCAATTTCAAAAGTATTGTTGTTTTCGTTTAATTCTATTACTATACCGACACCTGATCCATCATCATCAACATTAGCAATTAAAGAAAAGTTTAAACCAAAACTTTCGGGGATGTTTAAAATAATACTTCCATTTTCATTTCCCCCAATTGGTATAATCCCTTGAGTAAATGTTGTGCCAATGGGTTGTGATTCGATATAAAAGGTTATTGGAGTTGCCGCTGGTAAAAATTCAGTACTATTGAGATTAGAGACGGTAAAATCTATAAGAATTTCTCTAGAATCACATTCAGTTGATGGAGGTGTCAATACTATTGTGGCATCAGGTAATTGACTGTTTAGCTTCGTTATAACCGTGTTTATCATTATGAAATCTTGAAAGGAAGTTAGAGCAATTGAAGCATTTGTATCTCCAATTGAAATATAATCATCAATTTCATAAATATCTAAATCCATATTATATAATTGGTTAGAACCAGTTACAGAATTCGTACTATTAAAAACGTTATTTGGTGGATTAAATGGATTACTAATTATTGTTCCGTTTACAGTAAAAGTTTCTGTTGGTAATTGTGAATCGCCTTCCCAAGCAATAAATCCAGCTTTTGCATTGGTGTTATTAAGAACATATAAATCAGTAAGTTCAATTTGTAATGCATCTGGAACACCTTGTAAGCCATCATAAATATTTAATTGATTCAAAGGCAAATTGGGATTTTCATAAACTATCAATATAGCCCAACCAGAAAAATTGGTTCGATATGTAAAATGTTGAGCCAAATCAGTTGCAATATCTAAATCAGAAAAAGTATAGTCACCATTTCCTGTAACTTGTACTAAATTAGTAACATCTGCAAAGGCACTAAAAAAATTAAAAAGTGTACCACCAATAAATCTTGAATGAGAAAATGTTCTTTCCGCTGAAATTTCATTATCATTTAATTTTATTTCAAAATCTCCAGTTCCTGAACCCGCCCAATATAAATAGGCGCGTTGAACAACATCCTCTGAATCAAGATTTAGATTTGCTGTTGATGAAGTTAGATAAGATAAAGTAGCTTGAACATTATTTTCACCTGTATTTAAAGTATTTCCAACAAAAGTGAAATCATAACGACCATTAATTTGTTCAAGAAGTGTAACATTCTGACTCATCACAGTAAATGAAAAAAAGAATGCAGATATTAAGAAAAGAGGAGTAAATTTTTTTATCATACTAATTAACTGAAAATCACGTCCAATATAATAATAATTTTAATAAAAAGTATGAAATCACATGTAGAAGAATTAAAATTTTAGTAATTTTCCAAAATAATTGACTCAAGATGCCTTTTACGATTGAAAAATATACTAAAAACCATTATCAATTATGGAATGAATTTGTAGCACAAGCTAAAAATGCTACTTTTTTGTTTCATCGTGATTTCATGGAATATCATCAAGACCGATTTGAAGATTTTTCGTTATTGATTTTTGATGAAAGCCAAAAATTACAAGCTATTTTGCCAGCAAATGTTGTTGGCACTACCGTTTTTTCGCATCAAGGTTTGACTTACGGCGGAATTGTAACTAATGAAACTACCAAATTAGCGGATTTCATTGCGATTACTAAAACGATTTTAATATTCTTAAAATCTCAAGAAAAAGAAAAGCTTCAATTCAAAGAAATACCTTCAATTTATTGCCACAAACCAGCCGATGAGTTGCAATATTTGCTGTTTTTGCTGCAAGGAAGTTTGGTTAGAAGAGATGTTTTATCGGTTTTAGATTTGAAAACCCAATACACTTTTTCTCGCGATAGAAAAAATGGGATCAAACGAGGTATTAAAAATAATTTAGTGGTAAAAGAAGAATCTAATTTTGAAGCTTTTTGGAACGAAATTTTAATTCCCAATTTAGCCGAAAAACACCAAGCTAAACCCGTTCATTCATTGGAAGAAATTCAATTTTTACATAGTAAATTTCCAAAAAGCATCCGACAATTTAATGTTTACCAAAACAATAAAATTGTTGCTGGAACTACCATTTTTGAAACCGATTTGGTAGCGCATTCGCAGTATATTTCTGGAAATTCCGATAAAAATGAATTGGGAAGTTTAGATTTTTTACACGATTATTTAATTTCCAACGTTTTTAAAGACAAAAAATACTTCGATTTCGGAATTTCCAATGAAAATCAAGGGAAAAACATTAACGAAGGTTTGTTGTATTGGAAAGAGAGTTTTGGAGCACGAGCGATTACACAAGACTTTTATGAAGTTCAAATTCAAAATCACACCTTTTTAGATACCGTTTTGATATGATTCCATTTCTAAATTTAAAAAAGTTAAATCAACCTTTTGAAGCCGCTTTTCAAGAAAAAATGAAGCAGTTTCTAGATAGTGGTTGGTATATTTTAGGAAATGAAGTCAAGCAATTTGAAACCGATTTTGCAACTTATTGTGGAACGAAACATTGCATTGGAGTAGGGAATGGTTTAGATGCTTTGGTGTTAATTTTCAAAGCTTACATTCAATTAGGAAAACTACAAAAAGGCGATGAAGTAATTGTTCCAGCAAATACGTATATTGCTAGTATTCTTGCAGTCTTACAAGCTGATTTAGTTCCGGTGTTAGTCGAACCAAGATTGGAAACGTACAACATCAATCCAGAGGAAATTGAAGCTAAAATAACATCAAAAGCCAAAGCCATTTTACCTGTTCATTTATACGGACAATTGTGTGAAATGAAAGCCATAAATGCAATTGCTCAAAAGCATAATTTGTTGGTTATTGAAGATGCTGCTCAAGCGCATGGAAGTCAGTTTTCAGAAAATGAAAGAGCAGGAAATTTATCAAATGCTGCTGCTTTTAGCTTTTATCCAGGGAAAAATCTAGGAGCACTTGGTGATGGTGGTGCAATCACAACTAATGATGATGAACTCGCTGAGGTGCTATTTTCTTTACGAAATTATGGTTCAAAAGTAAAATATGAAAACGAAATCATTGGAGTAAATTCAAGATTAGATGAATTGCAAGCGGCTTTTTTGAATATCAAATTAGGTCATTTGGATGCTGAAAATGAATCAAGAAGAACCATTGCCAAACGCTATCTTTCTGGAATTAAAAATGATAAAATTGTATTGCCAAATTGGGATTTTTCTCAAAATCATGTATTCCATTTGTTTGTAATTCGAACAGCAAATCGAACAGCATTACAAAATTATCTCAAAGAAAACGGTATTGAAACGATGATTCATTACCCAATTCCACCACATAAACAAAAAGCAATGGCGAGTTGGAATCAATTATCATTTCCAATTACGGAGAAAATACATGATGAGGTTTTGAGTATTCCATTGTATTCGGGGTTAGATGTAGCCGAAATTCAACAAATAATAACGGTTTTAAATCAGTATTGATTATATTGGATGTTTTTAAAAAAATAACTCAAAATCAATTATTTAAAGTTACTTCAATGAGTAGCTTTAGCATTCTTGTTCGATTAATTACGGGTTTTTTATCGTCAAAAGTCATTGCGTATTTTGTTGGCCCTTCTGGTATGGCTTTAATGGGAAATTTAAGAAGTTTTACCTCGTTATTAGAATCCGTGGGAACACTTGGAATTCAAAATGGAGTATTACAAAATGTGGCTAAAAATCATCAAGATAGAGCACAACTAAATCATTTTATTCGACTCATTTTTTGGACACTTTTATTGTTTTCGCTGCTAATTTCAACTATGCTATTTTTTGGAAATTCGTACTTTGGAAAAATGATTTTCAATACACAATCGGAGTATAACTTTATTTTAAATTTTGTTGCTTTTTTTCTTCCTTTTCAAGTTTTACATCTTTTTTTTATTACAGTTTTAAATGGTTTTAGTTATTACAAAAAAGTAACTTTAATTTCGATTTATGGATACGTCGTAAGTTTACTGATTTCATTTACTTTTATTTGGTATTATGGGATTTTTGGTGCTTTGGTTTCTGTTTCTGTAACTTCACTTTTGTTGTTTTTGTTTTCAAGCTTTTATTTTTTCAAAGAATTTTCGTTTAAAATTATTTTTAGTCGAGTTCAGATTGATTTTGCTACTTTAAAAGGATTAATTCCTTTTGGTATTATGTCGCTTTTTACAGCTGTTTTAACTCCAATTTTATACATTTTTGTTCGAAATTTAATTGCAAAAGAAGTTTCTATTGAAGCTTCTGGTTGGTTTGAAGCTATGCAGCGAATTTCAGGTTTTTATTTTATGTTTATTTCAACTTTGGTCAGTTTTTATTTTCTTCCTGAATTAATCAAAACCAATTCAGAGTCTGAAAAAATAGCCATTACCACAAAGTTCTATAAACGTGTTATTCCTACTTTTGCGTTAGTTTTAATTGGAATATATTTTACAAAAGATTTTGTGATTCAAATATTGTTAACTTCTGATTTTTATCAAGTTAGAGAATTGTTTGCTTGGCAATTGTTAGGTGATTTTTTCAAAGGAATGTCACTAATTTTAGGAATCCGATTTTATGTAGTTAAAGATTTAAAGGGTTATCTGCTTACTGAAAGTATTTCCTTTTTAGTCTTTTTTATTGCTTCTTGGTTTTTGATTCCAATTTTTGGAGCAACAGGAGCTGTCATTAGTTATGCTACCACTTATTTCATTTACTTTTTGGCCTTGGTTTTCTATTTCCGAAAAGCAATTTTTAATTCTTAAATGCTCTTCAAACGAACTTTTATTTCCAATAAAAAAAGCTGAAAAAGTAAATTGAAATTTCGGGCTTTGATGAATTTATACATTTCAAATCGAATCCTTCTAATTAAAGCTTTATGTTCATCTTTTGTTCTATTCAATTGAAGCGCTTTAATTAAAATTTGTAACGTTGAAACATTTAATTTTTTTGATCTAGAATTGTTTTTAATCAAAAAATGGGAACTTAGAGAATGCGAAAGCACTCTTTTCTTCGCTAAAATTTCTGGAATGTATTCAAATTCATAGTCTCTCGAAGTTCGAATCCATAAATCCAAATCTTCGTAAGCCAAATTTTCATCATAATACCCTAATTTTTCTAGGACCGATTTTTTAATCATGGATGAAACCGAACATATTTTGGTCGTTCTTCCCACAACCATTTTATAAATATCTCCGCTTTCTGGATGGTCTACTTCGGTGTAATAATTTCCAAAAAAACTTCCGTTTTCATCAATTTCGATTAAATTTCCATAAACAATTCCAAGATTTTTGTAGTTTGAATTTTGAAATGTTTTTATCTGGTTTTCAATGCAATTGGGTAGTAATATATCATCAGCTGCTAAATCGATAATAAATTCGCCTTTAGCTTTTTTCGCTAGTTGATTAAATGTTTTGGTGTTGCCCAAATTCTTTTCGTTAGCCAAAAAAAAGACATTCAGATGATTTTCCAACCATTTTTGAATTATTCCAACCGAATGATCAGTACTATAATCATCAGCAATCAGCAATTCAATATTTGGATACGTTTGATTGATGACAGAATTTAATGATTCCACTACGTAGGCTTCGTGATTGTAAGACAAACAAATGACACTAACTAGCGGAAAATTTTGCATATTGAGTTTTTAAATCTATTTTTATGCTAAATTAAGAAACTAATCGAATCGAAATGACAAACCCTCCAAAAAAACCACTAAAAGTAGCCGTAATTGGTTATAAATTGGCTGAAGGTGGTTTAGAACGTGTTTTTGGAACCACAACAAAAATGCTTCACGATGCTGGAATTGAAGTGCATACTTTGGTTTTAGAGGACAAGATCGATTATGAGTTTGGAGGGAAATTAGTAGCTTTTGGACAATATTTGAAGTTTGTTAAGTATTTTAAATTACGAAATTACCTAAAAAACCAGAAATTTGACTGCGTAATCGATTTTCGTCATCGTATCAATCCTAGGATGGAGTGGGTGTTTCTGAATTTTATTTATCGCAATTTGAAATTTATCTACACGGTTCATAGCAGTAGATTAGAAACGTATTTAACGGATAATAATTGGGTTGCCAAGCAAATGATTCGAAAATCATATAAAATAGTTGCAGTTTCTCATTTCATCAAGCAAAAAATCGAATCTGAATTTAATGCTAAATTGGTTAAAGTTATTCCGAACTCGGTTTCCATTCATTCGGTTTCAACTACTGAAAAATTACCTTTTGATTACATAATCGCTGTTGGAAGATTAGTTCCTTTAAAACAATTTGATCAACTAATTGAAAGTTATTCGAATTCTGTTTTGCCTGAAAAAAATATTCATTTGGTAGTTTTAGGAACTGGTGAAGAACAAACTTTATTAGAAAATAGAATTGCCAATTTGAATTTAGAAGATAAAGTTCATTTATTAGGTTTCAAAGAAAACGTTTGGGGTTATATTTCCAATGCGAAGTTTTTAGTTTTATCTAGTCAATACGAAGGTTTTCCAATGACAATTTTAGAAGCTTTAAGTTTAGGAATTCCCGTAATTTCCTTCGATTGTGAAAGTGGTCCAAACGAAATGATAATCAATCATCACAACGGAATTTTAGTAGAAAATCAAAATTTTACTGAATTAACTCACAAAATGAATATCTTTGTGGAAGACGAGGTTTTGTATCAAAATTGTAAAACTAATGCGATTTCAAGTGTTGCAAAATTTCAGTCGGAAGTTGTAATTAACCAATGGTTACAGGTGTTGAATTATGGAAATTAAGATTGTAAATATCCCAAAAATAGAAGATCCTAGAGGTAATTTATCTGTTATCGAAAAGGAAGTAGTGCCGTTTGAAATTAAACGCGTTTACTATTTGTACGATGTTCCAGCAGGAGCAGAACGTGGTGGACATGCACATAAAAAGTTACAACAGTTTTTAGTAGCACTTTCAGGGAGTTTTGATGTTGTTTTAAATGACGGAAAACAAGAAAAAACAGTTACTTTAAATAAACCCTACGAAGGTTTGTTAATTACCAATGGCATTTGGAGAGAATTGAAAAACTTTTCTTCTGGCTCAGTTTGTTTGGTTGTGGCCTCCGATGTTTTTGAAGAAGCAGATTATATTAGAGATTTTGAAGATTTTTTAGCGATTTCTACTCAGTAAGTATTCATAAATACTTGACAAATCTTTAAAATGTTTTGAAAATGTTTTGGTTGCTAGATAACTTGGAATGTTGTTTTCTAGTTCTGTTTTTAAATTAGAATTGGAAAGAAGTTCAATTATTTTTTCTTCTAATGCTTTCTGATTTTTGAAGGAATAAGTTAGTCCAATATTATTTTGCTCAATTTCATTCTTTATCCCAACTAAATCACTTGTAATTACCGTTTTTCCAAAAGAGAGACTCTCTAAAATGACATTACCATAGGCTTCTAAATATTCGCTAGGAACTACTGAAAATTTAGAATTAGCATAAATTTCTTGCAATTCTTCACGTGATTTATTTCCTAAAAATGAAACGTTTTTTAACTCATTATTTACAGTGAAATTCTGAAGTTCTTCTAATTGATTTCCTTCTCCAACAATCCACAATTTTTCGTTTGGAAATTGCTTGGAAATCTGCTGAAACGCTTTTAATAAAGTTAAAACTCCTTTTTCTGGAACCAATCGTCCAACAAACAAAATATAATTTCCTTCCGAATTAGAATTTTGATTTTGATCGATTAAAATTGGGTTTGGTAATGTTTTTCCTTTTTTTCGAAAATGTTCTGAAACAAATTGTGTTAAATTTTCAGATGGCGTTAAAAAATAAGAAATGTATTTCTTAATGATTTTTTTGTGATACGATTGCTTTAAATGCAACAAAGAATCAAACAAAATATTTCGTTTCGGTTGATGATGTAAAATGCATTCTATAGCGTTTTCATGTTTTTGAAGGACTTCGTTTTTATCATTCAGCATGTAATTTTTTGGACAGATGTAATAATAATCGCGAAAGGAAAATACAATCGAAATTCCTTTAGATTTTGCAAATTCCATGAAATGAGGAGTTACAGGAGCGCCAATGCTAAAACAGTGAATTACATCAGGTTGAAAACTTTCAATTTCTCGAATAATTTCCTGAGTAATTTTTTTATGATAAAATTTCTCTACCCAATTGGTTTTTATTTTATCCTTTCCAAACCATTTGAAGATGAAATTAGAATTACTTTTTTCAGCATACTGAATCAATTCATACAAATAGTGTTCGACTCCGCCAACGCAATTTTCACTATTAAAATTATTGATAATCAGTATTTTCATCCAATATAAATTTTACTAAAGTAAGTCAATCGAAACACATTAAATACAAATAAAGAGGGATTGTTTTCTTTAAGTTGATTTTCTAAAAGTTTACCAAAAATAGTATAAAAAATAGCTAATAAATAGGTTGTTTTGAAAGAATGTAATCTCGAAACTAAGTTAACCATTTTGCTGTATTCTTTTGTAATTAGTTGTTTTTTATAGAGTTGGTATAAATTATCTAATGAGTTTTTTGTTTTTTCAACATAAACAGCATTGGTATCAATATCATCATGTTGAACAGGATTGTGAATATGTTTGATTTTAGCCTTCATTTTTTGAAGTTCAAATGAAAAAAGCGTGTCGTCATGACCATATTTTTTGAAAGAACTATCAAATTTAATTCGATTAAAAACCGTTTTTTTTATCAAAGTGTTATTAAACAAAGTGGCTCGATACACATTTTCATTTCTTTGGTCAACTGTTTGGTCTTCCATGAATTTGCCATATTTCCAGCGAAGTAATTGTTGTTTAGAAGGTGCTTTTTCAGCGTGAATTCTTCCACCATAAACTACTTCATAATCAGAAATTTGCTCTACATAATTTTTTATGAAATTGGGAAAAGGCAAAATACAATCACCATCTAAAATCAATAAATTTTCATATTTCGATTGACTAACTAAAATGTTTTTGTTTTCACGATAGCCAACATTTTTCTCCAATGAAACATAGCTGCAATTCGATAATAAATTAATTTTCTCGTTTTCTAAATTATGAATGGAATTGGAAGCATCATCTTGAGTTAATATTTCAAAAGTTATTCCTAAATCAAGACATTGTTGGTGAATGTCTTCTACCAATGGTAAAAGATTGTAATTGTATATCGTTATTAAAATCGATAACATTTACACCGTTCTTTGTACTACTTCAAACACTTTTCCTTCTTCAAATTTCAAAGTTTTTGAAGGATATTTTAATAATAAGGCATAATCATGTGTTGCCATAACAATTGTTTTGCCATTATCATTGATTTTACGTAAAACTTCCATCACTTCCACACTAGTTTGAGGGTCTAGATTTCCAGTTGGTTCATCTGCTAAAATCAATTCTGGGTCGTTTAATAAGGCTCTTGCAATTGCAATACGTTGTTGTTCTCCACCAGAAAGTTGGTGCGGCATTTTGGTTTGGTGGTTTTTCATTCCAACTTTATCCAAAACTTCATCAATTTGTACATCCATTTCTTCTTTAATGGTCCAACCTGTTGCTTTTAAGACAAACAAAAGGTTTTCTTTTACGTTTCTGTCTGGAAGTAATTTAAAATCTTGAAAAACAACGCCTAATTTTCTTCTCAAATAAGGAATGTCATTTTCTTTCAACGCTTTTAAGTCAAATTCTACAATGTTTCCTTCACCATCAGTTAAAGGTAAATCAGCATACAACGTCTTTAAAAAACTACTTTTTCCAGAACCTGTTTTACCAATTAAATAAATAAACTCACCACGATTAACTTCCAAATTAACATTTGTTAAAACTGGATTTTTCTCTTGATAAATGGTAACATTTTGTAAGGATAGAATAGGTGTTGACATAGTTGTTATAAGAATTTATGATGTAAAAGTAATAACTTAATGAACGCTTTCAAAATTTTAGTCTAAAATCAAGCGTTTTTTTAATTTTCGTTGAAAACTTTGTTTACAAATTGTTGCAATAAACTAGTATTTCTTTTCGTTAATACAGTAAGTAAAACGTATCTTTGAGACCAAATAAACATTCGTAAACGATGATTAAAGTAGTAAGTTATTCCCTTTGTATGTTGTTAGCAAGTATTTCTTATGTTAGCGCTCAACAAACAGCTATTTATTCCCACGATTTAAAAGAATTTGACAGAGCTATTGCTTTGTACAAAGATAAACAATACCAATCTGCCCAAATTTTATTTGATAAAGTGCAATCGCAAGCAACCAATCAAGAAGTGCAAGCCGATTGTGCTTATTATATTGCCAATTGTGCTATCCGACTAAATCAAGTAGGAGCTGATGCAATGATTGAAAAATTTGTTGCGGATTATCCAACAAGTACGAAACAAAACCAAGCTTATATTGAAGTCGCTCATTATTATTTCGATCAAGGAAGCTATCCACAAGCATTACAATGGTTTGACAAAGCAAATACCGATTCTATGTCGGCTGCGGATAAGGAAAAATACAACTTCCAAAAAGGGTATGCTTATTTCACCGCAAAAAACAATAAAGAAGCAACAAAATTCTTTAATCAAGTGGTTAATTCGCCAACATACGGAAGTCAAGCGAAATATTATCTTGGTTATATGTCTTATGAAACGGATGATTACAACAGTGCTAACCAGTATTTTGATCAAGTACAAGATAAAGACAAGTACAAAGAAAAAATGGGCTACTTTCAAGCCGATATGAACTTTAAATTGGGGAACTTCCAAAAAGCTATCGATTTAGGTTTGGAACAATTGCCAAAATCAAACGCAGAAGAAAAAAGCGAATTGTCTAAAATCATTGGAGAAAGTTATTTCAATTTGAACCAATACGAAAAAGCGTTGCCTTATTTACAAGCTTACAAAGGAAAAAAAGGAAAATGGAATAATACCGATTTTTACCAATTGGGTTACACGTATTACAAGCAAAATGATTTTGAAAATGCCATTGCACAATTCAATAAAATCATCGATGGAAAAGATCATGTGGCTCAAAACGCCTACTATCATTTAGGAGAATGTTATCTAAAAACCGATAAAAAACAACAAGCTTTAAATGCATTCAAAACCGCTTCTGAAATGAGTTTTGAGAAAAAAATTCAAGAAGATGCTTATTTGAATTATGCTAAATTGAGTTACGAAATCGGAAATCCATACCAGTCGGTTCCTTCGGTGTTGAATGGTTATTTGGATAAATATCCGAATTCACCTTTCAAGCAAGAAATTAATAATTTATTGATTGATTCGTATATCAGTTCAAAAAATTATAAAGAAGCATTGGTCTTGTTGGAAAAAAATAAAGCACCAGAAAACCGTTTGGCGTATCAAAAAGTTACATTCTACAGAGGTTTGGAATTGTATACTGATGGCAACTTTCAAGAAGCTTACGCTTTATTCAAGAAATCAATTGCAGAAAATAAAGATGCCAAGTTTTCAGCGAGAGCTACTTTTTGGAAAGCAGAAACCGAATACAATTTGGACCAATACAACGAAGCCATGTTAAGTTTTAAACAATTTTTGAATTTAAACGAAGCTTCAACTACTCCAGAATTTAAAAATGTGCATTACAATTTAGGTTACAGCTATTTCAAATTAAAAGAATATGAAAATGCTATTAAACATTTTTCAGATTATATTGCCGTTGGAAAAGACGATAAAGTGCGATTAACCGATGCTTATTTGCGTTTGGGTGATTGTAATTTTATTTCGGCAAAATACTGGCCAGCAATGGATGCTTACAACAAAACAATTGAGTTGAAAAGTGTAAATTCTGATTATGCGGCTTACCAAAAAGGAATTAGTTACGGTTTCGTGGGAAGAAATGATAGAAAAATTGAAGATTTAGAAAAGTTTGCAGTTACCTATCCAAAATCACAATATGCGGATGATGCTTTGTATGAATTGGGAAATACTTATGTAAATGAAAACAACGAGCAAAAAGCTGTTGCAACCTATGATAAATTAATTGCAACTTACAAAACGAGTTCGTATGTAGCCAAAACCATTTTAAAACAAGGATTAATTTATTACAACAACAATAAAAGTGAACCTGCTTTAGGAAAATTCAAAAAAGTAGCTGCTGAATTTCCAAATTCTCCAGAATCATTGGAAGCTGTAGCAACCGCTCGTTTGATTTATGTAGATACGGGTAGAGTAGAAGAATATGCGGATTGGGTAAAAACCTTATCCTTCGTTGAAGTTTCAGATTCAGAATTAGATAATACGATGTACGAATCAGCGGAAAAGCAATATTTGATGAATAATGCCAAACAAGCTATTTCAGGATTTAGCAGTTATTTGGCTAAGTTTCCAAATGGTTTACATGCATTGAAATCGAATTTTTATTTAGCCCAATTGTATTTTGCAGATGGTTTAGAAAGCAACGCGGTGAAACATTACGAATTTGTGGTTGGAAAATCTAGAAGCGAGTTCACCGAACAATCATTGGCGCGTTTGAGCCAAATTCATTTAAAAGCGAAAGATTATACCAAAGCAGTTCCAATGTTGAAGCGTTTGGAAACAGAAGCAGATTTCCCGCAAAACAAAACGTATGCGCAATCCAATTTAATGAAAGCGTATTACGAACAAGAAGATTTCAATAATGCAGAAATGTATGCTACAATCGTACTAGCCAATACCAAAGTAGACGACAGAATTAAAAGTGATGCGCAAATTATCGTTGCGCGTTCGGCAATAAAAACCAATAACGAAGCCAAAGCCAAATTAGCCTATGCAGAATTATTAAAAATTGCCAAAGGCGAATTAGCAGCAGAAGCTTTGTATTACGATGCGTATTTCAAAAACAAAGAAGGGAAATTTGAAGCTTCAAATACAGCGGTTCAAAAAATAGCGAAAGATTATTCGGGATATAAGTTTTTTGGAGCCAAAGGTTTAGTGCTTATGGCGAAAAACTTCTACGGATTGAAAGACAGCTTCCAAGCAACCTACATTTTGGAAAGTGTAATTAAAAATTTCACCGAATTCCCAGAAGTAGTACAAGAAGCACAAACCGAATTGGATTTCATCAAAACCGAAGAAGCAAAACGAAATTCATCAATTACTAATTAATGAAGAAGATATTATTCTTTATAATACTTTTTACAACTTTTAAAGCTTCTGCTCACAAAGACAGAATGTTTTTAGAAAGTGAAGGTACTGTCATCATGTATATGAAATCACCTTTTGACTATGCTGAGTCTGAAAAAGTGAAAATAATTACAAAATTAGCTAGTGAGCTCGCTAAATCATTGAATGAAAAAGATACTATTTTAATTAGATATAATCATAATCAGTTTCCAAAGTCTTTTGTGCCTACTTATTTATTAGAATACAAGAAAACGACTTTTATTAGTAATGGAAAGAATAGATTAATCTATTTGCAAATTGAAAACGATAATGTTGATATTGAGGAGATTTTGTATTTAATCGATTTTGGTATTAAAAATAAATATAAACTAAAGAAGTATCTAGATAAAGTAAGTGACTATTCATATGAAACTCTAAAAAAAACAAATTCTTATAAAATTACAAGTAATAGTTTTATTACAAGTTTATTTATTTACGAGAAAGGTTCTAATGATTTTGTAAAAAAATTACTAACTATTGGTTTCGATGTATTTGAGGACGAAAATTTTAAAATTTCATGGAAGAATAAAATGTATTCAATTACTCCAAAAAACAAAAAGGATAAATTCGAGGTTTTGATACGTGATGATGAATTTTATTCTTATCAAGTAATAAATGAAGGGCTGATTTTTTTTAAAAACAATTCTACATTTAGTTTTTTTACCAATGAAGGTGTTTTATTGGATGAAAAAATCATACAAAGAACAAACAAAGTTTATTTTGCTTATAAAGATAAAAAATCAGATGATTTTTATGTAATGAGCACTTATTATGGTAAAGAAAAATACTTATTTAAAATTAAAGAAGATATAGTAATAGAAAAAGAATAATATGAAAAACATAAAATATATAATCATAGGAATTTTTGCTTTTGCAACACAGTTTATTTTCTCACAAAAGAAAGACGAAAACATTGGTTCGGAAGTTGTAAACATTGTGAAACCTTATACGCCAACCATTTCTGATGCTTTCAAAGTAAAAGAAACGCCCGTTTTGGATGATGATGATAATGCGAAAAAAGAAGTGATTCAGTATAACATTTTCTCATTTCCAGTAGCGTCAACTTTTACACCTAATAAAGGAAAAGCAGCTGGTGTGGATAAACAAGAAAGAGAAAAACTATACAAAAATTACGCAACTTTAGGTTTTGGTAATTATGGAACAGCTAATGCAGAATTATTCATTACCGAAAACATCAATAAAAATAGCTATGTTGGTGGAATGATTCGTCATTTGTCGTCGCAAGGAGGTATTGATGGCGTAGTGTTGGATGACAAATTTTACAACACAAGTTTAGATGTAACCTACGGTGTTCGTGAACGTGATATGAATTGGAATGTAGATTTAGGCGTGAAAAACCAAATTTTCAATTGGTATGGTTTGCCAACATCCACTATTTTCTTCGATGAAACAACTATAAATGCAATTGATGCCAAGCAAACTTATAATACCATTGCACTTGGTTCAAAAATGAGTACTAAAGACGGACTTTTCAGCGAAGGAAGTCTTTTGTTTAAACGTTTTTCAGATGGTTTTGGATCGGGTGAAAATAGATTCAACATCAAACCAGCTTTCGATATCGATGTAATGGATCAAAAAATCAATGCTGATTTCTTAGTTGATTATGTAGGCGGTTCTTTCGAAAGACAATACGAAGCCGATGAAGAGTTGAAATACAGCAACGTTATTTTTGGAACAAAACCAAGTATTTTATACCAACAAGACGATTTGTCAGTGCAAATTGGAGCAGGAATTTTCTACACAACAGGAAAGTTCAACGGAACAAGTGATAGCAAGTTGTTTGTGTATCCAAACGTAAAAGCTTCGTATAGAATTGTTGGTGATTTGTTAATTGGTTACGCAGGAGCTGAAGGAGGTTTGAATCAAAATTCATACGCCGATTTTGTAGACCAAAATCCATTTGTTTCTCCAACTATGTTTGTTGCACCAACAGATAATAAATACGATATTTATGTTGGTTTAAAAGGAAAATTAGCCAATGTAGTTGCGTTTAATGTTAGAGGTTCTTACAACAACGAAGACAACAAAGCACTTTTTGTGAGTAATGAATTTAATACAATGTATGCCAATACAGAAGGTTATGCTTTCGGAAACTCATTTGGTGTAGTGTATGACAATGTTAAAACCATGAGCATTTTCGGAGAATTAAAAGCGGATTTTTCAAAAAGCACTACTTTTGGAATTAGCGGAACTTACAATAATTTCTCCTCCGATACACAAGCGGAAGCATGGAATTTACCACAATTGAAAATTGCTTCTACCTTAGATATTGACATTACTGAAAAATGGTATGCTGGCGCTTCTATTTTCTTTGTAGGAGAAAGAAAAGACAGAATTACCGTTCAAGATGATTTATTGGTAAATCCTGGCACGTTCTCTACTCAAGAGGTAACTTTGGATAGCTTTTTCGATTTG
This sequence comes from Flavobacterium tibetense, assembly GCF_003293845.1. Lineage (GTDB taxonomy): Bacteria > Bacteroidota > Bacteroidia > Flavobacteriales > Flavobacteriaceae > Flavobacterium > Flavobacterium tibetense. Next base: position 18,624 of record NZ_QLST01000010.1, on the reverse strand, counting down.
AATGCGCATTTGGGCTATAAATACAACAAACGATTAACAGCATTCTTAAAAGGAAACAATTTAGCGAACCAACAATACAACCGTTGGGCAAATTTCCCAGTACAAGGAATTCAAGTGTTGTTAGGAGCTAATTATAAGTTTGATTTTTAATTATTCGCCACGAAGGCACAAAGTCACTAAGAAGTTTTTTAATTATATGATTTTTGTGTTTTAGCTTATTAAAATAATTTATTTAATCTTCGCGACTTTGTGCCTTCGTGGCTTTATATAATGACTTTCAAACAAAAAATAAAATCCCATTACACCCAACTTCTAGAAGCTAAAATACTTACGCTTCAGATTCAAATTGCAGATTTAACAACAGATGCACAAAATGACGCCAAAGGTTCTGCTGGAGACAAGCATGAAACGGCATTGGCTATGATGCATTTGGAACAAGAAAAACTCAATCAAAAATTAGCCGAAAATTTAAATCAAAAAAATATTTTAGAAGCTATTGATTGTGGTGTTTTGCATAAAGTAATTGCGCTAGGAAGTTTGGTAAAAGCGAATGAAATGTATTTTTTCATAGCAACTGCTTTGCCTCAAATAACGCTAGATGAAGCAACTATTTTTGGTGTTTCACCACAAGCACCCATTGGAATACAGTTTATGGGTAAAAAAGCGGGAGATTGCATTCAAGTCAATGCAATAACGTATAAAATTGACTCGGTTTTTTAATCGAAAATTTCACAATACTTCAAGACTCTTGGAATAATAGTAAAATTTACTTCAAAATTGTTCAAAAAAACGAACATTTGTTAATAACTTCCCTATAAAACATAACGAAATCGCCTTAAATTTTTATGAGAATACTTATATTTGTCTGTTTAACAAAAATGAGTATTTAAGCGAAAGTCATATGAGCGAAGAAGTAAAGAAAAATAATTATTCTGCCGATAGTATCCAGGCGTTAGAAGGGATGGAGCACGTAAGAATGCGTCCGTCTATGTATATTGGCGATACGGGTGTTAGAGGTTTACATCACTTGGTTTATGAAGTAGTAGATAACTCAATTGATGAGGCGTTAGCCGGACATTGTGATACTATTGCGGTAATTATAAACGAAGATAATTCTGTTTCTGTTGAAGATAACGGACGTGGAATTCCAGTAGATATTCATAAAAAAGAAGGTATTTCTGCTCTTGAGGTTGTAATGACTAAAATTGGGGCAGGAGGTAAGTTTGATAAAGATTCATATAAAGTTTCTGGAGGATTACACGGAGTAGGAGTTTCTTGTGTGAATGCATTGTCAGATCATTTAAGAGCTACCGTTCACAGAGATGGTAAGGTATACGAACAAGAATACGAAAAAGGAAAATCATTATATCCAGTAAAACAAATTGGAACTACAGATAAAAGAGGAACAATTGTAACTTTTAAGCCTGATGCAACAATTTTTACACAAACTTTAGAGTATTCGTATGATACTTTGGCGGCTCGTATGCGCGAATTGTCTTTCCTGAACAAAGGAATTACAATTACCATGACCGACAAAAGAGATATTGATGATAAAGGGGAAGCGAGAAAAGAAGTTTTTCATTCCAAAGAAGGTTTAAAAGAATTTATTCGTTTTTTAGATGGAAATCGTATGCCAATTATCGGGCATGTTATTTCAATGGAAAATGAGAAAAGTGAAATTCCTGTTGAGGTTGCATTAATATACAACGATAGTTATTCTGAAAATATTTTTTCTTACGTAAACAATATCAATACGCACGAAGGAGGAACGCACTTGCAAGGTTTCCGTATGGGATTAACACGTACGTTAAAAAAATATGCAGATGCCTCTGGTTTATTGGATAAGTTGAAATTCGAAATTTCGGGTGATGATTTCCGTGAAGGATTAACGGCTATTATTTCTGTAAAAGTTCAAGAGCCACAATTTGAAGGACAAACCAAAACCAAATTAGGAAATAGAGAAGTGGTTTCACCAGTTTCTCAAGCCGTAGCGGAAATGCTAGAAACCTATTTGGAAGAAAATCCAAACGATGCTAAAATCATTGTTCAAAAAGTAATCTTAGCTGCGCAAGCACGTCACGCTGCCAAAAAAGCACGTGAAATGGTACAGCGTAAAACCGTTATGGGCGGTGGTGGTTTACCTGGGAAATTATCTGATTGTTCAGAGCAAGATCCACAAAAATGTGAAATTTTCCTTGTAGAGGGAGATTCGGCAGGTGGAACAGCAAAACAAGGTAGAGATAGAGCGTTTCAAGCGATTTTGCCATTAAGAGGTAAAATTTTGAACGTGGAAAAAGCAATGCAACACAAAGTATTCGAAAATGAAGAAATTCGAAATATTTTTACAGCACTTGGAGTTACCATTGGAACAGAAGAAGATAGCAAAGCATTGAATTTATCGAAGTTGCGTTACCATAAAGTAGTAATTATGTGTGATGCCGATGTCGATGGTAGTCACATTGCTACTTTGATTTTAACATTCTTCTTTAGATACATGAAAGAGTTGATTGAAAACGGTCACGTTTATATCGCAACACCACCTTTATATTTAGTGAAGAAAGGAAACAAAAAAGAATATGCTTGGAATGATGATCAACGTGATTTAGCCAACGAAAGAATGGGTGGAAATGCAGCTATTCAACGTTATAAAGGTCTTGGGGAAATGAACGCGGAGCAATTATGGGATACCACAATGAATCCAGATTTCAGAACTTTACGCCAAGTAACAATCGATAGCTTAGCAGAAGCCGATAGAATTTTTTCTATGTTAATGGGAGATGAAGTACCACCACGTAGAGAGTTTATTGAGAAAAATGCCGCTTACGCAAAAATCGATGCGTAAAAAGTTTTTAGTCATACAGTTCGTTTTTGCCTTGTTTTTAAGTTCTAAAAGCAACGCTCAAACGGCTGACGATATTCAAAATATTGCATTGCTTTTGGGCGATGCATTATTTTTTTCAGAGCAATACATTCAACCTGCTACTGATGCAGCTATTTATCAATCTTCTTCAGGATGGATTGTTTCTCCTAAGAAAAAGGAACGTTGGAAAGTTACTTTAGGACTTCACGCAAACGCATTTTTTGTGCCTAAAAATGATAGAGAGTTTACTATTCAGAACAGTGACTTTAGTTTTTTCGAAATTGAAGGAGCCGCTTTAGCAGTAGTGCCAACCGCTATGGGCAATTCTAATCAAGTCTATTTAATAGGTGAAATTGGTGGAGAACAAGTGCGTTTAGAAACACCAAGAGGTGTGAATCAGGAATCTATTGTTTATCCTTATTTGCAAGGAACAATCGAGTTGCCTTATGGATTTGAATTCATTGGAAGATATTCGACCAAAACCAAATTGAAAAAAGGCTATTACCAAGTGTATGGTTTTGGGTTAAAACATAATTTTAGTCAATATTTTTCCAAACTAGAAGCTAAAAAAATCAATTTTGCATTAGCTACAATTTATTCCAATGAGGAAATAAGTTTTGATTTTTTGGATATTAATACGGCTTATGGAAATTTAGGAATCAATAAATTAACGAGTACGGTTGATACGTTTCATTTTATTTTTAGTGCTTCCAAAGAATTTAAAAAATTTGAACTGATTTCTAATCTAATTGTGAATACTAGTAATTTCGAATACATTGTTTCTGGGCAAAAAGGAGAAATTGAAGAAATTATTCCGTTACAACAAACCATTAATTCCTTATTAGAAACTATTGCGGAAAGAAAAACGAATGTAATAGGGGAGATTTCTGGTAGATATCAATTTGATAAATTTTATTTACAAAGTTCATTTGCATTTGGTAAATTTGCAAATCTTAATTTAGGAGTTCAATATCAATTTTAATAAATATAAACTTTTTTAAATACAACAACATGAAAGTAACAATAGTTGGAGCAGGTAACGTAGGAGCCACTTGTGCAGACGTTATTTCGTACAGAGGAATTGCTAGCGGAGTAGTATTATTAGATATCAAAGAAGGTTTTGCTGAAGGTAAAGCTATGGATATTATGCAATGTGCTACTACGACCGGTTTTAATACCAAAGTTTCAGGAAGTACAAACGATTATTCAAAAACTGCAGGAAGTGATGTAGTAGTAATTACATCAGGAATTCCAAGAAAACCAGGAATGACTCGTGAAGAACTTATCGGAATCAACGCTGGAATTGTTAAAACGGTTGCGGATAATGTATTACAACATTCTCCAAACGCAATTATCGTAGTAGTTTCTAATCCAATGGATACGATGACCTATTTAACTTTAAAAGCAACTGGATTACCAAAGAACAGAGTAATTGGTATGGGCGGCGCTTTAGATAGTTCTCGTTTCAAATATTATTTATCACAAGCTTTAGGGAAACCAGCAAACGATATTCAAGGAATGGTTATTGGTGGTCACGGTGATACTACAATGATTCCATTAACAAGATTAGCTTCTTACAATGGTGCACCAATTGCTAACTTCATGAGTCAAGACGAAATGGATAAAGTAGCAGCTGCAACTATGGTTGGTGGTGCTACATTAACTGGTTTATTAGGAACTTCAGCTTGGTATGCTCCAGGAGCTTCTGTTGCTTTTTTAGTTGATAGTATCTTAAATGACCAAAAACGTATGATTCCTTGTTCAGTAATGTTAGATGGTGAATACGGTCAAAGCGATATCTGTATTGGTGTGCCGTGTATCATTGGTAAAAACGGAATTGAGCAAATTGTAGACATTCAATTAAATGATGCTGAAAAGGCTTTATTTGCTAAGAGTGCAGACGCTGTTCGTAATATGAACGCTGATTTAAAAGCAGTTTTATAATACAGTAATAATAACAATGAAAACTGTCAATACCAATTGGCAGTTTTTTTGTGGACAATATATAGAAGCAACAAATATAAAAAACCAATTTTATTCCAAAATAAAATTGGTTAATCCTATTGTAAATTATATATTTGTCCGTTTTTATAAAAAATACATAATTAATATTTAGTAATAATGCAGAATAAAGGACTGATTAAATTTTTCGCAATTCTTTTTGCTTTGGTATGTGTATACCAATTAACGTTTACTTTTGTAGCAAACGGTATCGCGAAAGACGCAAAAACTTTTGCAAATGGAGATTTCTCTAAAGAATTAAGGTATTTAGATTCTATCGGAAACGAGAAAGTTTTTTTAGGAAAAACCTACAATGAGGTTAGAGATAACCAATTGCAAAAAGGTCTTGACTTAGAAGGTGGAATCAATGTAATTCTTCAAATCTCAGTAAGAGATATCTTAAAAGGATTAGCAAACAACACTACAAATCCAGCTTTCAACAAAGCTTTGGCAGATGCTAAAAATAACCAAAGAGGAAATCAAGATTATTTTGATGCTTTTATGGTTGAAGCGAATGCAGCTAACTTGAAATTAGCAGATGCAGATGTTTTTGGTAACCGTAACTTAGATGAGGTGATTAAATTCAACATGACTAATGCGCAAGTTGAACCAATCATCAAGCAAAAAGTTTTGGAATCAGTAGAAAGTGCTTTCAAAGTATTGAGAGAACGTATTGATAAATTCGGAGTTACACAACCAAATATCCAACTTTTAGGAAATTCAGGAAGAATTTTAGTAGAATTACCAGGAGCTAAAGATGTTGACCGTATTAAGAAATTATTACAAAGTACAGCGCAATTAGAGTTTTGGGAAACTTACAAAGTTGAAGAAATTGGGAACTTTTTAGTAGAAGCTAATGAAGCTTTGAAAAAAACAGAAGTTAACGTTAAAGAAGAAGTAAAAGAAGTTGCTGCAACTTCAGGAATTGATTCTTTGTTAACTGATAAAGCAGATTCAACAAAAACACAAGTGAATCCATTATTTGATAGTATGGTAGCTGGTGGACAACCAGGAACTCCATACATTGCTATGTTCTTAACAAAAGATACAGCTAAAATTGGTGGATATTTAAGAAGAAACGATATTAAAGCTTTATTGCCAGCACAATTTTCAAATGCTAAATTTTGTTGGGGTAAAATCAACGAAAAATCACCTGAAGTTGTTGAATTATACGCTTTAAAAGGAAATAGAGAAAACAAAGCGCCTATTAGTGGTGGTGTTATCGTTGATGCAAGAGATACTTTTGATCAAATGGGTAAGCCTGCTGTTTCAATGCAAATGAACGGTCAAGGTGCTAGAGAGTGGGAAAAAATAACTGGAGCAGTTTCTCAACAAGGAAACGCTATTGCTATTGTTTTAGATAATGTTGTTTATTCTGCACCAGGTGTAAGTAGAGGAGCTATTACTGGAGGACAATCTGAAATTTCAGGAAGTTTTTCAATCAATGAAACTAAAGATTTAGCTAACATCTTAAGAGCAGGAAAATTACCAGCGGCTGCAGAAATTGTGCAGTCAGATGTGGTTGGACCATCTTTAGGAGCTGAAGCTGTAAATAGTGGTATGATTTCATTCATTATTGGTTTTGCTTTGGTATTGTTATGGATGATTTTCTACTACGGAAAAACAGGTTTCTATGCTAACTTAGCTTTATTAGTAAACATTTTATTCATCTTTGGAGCTTTAGCTAGTTTTGGTGCTGTATTGACATTACCTGGTATCGCTGGTATTGTATTAACAATTGGTATGGCGGTTGATGCTAACGTAATTATTTTCGAAAGAGCAAAAGAAGAATTAGATTCTGGTAAAACAGTTGAAGAAGCAGTTAATTATTCATATACTTGGAAAGGAGCAATGTCTTCTATTGTTGATGCGAATATTACAACAGCTTTAACAGCAATCATCTTATTAGTTTTTGGAACTGGACCAATTAAAGGTTTCGCAACTACTTTATTGATAGGTATTTTAACTTCGTTATTTACTGCAATTTTCATCACAAGAATTTTCTTGGATTGGAGTTTGTCTAGAAACGAAGGAATTACTTTCTCAACTTCAATTACTAAAAATTGGTTTAAGAATATGAACTTCGATTTCTTAGGAAAACGTAAGTTAGCGTACACTATTTCAGCAATTTTAATTGTATTGAGTTTAGTTTCTTTATTTACTAAAGGATTAAATCAAGGTGTGGATTTCAAAGGAGGAAGAACATTCCAAGTTCGTTTTGATAAAACAGTTTCTGCTCCAGAAGTTACTTCAGATTTGGTAGCTGTTTTTGAAAGTGCTGAAGCGAAAGTTTTTGGTAGCGACAACCAGTTGAAAATTACAACTAAATACAAAGTTGATGAAGAAGGCGAAGGTGTTGATAAAGAAGTAAACGAGAAATTGTATGAAGGATTGAAAAAATACTTACCAGCTGACATGACTTACGACCAATTTGTAACTTCTTATGAAGGAAAACAATACGGTGTAATGCAAGCTTCTAAAGTATCTGGAACAATCTCTAAAGATATTAAAACCAACTCTATTTGGGCAGTTTTAGGTTCGTTGTTAGTGGTGTTCATTTACTTAATGATTTCGTTTAGAAAATGGCAGTTTGGTTTAGGTGCTGTTGCTGCTGTTGCGCATGACGTAATTATTGTATTAGGTATTTTCTCTTTCGGTAATTCGTTCTTACCATTTAACATGGAAATTGATCAAGCGTTTATCGCTGCAATTCTAACGGTTATTGGTTACTCGTTGAATGATACCGTAATTGTATTTGACCGTGTTAGAGAGTTCTTAAATTACAATTCATCTAAAGATTTCAAAGGATTGGTTAATAAAGCGTTGAATTCTACATTAAGTAGAACCATCAATACTTCTGCTACAACTTTAGTGGTATTATTAGCAATTTTCATCTTTGGTGGAGAAACTATTCGCGGATTTGTATTCGCTATTTTAGTGGGTATTTTGGTAGGAACTTACTCTTCGTTATTCATCGCAACTCCTGTTATGAATGATACCATGAGCAAAGACGAAGCTGAAAAATTAGCTATGGATATTAAAGAGTAATTCCTTTAATAAATTATATTTTAGAAAGTCCTGACGAAAGTCGGGACTTTTTTGTTATTTTAGTAAAACTAAATCTAGTATTATGCTGAAAAAAACTTGTTTGTTATTGTTAAGTTTAACCTTGTTTTCATGTGATTCCAATGTGGTTTATGATTCTTTTTCAAACGATTTTAAAGATAATCGTTGGGTAAGTGAAGATTATCGCGAGTTTGATTTTATAATTGAAAAGGAAGGGAATTATGAAGTGCAATTGCATTTTGGTCATATTGACAAATACCAAATTCCAAAAGTGGATGTACAAATAGAAATAACTACTCCAGATGGAACGGTGAAAACTATTCCAAAGGTTTTAGAAATGCAATCAGAAACAATAAAAAGTGATTGTATGGGCGATATCTGTGATTTGTTCGTTCCAATTGTATCTGATAACATGATTCAAGGAAAACACAAGATAGTCGTTAAAAACACTTCAAAATATCCTTATTTGCCGGATGTGTTGGGTATTGGTGTAAAAGTAACTAAGAAATAAAAAAAATCTCGATTAATTCGGGATTTTTGCTTTTATCATAAACCATAAACCAATAAAGATAAACGGAATACTCAACCATTGACCAGTAGAGAAAATTCCCCAAGAAGTTTCAAAACCACCTTGACTTCCCTTAACATATTCTACAACAAATCGGATGCTCCAAAGCAAAACTAAAAAGGTACCAAACAGTAAACCTTGTTTTTCTCTAGCGTTAGTTTTCCAATACATATAAAATAAGATGGTAAATACAAAAACATAACCAATGGCTTCATACAATTGCGCCGGATGTTTAGCAGGAACTAACTGTAATAATTCACTAAACTGTGGGTTGGTTTCTATTGCTTTATACGCTTGATTTACATTAGGAATTTGTGTTTTTTCAACAGCATCTCTACCCGAATAAAAATCACGAATGAATTTCATTCCAAAAGAAGAAGTAGTTTCTGTTCCTACGATTTCAGAATTCATAAAATTACCCAAACGCACAAAAATAGCTCCACTAGCAACAGGAATAACAATTCTATCTAATATCCATAATAAAGGTTTTTCAATTATTTTTTTTCGCTTTATTATTATCATTGCAATGATAATAACTATTGCGGCTCCATGACTAGCTAACCCTGCAAAACCAGTGAATTCCCAGCCTTCAATAAAACCAAACAAGTTTTCATTTGGATTTTCTCTAATAGGAAGTAATATTTCTAATTTGTGGCTTTTAAAATATTCCCAATCATAGAAAAATACTTGACCTAATCTTGCTCCAAGAAGTGTTGCAATAACTGTATAAACAAAAACGCTATCAAGCTTTTCTATATCTAAACCTTCTCTCTCGAAAATATGTTTCATAATATACCAGCCTAATCCAAAGGCTACAACAAACATCAAACTGTAATAACGTAACATGAAAAAACCTAAATCAATTCCTTCCGAAGGATTCCAAACTATATTGAGTGCGTGAATCATAATTTTTATATCTGATTAAAGCGTAAAAATAAATATTATTATTGGTAAACCTGTTAAAATTGCGATAAGAAATTTACAAAGGCAATATCAATTTCAAAAATCAACTTCAAACTTGAAACTTGCAACAAAAAATTAGGAACACAGATTGAAAAAAATTAAATAATTTAAAAATTAGATAAGTGAAACGCTCTGTGTCGCTCTACTCAACACAATCAAAATCAAAAAAACTCTGTGTATCTCTGTGTAATTTTATCGTAATACATTTAAAGAAGCAAAGTGATACGCTCTGTGAAACTCTATTCAACACAATCTAAATCAAAAAAAACTCTGTGTAAAAACCTTAAGGAACCGGATCATACCCACTTTTACCCCAAGGATGACAACTAAAAATGCGCTTTATTGCCAACCAACTTCCCTTAAATATCCCATGTTTTTGTAATGCTTGAATGGTATAAGTAGAACAAGTAGGTTCAAACCGACAAGTAGCAGGAGTAAAAGGAGAGATGCCAACTTGGTAAAAACGTACAAGTAGCACCAAAGGAAAAACAATCCATTGTTTCAGGGTTTTTGGATAAATGGATTTTGGTTTACTACACATAATAAGAAAAAAGAACCTCTAGGAGATTCTTTATTTTATGATTAAATACTAAATGTTGTTCCTTCTTTTCCGTCTTTTAATTGGATGTTTAAAGCTAGTAATCGGTCTCTAATTTCATCTGATAAAGCCCAGTTTTTATTAGCTCTAGCTTCGTTTCGCATTTCGATTAGCATGTTAACAACACCTTCTAATTTACTGGTGGAATCTGAAGCCACTCTTTCACTTCTAATGCCCAATACATCAAAAACGAAAGCATAAAGAGTCGTTTTTAATAAATCAATAGCTTCCTGCGTTAAAGTTTCTTTACCATCGTTAACCAAATTAATAAAACGAACACCTTCAAATAAATTCGCAATTAAAATGGGCGTATTGAAATCATCATTCATGGCATTGTAGCAACTTTGTCTCCAGTTTTCAATATCTAAAGTCGATTGGTTACTACTTGGTAAACGGTTTAAAAGTGTAATACCATCCATCAAACGTTGGAATCCTTTTTCACTGGCTAACATCGCATCATTGGAAATATCCAAAACACTTCTATAATGTGCTTGTAAAAAACAAAAACGTACAATATTAGGAGCAAATGGCTTCTCAAAGAACGAATTTTCACCTGTAACCAATTCCATTGGAAGAATATAATTTCCTGTCGATTTACTCATACGTAAACCGTTCATCGTTAACATATTGGTATGCATCCAATACTTCACTGGCGAATGTCCGTTACACGCTTTTCCTTGCGCTACTTCACATTCATGATGTGGAAATTTCAAATCCATTCCACCACCGTGAATATCGAAAGTTTCGCCTAAATATTTGGTGCTCATTGCGGTACATTCTAAATGCCAACCTGGAAATCCTTCACCCCAAGGCGAATTCCATCGCATAATGTGAGCCGGAGAAGCATTTTTCCAAAGCGCAAAATCTTGCGGATTCTTCTTCTCGCTTTGTCCGTCTAAATCGCGTGTATTGGCAAAAAGTTCATCGATATTTCGGTTACTCAATTCGCCGTAATTCATCCCTTTTTGGTTGTAAGCAAACACATCAAAATACACCGAACCATTGCTTTCGTAAGCAAAACCTAAATCAATTAACTTTTGAGTCAATTCAATTTGTTCTAAAATATGTCCAGTCGCCGTCGGTTCAATCGTTGGCGGTAAAAAATTAAAAGTATCTAAAACCTTATGAAAATCCACCGTATATTTCTGTACGATTTCCATAGGTTCTAATTTTTCTAATCGGGATTGCTTCACAAAACGGTCGTTATCTACATCGCCATCATCGGTTAAATGTCCGGCATCCGTAATATTTCTAACGTATCTAACTTTATAATCTAAATGTTGTAAATAGCGGAAAATCACATCAAAACTCATAAAAGTACGCACGTTTCCAAGATGCACATTGCTGTAAACCGTTGGTCCACAAACATACATGCCAATATTTCCTTCATGAATAGGGGTAAAGGCTTCCTTTTCTCCCGAAAGCGTATTGTAAACTTTTAATTGTTGTGTTTTGTATAATTCCATAATATTATAAACTTTTTTTGGAGCTACTTCCTGCTATCCATTACAAGTCCTCACATAAAAATTTGTTTTTCTAAGTGGTAAGAAGTGCTTCTTAGGTCGCATTTTTACCACAACAAAAACTAAATTTTTCTTGCTCCGGGCTTTTCATTCCTATCAGGGCTAGTTTATTAGTTTCAAGTTTCAAGTTTCAAGTTTCAAGTTTGTTGTTTATGGTTTATTGTTAGTTGTTTAAGTTTTAACTTCCATCATCCCACTTCCATCTTCCATCATCCAGCATCCAGCATCCAACATCCTTCATTTGTCATTCCGAGCTTGCGAGGAATCTCCTAACCTTGGTAACCGCTAAACGAAGTTTAGCCAAAACCTATCACCCATCACCAAACACCCATCACCCAAACTAAAACTGCGTATCCAACTTAATATAATCCAAAAACTCTCTTCTTACTTTTTCTTCTTTGAATCTTCCACCAAATTCAGCTGTAACCGTGCTACTTTCAATATCGCGAATGCCTCTTGAATTCACGCATAAATGTTTGGCATCAATCACACAAGCCACATCTTCTGTTCCTAAAACTTTTTGTAATTCTTGTACAATTTGAATATTCAAACGTTCTTGCACTTGAGGTCTTTTGGCATAATAATCCACAATGCGGTTCATTTTTGATAAACCAACAACCGTTCCATTCGAAATATAAGCCACGTGAGCGCGACCTACAATAGGAAGCAAATGGTGTTCACAAGTAGAATAAACCACAATGTTTTTTTCCACTAGCATTTCATTGTATTTGTATTTATTATCAAAAGTAGAACTTCCAGGTTTTTTGTTTGGATTTAGTCCTCCAAAAATTTCTTTCACAAACATTTTTGCTACTCGGTTTGGAGTTCCTTTTAAACTATCGTCAGTTAAATCCATTCCTAAAGTGTTCAGAATGCTTTCAACGTCTTTTTTAATCAGTTCAATTTTTTGGTCATCCGTTAATTGAAAAGCATCTTTTCTCAAAGGAGTTTCTGCACTAGTAGCAACATGATTATTGCCTATTTCGTCGTGTAAATCTTCGTTTGTATTCATTGTTTTTTGTGTGAAGCAATTTTAAAGGTGCAAAGATAAGTATTTAAGTTTTATAAAAAATTTCAAATGTTAAATATTAGAAAAACAAATGCTAAAATTTAATTAATTGTTAAATTTGTGCAGTTGTAAACCAAAATCATAACAATAATGAAAAAATGTTTCCTTACAATGCTTTTTGTTTTGAGTACCTTTTTGAGTAATTCTCAAGAACAAAATAGTAATTGTGACTTTAATTACCAAATAAATGTTTCTCCAGCTAAGAGTGACTTATTAGAATCGCTTCAAGAAGCGCAAATGAAATGGGATTTTTCAAAACTTAAATTAAACAAAGATTTAACAGTGACTATTGAAGTAGTCCCTATTTTTGATTGTTTTAATGGTGAAACAGCTACAGATTTTAAGGAAACTATAATTATAAGTTCCGATAAGTCTGATTTTAAAAGTAAAGGAAGTTTTTTGTTTAATCTTGATAATATGATGGCCAAGTGTTTTAAATGGAGAGTTATTGTAAAATCAAAGAGTTGTACTGAAGCGTCAAATTGGAAGCATTTTTCCTATCTAAAATAGTAAGATGAAGAAATTATACTTTTACATATTTTTAATATTTTCAAGTTTTGCATTGGCGCAATCACCTACTTGTGAAAATGCAGCTGCAATGTGTTCTGGGAATCAAGGTCCATTTGTTAATACTACTGGAGTACCGAGTTTTGGGTCTTTGGGTTGTTTGGGCTCAACACCTAATCCTGCTTGGTTTTATCTTCAAGTTGGTACTTCTGGAAATATTGATATGACTTTGTTTCAAACTTCTAATGCAACTGGGGGAGGTATTGATGTTGACTTTATTCTTTGGGGACCTTTTAACTCACTTAGTAATATTTGTAATAACTTGGCAATTTATTCACCAGGTTATACAGGACCTAATAATGTTGTTGATTGTAGTTTTTCTGCTGCAGCAACAGAACAAGTTAATATACCAGGTGCAATTGCGGGTCAATATTACATGCTATTAGTTACAAATTTTTCTAATCAAGCGGGTACATATACTTTAAATCAAACTGGAGGTTCTGGCGCATTGAGTTGTTCAATAGTTTGTGGTGTTACTTTAGGTCCCGATTTACCATTTTGCGGCTCAACAACAAGTACAACATTAACTGCTAATTTTTTACAAGCACCAACAGCTGCAGGTTCTCCTGTGTATTCATGGTTTTTTAATGGAGTTTTTCAATATACAACAACTACTAATACCACAGTTGTTAATCAGAGTGGAACTTGGTCTGTTGAAGTTACAAGACCGGGATGTTCAGATGTAGCAACCGATGATGTTGAAGTGCAATTTAGTGTTGCAGTTCCATCTAACCCTGTAGGTCCTTTAGTAGGCCCACCTGGTGAGTGTAATCCTGTTTTTAATTTAAACGATGTTTTAGCGGCTATCGTAGCACCATATGATCCTGCATCATTTACTTTTGTAGTTGTTGATGAAAATTTTGATCCAATTACTGATTTAGCTAATTTTTCTCCCACAGCAACTACTTTTATTGGAGTTGAGCCTACTCTAGGAACTTGTGGAGGTGATTTTCAGGTAATCAACGTTATAGTCGATTGTGTAGTTCCTACTTGTCAATTAGATTTAACATCAGCTACAGAGACTACTAATCAAACGATTTGCTTAGGGGAAACAATCACAGATATTACGTATACTTTTGGTGGTGATGCCACGAATGTAACAGTTGTGGATTTGCCAGCAGGGGTTACAACAACAATTGCATCAGGAATTTTAACCATAAGCGGAACACCTTCAACAACTGGTTCGTTTACTTATACGGTTTCTTCAGTGGGTTGTTCACCAGAATTAACACTTCAAGGAACTATTACTATTGCCGATGCGCCAACTTTTACAAATTTAAGTGCAATTACCCCTATTTGCGAAGGTGAAGACGCTGTTTTTACCCTAGAAGGTAGTGCAGGAGCAACGGTTGAATACACTATTAATGGTGGAGCAATTCAAACAGAAACATTTAATGCATCAGGGGAAGTAATAATTACAATTCCAGCTGTAACAGCAGATACCACCATAGAAGTATCTGAAATCGCCATCGGTAGCTGTATTGTTGTATTAAATGAAACAATTACAGTTGTTGTTAGTGTTATACCTGATGTTTCAACAATTGATGTAACAGCCCCAACTTGTGTATTAGCAGGATTTGCAACAATAACGAATTACGATGCTACATTAACTTATACCTTCACACCAGCGGGACCAACCATTACGGCAGCTGGGTTGATAGAGAATGTTGTATTTGGGACAAGCTATGTGGTTAATGCAGACAATGGAAATTGTACATCGGCAGACTCAACACCATTCACGGTTCAAGATATTTTAGCAGTTCCTGATGTTCCAACCATTACAATCACGGCACCAACGTGTTTAGCCGCTGGATTTGCGACCATTACGAATTACGTTGCAGGAATGACTTATGATTTCACCACAACAGGACCAACAGTTGATGGTACGGGATTGATTTCAGGAATGACTTTTGGCACCAGTTATGAAGTAGCGGCGAATAACGGCAGTTGTTCATCAGTGAATACAGCGCCATTTAGTATTGAAGATATTTTAGTAACACCAGCAGTACCAACGGTGGCTACAACAGCACCAACTTGTACAGCAGACGGTTTTACAGAAATAACCAATTACGATGCTATATTAACGTATACTTTCACACCAGCAGGACCAACCATTACGGCAACAGGATTGATAGAAAATGTTGTATTTGGGACAAGTTATGTGGTGAATGCAGATAACGGAGATTGTACATCGGCAGACTCAACACCTTTCACGGTTCAAGATATTTTAGCAGTTCCTGATGTTCCAACCATTACAATCACAGCACCAACATGCTTAGCTGCAGGCTTTGCAACGATTACGAATTACGTTGCAGGAATGACTTATGATTTCACGCCAGTAGGACCAACAGTTGATGGTACGGGATTGATTTCAGGAATGATTTTTGGTACGAGTTATGAAGTAGCGGCGAATAACGGCAGTTGTTCATCAGTGAATACAGCGCCATTTAGTATTGAAGATATTTTAGTAACGCCAGCAGTACCAACAGTAGCTACAACAGCACCAACTTGTACAGCAGACGGTTTTACAGAAATAACCAATTACGATGCAACATTAACGTATACTTTCACACCAGCAGGACCAACCATTACGGCAGCAGGATTGATAGAGAATATGGTTGTTGGAACGAGTTACACTGTAACAGTAGGAAATACAACTTGTACATCAGCGGATTCTGCAGCGTTTAGCAATGCAGCCCAACTAGTAACACCAGATATTCCAACCATTACAATCACCGCACCAACATGTTTAGCGAATGGATTTGCGACCATTACGAATTACGTTGCAGGAATGACTTATGATTTCACGCCAGTAGGACCAACAGTTGATGGCACGGGATTAATTTCAGGAATGGCTTTTGGCACCAGTTATGAAGTAGCGGCGAATAACGGCAGTTGTTCATCAGTAAATACAGCACCATTTAGTATCGAAGATATTTTAGTAACGCCAGCAGTACCAACGGTGGCTACAACAGCACCAACTTGTACGGCAGACGGTTTTACAGAAATAACCAATTACGATGCTACATTAACGTATACTTTCACACCAGCAGGACCAACCATTACGGCAGCCGGATTGATAGAGAATATGGTTGTTGGAACGAGTTATACTGTTACAGCAGAAAATACAACTTGTACATCAGCGGATTCTGCAGCGTTTAGCAATGCAGCTCAACTAGTAACACCAGATATTCCAACCATTACAATCACTGCACCAACATGTTTAGCCGCTGGATTTGCAACCATTACGAATTACGTTGCAGGAATGACTTATGATTTCACGCCAGTAGGACCAACAGTTGATGGCACGGGATTGATTTCAGGAATGACTTTTGGCACCAGTTATGAAGTAGCGGCGAATAACGGCAGTTGTTCATCTATAAATACTGCACCATTTAGTATTGAAAATATTTTAGTAACGCCAGCAGTACCAACGGTGACTACAACAGCACCAACTTGTACGGCAGACGGTTTTACGGAGATAACCAATTACGATGCTGCATTAACGTATACTTTCACACCAGCAGGACCAACCATTACGGCAGCCGGATTGATAGAGAATATGGTTGTTGGAACGAGTTATACTGTTACAGCAGAAAATACAACTTGTACATCAGCGGATTCTGCAGCGTTTAGCAATGCAGCTCAACTAGTAACACCTGATGTTCCAACCATTACAATCACCGCACCAACATGTTTAGTTGCTGGATTTGCAACCATTACGAATTACGTTGCAGGAATGACTTATGATTTCACCCCAGCAGGACCAACAGTTGATGGTACGGGATTGATTTTAGGAATGACTTTTGGCACTAGTTATGAAGTAGCGGCGAATAACGGCAGTTGTTCATCTATAAATACAGCACCATTTAGTATTGAAAATATTTTAGTAACGCCAGCAGTACCAACAGTAGCTACAACAGCACCAACTTGTACGGCAGACGGTTTTACAGAAATAACCAATTATGATGCAACATTAACGTATACTTTCACACCAGTAGGACCAACCATTACGGCAGCCGGATTGATAGAGAATATGGTTGTTGGAACGAGTTACACTGTAACAGCAGAAAATACAACTTGTACATCAGCGGATTCTGCAGCATTTAGCAATGCAGCTCAACTAGTAACACCAGATGTTCCAACCATTGCAATCACCGCACCAACATGTTTAGCTGCTGGATTTGCGACCATTACGAATTACGTTGCAGGAATGACTTATGATTTCACGCCAGTAGGACCAACAGTTGATGGTACGGGATTGATTTTAGGAATGACTTTTGGCACTAGTTATGAAGTAGCGGCGAATAACGGCAGTTGTTCATCTATAAATACAGCACCATTTAGTATTGAAAATATTTTAGTAACGCCAGCAGTACCAACAGTAGCTACAACAGCACCAACTTGTACGGCAGACGGTTTTACAGAAATAACCAATTATGATGCAACATTAACGTATACTTTCACACCAGTAGGACCAACCATTACGGCAGCCGGATTGATAGAGAATATGGTTGTTGGAACGAGTTACACTGTTACAGCAGGAAATACAACTTGTACATCAGTGGCATCAGCATCATTTATTAATGCAGCCCAATTGATAACACCAGCAGTTCCAACGATTTCAACAACAGCACCTACGTGTTCTTCAAATGGTGCGTCAACCATTACGAATTACAACGGAGCATTAACGTATACTTTTACCCCAACAGGACCAACAGTTGGAGCAGGAGGGTTAATTTCAGGAATGACAGTTGGAACATCTTATACAGTAACGGCAGGTAACGCAACATGTACTTCATTAGCATCTACTTCATTTAGTAATGCAGCACAATTACCAGCGCCAGTTGTGACAAGTGTAACGAATAACGGGCCAATTTGTGAAGGTGGAAATATTGTTGTGTTTACAATAATAGGAACACCAAATGCGGTTGTATCTTATTCAGGAGTTGTTGGAGTTCCAGCCAGTACAGTAACCTTAAATGCTAGTGGACAAGCTACCGTTACAGTAGCAGGAGCAACAAGCAACCAAACTATAACATTAAATACAGTTACTAATTCTATAACAGGTTGTAGTGCTACAATAAGTAATACCAGTACAGCTACTGTTTTACCATTGCCAACAGCAAACCTAAGTTCCGCTAATCCAGCTACTTGTTCAGGAGGTTCTGTGGTATTGAATTTCACAGGAACACCTAATGCAATTGTTTCATTCACAGACGGAACGAACAATTATAATGTAACTTTAGATGGTACAGGAGTTAATAATTATACGACACCACCTATTTCAAGTACAACAACTTTTACACTAACAAGTGTGGCTACAACAGCTACGCCATCATGTTCACAACTAGTAGGAGATAGTGTGACGGTTGTTATTACCCCACGTCCAATAATGACCGCTTCACC
>NZ_QLST01000001.1 GCF_003293845.1 Flavobacterium tibetense | reverse complement strand
CATCCGCAACCATTTTAAAATAAACGGTTCCATTTAAGGAACTGCTTAAAAAAGCAAAGCCCAAGAGTTGATAAACTTTTGGGCTTTTTGTTATTGAAGTTTTTGAAAATAAAAACCCCTAAATAAAATCTATTTAGGGGTTTGAAAAAAACTTAAACTTACATCAACACAATTTGTATTCCTAAAACAATGAGTAGTAGGTAAAATATAACTAATAGAATTTCTAATTTATATTTTTTCCAAAATTGCATTATTCTTTAATAATTTTATGTGTTTGAGTGAAACCGTTAGTATTTGTAGCTTTCAGTAAATAGATACCTGTTGGAAAATTCGTCAAATCTAAGTTTTGGAATTCATTTTCAATTTGCTTAGACAAGATTAATTTACCAATCATATCATGCACCTCAACAGAAACCGTTTCTAAAGTTTGAATGTTTATAAAACCTTTTGTTGGATTTGGATATACCATTAAGCTGTTTTGTGCAAAATTATCCGAACTTAAAACTAACGGACAAGTGTTTCCTGTTGTAACCGCAGAACCTGAAGCCCAGTTTGAAGTGGCGCCTGTTAATCCAAAATTAGTTAATGTTCCATTATTTCCGTTTCCAGAATCATCTGTTACAGTAGTAATTGCTGTATTATTAACAAGATCAAATCCTTGGTTAAATTTATAATAAACGACAACATTAGTTTGTGTATTATCTAACTCACAATCCTTAGTTGCTAAGATATCAGTTACAGACAAAGCAACATTCCAAACTCTAACTTCATCAATATCTCCATTAAAGAATTCTGATGCAATATTACCAGACCCAACTCTCAACCTATTATCTGAATTTCTTAATGTTCTATTGCCAATAGCAACAGAAGCCTCTAAATTTCCATCTAGGTATAAACGTAAAGAGTTATTGTTCTCAAACACAAATGTTGCATGATACCAAGTATTTGGTGTTAATACAGTTGTTCCTGTTAAATATGTATCTGGAGAAGCACTGATACCTGCACTTAATCTTCCAGTAGCATTGACACCCATTTGTACTGACCATCCACCAGAACCATCATTACCCCTTTGAAGAATTACATCAGAATTCACAGGAATTGAAGGAATTCTGAACCAAGCTTGGTACGTTTGATTTTGAGTATTATTTGTGATTGCATTTGCTGAAAGAACAAAATCATTAGTACCATCAAAATTTAAATGAGTAGCATAAGCATTTACATTAACTACAATTTCTACTCTTTCACTTTCACATCCGTTCGCATTTGTGCTTGCTACCCAATAAGAAGTTGAGCCAGCAGTTGCAGTAGATGGCGTTGGATCAGTTGTAGATCCAGTTCCTCCGGTTGCAGCAGTATACCATAGTAATCCAGTTCCATTAGTTCCTGTTGTAGCGGTTAACGAGGAAGCTGTATCACCTTGATTATAGGTAACTGGAGTAGTCACTGATGGGTTTCCTGGCACTACCGAACCGGTTGTTACAGGTGAACCATCCAACCAATTTGAAGTTGAACCATTCAAAGCAAATCCTGTTAAGGTCCCGATAGGTCCAGTTGTAGCTGTTAACGTTGTTTCAGCTGAATTATTTACTGCATCAATACCTTGATTGAATTTATAATAAGCTAGCAACCCTGTTTCAGAACCTTGTAATTCACAATCCATTGAACCATTAATTTGTTCTGGCGTTCTAGCTACATTCCAAACTCTTACTTCGTCTATATCACCAGTGAAATTTTCTGTATTTGAACCAATTCTTGATCCAATATTTATTTGTTGTGAACCAGAGGGAATACTTACAGAAGATGCTTGTGAAGCAATTAGATTTCCATTTGCATAAACATACATATTTGCCCCATCATATACAGCTGCTACATGTGTCCAAGTATTTAAAGGAACTGAAAATGAAGAATTTAATGCCGTGTTATTTACCCAAAATTGAATATTGTTATTATTTCTTACACGAAACAAGAACTTGTGATACGCCCCATCATAATCAGTAATAATATTGTTCCAACCATTTAGAGCTGATGGATTAATCCATGCTTCTAAGGTTAAAGCTGTTGTCCCATTTAAAGCCATTGATAATGATGTTCCTAAATTTACAAAGTCATTCGATCCATCAAAATTTAAGTGAGTGGCTTGAGGAAACATAAAAGTGCTAAAGTATAAATCTCTTGTTGGCAATGAACTACCATTAGAATAAGCAGAACCATTTAAGTAACCATTATTATTTGTAAATAAATTCATTCTTGCTCCATCAGAGCTTTGGAACCCAAAAGTATAAGTATTACCTGAGATTAATGGAATTGAAGATGGGAAATTAACCGTAACACTACCTCCTGTTGAACCAGTAACATTTAAATTTGTAGAACCTAATACCGATCCACCAAATCCATCGCCGTTATAAATGGTAACAGTAAAATTACCAGGTAAAGTAGGAGATGGGGTGTTATTAACATTAAAAGTAATTGTTGCTAAATTTCCGGTAATTCCAGCTTGAAAAGATTGTCCATCGTTGTTGCCAAAAACAAGCAAATCTGCAGCAAAACTTCCATTTCCATTTTGGTCTAGAGTTTGGCTAAAGCCAAAGAAACTTAAAAGAAGTAATAAAATTGAATAAAAATACTTTTGTTTCATAATAATTGTTTTATAGTTTATGAAACAAAAGTATTAGTAAAAGTGCTGTGAAATTTTAATTTGGGACAAACTGCAAAAGTTTGTATACGAAAATCAAATACTTAAATCTAAATTTCTTGAAATAGGAATTTCGTAATTATCAATATGAAGACTATTAGATGTTTTTCTTGAAATTTTCTCTTTGTTAACAATATACGATCGATGCACTCTACAGAAGGTGTCTGAATCTAATTCCATTTGTATGTTATCCAATGTATTTCTTAAAGTTATTTTCTTTGAAACCGTTTGAATATCGATATAATTTCTCTCGCTTTTTGCAAATAATATGTCTTTGTAATAGAGCTTTATTTCTTCGTAGCCATCTTTTACCTTGATATATTCCTTCTTTAAATTATTCTTTGCCAATTCTATTGCCGCAATTAGTTCAATTTTTTTGATGGGTTTGGTTAAATATCCAACAGGTTGCACTTTTAATGCTTTTTGCATGGTTTCTCGCTCAGTTTGAGCCGTAACAAAAATAATTTTTTTATTTATTGCATAATTTTCTGCCCAAATAATTCCGGAATCTTTACCTTCAACATTGATGTCTAACAAAATAATTTCTGGTTCAAAATTAGTCACTAATTCAATTGCTTGATTAATTTTAAAAGCAATTTCAATATTTGAAAAACCTTCTTTCAACAAAGTATCTCTTAAAAAATGAGCAATTAAGACTTGATCTTCTACAATTAAAATCTTTGGCATATGAAAGTTATTTTTTTAAAATCAATTTAAAGTTGAATCCATTTAATGTAGTAATTTCACATTTAGATTCTAATTGTAAACAAATTTGAGAAACTAATTTGGGCTCAATTTCTTTTCCTTTACTATTTTCTCCATTATCAGAAAAAAGATATAAAATAGTATCTTCTTGCAACTCAATTTTTAATGAAATTTCTTTAGTTTGGCCATCTTTAAAAGCATGCTTCAATGAATTTATAATAAGTTCTGTAGTTAAAAGTCCTAAAAACATTGCTTTTTCAGCTGGTAAAATAATGTTTGCTAGTTTAAACTCGGAAAAAATATTTTTTTTATTAAAACTGTCAGTGAAATTTAAACTTAATTCTGTAAGGTATTCGTTTAGATTAATCAGGTCGTTATTTTTTGTTTGGTATAAATACCTGTGCAATGTAGCTATTGTGTCCACTTTTATTAAAAGACTTTCTAATTCTTTTTGATGTTTCTTCTTCTTAAATTTAGAGATTAGCTCATTAATTAATAAACTAATCACTTGTAGATTATTGTTTACTCGATGGTTGGTTTCGCTAACTAAAAATTTATTTTCATCATATAGTTTTGTCAGCTCTTTGTTTTTGAACTTAATTTTTTTATTGTAAAAGTACATTATAAAAATCCCTGTAAAAAGCGAAATCAATACAATAATCAATAAATAAATATTTTTTTTATACTCTTTAAGCTCTTTTTCTTTCCCTTCAATAATAAATTTATTTTCTAAAAGTTGATATTTTTTAGAATTTGCATACCCTTCAATCATTAGGTCAACATTAGCCAATGAATCTCTGTAAAAAAATGCATTTTGATAATCTTCTTGCAATATATAACAGATTTTAATCTCGTTGTAACATTGTTGAATTTGAAAAAGATTATTGATTTCTTTTGCTCTTTCTAATCCTAATTTATGGTAATAAATAGCTTTTTTAAAGTTACTTTCTTTGTGATGATAATATCTCCCTAAATTAATTGACACATCAATGTAAGCTAAAACTGAATTATTTTGTTCTGCAATTTCATGTGCTTTTAAAAAATACTTTTTAGCATTACTAGGATTTCTATGAAAATCTAAGTAACCTATTTCATTTAAAGTATATGCTATTAAAGATTTATCTTCAATTTCATTTTGATTGTCTAGAATGAGTCGCCCGATCTCTTTTATTTTAGCTACAGAATCTGGAACATTATTGTAATACTCTGCTAATAAAGCAATGCGACGATTATAATAATAGTATTTATAAGCTAATTCTTTGTTTTCAGACAATAATTTTTCAGCCTCATAAATGTAATTATTTGCCATATTTCGCTTTACTAATGCACGTGAAACTTCTGCTTTAATAGTTAGAATATAAAACTGTTTACTTTTATCTTGTTTTTCTTTGTAAAAGCTCTCTGCTCTATCTAAATAATAAAAACAACTATCTGTTTTATAAAGCGATTTTAAAATTCTGGCATATTTTATATAATAATCTGCTCTTTCTTCAGAATTCGTTTTTGAATTTTTAATTGCCTTTTGGGTAACAACATAAGCAGAATCATATTGCGAAACAGAAATAAGGTTTTCTATTTTATTGGTTAAATCATTTTGACCAATAAAACGAAAACTTACCAATAAAGCTACAATCAAAAAACTATATTTTGAACTCATTCGTTAAAAAATTAAATACCTTAAAACCATACTTCCCAATTAGCAAAAAACACAAAAAAGAAAACAAACAACAAAACTAAACTCACTACAACTTTTATAAAAGTAGAAGCCAAAAGTCCCAAAAACGAACCAAAAGCTGCTTTTAAAGCACGGTTTCCATCATTGGCATAAATTAATTCTCCTAAAAATGCTCCTAAAAACGGACCAATAACAAAACCTAAGGGCGGAAAAAACAACCCAATTACCAATCCAATATTGGTTCCCCAAACACCGTATTTACTGCCTCCAAAATATTTCGTTCCTTTTCCAGGGATGATATAATCTAAAATTGAAATCACTACTACAACTAGCAAGGTAACACCCAAAACCCAATAATTCACTGGAATTTCCGGTATAAAATACAACAATAATAATCCCAACCAACTCACAGGCAAGCCAGGCAATGCAGGCAACAAACTTCCCACTATACCAAACAACATACAAAAGAAACCCGCTAGCAATAAAAAGTATTCCATAAATATTCTTACTTTTGACAATCTATTCCAACAAAGTTAACAGATTAATGAAGAACTTTCTAATTATTTTTTGTCTTGTCTTTTTATCTTCTTGTCAGCTTTTCGATAAAAAAGTGCCCGACGAGCAGGAACTACTACAACAAGAATTACAAAAAATCAATTGGAAGGAAGTCGATGCGTATCCAACAGTTGCTAGTTGCGAATCAATCAATGATAAAGAAGTCCAAAAACAATGCTTTTTTGATTATTTAACACAACTCATTCAACAACGAATCAGCATTGATACTTTACATATTTTGTATCCAGAAATTGATACCATAAGCGTAAAAGTTACCATTCAACCTGATGCAACTGTAGCATTTGAAACGCTAAAACCTGAAGAAACGGTTTCTTACGATATTGAAGTAATCGATAGTATTCTTCAAAATCGTTTGGCTGATTTTCCAAAAATTGAACCCGCTATCAAACGAGGAATTAAAGTGAAATCGCAGTTTGTTTTACCGGTGATTATTAAAGTGGAAGAGTGAGAAAATGGATGATGGATTTTCTGATTTTCGGATATTCTGACTTCTCAAACTTTTTCATTAAAAAGCTTTGTGAACTCTGTGCCTTCTTTGTGCTCTTTGTGGTAAAAATAAAATTTATTTTCTAAAATTTCTTCCTTTCCAATTGTATTTCCTAAACAAAGAATACACCGCTACCGAAACACTAAAAAACGGATACAACAAACTACTAGCCAACACGTATTGCAATTTCGATTGGAAAAAATTTGCCGTTTTGTAAAGTAAAATAAAATCGATTAGAAATTTCAATGCGACAAAAAGCATGAATACATTTTGGTCTAAAATTCCAATTAACCAGAGTAAAAAACTTAAAATCCAAGTCAAATTCCCAACAAAAACTACCAAAGCCAATAACTTTCCATAAACCGAAGAATATCCCGAACTCTTCGATGCCCAGCGAACGCGTTGCTGAAACAATTCACTCCAAGTTGCAACTGGTTTTGTAGCCACAATACTTTCTTTAGCCAATAGAAATCCGACTTTCTTTGGCGCAACGGAAACTGCCTTTTGCAATAAAAAAACATCATCACCACTTGCAATGGTTTCATTTCCTTGAAAACCGTTTAACTCATTAAAAAAAGCCTTGGAATAAGCAAAATTAGCACCATTACACATAAAAGGTTTCCCAATGCCAAAACTTCCAATAGTAGCGCCTTGTAAACTCAAAAAATCTAAATTCTGAAAAGCGGATAAAAAGCCATTTTTTGGAAGATAACAAACACCAGAAGCTATCATTTCAACTTCATTTTCCTGAATATATTGATCATAAATCGTCAACCAATCTTTCTGAACCAAACAATCCGCATCAGTAGTAATTATCCAATCGTTTTTAGCAACTTGTATCGCCGCTTCAATCGCATCTTTTTTTGGTGAATTTGATTTACGAATGTTCTTGATTTGGAAAATTTGGAATTTGGAATTTGGAATTTGGAATCTCTCCTCAGAGTCATCATCCACCAAAATCACCTCAACCAATTCCTTCGGATAATGCAACAATGAAATCGAATGCAATAAATTCGGAAGATTTTCTTTTTCATTTCGGAACGGAACTACAATCGTAAAGGCTGTTTTTGGTACAAACTCTTTTTTAGAAAAAGGTTTCATTCGTTGAAAACCATAAATCAATTGCCCAATAAATAGGAAATAAAGAAGAAAAACGAGGCTTAAAATTAGTTCCAACATACCGTTTATTCTTTAGTATTGGATTGATACTTCATCACAAACAAACTTCCAATAACCACTGGAATTACTAAATTAAACAACCACATTACAGACGTAATTGTAATGATTTTCCATTCTGAAATGCCTAATTTTCCAAATAAAAACAATGCTACACTTCCTTTTATCGCCACATCCATCAAATGAATACTCGGAATAATCGATGCTAAAAAATACATTAAAAAAATGGTTGCTAATGCCAATGAATACGAAATTTCACAATCGAAAATAAGTAATAAAAAGTAGAATTGGTGTGCGAAAATCAAATAGCGAAGAATTGAAAGTTGTAAAGTTGTAACATGAAATCCAACGGATAACTTTTTGAAAGCATCACTTATTTTTTGCAAGGACAAACCGTAAATCGTAATGTTTCGAAACCTAAAAATTAGAAAAACAACAAAAAGAAACAATGCTAAAAGTAACAAATGCAACATTGAGAATTTGAAATTTATCCAAACCAATGATTCTGAAACTACAATACTACTGATTACAAATCCGAGAACTCCAAAAAAAGTAGTGACCAACATTTGGGAGCTATTGCCAATGAAATTCAGGAAAATAATTTTTCTTACTCTCTTCTTATTAAAATATAAAGCTTTTGCTCCGTATTCTCCAATTCTATTCGGTGTAAAAATCGATGCTGTTAACGAGCCTAAACTCTGTTTTGCCGACTCTAAAAAAGAAATTTTCGCAAAACTACTAACCAAATGCTGCCATTTTAAAATTTCGAAAACCCAATTCAAAACCGATAATAGCAAAAGAAAAAACAAACTTTTAATCGAAAAATAGTCCGAAATCAAACGCCAATCGATAGCTTTTTCACCTTGTAATTGGTTTACAATATAATACAAAGCACCGCTCACTATCAAAAGTTTGACGAGAACTAAAAGGAATTGCTTAGCTTTGTGAGGAATTGCAATCATGGTTACAAAGTAACAAAAACTTTGCACTTGAAACTTGAAACTTGAAACAAAATAATTGGCAAACGAACGCATCATATTAGGAATCGATCCTGGAACTACCATAATGGGTTTTGGATTAATCAAAGTAGTCAACAAGAAAATGGAATTTCTACAGTTGAACGAACTCATTTTGTCCAAATACGACGACCATTATACCAAATTGAAAGTCATTTTTGAACGCACAATTGAACTTATTGAAACCCATCATCCTGATGAAATTGCAATTGAAGCGCCTTTCTTTGGGAAAAATGTGCAATCGATGTTAAAATTAGGAAGAGCGCAAGGCGTTGCGATGGCAGCAGGATTATCGCGCCAAATTCCCATAACAGAATACGAACCAAAAAAAATTAAAATGGCCATCACCGGAAACGGAAACGCCAGCAAAGAACAAGTAGCTAAAATGCTCCAACAATTATTAGGTTTAAAAGAATTACCAAAAAATCTCGACTCAACAGATGGTTTGGCAGCAGCTGTTTGTCATTTTTTCAATTCAGGAAGAGTCGAAATAGGGAAAAGCTATTCAGGTTGGGATGCTTTTGTGAAACAGAATGAATCGAGAGTTAAAAAATAGTTTCAGTCTCAGTTTTCAGTCTCAGTGCTGCAAACTGCGACTGCGACTGAATACTTATAAAATGTCAGGTATCTACATCCATATCCCTTTTTGCAAGCAAGCGTGTCACTATTGCGACTTTCATTTTTCTACTAATTTAAAGAAGAAAGGGGAAATGGTTTTAGCTTTAGCGAAAGAAATTGAAATGCGTAAAAGTGAGATTCTCGACTTCGCTCGAAATGACATGGAAATTGAAACGATTTATTTTGGTGGAGGAACTCCTTCGATTTTGTCGGTTGAAGATTTACGATTTTTGATTGATTCGGTTTATAAAAATTACAAAGTAGTTGAAAATCCAGAAATTACAGTAGAAGCCAATCCTGATGATTTATCCGAAGAGCAAATAATCGAACTCTCAAAAAACAAAGTCAACCGATTGTCTATAGGAATTCAATCGTTTTTTGAAGATGATTTAAAGATGATGAATCGCGCACATAATTCGGAAGAAGCTAAAAAGTGTTTGGAAACGGCAACTCAGTATTTCGACAATATTTCCATCGATTTAATTTATGGAATTCCCGAAATGAGTAACGAAAAATGGTTGCAAAATATTGAAATGGCTTTGTCTTTTGGTGTACCTCATATTTCGAGTTATGCTTTAACGGTTGAACCTAAAACTGCTTTGCATTCGTTCATTCAAAAGGGGATTATTCCGCAACCTGATGATGAAGTAGCTCAAGAGCATTTTCAAATTTTGGTCGATAAACTTTCAGAAAACGGATTCATTCATTACGAATTATCCAATTTTGGTAAAGAAAATTATTTTTCCAAAAACAATTCGAGTTATTGGTTAGGGAAAAAATACATTGGAATTGGTCCGTCAGCACACAGTTACGATGGAAAAAATCGGGGTTGGAATATTTCTAATAATTCGTTATACATCAAATCGATTCAAGAAAATAAATTACCAATTGAAATGGAAACCTTAACCAAAACCGACCGTTATAACGAATATATTATGACGGGTTTACGCACAATTTGGGGCGTTTCTTTCGATAGAATTGAGGAAGAATTTGGGAAAACCTATTTGGATTATTTAAATCAACAAGCAGCAAAATTCATCGAAGACCATTTGTTGTTTGTTGATGATAATATTTTGCGAACCACCAAAAAAGGAAAGTTTTTAAGTGATGGAATTGCTAGTGATTTGTTTCTGTTGAATTTATAATTATTTATTCCGATTGAAATAAACTCAAGGTTAAGTTTAAAAAACCTGTCAACAGCGCTCCTTTAAAATCAGAAACACCGTTAGGATTGAAAGAATCCATTTTGTTATTGTATATTAAATTTTCAGGAATTATAATTGAATTTTTATATTCTAATTTTCCATTGTAATAAGAAAAATTGTCATTTAATTGAGTGGTTCGGTTGTAAATAGAAAAATCATAATCCGTGCGAAACTGCAACTGATTTAAAACAAAAGTTGGTTTATTATTATTAAAATTCACATTTAAATTAATTGGCTGTTGAAAGGTTTGTTGCATAACCGTTTTCATTTGAGCAAACAAATAAACATTTGAAAAAAGCAATGTGATTACAAGATATTTTTTCATTTTCAGCGTCTTTTTAATTTTAAAACCTTATAAAATTAGTTATTAGTTTGTTTATAAACAAGCAATTGAGATAAATTTCATAAATGTTTAATTACATCTAATTTGTTTTAATTGAATTTGGAGTAATTCTTAACCACGAAGCACACAGAGAAGGCACAACGAAACACAAAGCTTTGTGAACTTAGTGAAAAACCTTGTGACCTTTGTGGTTAAAAATAGAATTTTAATTAACTTTTTGCTAAATTTGAAGTAAATATTAACCACTAAGAACACAAAGAAGGCACAACGAAACACAAAGCTTTGTGAACTTAGTGAAACCCTTGCGCTCTTTGCGGTTAAAAATATGAAAGCAACAATCAACAACTTCCAAATCAACTTATCAAAACCTATTGATATTTCCATTCCATTAACCAATAACGAACAAAATCCGATTGCGTGGTATCAAAATGCACCCGAAATTGAACCTGTAAAAATGGGCGATTGGATTGGGAAAGTTTCGGAAGGAAAATCATCAACGAATTTTAATAATATTTTCTTCAATCCGCATGCTCATGGCACGCACACGGAATGTTTGGGACATATTACTCGAGATTTTTACTCTATAAACCAATGTTTGAAACAGTTTTTCTTTACTGCGGAGTTGATTTCGGTGGAACCAAAAAAGATTGGAGAAGATTTAGTTATTACGAAAGAGCATATCTCGACCGCGCTCGATAAGACAAAAAACGGTTCAATTGAAGCTATTATCATCAGAACATTACCAAATACAGAAAGCAAAAAGCATCTGAATTATTCCAATACCAATCCAACTTATTTGGAAGAAGCAGCTGCCATCTTCATCAGAGAAAAAGGAATCCAACATTTATTAATCGATTTACCAAGTGTAGACAAAGAACATGATGAAGGAAAATTGCTAGCACACAAAGCCTTTTGGAATGTAAAAGATGTGAATCAAGTAAATGAAGATGCTCGCTTTAATTGTACAATTACGGAGATGATTTTTGTAAACGAAGAAATCCAAGATGGAAGTTATATTTTGAATTTGCAATTCGCTTCATTTGAAAATGATGCTTCGCCATCGAAACCAGTTTTGTATAAAATTGAAAAATAGCAACTAAAATGGACATCCAACAACTCTACGAATTCTGCCAATCCAAAAAAGGCGTCACCGAACATTTTCCTTTTGATGAAGATACTTTGGTGTTTAAAGTTGGCGGAAAAATGTTTTGTTTAACTTCATTATCCGAATGGGAAAAAGGAACACCATCGTTAAATTTAAAATGTGATCCTGAACGTGCTTTGGAACTTCGAGCTGAATTTGAAGCAGTTGAACCAGGGTATCACATGAGCAAAGTTCACTGGAATACCATTCGTTTTCACGGCGATGTTTCGGATAAAATGATGTGCGAATTAATCAATCATTCGTATGATTTAGTTTTCAAAAGTTTGACTAAAAAATTGCAACAAGAGATTAGTTCTACCTAATTTACATCGATTTTTTCTGCTTCTCAACAAAACCATCCGCTTGAAGTTTTAGCAATTCCAATGCACTTTTCTTTTTGTAGTTGTACAATTCTTTATCTTCTTTTATATCAGCATAGACTTTATCGTAAATTTCGGCATCGGTTTGTTTTTGCAATTCGCTTTGGTAGCGGTTTTGAGCCAAAATATTTTGTAACCCTAATTCATTATCTTCTTGCTTGAAATCGTATTCGCCTTTTGGTGATAGCAGTTTAGCAATTATAGGCGAAGTTTCAATAGCTAAAAACAGTAACATAATAAATAACGAAGGCAATAATGGCAATTGATTCAATGCATTAATTCGAGCCATTAAACCGTCGAAACCTTCAATAATAGGTTGGGTTTCGGTGACTTTTTTATCCAAATCGGCTTGTAAGGTTTTGGCTTGTGCTTCTAAATCAGTAATCTTTGCTTGATTGGTTGTTTTTAACGCGGCTAAATCTTGTAAAGCCGCATCATGTTTTTCGCGTTTTTCTTTATAAACTGGCCCTTTGCCTAATTTTTTAGTTCCAGCTGTTCCTTCGGCTTCGGTAATGTAAACCGAATACAAATCATTTACTTCTTTCTCTTTTTTCAAAATATCCGATTTCAAACTATCTATTTGCGATTGGTTTTTATCTAAATCCGATTGGAAATAACTGGTCACTTCTTTTTTGTTCGCCAATAGCATTTTGTTCTTCTCTTTCAGTAAAACCGTATTGATTTCTTTTTCGAAAATTTTAATTTCCAATGGTTTTGAAATTACGATAGCAATAATAATTGCCAAAACAATTCGTGGTGTGGCTTGAATGAATTCGTCTAAAAAACGCTCTCTTTTTTTGATAGTTGAAACAATGAATCGATCCAAATTAAAAATAAGCAAACCCCAAACTAACCCGAAAGCCATTGAAATTAAGGCATTGTCAAAAACCGTAAACAAAGCATACGAACTAGCAATAAAAGCCATAACAGCTGTAAAGAAAACGGTGGCTCCAATTCCAGCGTATTTGTTTTGCTCACCATTGGAACAGGAAGCAATCAAATTTTTATCCGCTCCAGAACACAAAATGAAAAAGTTTTTCAACATAATACGGTTTTTAAATTTGCGATGTTACTTATTAGTAGTCATTTAACGTAAAATGTTTCAATTTGTTGTTATTTTATTGAAAATAAACACGTTACCAACTGAAAACTATTTTCGCATTAGGGATAAGAGCGGCATCCTTTTATGGAGCCTAAAGCGGAATAAAAGATAGAGCGGATAGCCCGACCCTTGGGTAATGCCCAAAAAAAGAAAACCCTTACAATTAGATTGCAAGGGTTTTTATGGTCTTAATACTTAATACTTTCGTCTTAATACTAGTATCTATAATATTCTGGCTTGAATGGTCCTTGAACTTCAACACCAATATAAGCGGCTTGATCTGGACGTAATGTTTCCAATTCTACACCTAATTTAGCTAAGTGTAACATCGCCACTTTTTCATCTAAATGTTTTGGCAACATATAAACTTCATTTTTATATGCAGCTCTGTTTGTCCATAATTCAATTTGAGCTAACGTTTGGTTAGTAAATGAATTTGACATTACAAAACTTGGATGACCTGTAGCACAACCTAAATTCACTAAACGTCCTTCTGCTAAAATGATAATATCTTTTCCAGCAATTGTATATTTATCTACTTGAGGCTTAATTTCTACTTTAGAAGCTCCATGGTTCTTGTTTAACCAAGCCATATCGATTTCATTATCGAAGTGACCAATGTTACAAACAATAGTTTTATCTTTCATTTGCTCAAAGTGTGAACCTAGAACAATGTCTTTATTTCCTGTTGTTGTAATAATAATATCAGCAGTTTTTATAACTGTGTCTAATTTTTTTACTTCAAAACCGTCCATAGCTGCTTGTAAAGCACAAATTGGATCAATTTCAGTAACTGTTACAATAGAACCAGCACCACGGAAAGAAGCTGCTGTTCCTTTTCCTACGTCTCCATATCCACAAACGATAACTCTTTTTCCTGCTAACATAATGTCCGTTGCACGACGAACCGCATCAACAGCTGATTCTTTACATCCGTATTTGTTATCAAATTTAGATTTAGTAACTGAATCGTTTACGTTGATAGCTGGCATGTATAACGTTCCTGCTTTCATTCTTTCGTATAAACGGTGCACTCCAGTTGTAGTTTCTTCTGACAAACCTTTGATTCCATCAACTAATTCAGTGTATCTATCGAAAACCATATTGGTTAAATCACCACCATCATCTAAAATCATGTTTAATGGTTGACGATTTTCCCCAAAGAATAACGTTTGCTCAATACACCAATCAAATTCTTCCTCATTCATTCCTTTCCAAGCATAAACTGGAATTCCAGCAGCAGCAATAGCAGCAGCAGCATGATCTTGAGTGGAGAAAATATTACAAGAAGACCAAGTAACATCAGCACCAAGAGCAACTAAAGTTTCAATTAACACCGCTGTTTGAATGGTCATGTGTAAACATCCTGCAATACGAGCACCTTTTAAAGGTTGGCTTGCGCCATATTCTGCTCTTAACGCCATTAAACCTGGCATTTCAGCTTCTGCTAACTCAATTTCTTTTCTTCCCCATGCTGCTAAAGAAATATCTTTAACTTTGTATGGTACATATGGAATTGTTTTTGTACTCATTATTTTTATATATTTATTTTAATTTTGAGTCGGCAAAGTTACAACATAAGTTTTTATTTTCTAAATGAATTGTAAGATTTTGTGAAATGTTTAATATCCTAATGCGTTGAAATTCAAATCTATATTAAATGCCTTATTATAAAGCTATAACACTGAACGAACACACCACTGCTTATTTTTGGAAAATAACAGAAGATGTAACCTCTTTATTTCGAGCGGTTTCAATGAAAGACACCTCACTTTTTAGGTATGAAAACATGAAATCGGAAAGCCACCAAAAAGGTTTTTTAGCCGTTCGCATGCTTTTGCAACATTTGGGCTATACGGATTATAATTTAGTTTATGACGAAACTGGAAAACCACATTTAATGGTGGAAGCAAACCCATCACCCATCACCCATCACCCATCACCTAACATTCATTACCCATTACCCAACCAAAAATATATTTCCATTTCGCACTCACACGAATTTTCATGCATTTGCATAAGCGATGAACCCATGGGAATTGACATGGAAAAACTCAAAGAAAAAACGTTAAGAATAGCCTGTAGATATATGGATGTAAAACATCTTGAAAATCTTTCTGAAACAGATAAAATAGAAAAAGCAACCGTAATTTGGGGGGTAAAAGAATCCATTTTTAAAATCAAAAACGAAACGGGAATCAGCTTTCCAGAGCATATTTTTGAAAATCCGTTTGATTTGAAAGATGGTCAATGTATGGCTGAATTGCATTTTAATAACACGATAGAAAAATTCAATATCCAATTTTTTAAAGTAGAAGATTATATCTTTGTGTGCGCTTTTCCAAACCAATAAAAACTGCGACTTTACGTCTCTGTAAGAAATATGACAAACCTGTATCAGCAAATTTTAATTTCAAAAGCTACTAATCAAAAACTATTAGCCATTCTAATCGACCCCGAAAAAGTTGCGATAGAAAACGTTTTGGTTTTGTCTGAAAAAATTAAAGCTGCACCAGCAACACATATTCTTGTAGGTGGAAGTACTTTTAGTGGAACACATCTCAATCAATTGATTGCTGTTTTAAAAAAAGAAACACAATTACCCGTTTTGATTTTCCCTGGTCATCCTTCCCAAATTTCCAACGAAGCTGATGGTATTTTATTTTTGAGTTTACTTTCGGGTCGAAATCCTGAGTATTTGATTGAACACCATATCAACTCGGTGGAAGCTTTAGAAAAGTCAAATTTAGAAATTATTCCAACAGGTTATTTGCTTATCGATGGTGGAAAAGAAACCGCTGTGCAACGCGTAAGTCAAACCCAACCGATAGAACAAAACAATATCGAATTAGCTTATAAAACGGCTAAAGCTGGAGAGTTTTTAGGTAAAAAACTAATTTATTTAGAAGCCGGAAGCGGTGCCAACCAACATGTTTCTTTAGAAATGATTCGTTTTGTTTCGCAAAACATTCAAATCCCTTTGATTGTGGGCGGAGGTATTCGTTCTATGAAAACAATTCAAGAAATTTATCAAGCGGGAGCGGATTTGGTTGTCATTGGAACCGCTTTTGAAAACAATCCCAATTTCTTCGAATTATGATAGAATTCCTATTTTCTCAGTATAAAGATTATCCCAATTATTTGATTGTATTGGAATTAATTGCCGTTGGTTTTGGAATTATAAGTGTTTTGTTTGCCAAAAAGAATAACATTTTGGTTTATCCTACAGGATTAGTTAGCACGCTGATTTTCGTTTATATTTTATTGGAATTTCAATTATATGGCGATTTAATCATCAATATTTACTATTCCATAATGAGTATTTTGGGTTGGTATTTATGGAGTAGAACCAAAAATGGAGCCGATGAATTTCCAATTTCGATGATGACTAAAAAAGATTTTACCATTTCATTGCTAATTTTTGTTGTAACCCTACTTTTTGTAGTGTTTGTTTATCTTTTTTTTAATAAATTTACGGATTGGACTGCTTATGTAGATGCACTCACTACAGGATTATTTTTCGTAGGAATGTGGCTCATGGCGAAAAGAAAAGTTGAAAACTGGATTTTATGGATTGTAGCTGATGTAATTTCAGTACCACTATATTTCCACAAAGGATTAACCTTTTCAAGTTTGCAATTTTCAATTTTTACAATACTTGCTATTTTAGGCTATTTAGAATGGAAAAAACTTTTACACAAACCGATATAGATTTTATCAAAAACAGAGGGAATTCGTTAGAAAAAATCGAGCAACAATTGTATTTTTTCAAAACGGGAATTCCAAAAATTAATTTGGTGAAATCCGCTACTGTTGGCGATGGCATTTGGAAATTTTCTGAGGAAGAAATTCAATCGCTGGCCAACTATTTCGACAAACACAAGAGCAACTATTCCTTAGAAAAATTTGTCCCAGCTTCGGGTGCAGCAACTCGAATGTTTCAGTTTTTAATTGAGTTCATTAACGAATTTGATTTGGAAACAGAAACCATCAACACCTATTTGAACAAAAAAAACGCTAAGGATTTATCTATTTTTGTTTTTGGATTGAAAAACTTCCCATTTTATGAAACTTTGAAGTCCAAAACCATCGAATTATATCCCGATTTTTATTCGTTTTCCAATGATAGAAAGCAATATGTGCTAATTCAAACTTTATTGCATTCCGAAGGCTTGAATTTTGCCCAAAAACCAAAAGGAATTCTGCCTTTTCATACCAAAGAAAAACACATTGCCACACCAACAGAAGAAAATCTGATGGAAGCTGCATTCATGGCAAAACCAAATATAAAAACAAAAATTCATTTTACGATTAATAAAGAGTTTCAATCAGATTTTGAAAAAATAACCCATCAATTTCCTGATTTTGAAGTAAGTTTTTCTTACCAAAATCAAACTTCCGATACTTTAGCGGTAAATGAAGATAATTTACCATTCCGATTAGAAACTGGTGAAATTTTCTTTCGCCCAGGCGGTCATGGTGCTTTAATTGAAAACTTAAACGCCTTGCAATCGGACTTAATTTTTATTAAAAACATTGATAATGTTGCCCAAAATCACAAAGTAATAATTACTACTTACAAAAAAGTGTTGGGTGGCGTTTTGATGCATGTGCAACATCAAATTTTCAACTATTTAAAACTATTAACTTCTGGAAAAGTTGATGAAAAGCAATTGAACGAAATTAAAACTTTTGCAGAAGAAAAAGCTTCATTTCCTTTACCAGAAGAATTTCAGTTTTTTCAACATGAGTATAAAATTGAGTATTTAATAAAAGTATTGAATCGTCCTATTCGTGTTTGTGGAATGGTTAAAAACGAAGGCGAACCAGGTGGCGGACCATTTTGGGTTCAAGACGAAAAAGGAAGACAAACCTTGCAAATTGTAGAATCATCACAAATTGATTTCAGTAATAAAACACAAAAGAATATTGCTAGAGAAGCTACACATTTTAATCCAGTTGATATTGTTTGTGGCGTTAAAAACTTCAAAGGCGAAAAATTTGATTTAACTCAATTTGTTGACCCAAAAACTGCTTTTATAACCGAAAAAACCAAAAACGGAAAACCCATAAAAGCCTTTGAACTTCCGGGATTATGGAACGGCGCCATGGCAAAATGGACTACCATTTTTGTTGAAGTTCCGCTAGAAACTTTTAATCCAGTAAAAACGGTCAACGATTTACTAAAACCAGCACACCAACCCGACAATGGATAAATCAATCATCGCATCCGAATTTTCATTTAAAGCCGTAAGAAGCAGTGGCGCTGGCGGACAAAACGTAAACAAAGTATCTTCTAAAGTGGTTTTATCTTTTGATTTGTTAAATTCCAAAGGCTTAACGGATGATGAAAAAACATTGTTACGAACCAAAATAGCAACCAAATTAACCCAAGACGGCATCCTAATTTTAACCAGCGAAGAAGACCGAAGTCAACTTAAAAACAAAGAGAAAGTTATCAAAAAATGTTTTAAGTTGTTAGAAAATGCTTTAATAATCCCAAAAGAAAGAAAAGCAACAAAAGTTACAAGAGCAGCAAAAGAAAAACGGCTAAATGCAAAAAAAGTAATGAGCGTTTTAAAACAAAACCGAAAAAAAACAAACTTTTAAACTTGAAACTTGGAACTTTAAACTAAAGAATCATATCTTTGCCCCGTCTCAAAGGGGTGCTCCAAATAACGAGCTGAGATTATACCCATAGAACCTAGAACAGGTAATGCTGTTTAGGGAACTGACAAAAATAAAAGTGCACGTTTATTTGCGTCAAAGAGTATCAAATTTAATTTTAACCAAAAGAATAATTGCCCCTTTTATTCGTATATAATTTACGAATGAAAACTTTATTCAAAAAGAAAGGCCACAAAGGCACCAAGACGCAAATTTATTTGAGTCTATTTTCTGTTCTCTTTTCTCTTTTCTCTTTTTCTCAAGAAACGCAGAAAGACAGTTTGAAAACTACCGAGCTTAAAGAAGTTACGGTTTCGTCTGTTCGAGCGAAAGACAAAAATCCTATTACGTATACAAACGTTTCTAAAGAAGAAATTGCACCGCGAAATTTGGGGCAAGATATTCCAGTTTTGTTGCAATATTTGCCTTCTGTAGTGACCACAACCGATGCTGGAAATGGTGTGGGTTATACGTACATGCGTGTTCGTGGTTCTGATGGTTCGCGAATCAACGTAACTTTAAATGGAATTCCTTTTAACGACAGTGAAAGTCAAGGAACATTTTTTGTGAATTTACCTGATTTTGCTTCCTCTTTAGAAAGTGTGCAATTGCAACGCGGTGTGGGAACTTCAACCAATGGAGCCGGCGCTTTTGGTGCGAGTTTGAACATGGAAACCAAATCGTATCAAGAAGAAGCTTTTGCAGAAATTGCGAATTCTATTGGAAGTTTCAATACTAGAAAACACACGGTATCTTTTGGAACAGGATTACACAATAATTTCGAGTTGAACGGACGAATTTCTAACATTTCTTCCGACGGATTCATTGACAGAGCTTCTTCCGACATGTTTGGTTATTTTTTCAATGCCAATTATGTGAAAGAAAATACGTTAATCAAGTTTTTAGCATTTGGTGGAAAAGAGAAAACCTATCAAGCTTGGTACGGACTAGAAGATCCTGAAAAACTGAGAAATGACAGAACTTTCAATCCTGCTGGAATGTATTTTGACGAAAATGGCAACATGCAATTTTACGATAATGAAACGGATAACTATTGGCAAAACCACTTCCAATTGCATTGGTCAGAAAAATGGTCAGAAAAATGGATTTCAAATGCGGCTTTGCATTACACCATCGGAAAAGGATATTTTGAACAATACAAAGAAGATGAAGATTTAACCGATTATAATTTGCCTGCATTTAATGGAAATCCAATTTCTGACTTGGTTAGAAAACGTTGGTTAGATAATGACTTCTTTGGAGCTACATTTTCTCTCAATTATCAAAATAAAAAAACCGACTTACTAATTGGAGGTGCTGCTAACCGCTACTTAGGATTGCATTACGGCGAAGTAGTTTGGACACAAAATTACATTCCAAATCCAAATCGCTACTACGATAATTACGGAAACAAAGACGATGTGAATTTCTATGCTAAAATTTCGCAAGATGTAGATTCCAAATTGAATTTATTTGCAGATTTGCAATATAGAATGGTGTTTTACGACGCAACAAGTGTAAAGTTTGATGATGTAAATGATACCTTTCGTTTCTTTAATCCAAAAGCAGGTTTAAATTACCAATTGAATTCCAAAAATGCATTCTACGGTTATTTTGGTGTTGCTAACAAAGAACCAAGACGTGATGATTACGAAAGTGGCGCTATAAAACCAGAACGTTTATTTGATTATGAATTAGGCTGGAAATACAACTCAAAAAATATTCGATTTAATGCCAATGCTTTTTATATGCGTTACATTGATCAATTGGTATTAACAGGTGCATTAAATGATGTTGGAGCTCCAGTATTTACAAACAGTGGAAACAGCTATCGTTTAGGTTTGGAAATAGAATCCGTAATTCGTTTAAGCGATAAGTTTTTGATTAGTCCAAATATCACATTGAGTCAGAATAAAAATGAAGATTTTTTCTTCCAAAGAGATGGTGAATTACAGAACTTAGGAAACACCAATATCGCTTATTCTCCAAACATTATTGCTGGAAATATTGTAACGTATTCTCCAATTAAACTATTGAACATTTCATTACTGTCAAAATTCGTTGGTGAACAATACATGGGCAATATCGATTCCGAAAATTCAAAATTGAGAGACTATACGATACATGATTTGAATGTTACTTATGAATGGCGTATCAATAAAGGAATTAAATCGATTTTATTTTCTGGATTGGTCAATAACATTTTGGATAGAACTTACGAATCTAACGGCTATTTTTACACTTACGACGATGATTGGTCGGGTCCAAATATTACAACAATTGAAGGCGCTGGATTTTATCCACAAGCGGGAATTAATTTCTTAGCTGGCGTTACGCTATCTTTTTAATTCCATTTAGAAGTTATCAAAAAAAAATCTGGATGCAAAAACATCCAGATTTTTTATTAGTTATAAACTCGGATAGATTCAGGACTTAGTACCTCAACTCTATATTGTAACATCGGATATTGCATTCCAGGAGCTTGACCTGAAAACAAACTATATTCGGCATCGTCACACGGACAAATAGCTTTTATTCCAACTAAATTCATTGAAGAGCAACCACTCAACTCTTGATTAGGACAAGC
Organism: Flavobacterium tibetense; assembly: GCF_003293845.1. GTDB lineage: Bacteria > Bacteroidota > Bacteroidia > Flavobacteriales > Flavobacteriaceae > Flavobacterium > Flavobacterium tibetense. The sequence continues at coordinate 331,096 of NZ_QLST01000001.1, read as the reverse complement.
CGCATCAAATGCTAAATAATTAGAGCCTGTATTAATGATGAAAATTTTATTTAAAACTCCTACTCCAATTTCCGAATAGGTAATTGCATTGCCAGGGAAATTTAACTGATTATATAATGGTAAATTCAAATTTATAACTGAGGAAGAAAACCGATAACTAGGTAAATAAGGATTGTTATTCCTAACAGAATCCTTGGTACAGCTTAGCAATACTATTGAAAAAACTATAAAAGTTAAATATCTTTTCATTTTAATTATATCTTATATTCTCCAAAAATAAATTAATTAACTTTAACAAACTAAAAGTTCAACTTAAATTTAAATTAAAAATATTTTAGTATCTTTGTTAAAAGGAATCCCATAAGCGTGTGGGATTCTTTGTATTTTATAAACAATAATATAACGGAAAAAAGTTTTTAATCGTATTTGAAAACAGTAACAATATTTAAGAAGGAGAATTATGAGTGCAGTTTCTTATTACACAGCAGAAGGTTTGAAAAAACTTAGAGATGAATTAGATCAACTAAAATCTATTGAACGACCAAAGGCTTCACAAGCAATTGCAGAGGCTAGAGATAAAGGTGATTTATCTGAAAATGCAGAATACGATGCAGCAAAAGAAGCACAAGGACTTTTAGAAATGAAAATTTCAAAAATGGAAGAAGTTGTTGCCAATGCGCGTTTAATTGACGAATCCCAATTAGATGTTACTAAAGCATTAGTGCTTTCAACAGTTAAAATCAAAAACCAAGCTAACGGCATGGAACTAAAATACACATTAGTTGCCGAAAGCGAAGCCGATTTAAAAACGGGAAAAATTTCGGTTACATCACCAATTGGTAAAGGTTTATTAGGAAAAAAAGTAGGTGAAATTGCTGAAATTACAGTACCAAATGGCACATTGAAATTTGAGATTTTAGAAATTTCAAGAGATTAATACTAAATTCCAAAATGTCATACTGAGCGAAGTCGAAGTGGCAAATTCCAATTTCCTGAACAACCAACTTGAAACGTTAAACCTGAAACAAAATTTGACAATATGAGTTCCATTTTTACCAAAATAGTAAACGGAGAAATTCCATGTTATAAAGTAGCTGAAGACGATAAGTTTTTGGCATTTTTAGATGTGAATCCCAATGCAAAAGGACATACGTTATGTATTCCAAAGCAAGAAATCAACAAGATTTTTGAAATGGAGGAAACCCTTTATTTGGAACTAATGGCTTTTTCTAGAAAAGTAGCTATTGCTTTAGAAAAAACAGTTCCTTGCAAACGCATTGGAATGGCAGTTGTTGGTTTAGAAGTGCCGCATGTTCACGTGCATTTGATTCCATTACAGGATATGGATGATATGCGTTTTCAAAGAAAAACCAGTTTAACTCCTGAAGAATTTACAGAATTAGCAACCGCAATTGGAAACAATTTATAAACTGAATCCCGATGAAAATCGGGATTATTTTTTATAACTAATTTGCATCGTAGTTCCTTTGCCAATTTCAGAATGTGCGACTTTTATTCTTCCTTTGTGGTATTCTTGTACAATTCGTTTGGTTAAAGATAATCCTAAACCCCAACCTCTTTTTTTGGTAGTAAAACCAGGTTCAAAAACTTTTGAAAATTGACTCAATGGAATTCCTTTTCCACTATCGGTAACCGCAATTTTTACAACAGCATCGGTTTCTGAAATCACAACTGACAATTTCCCTTTTCCTTTCATGGCATCAATAGCATTTTTAACTAAATTCTCGATTGTCCAACTGTGTAAAGCGGGATTTATTGGAATTAAAATGGGATGATTAGGCGCTTCAAAAGAAAAAGCAATTTGCTTAGAACTTCTCGATTTCAAATAATCAAATGAATTTCGGGTTTCTTCCACTATATCTTTGATTTCTAAAACAGGTTCGGAACCAATTTTTGAAAATCTATCGGTAATAGTTTGTAAACGTGTGATGTCTTTTTCTATCTCTGAAATGGTTGATTCTTCAACATTTTCCAATTTGAGCAATTCCAACCAACCAATTAATGAAGACAATGGTGTTCCAATTTGATGCGCGGTTTCTTTTGCCATTCCAGCCCAAAGTTTATTCTGTGTTGCCATTTTTGTAGCGCGATAAAAGTTATAAACAACGGCTCCAAACAAAATAATAATCAACAGTAAAGCAATAGGATAATATTTCAGTTTATTCAATAAAGGCGAATTTCCGTAATACAACAATTGGTAATTATTAGCAGAAAGTTCCATTTTTATGGGCTCATTTTCAACTTGAATTTTTCTAAAGAGCGATTGCAATTGCAAGCTATCTTCTGCAACTTCGGGTTCAATATTGTTATGCTTGATGATTTTTCCATTTTCAGTTGAAACTATCATAGGTATAGAAGTTTCTAAACTGATAATTTCAAACGGTAAATCAACATCTGTATTTTCATTGGCATTTGCTAAGGTTTTTTGAGCCATTGCCCAAAGTTCCATTTTTACCCGTTCTTCTTCCTTGAATATTTGGAAGAAATTATAGGTATTCCAAAGTATTAAGGTTACTATGAAAAAGGATGCTAAAATGATAAACCAACGTGTAATGTTTCGTTTTTCAGAAAACTGCATAAATTGAATTTGTTGAGTAAATATAGAGAAAATCTGTCAATACTCAGCTTTTGGAATAAAAAAAGGTCCAACTAATTGGACCTTCATATATTGATTTTCAACGATTACAATAATGCATCAATTGCATCCGTATACGTTTTCTTTGGTGCAACACCAACTTGTCTTCCTACTACTTCTCCGTTTTGGAATACTAAAACTGTTGGGATGTTTCTAACACCATATTTTGCAGCAAATTCTTGATTTGCATCCACATCAACTTTTCCAACAACTGCTTTTCCTTCGTATTCTGAAGCAATTTCGTCGATAACTGGACCAACCATTCTACATGGACCACACCAAGCTGCCCAAAAATCTACTACTACTGGTTTATCTGATTTTAATACTACTTCTTCGAAAGAAGCGTCTGTGATTGCTAATGCCATATTATTTTTCTTTAAGTTTTACTTTTATGATATGCAAATTTAGAAATTAAATTGGAATGAATTGGCTTTTAAAAATTAGTTTTTGTTATAGCTGCATTTTCAGAATTGATACTAATTCAACTTAAAACTCAATTGCATGCGTTCTAATTCCTGTAACAATTCGGAAGAAATTTTTACTTTCAATTTTCTACTTGGCATAGAAAGCTTAGTTTTTACAACAATTTCTTCTTTCTCAACAGGGATATCCAAATCCATTTCCACCAAGTCATCCATTTCCTCAGTGCTTTCTTCATCTTCTGAAACTGTTGGCACAACAACAAGGTTTTCTTCTTTTACTTTTTTTATTTTTTCTAATTCCATCACTTCAAAAGTAACCAAATTATCTCCATTATTTTGAGCAAAAATTTGATTCAATTCGGTAATCATTCCTTCTTTTAAGTCGGTAATAGCTAACTGTAATATTAGTTTTTTGGCAAAAATTGGTAAAACATCCGCAAGCATTTTTACATCCAAAAACTGAATTCTTGGATCTGATTTTTTTCCTGTTTCGCGATTCACCCAACCTTCTTTTACCAAAATTTTAAAATAAGCAAACTGATTTTGCAACAAGAAATGACGGTATTTCAAATACTCTTCATCAAAAATTCGGAATTCAAAACTTTCATCGTAGCCTTCCAATACAAATGTTGCCCAACCTTTTCCGTTTTTTGCTGTTCGGTGTTGCACATTGGTTACAATTCCGCCAAAAGAAAGATTTTTACCTACTTGCTGTTCCAAACTTTTCAAGGTTTCCAACTTAGCATTACAGAAATATTTCATTTCAAATTTGTAATCATCTAATGGGTGTCCGGAAATGTAAATTCCAACTACTTCTTTTTCTTTGGCCAATTTTTCCATGGTACTCCACTCTTCGCATGGTGGAACAATTGGCTCTGCAATTTGCACATCACTGGCATCACCAAACAAACTTACTTGAGCAGAGTTTTCGTTTTCTTGAAATTTTGAACCGTAACGAATGGCTTTTTCTAAAAACGTAATTCCATCGCCGTCATGATGGAAATATTGTGCGCGATGTGTATCCCCAAAACCGTCAAAACCACCAGCTAAAGCCAAATTTTCAAATGCTTTTTTATTGGCAGCTCTTAAATCAATTCGCTTAGCTAAGTCGAAAATAGATTTGTATGCTCCGTCTTTACGATTATCAACTATCGTTTGAACAGCCCCTGCTCCAACTCCTTTAATAGCTCCCATTCCAAAACGAACCGCGTAATCCTCATTAACCGTAAATTTATAGTACGACTCGTTCACATCTGGACCCAAAACCGCTAATCCCATGCGTTTACATTCTTCCATAAAGAACGAAACTTGCTTAATATCATTCATGTTATTAGAAAGTACCGCCGCCATATATTCCGCAGGATAATGCGCTTTTAAATAAGCGGTTTGGTAGGCAATCCAAGCATAACAAGTGGAGTGAGATTTATTAAAAGCGTAACTTGCAAACGCTTCCCAGTCTTTCCAAATTTTCTCTAAAATAACTGGGTCATGGCCTTTTTCTGCGGCTTGATTGATAAATTGAGGTTTCATTTTGTTCAAAACTTCAATTTGTTTTTTACCCATTGCTTTACGTAAAACATCGGCATCACCTTTGGAGAATCCGGCTAATTTTTGGGATAAAAGCATTACTTGCTCTTGATAAACAGTAATTCCGTAAGTTTCTGCTAAATATTCTTCACACGCTTCTAAATCGTATTTAATTTCTTCTTCGCCGTTTTTTCTACGAACGAAAGAAGGAATATATTCCAATGGCCCTGGACGATACAATGCATTCATAGCGATTAAATCGGCAAAGACTGTTGGTTTTAAGTCCTTCATGTATTTTTGCATTCCTGGTGATTCGTATTGGAAAACTCCAACCGTTTCACCTCTTTGGAATAACTCGTATGTTTTTTGGTCGTCAATTGGGAAATTATCGGGATCTAAATCAATTCCAAAGCGATATTTCACCAATTTAACCGTATCTTTAATTAAGGTTAATGTCTTTAATCCTAAGAAGTCCATCTTCAACAAACCAGCGCTTTCTGCCACCGAGTTGTCAAATTGTGTTACATATAAATCGGAATCTTTTGCGGTAGTAACTGGAACGAAATTGGTAATATCACTTGGCGTAATGATAACTCCACAAGCGTGAATTCCTGTATTTCGCAAAGAACCTTCTAATACTTTTGCTTGCTGAATGGTTTCTCCAGCTAAATCTTCCGAATTGGCAATTCCGATTAACTCTTTTACTTTGTCGAATTCTTCTGAACGCAACGCTTTTTTAACTTCGCTTTCATCTTCGGCTAGAAATCGGGCTAAATTCCATTTGGAAGGCATCATTCCTGGAATTAATTTAGCAATTCTATCCGCTTCAAAAAGTGGCAAATCTAACACACGAGCAGTATCTCGAATAGCCGATTTCGTTGCCATTTTACCATAAGTAATAATTTGCGCCACCTGATTGGAACCGTATTTATTGATTACATAATCCATAACACGACCACGACCTTCGTCATCAAAATCGATATCGATATCGGGCATGGAAACACGGTCGGGATTTAAGAAACGCTCAAAAAGCAAATCGTACTTAATTGGGTCGATATTCGTAATTCCTAAACAATAGGCAACGGCAGAACCCGCAGCAGAACCACGACCTGGACCTACGGAAACATCTAAGTTTCTTGCTTCTGCAATAAAATCTTGTACAATCAAGAAATAACCTGGATAACCTGTTTTTTCAATAGTTGCCAACTCAAAATCGAGTCGCTCTTTAATTGCTTCTGTAATTTCGGGATAACGTTTTTCAGCACCTTTATACGTTAAATGACGTAAATAGCTATTTTCGCCTCGCTTGCCACCATCTACTTCATCTTCAGGAACAAGAAATTCTTCAGGAATATCAAATTTTGGAAGCAATACATCACGATAAAGCGAGTAAATTTCAATTTTATCAATGATTTCTTGAATGTTAATGATGGCTTCGGGTAAATCAGAAAAAAGTTGCTTCATTTCGTCACCCGATTTGAAATAATATTCCTGATTAGGCAATCCATATCGGTAACCACGTCCGCGACCAATTGGTGTAGCTTGTTTTTCACCATCTTTTACACACAACAAAATATCATGTGCATTAGCATCTTCTTTATTAACGTAATACGTATTATTTGTAGCAATTAGCTTTACATTATGTTTTTTGGCAAAAGCAATTAATGTTTGATTGACACGATTTTCATCTTCCTGCTTGTGACGCATTATTTCAAGATAAAAGTCGGAACCAAACTTTGCTGCCCACCAAATCAATGCTTCTTCTGCTTGGTTTTCTCCAATATTTAGAATTTTACTTGGAATTTCACCGTATAAATTTCCAGAAAGCACTATAAGGTCTTCTTTGTACTTTTCAACTACCGCTTTATCGATTCGTGGAACGTAATAAAATCCGTCAGTATAAGCGATTGAAGACATTTTAGCTAAATTGTGATAGCCTTTTTTATTTTTGGCTAAAAAAACTACTTGATAGCCATTATCTTTTTTGGTTTTGTCTTTATGATCTTCGCAAATATTGAATTCACAACCTACGATAGGCTTAATTACCGTTTCTGTTGGTTCTTCACCGTTTTCAACTAATGCTGCATTCTTAGTTTCTGCTGCTTTATTATGATTTAAAACTGCACTAACAAAATGGAAAGCACCCATCATATTTCCAGTGTCTGTCATGGCTACAGCTGGCATTTTGAATTTTGCCGAAGCCTTTACCAAATCATTGATAGCTATAGTCGATTGTAAAACTGAAAATTGCGTATGATTGTGTAAATGAGCAAAAGTAGCTTCATTTAAATCCGCTTTTACTTCATCAGAAATAGTAGCTTGCTCTCTATCCTTTTGGATTTTCTGCAAACGCGCTCTAATTTCATCTGAAGCTTTCTTGAGATTGATATGTTTTAAACCAATCAGCTGAATCTCCCCTGGATTATTTTCACGAAAACGTCTGAAATATTCTGGTGAAACGTCTAATTCTTCTTTGGTAAAAACTTCTCTTTTTATCAACTCCAAGAAACAGCGCGTAGTTGCTTCTACATCGGCAGTTGCATTATGTGCTTCTGAAAAGGGTTGATTGAAAAGGTATTGATGTAATTCGGTAAGTGTTGGTAACTTAAATCTCCCTCCACGACCGCCTGGTAATTTTAAAAGTTCGGCTGTAGTTTCGGTACATGTATCTAAAACAGGCATTTGGGTTAAATCGGAACCAATATTAAATCGGTGGAATTCACAACCCATGATATTGACATCGAAACCTACGTTTTGCCCAACAATATATTTTGTTTTGGAAAGTACAATATTGAATTTCTCCAAAACTTCTATCATTGAAATTCCTTGCTCAGTTGCCAATTCCGTAGAAACGCCATGTATACGCTCTGCATCATATGGAATATTAAACCCTTCTGGCTTTACTAAATAATCTTGATGTTCAACCAAGTTACCCATCTCATCGTGTAACTGCCAAGCAATTTGAATACAACGAGGCCAATTATCGGTATCTGTTATAGGAGCAGACCAACTTTTTGGCAATCCAGTGGTTTCGGTATCGAAAATTAAATACATACTTTAAAAAATTCCAAGTTTAAAAATTACTTCTTCAGTCCGCTTCGCTCCGGTTCTAATTCAAACTGCAAACACACAAAATTTGTGTTTAGAATTTGATTTTAGGGATTTATCAAAAGTACATTTTAAGAAGTAAATGAACAATTTAAGTTATCAACAAAAATAAAAAAACCACCAAAAACTTGGTGGCTTATCTGAATTTTTGTGGTGTGTTTTTTATTGAGACAATGGGATTCTGTAGAATTCACCTTTAGAAAAAGATACAGTATTTCCTTCTTCATCTACAGCTGTAAATTTAAATTCGCCAGTAAAAAAACCGTTATCAACGCTTTCAATTGTTATCTCACCATTACTTTGTTGCACATTTAAAATTCTTACTTTAGCTTGACCGTTTCCTCCTAATATAGTTACTACATCACCTGCCTCATAACCCATTCCCCTTGCTACAACATTCACTTCATTTACTGTTCCGTTATTGTTAACTTCAATTGCTAATTTCAATCCTGAACCTGAACCTCCCGTTGTTAAGGCGTCACTATTGTTTGTATAGTTAAAACCACCAGCTACAATGTTAGCAATTTTATTTACTGGTCCAGGAAAAATAGACGTTTCATGATCAGCAATAATTCCTTGTCCTTCAAAATAATAAGCTGCGTAATTATCTTGATTAGTAGTGCCAAAAACATAAGTTCCTGGATTTGTTGAAGTAGTTGCTAACGTTAATTCTTCAAATTGCGTGTAAGCCACTATTGTCATAGCACCATTCTCATCTACAAAAACTCTAGCATCATTTGCTCTCCAAATAGCATCACCAAACTTCGCTTGAAATGCTGGGTCATTAGTTTTAATATCTTGAGTGCATGATGACAATGCTAACACTCCTATAAACAATGCAACTATTTTTTTCATTTTACTTAAAATTTCATTTACGAATAAACAAAAATAATTTTTTTTAGATAAAAAACACTATTTCCTTTGAAAATAATTTTATTAAACAAAAACTACTCTTGATTCTTCATGAAAACAACTGGTGTATTTTCAAAATTTTTATAAAACATAACAAGAGTATCTTTTTTTAATTCAAAATACACGGTTGTCTTTCCTCCAAAAGGCAAATTGTATTCAGGGCTAACATAATGGTTGTTTTCTTTGTCAAAAATTATTTCGGATTTAACTCCTTTCTGGTTAATTACTGAATAAGCAGATTCGTTTTCAATTACTTCTATACTGAAACCTTTTACTATTTCACCGCTCCAATGATCTTTAGCACCAACAATATCTTTCCCTTTATTAACAAATTCAGATCCCAATGTTTTTGTTTTATTTTTGTATGCCAAAATGTCTTTATTGATTTCTTCACGACCTAAGTCGGTTGTGTCAATCCAAGTGTAGTAGGCCATATCCCATTTCCCGGAAATTGAATCCTCAAGAGGTTCTTTTTTACAAGAATAAAGCGACAACAATACAAAAGACGCTATTACAAGCTTTTGAGCCGCATTTGAAATTATTTTATTCATTTTTATATCAATTTAAATTATTTACAAACTAAAAATACTTTTACTAAAGTAACCTATTTTTTTTTAAACAATATCATTAAAAATATTTTTCGCCTTTATTATGTTGTAAACTAAAGTTTTGTATATTTGCACCCTTAAATAACCGAGGTCGAGAACCTCAAATTAATCAAAAGATTATGTCAGTAAAGATTAGATTACAAAGACACGGAAAAAAAGGGAAACCTTTTTATTGGGTTGTTGCAGCTGATGCAAGAGCTAAAAGAGATGGTAAATTCTTAGAGAAAATCGGAACTTACAATCCAAACACAAACCCAGCTACTATCGATTTAAACATCGAAAAAGCAGCACAGTGGTTACACAATGGTGCTCAACCAACTGACACTGCAAGAGCAATTTTATCTTACACTGGTGCTTTATTAAAACACCATTTAGATGGAGGTGTTCGCAAAGGTGCTTTAACTCAAGAGCAAGCAGATGCTAAATTAGCAGCTTGGTTAGATGAAAAAGCAGGTAAAGTTGACGCTAAAAAATCTGGTTTAAGCAAAGCGCAAGCAGATGCTAAAGCTAAAGCTTTTAAAGCAGAACAAGAAGCAAACGCAAAACGTATTGCAGCTCAAGTTGAAGCTACAAAAGTAGAAGAAACTGTTGAAGAAGTAACTGAAGAAGTGGTTGAGGCTGCTACTGAAGATGCTCCTGCTGTTGAAGAAAACAACGAAGAAACTCAAGCATAATTTTAAAGCGATTACATGCGTAAACAAGATTGTTTCTATTTAGGCAAAATCGCTAAAAAGTTTAGTTTCAAGGGTGAAGTTTTACTGTATTTAGATACAGACGAACCCGAAATTTATGAAAATTTGGAATCAGTTTTTGTTGAAATCAACAAAAGTCTGGTTCCATTTTTTATTTTAAAAAGTCAGCTACACAAAGGCAAGTTTCTACGCATTCGCTTCGAAGATATTGAAAATGAAGAAGATGCTGACCGAATTATAGGCTGCGAAGCTTACTTACCGCTTTCTATGTTACCAAAATTAGAAGGTACCCAATTTTACTTTCATGAGGTTATTGGTTTTGATGTTTTAGATACACGTCTAGGAAACATTGGAAAAATAACTGGAATTAATGATAGTGGCGCTCAAGCCATTTTTGAAATTGAGAAAAACGGTACTGAAGTTCTAGTTCCGCTAATTGATGAATTCATTATTGCGCTTGATAGAACTAACAAAACTATTACTTTAGAAACACCTGAAGGGTTGGTTGATTTATATCTTGGATAATTCCAATGACTTTTACATTCAAACATTTTTCCGTTAATCAAGATCGTTGTGCTATGAAAATTGGCACTGATGGCGTTTTACTTGGCGCTTGGACTCCATTAATTAACAATCCGTACAATGTTTTGGATATTGGTGCAGGAACAGGAATTTTGTCTTTGATGTTAGCCCAAAGAAGCAACGCCGAACAAATTGATGCGATTGAAATTGACGAAGATGCTTACGAACAATGTGTCGAAAATTTTGAAGCTTCACCTTGGGGTGATAAATTATTTTGTTTTCATGCAGGTTTGGATGAATTTGTTGACGAACCCGAAGACGAATACGATTTAATTATTTCCAATCCGCCTTTTTATACCGATGATTATAAATCAGATAATGTTTCGAGAGATTTAGCTCGCTTTGAAGACGCTTTGCCTTTTGAAGAATTAATTGAAGCGGCTGCCTTATTACTTTCGGATAACGGGATTTTTTCTGTGATTATTCCTTATAAAGAAGAAGAGCGATTTGTTGCTATGTGTAAAGAATTAGATTTGTTTCCCTTAAAAATGACTCGTGTAAAAGGCACTCCAACATCGGAAATTAAAAGAAGTTTACTGGCTTTTTGCAGAATGGAACAAACTCCTTTAATTGATGAGTTAGTCATTGAAATCTCAAGACACAATTATACTCCTGAATATATTGAGTTGACGAAAGAGTTCTATTTGAAGATGTAACCCTAGCCCAGATAGTAGAGAAAATCCTTTTTACACCTGACAGGTTTTCTAAAACCTGTCAGGTGTAAAAAGATTGAAACGGATAGCTGGAAATAGCTTCTAAAAATTATAACACTTGTTCGTTGATTTGTTAAAAATCTTTACTTACTTTTGTGACTTTCAAATCAAAAACTATGAGACCAGACTTATTTCAATCTCCAGATTATTATTTATTAGACGAATTATTATCGGACGAACATAAAATGGTGCGTGACGCTGCACGTGCTTGGGTAAAAAAAGAAGTATCTCCAATTATTGAGGAATATGCACAAAGAGCTGAATTTCCACATCAAATTGTAAAAGGTTTGGGAGAAATTGGCGGATTTGGTCCGTATATTCCTGTGGAATATGGTGGTGCTGGATTAGATCAAATTTCTTATGGATTAATCATGCAAGAAATTGAAAGAGGAGATTCGGGTGTACGTTCGACTTCTTCTGTTCAATCTTCATTGGTAATGTATCCTATTTGGAAATACGGAAACGAAGAACAAAGAATGAAATATTTACCAAAATTAGCCACTGGAGAATTCATTGGTTGTTTTGGTTTAACTGAGCCTGACCACGGTTCAAATCCTGGTGGAATGACAACTAATTTTAAAGATATGGGCGATCATTATCTTTTAAATGGTGCTAAAATGTGGATTTCGAATGCACCATTTGCTGATATCGCAGTAGTTTGGGCTAAAAACGAAGAAGGAAGAATTCACGGATTAATCGTGGAACGTGGAATGGAAGGTTTTACAACTCCTGAAACACACAATAAATGGTCGTTAAGAGCTTCTGCTACTGGTGAGCTTATTTTTGACAACGTAAAAGTTCCAAAAGAAAACTTATTACCAAACAAATCTGGATTAGGAGCGCCACTAGGATGTTTAGATTCAGCACGTTACGGAATTGCTTGGGGAGCGATTGGAGCAGCAATGGATTGTTATGATACAGCATTGAGATATTCAAAAGAGCGTATTCAATTTGACAAACCAATTGGAGCTACGCAATTACAACAAAAGAAATTAGCTGAAATGATTACTGAAATCACAAAAGCGCAATTATTAACTTGGAGATTGGGTGTTTTAAGAAACGAAGGGAAAGCTACAACAGCTCAAATTTCGATGGCAAAAAGAAACAATGTTGACATGGCGTTAACAATTGCTCGTGATGCACGTCAAATGTTAGGCGGGATGGGAATTACAGGTGAATATTCAATCATGAGACACATGATGAATTTAGAATCTGTAGTGACTTACGAAGGAACGCACGACATTCACTTGTTAATTACAGGTATGGATGTTACAGGTTTCCCTGCATTTAAATAAAATTTCAAAAAGGAAATTCCAAATTCCAAAATTAATTCTGTAACTCTGAAGTCATTTCGGCTTGGCAGAATTGAACTTATCGAATTAAACAATAGATAAAATTGATACAAAATGCTTCTCTTTTTAGGGAAGCATTTTTACATTTGTAATATGAAAATTTGAAACCTTACAAGGTGAGAATTTCGTATATAAAATAAAAATTGCCCTATGAATATTCAAAACATAAACCAATCGATTCAAAGCCAGAAAGAACAATTGCTTAATCATTCGCTATACAACAAAGTAAAAACGATGGATGATTTGCATTGTTTTTTAGAAAACCACATTTATGCGGTATGGGATTTTATGTCACTACTAAAAGCATTGCAAAATAAATTAACTTGCACTACAACTCCTTGGTTACCCATTGGAAACCCGGAAATTCGTTATTTAATTAATGAAATTGTAGTAGCAGAAGAAACGGATTTAACTATTGACGGAACGCGCCAAAGTCATTATGAAATGTATTTGGATGCGATGGTCCAATGTGGTGCTTCGACAACTCAAATTAATGCGTTTTTGGAGAATGTTGAAGAAACAAAAAATATCTTCGTATCGATAAAACAAAGTGATTTGCATCCAAATGTGAAAGCGTTTTTAGATTTTACTTTCCGTGTGATTGAACAAGGAAAACCTCATGAAATTGCGGCTGCTTTTACTTTTGGAAGAGAAGATTTGATTCCGAATATGTTTACCGAAATCTTGAAAAACTTTCAGCAAAATTTCCCTGAAACCGATTTATCAAAATTAATCTATTATTTCGAAAGACACATCGAATTAGATGCCGATGAACATGGTCCTATGGCGATGCAAATGATTGCTGAACTTTGTGGTACTTCGGAACAAAAATGGAATGAAGTGGAACAAGTTTCGGTTTTAGCCTTAGAAAAAAGAATCGGACTTTGGAATGCTATTGAAGAGCAAATGGAACACAAACATGAATTAGTATAAAATGAAAAGCGAGAAGAAATTCTCGCTTTTTTATTGTTCTGGTGCTATTTCTAGCTCTAAACCTTCTAAATCTTCAGTGATGTGAATTTGGCAACCCAACCTTGAATTATCTTTCACATGATACGCTTCCCAAAGCATGGCTTCTTCATCAGGATTGCGTTCTAAAGAAACTACATCGTTTAAAATATAACATTGACAAGAAGCGCACATTGCCATTCCGCCACAAACACCAATTGTCCCTTCTTCGGCTAATTCATAAGAACGGATTAACTCCATGATATTCATGTTCATATCAGTTGGCGCTAACACTTCGTGTTTAACTCCGTTTCTGTCGGTTATGAAAATGGTTACGTCTTGTGGCATTATTAGTTTCAAGTTTAAGGTTTCAAGTTTAAGGTTCGCTCAACTTGAAACAAAATTTTATTTAATCAATCGATTTTACAACGGCTTTTTCAGCTTCTTTTCTGGTGCCATCAAAACCATCTACTCCAGAAACGGTGGTATATTTCAACACATAGCGTTTTCCTGGATTGATTCTGTTGTACACACTTTGACACATTAAAGTCGCTTCGTGGAAACCGCACAAAATTAGTTTTAATTTTCCTGGATACGTGTTTACATCACCAATCGCGTAAATTCCGTCGATGTTGGTTTGATAATCTAATGCGTTATTTACTTTGATGGCGTTCTTTTCGATTTCTAATCCCCAGTTCGCAATTGGACCTAGTTTTGGTGTAAGTCCGAAAAGCGGAATGAAATAATCGCATTCTACTTTCATTCTAGCGCCGTTAACTTCAATATCAACAGCGGTAATTCTTTCACTACCATTAAAACCAACCACTTCTGCTGGAGTAATTAGTTTAATTTTACCCGAATTTTTCAATTCTTGTACTTTTTCAACTGAATCTAAAGCCCCTCGAAATTCATTTCTTCTATGAACTAAAGTCACTGAATTAACAACATTCGATAAGAAAATACTCCAATCTAAAGCAGAATCTCCACCACCAGCGATTACAATATTTTTTCCACGGTATTTTTCTGGATCTTTTACGAAGTAATCCACACCACGGTCTTCTTTCTCGTAGAATTCAATATCTTTAAGAATAGGTTTTCTTGGTTCGAAAGTCCCTAAACCACCTGCAATCGCTACTGCTTTTGCTTGATGTTGTGTTCCTTCTTTAGTAGTAACAATAAACGTTCCGTCTTCTAATTTTTCAATGGTTTCGGCGGTTTCTCCCAATGTAAATCCCGGTTGAAATTGCTTGATTTGCTCCATTAAATTAGTAACCAAATCACCAGCTAAAACTTCAGGATAACCTGGAATATCAAAAATAGGTTTTTTGGGATATAATTCTGCTAATTGTCCACCTGGTTGTGGCAAAGCATCAATAATATGACATTTTAATTGTAAAAGTCCAGCTTCGAAAACGGCGAAAAGTCCTGTTGGACCCGCACCGATAATTAATATATCTGTTTGAATCATGTTTTAAATTTTGAAATACAAAGTAACAAACTTGTCAATTGTAGAAATATGATTTATATCATACGAGTAACTTTATGCTACGTTTTCTACTGTTTCGATTTGAGGTACATACTTTTTAATTGTAGTTTCAACACCAGCTTTCATGGTACTAATACTGAAATTACAACTCGTACAAGCACCTTCTAAACGAACTTTCACATGTTTGTTGTCGATAATTTCTACTAATGAAATGTTGCCGCCATCAGAATTCAAAAACGGACGAATTTCCTCTAGTGCTTTTTCAACATTCTCTTTTATTTCTGTTGTAGTCATAGTTTTTAGTTTTCAGTTTTCAGTCACAGTCTCAGTTTTAACAACAGTTTTCAAACTGCCAACTGAGACTGTAAACTGAATACTATTTTTTCACAGCAGAACATCCTGCCATTGTTGTTATTTTAATAGCTTCTGTTGGCGGTAATGTTTCATTACGATTTACCGTTTCTTGCACTACATTTCTTGTAATAGTTTCAAACACACTTTCTAAAACCGAAGCTGTTTGCAATGCCGCTGGGCGACCGTAATCTCCTGCTTCACGAATACTTTGCACCAATGGCACTTCTCCTAAAAGAGGCACTTGTAAATCGGCTGCTAAGTTTTTAGCTCCTTCTTTCCCAAAGATATAATATTTATTTTCAGGAAGTTCTTCTGGTGTAAAATACGCCATATTTTCAATAATTCCTAAAACAGGAACATTAATCGATTCTGATAGGAACATGGAAACTCCTTTTTTGGCATCAGCTAAAGCAACCGCTTGTGGTGTACTTACTACAACCGCTCCTGTAATTGGCAACGATTGCATGATTGATAAGTGAATATCGCCTGTTCCTGGTGGTAAATCGATTAGCATGAAATCTAATTCGCCCCAATTGGCATCAAAAATCATTTGGTTTAAAGCTTTGGCTGCCATTGGCCCTCTCCAAATTACGGCTTGGTCAGGTTTAGTAAAAAATCCAATAGATAAAATCTCCACACCATAACTTGAAACGGGTTGCATTTTAGATTTTCCGTCTACTTCTATAGAAACGGGTTTTGAGTTTTCAACATCAAACATAATTGGCATGGATGGTCCGTAGATATCAGCATCTAAAACCCCAACTTTAAATCCCATTTTTGCTAATGTTACAGCAAGGTTTGCCGTAATTGTAGATTTTCCAACACCACCTTTTCCTGAAGCAACCGCAATAATATTAGAAATTCCAGGAATTTGCTTTCCTCTAATTGAATTTGGATTTTCTGGTTTTTCTGGCGCTTCAACTTTGATGTTTACTTTTACTTTGGCTTTTTCGTAGACTTTTTCGTGAATTACTTTTATGATATCTACCTCAGCACGTTTTTTAATATGTAAGGCTGGTGTTGCTAAAACTAAATCCACTACTACTTCATCGCCAAAAGTGATTACATTTTTTACCGCACCACTTTCCACCATATTTTTACCTTCACCAGCTACCGTAATGGTTTCTAGGGCTTTTAATATTTCTTTTCTATCTAATTTCATTGTTCTCTGCTTTAAATCTTTTGTTTTCAGTTCTTTATTAAGACTGAATTTGAATTGCAAAGATAATGAGAAGTTTAGAAGTTTAAAAGTTTCAGAGTTTAAAGTTTTGTTATAGTTGAATAGTATTTTTCTATGCTTTTAAAGAACTAAAAAATATTAAAATTCTGGCTCCCAAAAATGTTTATCGAAATCAATAATCTGATTATCGACTACTTTAATGCCTTCGCTTTCTAGAAGTTGTTGCATTAAATTAGTGCCTTCAAAATGATGCTTTCCAGTGAGTAATCCTTTCCTATTGACCACTCGATGTGCTGGAACATCTTCTAAATTATGAGAAGCATTCATTGCCCAACCTACCATTCTGGCAGAACGAGCAGTTCCTAATGCTTTGGCAATTGCACCATAAGAAGTTACTCTTCCATACGGAATTTGACGGGCAATTTCATAAACTCGTTCAAAGAAGTTTTCTGTATTAGGATTTGGATTTTTCAATTTTAAGCCGTTAGCATTTTGTATAACGATGATACTGCTACTAAACCAGTAATGGCAGCTATCAAAAAGTTGATATTATTGGTAATAAAAGTTACTTTATGTTCTACTTTTTTAAACAAAACAGCATATAAATAAAAGATGAAAAAAGTTCCCAATGCAGCCGCAAATGAAAAAATTAAAATATTGGGTAATGTAAACTGAAAAATATCTTTAGAGGCCAATGTTAAACTCACAAACGCATAATAAGGAATAGCAAACATATTCAAAGAAGAAAGCGTAATTCCGTAAATAAATCTATTATTTTTTGACTTAATAGCAACGTCTAATTTTGGTTTTTTGGCTCTAAAACCATTGTAAATAAAAAAAGCTGTAAGTAAAATAAAAATAACGGTTCCAAACTTTTTTAAATTTTCGCTGATATTAGGATTTGCACCTAAAACTTTGGCAAAATAAACCCCAACAAAACTCTGAACTAAAACTATCAAAACTGCTCCAAAAGCAAATAACAATGCTTGTTTTCGATCTTCGCTTACACTTAGCTTAGCAATGGTCATGTTTAACATTCCGGGTGCAACAATTCCGACTGCTGCTATAAAAAATCCAAGTATAAACGAAAGTAAAATGGTCATAATAGTATGTTTTGTTCAAAAATAAGCAATTACCTAAAATGCTTCTGTAACTAAAATTACTTAATTCGAAATTGAATGTAAGTAATGGGTTTATTTACTTCTAAATATTGGCTTTCATAAAAGGTTTGAATCGAAGTCACATCTACTGGAGCGCCTTCGTTTTTGTACACATTATGATTGGCATAAATTACTTCATGACCCAAACCATGTAATAAACCTAAGGTATAACCATGCATAAATTCAGAATCCGTTTTTAAATGCATTAGTCCGTTTGGTTTTAGAATTTTTTTGTAATTATTTAAAAACTCCGTATTGGTCATTCTATGTTTGGTTCTTTTGTATTTGATTTGTGGATCTGGGAAAGTAATCCAAATTTCGTCTACTTCATCAGCATCAAAACAATGCTCAATTAATTCAATTTGCGTTCGTAAGAAAGCTACATTATGAATCTCATTTTCTACTGCTGTTTTTGCTCCACGCCAAAATCTCGCTCCTTTAATATCAATTCCAATGAAGTTTTTGTTTGGATTTCTTTGAGCCAAACCTACCGAATATTCGCCTTTTCCACAACCTAGTTCTAATACAATTGGATTATTATTTTTGAAAAAATCGGTTCTCCATTTCCCTTTTAAGGGTAATTGATTAGAAATAACTTCTTCTCTTGTTGGTTGAAAAACGTTTGAAAAAGTTTCATTTTCTTTGAATCGCTTGAGTTTATTTTTGCTTCCCACAGTTTATTTAATTTTTTGGTAAAATTAAGGAAATATAAATGAATGCAATAATTTTTAAATTGCACTTTGTAAAATTGTACCTTTACAAGGCATTGGGCGATGGATAATGGGTAATAGGTGCACAATAATTAAATTATTTTGGAAGTTAAAAAAAACATACTTGTTGCTCCGCTTAATTGGGGATTAGGTCATGCCACTCGGTCTATTCCTATTATTTGGGCATTAGAAGAAAATGGTTTCAACCCGATTATTGCTTCTGATGGTCAGGCTTTGGAATTACTAAAAAAAGAATTTCCGCATTTGCAGCATTTGGAACTTCCTGCTTATAACATTCAATATGCGGAGAAAGGGAAAAATTTCAAATGGAAATTATTAGCACAACTACCCAAAATGATTAAAGCCATCAAAGCTGAAAAGAAACAAGTGGCACAATGGATTTTGGAATACCAACTTTCAGGCATTATTTCCGATAACCGATTAGGCGTTTATTCCAAAAATATTCCATCGGTTTTTATAACACACCAATTAAAAGTTTTAACTGGTAACACTTCTTGGATTACTACCAAGTTACACGAGTTTTACATCCAAAAATTCAATGAATGTTGGATTCCAGATAACGATGGTAGTCCGAACTTATCTGGAGATTTAGGACATTATTACAACGGATTTAAGCATTTGCGCTACATTGGTCCACTAAGCCGATTGCATAAAAGAAATTTGCCTTTAAAGTATGATTTGATGGTGATTTTATCAGGCCCAGAACCACAGCGTACTTTACTGGAAAACAAGTTAATTTCGGAACTTCAAACGTACACAAAACCTGTTTTATTTGTAAAAGGAATCATTACTGCCGAACAGGAAATTTGGCAAGAAAACAATATTACGTTTTACAATTTCATGAATAGCGAGCAGCTGGAAATTGCTTTTAACGAAAGTGATAAAATTGTTTGTCGCTCTGGTTATACTACGGTTATGGATTTAGCGCATTTGGGCAAAAAAGCGTTTTTTATACCAACACCAGGTCAATACGAACAAGAATATTTAGCAAAAAAATATAAAGCAGAAAATTTAGCGCCTTATTGCCAACAAGAAAAATTTAAAGTTGAAAAAATAGATAAAATTGAAATGTATCGTGGTTTTCAAAATTTTTCAAAACCTGTAATTTGGAAAGATTTATTTCGCCTTTTCTAAGGTAAATGAAAATTCAGAACCAACGCCAAATTCACTTTCCACGTAAATTTTTTCGTTATGGCTTTCGATAATGTGTTTTACAATAGCTAAACCTAAACCAGAGCCGCCTTCACTTCTAGCACCGCTTTTGTCTACACGGTAAAAACGTTCAAAAAGTCTGGAAATATTTTGTTTTTCAATTCCTTCACCGTTATCGGTTACTCTGATAATAACTTTGTTGTCTACCAAATTTTCTATTCCAATTTCAGTAGTTCCGCCTGTTTTTCCGTATTTAATAGAATTCATGACTAAATTGGTAATCACTTGTTGGATTTTGTCTTGATCGGCTAAAACAAAAATGGGTTGTTTATAAAAAGTATCAAATGAAAGAGTAATATTTTTTTTGGCAGCACGCATTTCTAATAAGTCAAACACATTTTGAACAACCTCAACAACATTAAATCTAGAAGGTTCTATGTTGATATCGCCCACTTCCAACTTGGTAATCATATCCAAATCTTTTACGATATAAATAAGACGTTCCACTCCTTTTTCGGCGCGTTGCAAATATTTTTTTCTGATGGTTTTGTCTTCCATTGCACCATCTAACAAAGTTAAAATATAACCTTGAACAGTGAAAAGAGGAGTTTTTAATTCGTGCGAAACATTGCCTAAAAATTCTCTTCGGTATTCTTCCTTAATTTTTAGGGTTTCAATTTCTAATTTTTTATCTCGGGCAAACTTTTTTACTTCTTTGGTAAGCGTTGCCATATCAGTAGTAATAGGTTGGTTTCTAAACGAAGTATTTTCTAAAAGCGACACATCGTCATAGATTTTTTTTACTCTTCTATAAATGAATTTTTCAACACGATATTGAATAACAAAAAAGGAAAAACCAAAAAGTACAAATAAAAACACAACAGGATACACCAAGTTACTCAGCGTAAAAAAATAATGGTATCCAAAAATACAAACCGTTGCAAAAAACGAAATGTAAAATGAGGATTTAAAAGCAAATTTATATGACTTTTTAAAAATAGGCGACATTAAAATTCAATTTTATAGCCTACCCCTTTAACGGTTTTGAAGAAATCATCACCAATTTTCTCACGCAATTTTCTAATATGTACATCAATTGTTCTTCCGCCGACTACAACTTCATTGCCCCAAACTTTTTCTAAAATTTCTTCACGAGTAAATACTTTTCCAGGTTTAGTTGCCAATAAATAAAACAATTCAAATTCTTTTCTTGGCAGTATAATTTCTTGGTTGTTTCTAACGATTTTGTATTCTTCACGACTTATTTCGATATCACCAACACTTAAAGTAGTGTTTTCGGTTTCAGTTTCTTTTAAACGACGTAATAAGCCTTTCACTTTACTAACTAAAACTTTAGGTTTTATTGGTTTTGCGATATAATCATCGGCTCCAGCATCAAAACCAGCAACTTGTGAATAATCTTCAGAACGAGCTGTAAGGAAAGTGATTATAGTATTTTCCATTTCTGGAAATTTTCTGATGTTTTCACAAGCTTCAATTCCATCCATTTCGGGCATCATGACATCCATAATAATCAAATGAGGTAATTCTCTTTTAGCTTTTGCAATAGCATCTTTACCATTAGAAGCTGTTATTACTTGATAGCCTTCTAAAGACAAGTTATACCCAACAATTTCGAGGATATCTTGCTCATCATCAACCAATAAAATTTTAATGTTCTTGTTCTTCATTAGAATAAAAAGTTCTGTTTTCGTTGGTAAAGGTAAAGATAATATAAAAAGTTTTACATGGTTAACAATTATTTAATCTGTTAACAATTTGATAACTTTTGGAGTGAAAATTGGTAACAAATAGCTAACGTTTTAAAAGTGCTTATGAATTTACTTTGCATCAGAATTTAACAACACAACATGAAACCTTTTTTATTACTTTTTACATTATTATTTTCAACAATTGCTTTAAGCCAAAAAGGAACAATTTCTGGAACAATAACAGATAAGGAATACAACGACGAACCTCTAGCATTTGCAAATATTTCAATTAAAGGGACAACACAAGGAACTTCTACAGACGACAAAGGTAAGTATAGTTTGAATTTAGAACCAGGAAACTACGTTTTAGTAGTTGCTTACTTAGGTTATCAAACAATTGAAATACCTTTTAGTTTAAATCCAAGTGAGAAGAAAACCATCAATCACTCCCTTGAAGCCGGAGGTGTACAATTAAAAGATATAGTACTCACAACTATTGTAAGAAAAAATACTGAGTCTGCTGTATTAACAGAAACTAAAGTTGCAAGGCAAGTAACCAATTCAATTTCAGCAGAGCAAATGAATAAAGGAACTGATGGAAATGCTGCACAAGCAATTCAAAGAGTTCCTGGTGTTACAATTGTTGATGGGAAATTTGTTATGATCAGGGGTTTAAATGAAAGATACAACAATGTTCTTATAAATAATTCATTGGCTCCAAGTACTGAAATTGACAGAAGAACATTTTCGTTTGATTTGTTGCCAACAACCACTTTAGAAAAAATGACAATTGGAAAAACAGGAGCTTCATTTTTACCTGGTGATTTTGCTGGAGGTATAATAAATGTTACTACTTCTGAAAACTTTTCGGATTTCACACAAATTTCTTTCAATGTTGGATACAGAATAAACACTACTTTTAATGATTATTGGCAAACAGAAGGTTCGCCTACAGACTTTTTAGGATATGATAATGGTTTCCGTCAATTACCGTCGGGATTTCCTACTAATTCAAATGTTCTTAATGACAACACTCAAAGTGTTTTCTATGCTAACCAATTAGAGAACAACTTTAATCCAGAAAAAAGAAGTGCTTTTCTAGACTCAGGAATTGGATTTAGTATTGGTAGAAACATCAATTTAAAGAACGATAAAAAACTTAGTACTGTAAACATTTTATCTTATTCTAATAAATTTGAAAACTACGATAAAAATGTAAACTCTTTTATAAATGACTTTTCAGGAGGTATCAATATACCACAAGAACAAAAGGTTTTTGTAGATAACTTCAATTCGAATGAAACTAGATTAACTTTAATGTCAAATTGGTCACTTAAATTTAATGAAGATAATAAAATTAACTTTAAAAATTTATTTAATCAAATTGGTGAAAACTTTACTACTTTAAGAGAGGGTTTTGATTACGACCAAAGACCAGGACAATTATTGAGAAATTATGAATTTGGATACACGGGAAGAAGAATTCTTTCTTCTCAATTTAATGGAGATCACAACATTACAGAAAACAAAAACTTACATTGGGTTTTGGGAGGTAATTTCATAAAAGATATTATGCCCGACTTAAGAAGGTTTAGAACATTTAGAGATATTAATAACACCAATGAACCCTTTAAAATGATTGATCCTCCTAGTTCAAATCCATTTGACACAGGTAGATTCTTCTCAGATTTAAATGAAAAATCAATAAATGCTTCTGTAGATTATACTTATAAATTAAATAAAGATGAAGAAGAAGGTGATGAATTTGACGCTGATAAAATCACATTAAAAACGGGGCTATTTACAGATTATAAAGATAGAGATTTTAGTGCTAGGTATTTTTCATATATAATTCCAGGTAGTGTTTCCTTTGAAAGAAGAGAAGAACTTGTAAGCCTTCCTTTAACACAAGTATTTGCCCCTTCAAATGTTACGGCAACTAATGGTTGGGTTTTAAGAGAAGGTTCTAACTTAAGTGATTCTTATAGGGCAAATAACTTATTAACAGCAGGTTATGTTTATGGAGAATATCCAATTAAAAAGTTCTTACTAACAGGTGGCATTAGAGTAGAACACAATATATTACAAGTTGATGGTTTTCAAGGGATTAACAATGTTATAATTGAACAACCAGTAACTTCTATTTTACCTTCATTCAATTTTAGCTATAACGCTAATGAGAAAAGTGTAATGCGTTTAGCGTATAGCAGAACTGTTAATAGACCAGAATTTAGAGAGATTGCTCCATTTCTATTTTATAATTTTCAAGAAGATACTGAGGTTGACGGTAATAGCAACTTAAAAACAGCAACTATTGATAATTTTGATGCTCGTTATGAAATTTATCCATCAAATGGTGAAACTATTAGTCTTGGTGCTTTTTATAAAAGATTTAAAAATCCTATTGAGTTTATTTTACCTGTTGTAAGTCAACAAAGAAGAATGAGATATAGTAATTCTGATAATGCTGAATTGTATGGGGCAGAATTAGAAATAAGAAAATCAATGAAAAACATTTTTAAAGCAGGCTTCTTATCTGACTTATCTTTTAATTTAAATGCTTCTTACATTTTTTCTGAAGTTGATCTTGGAAGTGGCGCTAATGCACAACAACAAAAAAGAGCTTTACAAGGACAATCTCCATACGTAGTTAATCTAGCGTTAGGTTACAATAACAAAGAAAACGGATGGAATTCAAATTTAATTTATAATCGCTTTGGTGATAGAATATATGCTGTTGGTGGAGACATATTTCCTACCATATATGAATTAGCAAGAAATCAGCTTGATTTTACTATATCTAAATCTTTTGAAAAAATGAGTTATAAATTAGGTATATCAAACCTTCTTGATGATAAATATAGATTCTTTCAAGATTCAAACTTAGATAATAAAATTGACAATAGTGATGATGCTATTTTCACTCACAGAATAGGTGCTTTATTTAATTTCAACGTAACATACAAATTTTAACTTTTTAATCTTAAACATAACTATTAAACATTAAATTATGAAAATTTCTAAATTATTTTTAACAAGCTTGATGATATCAGCTTTAGCAGTTGTTGGTTGTTCTAGTGATGACGACAATTCAAACAACAACAATGACAACACAGTTGTTGTTTTAGAAGGAAACCTTGAAACAAGAACCTTAACAAACGACAAAAAATACTTAATCAAAGGACAAACTTTTGTTAGAAGTGGAAAAACTTTAACAATTGAACCAGGAACAATAATCAAAGGAGACAAAGCAACTAAAGGTACTTTAATAATTGACAGAGGTGGTAAAATTGAAGCTAATGGAACTGCGACTGAGCCAATCGTTATGACTTCAAACTTGCCAGCTGGTTCTAGAGATAGAGGAGATTGGGGCGGTTTAGTTATTTTAGGTAATGCTCCTGTAAACCAAGTAAATCCAGAAATTGAAGGAATTACTCCTGCTGTTGTTTATGGGGGCACTGACGCTGCTGATGATTCAGGAACATTAAGATATTTGAGAGTTGAATATGCAGGAATTGAATTAACTCCTAATAATGAAACGAACTCTATCACTATGGGTGGTGTAGGTAGTGAAACAACAATGGAATACTGCCAAGTTTCTTTTGGTGGAGATGATGGTTTCGAATGGTTTGGTGGAACTATTAATGGTAAATACTTAATTTCATTTGCTTCTTGGGATGATAGCTTTGATGTTGACTTTGGTTATGTAGGTAAAAATCAATTTGGTCTAGAGGTTAGATATCCTTCTTTTGCTGATCAATCAGGTTCAAACTCATTTGAATGTGATAATGGCCCTAATGACAACGTTACAACTTTACTTACAGAAGGTGTTTTCTCAAATTTTACTTGTGTAGGTCCTAAAGCAACTAACGCTCAACAAATTAATGCAAACTACCAACATTCAATTGATTTAAGAAGAAGAACTGCAGTAACAATTGCTAACTCAGTATTTATAGGTTACCCTAGAGGAATTAGAATGAATCAACAATCTGTTTATGATAATTATTCAGGCACAACTCCAACTGGTAAATTATTAAACAATATTTTAGTAGCACCTACAACTACATATTCAGTTGGATCAGGGATGACAGCTACAGCAACTGATGTAACAAATTTATGGACTGCCAGCAATACAACTATTACTGCAGCAATTGAAGATCAATTTACTGTATTAGGTTTAAATCCAAATATCGCTTTTGGTAACAATACTACAGGTGGTTACTCAGCAAACCCAACCTTTACAGTTACAAGTGGAACACTAGCTTCAGGAGCTTCATTTACAGATAGCAAATTATCTGGTCTTCAAACTGTCGCTTACAGAGGTGCATTCGGAGCTACAGATTGGACTGCTAATTGGGCTGAATTCTTACCAAACAACAGAGCATACTAATTTTAAAAAAATCAGCTTTAACCCCAAAGTCAATAAACTTTGGGGTTTTTATTATTTTATTCAAATCTTATGGTTAAATACATTTATATTATATTATTTGCACTTTCTTTATTTAGTTGTAAAAAAGAAGTTTTATCGAATCCTAGTGATTATCTAACTAATGAAGAAAATTTGGCGTTCAAAGAAAATATTGTTAGATATTTCGAAGGGTTACCAAAAAATGTATCTCATGAAAAAAAATGGGATACTATAAATAATAGTTATTATCAAAGAAAAGTTAAAGAAGCAGAATTAATTCACTACTATAAAAATGAGGATGGATTCATATTTTTTGCCATTAGCAAAATAGCTCCGAGTTTAAAATTAAAAAAAGTAGCTACAATAGGAAAATTGAAAATTGAAAAAGATTCAATAGTTTACTATGAAGAAATTTGCAGAACTTGGAAAATGGAATTACCAGAATTAAACTTAAAAAGTAAAATACTTTTTGATAAAATTGTATTAGGAAAAAATATTGAAGAATATTATACTAAAAACTCCCAACCTGAATTTTGGATAGAATTTCCTGATGATTTAACTTATTACGACACAGAAAAAAGAGTTTGGAAAAATAAATAAAAAGAATCAACTAATAAAGTTGTTAAAAATGACATGATTCAATAATATTTTTTAAAAAATACTTACAAAAATCCCTCAATTGAGGGATTTTTTATTTGGCATTGTATTTGCAATTATTTTTTTAGTATCTTTACACTAATATTTGAAGCTAATGGCAAAAAAATACTTTATACTATTTCTTTTTGTTTCTCTTTTCTCTTTAGAAGCTATTTCTCAAGAGCAAAAGCCAATTAGCGCAAATAAAAACCAAGAACCTGCTATAGATGGATTGGCTATTTATCCTAACCCAACCAATTCTGGCAAAATTTATATTACCTCCAAAGCTGCCCTTGACAAAAAAATTGAAATTTTTGATGTATTAGGCAAGAAAGTATTTGAAACTACTTCTGCATCAAAAGAAATAAACGTGAGCTCCTTAACTGCTGGCGTTTATATCATTAAAGTAAAAGAAGGCGAAGCTACCGCAACTAGAAAACTGATTGTTAACTAGTTCAAAAAAACAAACTTTAACCTTTATTTTACATTGCATTTTTATTTAATTCTAAAAATGTAACTAAATTTGTAACGAATTAAAATTCTTATAATTATGAAAAGACTTTACATTATTATCCTTTTAGTATACTCTAGCTTTGGATTTTCTCAAACTTTCTACTCTGAAGATATGGGATCACCAGCAACAACAACAGCAATTGCCGATCATACTTTTCAAAACGCAAGTCCTATCATCTATTCAGGAACTGCTGATGTAAGAACCTCAACAGCTTCAACTGGATATACTGGAGCAACTGGCAGCGGAAATGTTTTTTTTACTGGTACTGTTGGAAGATTTTTATTAATTGAAGGTATAAACACTTCATCATACAGTGCATCAGATATTCAATTGAGTTTTGGACACCACAAAAGTGCTAATGCTGCAAGTAACGAACTTATAGTTGAAGTAAGTGAAAACGGGACAGATTTCACTCAATTAACTTATTCAAGAGCTACAGGAACCGGAACTTCTAACTGGACATTAATTACAATTACGTCAGGCATTCCAAGTACTACAAACTTAAGAATTCGTTTTACTCAAACAATAACTACGGCTCAATTTAGAATTGATGATGTTAAACTTACCAATGTTTCTGCAACATGTGCATTATCTTTAGAGACTCCAGTTGTTGCATGTGAAGCTTCTACATTAGCCTTGGACAATTACACCGTAACTATCCCATTCACTGGCGGAAGTTTGGCAACATATACAATCAATGCTCCAGGTGCAACTATTGGCGGAGATAATCCATCTTCAGTAGCGTCAGGAAATATTGTTTTAACTTACACAGAAGGAACAAATTTTGATGTTGAAATTACAGGCGGAACATGTAACCTTGAAGTTTCTGGTAACAGTCCTGAATGTAAACCAATAAACACCCTTCCTGTTAACGAACCATTTAATTATACTGTAGGATCTGAACTTAATGCGTCTCAAATGTGGACAAATGCATCTGTTGGAAGTGACAATATTTTAGTTGCAACTGGTAATTTAAATTATACTGGAATAACTTCTACTGGAAATCACGTTTCATTCGCTGGAACAGGTAGCGACCCAAGATTACCATTCACTGAAACAACTTCCGGAGAATTATATGTTTCTTTTTTAACTAGTGTAACTGATATAACTGGAGTATCTGGCACAACATATTTTGCGGTTTTAAATGACGGTTCAAATTCTTTTACAACTGCTCGTATTTGGATGAGAAATGATGGTACTCAATATCAATTTGGGATTAGCCCAACAGCAGCAGCTGGAGATATTGTTTGGTCTGCAAACTTATTCAATGTTGGTAGTACTCAATACTTAGTTTTAGGTTATGATTTTGGAACTAACACATTATCATTATTCGAAAACCCAACTATAGGAGGTACGGCTAGCACAACTGTAAGTGTAACACCAGCTAGTGCAATTACAAGCTTTGCAGGTTTTATTTTACGTCAAGATTCTGCAACTAATACACCAGCTATGCTTGTAGATGAGTTAACCATTGATACGTTACCAAACTTTACGCTATCGTCATCATCATTCAACGCAATAGATGGCTTAACTATGTATCCAAACCCATTAAAAGGAAATACATTATATTTAACTTCTACTGCTAATGCGATTATGACTGTTCAAATTTTTGATGTATTAGGAAAAGAAGTTTTAAAATCTAACGTAATTAACAACACTGTAAACGTTTCTGGCTTAAATTCAGGTGTTTACATCGTAAAAATTACAGAAGAAGGAAAAACAGCAACAAGAAAATTAGTTATTCAATAAGTTTTTTTTCAACATAATAAAAAGCATCAACAAATGTTGATGCTTTTTTTATATAAAATTCTATCAATCATTGTAATAAATAAAAAAATGATTAGTTTTGTCACCCCAATTTTAATTTTAAAAAAAATGAAAAAAATTTACACACTACTTTTAACTTTCTTTTCTGTAGCAATTTTTGCTCAAGGCTCAATTAATTTCGACGAACCGACAAATTGGGTTCAAGGAGCAGGATTATTTACTGCTTATTCTGATCACGGATATAATGATGGCGTTTTTTCTGCAATTGGAGCAAGTGTTATTAGAAATAGCACCGCTGTTACAGATGGCTTTCCAGGTGCAAATGGAACATATTCATTTCGTTTAAGAGATAATGCTTCTTCTTCACTTACTATGACAATTGCTTCTGGAGGAGTTGGAAACTTTTCTTTCGCAGCAAGACGTTGGGATAATTCTCCAGCAACAAATTTTACAGTTGAATACTCAACAAACGGCGGTACTGACTGGACGTTTTCATCAACAATTGACGCTGCGGTAACAACAGATTCTGATTGGAAAACAGTAAACGGTGTAATCAATAGTTCAAATGCTAATATTCAAATTAGAATTAGATCTAACGGAACAACAGAAAGAATAATGGTAGATGATTTTGCTTGGACTGCTCCAACTTCTGATCCTACATTAATAATCTCGTCTCCATCAAATGGAACTACTTACAATCCAGCTACAACTGCAGTTAACGTGAGTTTATCAGTATCTAATTTTATTGTTGCTAACCCAGGAAGTGGTAATGGACATATTAGATATACTGTAAATGGAGGTACCGCAATAAGTAAATTTAATACAACTCCAATTGAACTTACAAGTTTAATTCCTAATTCTTACACCATTTATGTTGAACTTGTTGATGATACAGGCACTCCGATATCACCCGCCGTTAATACTACTGTATTTTTTACAATTGAAGGATACTACATTGTAAACAGCATAAATGATGTAAGACTTGATGTTTTAGACTACGGTATTGGCCGTTATTATCAAATAAACAGCGAAGCAATAGTAACTTATGCTAGAACACCAAGAAATCAAAAGTATATTCAAGATGCTACAGCAGCAATTTTGATTGATGACGCTGGAAATGTAATCACTAATACTTTTGCAATTGGAGATGGAATGACAGGATTTAGAGGTCAAACCACTTACTTCAATGATTTATTACAGATTGTTCCTTTAGAAAACATTGCCCCTTCTTCAACAGGAAATACTATCACTCCAGAAGTTGTTACAATTGCAAATATAATAGGTAATGTTGAGTTATACGAAAGTGAATTAGTTAGAATTAACAATGTAACTTTTGCAGACGGAAACGGTACAAATACATTTGCTGGAAATGTTACATATAATATCAGTGACGGAAATACAATGGAATTCAGAACCTTCTTAACCGAAGTTGATTACGTAGTAAATTCAAACATTATACCAGATGTTACAAGAGATGTTATTGTATTGGTTTCTAAAAATGTTGCAACACCAAGAGTTGTTGCAAGATCTTTTGTTGATGTTAACACGCTTTCAACTAATGATTTCAACGCAATCGAAGGTCTAACCATGTATCCAAACCCATTAAAAGGAAATACATTATTTTTGACTTCAACTGCTAATGCTAATATGTCAGTTCAAATTTTCGATGTATTAGGAAAAGAAGTTTTAAAATCTAACGTGATTAATAACGCTGTAAACGTTTCTGGATTAAACGCTGGTGTTTACATTGTAAAAATTACAGAAGAAGGAAAAACTGCTACAAGAAAATTAGTTATTCAATAATTAGTTTTTACAATATATTGAAAAGCATCAACGAAAGTTGGTGCTTTTTTATTTATGACCAATTTGTTTGTTATTTTTGCACCATGATTTCAAAAGAAGATATTTTCCAAATTGGTTCTAAAAAAGAATTTGAAAAAATTACTTTAAAAGTATTTCGACATCAGTACGATACTAATTTGGTATACCAACAATTTTGCAACTTCTTGAAGAAAGACAAAAACAATGTGAAATCATTAACCGAAATTCCTTTTTTACCGATTCAGTTTTTTAAAAGTCATGACGTTTTAAGTTCGCCTGAAGCTATTCAGCAAACGTTCACCAGTAGTGGAACAACCGGACTACAAACTAGTAAACATTTGGTTACTGATGTAAGTTGGTACGAAATGAGTTATCGCTTAGGATTTTCAGAATTCTACGGAAATATTGAAGATTATTGTGTTTTAGCCTTACTTCCATCCTATTTGGAACGTGAAGGTTCTTCGTTGATTTATATGGTTGAAGATTTAATCCAAAGTAGTAATCATCAAGATTCTGGATTTTATTTGAATAATTACGATGAGTTGATTTCGAAACTAATTGAATTGGATAATTCGGGCCAAAATGTGATTTTAATTGGTGTTACGTATGCTTTGTTAGATTTAATTGAGAAACAAAATTTCCAATTAAAAAACACTATCATCATGGAAACTGGTGGCATGAAAGGCAAACGTAAAGAAATGATTCGCGAAGAATTACACGCTATTTTATGCAATGGATTTGGCGTTTCAAAAATTCATTCCGAATATGGCATGACCGAATTACTTTCACAAGCGTATTCTCTTGGTGATGGCGTTTTTGAGTGTCCGCCTTGGATGCAAATTCTAATTCGCGATACGGAAGATGCTTTGACTTATGTTGCTGAAGGGAAAACGGGCGGCATTAACGTGATTGATTTAGCCAATATCAATTCGTGTTCATTTATTGCTACACAAGATTTGGGAAAAAAATATCCCAACCATTCTTTCGAAGTGTTGGGACGTTTTGATAATTCTGATATTCGTGGTTGTAACCTGATGGTTATTTAACCTTAATCACGTAATAATTTTTCTTTCCTTTTTGCAATAACAAGAATTGATTATTGATAAGGTCTTCTTTCGTAATGATTTTATCTTCCCCTACTTTCACTTTGTTTAAAGAAATCGAGTTTTGTTTCAATTCTCTACGCGCATCACTATTAGAAGCTAAGAAGTTGGTTTTTGCTGCTAATGCTGCAATCATATCTAAACCTGCATTCAAATCTTCCGTCGAAATTTCTGCTTGAGGAACTCCATCAAACACTTCTAAAAACGTTTTCTCATCTAACTTTTTCAACTCATCCATCGTTGGGCTAAAAAACGCATTCGAAGCTGCGATTGCATTTTCTAAATCTGCTGCAGAATGTACCATCACAGTGATTTCTTCTGCTAAACGCTTTTGCAACACTCTTAAATGAGGTGCTTCGTTATGTTCTGCAATTAATTTTTCAATCGTTTCTTTATCTAAGAATGTAAAAATCTTAATGTACTTTTCAGCATCAACATCGGTAGAATTTAACCAAAATTGGTAAAATTTATAAACCGAAGTTTTATCAGCATCTAACCAAACGTTTCCACCTTCAGATTTTCCGAATTTAGAACCATCAGCTTTTGTAATTAATGGTGTGGTTAACGCGTATGCTTTTGATTTTTCATCATTACCAACGTTCATTCTTCTTACCAATTCTGTACCAGTAGTAATGTTTCCCCATTGGTCGCTTCCGCCCATTTGAAGCAAACAATTATAATGTTTATTCAAATGATAAAAATCGTAACCTTGAATTAATTGATACGTAAATTCGGTAAAGCTCATTCCTTCTGACCCTTCTTCCCCACTTAAACGTTTCTTTACTGAGTCTTTCGACATCATGTAGTTCACCGTAATACGTTTTCCAATATCTCGAGCAAAATCAATAAATGAAAAATCTTTCATCCAATCATAATTGTTGACTAAAATTGGAGCGTTTTCATCTTTCGCATCAAAATCTAAAAAGCGAGACAAAACATTTTTGATTCCTTCTACATTGTGATTTAAAGTAGCTTCATCTAATAAATTTCTTTCATTAGATTTTCCAGAAGGATCGCCAATCATTCCAGTTGCTCCACCCACTAATGCAATGGCTTTATGACCCGATTTCCTCAAGTGCATTAATAGAATAATTTGCACTAAACTTCCAATATGTAAAGAGTCTGCCGTTGGATCAAAACCAATATAAGCTGTGGTAGCTTCTTTTAGTAATTGCTCTTCTGTTCCAGGCATCATATCATGAAACAAACCTCTCCAACGTAATTCTTCTACTAAATTCTTCATTTTTAAATTTAATTTTGGCAAAGATAACCTTTAGTTTAAAAGTTTAAAAGTTTTTTCAAAAATCAAGGGCAAAATCAAGTTCAATTTCAAAGACAAAAATCAAGTTCAAGTGCAATGGTTTTCGCTTCGCTCAAACAAAAACCTACTTCGTAGGAGATTCCTCGTAAACTCGGAAAGACAATTTCAAATTCAAAATCAACGACAAAAATCAACGACAAAGTCAAGTCTATCTTCTCACTTCTATTATCTATCTTCTCAAAAAATAGTATCTTTACCACATGATTTTAGTTACAGGAGCAACAGGATTAGTAGGTTCGCATTTGTTAGTACAACTTCTTCAAGAAAATGAGGAAGTAAAAGCGTTATTCCGTTCCGAAAAACAAATTGAAAAGGTTAAAAATGTATTTTATTTTTATAATCAATTAGCACTTTTTGATAAAATTCAGTGGGTAAAAGGTGACATTACCGATATTCCATCTTTAGAAATTGCTTTTGAAAATGTTACTCATGTTTATCATTGTGCCGCTTTGATTTCTTTTGACCCCAATGATGAAGACGAACTTCGAAAAATCAATATCGAAGGAACTGCAAACGTTGTAAATTGTTGCGTCGATTTTGGAATAAAAAAGCTTTGCCATGTAAGTTCGATTGCTGCTTTGGGAAGTCCAAAAGAACACGAAACGACTATCACAGAAGAAACCGAATGGAATAAGGAAGAATTACACAGTGATTATGCCATTACCAAATACGGCGCCGAAATGGAAGTTTGGCGTGGTCATCAAGAAGGTTTAGAAGTGGTAATTGTGAATCCAGGAGTGATTTTTGGTTTTGGCTTCCCAAATCAAGGAAGCGACACCATTATTCAATCGGTAAAAAAAGGACAATGGTTTTATACCAAAGGTAACATTTCGATAGTAAGTGTGAATGATGTTGTAAAAAGCATGACGGTATTGATGAATAGTTCAATTTCAGGTGAAAAATTTATTGTTGTGGGCGAAAATTTAAGCATTGAACACTTTTTAATTTTCGTAGCGAATACTTTTGGAATAAAGAAACCTAGTATTTATGCCAATAAAACACTGACCGCAATAGCGTGGCGAATGGATTGGTTACTATCCTTACTAACTGGAAATAAAAGAAAATTCACCAAAATACTAGCGCAATCTGCTCATGACACAACAGTTGTGAGTAATCAAAAAATTATTGAGAAAATTGGGTTTTCTTTCGAAAAGAAAGAGCAATACATTATTCCTGAGTAGGAGGATTTACAAGAATTTCTCTTTTTATTTTTGGTTTGTCCTGATTTTCAATTTTTTCTTTACCTGATAACGAATCTGCCTCCATTTTTAATTCATTAACTCTATCGGTAACTCTTTTGTGAATCTTTTTGTATTTTTTAGTATTTGAAGCGTAATACAATTTATTTTGATAATACGTTGTACTGTCAATTTTGTATTTTTCATAAATAAACGTTTCCGGATTTATACCTTTCTCGTCTAATTTATTTGGCATATAGGACTGTGTAGCTTGAAGAATGGACAAATCAAATAAAATATTTTCCATTACTTCTTCATCTAGAAGTTGGTCTGGTTTAGGAACAGGTTTATTGGAACAAGCCCAAAAAAACAGTACAACCAATAGTCCAATTGTCTTTTTCATACTATTCTCTTTCAAATAACAAACGCTTTCCTACTTTTAACTCTTTTACTTTTCCATTTTCATATACCAATTTTCCATTCACAAAAGTATGAGTAACTCTTGATTTAAAATTTGTACCTTCAAATGGTGACCAACCGCAATGGTATAAAATATTTTCTTTTTTCACAGTCCAAGGTTGTTGCGAATTAACAATTACCAAATCAGCAAAATAGCCTTCTTTAATAAAGCCGCGTTTTTCAATTTGAAAAATTTTCGCTGGATTGTGACACATTTTTTCTACTATCTTTTCTACTGATATTTTACCTTTCAAATGTGCTTCAAACATGGCTACTAAAGCATGCTGCACTAATGGTCCGCCTGATGGACACGACAAATATTTATTGGTTTTTTCCTCTAAAGTATGTGGTGCGTGATCGGTGGCAATAACATCAATTTTATCATTTAACAAGGCTTCCCATAAGGCATCTCTGTCTTTTTCAGTCTTAACTGCAGGATTCCATTTGATTAAACTTCCTTTGGTTTCATAATCCGCATCTGTAAACCATAAATGATGCACACAAACTTCTGCAGTAATTTTCTTTTGTTCCAATGGAATTTTATTGGTAAACAACTCCATTTCTTTGGCAGTTGATAAGTGGAAAACATGCAAACGAGCACCAGTTTTCTTAGCCAATTCAATAGCTTTTGACGATGATATATAACAAGCTTCTTCACTTCTAATTAAATGATGGTATTTCATTGGAATATCATCACCAAATTCTTCTTTGTATTTTTCAGTATTGGCTCTAATGGTAGCTTCATCTTCGCAATGTACCGCTATTAGCATTTTGGTAGAAGAAAAAATTTGTTCCAAAACTTCAGGATTATCCACCAACATATTTCCAGTTGAAGAACCTAAAAACAACTTGATTCCAGCTACGTTTCTTGGATTGGTTTTCAAAACTTCTTCCAAATTATCGTTCGTTCCTCCCATCATAAAAGAATAGTTGGCATGCGAATTATTTTCAGCTATCTGGTATTTTTGTTCTAATAACTCTTGCGTTACCGCATTGGGAACTGTATTGGGTTGTTCAATAAAAGACGTAATTCCACCAGCAATAGCAGCACGACTTTCAGAAGCGATATTTCCTTTGTGCGTTAATCCTGGTTCTCTAAAATGCACTTGATCATCAATAACACCAGGTAGAAGATAATTTCCTTCCGCGTCGATGATAATACAATTTGATGTTTTTGCACTTATTTTTTCAGCAATTTCCGTGATGATGTCATTTTCTATTAAAACATCGCCTTCAAAAATATTGCCTTCATTAACTATTTTGGCATTCTTAATTAAAAATGTACTCATTATAATGTCTTAAATATATTTTTTATTCTAAGTAAAATTACACCAATTACGGCTTCTCGTATAATGGATCCGCTCATTTTGGATTGTCCTTTAGTTCTATCGGTAAAAATAATTGGTACTTCAACTATTTTAAATTTTTTGACAAAAACCCGGTATTTCATTTCAATTTGAAACGCATAACCCACAAATTTTATTTTGTTTAGGTTAATGGCTTCCAAAACTTGTCGTTTGTAGCATTTGAAACCCGCTGTTGCGTCGGCAATTTTCATGCCAGTAATTATTCTAACATAAACGGAAGCAAAATAGGAAAGTAAAACCCTACTTAAAGGCCAATTCACTACATTAACCCCATTAGAATAACGAGAACCAATTGCCAAATCTGCCCCATTTTCACAAGCTTCTTGTAATCGAATCAAATCCAATGGATTATGAGAAAAATCGGCATCCATTTCAAAAATGTAATCGTAATTATTAGCCAATGCCCATTTAAAACCATGAACGTAAGCCGTTCCTAAACCCGACTTTTTTGTTCGGAGTGCAATAAACAATTGCGTTGGATATTTTTTTTGTAATTCCACAACTTTATGATAAGTTCCATCAGGTGAATTATCATCTACTACCAATATATGAAAAGGTTTAGTCAAAGAAAACACCGCATGAATTATGCTTTCAATGTTTTCAATTTCATTATAAGTTGGAATTACAACTATGCTTTTAGACATATTCTCTTTTGAATTACTGCACAAAAATAAAGCATTTCTTCTCTATATCTCTTAATAAATTTATAATAATCAAAATGACACTATTTTTTGTAATTTTGAACCGATGAATACAATAACATTCCAAGAACGCATTATATCTTATACCGATTGGGCTACACTCCTTTTTATTGTGGCATTTGTAATCATTGCTGTAAACAGAAATGTATTTGCAACACGTTTTTATGAGTTTATCCGTTTAGCTATTTCAGATAAATATACCAAAATATATAAGGATCGTAGTAATATGCTGAGTGGTTTTACAATCTCTATGTTTGTGGTACAGCTCTTATCTTTGTCATTTTTTATTTTACTTTTAATAAACCAATTAGGTATTAAAGAAAAAAATGACGGAATTGTTTTTATTCAAATTATAACGTTTTTAGGCGTATTTATATTGTCAAAATACCTAATAGAAAAAATAATTGCCACCACTTTTCAAATTGAAGAGTTTAATGAACAATTTAATCTATTAAAAGTAAGTTACCGAACCTATTTAGGCTTTATTCTGTTGCCTATAAATCTGATTTTATATTATAACACATTACAATCTGATTGGATTTTTATTGTTTTAACTTCTTTATTAGTACTATTTAATGCACTAACCTACATAATTGCGATTAAAATTTATCAAAATCTCGTGATGCGTAAATTGTTTTATTTTATTTTATATCTTTGCACACTTGAAATAGCACCTTACTATTTTATGTATTATTGGATTACAAAAAATTAGATCAAGTCGTATGTCAAATTTGAAAGTGAAAACAATATTGGTTTCACAACCAGAGCCTAAAGTTGAAAATTCCCCTTACTTCGAGCTTCAAAACAAGCTTAAAGTAAAAGTAGACTTTAGACCATTTATACACGTTGAAGGTGTTAGCGCTAAAGAAGTTAGAGCACAAAAAATTGATTTAAGCAAATTTACTGCTATTATTTTGACTAGTAGAAATGCCGTAGATCATTTTTTTAGAGTAGCTGAGGAAATGCGTTATAAAATTCCTGAAGACTTAAAATATTTTTGTCAATCAGAAGCGGTTGCTTTTTATTTACAACGTTATGTAGTTTACAGAAAGCGTAAGATTTATGTGGGTCAGAAAGAGTTTATTGATTTGGCTCCACTAATTAAAAAATACAAAGACGAAAAGTTTTTATTACCTAACACCGATCAGTTAAATACAGATATCCCTCAAACTTTAGATAGTTTAAAAGTGGAATGGACGCAAGGTGTATTTTACAGAACCGTAATGAGTGATTTGTCTGATTTGAAAGACGTTTATTATGATGTTTTAGCATTTTTTAGCCCAACCGGAATTAAATCTTTATTTAAAAACTTTCCTAATTTTCAACAAAACGACACTAGAATTGCTGTTTTTGGAGCTACTACTAAAAAAGAAGCTTTAGATCATGGATTACGTGTTGACATTATGGCACCAACACCAGAAACACCTTCTATGACTGGCGCTTTAGAAAAATACGTAGCCGAAGTAAACAAAGGAAAATAAATTAATACTTACCAATATCTAAAACCAAATCCCAAAAGAGTTTGGTTTTTTTGTTGATTTATTCCAATAAAAAAAGTCCCGAAATTTCGGGACTTTTCTATATTAAATGATTTGATTACAATTGAGGACCAGCAGCTACTAACGATTTCCCTTCTTCATTGTCTGTGTACTGAACAAAGTTCTTGATAAATCTTGAAGCTAAATCTTCTGCCTTTGCTTGCCATTCTGCAGCATCTGCATACGTATCTCTAGGATCTAAAATAGCTGGATTTACATGATTTAAAGAAGTAGGAACTACAAAATTAAATACTGGAATCGTTTTCGTATCTGCATTTTCAATAGAGCCATCTAAAATAGCATCAATAATTGCACGAGTATCTTTAATAGAAATACGTTTCCCAGTTCCATTCCAACCTGTGTTAACCATGTAAGCGGTTGCATTGTGTTGCTCCATTTTCTTAACCAATTCCTCTCCGTATTTGGTAGGATGTAAGGATAAGAATGCTTTTCCAAAACAAGCTGAGAATGTTGGTTCTGGTTGTGTTACTCCTCTTTCAGTTCCTGCTAATTTAGCTGTAAACCCTGATAAGAAGTAATACTTCGTTTGCTCTGGAGTTAATTTAGAAACAGGAGGCATTACTCCGAATGCATCTGCTGTTAAGAAAATAACTTTATTAGCATGACCTGCTTTAGAAACCGGTCTTACAATGTTGTCAATATGATAAATTGGGTAAGAAACACGTGTATTTTGTGTAACAGAACCATCTTTAAAATCAATTTTTCCGTTCGCATCAACGGTTACGTTTTCTAATAACGCATCTTTTTTGATAGCACCATAGATGTCTGGTTCGTTTTCTTTACTTAAATCGATTGTTTTTGCATAACAACCACCTTCAAAGTTGAAAACACCGTCATTATCCCATCCGTGTTCGTCGTCTCCGATTAATTCACGTTTTGGATCTGTGGATAAAGTAGTTTTTCCTGTTCCAGATAACCCGAAGAAAACAGCAACATCGCCATCTTTTCCTTTGTTAGCCGAACAGTGCATCGAAGCGATTCCTTGTAATGGCAAGTAGTAGTTCATCATAGAAAACAAACCCTTTTTCATCTCTCCACCATACCAAGTTCCTCCAATTAATTGAATTTTCTCAGTTAAGTTAAACGCAATATATACCTCAGAATTTAATCCGTGAGCAGCGTAATCTTTGAAACTTGTTTTTGAACCGTTCATTACTACGAAATCAGGCTCACCAAAGTTTGCCAATTCTTCTTCAGTAGGACGAATAAACATATTCTTCACAAAATGTGCTTGCCACGCCACTTCCATAATGAAACGCACTTTTAAGCGCGTGTTTTCATTGGCTCCACAAAAAGCATCAACTACAAACAATCTTTTTCCTGAAAGTTGGCTAACTGTAGTTTCTTTTAAAGCATTCCAAGTATCTTGTGAGATTGGTTTGTTATCATTAGCTGCTTTGTCTGAATTCCACCAAATGGTATTTTCAGTTACGCTATCTTTTACAATGTATTTATCTTTAGGAGAACGGCCGGTAAATTCGCCTGTCATTACGTTTACTGCACCAAGTTCTGAAACTTGCCCTCTTTCGAATCCTTGTAAATTTGGGTTTAATTCTTCGTTATATAAATCTTCGTAAGAAGGATTGTAAACAATATCCGTTACGTTTTTAATGCCATATTTCTCTAGCGAAATTGCATTCGCCTTTTGAGTGAAATTATCCATACAATTAATAAGTTATGTTGTTTGAATTATAAAGTGCAAAATTATAAATTTAATTTGAAGAACACGTTGTTAATTCCTGTTTTTTACTATGAGTGCATATAAAAAATAGCCCCAAGAAGCAATAAGAATAGCTCCTCCAATAGGTGTAATTGGCCCTAAAATTTTAGTTTTTATCCCTGTAACAACACTTGTTGCCAACAAATAAATAGAACCCGAGAAAAACAAAACCCCAACCAAAACCAAATAAAACAAAATTGATTTTTCTTTTACCGATAAAAATGCAGTGTTTGCAATTAAAAGTAAAAACAAAGCATGATACATTTGGTAACGGACTCCTGTTTCAAAGGAAACTAATGATTCTTCCGATAAAACTTTTTTTAAGGCATGAGCACCAAAGGCTCCAAAAATGATAGAAAGCATTCCTAAAATTAATCCAAGAATTAAAATTTTCTTTTCCATGAGGCATTATTTACAGCAAATATACCAAATTGAAAACTGTTAAAAAGAGACATTAATGTTAAATTATTTTGTAGAATATAACAATTCATTACCTTCGTGTGATATTTACAGCACACAACGAAATGAGAAAAATTCTAGTTATTGGAGCTGGAAGATCAGCTTCCTCTCTAATAAAATACTTGTTAGACAAATCTACTTCCGAAAATTTATTGGTTACTATTGCTGATTTATCACTTGAATTGGCTCAAAAAAAAATAAAAAATCACCCCAATGCAAGAGCTATTGCTTTTGATATTTTTAATGAAACCCAACGAAAAGAAGAGATTGAAAACTCGGATATTGTAATTTCAATGCTTCCCGCTCACTTACATATTGAAGTAGCGAAAGATTGTATTACTTACAAAAAACATATGGTTACGGCTTCATACATTAGTCCTGCTATGCAAGAATTGAATGCTGCTGCCCAAGAAAATAATTTAATTTTCATGAACGAGATCGGTTTAGACCCAGGAATAGACCACATGAGTGCCATGAAAATAATAGATGAAATCAGAGCTCAAGGAGGAAAAATACTCTTATTTGAATCTTTTTGTGGTGGTTTAGTTGCCCCAGAAAGCGACACCAATCTTTGGAATTATAAGTTTACTTGGAATCCAAGAAATGTAGTTTTAGCAGGTCAAGGTGGTGTAGCCAAATTTATCCAAGAAGGAACCTATAAATATATTCCTTACAACAAATTATTCCGAAGAACCGAGTTTTTAGAAGTTGAAGGTTACGGGAGATTTGAAGCTTATGCCAACAGAGATTCTTTAAAATACAGAAGTGTATATGGTTTAGAAGATGCACTTACTGTTTTTAGAGGAACCATTAGAAGAGTTGGTTATTCTAGAGCATGGGATATTTTAGTGCAACTTGGCATGACAGATGACTCCTATACTATTGATGATTCTGAAAACATGACTTATAGAGAATTCACGAATTCC
Source organism: Flavobacterium tibetense (assembly GCF_003293845.1). Classification (GTDB taxonomy): domain Bacteria; phylum Bacteroidota; class Bacteroidia; order Flavobacteriales; family Flavobacteriaceae; genus Flavobacterium; species Flavobacterium tibetense. The sequence goes on along the minus strand of NZ_QLST01000001.1, from coordinate 289,862 downwards.
TTTTTACCCTATCACCCAACAGATACGGTTGAAATAAAATTGCGTCATGCACAAAAAATTGACCAAGACGATATTATTTGGGATAAATTAGTAGAGATCGGCTTATTTAATGGTGATAAAAAAGTAGGATTAAAAAATGCGACACCTGCTCAAATTTTAGAAAAAATACTTAGTGAAAGTTGGGCTTTAGAACCAGAAGACAAAGACATGATTGTAATGTATCATAAATTTGGTTACGAACTAAATGGTGAGAAAAAACAAATTGACTCTACTATGGTTTGCATTGGGGATGACCAAACGTATACTGCCATGGCAAAAACAGTTGGTCTTCCAGTTGCAATTGCAACACTTAAAATTTTAAATGGTGAAATAAAAACTCCTGGTGTTCAATTGCCAATGACTAAAGAAGTTTACAATCCAATTCTTAAAGAACTCGAAGAATATGGTGTCGTTTTTAAAGAGCACGAAGTCTCTTATTTAGGTTACAACCCAAATAACATTAGTAGCTAAAACAAAAAACCAATCAATTATGATTGGTTTTTTGTTTCATTATGAAACATCTTTTAATTCTCTACATTTAATTATTTCATCCTGCAATTGACGTCGTAGCTTTTGCTCTCTCTCTATTGACTTTTGTTTAAATAGTTGATACTCATCTTCTACTTCTGCTAGAATAATTTTGGAATTTTTGGTAATTTCGTTTGCCAATTTAAAACGATAAGCAAAATAAAAAGCAACGAAACCAAAAAGCATCAAAATCGACCACATCAAAAAATTATAAGTTCCTTTTTCTAAATTAATTCCAAAAACCGAAATAGTTGCAACTGAATTGTTTAAATTAAGGTTTTCATTCTTAAGTGAAATTACTTCAGAATTCAAATTACTAATCGCAACATCTTTTTCTTCTAACTTTGAATTTAAAGTTCCAAAATTCTCATTTGATTTATCTAAAAACGAAGAAAAACTAAGTCGGAAATCATCCAAAACTTCAGATTTAACAAGTTTATACTCTTGAAAAACTGTAGCTTTATCAAGCATCGTATTGAATTTATTTTCTATCTTTTTTCCTGAAAATAAATATTCCTTCACAACCTCATCATTTTGAGCGGAAATCATTGTGGAAATCATTACAAATAGCAATAGTAACCAATTTGGTTTTAAGTAAGTTTGTTTCATTTTACTAGATTTAGGGCAATTAGTAATTTGATTTTTTTAATGAACAAATTGTATTTATTCATTAAATCTATTTTTTAATCATTTTAAAAGTAGTGTTTTTTGAATTGTTTAACTATTTTTATTGTCTTTTTAACATATTTGCAACAAATTGTTAGAAAAAATTTTAATAAACTGAAAAAAAAGAAAACAAAAAAAGTCCGCTACAAAGAGCGAACTTTCTATACTGAACTTATAATTTGAATTAATCTCTCGAAGCAAAAACTCTAAATGCCCAGTACAATAACGAAGCCAAAGCACCTAAAGCAGCTACAACATAAGTTCTTGCAGCCCATTTTAAAGCATCTTCTGCGCCAGCATATTCTTGCTGACCCAACATGTTTTTGTTTTTTAACCAAGCTAAAGCTCTATTACTTGCATCATATTCAACTGGCAAGGTAATGAAACTAAAAGAAGTTGCAATTGCCATTAAAATTAAACCTGCAACCGCTACGTAAAATCCAATCCCTGATTTAGAGGCAAACCCTAAAATCAAACCACCCATAATTAACCATTGAGATAAATTTGAGGAAATATTCACCATAGGAACCATTTTTGAACGCATGGTTAACCAACTATACGCTTGCGCATGTTGCACCGCATGACCCACTTCGTGAGCAGCAACGGCAGCAGCAGCAGCATTTCTTTGGTTATAAACCGCCTCTGATAAATTTACCGTTTTATCCATTGGATTGTAATGATCGGTTAATCTTCCTGCTGTTGAAATTACTTTCACATCAGAGATTCCGTGATCGGCTAACATTTTTTCAGCAATTTCTGCTCCGCTCATTCCGTTACGAAGACTAATTTTCGAATACTGCTCAAATTTACTTTTCAGTCTAGCGCTTACTAACCAACTGAACAAAGCAATTGCACCAATTATTATTAAATAAGTAAAATCCATTTTTTTAATCTTTTAATTTATTTCTCAAATATAAAGCAAATTTTGCACCAAATTCTATTAATGACTTCCTAAAATTTTATTAAATCGTATCTTCTAAATGACGAATCAATTGTCGAATCGATTGCGCCACAATACCATTCACTATTAAAAGTGTAGAAATGTGCTTCTCTTTAATCAGTTTATTATCAATGAAATAAGTGATTTTTTCAACTATTTCTTTATAATCATGATTCAATTGTTCTCGAAGCAAAATATACACTTCATTTTCGCATGGTTTCTGTAAAATAGCTGTATATTCTTTGACATTTCCGCCAATTTTACTAAAAACAGCTGACACATTGGCATTATTAGTTTGTTCCAATTCTTCTATATCAACGGCAATACCCGCAATAGTTTTGGTAATCTGCGACAAAATCATCACTTTTTGAATGATGGTATTTAGCATTTTCTTATCCACTTCTTCTAATCCATCGGAAGAAATTTGGGCTGTAAAAGTTAGAATGGTTCTGTATTTTAACTGTAAATCTTCAAATGTAATTTGCTTACCACTACTTTTGGAAGGAATTATTCGTCTAAAAATGGTCGTTTTCTCTGTTTCAGTTTCCGTTTTATTGTTTTTCAGCACTTCATTCAACCAAAACAAAGTTTCATTGTAAACCATATCCGTTTCTTGTTTCGCCGCTGCCACTGCTGCTTCAGGCAAATCTAAAGAAACTGAGCTAATATGATTCAAATGACCCGTTTCTTTTTCTGGATAAACCTTTGCCACCCATTTCACAAAAATTGGGATAAAAGGCAAAAACAACAACACGCCAATCAAATTAAACATGGTGTGAAAAATGGTGATTCCTAAAACTATATTTTTGGAATCATCAATAAATATAAAAATCAATTTAGTAAGAATAGGAAGCAACAAAAACGCTAAAATTCCAGAATAAAAATTAAACACCAAATGACTAAAAGCAACTTGCTTTTTGATATTTATTCCTCCAACAGCTCCCAACATCACCGTTGCCGTTGTTCCAATATTAGCCCCAATAACCATCGCTGCACCTTCATCAAAAGTCATTAAACCCGAATGCAACGCCGTTAAAACAATAGCAATGGTAGCCGAACTGGATTGCATAATGGCCGTTAAAATTATAGCCAATAACACATAAAACCACAAACCATAATGCGGTAAAGTTGCTAAATCTATACTAGCGGTGAAAAATTCTACGCTCAATTTCATGTAATCCAATCCCATGAACAAAAAGCCTAGTCCAACCAACAATTTACTAATTCCTGAATATCGAACCGAAGAAGACAAAAAAATCAATCCCAAGCCACCAATGCCTAACAACGGCAGAAACATACCCTCAATATTGATTTTAAACCCGACGGTTGCCACTAACCAACTGGTAATAGTTGTTCCTAAATTGGTTCCCAAAACTACGCCAATGGCATTTTGCATGGAGATAATTCCAGCACCAACAAAAGTCAATGTCATTAAAGAAACCGCTGAACTACTTTGCAAAACTGCTGTAGAAAAAAATCCTGTCAACACCGATTTGATTTTCCCAGTAGTAGATCTTCGAATTAACGATTTAAATGCTTTTCCCGAAAGTTGCTTGATAGCTTCTTCCAATAGAAACATACCAAACATAAAGATGCCTAATCCAGCTAAAAATTTCCAAAAATCAAATGCTGACCAATCCATAAATAGGGTTTAAAAGCTAAAGATACGAAAAATAAAAAATCCCAAATTTTTACATTTGGGATTTGAGATATTTTAAAGCTGCTTAATCAGAGTCCAAATGTAACATTCAAAATAATTTGTCGAGAGTTAGTTTCTCTAATCGTATTGGTTAAATTAAAAAAATCAGATTCCCACTCTTTGTTATTTAATGCAAATTCATAAGCTAATGTGAACTTAGTTTGTTGATGCCTTCTCCCAACATCTTTAATTTTAAAAGAAACTGAAGGTCCCAAAAATGCTTTTTCAATAAACATTGTAAGTTGATTTCCATTTATTCCTGATTCTAAATTTTCAAAATCAACGTTATAATCTTTCCAAAATAAAGCTAATTTCCTTTTATTATATCCAATATTAAAACCTGCTCCTAAACCTACTTTTGATGTATTTAAAAAAACGTAATGTGCTCTTAATTTAACTCCATTTGAAATTGTTCTATATTTTGTTATTTCATTGCTATTTCCACCTGCAAACATTTCATAGCCTAGGTCAATATCTAAAATTTCATTATAGAAGTTAAGGCCAGTTGTGAAGTTTATCTCAACCGAATTCAAAGCAACAATTCCATTTTTTTCCAAATAAGAATTTATGTTATAATTTGGATTATATAAAGCTCCTGTACCAACAAAAATCTTTATTTGATAATCGTCTTCAAAGTTAATTGTGTCTCTTTCTTGCGAAAATGAAAACAGAAAGCTCAGAATCGAAAAGATTACAAAATATTTATTGCTAACCATAGTTCTACCCTACCAAATTAATAATCTTACCAGGGACAACAATAATGTTCTTAGGTGTATTTCCTGCTAATTGCGTAATCGTTCTTTCATCCGCTAAAACAATTTCTTGAATTTGCTCTTTGGTTAAATCCAATGGTAATTTAATTGTAAAACGCATTTTTCCATTGAACGAAACTGGGTATTCTTTTTCAGATTCTATCAGATATTTCTCTTCAAATATTGGAAAAGCTACCGTTGCAACAGAACCTTCGTAACCTAAAGCACTCCATAATTCCTCTGCAATATGTGGTGCATATGGCGAAACTAAAATAGCTAATGGCTCTAAAATAGCTCTGTGATTACATTTTAATTGTTGCAATTCGTTTACGCAAATCATAAACTGAGAAACCGACGTGTTGAAGGAGAAATTCTCGATGTCTTCCGTAACTTTTTTGATGGTTTTGTGTAATGACTTATACATTTCTGCGGTTGGTTCGTCGTTTACAATTACATAACCATTATCATCAAAGTATAATCTCCATAATTTTTTCAAGAAACCAGAAACACCAGTAATTCCAGCTGTGTTCCAAGGTTTTGCTTGCTCTAATGGCCCTAAGAACATTTCATACAAACGCAAGGTATCGGCACCATATTCATTACAAATATCATCTGGATTGACTACGTTTAACCATCTTTTTGACATTTTTTCAATTTCTCTATGAACAATAAACTTATCATTCATCAAGAAAGTAGCATTTTTAAATTCGTTCCAGAATTTTAACTTTTCAAAATCAATAATTTCATCAGAAAAACCAACATTATTAACATCTATTCTAATTGGTGAAATTTCATAAAGCAACGTAGCTTTATTTTCATTAACTAACTGAATTGAGCTTTGATCGAAACCAAAATTATTCATCACAAATTCGAATAAAATATTTTTATGTTCTAGATCTTGGCTTTTTGAATTCCCAAACTCATTAATAGTAAACTTAAAATTCTTACCACCAAATGCTTCTTCAAGTATGTCTTTAGAAACGTATAAATTATTAACATTTGACCTCATTAATAATTCTTTAAGTTCAACAACACTCCTTCCAGTTGAATCCTTTTTAGTTTCACCATTCATATAAATTGAAGCTTGAACTCTTAGTGTAATCGCACTCATTCCCAAAATCATCCCTTGATTAATCAGTTTTTTGAATGGTTCTTCCGTTGGTGCGTAACCTCTATCTTTTAAGAATTTGTTCCAAAAACGAGAGTATAATAAATGTCCGGTTGCGTGTTCGCTTCCTCCAATGTATAAATCTACATTTTCCCAGTATTTTAATGCGTCTTCGCTAGCAAAATCGTTCTCATTTTGAGCATCCATGTAACGCATCCAATACCAAGAAGAACCCGCCCAACCTGGCATGGTGTTCAATTCCAATGGAAATACCGTTTGGTTCTCGACTCCGCTCGAATTGACAAGTAAGTCGTTTGAAACTACTTTATTATTAACACTATCCCAAGCCCAAACGGTTGCGTTTCCTAATGGTGGTTGGCCGTCTTCGGTTGGTAAATATTTTTCAACTTCTGGTAAAACAATTGGCAAGTGTTTTTTGTCAATTGTTTGTGGTAAACCATTCACGTAATATACTGGAAATGGTTCGCCCCAATAGCGTTGGCGAGAGAAAACGGCATCACGTAAACGGTAATTTACTTTAGCTTTTCCAGCTCCAATTTTTTCTAATTCTTCGATGACTTTTTTCGTTCCGTTTTTGTAATCCAATCCGTTTAAGAAATCCGAATTTACTAATTCGAAACCACTTTTTTCTCCAAAAGCCGCTTCTGAAATATCTTGATTGAAAATATTTTTAATTGCTGGCATACCGTGTGTTCCTTTGAAGAAATTCGCGAACGCATAATCACGCTCATCGCCACATGGAACCGCCATTACCGCACCCGTTCCATAACCTGCTAACACGTAATCACCAATCCAAACTGGAATAGGTTCTTTAGTAAAAGGATGTTCAGCATAAGCTCCAGTAAACACACCTGAAATGGTTTTAACATCTGCCATTCTTTCTCTTTCCGAACGTTTTGCAGTAGCTTCAATGTAAGCGTCAACCGCTGCTTTTTGTTCTGGAGTTGTAATTTGAGTAACCAATTCGTGTTCTGGCGCTAACGTCATAAACGTTACTCCGAAAATGGTGTCAGGACGCGTTGTAAATACTTCGATTACTGCATCATGATTTTTCAAATTGAAAGTCACAGCAGCTCCGACTGATTTTCCAATCCAGTTTCTTTGTGATTCTTTGATGGATTCGCTCCAATCGATGGTTTCTAAACCTTGTAATAAACGCTCCGAGTAAGCTGAAATTCGCATCGACCATTGCGTCATTTTTTTACGAATTACAGGATGTCCGCCACGTTCTGAAACGCCGTTTACAATTTCGTCATTGGCTAAAACTGTTCCTAAAGCCGGACACCAGTTTACTTCGGTTTCGGCTAAATACGTTAATCTATATTGTAATAAGATTTTTTGTTGTTGTTCAGAAGAAAATGCATTCCAATCTTCTGCTGAAAATGGCGCAACATTATCATCGCAAACCGCATTAACATTCGCATTTCCGTTTTTCTCAAATTCTTGAATTAACGTGCAAATGCTTTCTGCTTTATCCGTAGTTTTATTGTACCAAGATTCGAATAATTGAATGAAAATCCACTGTGTATGTTTGTAATAATCAGGATTTGATGTGCGTACTTCTCTACTCCAATCAAACGAAAATCCGATTTTATCCAATTGCTCACGGTAGCGCGAAATGTTCTCACGAGTTGTTTTTTCAGGATGTTGCCCCGTTTGAATCGCATATTGTTCCGCTGGCAAACCAAATGAATCATACCCTTGCGGATGCAACACATTAAATCCTTGATGTCTTTTATAACGTGCCACAATATCAGAAGCAATATAACCTAGCGGATGCCCAACGTGTAACCCAGCACCAGAAGGATAAGGAAACATGTCTAATACATAATATTTAGGTTTTTCGGAATTATTTTTAGCAGCAAAAGTTTGGTTTTCTGCCCAATATTGTTGCCATTTGGCTTCGATTTCGTTATGGAAGTACTTCATATTTTAGTTTTCAGTCTCAGTTTTCAGTCTCAGTTTTTAGCCTCAATTTGAATTACTGATGACTGCGACTGCGACTGACTACTATTTTTTTCGGTGCAAAAATACATTTTATAATACTAAAGTTAAAACTTTACAGTTATATTCTATATAAACAAAATTTGTTTACTATTTTTACGGCTTAATTCGGATTCTATGGCATCATCATTTGAAAATTACAACAGAAGGAGATTAATTTCATCTTACTTTTCGGTAGTTTTAAGTATTTTTTTAGTTTTATTCCTATTGGGAACTTTAGGATTATTCGTAATTAATTCTAAAAAAATGACGAATGATTTTAAAGAAAATATCCCAATGACGGTTTTCTTTAAAAATGAAGCAAAAGACAGTGTTTTGAATGCTTTCGATACACAAATGAAAAATTCAAAATTCATCAAAGAATATGCTTTCGTTCATAAAGATAGCGCTGCCAAACACAATGTAGATATTGTTGGGAAGGATTTTATGGAATTTTTAGGATTCAATCCGTTGCAAAACTCGTTTGACATTCATTTAAAAGGCGATTATGTAATAGCCGATAGCATCAAAAAATTCGAAAACGAAATCAAGAAAAACGAATACGTTGCCGAAATCATCTACGACAAACAATTGGTAGATTTGGTGAACAACAACATCAAAAAAATCAGTATGTGGATTTTAATCATCAGCGGATTTTTAGCCGTAATCGCGATGTTGCTAATCAATAGTTCACTTCGACTTTCGATTTATTCGCACCGATTTACGATTAAAACGATGCAAATGGTAGGTGCAACAAAATCATTCATCAGAAAACCGTTTATTTGGAGAAGCATTAAATTGGGATTAATTGGTTCGGTATTAGCTATTATTGCACTTTTAGGAATGATTCATTATGTAGATGGTGTTTTTCCAAGTTTAGGGATTGCTAAAGATTATATTTCTATTGGAATTGTCTTTGGAGGAATTTTAGCTATTGGAATTACCATTACTTGGATTAGTACCTTTTTTGCAACCCAACGTTTCTTGAATCTTAGAACAGACGATTTATACTAGTGTTCAGTGAATTAAAAAACATAAAAATGAAAAACGAAAACAACAAACCTGAATTCTTATTTAATAAAGCAAACTATACTTTTTTATTAATTGGTATTGCTGTAATTGCGCTTGGTTTTTTACTAATGAGCGGTGGCGGAAGTGAAGATCCAAATGTATTCAATGAAGAAGAATTGTTTAGTTTCAGACGCATTCGTTTGGCACCAACTGTAGTCATCTTAGGTTTTGCAGTAGTGATTTACTCGATTTTCAAAAAGGAGAAAAAATAATTCATGGGCGTTTTAGAAGCTATTCTTTTAGGAATTATCCAAGGGTTGACCGAATTTTTACCTGTTTCTTCAAGTGGACATTTAGAACTTGCAAAAGCTATATTAGGTGAAGATAAAGTGCCTGAAGAAGGATTATTATTCACCGTTGTTGTTCACTTTGCTACGGCATTAAGCACTATTGTCGTTTTTCGAAAAGATATTATAGAAATCATTACTGGTTTGTTTCAATTTAAATGGAATGAATCTTTTCAATTTTCATTAAAGATTGTTCTTTCCATGATTCCAGCAGTAGTTATTGGATTATTATTTGAGAGAGAATTGGAACAACTTTTTAATGGTAATGTGATTTTTGTTGGATTCATGTTAATTGTAACAGCTGTTTTACTATTCTTTGCTGACAAGTCAAAAAACACTTTACAACCTGTTAGTTTTAAAAATGCATTCATTATTGGAATCGCCCAAGCTATTGCAATGCTTCCTGGAATTTCTCGATCGGGAGCAACGATATCCACTTCGGTTTTATTGGGTGTTGACAAAAACAAAGCCGCTCGTTTCTCTTTTTTAATGGTTATTCCGTTGATTTTTGGTAAAATTGCCAAAGATATTATGAGTGGTGAATTGGTTTATAACGAATCCAGTTTTAGCTACTTATCTGCCGGATTCTTAGCCGCATTTGTTGCTGGTTTGTTTGCTTGCAGCTGGATGGTTAAATTGGTTAGAAACAGTAAACTAAAATATTTTTCTATTTATTGCTTGGTTGTAGGTCTAGCAGCAATAATCATCGGTTTAGCTCTTTAAAACATGACAAGTGAAGAAATTTTAGCTGGAAAAGTACTTTTAATTGACAAACCGTTGACATGGTCGTCGTTTCAAGCGGTGAATAAATTGAAATACATTTTAAAACGCAAATACGATTTACCCAAGAAATTCAAAATTGGTCACGCTGGAACTTTAGATCCTTTAGCCACTGGTTTATTGATCATTTGCACGGGGAAATTCACCAAGAAAATCACCGAAATTCAAGCACAAGAAAAAGAATACACGGGAACCATTTTCGTTGGAGCTACAACACCATCTTACGATTTAGAAACCGAAATTGACGCTACTTTTCCAACAGAACATATTTCTGATGAATTGATTTTAGAAACCACAACGCAATTTACCGGAGAAATCGACCAAAAACCACCTGTTTTTTCAGCTATCAAAAAAGACGGAAAACGTTTGTACGAACACGCAAGAGCTGGCGAAGAAGTAGAAATTCAATCTAGAAAAACTACCATATACGAATTTGAAATTACCAGAATTGCTTTGCCAGAAATCCATTTTAGAGTGAAATGCAGTAAAGGAACTTACATTCGTTCTTTGGCATATGATTTTGGTTTGGCATTACAATCAGGCGGACATTTAACAGCGCTTCGACGCACAAAAATTGGTGATTATTCAGTTGAAAACGGAATTTCTCCTGAAGATTTTGAAGAAACACTAAGTTAAAATAGTCTGAATCTGAAGTTTAGAACCAAATTATTTCTTATTTTTACGTAGCATAAATTTCTTTTCCAATGAAAACTGCAGATAAAAAAAATAAAAACTTAGCCATTCCAGGCAAACCCATGTCTCAAAAAGCATTCGCTGACTTGATCAAAGAAGCGGAAAATGGTCCGTTTTTAACTGTTGAAGAATCTAAAGAGAAATTTGAAAAATGGAAATCAGAAAGAAAGAAGTAGTTACTTCCTATCCGTTTGATAATTTTGATTTGATTGATATTTATGAATACGGTTTAGCTGAATTTGGCGAAAGGTTAGCCTCTGAATTCATTTCTGAAATATATAAATACATCGAAAAACTCGAAACCGAATACCTTCTTCATCCTGAATGTCGCCATTTGGAAACCAAAACTAAAATGTATCGCAACATTATTCTAGGTTCGTATTTGATTATTTACAGAATTCGCGCCAATAGAATTGAAGTTTTAAGAGCTTTTCACGGAAGCCATTCGCCTAAACACATTAAAACTATTAGAAAAATTAAAATATAATCCACTTGAAAAATATATTCTCGCTTTTCATCCTATTCCTTTTCAATGTATCATTTGCTCAAGTTGAGATTACATTAAATGATTCAAATGATTTTCCAACAAACAAAAAAATCACGTTTACTCAATTTGAAATTTCGTTACCGTTGCAAGGAAACAAAAACCGTGGCGAAGTATTTCCTGATGGAAACACTAATGACAGCTGGTTTCTTCCTGATGGTGTGAACAGTAATTTTGGCTACGGAATTCATTTCAACCAATGGTTAGGAATTAGTGCCAATACTGGAATTGGCATGAAACTTTCAGAAAAATTAGTAGTAGCTCCTGTTTTTTCCAACTTACGAATCATGCCAAAAGTAGGGGAAGAAACGCGCATTGGAATTGATGTTGGGCTAGGTCACGCTTTCGCTATTGGAAGAGGCGATTTGTCGGGAACTTTCAAAAGAGTAAAATTGAATTTAGAAGCATCCGAATTGCAACTATTTTTAGAAATTGTGTCTTATGGCATTCGGTTAAACGACAATAGTCAAGGAAGTATAAGTATTGGATTTGCTTTAGTATCTTTTTAAAATGAAAACAACAACAATTGCATTATTATTCATTTCGCTCTTAAGTTTCTCCCAAAACGTGAAACTAAAAACTGGCGATTTATTGTTTCAATCGATGAATTGCGGTCCGTTGTGCGAAGCCATTAATGAAGTTACCGAAGGCTATCAAGGAAAAGATTTCAGTCATTTGGGAATGGTTTATATTATAAATGATTCGATTTTTGTCATTGAAGCTGCTGGTGAAGCCGTAAAAATTACGCCTTACGAAACCTTCAAAACCTATACCAATGAACCGATGTACATTGGAAGACTAAAGAGAAAATACCGAAAATATATTCCAAAAGCTGTTGCGTTTTCGTTACAGCAAGTTGGCGTTCCTTATGACGATGAATATCTATATGATAACGGCAAATACTATTGCTCGGAATTAATTTATGACGCGTTTCTTCATGCGTACAAAAAGCCGTTGTTTGATTTATTCCCAATGACTTTCAAATCACCAAAATCCAATGCGTATTTTGAAGTTTGGGCTGACTATTACCAAAAATTAAACATGGAAATTCCTGAAGGACAATTGGGTTGTAATCCTGGTGGTATTTCTACTTCTGATAAGTTGAGGATTATTGGAACCATTGAATAAAAATCCCAATATAAAAATCCCAAATTCCAAACTCAAAAGTCTAAAAAAAGACTAGGAACACAGATTGAAGAAATTTAGGCAATTTTTAAAATTTTTTAATCTGTGTTTTTTCTAGAATTTTATTTAGCTAATAGCGGAAAGATTATTTTAATTTTTTAAATTTCTTCTATCTATGTTCCTGAAAAATTAACTTAAAACACGTTCATGCATTTCCACAATTTCATTCTGAATGGAAATTCCTTTATCGTTCAAATACCATTTTTGTAATGTAATTTTAGCTGGTTCGTCTACCACTCCGTGAGCGGCTTTGTAATCTAATATCAATTGTTTGGCTCCTGTTGGTCTTGGACCCCAATCGGCTACAACTTCTAAAGTTTCAGCATCTAAAACGATTAATTTTGGTATTGCTTTTCCTCCATTGGTTAAGAAATGTTGCATTAAAGTATCATTGTCATCACGTAAAGCAATTTTTAACTCCACATTTTCTGCTACTTCAGCCATTTTGTGAATTACAGGAAGAATTTGGGCTGCATCGCCACACCAACCTTCACTTAATACCAACCAAATGTATTTTTTATCTAAGTTTTCTAATTTAGCTTTCACTTCATCCGTAACTTGAATCGTTTTTTCTAATCGGTTCATGCGGGATTCATTCAATTCGGAATATTTCAATAAATCTTCCGATTGCGTATGACCCGTTGACAAACCTTTAGTGATTAATTCCGTAACGTGTTTGCGGTAATTTTCATAAGAAAAGCCATTGGCTAAAGCTTGTTTTATTGCATTTATCATCTTCTTAACTTTTTTTGACAAATTTAATGCTATTTTTGAAATTAAAATGTAAGAAATGTTACAAATGGATTTAGCATCAAAATCAATTGGAATTGTGCTTTCTGGCGGTGGCTCTAAAGGCATTGCGCAAGCTGGAGCGCTTCAATTTTTATCTGAAAAAGGGATTGAAGCTTGTTGCGTGGCAGGAACAAGTGCTGGTGCAATCGTAGGCGGATTGTATGCTTTTGGAAAATCACCAGAAGAAATTTTGGAATTTTTTAAGTCGATTTACTTTTTTCATTGGAAGCATTTCACGTTCAAAAAAGCGGGAATTATTGATTCGGAATCCTTCAAGAAAGACTTTGAATCGATTTTAAAAGAAACTAAAATAGGCGATTTAAAAATCCCAGTTCACATCACAGCAACCGATTTAGTGAAAGGTAAACTAAAAGTTTTTGGCAATGAGACTAAACTTTCTGATGCTATTTTGGCTTCCTCTTCGTTTCCAGGAATGCTATCACCTTATGAAATTAATGGAAAATTATATAGCGATGGTGGCATTTTGAATCATTTCCCAACGGATTTATTACAAGGCAGATGCGATACTATGATTGGTATTTATGTGAGCCCCATTCAGAATATAGAAGCACACGACTTAAAATCGATAAAATCAGTTACTAGCAGAGCTTTTGATTTGTTGTATGCCAATTACAATTACCAAAAATTCAGCTTATGTGATTGGGTAATTGAACCTAAAGAACTAGCCGATTATAGTACATTTGAAACCAACAAATCCAAGATGGATGTCTTATTTGAAATTGGTTATCTAGAAGCCAAACGCTCGCATGAAAATTGGAATTTATAATTTTACCCAACATTATTTTCAGAAAAAAGCGTTTTAACTATATTTGCATCGAAATTGTATAAAAAAGTAGCAACTTGCTCATACAAAAAAACACAACAAATGACTTGAGCTTGCGACAGCATGACTCCTTTTTCAAAAAAAAAAAATAAACCGGAATGAAATACAATAGAATTCTTTTAAAATTAAGTGGTGAAGCTTTAATGGGCGATAGACAATACGGAATTGACCCAAAACGCTTAGCCGAATATGCGCAAGAAATTAAACAAATTCACGATAAAGGCATAGAAATTGCTATTGTTATTGGAGGTGGAAATATTTTTAGAGGAGTTGCGGGAGCAAGTAATGGAATGGATCGCGTACAAGGTGATTATATGGGAATGCTTGCCACAGTGATTAACGGAATGGCATTACAAGGCGCTTTAGAAGAAGCTGGAATGCAAACCCGTTTACAAACTGCTTTAAAAATTGAAGCTATTGCTGAACCTTATATCAAAAGAAGAGCTACACGCCATTTAGAAAAAGGTAGAATTGTGATTTTTGGTGCAGGAACAGGAAATCCGTATTTCACAACCGATACAGCTGCCGTTTTAAGAGGAATTGAGGTAGGAGCTGATGTAATTTTAAAAGGAACTCGCGTAGATGGAGTTTACAATGCGGATCCAGAGAAATATCCTGATGCGGTGAAGTTTGATTACATTTCGTTTGAAGATGTTTTAGCCAAAGGATTAAATGTAATGGACACCACAGCTTTCACATTGAGTCAAGAAAATAAATTACCTATTATTGTATTCGATATGAATAAAGATGGTAATTTATTGAAAGTTTGCGAAGGAGAAACTATTGGAACAACTGTTACTATTTAGAAGATAGAGATTAGACTAAAAAAATTAGAATAAATAAAATATTGATTTAAGGTATTTCTGAAAATCCAATATCTGAAAATCTAAAATCCAAAGTGATATGACAGAAGAAATTAATTTTATTTTAGACAGCGCAAAAGAAGCTATGACAGGATCTGTGGCGCATTTAGAAAAAGAATTTTTAAACATTAGAGCTGGAAAAGCTACGCCACAGATGTTGGGCGGTGTTTTTGTGGATTATTATGGTTCACAAACACCGTTATCTCAAGTTGCTAACATTAACGCTCCTGATGCAAGAACATTGACAGTTACGCCTTGGGAAAAAAACATGTTACAACCTATTGAAAAAGCAATTATGATTGCTAATTTAGGTTTAAACCCAATGAACAACGGTGAAAATATTATCATCAATATTCCTGCTTTAACGGAAGAAAGAAGACGCGACTTAGTAAAACAAGCTAAAGCGGAAGCGGAAGATGCTAAAATTGGTATTAGAAACCACAGAAAAGACGCTAATACAGACATTAAAAAAGAAGAAAAAAACGGAACTGCTGAAGACATTTGCAAAAAAGCAGAAGATGATATCCAAAAATTAACGGATGCTTTTATCAAAAAAATTGATGAAATTTTAGCTGTTAAAGAAGCGGAAATCATGAAAGTATAAGTTCTAATCCCGAATGTTTTTCGGGATTTTTTTTGGAATTTTTTGAAGGTTTTTTGAACCATTAAGAAATTAAGGGGAATTAAATTTTAAGGGTTTGAATGATTTTTGTTATTTTTGAGAAAGATAGAGTTGGTGTTTGTTAAATGTATACCTAAAATGGGTGGATGCGCTTGATTTTTAAAAGACATATTTTAAGTTAAGTGAAATTATAGAAAAAATGCATATAAAAATTTTAATTTTTTGTTGTTTGACAACAATTATTTTAGGTTGTCTGTTAAAGAGTATGAAGGAATTAAAATACCATATTCTATCCAAATTAGAGAAGATTTTTTAGACAGAAAAGTTAGAAATGTGATAAAATCATCACTAAAGTATGAACAAAATACATTAAAAGATTTTATCAAACTGACTGATAAAGTTGATGGTGAATCATCATATGACTTAGGTTTTGTACTTACTCAAATTATAAATAGAATTGGTGAACAAAAATTCATTGAGCTTACAAGAAATCTAAACTCTGCTGAAAGGAAACTATTAAAAAACTACATAGAAGTAGGACTTGAATATGGTGATAATAATCATGATGGAGAAGTAGATAACGAAAGAATTGAAAATGTATATAAAAAAATAAACGAAATTTTATAAAACTTCACACAATGGAGTACACAACTCCGCCAGAAACTAACAAGTTTCCATCAAATCCATCAAACCCAAAATCTCATTCTAAAAACAGAAAAAACCACAAAAAATACCCTAACCACCACTCGGGATTTTTATTTTGAATATATTTGTAGCAAATCAAACGGTTACATGAAATATTTTTGGCTTTTTGCTACGCTTTTTATAAGCAATTTTCTTTTTTCACAAACCAAAATCAAAGGTCAAGTGATTGACTTTGACACCACTATTCCAATTGCATTTGCTAAAATTACGCATGATGGAAAAACCATTACAACGGATTGGGAAGGAAAATTTGCTGTTGATGTAATCGTATTTGAAAAACCAATTATCGCTTCTTATAAAGGCTACTACGATAAATCAGCTTATGCTAAAAAATCGACTGCTTTATTGTTAATCAAATTAATTACCAATAGCAAAGAGCGAAAAGCAGAATTGTATACCCATCAAAAAGTCAATACCATCATCAAAAAAGTAATTGACAACAAGAAAAAAAACCAACCCGAACACGTTTTTAAAAGTTTCGAATACAAAAACTACGAATACCTGAAAGTTTCTGCCAATCCGGATAGTATTTCGAGTAAAATTGATACCATTTACAAGCGCAATTTATTTGGAAAACAAAAAATAAAATTGGATTCTTCGAACTACCGTTTTAAAAAATTGGTAGAAAAAAATCACATTTACCAAACCGAAAAAGTCAACCTGATTCAACACAACGAAAAAGGAACAAAAGAAACCATTTTAGCTAGTAGAATGGCAGGTTTCAAGCAACCTTTGTATGAATATTTGGGATTGCATTTGGTTTCTTATTCCGTATATGAAAATCCGTTTGAAATTTTGGAAACTCCTATGCAAAACCCGATTTCAAACTTTGGAAGAAAATTATATAATTACACGTTGATTGATTCTACCACAATTGATAATAGAAAAGTATATCGCATTTATTTCCAACCAAAAAAACTTAGAGCCAATCGTTTAAGAGGTTTGCTTTATGTAGACGCTGCTACTTTTGCCGTTGCCAAAGCGCATTACCGCGTGTACGGAATTGTGAACATTAATGCCTATTACGACTTCAAATATTTGAAAGAACATCAAATTTGGTTTCCCGAAAAAACAGTGTTCAACGTGCAAAAAGGAACCAATACTGATGATTTGAAGATTTTGGGCAGCACCATTCAATTCAACAACAGTATTGAAGAAGGCATCAGTAAAAATGCTAGTGACCAAGCGTATTTGACTATCGAATCGACTCCATTTGATGTAGCATTTAATACAAATTTTGTGATTTCGGAACCCAAAATTAAAATTGAAGTTCCTGAAAGTAGTCTTTCACAACCTGAGAAATATTGGGCACCATTTACAAAAGATATCAACGACAAACGCAAATCGAATACGTATATTTCGTTAGATAGCTTGTCGATGGCGAGTAAAATTGAACACAAATTGTTTTTGGGAAGAAAAATCATTAACGGTTATTTCCCAATTTCTTTGATTGATGTGGACTTGAGAAGTATTGTGAAATACAATAATTTTGAAGGATTTCGCTTGGGAATTGGTGGTGTTACCAATAACAAACTAGCAGAAAATTACAAAATTGGATTCTACGGCGCTTACGGCTTAAAAGATCGCGAATTCAAATACGGCATTTCACCATCGTATTTGGTAGATAAAAAATCTGAAACTTGGGTAACGGCAAGTTATTCGGATGATTTGGAAGAAATTGCACAAACGAGTTTCGCAACGGATTCGCGCCGCTTTCGAATTTACGATCCGCGACCAATTAACATTTCTACATTTTATAATATTAGAACAAGTGCGTTGAGTTTGGAAAGTAAAATTCTGCCCAAAACCAATTCGTATTTTTCGGTTTCACAAAACTATATCCAACCTTTGTTTGAATACACCTATGTAAACAACAATAAAATTTATACGGATTACAACATTACATCCGTTCAATTTGCTATCCAATGGAATCCGTTTAGCAATTATATGCGAACGCCAATGGGTATGATTGAAAACGAAAAACGCCATCCGAAATTCTCGTTTCAAGTGATGCAAACTTTGCCTGATGTGGTAGAAAATGATTTTACTTTTACCAAAGTAGATTTTAAAACGTTCTATGAAATTCCGTATTTATCGGGTCATAAAAGTTCGGTTTTGTTGCAAGCGGGTTGGGCATTTGGTGATATTCCGTTGACGCATATGTACAGTATTGCGCCAAACAACATTAACCGAGATGCTATTTTACAACGTATCACTTTTGCTGGAAAAAACAGTTTTGAAACCATGTACTATAACGAGTTTTTCTCGAATCGTTATGCTTCGTTGCAATTGCGACACACGTTTAACAAAGTGAATTTAGCCTATAAGATTGCACCTGAATTTTCTGTAGTTACCCGAATGGCTTGGGGCGAAATGGACAACACAGAAAAGCACATTGGTTTACCGTTCAATACTTTAGAAAGAGGTTTTTACGAAAGCGGCATTGAAGCCAACAAAATTTTCAAAGGTTTAGGAATAACGGCTTTTTTCAGATACGGCCCGTACCAATTGCCCCGTTTTGATGATAATTTATCGATTAAGATTTCTTACTTTTTGGATTTGGGGATTTAGATGAGTTGTAAATTTACAGTAAGTAAAAATGTTGACTTATTTTAGTATATCCACAGGAAACCTTTAAAAAAATAGAAATGAATAAGAACATAGTATTTTTATTATTAATTTTATTTAGTTGTCAAAATGAGACAACAAAAGTAAAATATATATATAAGTCTGGTAAAATTGAACAAATGATTTTCTATACTAATGATGATAAGTTAGCGGATTCTTTATATATCTATAAAGATAAAAATCTAGTTTCGAAAAAATTTTTGATTGATACTTTTACATACAGATATGTTAATTATTATAAAAACGGAAATATAGAATCAGAGGGGTTAAAATATAAAGATAGGTTTATTGGTGAATGGAAATTTTTTAATTCAAATAGAAGCCTTGAAAAGATATTGGAGTATAAAATTATATGTGACTCAAGTTATCTTAACCAAGGAAAGATTTTTGATAATCAAGGGAAAATTTCTATTGAAAAATCAAATTTTTATAATGTTAAGTATATAAATAGTGCTAAAATTAATGAAAAGATTAAGTTTGATTTTAAGTACAATAAATTGTATAAGAATTCTTATGCGGATTTATATATTAGCCCAGATATAGATCAAAGCTTTTGTGATTTAAACAATAAGAAATATTTAATAAGTAATTTTAAAGATGATAGTATTTCGGCAAAAATAGGATATTCAACTTATGGGAAAAAACAGTTAAGAGGTTTTATAAAAGAATACAAATTAAATGAGACTGATTCTATTACATTGATTAGAATTATGTATATAGATATACCAGTCGAGATAAAATAATATCTCCGATACCATAAATCACGACAATTTATCGATTAAGACACAACGATAGCGCGGAATTGCATTCCGTGCCTACAATCTACTTCAAAATAACTCTAACAAAACAATTTCCAATTCACTTTCTAAATCCGCATAATTTCTAGCAGAACTAAAATAATAATCTTCGGGAAGCGTAACAATTTTCTCTTTCACAGGATTGTTGTGAATGTACTCAATTTTCTGTTTTATAAATGAATTGCTATAAATATGTTCTGCATGATAGCCGTCTTGCCAAACTTTAAAATGTTGGTCTCTTTTTAGATGTTCGCAAGATTTCTGAAAATAGTTTAACAACCATTCTCTTCTGCTTTCCGGTTCATCGATGATGGTTTGAATAATTTTTTTAGAGGTAAACTTTTTGAAATCCCTTATCACATTCGACAAGATAAATCCATTAGTTGCTTTGCAAAATAGATGGATGTGATTGCTCATGATACAATAAGCATAAATTTCTAATCCTTTGTTTTGTTGGCAATGTCTTAAAGAATCTGTGATGATGTATTTTTGATTTAATCGGGTGAAAACATCGACCCAACCTACGATTGTTAAAGTAATAAAATAGGCATCCTCTGTTGTGGTGGCTTTGTATTTTGTTGACATGGCATTTAATTTATAGTCAAAGATAAAAATTATTTTAACTACTAGTATGCTTCTTTATTTACTTTGTGGGCACGGAATGCAATTCCGCGCTATCGTTGCGGTGAGATATCCGAGCGGTCGGGTTTTATAATTCCGAGCGGTCGGGTGCGAGGGCTCTCAGTTCTAAGAAATAGTTGATTGTGCTTTATGAACTTCACGAAGTTTCTCTAAATTTTTATTAAAAAAACTATAATTATAATAAACTTTAAATTCCTTATTATTGTTTATATAAATAATATAACCATTACCAATTTCTTTTACATTTCTAATTAATATTTTTTTTTCATCAAAATATAAATAATGACTATCAAAATTAATCTCTTTAAATTTATAATATCGATAAATAGTTGATGGTAAAATAATAATTAAAAAAAAAGCATTTATTATAATTAGTCCAATTTTATTAAGATATATTCCAAATATTAAAGCAATAATTAGAACAAATATTACCATAATTCTAGTAAACGAAGCAAATGATTCTCTTTCTGTAGTTAACGAAATTTTTTTCATTCCGATTATTTTATATCTAATTCACCGTTTTCGCGCAGATCCTTTCGCGTGGTTTTATAAATTCTCATCCAAAAACATCTTCACAGTCATTTCCAATTCAGTTTTTGATTCACAATATTAAGCTTTTCATCAATAATCTCCAATTATAAGTTAATTTCACCTGAAAACTACTTTCGCATTAGGGATAGGAGCTTTGTTTGAGCTCTTTTATAAAAAACTACCAAAAGTTTTTATAAAAAGCGAGTGCGGATAGCCCGACCCTTGTGGGAATGCCCAAAAAAACTGTATTTCAATACACTATTTTTAACTTTTTCTAAATTCTAAAATCTTAATTCTAGATTCTAGATTTCAAATCGTACCTTTGCGCCAAATTTTTGGGAGCATGTTACAGTGGTTAAGCACCAGTTTTTGGAATTTTATAGCCAATACAATTTTACGAAATAGAATCATCTTGTTACTAGCGGTAACTTTGGTGACGGTTTTTATGGCATCGCAATGGAATAAAATGCGTTTCACCTATACTGAAGCCAATTTATTGCCCGATGAACATGAAATCAACTTACAATACAACGAATTTCTAGATAAATTTGGAGAAGAAGGTAATCTAATTGTCATTGGCTTTAAAGACAGTGCATTTTTCAATGCAAAAAACGTAAAACATTGGCAAGATTTTATTGCACCAATTAAAAAAGACAAATCCGTTGAACTCACACTTTCAATTGAAGATTTAAAAGTATTAGAAAAAGATACGTTGAATCAGAAATTCAAATTGGTGCCGTTTTTAAACTCTGAAAAAATATCCGATGCGTATTTAGCCGAGAAACAAAACCAATTTTTCAATGAACTCCCTTTTTACGAAGGCGTTTTATTCAATAAAGAATCGGGTGCCGTGCGTTTTGCTATTTACATGGATAAAAAAATTGTAAATACACAAGCTAGAAAAGAATTCATCATCAAATACCTGAATCAAGACAGAATCAAAACTTTTGAATATGCCACAGGAATTGACTTGAAAATTTCGGGAATGCCTTACATTAGAACCTTGAATTCGCAAAATATTATTGACGAAATTGGCTTGTTTGTGGGTGCGGCTCTTGGTATTACTTCCCTACTCTTTTTCTTTTTCTTTAGAAGTTTTAGAGCGACTTTAATTTCGATGTTGATTGTAACCATTGGCGTAATGTGGTCTTTTGGAACTTTGGGTGTTTTGAACTATGAAATTACGGTTTTAACAGCTATTATTCCGCCGTTGATTATTGTAATTGGTATTCCCAATTGTATTTTCTTAATCAACAAATACCAACAAGAAATCAAGAAACACGGAAACAAAGCCAAATCGCTCCAACGTGTAATTTCGAAAGTGGGTAACGCTACTTTGATGACCAATGTAACTACAGCCGCTGGTTTTGCGACTTTCATTATTACGGATAGTGAATTGTTGACGGAATTTGGTATTGTAGCTTCGTTGAACATCTTGTTTTTGTTCATTTTGTGTTTGATTATTATTCCAATTGCTTATAGTTACATGCCGTTGCCAAAGGAAAAACACTTGGCACATTTGGGTAAAAATTACATCCAATCGTTTTTGGTTTGGATTGAAAATTCAATTCGTCATCACAATGTGGTGATTTACACTGTGGCTATTAGTGTTTTGGTAGCGGGAATTATTGGTATTTTCCAAATTAAAATTTCAGGAAGTATCATTGAAGATATGCCCAAAAAAGCGGGATTTTTTCAAGATATTTTATTCTACGAAGAGGAATTTGACGGTGTAATGCCACTGGAAATCATGATTGATACCAAACGTCCGAAAGGCGCAATGAAAATGGCAACCTTGAAAAGAATCGACGAGTTACAGGAAACTATTGAAGAAATTCCGGAACTTTCTAAACCAGTTTCTGTAGTGAATTTGGTAAAATATGCCAAGCAATCGTTTTACAACGGCAATCCTGAATATTACGAATTACCTACCAAACAAGAAGAAGCTTTTATTTTGAATTACATCAAAAATTCAACCCAAAAAGGAAGCGAAAACATGCTGAAAAGTTATGTAGATAGTACGGGTCAATACGCAAGAGTTACTACTTTCATGCGCGACATTGGTACGGACAAAATGAAGAAAATCGAAGAACGTTTACAAGAAAAAATAGACATTCTTTTCCCAGAAGAACGCTACACCGTAACCATGACTGGAAAAGCTTATGTTTTTGAAAAAGGAACTCACTATTTGGTGAAAAATTTAGTCTTATCGTTGTTGTTTGCCATTTTATTGATTTCGATTTTAATGGCGTATTTGTTCCGTTCTTTTAAGATGATTATCATTTCTTTATTGCCCAATATTTTACCGTTAATCATCACAGCGGGATTAATGGGTTATTTAGGAATTCCTATAAAACCATCCACTATTTTGGTATTTAGTATTGCTTTTGGTATTTCGGTGGATGATACCATTCACTTTTTGGCCAAATACCGTCAAGAATTAAAAGCAAACAATTGGCGCATCAAGAAATCGGTTTATAATACGGTTAGAGAAGTTGGAGTTAGTATGTTTTATACTTCAGTAGTTCTTTTCTTTGGATTTTCTGTATTTACCTTATCCAGTTTTGGTGGAACCGTTGCTTTAGGAAGCTTGGTTGCCGCCACTTTATTGTTTGCTATGTTGTCCAATTTGATTTTGCTTCCGGCTTTATTGCTTTCGTTAGAAAAAACCATTGCCAATGAGCAAGAATTTTTGGAACCATCAATTGATATTTTAGCAGAAGATGATGCCGAAGACCATACAAACAATAACGAATAGTTTTATATTTGCACTCTGAAAAACAAAAAAGCATAATTGCTTAGAAATTATAAAAATCGTATATTTATTACAAATTGTAACGAAATGAAACATACATCAGTTAAAGATCTTTTAAACAACACGAAAACATTACAAGAAGTTACGGCTAAAGGTTGGGTTAGAACTTTTAGAAACAACCAATTCATTGCTTTAAATGACGGTTCAACGCTTCAAAACATTCAATGTGTTGTTGACTTTGAGAACACACCAGAAACCACTTTAAAACGAATCACCACTGGTGCTGCTGTTTGTGTTACTGGAACTTTACAAGAAAGTCAAGGAAAAGGTCAAAATGTAGAAATTCAAGTTTCAAAAATTGAAATATTAGGAGATAGTGATGCGGAAAAGTATCCGATGCAACCTAAAAAACACTCGTTAGAATTTTTGAGAGAAAATGCACATTTACGTGTTAGAACCAATGCTTTTAGTGCGATTATGCGTGTGCGTTCCACTTTAGCATTTGCTGTACATCAATATTTTCAAGAAAACGGATTTTTCTACGTAAATACACCAATTATCACTGGTTCAGATGCTGAAGGTGCTGGAGAAATGTTCCGCGTAACGGCTTTACCTTTCGATAACACACCAAGAACAGAAGACGGAAAAGTAAATTTCAAAGAAGATTTCTTTGGCAAGGAAACTAATTTAACGGTTTCTGGACAATTAGAAGCGGAAACATTCGCTATGGGATTAGGTAAAGTGTATACATTTGGACCTACATTCCGTGCGGAGAATTCCAATACATCGCGTCACTTGGCTGAGTTTTGGATGATTGAACCAGAAGTAGCTTTCAATGATTTGGATGCCAATATGGATTTGGCAGAAGATTTTATCAAATATGTAATCAAATATACGGTTGATAAATGTGGAGAAGATTTGAAATTCTTAGAAGGTCGTTTATTGGAAGAAGAAAAAGCAAAACCACAAGCGGAACGAAGCGAAATGAATTTGTTAGAGAAATTGAATTTCGTTATGGAAAATAATTTTAAACGCGTTTCTTATACGGAAGCTATTGATATTTTAAGAGATTCAACACCAAATAAAAAGAAAAAATTCAATTACTTAATCAACGAATGGGGTGCTGATTTACAAAGTGAGCACGAACGCTTTTTGGTAGAAAAACATTTCAAATGTCCGGTAATTTTATTTGATTATCCAGCTAAAATCAAAGCGTTTTACATGCGTTTGAATGACAACACAGAACCAGGAAAAGAAACCGTTCGCGCGATGGATATCCTATTCCCAGGAATTGGAGAAATAGTGGGTGGTTCGCAAAGAGAAGAACGTTTGGATGTATTGATTGAGAAAATGAAAGCCATTGGGATTGAAGAAGAAGAATTATGGTGGTATTTAGACACTAGACGTTTTGGAACAGCCGTTCACTCCGGTTTCGGATTAGGTTTTGAGCGTTTGGTACTATTTGTAACGGGAATGGGAAATATTAGAGATGTAATTCCTTTCCCAAGAACACCAATGAACGCAGAGTTTTAAGTCGCAATTTATTTGCCACGAAGACACAAAGGCGCAAAGATTTTAAAAAAACCGCCTCTTGAAACTCTACATATAAGCCAAAATTAGTATTTAACACCAAGAAAAATAGATATATGCCAAATCAAAAATTAGAAGAAATAGCTAAAATAGTTGTTAATTCAGCATTTAAAGTTCATAAAGAATTAGGTCCAGGTTTATTAGAAAAAGTTTATGAAGCTTGTTTAGTTTACGAAATAGCAAAAGCAGGTCTTGAAGTAAATCGTCAAGTTGATGTTCCAATAGTTTATGATGGAGTGACTTTAAAAGAACATCTTAGATTAGATATTATTGTTGAAAATTCAATTATAATTGAAGTTAAAGCAGTTGATATTGTAAATCCAGTTTGGAATGCTCAAATCATAAGTCATTTAAAACTAACTGACAATGAATTGGGATTTTTAATTAATTTTAATGTCCCACTAATTAAAAATGGTATAAAAAGATTTATTAATACAAAAAAGTAGCCACAAATACGCTAAGCCACAAAGAGAAAGTTTTAATTTTAACCTTTTCTATATTTTTTTCAATAAAAGAACTTCGTGCCTTAGTGCCTTCGTGGCAAAGAAAAGAAATAAAAAACTTTGCGCCTTTGCGTCTTTGTGGCAAAAGTAAAAATAGTGCCTTATTATGTTAAAACACAGTTTACAATTCAAATTATCGCAAAAATTATCGCCTCAGCAAATCCAATTGATGAAGTTGATTCAATTGCCTACGCAAGCTTTTGAGCAACGTTTACAAGAAGAATTAGTTGAAAATCCAGCTTTAGAAAGCGGAAAGGAAGAGGTTGAAAATTACGATGAGTTTGAAGATAATGTAAATGACGAATATGATGACTACGATAACGAACAAATCAACACCGAAGACATCAATATTGACGAATATTTAAGTAACGACGAAACACCCGATTATAAATACCAAACAAACAATTACAGTGATGATGACGAAGACAAAAGCATGCCATTTGCTGCTACTGTAACATTTCATCAAGATTTAATCAATCAATTAAACACTTTTATTTTAAGTGACGAAGAACGTGAAATTGCTGAATATTTAGTTGGTAGTATTGATGACACGGGCTACATCAGAAGAAGTTTGCAAGACATTGTAGACGATATGGCTTTTACTCAAGGTATTTATACAGACGAAAAAACGATTGAGAAAATACTTCATGTTGTACAAGAGTTAGAACCTGCTGGTGTAGGCGCTCGCGATTTACAAGAATGTTTGTTGTTACAGCTAAAACACAAAACGCCAAGTGATAGTATTGATTTGGCTATTGAAATAATTAAAGATCAATTTGAAGCTTTTACTAAGAAACATTACGATAAATTATTGCAAAAATTTGACGTTAGTAAAGAACAACTTAGAAAAGCAATTGATGAAATTGAAAAATTAAATCCAAAACCCGGAGGTTCTTACGATGGTAACCAAAAACCAACCGAACACGTAGTTCCTGATTTTACCATACGAATTGTTGATGGTGAATTGGAATTATCACTAAACGGAAGAAATGCTCCTGAATTGCATGTTTCTAAGGATTACCAAGAAATGCTACAAAGCTATAAAGTGGCAAATGAAAAAAGTAGTTCACAAAAAGATGCTGTACAATTCATCAAACAAAAACTAGATGCTGCAAAATGGTTTATTGATGCTATTAGACAGCGTCAAGAAACGCTTTACGTTACCATGAATGCTATTATGCACTACCAAAGTGAATTTTTCTTAGATGGTGACGAAACTAAAATGCGCCCCATGATTTTGAAAGATATTGCCGATATGGTTGGTCTTGATATTTCAACAGTTTCACGTGTGGCTAATAGCAAATATGTAGATACACCATACGGTACAAAATTGATTAAAGAATTTTTCAGTGAGTCAATGAAAAATGACCAAGGTGAAGACGTTTCTACTTTGGAAATTAAAAAGATATTACAAACGGTAATTGGTGAAGAAGACAAAAGAAAACCATTACCTGATGATAAATTGGCTGAAATTTTAAAAGAGAAAGGATATCCAATTGCACGAAGAACCATTGCAAAATACAGAGAACAACTTGATATTCCAGTAGCGCGATTACGCAAGAAAATATAGCTTAAAAAACGAATGAAATTAGTAAAAGTCTTACCAGCATTCTCCTATATTTTCCATCCGATATTTGTTTCGTTATATGGCACGCTTTTTTATTTCTTGATAGATCAAAATTTTACTTATGAATTAACAACGATTTATTTAACGTTAATTCAAGTTAGTATTCTTACCTTGTTTTTACCATTAGCCTTATTCTTCTTATTGGTATCCGTTGGAATAGTAAAATCCTTCACAGAAGCTACTATCAAGGAGAGACGACTTCCAATTGCAATACAAGCCTTACTTCTCTTTATTTTATTAAAATTTAGTGTTTCTTTGGATTACATTCCAGAATTATATTTCTATTTCTTAGGAGGTTTAATAAGTGCGCTTTTGGCTTTACTTGCTACTTTAATAAAACATAAGGCAAGTTTACACATGATTGGCATAAGTGCGTTAACAACCTTCATTTACTTTCTATGTGTGCATTTCGAATTGCCTTTCGTAAACACACTAGCACTTTCTATTGTTTGTATGGGATTGGTTGGCTCTTCGCGACTTTATATGAAATCGCACACACCAATTGAATTAGTAACTGGTTCTATTATTGGAATCACTCCGCAGCTGCTTCTTTGGGTTGTTTGGCTATAGAATATAAAATTTCAAACCAACATTAAACGAACTTAATTTTGAACCATTTTTAAAAATAGGATCCAAACCATAATAAATATAAGGATTCCAAGTATTATAACCTGCGGCTATATATGCTCCAAACTGCCATTTGGTTAACTCTTCTGTAATATCGACTTTTTCTCTTGAAGAAGCATCTTCTAAAATAAGTTGGCCACTAAAAACATAACTTGCTTTAAATCCGCCATAAACACGCCAAAACTTATGACTATCAGGAGTTGCATTACGCCATCTAAATTCTATAGGAAACTCTATTTGATGAAAAATTACTCGAGTTCGGATAATATCTGTTGATGAACCTGTTCCTAATAAATCTTTCTCACTAATAAGCTGTTTGGCATCGTTATACGCATAACCAATTCCTGGAGCGATTGACCAATGTCTGTTTTTACTAATTGGAAAATCTCGAAGAAATCCAGCTGTTAAAGCAGGTGAAAAAGAGTATTGTTTAAATCCTTTCGGACGGTTTTGCAACAAATTATATGAAACAGAAAAATAAAATTGATCTTCGCGAAAAAGCGAATCAACAGCAGTAGTAGCATTTCGCTCTTGACTTAAGCCAAGAGTACAAATCAACACTAGAATAAATGAGAAACAAAACTTCATTTTAATATTTTTATAAAAATAACAAAAAAAGGTACGCCAAACGTACCTTTTTTTTAAAAATATAATGAGTTTATTACTCTACAACACTTCCTTGTGATGTAGTGTAATTCACTTTTAATTGATCTACTTTACGTAATTCTTGTTTAATATCTTGTACCAATCCCATCTTAACATTTTTGTCAATTTTTAAGGAAGCAGTAAGATATTTTTCATCTTCAGAATTTCTTGATGCTCTTTCTGAGATAACAAAATTTCTAATGTCATTCACAGTAGAAATTTTATCTGATAATTGAATACGATCAGAAGCTCCTAATGAGGCTCTGTAGCGCTCACTTGGTTTTCCTGCGTAAATATACATTACGTATTGCTTTTTGTGCAATTTAGCGGTTTGATTCGCTTTTGGTAGTGTATTTTCAATTTTCAAATCACTATCTTTCATTGTAGTAGCAGTCATAAAGAAGAACAAAAGCATAAATACAATATCAGGTAATGATGCTGTAGAAATCCCTGGCGTTCCACCAGATTTTTTCTTTTTAAACTTAGACATAGTTTCTAAAATTTAAAGGGTTAAAAGTTCTTTTTAGGTTCTGCTTCAGAAAGACGCATTGGGAATAGTTGTTGGATTTTTTCCACTTTTGGTTTTAAATCGTCAATTAATCCTTCTCTAGCTTTAGAAGCCGGATCATTGTACACATATTCCATTTCTCTGAAAGTAACACCGTAGCGCTTTTTACATTCTCTATCTCTTAAGAAGTAATAAGCTGCAACCAACTCATTTTGAACCGCAATATACGTTTCATAAGTGGTTTGTCCGTCATTCATCAATGAGATTACCGCATCATCTGGACTATCAGATGATTTTGGATTTCCTTTTCCTTGACAGTAAGCACATTGGCCAGTACCATTATTTTCAAGAAATTCAATCGCAGCTACTCTCAAATCTTTAAGCTCCATTACCTGCTCATTAACTAACAATTGATTGTCTTTGTTTACCAAAACTCTCAAAATGTTTCTTTCGTTAATTGGTGGTGGAGGCGGATTTTCTTCATATCTAGGCAAAAGTCTGTTAATCCCTTGATCAACTCCTATGGTAGTAGTAACCAAGAAAAAGATCAAAAGCAGGAAAGCAATATCCGCCATAGAACCGGCATTTACCTCTGGTGCTTCTCTTTTTGCCATAATTATTTTTTAAATTTTGTTAATCCTGTCCAAGCCATTGTACCAATAGCAATTAATGCTAAAAAGTAAAAAGTATTAAGACCAGTACTTACCAATTTAGATGTTGTTCCTGAAACTATTTCTCCACCTGCTTTAACATCAGAGCTGTCTGCTAAGATAAACGCTAACAATACAACTCCTAAAAACATACCTATTGACATAAGTGTTTTCTTTAATGTTTCTTGTTTAGCAAATAAGTTTTTAAATACGTATATTAAAACAATCGCAATACACGCAAATAAAATTACATAAGCTACAAGTATTAATGGTGAAATCCATGCGCTGTCTTTTTCATCAGTAGCCAATATGCCTCCTAGGAAGACCATACTAAGAATACCAATAGCTAAAGCAGCAAATTTTACTATTTTATGTAAATTCATAACAATACTGTTATTTGTAGGTTATTATTTTTTGTAATCAGATAAAATATCAATCAAGCTAATTGAAGCATCTTCCATATCATTAACGATAGAATCAATTTTAGCAATGATATAGTTGTAGAAAACTTGAAGAATAATAGCTACGATAAGACCAAATACCGTTGTTAATAACGCTACTTTAATACCTCCAGCTACTAATGATGGCTCCATAGATCCTGCAGACTCAATTTGGTCAAACGCTTGGATCATACCAATTACCGTTCCCATGAATCCTAACATCGGTGCTAATGCAATAAATAAAGAAATCCAAGATACGTTTTTCTCTAATTGTCCCATTTGAACACCACCGTAAGCTACAACCGCTTTCTCAGCAGACTCAATTCCGTGAGAATGTCTATCTAAGCCTTGATAGAAAATAGATGCAACTGGTCCTGCTGTATTTCTACAAACTTCTTTAGCTGCCTCAATACCACCAGATTTCAAAGAATCTTCTACTTCGTTAATTAATTTTTTTGTATTCGTTGTTGAAAGATTTAAGTAAATAATTCTTTCGATTGCAATAGCCAAACCTAAGATCAAACAGATTAATACGATACCCATGAAACCAGGTCCACCTTCAATAAATCTCTTCTTTAATTCTTGAGTAAATGTAGCATTTGCTTCTGAAGCATCGTCAGTTTCTACAACTGCCATTTCTTCTGCCGGAGCTTCTTCTTGAACTTGTTCAGTTGCAGCTGCTGTAGTATCAGCCTCAGTTTCTTGAGCTTGTACACTTCCAAAAGTCATAAGCCCTGTGATTGCTAAAATAGAAAATAATCTTTTCATCGCTTTTGTTCTTAAAATTTAATTAGTTAATTGGGTTAAAGGTATAAAATTATTTATTAAAATATAAAATTAAATTATCAGCAGAGAGGAAGGGATTCGAACCCTCGTCCCGATTTTGTCGGGAACACACTTTCCAGGCGTGCGCCTTCGACCACTCGGCCACCTCTCTAACGACTTTTTAATCGTAAATTAAGGCGCTAAATAACGCAAAAAATATCACGTATAAAAATTTATATTGTTATTTTTTTATGACATTTCACCTCTAATGGGCGTTTCGAAAATGGTTTTGAACACATTTTTAGAAACTTTTTGCCCCAAAAGGTACATTAATTTGGTAATCGCTCCTTCTGTAGTAATATCAGAACCTGAAATTACGCCAATATTTTTCAACTCCGTACTCGTCTCGTATTTCCCCATTGCCACACTTCCTCCACTACATTGTGTTACATTTATAACGTGAATATCTTTATTTATTGCCTTCTCTAAAGTATTTACAAACCATTTTTCTGAAGGTGCATTTCCTGAGCCATAGGTTTCAAGAACAATTCCTTTTAAATTTGGAATAGCTAAAACAGTTGACAAAACAGCTTCTGTAATTCCTGGAAACAACTTCAATACCAAAACATTATCATCAAAATCCAGATTTACTTTAAGCTTTTTTGACGATTCCAAACGTAACAACAAGTCTTTATTGACTTTAAGATGTACACCAGATTCTGCTAATTCAGGAAAATTTGGAGAAGCAAACGCATTGAAATGTTCGGCGCTAATTTTAGTAGTTCTATTTCCTCGGTACAATTTATATTCAAAATACAAGCCAACTTCTTTAATAATTGGTTTCCCCTTTTCTTGTAAAGAAGCGATTTGAATTGCGGTAATTAAATTTTCTTTGGCATCGGTTCTCAAATCACCAATTGGCAATTGTGAACCAGTAAAAATTACAGGTTTTGATAAATTTTCCAACATAAAGCTCAATGCAGATGCACTATAAGACATCGTATCTGAGCCATGAAGCACCACAAAACCATCAAATTTGGTGTAATTTTCTTGAATAATTGTTGCCATTGCTTGCCAATTAGCAATACTCATATTAGAAGAATCAATTGGTTTTTTAAAAGAAACCGTATCAATTTCGCAAGACAAAAGCTTAAGTTCAGGAATATTATTCAGTAATTTTTTAAAATTAAATGCTTTAAGAGCGCCCGACTCAAAATCCTTGACCATTCCAATGGTTCCACCTGTATAAATAAGTAATATTTTAGGTTTAGAAACTGGCATTTTCATATTTCATTTTATTCACTACTGGATTGGCATACATGGCTAAAAATCCTTCACGAAGCACTTCATTCTCTGCATCAATTTTAAGTTCTAGTCGGCGTTCAAACAATTGTTTTTCTTTATCCGAATAGTAGCTGGAAAATCGTTCCGAATTATTTAAAATATCGTAAGCAATATAATTTGTTGGCCATAATTTATAGGATTGCAAAATAGAATCATCAATAACTTGTGCCAATGCCTGAATTTGTTTATTAGAATTGTTGGTTTCAGCGATTATTGCATCGTATTCCTTTTCTAAAACATCACCAATATGAATGTGAATTCGTTTTTTCTGACCAATAATTCCGCTCAATAACGTTATAAAATCTTCGTTTTTCTCTTTGATATACACTTCATCATTTGCTAATGCCATTAATTGCGGCATTTTTAAAGCATCTGTTGGATCATATTCGTAAGAAATAGAAACTGGGACTACTTTTAATTTCCTAAAATAATCCATACAATTTTTCTCATCTGACGCCATAGCAACCATTTTCAAAACGCCTTGATGTGTGGCATCGTTTCCGTCTTTGGTTCTGCCTTCGCGTTGGGCAATCCAAACTGAGCGATTTTCTTTGGAAAGCAAATGATACATATATTCCGACATCAATTTGGAACTTTGTAGCAATTCTCTTGGCGACAAACCTCTTTGTACCAAAAAATTCCTATTTAATTTAGAAAGCTTGAGTAAAAAATCTTTCTTTACCAAATTATCCCCAATAGCAGAAGCTGTCATAACCAATCCATGATCAAACAAAGAGACGTTCAACAAAGAAGTATCTAAAATAATATCACGGTGATTGGAAATAAACAAATACGAAGTATTGGGTTCCAATTTCTCAAAACCTGAAGTAGTAAGTCCTTCCGAACTTTTCTCCAAAACACGTTGAATGGATTGGTATACGAAATTAATCTGAAAATCGCGAATAGAATGCGTTCGTTTCAATTGCTCTTTCCAAACCTCATCATCTTGTTCAGGAAAGGTAAAATTCATCAACGCTTTCATCATAGGATGATGCAACGAAGAAATTAAGGCTTCGTTTACTTCAGAATCATAATACGGACGAATCGAGTCGAATTTTGACATATTTTATTTGAATCAATCCACAAAAGAACAAAAATTTTATCAATTGTTCCTTAATTAAACATTAAATTCCGAAAATTTGTTTAGAATTTTCCGTTGTGATTTTTGCAATTTCTTCCAATGGCAAATTATAAATCTCAGCTAATTTTTGGGCAACCAATAAAGTATAACTGCTTTCATTTCTTTTTCCACGATAAGGAACAGGCGCTAAATAAGGCGAATCGGTTTCTAAAACAATGTGTCTCAAATCAATTTGATTTAGAAATTGGTCAATTTTTCCATTCTTAAAAGTAGCTACTCCGCCAATTCCAAGTTTCATTCCTAACGAAATGGCTTTTTTTGCTTGTTCAAAATCACCAGTAAAACAATGGAAAATTCCGAATAAATCATCTGATTTTTCACTTTCTAAAACTTCAAAAATTTCATCAAACGCATCACGGCAATGAATATTGATAGCTAATCGGTGTTTTTTAGCCAATTGAATTTGCCTTTTGAAAGCCATTTTTTGGATATCCAAAGTGGTTTTATCCCAATACAAATCAATTCCAATTTCACCCACGGCATAAAACTTCTTTGAAGCCAATTCGTTTTCTACATGAATCAACTCTTGCTCAAAAGTCTCCGGTTTCACATAACACGGATGCAATCCCATCATTAGAAATACATTTTCGGGATATTCCTTTTCTAAATTATACATTTTTTGAGTATAACTAGCATCAATTGACGGTACAAAAAATCGAGTAACGCCAGCTTGAATGGCTTTTTGCATCATTTCATTTCTGTCGGCATCAAATTCTTCGGAATATAAATGGGTATGGGTATCGGTTAAAGAAAGTTTCAAGTTCAAAAGTTTCAGGTTTCAAGTTTGTTGTTTGTTGTTTGTTGTTTGTTGTTTGTTGTTTGTTGTTTGTTGTTTGTGGTGCAAAGTTATAAAAAGTATTAAGATGAAAGTATTAAGAATTAAGACTAAAGTAAAGCAACAATTTTTTACTTTTGAATTATGGAAGATTTACAAGCATTTTTAAAGAAAAACAAATACAAAAAAATCAAATTTAAGGTGTTAAAAACCCAACACCTATTAATTACTGCCAAAATTAATGGTGTTAAAGGAAGTTTTATTTTGGATACTGGAGCTAGTAATAGTTGTCTAGGTTTTGAAGGAATAACAAAGTTTCAACTCATAGCAGAAACTTCAGAAACCAAAGCCGCTGGTGCTGGAGCTACAGGAATGGAAACCCAACTTTCGAAAAACAATCTATTACAATTAAGCCATTGGAAAACGCATAAATTTCACTTGGTTATTTTTGATATGCAACACGTAAATCAAGCTTTAAACGAATACAAAACCAAACCGGTTGATGGAATTATTGGTGCTGATATTTTGTTAAAAGGAAAAGCGATTATTGATTATTACAATCATTATTTGTATTTGAGGTAATTGTTTGTAAGAAATTAGCGCAACCTTTTTGTTTTTGTTCCATCTTATAACAAACAAAAACAAATTAATATGAAAAAGAGATTAACCTATTTAGCACTAAGTGTTTTATTACTTGTAACATCTTGCACTGATGATATTGATGATAATATCAATTTAGAAGCAACTACTTCGGAAAAATTTTATGGCTTATTTCAAGCTGAAATGACTAATCAAACACAAACCTTTGCATTTGATTCAGAATCTGGTTTAGTTACTTTTGTTTCTGACAATGGTGTTTATTTAACTATTGACGGAAGTTGCCTTAGAAAAAACGGGCAACCAGTAACTGGACAAGTCAATTTGGAATTTATTGAAATCTTTGACAGAAGTACGATGTTGTTGACTAATAAATTAACAATGGGACTTGACAATGGGCAAAAAAAACTACTTATTTCTGGAGGTGAATTTTATATTAATGCAACACAAGATAATGTAAATCTAACATTAACTTGCGAAATGTCGTTAGCTGTACCAACAGCACTTACTGAAGGAACAGCGCCTGAAATGGCTCCATTTATAGGAACGGTTGATGCCAATGGAAATATTTTGTGGGAATTATCACCAATGATTGAATCATGGAATGGCACTTTAAACCCTAATTCCAACGAGCAATCTTATAATGCGTTACTGAATAACTTTGGTTGGTTTAATTATGATTTTTTTATGGATGATAATTTACCAATGACTGAAATCACAGCTAATGTTCCGGTTGGTTATGGTCATGGAAATTCTATAATTCTTCTAGCAACAAGTAACATACCAAATTCATTAGGTTCTATTGGCGGCGTTTATCCAATTGGATTAGATTGTCATTTAATTTTCTTATCCGAACAAGATGGAAAGTTCTTATATAGCATCAAAGAAAACCAAACATTAGTTAACAATCATGTGGTTAATTTTCCGCTTTCTGAAATGCAATTAGTAACTGCTGCAGAAATGAGAACAATTATTGATGCTTTGGACTAAAAAATAAAAATCCCAAATTCCTAAAAAATTTGGAATTTGGGATTTTAAATATTGGGATTTATATTTCTATAATTCTAACGCTTTTTTCACATTACCACCCATTAATAATTCTGTTGGGTTTTCTAATGCTTCTTTAACTGCTACTAAGAATCCAACTGACTCACGTCCGTCGATGATTCTGTGGTCGTATGATAAAGCAACATACATTACTGGAGCAATTACGATTTGACCATTTTTAACAATCGCTCTTTCTACTACATTGTGCATTCCTAAAATACCTGATTGTGGAGGATTGATAATTGGTGTAGATAACATACTTCCGAAAACACCACCGTTTGAAATAGTGAATGTTCCACCAGTCATTTCATCAACTGTGATTTGTCCGTCACGAGCTCTAATAGCTAATCTTTTGATTTCAGCTTCTACTCCTCTAAATGATAGAGTCTCTGCATTTCTCATAACAGGAACCATTAATCCTTTTGGACCAGAAACCGCAACCGAAATATCACAGAAATCGTAAGATATTTTCTCTTGACCATCAATCATTGAGTTTACATCTGGATACAATTGTAACGCACGAGTTACAGCTTTTGTAAAGAACGACATAAAGCCTAATCCTAAACCGTGTTTCGCTTTGAACTCTTCTTTGTATTGGTCACGTAACGCATAAATTGCAGTCATATCTACTTCATTGAAAGTAGTTAACATCGCTGTTTCGTTTTTTGCAGAAACCAAACGCTCAGCCACTTTTCTACGTAACATAGAAAGCTTTGTTCTTTCCGTTCCGCGGTTACCTCCTGTTGGAGTTCCCATTGATGGTACTGCATTTACAGCATCATCTTTAGTGATTCTTCCACCTTTTCCTGTTCCAACAATAGCTGTTGGTTCAATATTTTTCTCGTCTAATATTTTTCTAGCTGCTGGAGATGGTGCTTGTGTAGCATACGTTTTCTCAGCAACTGGAGCTGCTTTTGGTGCTTCTGCTTTAGGAGTTTCAACTTTTGCTTCTTCTTTAGCTGGTGCTGCTCCACCTTCTGGTTTTGCTGCGCTTGTATCGATTAAACACACTACTTGACCTACCGCTACTGCATCACCTTCTTCTGCTTTTAAAGTAATGATTCCACTAGCTTCTGCAGGTAATTCTAAAGTTGCTTTATCTGAATCTACTTCAGCAATTGCTTGATCTTTTTCTACATAATCACCATCTTGCACTAACCAAGTTGCAATTTCTACTTCTGTGATTGATTCGCCTGGAGAAGGCACTTTCATTTCTAAAATCATATTTTTTTAGTTTAAAAGTTGACAGTTTCTAGTTTATAAACCTCAACTGCTATTTGTTTATTGTGTTATTTTATTGGAATAAATTTTTATCAAAAACCATGGCAATGGCATTCGCTTGACGTTTTTTAGAACGCTCATAACTTCCTGCTGCTGGTGCACTATATGCTTTTGGTGATGCTAATCTTAATTTTACTAAATCAAAATTCATCAACATATAACTGTAAGCTCCCATGTTTTTTGGTTCTTCTTGTGCCCAAACATAATCATCTGCATTTGGATAGCTGTCTATAATGGCTTTGATTTGATCAGTTGCTAATGGGAACAATTGCTCTAAACGAACTACTGCCACATCATTTCTTCCCAATTCTTCGCGTTTTGCAATGATATCATAGTATACTTTTCCAGTACAGAAAACCAACGTTTTAATTGCTTTTTTATCTGTTGTATTTGGATCGTCTAAAATTTCTTGGAATTGACCATTGGCAAAATCACTAGCAGAAGAAACCGCTAATGGATGACGCAACAAACTCTTAGGTGAAAATACAATCAACGGTTTACGGAAATTGGTTTTCATTTGTCTTCTCATCAAGTGGAAGAAGTTTGCAGGCGTTGTTACATCTGCTATATACATATTATGTTTAGCACACAATTGTAGGAAACGCTCCATACGAGCTGATGAATGTTCGGCTCCTTGGTTTTCATAACCGTGAGGCAACAACATTACCAATCCGTTTTGGTTGTTCCATTTGTCTTCACCTGCTGAAATGTATTGGTCAATCATGATTTGAGCTCCGTTAGAGAAATCTCCAAATTGCGCTTCCCAAATCGTTAATGTATTTGGCGATGCTAAAGCATAACCGTATTCAAAACCTACCACTCCGTATTCCGATAAATGTGAATTGTAGATGTAGAAATTCCCTTTTTTGTTTTCAATGTGATTTAAAAGTACTACTTCTTCTTCCGAATCTTCTACTTTTACCACAGCATGACGGTGCGAGAATGTACCACGTTCCACATCTTGTCCCGACATACGAACATCGTAACCTTCTGTTAACAACGAACCGTAAGCCAACAATTCACCCATTGCCCAATCCATTTTATCCGATTCGAAAAACATATTTTTTCTATCGTTAATTAGTTTGGTAATTTTACTGATGAATTTTTTATCCGATGGAAGTTCCGTTAAGGTTTTGGCAATACTTTCTAATTGTTTCGCATCGAAAGTAGTGTCGTATTTTTGAAGCATTTTATCATCTGAAACTTGCTCGAAACCTTCCCATTCGTTTTGCATGAACGGCGTGATTACGGTTAAATCTTTTTTACGAGATTCTTCTAAGTTTTCGTCTAATTTGGCTTTGTATTTTTCTTCTAATTCTTTTACATAAGCGGCATCAATAATACCTTCTTGCTTTAATTTTTCAGCATATAATTCTCTTGAATTTTTATGCTTTGAAATTAACTTATATAATTTTGGTTGGGTAAAACGAGGCTCATCACCTTCATTGTGACCGTATTTTCTATATCCTAATAAATCGATGAAAACATCACCACCAAATTCCATTCTATAATCCAATGCAAAAATCATCGCATGAACCACTGCTTCTACATCATCCGCATTTACGTGAAGCACTGGCGATAAGGTAACCTTTGCAATATCAGTACAATACGTTGAAGTTCTAGCATCTAAATAATTGGTAGTAAATCCAACTTGGTTATTGATTACTAAATGAATCGTTCCTCCCGTTTTATAAGCGTCCAAATTTGCCATTTGGATAATTTCATACACAATTCCTTGTCCGGCTACGGCTGCGTCTCCGTGAACAGCAATTGGCAATACTTTAGAAAAATCATTTGGATACAAACGATCTTGTTTTGCTCTTGCAATTCCTTCGATTACAGCACCAACCGTTTCCAAATGCGATGGATTTGGCGCTAAATTTAAATTAATTTTCTTTCCAGAATCGGTAACTCTATCCGAAGTTAAACCTAAGTGGTATTTCACGTCACCATCAAAATGGTGATCATCATCGTAATCTTTTCCGTCAAATTCAGAGAAAATATTTTGGGTGTTTTTACCAAAAATATTAGCCAAAACGTTCAAACGACCACGGTGTGCCATTCCCATTACAAATTGCTCCACGCCTCTATCCGCAGCAGCTTCTACTAAAGCATCCAAAGCCGGAATAGCCGATTCACAACCTTCCAATGAGAAACGTTTTTGACCTACATATTTGGTATGTAAAAAAGTTTCAAAGGAAATTGCTTCGTTTAATTTCCCAAGAATATGTTTCTTTTCGTCAGCAGAAAATTTAGGTTGGTTATCGTTTACATCTAAACGGTTTTTAATCCATTCCAATACTTTTGGTTCTCGAATATACATGTATTCAACACCAATAGATTGGCAATACACACTTTCCAAATGCTTGATGATATCAGCCAAAGTACTTGGTTGCATGTTCACCATTTTAGCTGCATCAAAAACGGTATTCAAATCCGCTTGAGACAAACCGAAATTCTCGATTGCCAAATCAGGAGCATACGTTCTTCTATCGCGAACGGGATTGGTTTTTGTGAATAAATGACCTCTAGTTCTGTAGCCTTCAATTAACTTAAGAACATTGAACTCTTTTTGTGTTTTTTCAGAAACCTGAACGGTAGTATTTCCTGAAGCAATGTTGGCAACTTGGTAAGCCACTTCATCAGTTCCGTAATTGGCTTGTGCAAAATCGAATCCTTGAAAGAAACTTCTCCAACTGGGTTCAACACTATCCGGGTTTGTTGTATATTGTTCGTATAAATCGGCAAAAAAAGCCGTGTGTGCAGCGTTTAAAAAGGAAAACCTATCCATAGTTGTGTCTAAAAATGACGTTTTGGTTAAAAATCTTTGCAAAAGTAAGACATTTTATAATAATCTTTCAAAGATTTTTATACTTTTATAACATTAATTTTTTGAAAAAGGTTTTATGAAAAAGAATTTCGCAATAAATTTAACAGTTTTGCTAACTTTTGTGTTTTTATTTGGTTCGAGTATTGTAGTTTTTGCACAAGAAAACCAAGAAATGAAAACAAAAAGTGATTTTTGGGAGCGCGTTCAATTTGGTGGTGGACTTGGTTTAGGTTTTGGAAATGGTTATGCTGATGTTGCCATTGCACCAAGTGCAATTTATAATTTCAACGACTATTTTGCAGCTGGTTTAGGTGCGCAATATAGCTATGTAAGACAGCGTGATATCTTTACTTCAAATATGTATGGCGGAAGCGTTATTGGCTTGTTTCATCCTATTAGAGAAATTCAAATTTCAACTGAACTGGAGCAACTTCGTGTAAATTCAAGATTTGAAACTATTAATGGCACGGCAACTAGAGATTTTTGGAATACCGCTTTGTTTGTTGGAGCTGGATATAGAAATGAAAATATAACTATTGGACTGCGATACAATGTTTTACACAAAGATCGCGATTATATGTATGTGGATGCATTGATGCCTTTCGTGAGAATATTTTTTTAATAGTTATTACGAAACCAAACCTTTTGCCATTCGCGTTTCATAACTAAAAATGTGACTTGTTCTGATAATTCTACCAAATCGGAACCATCCAATTTTTTAATTTGCTCTTCAGGAACATCAATAATGTAAAGTAAATTCAAATATTCGGCGAATTTATGCTGAATAAGTTTATAAATTTTTTCTTGTACCAAATTTTTAAACTCAAACGGAAGAATA
Source organism: Flavobacterium tibetense (assembly GCF_003293845.1). Classification (GTDB taxonomy): domain Bacteria; phylum Bacteroidota; class Bacteroidia; order Flavobacteriales; family Flavobacteriaceae; genus Flavobacterium; species Flavobacterium tibetense. Next base: position 249,179 of record NZ_QLST01000001.1, on the reverse strand, counting down.
CTAGCTGGAACATCCAAAGGTTCATTCGCCAAAGCAAAATCTTTATTCACTTGCTCAATGAGTTTGAAGTACAAATGTTCTTCTTCGGCTTGCGAAATTAAGGCATCAATATTTGCTGGTGATTGATACATTATTTCCTAATTATTTTGGGATTGTACAATTAAACCAATCGTTGCTTGATATTTTCTTCCATCGAATTGGCTGAATTTTTTATTAAATGCAACTTTTTCTAATCTTTTATATGGCTGGATTTCAAGGTCATTAATATTTTTTAATTCTCTTCCTTTACCTCCATTTCTTAACTCAAATAGAATCATATCGGATTTATCTTCAGAATAAACTGAAATGAATTCTAATTGATTAACATCCATTTTATCAAACAGTAAAATATCTTCTGATAAAATTGTAATTGTGTCTTTTGTATCTTTAATTACTGCTATAGTTTGATAATAATATTCTTTGTCGTTTTTCAAATTCTCTCCACCGTGTGTACAAACTAACTCAATAGGAAATCTTTTTTTCGATGAAGATTCATCAATATCAAATTCATTAATATTATGAAGCTCAAACTTTGAACAAGAAGTAAATAGAAATAAAATTATTAAACTCATTATTGTTTTTTGATTTTTTTTCATAAAATTTGAACTTGATTTTGTCATTGCACTTGATTACACGTTTCTTCCCATTAGATTCTCTCCAAAAGCTTTCAAAATAGCTTTCTTTTCTGAATCGATGTCCATTTTTTCTAAGGTTTCAAATGCTTTGAATGTAAAGTCTTTGATAGCAGCTTTAGTCGCTTCACTAGCTCCAGAGGAATCAAAAATGGTTTTTACTGATTCAATTTTATTAGTATTATCTGAAGGTTGAATCGAAAACAAATGCAACAATTGTTGTTTATCTTCTTCGTTAGCAAATTCCATGGCTTTCAAATACAAATAGGTTTTTTTGTTTTCGATGATGTCGCCACCAACTTGCTTTCCAAAAGTCTCTGGGTTTCCAAAAGCATCTAGAAAATCATCTTGTAATTGGAAGGCAATTCCTAAATTTAGTCCAAAATCATAAATTAAATTCGCATTTTCTTCCGAAGTTTCCGCTACAATGGCGCCCATTTTCATAGCGGCACCCACTAAAACAGCAGTTTTGTATTCAATCATTTTCAGGTATTCGGGAATCGTAACATCATCACGAGTTTCAAAATCCACATCGTATTGTTGGCCTTCACAAACTTCTAAAGCGGTTTTGCTGAATAATTTGGCTAATTTTTGGAAAATATTTGGTTCGTAGTTTTCAAAATATTGGTAAGCTAAAATTAGCATCGCATCGCCTGATAAAATTCCGGTGTTTAAATCCCATTTTTCATGAACGGTTTGATTGCCTCTTCTTAGTGGTGCATCGTCCATTATATCATCATGAATCAACGAAAAATTATGAAAAACCTCAACTGCAGTAGCTGCTGGAATGGCTTTTTTTGCATCCACATTAAAAACTTCTGTTGCCATTAGCGTTAAAACAGGACGCATTCTTTTTCCTCCCAATGCCAAAATATAAGCAATAGGTTCGTATAAGTTTTTAGGCTGTTTTTGTGTAGCAATAGTCGAAAAATGATTCGCTAATAATTCCTGATAATAGGCAATAGGATGCATGAAATTTAATTTTTGGCTAAAATACTCCAAATATTGTGTATTGCCAAAATTAGTCAAATGTTAAATTTTCGTAAAAACTTTGGAAACTATTTTGGTGTTAAAAGTTTCCATCATACATTTGCGCCTGAATTTTGAATGAAATTATGAAAGAGAAAATTATTGCCAAAGCTAAAGAAATGTTTTTAAGATTAGGTTTCAAGAGTATCACTATGGATGATATTGCTTGCGAAATGTGTATATCAAAGAAAACCATCTACAAGTATTTTTCTAATAAAGACATTTTAATAGAGGAAAGTATAAAACTAGCTCATATTGAAATCAATGAAACCATCGATAAAATTGTAGCACAAGATTTAAACGCCATTGAAGAAAATTTTGAAATCAAACGCATGTTCAAAGAAATGTTTAAGAGTTCAGAAACTTCTCCTATTTATCAATTGAAAAAACATTATCCAGAGATTTACAACAAAGTATTAGGTTTACAAATCGAGGTTTGCATCAAATGTTTCAAAGACAACATCTTAAAAGGCATGAAAGAAGGCTTGTATCGCAAGAATTTAGATGTAGACAATTATGTAAAATTTTATTACACCTTAATCTTCAATATCAATGAAAATACGGCTTTAGAAATTGAAGCTCAAGAATTAGAATTAAAAGCATTGGAATACCATATTAGAGCCATGGCAACATTGGCAGGAATCGTAGAATTAGAAAAACAATTAAAGACACAAATTATTTATTAATGAAACGTAAATTAATTCTCCTAGTCTTAGTACTATTTAACATAGGAATGGCACAAGAAACGAAGAAATCTTACAACTTCACACTGAAAGAAGCTATTGCGCACGCATTGGAAAACAATTATGCAGCAATTAATTCCTCAAGAGATATTGAGGCTGCCAAAAAGAAAAAATGGGAAACAACCACCATTGGTCTACCACAAATTAACAGTAACATTAACTACCAAAACAACTTAGTTATCCAGAAATCAGTTGTTCCAGCTGAATTTTTTGGAGGAAACCCAGGTGAATTTCAAGAAGTGGAATTTGGTGTAAAGCACAATATGGTAGCAAACGCTTCTTTGAGTCAATTACTTTTTGATGGTTCATACTTAGTAGGATTACAATCGGCAAAAGTCTATTTACAAATTTCTCAAAACGCCAAAGAAAAAACCGATTTGGAAATCAGAGAAATTGTAATCAACGCTTACGGCAATGTATTATTAGCAAGAGAAAGCGTAAAAGTATTGGAAAGCAACAAAAAATCGTTAGAGAAAACACTTTTTGAAACAGAAGAAACCTTCAAAAATGGTTTAATTGAAGAAGAGAATGTAGAACAACTTCAAATTACGTTTAGCCAAATCAAAAGCATGCTTTCCAATGCGCAAAAAAGAGAAATTATTGCGCTAAAAATGCTAAAATTGGTTTTAGGAATCGACATGGACGAAGAGGTGATTTTAAAAGATAATTTAGATCAATTGGCCTCTGAAAACATTGTTTTAAATAGTAATTTCGATTTTACAGTAACCAATACTATTGATTATAAAATTGGACTAAATAACGAAGAAGCTTCTCGTCTGTTATTGAAATTAGAAAAAAGTAAAGCGCTTCCTTCATTGTCTGCCACTGCAAATTTTGGATACAACTCATTTAGTAATACGTTTTCTTTTTTGGAAAGAGACCAAAATTGGTTTAATTTCTCTAACATTAGTGTAGGATTAAACATTCCGATCTTCAGCAGTTTAGGAAGAACCGCAAGAACGCAACAAGCAAAAATAGCTTACGAACAAGCGAAAACCCAACTCAAAGAAACCGAACAAAAACTCTTACTAGAATTTGAAAAATCAAAAACCGATTATGAATATAGTGTGGAGCAATATGCAGTAGCTAAAGAAAATTTACGTTTAGCCGAACGCATTGAAAACAAACAACAAATCAAATTCAAAGAAGGAATTTCATCCAGTTTTGAATTCACCGAAGCACAACGTCAATTGTATGCTGCACAACAAGATCATTTGCAAGCCATGATTGAAGTAATCAGTAAAAAAGCAACTTTAGATAAAATTAGTAACCAAAAATAATTCCATTTCAAAATGAAAAAAATATTCGCAATGCTACTTATAACAGGATTTTTAATTTCTTGTGGTGGTGATAAAAAAACAGCTTCAATTGAAAAAGCTATTGCTGCAAAAGACATCAATAAATTGAAAGAAGCTAGAATTGCTATTCAAAAAGAATACGACGTCATTGGAGCACAATTAGCACAAATTGACGCGGCCTTATCAGAATTAGATACAGTAAAAAGAGTAGCATTGGTTACCACAACTACTATAAAAGATACGGTATTCACTCATTATATCGACATTCAAGGAAATGTTGAAACTAAAGAAAATGTGATTATTTACCCAGAGTTTTCAGGAACATTGACACAAGTTTTAGTCACTTCTGGACAAAAAGTAACCAAAGGCCAATTATTAACTAGAATTGACGATGGTGGTTTAAGTAACCAATTAGCGCAAATGGAAACCCAAGCCGCTTTAGCTAAAACTACTTTCGAAAGACAACAAAACCTTTGGAATCAAAAAATCGGTTCAGAAATTCAGTATTTACAAGCTAAAACGAATTATGAAGCGCAATTAAAAGCGGTTGCTCAAATGAAAGCGCAACTAGCAAAAACAATTGTTAGAGCGCCATTTAGCGGCGTTATTGATGAAGTAATTACAGAAAAAGGTCAAGTAGTAGCACCAGGTCAACCGTTAATGCGAATTGTGAATTTATCCAATATGTATGTTGCGGCAAACATTCCTGAGAATTTCATTGGAAAAATTAAAAATGGTGCTTCAGTAGAAGTTTTCATCAAATCTATTGGAAAAACGGTAACAGGAAAAGTACGTCAAGTGGGGAACTATATCAATCCAAACAACAGAAACTTCAGTATCGAAATTGCAGTTCCAAATCAGGATAATTTATTACGTCCAAATCAAGTGGCCGTTCTTAAAATTGCAGATTATACCAAAGCGAATGCTGTTTTAATTCCAGAAAGCATTGTAACTGAAAATGCTTCGGGTGAAAAAATTGTGTACACTATCAACAGTCAGTCGAAAAAAGCAGTTGCAGTGAAAAAAGCAATAAAAACAGGCTTAACTTCTGGTGCTAATATTGAAGTGTTAGAAGGATTAGCCAATGGCGATGTCGTAATTATTGAAGGAGCAAGAAGCGTTCAAGATGGCGATGCCGTTGAAGTAGTAAAAAAATAAGCAACCTAAGGAAACAAAAATATGAGCAATAAAATCATTAAGAATTTCGGTATATCCACATGGGCCATCAACAACAAAATGACGGTTTATGTAATTACTGCCATTATTTTATTGGGCGGATTACTATCCTATTATTCCATGCCAAGAGAAGCTTTCCCGGAAATTATTGAAACCAAAATTTATGTAAGTTCAATTAATCCAGGAAATGCGGCTGAAGATGTTGAAAAATTAATTACCAAACCTCTAGAAGAGGAATTCAATAATATTTCTGGAGTAACCAAAATTACTTCCAATACGCTACAAGATTACTCGATGATTTTGGTAGAATTTGACGAAGATGTTACCGTTGATGCAGCCAAACAAAAAGTAAAAGATAAAGTTGATTTGGTAAAATCAGAAACCAATTGGCCTACGCTTCCTGGTGGAGCAAAAGTAGAACCCAACGTATTCGACTTAAACATTGCTGAAGAACAGCCGATTTTAAACATCAATCTTTCTGGCGATATGCCATTGGAAAAATTGAAAGAATACGCTGAATATCTAGAAGATAAAATTGAGCGTTTGCCACAAATTAAAGAAGCTGCCATTCGTGGAGCGCAAGAAAAAGAAGTAGAAATTGCTGTTGATATTTACAAAATGACGGCAGCTCAAGTAAGTTTCGATAATATCATTGCAGCGGTTTCTTCTGAAAACACTACGATTTCAGGCGGAAATGTAGTTAATAGTGGTATTAAAAAGAATATTCGCGTTGTTGGAGAAATTGAAGACCCATCAGAATTAGAAAATGTGGTGGTAAAAAAAGAAAATGGTGTTGTTTATTTAAAAGACATTGCTGAAATTAAATTTCAACCCAAAGAAGCTACCACTTTTGCTAGAGAATATGGCAATACAGTTGTAATGCTAGACATCAAAAAGCGAAGTGGAAAAAACATGATTGAAGCTACCGAAAGCATCAAAGCAATCGTCAAAGAAGCACAAGATAATTATTTCCCTTCTAGCTTAAATATTTCGATGGCTAACGATCAATCCTCTAGAACTATTAATCAAGTAGATGATTTGGTAAATAATATCATTTTTGGAGTTTTATTGGTAATTGGTGTATTGATGTTTTTCTTAGGTTTTAGAAGTGCATTATTCGTTGGTTTAGCTATTCCAATGTCGATGTTTATGTCGTACATTATTTTGTCTTCGTTTGGAGTAACTTTGAATACTATGGTGCTTTTTGCCTTAGTAATGGGATTAGGAATGCTGGTAGACAACGGAATTGTAGTGGTAGAAAACGTACAATCGCTAATGGCGCAGGGCTTATCTAGAAAACAAGCCGCAATTGAAGGAATTGGAGAAATTGCTTGGCCAATTATTGCTTCTACAGCAACTACTTTAGCTGCATTTTTCCCACTAGGATTATGGCCTGGAACCATGGGTAAATTTATGATTTATTTCCCAATGACACTTTCTGTAGTGTTGTTTTCCTCTTTATTTGTAGCCTTAATCATCAATGCCATGATTACTTCCCAATTCATGCAATTGGAAGAAAAAGAAATGTCGAGAAAAACAGTAATACGATTAAGTAGTATTTTGGGTGGAATCGGACTTTTCTTTATCATCGTTGGTTTTGTTGTAAAAGCTGGCGGATTGCGTGGCATTGGTAACTTAATGGTTTTCTTTGCTATTATGTTATGGGTGTATAAATATTTCCTTTCCAAAGCGCAGAAATATTTCATGGAAGTTGTATTAGTGAAATTAGAAAACAAATACAAACAGTTTCTAACTTTTGCTTTATCTGGTAAAAAACCAATACTATTCTTAGTGGGGACTTTTGGTTTATTAATTTTTTCCATTGTATTGGTAGGAATTGCCCAACCCAAAGTATTATTCTTTCCAGAAAATCAACCGAATCAGATTATCACTTACATTGAATTTCCAGAAGGAACCGATATTGAAAAAACCAATGCATTCACTAAAGAAATTGAGAAAAAAGTGTATGCTGCTGCTAAAAAATATAGTGATGGTGATTTCAATTATATGGTAGAATCAGCAGTGGCTCAAGTGGGTGAAGGCGCTGGCAATCCACAAACAGATGGTGGTTCACAAAACGAAATGCCGCACAGAGGAAAAATCACACTTTCCATGCGTGAATTCAAATTTAGACGCGATGTTAAAAGTAGCCAATTGATGAATGAAATTCGTGAAGTGGTAAAAGGCTACCCTGGTGTTTCTATTATTGTAGAAAAAGACCAAAACGGTCCACCATCGGGTTATCCTATTAACATTGAAATTTCAGGTGAAAACTACAATAACATGCTGGTAGAAGCTGAAAAAATCAAGGATTTCATCAACAGTAAAAACATTGGTGGAATTGAAGAATTAAAATTAGACGTAAACAAATCAAAACCGGGAGTTGAAGTAAAAGTAGACAGAAAAGTGGCTGGTGAATTGGGTGTTTCAACTGCTCAAGTGGGACAAACTCTGCGTCGTTCTATTTATGGTGAAAAAGTCTCTACCTATAAAGATGGTAAAGGTGACGATTTTGAAATTAACGTACGTTTTAACGAAGAACAAAAAAACGATAACAATGCTATTTTCAATCAGCCTGTAACCTTTAGAGATCAAGCAACTGGTCGTTTGCAACAAGTTCCTATTTCTGCTTTGGTAGAGCGAAACAACACTTCTTCATTTAACACCATTAAAAGGAAAAATTTAAAACGAATAATTACTGTTTATTCTAATGTTTTAGACGGCTATAATGGCAACGAAATAGTAACGAGTTTGAAAAAAGAAATGGCAACGTATAAAATGCCAAAAAACACAACTTTTTCATTTACAGGCGAACAGGAAGAACAAGAGAAAAACTCTTCTTTCTTATTCAATGCTTTGTTAATTGCAATGGGAGGAATCATTTTAATTATGGTGGCGCAGTTCAACTCCATTTCAAAACCTGTAATTATTATGTTTACGGTATTGCTAAGTTTTATTGGTGTTTTCCTTGGGTTAGTAATTTTTAGAAATGATTTTGTGATTATTATGACGATGATGGGAATTATCTCATTAGCTGGAATTGTAGTAAACAACGGAATTGTACTGATAGATTATACTCAACTACTCATTGATAGAAAGAAACATGAGTTAGGTTTAGTAGAAACCGCCAGATTAACAAAAGAACAATATTTTGAAGTTATTGTTGAAGGTGGTCGTTCAAGGTTAAGACCCGTATTGTTAACTGCAATTACAACAGTTTTGGGATTAATTCCATTGGCCATTGGATTAAACATTGATTTCTTCGGATTATTTATTGATTACAACCCTAATGTTTATATTGGTGGGGACAATGTAATTTTCTGGGGACCATTAGCGAAAACAGTAATCTATGGATTAATTTTTGCCACATTCTTAACATTGGTAATAGTTCCAATTATGTTTTATCTACTCCATTTACTGAAATTGAGATTTAGCAAAACAACATAATAAAAAATGCCCCGAAAAATTCGGGGCATTTTTTTATAAACTAATTCAACTTTAGTTTTTAACTAGAGTTTCTTGAGACCATCTTTTAACTTCTGCAATTCGGTTGTCGTTAAAATCCACTTCATTTAAAGTGTTTTCACTCCAAAAAAACCATTTGCCAACTTTTGTTCCATTGCTGTATTCTCCCAAAGATTGTTTGGTGCCATCTTCATTATAAGCAACCCACTTTCCGTGAAGTTTACCATCTAAGTACATTCCTTGTTGTTTAATTACTCCATTATCATGGAAATAGGTAGCTTTCACCATTTGGTCAACTACTTCAAATTTTGGTGCTATTTCTTGTGCAAAAGAGAAACCCGAAACCAATAAAACCGCTACTATCATTACTTTTTTCATACTTCTTATTATTAATAGGTTAACATTATAGTAACAAATATAACAAATTTTTTACATTAAAAAAACAATTACTTAACAATTTGGTAACATTGGGTAAAAATTTAACATTGAAAAAGCCAATGCTTTCACATTGGCTTTCAGTTATTTGTAGTTCTAATTATTTCAAAAGTCCGTCTAGCAACTCTATCAACAAGGCTGAAGACGGTCTTGCTGCATCAGCTTTAATCACTTTTCCATCTGGTCCAATTAACAAAAATCTTGGAATGGCATTAATCCCGAATTCTTTAACAAAATCAGAATTCCAGTTTTTATCTGCATACAATTGAACGCCACCTAATTGTTTATCAGTTACCATTTTTTTCCATTTTTCGTAGTCTTTTTCTACATCCACAGAAATGCTAACAAATTCAATATTTTTTCCATGGTATTTCTCTTCCACTTTTTTCAAATGTGGAATTTCTGCAATACAAGGTCCACACCAAGTTGCCCAAACATCAATATATACGTATTTCCCTCTTAAATCTTCCAGTTTTGTTTTTCCTCCTTTGTGATTTTCGTAATCGAAAGAAGGTGAAACAATACCTTCCATCTTTTTAGCAGCAGCTTTTTGTTGGTAATACTGAATTAAAAACATTTCTTCTTGCTCAAAAGAAGGTTTCAACATGCCAACTAATTTTTCATCAAGACCTTTGCCGTCAATCATAGCAATGTCATTGGCTTTTTTCTTGGCTAAAGCAGCTTTGTAAACACTTTCTTCAGCATCAAACAATGCTTCTAATTCCATTTCGAACTTTTCATCAAAAAGTGCTTTCTTCGCTAAATAATTATTCTCTTTTTCACCAATTCCTTTATAAACAATTGATTCGTCAAAATCTTTAGTATCTAAGGTCATGGTCAAATTATACCCGTTTTTTAAGAACATAGTTGTTCCTTCTTTTCCATCATTCAAACGGAACATACCACCATCTTTAGTTCCTTCAAATGAAGTTTGAAATTCTCCTTTATTATTAATGGGAACTACTTGTTTGAAAGCTCTTCCAGAAGAAATAGTAATGGTATCCGAATTGCGATTGGCAATCTTAACAGTAAGCGAAACCGAATTTGCAGCGTTTTGTGCAAAACCAGAAACTACCGCAAACAAAAATAGTACTAACGTTTTTTTCATATTAATTGTGTAAATGTTGATTCAAATCTATTAAATTTAAACGAATAAAATTAATATTTGTTACTACATTTGCAAAAAATTTCAAGAAATGTACAGAAGTCATAACTGTGGCGAATTAAACGCTTCACATATTAATACAGAAGTTACCCTTGCAGGTTGGGTTCAAAAATCGAGAGATAAAGGATTTATGATTTGGGTCGATTTACGTGATCGATACGGAATTACGCAATTGATTTTCGACGAACAAAGAACTGACAAAACTGTTTTTGAAAAAGCAAAATCGCTAGGAAGAGAATTTGTAATTCAAGTGAAAGGAACTGTTATTGAGCGTGAATCGAAAAACGCGAACATGGCTACAGGTGACGTTGAAATTTTAGTTACTGAATTAACGATTTTAAACGAAGCGCAATTGCCTCCATTTACTATCGAAGACGAAACTGATGGTGGTGAAGATATTCGAATGAAATACCGTTACTTAGATATCAGAAGAAATCCGGTTAAAAATAATTTATTGTTTCGTCATAAAGTATCAATGGAAGTTAGAAAATATCTTTCTGATCAAGGATTTTGTGATGTGGAAACACCATATTTGATAAAATCTACTCCTGAAGGTGCGCGTGATTTCGTAGTACCAAGTAGAATGAATGAAGGACAGTTCTATGCACTTCCACAATCACCACAAACTTTCAAACAATTGTTGATGGTAGGTGGAATGGATAAATATTTCCAAATTGTGAAATGTTTCCGTGATGAAGATTTACGTGCAGACCGTCAACCTGAATTTACACAAATTGATTGCGAAATGGCATTCGTGGAACAAGAAGACATTTTAAATATGTTTGAAGGTTTAACACGTCATTTACTAAAAGAAATCAAAGGAATTGAAGTGGAAAAATTCCCGAGAATTACTTACGATTACGCCATGAAAACTTACGGTAACGACAAACCAGATATTCGTTTTGAAATGAAGTTTGGTGAGTTAAACGCTGTAGCTCAACATAAAGATTTCCCAGTATTTAATTCAGCAGAGTTAGTAGTTGGAATCGCTGCTCCGGGTTGCGCTAATTATACAAGAAAAGAAATTGATGCTTTAATTGATTGGGTAAAACGCCCTCAAATCGGAGCTTCAGGAATGGTATATGTAAAATGCGAAGAAGACGGTTCGTTCAAATCATCTGTAGATAAATTCTACGATCAAGAAGATTTGAAAAAATGGGCTGAAATTACCAATGCAAAACCAGGCGACTTGATTTTAGTATTATCAGGAAATGCAGATAAAACAAGAACGCAATTATCCGCTTTAAGAATGGAAGTAGCGACTCGTTTAGGGTTGAGAAAATCAGACGAATTTGCTCCATTATGGGTTGTAGATTTTCCTTTATTGGAATGGGATGAAGAAAGCGGAAGATATCACGCCATGCACCATCCATTTACTTCGCCAAAACCAGAAGACATGGCATTAATTGAAACCGAACCAGGAAAAGTTCGTGCCAACGCTTATGATATGGTATTAAACGGAAATGAAATTGGCGGTGGTTCTATTCGTATTCACGATAGAGACTTACAATCGAGAATGTTTGATTTGTTAGGATTTAGCAAAGAAGAAGCACAAGCGCAATTTGGTTTCTTAATGAGTGCTTTTGAATTTGGAGCACCACCACACGGCGGATTGGCTTTTGGTTTGGATAGATTAGTTGCAATTTTAGGCGGACAAGAAACGATTCGTGATTTTATCGCGTTTCCAAAAAACAATTCAGGAAGAGATGTTATGATTGATGCACCAGCAACAATTGATAACAAACAATTGGAAGAATTGCATATTCGTTTGAAGTAGAGCAACCTTGTAAAAAAAATCAACCATGAGATACATTATAAGAATTCTACTAGCGGCAATAATCGGATTTATTGGTTATGGTTATTATTTAAAAAACACTACTATAAACGAAGGTGATAAATGGATTGGCATTGGTGTTTTGTTAATTGCTTTTGTATTGATGCCTCTGTTTATTTATAATCGTTATAAAAACAAAAATGTGAAAGATTATTTGATGTCAAACTTCACCGAAGACAAGGAAAAGACTGAAAATCAATAATTTTTGCAAAAAAAATTGTATTTGTTGTAAAAAAGTATATCTTTGAGAATTATTAATTATTTTTTTATTACAAATGCAAACAGGCACAGTTAAATTCTTCAATGAAGAAAAAGGTTACGGTTTTATCACAAATGATGCAACTGGTCAAGACATCTTCGTTCACGCTTCAGGCATGAACATTGAATCTTTAACCCAAGGGGATAAAGTTACTTACGAAGAAGAAGAAGGAAGAAAAGGTAAAGTAGCAGCTCAAGTAGCTGTTATCGAAGACTAATATATATTAATTTTTGATTACCTAGAAACAAAAAGTCCCGATAAATCGGGACTTTTTTTGCTTAACAACTTCAAATCAGTATTATTGGAAATAAAACTTCAATCCAAATAATACATTTCCTTTTGGCATAGGTACGAAAGTATTTTCGAAATAAGCCGTATTAAATATGTTTTGAGCTAAAATGCTGGCTTCAGCATTCTTCCAACGATATGTGGTATTTAAATCATAAACATTGTAGGAAACTCCCGAAGTTCGCTCAACATAACGATAGGAGATATTCTGATTAAAACCTTTAAACAATTGCACATTGTAACCAAAAACTACTTGATGACGCATCGAATTAATTCCGTTTTTTGAAGTTAAATTGGTGTCAATATTATCATCAATATAGGTGTAACCATATTGTAATTGGTGTTGAATTGAATTAGTAGCAAAACTATATTTCAAAGAAGATTCAAAACCTTTCGTTTGTACATCAATATTCACTGGCTCCCACAAATCAGCTGGTGTTGCTCTTCGGTAATCAATGAAGTTTTCTGTATTTCTGTTAAAAAATGCTACTGTAAAATCAACTGCATTGGCATGATATTTTACTCCTAATTCTTGCGCAAACGCTCGTTCTGCTTGTAAATCTGGATTTCCTAAAGTTGATGGATCACTATAATTTAAGTCGGTATACGTTGGTACGCGATACGTATATCCAACATTAGAATACATACGCAAACGTTCAGAAAGTTTCACTCCAACATCAATTCCAGGAAAGGCTTTATTATCAAAATCAGAGAAATACGAAACCGCAACTCCTGGCGTAACGTCTAAAACGTTATTAAAGAACGTAAAACGATGTTCTAAAAACAAAGTAGCAATTTCACGTTCCGCATCACCTAAGTTGTTACTTTGAATCATATACTTCGAAAATTCTACTCCAAAACCAGTTGTTCCTAATTTCGATTCGTAAGAACCGTTTAATTCAGCTGCAATTTTATTAGTAATATGTAAATTGCGATAAATGGAAGGATTTGCTCTTATAAAAATATATTCATCTTGATTTCTTCTCCAATACACTCTTGGTTTCCATGTGAAATTTCCTTTTTTAATTTCAGTTGAAAGACCAATTAAACTCGCTTGTGTAACTTCATAAGGAACAGCTGCTGGACTAGTAACACCATAAAAATTTTGCGCACCAAATTTTCTTTCCGAAAATGCAGAAATTAAGTTAATTGGTAATTTCGCTTTATTAAACTGACTTCTCAATACATAATTGGTATTATCAAAATCCGTGTTCTTTCTATATCCTTCGGAAGATTGTTTTGAAAAATGTACCAAATGATTGCTATCTTCTAAATTAACCGCTCCAGTAACTTCAGCAATAAATTGACCAAAAGAACCTCCTTGTACTTTAGCAATTAAGGAGCTTTCCAAGTTGTCATTGGTAACAATATTAATAGCTCCAGTAAAAGCATTTTGTCCAAAAACTCTAGCTGCTGGCCCTTTTATAATTTCAATTCGTTTGATGACTTCAATTGGTAAGGCTAAATTCATAGTGTGATGCCCTGTTTGCGGATCATCCACTTTAATTCCATCAATCAACAATAACGTTTGATCAAATCCACCACCTCTAATATATAAATCGGCTTGCATTCCGTTTAAACCTTGTCTTCTTACATCGATTCCGGCTACAAGCTGCAAGGCATCTGCAACATTGGTTACTCCTAGTTTTTTAATATCATCGGCAGTAACAATTTGAATGGTTCTTGAATTTTCTTGAAAGGGTAAGTCAATTCTTGAAGAACTTACTAAAACTTCTTTTAACGGGTTGACCTTCTGAATAGTGTCTTGCGCTTGAATAAAGGCTGTTGCAAACAAAGAAGCACAAACTAATACTTTTATTTTCATTTTGATTATTTTAAAACGGTGCAAAAGTCGTAACTTTCCGGACTATAAAAGTAGTCCAGTTTGAAAACAACAGATAGTCCGGTTATTGAATTGCTGAAAAGTGAAATTCGTATTGAAAAATCAAGCACGAATGCTGTTTACGTTCAAATAGCGCAACAAATTATCCAACTCATTCAAAAGGGATATCTATCTGTTGGAAGTTTATTGCCTGGAACACGAATTTTAGCCGTTACCATTGGCATACACAGAAAAACAGCTGTTGCCGTTTACGAAGAACTAGCAGCCCAAGGTTGGGTAAATAGTATTCCAAACAAAGGAACTTATATAGTTACGCCAGAAAATATAACCAAAATAAAAGCTATTCATCAACAAAATAAAAATCAAATTGCTTCAAAAAACACTGGGTTCCCTTTTGAGGCTTCGTTCAATCTAGCACCCATTGAAACACTTTTTGAAACGGAATTTATAGCCAATGACGGCCATCCTGATGTTCGTTTACATCCTGTTACTCAGTTTTCAAAATGGTATGGCGCAGCTATGAAACGAAAATCATTAGTAAGTAAATGGCAACAGTCAGGAACTGCTCCAACACAATTTGAAAACCAACTTTGTAATTTTTTGAATGCTAGTAGAGGTTTTGCTATTCAACCCAAAAACAGTTTGAGCACGCGAAGTTCCGAGATGAGTTTGTATCTTATTGCCCAACTTTTGATTCGTCCAAAAGATGTAGTTTTGGTTGGTAATTTAGGAAATTATGCGGCGAATATGGTATTCCAACAAGCGGGAGCGACTATTAAAACGCTTCCAGTGGATGCTTACGGATTACAGGTGAATGCTATTGAAGAACTGGCGAAAAAAAACACGATTCGTTGCGTGTATTTAAATTCCAATAGGCATTATCCTACGACCAATACATTAAGTGCTGAACGAAGATTGCAACTACTGGCATTAGCTAAAAAATTACGATTTGCGATAATCGAAGATGATTTTGATTACGATTTTCAATTTGACGGATCGCCTATTTTGCCCATGGCGAGTTCAGATACCGATGGTTTGATTATCTATTTGGGAAAATTAGGGCAATCGCTATTTCCTAGTTTTCAGATTGGCTTTATGATTGCGCCAGAAAACTTCATTTTGGAAGCTAAAAATTACTTGCAAATGTTAGACAGCAAAGGTGATTTGATACAAGAACAAGTGTTGGCAGAACTGATTCATGAAGGCGAAATTCATCGATTATTAAAGAAGAACACATTAGTTTACAAAAAACGAAGAGATACTATGTGTTTGGCTTTAGAAAATCATTTTGGTGATACAATTGCATTTGAAAAACCAAGTGGCGGCTTAGCACTTTGGATTCGATTTAAAACCCAAATATCCTTGGTGCAATTAGCTGAAAAAACAAAAAAAATGGGCTTATTTTTACCCAAAACCCTTTTGTACCAAGACAAAAACAGTTGCGCTATTCGCTTGGGATTCGGCCATTGGAACGAAGAAGAAATTGAAATGGTAGTTGAGAAATTGAGACTTGGGTATTTGGAATTTTTTAGTTAGTCTTCTATTTCAATCCATTCAAAATTCCCCTTTTTAGTAGCGTTTAATAAATCTATTTTTAATCGCTTTGAAAGTTGTTTACCTAATACTAATGCTTCGCCAAACTTTTCAAAGACATACATTTTGTAATGCTTATTTTTCTCATACCAAAGATTAACTTCAAACTCGTCTTTGGCATTTTTGAAAATAGAAATGTAATTTAATTCAGGGATTTTAGATTCTATTCTTTTACTGAATACGCCTACTGAATAAATGGAAATCAACTTTTCACTTGAAGGATTTATTATTATAGATTTAGTTAAGGTAAAAGTCAATCCCATAACTAGTAAAAAACCACTTGACACCAGTAAATTTATAGTTAAGAGTAAAAACAAATCAAAATTTTGATATTCAAACCATAAATAAATTGCTTCAAGGACTAAATAAATAAAAATTGCAAAAAAAACAGAACCTAAGACAATTTCTAAAAAATGTCTTTTCCCTTGATGAATAATAATCTCATCATTCTCTAAATCTTTCATTTTCCAAAAATAAAAAAGTCCTGCGAAATGCAGGACTTTTATACTAAAAAATAATTTTCTTGTTGACTATTGCTCCATTGGTCATCTTTATTTTAACCAACAAGGTTTGATTTGTTGGATTTAAACTTGAAATGAAAAATGTAATATTATTAATTGTTTGTTTTTGATAAAGACTTCTGCCTAAAACATCAAAAATTGAAATTTCACTTATTGTTTCTGAAGATTTTACATGAATTGTATTATTTGAAATATAAACAATTGCATTATTATCAACTATAAATGTATCCGAACTTAATGTTCCATTTTGGTATACCAGTTCAAATCTATCTTGGAAATCTCCAATTTGCGAATGGAATGAATAAGCGGATTGTTTCAAATCATGAATAATATTAAACATTTTATCTTTCAAATAAACGTCTTGGTCTGTAAATAATCCATCCAAATTATCGATTGCAATGGTATAATTACCTTCACTTAAAGTCTTTAATCCAAGAGGAACAATATCTTCATTATTAAATGGTAAGCCCTTACCTTGAATTACATATGGATTATTATCAATAATATTATACAACATTGGTTTTGAGGCATCAATCACTTTCCCATCAATTGTGTGATCAATTCCTTGTGTTGCACCTTCCATATATCCAACTAAAATTTGATTATATGAAACGTTTGCATCGTTAAGATTCAACCAAACTCTGTGCTTCTCGGCTACGTTGTTTGTTGTGTTTCTAAAAAATTGAGTAGTCATTGCTGCATTTTCTCTTTGGTCGTTATTAAATACTGCATTTCCACTTGCCGTTGCCAAAACATAAAAACCTTGCCCTGTTTGGATAAAACCATTTGGAACTACTGCACTTCCGTAGGCTGCTGTTCCACCTAATTTAGTGTAAGATGCAAAATTATTTTGTGGATAAGTTCCTCCACTAGCTGGAGTAGTATTTGTCCAAAAATAAACTGTACCAATGTTTGTATTATAATCAAAAAACTTATCTGCATCCATTGGTGAAGGATATGGATTCCCTAACAAATTATACCCAAGTCCAACTGGTTGATTGATAATACCATTTTGCGGTACTCCATTGAATTGCCCATTATATGGAGCAGCAACTGAAGGCGACCAATCATTTGCTACACGAATCATATACCCTTTTCCAGCAATAAAATTTGTATTTGGATTAACAGATTGATAAGCTGTTGGTGTTGTTGTTCCTGTGTACAAGTATTGGTAGAATCTAGTAGTTACTGTATTTGGAGAGAAAGCTAATAATTGTTGGTTTGCAACTGGTGATGACCATGCTGTATAGTCTAATCTTATCATTGGTTGCGAAACTCTCTTAACTAAAACACTTCCTGAATTAGTAGCTAAATCATCTAATTGATGTAAAGCTGCGTTATTTTCAATTGTTAAATTTGATCCTGAAGCAACAGTAACTCCGCCATCAACAAATAATGTATGACCAGCATTAAAAACAACTTGAGCATTATTAGTAACTAAAACTGAACATGCGCTTAAACTTGATATTGAATTATAATTCCCTGTAAAAGTAACATTCGTGCTTACTGTTGGTGCTCCATTTGACCATGCCGTTCCGTTCCATGTTGTAGAAGTTCCACATTTTGGTACAAATTTAATATCGTCTATTGCTAAATCTGACATATCTCTAAATCCTGTAACGCCTCTTATTCTAATTTTTATGGTTTCACCTTCATAATCGTATAAATTTATGGATGCCACATTCCATTGATTCCCTTTATCTCCGTAAAATGCTGGGATAAAATTCTCTCTCCAAACTCCGTTTCTGAAGACATCTACGTGTAAGCTACCCATAGTATTACCAAACATATGATACGCAAATTCAAAAGCATATTTTTGATCTAGAAGAATACATTGACTCTCTAAAATTGCAACTCTTGCACCACAGCTTGTAGCTTCTAAATAAGCATATTTACCGGCAGTAGTTCCTGGGTTAAAATCTGTTGCTGGACCAGTGTTTGCTGTTGGTGTTCCATTAACATCAATTCTCCAATCAATTTCATCTTGAGTTCCATTTGTTAAATTTGTCCACAATCCTGTAATATTACAAGTTCCTGTACCACAGTTACTAGTAGTTCCACAAGTTGCTTGAGATTCAAAATTTTGATTAAAACTTGAAGCAACTATACCTCCATTAATTTGGATATTAACAACTTTCGATGTACTATTAGAACCAAAAGCATTTGAAACTAATAATTGAATTGTATAATTCCCTGAAGCAGTAAAGTTAACTTCTGGATTAGGCGAGTTTGCATTCGTTCCATTTGCATAACTAAAAGTACTTGGAGTAATTGTCCAAGTCCATGAAGTTGGTGAGAAATTAGAATTATCTGTAATTGGTATAATATTATCAATACAACCAACGGTGTTCTTCACATCGAAACAAGCTACTGGCGCCACATTTCCTGGATCTTTTAGATCAGAAACCCAAAGACCTTGTCCGTAAGTTGACGCATACAACTTACTATTACAATTAGTGGTATTGTAATGAATTTCTAATTCAGTAATTTCAACATTTGAAAGTGCATTAGAGTAACTTACCCAACCCGCTTGATTATTGTCTCTATAGTAAACTCCTACATCCATTCCCACGTACATTGCATTAACAGCGCTAGTTCTATCAATTACTATTGTATTTAGAGAAATATTAGGTAATGATGTTGAAAAATCAGTCCAACTTGTTCCACCATTTGTTGATCTATAAATTTTATTGCCTATTGCGATATATAAAATATCTGGATTGGTTGGATCAATTTCAATGTCTTTAACAATCCCTGATGCTGGTAAGGAACTAGTTAAATCTGTCCATGTTGGACTTGCTCCAAGAACATTTGTTGATTTATAAAATCTACTTGTAGCGTTTCTTGAAACATACATTACATTGCTATTTGAAGGAGCAATTGCCAAATCAACCATGTCTTGTGTACCTCCAAATGAAGATATTTGTGTCCAAGTGGTACCAACTCTAACATCTGTATTTCTCCAAATATTATCAAAACCTGCAAACATTGTATTTACATTGTTTGGATCTAATTTATATGGAGTAACCCATGCTCCTTGTTCAGGAATTGATCCCGCTATATTTCCTGAAAAAGTTACTCCTGCATTTGTAGATCTTCTAATATCCCCATAATATAATGCTCCATACATAAAATTATCATTGGTAGGATCAATTATACATTCCATTCCATCACCTCCAATTTCGGTTATAAAACTTGTACCTCTACTAACACCAGTTCCATTATCTTGGTACCCATTAATTACCAAATCATGCGTTTGTTGAGAAACCCCAATTTTATACACTTGAGCAATTGCTAAACCACTACTTACATCAACCCATTTAGCACCGCCATTTGCTGTGTAATATAATCCTCCATCATTTCCGTTGTATAATACATTGGTATGTGGAGAGAATTCCAAAGCATGTTGATCTGCGTGAACTGCTTCAATTCCACCTGAAGAACTTGTTGGAGCGACCCAATGTGATACACAAGTCATTGTAGTCCCACCATTTGTAGACTTCCACAAATTAACTCCTCCTGTATAAATAATATCAGCGTTAGTAGGATCGGCAACTAGTACCAAATCATACCAAGCTTGACTACCTGTTCCTGAACCATCAGTATTATATCCTAAAATATTGGGAGTTGTTGTTCTTGTTGAAAAGTTAGTTCCACTATCTGTAGATCTATAAATTCCTATTAAACCCGAAGAGCCACCTGCCAAAAGATAAACCCAATTTGGTTGGTTTGGAGAAACTGCAATTGCCATTCGTTGAGCAGTGGTAGGTAAAACACTAGCAATTTGAGTAAAAGTGGCACCTCCATCAATGGATTTATAAAATCTAGTACTTGATGCATAAATAGTATTTGAGTCTGTTGGATGAAAAGCAATATCTTTTGGATTTGTACCTAAAGATGCAGATTGAATCCAATTTGCACCTCCATCAATTGTTCTATAGATTCTTCCATTACTAGCTGCTGCAATTAATCTATTGGAATTCGTTGGATCCATCATAACTTCGTTCACAGTTATATTTCCCATTCCTGTATTTCTGGCGGTCCAAGTTTGTCCACCATCAGTACTTCTCCACACACCATATCCTGGTGCATCTCCTGCGTCTCTATCTCCTGTTCCTATATAAATAATATCTGGATTCGTGGGGTGAATCACAATACTTGAAACTCCTAAACGAATTAGTCCTGAAGACAATTCTCGCCAAGTCACACCATTATCTGTTGTTTTCCAAACACCTCCTGAGGGCGCACCTACAAAGATGATATTTGGGTCTATTGGATGAAATGCAATACAATTTAATCTCCCGTTTCCATTTAACTGCGTAGTACCATTGTATGGTAAAGCAGTTGGCCCTACCAATTGCCAATTGCCAGAACCAGTTGCGTATCTGTTAGCTGCATTTCTAGAAAGGTACTCTTGATATGCTTGTAATAAGCTTCCAGGCTTAGGAAAATCACCCTCTTGATCTACTCTTTGTGACCAATAGTATTCCCATCTTTTAAATTGCTTTATACCAATTCCTTTTGGAAATTGCTTTTGATCTTGAACATTTAGTTCATAATATTTATTAAAATCTTCAACAATATCATTAAAATTGTTTGACTGATCAAACATCATTGATTGCCAATTCTCCTGAGAAAATGAAAAAACTGAAAATAACAATAAGACTAAAAACTTGGCTACATTCATCTTTTATAGTTTTGAGGTTGGCCAAATGTAAATAATTATTAAAAAATAACATAAAATTTTATAAAGAAAATATATATTTAGATAAAAAACTGAAATTAAACAAAAAAGTCCTGCAAATTGCAGGACTTTTTATTGATAATTTTATTGTCTTAGTCAGCTAAAACGATAATTTTATTGTCTTAGTCAGCTAAAACGATAATTTTATTGTCTTTCATTTCTATTGTTCCCGAATTAATCGGTAACCAATAGGTTTGCTCATTCACTTTATTGAATTTAGAAACAAATTCTTTTTGAATTTTGATGTTCTGAGCATTTATTTTCACATTTCCCTTTGCTAATAACGACACGATAGGTGCGTGGTTATTTAACATTTGGAATTCACCATTAATCCCAGGAACAGCTACCGAAGTAACTTCTCCTTTAAATAATGTAGCTTCTGGTGATACTATTTCTAAAATCATTTCTTTTAGTTTTCAGTCTCAGTCTTCAGTCTCAGTTACTGCCAACTGCTACTGCTAACTGAACACTTGTTATTATGCCTCTGCTAACATTTTCTCTCCAGCTTTGATAGCATCTTCGATAGAACCTTTCAAGTTGAACGCTGCTTCTGGTAAGTGATCTAATTCACCGTCCATAATCATGTTAAATCCTTTGATGGTTTCTTTGATATCTACTAAAACCCCTGGAATTCCTGTAAACTGTTCTGCTACGTGGAAAGGTTGAGATAAGAAACGTTGCACACGACGTGCTCTTGATACTACTAATTTATCATCTTCTGATAATTCTTCCATGCCAAGGATAGCAATAATATCTTGTAATTCTTTGTAACGTTGTAAAATTTCTTTCACTCTTTGTGCGCAATTGTAGTGCTCTTTACCTAAAATTTCTGGTGTTAAGATACGAGAAGTAGAATCCAATGGATCTACTGCTGGGTAAATACCTAACTCAGCAATTTTACGAGACAATACAGTTGTAGCATCTAAGTGAGCAAAAGTTGTAGCTGGTGCAGGGTCAGTTAAGTCATCCGCAGGAACGTAAACCGCTTGTACCGATGTAATAGAACCTTTTTTAGTTGAAGTAATACGCTCTTGCATAGCTCCCATTTCAGTAGCTAATGTAGGTTGGTAACCTACCGCAGATGGCATACGACCTAATAAAGCCGATACTTCAGAACCTGCTTGTGTAAAACGGAAGATGTTGTCAACGAAGAAAAGAACATCTTTTCCTTGTCCGTCTCCAGCGCCATCACGGAAATACTCAGCAATTGTTAAACCAGATAAAGCTACACGAGCACGAGCTCCTGGTGGTTCATTCATCTGACCGAACACGAAAGTTGCTTTAGAATCTTTCATGATGTTTTTATCTACTTTAGATAAATCCCATCCTCCATTTTCCATAGAATGCATAAAATCATCACCATATTTGATAATTCCAGACTCTAACATCTCTCTTAAAAGGTCATTTCCTTCACGCGTTCTTTCACCTACTCCAGCGAAAACTGATAAACCTCCGTGACCTTTTGCAATATTATTAATCAACTCCTGAATCAATACGGTTTTACCTACTCCAGCACCACCGAAAAGACCAATTTTTCCTCCTTTTGCGTAAGGCTCAATTAAGTCGATTACTTTAATACCTGTAAACAAAACTTCTGTTGAAGTAGATAAATCTTCGAATTTTGGAGCTGGTCTGTGAATTGATAAACCATTTGATCCTGTTTTTGGTAAATCACCTAAACCGTCAATTGCATCACCAATTACATTAAATAAACGACCAAAAACTTCAGAACCAATTGGCATTTGAATAGGTGTTCCTAATGAAACTACTTCTTGACCTCTTGACAGACCATCAGTTGAATCCATAGAAATGGTTCTAACTGTGTCTTCTCCAATGTGAGATTGCACTTCTAATACTAATTTTGTTCCGTCTGCCTTAGTGATTTCTAATGAATCATAAATTTTCGGAAGTTCAGTATTTTCAGTGTTAAATACCACGTCAACAACTGGTCCGATAATTTTTGCAACTTTTCCTGTAACTTTAGACATTACTTATGTATTTATTTAATAGCTATTTAGTGTTGAAAAATAGATGTATTTTTTCGAGTGCAAAGATAGTTTTTTCTTGAACAATTTTGCAATTAAATTTTTGAATTTTTTGAAATAAAAAAGCGAAATAGTAAATTTCGCTTTTAAAATCTTATTCTACAGTAACCGATTTAGCCAAATTTCTTGGTTGATCCACATTACAACCACGTAGTACCGCTATATGGTAAGACAGTAATTGTAAAGGTATTGTAGTTAACAACGGAGTTAGCGCTTCAGTTGCTTCTGGTATTTCAATAACATGATCTGCCAATTCTTTTACTTGTGTATCCCCTTTAGTAACAACTGCAATAATTTTTCCGCTTCTAGATTTAATTTCTTGAATATTACTCACCACTTTATCATAATGCCCTTTGTTAGGCGCTATCACAATAACTGGCATGTGTTCGTCAATCAGAGCAATTGGTCCGTGTTTCATTTCTGCCGCTGGATATCCCTCAGCATGAATATATGAAATTTCTTTAAGCTTTAATGCTCCTTCCAAAGCTACGGGAAAGTTATATCCTCTTCCCAAATACAAACAATTTGTTGCATCTTTGTATATCTCCGCTATTTGCTTTGTAACATCATTTGTTAATAATGCTTCTTGTACTTTTTCTGGAATTAATTCTAATTCTAACAAATATCTTTGGTAATCAGAATTACTCATTGTTCCTTTTGCTTTAGCCAAACGAAGCGCTATGAGCGTTAGAATAGTAATTTGTGTAGTAAATGCTTTTGTTGATGCTACTCCAATTTCTGGCCCTGCATGTGTGTAAGCACCTGCATGAGTTTCTCTAGAAATAGATGAGCCAACTACGTTGCATACTCCAAACACAAATGCACCATTTTCCTTAGCTAATTTTATTGCAGCCAAAGTATCAGCAGTTTCTCCAGATTGTGAAATAGCAATTACCACATCATCTTTATTGATTATTGGATTTCTATATCTAAATTCGGATGCATATTCTACTTCAACTGGAATCCTTGAAAATTCTTCAATAATATATTCTGCTACCAAACCGGCATGCCATGAAGTTCCACACGCAACTATTAAAATTCGTTTTGCGTTTAAGAATTTTTCTAAATTATCGTCAACGCCAGACATCTTAATAATTCCATCATTAACTAAAAGTCTTCCTCTGTAAGTATCTTTTATTACGCTTGGCTGTTCGTAAATTTCCTTTAACATGAAATGGTCATAGCCACCTTTTTCAATTTGTTCCAAATTTAATTGGAGCTCTTGAATATAAGGATCAACTAATGAATCATCTTTTATTTTTCTTATTTTCAAAGGTTTATGCAATCGGACAATTGCCATTTCTTCATCTTCTAAATAAATAGCATTTGACGTATATTCAATAAACGGAGTTGCATCTGAGGCAATAAAAAATTCGTCTTCACCAATTCCTATTGCAAGTGGACTGCCTAAACGAGCAACTATTATTTCATCTGGATTTTCTTTGTCAAAAACCGCAATAGCATAAGCACCAACAACTTGATTTAAAGCTATCTGAACTGCTTTTCCTAGTTTGCAATTTTCTTTCTTTTTAACATCTTCAATTAGGTTAACCAATACTTCTGTATCGGTATCCGACTGAAAAATATAACCTCTTTTTATTAATTCCTTCTTTAATGGTTCATAATTTTCAATAATACCATTATGAATGATAACTAAATTTCCTGAATTTGAATAATGCGGATGAGAATTAACATCGTTTGGCACACCATGTGTAGCCCAACGCGTATGTCCTAAACCTATTTTCCCTACAAGTGTATTTTCTTTTTGAGCTTTAACCTCTAAATCCGAAACTTTTCCTTTGGTTTTTGATAATTTTAAATCGCATCCGTCGTACAAAACAATGCCTGCGCTATCATATCCTCTATATTCTAATCTGTGTAATCCTTTAATAATTACAGGATACGCATCTCTATGGCCTATATAACCTACAATTCCACACATACAATACTAGTTAGGTTTGGTGTAATAAATTTCTAGTTTCATTTTTTTCTCATCTGTGGTATTTGAACCAAACAATATTGTTCCTAATGGATTCATTACGTGAGAAACTGGCAATCTTGAAATCAATTGATCCGGACTACTTGAAGGCATAAAAACTGGAAGATTAAATGGATAACTTAGCGTTGAAAAATTTATATTATTTATATTTTCAGTAACAGCTATTCCTAATCTTATATTTTTCAGATCAACTTCATTTGTTCCGTTTATAATTTTATTTATATGATTTCTGATTTTAAATCTATACCTCACACCTTTCCCATCAGAATCAATTTCGATAATGCCTCCATGATTATTTTTATTTAATTTAGGATTAGCATTAGTTGAAATATCATCAATATAATCAATCAGTGGCCTTCTGTTATCTACATCATAAATAAAAATTCTTCTTGGCTCTTTTTGGTTTTGATTTTCAATATACAAAGTTAAAACCGCATCATTAATTAGCCAATTATTTAATCTTAGTTGATCTAATTCATCAGCAACTCCATTTCCATCAGTATCATTCTCTCCAAATAAATCAACAAATGCAACTGAACCATCTCCTCCTTTAATATATAGGTATTGATCTCCAGAACTAGGATTAGAACTTGTTAATGCAGTTTCATAATTTACGCTCCTAGTGAAATCAAAAAAATTAATTGTGTTACCTTTTAAATTTAATTTAAAACTATTTTTCTTGAGATCAGACGAGACATCCATTTTAGAGTGATATTGAATATCTATAAAACCTTTAGAAAAATCTAGTTGCGCCATCGCTCCAGTTTGTCCGGAATTTTGTTCAACCTGAAAATATAATCCTTTGAAAAACTCTTTAAAGTTGTTCTGATTAACTAAATCAGACGAGCTAGCTGATAAAATCTTATTGAAAAAGAAATCTTTATCTAAGTTTATCCACATTCCGGGCGCAAATCTTTCCTTAACAATTCTTTCTGCTTCAGGCACAATATTACCTTGATTATCAATATATTGCCCATTCCCATTAGTTTTATATATAATATGTTCTTGATTTGAAAAAACAAACTCTAAATTTTGAGCCAAATCAGATGAAGAATTTAATGGCAATCCGATTAAGTTGTTTTCAATTAAACTTTTTTCATTAGAAAAATATTTTTGAAACTCGCTAGGATCGTTTGCATCAAAATCTCTTATGTAATAACCACTTTCATAAATTTTCAAACTCATATTAGAATTTTGAAGACCATGAACAGAATCTAAAACAAAGGTATTTGCCTCATTACCTGAACCAACGGCTGTTAATTTACTAAAATAAGGAATGTATAAATAAACAGAATCATTAGTTTTTATTTCAATATCAATACCGAAACTTGGATTAGTATTCTCTAATTCCAATTGAGTTACAAAATTTGAAATGTTAGTGCCAAAATAAGAATCTTGATAGATTCCTAATGAATTTATTGGTAAATTATTAGACTGAACTGGACCAGTTGCTGCAGAGTAAGCTTTTAAATTTTGAACACTATACTTTTCAAACTCAAAATCACCATCTCCAATGATCTCTGAACCAATTGTATTGAAGTCTTTATCACAAGACAGCAATAATAAAATTGTACTTAAAACTACTATTTTCCCGAAAATTTTTCTCATAATCAATTAAATAACCTTTGTTCTTAAGAAATTTGTATACACTTCTTTTACTGTTTCTTTTGGCTCGAAAGGTAAAAAAGGTTTCCCTGAAGATTCTATATATTTTGTTAAAGTTGCAGTCAAATTATCAGACCCCATGATTATTGCATCTGAGTGATCAATAGTTAATTTCATCATGTTTTCGTATGTTGGAGACTCAACCACTTGTAAAATTGTTGCATCAATATTATCAAATTGCATCTTGTTTTTTAATTCCAAATCTATTGTGCCTTCAAAACCAGAATTATAAATGGATGTCACAATTTTAGTATCTGCAAAAATCCCTTCATTCTTATAATATTGCTTTAGATAAACAGGAAGTAAACTTGCCATCCAGCCGTGAACGTGTATTACATCTGGAACCCAATTTAATTTTTTCACTGTTTCTACTACTCCTTTTGCAAAAAAGATAGCTCTTTCATCGTTATCTGGATACAAAATTCCTTCTTCATCTGTAAAAGTTGCTTTTCTCTTGAAGTATTCATCATTGTCAATAAAATAAACCTGAATTCTTTCTTTTGGAATAGATGCCACTTTAATAATCAACGGCATATCCATGTCGTTTACTACCAAATTCATCCCCGACAAGCGAATAACTTCGTGTAATTGGTGTCTTCTCTCATTAATATTTCCATATCTTGGCATAAAAATACGAATTTGACCACCTAATTCGTTTATCATTTTTGGGAACTCATACGATTGTAGAGATACTTCATTTTCCGCTAAGTAAGGCACCACTTCAGATGATACATATAATATCCTCTTGTCTTCCATAATTCTTTTTGTTTATCTAATTGCATTTAAAAAACATGCAAAATTACAAAATTTTATGGACTTATTTATGAAAATAGTAAGTTTGCACCCTAAACAATACAAAATACTATGCTCATTTTTGATAACAAAGAAAGTTTGACCAACTTTTTAAGACCATTGCAAAGCCTAAATAAAACTACTGGTTTTGTTCCAACTATGGGCGCACTTCATGACGGACATTTATCGTTAATTAAAAATTCTCTAGACAAAAATCACGTTACAGTGGTAAGCATTTTTGTTAATCCAACGCAATTTAACAACGTTGAAGACCTAGAAAAATACCCAAGAACACTTGAAGCGGATGTTAAAAAAATCAAACAAATTAGTACTCAAGTTCTTGTCTACGCACCAACAGTTTCTGATATTTATCAAGAAAAAACTTCTTCCTCAAGTTTCTCTTTTGACGGATTAGAAAATCAAATGGAAGGCAAACACAGACCTGGACATTTTGATGGCGTAGGGACAATTGTAAAAAAATTATTCGAAATTGTAAATCCAACGAATGCTTATTTTGGAGAGAAAGATTTTCAGCAATTGCAAATCGTGAAAAAATTAGTTGAGAAAGAAAAAATGAATGTCGAAATAATTGGATGTCCTATTTTTAGAGAAGCAAATGGTTTAGCTATGAGTTCGAGAAACGAAAGACTTTCCAAAAGTGCTCGAGAACAATCAAGTTTTATCTACAAAACACTTCAAGCCGTTCAAGCAGATTTCAAAAAAAAGAGCCTAACAGAATTAAACGAATTTGTTAAAAATGCTTTTTCTGAACATCCAGAATTTAGTTTAGAATATTTTGAAATCGCAGAAGAATCAACACTTCTTCCCGCATTGGAAAAAGATAAAACAAAAAAATATCGTGCTTTTATCGCAATTTTTATTGAGAACATCAGATTAATTGATAATATTTCATTGAATTAATTACCTTTGCACCATGCATATTCAAGTAGTAAAATCGAAAATTCATAGAGTAACCGTAACGGGTGCCGATTTGAATTACATTGGTAGTATTACCATTGACGAAGCGCTTATGGAAGCTTCAAACATTATTGAGGGTGAAAAAGTTCAAATTGTGAACATAAACAATGGGGAACGTTTAGAAACGTATGCCATAAAAGGACCTAGAGATACTGGAGAAATCACCTTAAATGGTCCAGCCGCTAGAAAAGTTCACAGAGGCGATATCATCATCATCATTTCTTATGCTTCTATGGATTTTGAAGAAGCTAAAAAGTTCAAGCCAACATTAGTGTTTCCAAACGAAAAAGACAATTCGTTAACTTAGTTTGAAAAAGAAACTCAACAATATACTCAGCATCATACTCCCACTACTTTTGGGAGTATTTTTGATTATATACACTTACAATTCGTTTACCGAAGAACAAATTCAAAAAATGAAAAGTTACTTCGTAAACGCGAATTACTACTTTGTTTTTTTCTCTGGAGTTTTGGCTTTTATTGGTTATGTTTTAAGAGCTTATCGTTGGAAATACACATTAGAATACATTGGATATCCTTCTGATTTTAAATTTAATTTAGCAGCTGTAAGTATCGGTTATTTTTTGAATTTAACCATTCCGCGTTCAGGTGAAATTTCTCGCGCAGCACTTCTTACCAAATATAAAAATGTTCCTTTTGATAAAGGTTTTGGTACTATCATTTCTGAACGAATTGTAGATTTCATTATCCTATTGCTATTCATTTTTTCAGCAATTCTATTGGAATTTGCAACACTTAAAAACTTTCTACTAAAATATATTCCATTAAATAAATTGGTTTTCATTTTGGTATTGGGAATATTAATGGGAATCATTGGTTTGTATCTTTTAATTTATTCCAAAATAAAAATTATCGTAAAAATCAGAGAAAAAATTTCAGGCTTAACGGAAGGAATTTTAAGTGTTTTCAAAATGCCAAATAAATGGATTTTTTTAGGATACACTTTACTTATTTGGTTTACTTATGTCCTCATGTTTTACAGCGTAATTTTCGCTTTGGAAGAAACCAGAATCATTACTTTTAGTGCCGTTTTAGTGGCGTTTGTTATTGGAAGTTTAACCATAGCATTTACAAATGGTGGCTTTGGTTTTTTTCCTGTTTTGATTGCTGAAATCTTAGTTTTATACCAAATTCCAATTGAAGCTGGAAACGCTTTTGGATGGATTGTTTGGACATCTCAATTGGTCGTTACCATTGTCTTTGGCGGATTAGCATTTTTAATTTTACCAACTTTCACAAAAAAAGAAATTAATTAGTATATTGCTGTTCGAAAACTAAAACTTCATTTTATGAGAACCGCAGTATTTTTGTTTTTGAGTTTCCTTGCGCAACTTGGATTTTCTCAAGCAATTCCAGAATCAATCAATTCAAAAAAATTAGGTGAAGAACGTACATTCACGATTACTTTACCCGCGAACTACGAATCAAGTCCAGATAAAAAATATCCTACTTTATTAATTTTAGACGGAGAATATCTTGCAAGTCCGTTTCAGGGAATTCTAAAATATGGAAACTACTGGGATGACTTACCAGAAATGATTGTTATTGCAGTGAATCAAAACTATGGAGATAAACGTTTCCAAGACAGCGAATTTGACGAAACAGGTTTGCCGTCTGGAACTGGCGCCAACTTTTTTGAATTCATAGGTTTTGAATTATTACCCTATGTGGAAAAAAAATACCGCACACAACCATTCCGAATCATTGCTGGTCATGATACAACTGCAGGATTCTTAAATTTTTATTTATACAAAGACAATCCTGTTTTCAATGCTTACATTTCGTTAGCTCCAGAAATGGCTCCAGAAATGGAAAAAAGAATCGCAGAGCGTTTGGCAATTTTAACTAAACCCGTTTTTTATTACCAAGCTACTGGTGAAGGTGATTTGAAAGAGTTAAGAGAAAAAACAGCTGCTTTAGATCAAAATATTAAGGCAATTGGAAAGAAATCATTTAAATACCAATATGATGATTTTGTTGGCGCTACGCACTATTCTTTAGTGGCGCAAGCAATTCCGCAAGCGTTGTATTTTATTTTTGATGGTTACCAACCTATTTCAATGGTAGAATTCCAAGAAAAAATTGTAACATTAGACAAAGGTTACACCCAATATTTAATTGACAAATACAAAAATCTTGAGGAAAACTTAGGATTAAAAGTGCAACCTCGTTTAACTGATTTTAGAGCTATTGAAGCTGCTATCATGAAAAACAAGGCTTATCCTGAATTCCAAGAATTATCTAAATACGCCGAAAAACATTATCCTAAAACCACATTAAGTGTGTATCATCAAGCGATGTATTATGAAAAAATGGGTGAATTCAAAAAAGCAATCAAAGAATACCAAAAAGCTTTTACTAAAGAAGCCATCCGAGAACTTTCTAAAGATTTCATGTTAAATAAAGCCGATGCTTTAAAAGGCAAAAAAGATGATTCTAAAGTAGAAGAAATCGTAGTACCCGAAGTTGAAGAAGGTAGCGAAGAAAAGAAAGAAGGAGAAGAAGAATAAAAACGTAATGAGTAAAGTAAAAACATCTTTTTTTTGCCAAAATTGTGGCACACCATTTTCTAAATGGCAAGGACAATGTCACAACTGCAAACAGTGGAACACTATAGTTGAAGAAATTATTCAAAAAGAAGAAAAAGTATCTTGGAAATCGAATACTTCCGAAACCAAAAAAGCCGCAAAACCTTTACTTGTAAAAGAAATTGATAGCTCCGAAGAAGTTCGGTTAAACACTACTGATAACGAATTAAATAGAGTTTTGGGTGGCGGTCTAGTCCCTGGTTCGTTAACTTTATTAGGTGGCGAACCCGGAATTGGAAAAAGTACATTATTGTTGCAAATTTCTCTAAAATTACCTTATAAAACCCTTTATGTTTCAGGAGAAGAAAGTCAGAAACAAATTAAAATGCGCGCCGAACGCATTACTCCCAATGGAGACAATTGTTACATTTTAACCGAAACCAAAACCCAAAATATCTTCAGGCAAATTCAAGAAATTGAACCTGAAATTGTCATTATTGATTCCATTCAAACCTTACATACCGATTATATTGAATCTTCGGCTGGAAGTATTTCGCAAATCCGAGAATGTACAGCCGAGTTAATCAAATTTGCCAAAGAAAGTAATGTTCCTGTAATTTTGATTGGTCATATTACCAAAGATGGTACCATTGCTGGTCCAAAAATTTTGGAACATATGGTTGACACAGTTTTACAATTTGAAGGCGACAGAAATCACGTATATCGTATTCTACGTTCATTGAAAAACCGATTTGGCTCTACTGCCGAATTAGGAATTTATGAAATGCAAGGTTCCGGTTTACGTGAAGTTGATAATCCTTCGGAAATTTTAATTTCACACAAAGAAGAAGCACTTTCTGGAACTGCCATTGCCACTACTTTAGAAGGTATGCGTCCTTTGATGATTGAAATTCAAGCTTTGGTAAGCACCGCAGTTTATGGAACACCACAACGAAGCACAACAGGATACAACGCCAAACGATTGAACATGATTTTGGCAGTCTTAGAGAAAAGAGCTGGTTTCCGTTTAGGAACCAAAGACGTTTTCCTAAATGTTACTGGTGGCATTCAAGTAGATGATACGGCTATTGATTTAGCTGTGGTTGCTGCTATTTTATCTTCCAACGAAGATATTGCCATTCCAGAAGGATTTTGTTTTGCAGGTGAAGTAGGTTTATCGGGTGAAATTCGACCTGTGAATCGCATTGATCAACGCATTCAAGAAGCCGAAAAATTGGGTTTTACAACAATATTAGTTTCCAAACACAATAAAATTGCACTTCAAAAATCTAAAATTAATGTAGTTTTAGTTTCTAAAATTGAAGATGTAGTAAGTGAATTATTTGGATAAGAAGAAGGACCAATATGCAATTAATTAACAACCTGGACCACAAGTAGAAATTCGATTGAACTTTGAAAAGAAAATAATTTTAAAATAAATCTAAAAACCCTCATTTTTTTCAAACCGCTATTGGAAAATGGTTCTTATTTTTCATTTGTCCCATATTGTATACCACATACTTTAAAAAACTCTTTCAATAAGTCAAATTTCTGTATACATTCTTCTCCTAAGTTAATTTTATTATCATTTGTTCTATAATTTGAGCACTCAAAGCATATTTCAATAAAACCTATTATTTTGTTTTCATTATTATAGAATAAAATTGCGTTTCTTGGCATATAACAATTGATTGCTATTCTAAAATTTGATTCACTTTCATAACCATAATTAAAAATTATATCTGTAAGTTTTTCAATCTGTTGAAAATTTAGGACTTTAATTTCATCAAATTTATTTTCAATAATTGAATCTTTTTTTTCTACAAGTAAATTCAAATATTCTTGTAAATCTTCACCAACTACACCTTTTTCTTTGTTTCTATATGAAACAATTATGATTTGTGAAGTCAAATTATAAGGGAAGTTTGCTAGTCTTTTTTCTAACCTTATGCTTGTTTTTTTTGCACAATTTATCTTTTCAATTTCATCTTTATATTTCTTTTTCTTCACTTGAGAAAATGAAATATTGTGAGAACTGCCAATTATACATACTAATAAGATTCTTAATATAAATTTCATGATTTTTGATTATCTTTTTATCTGATTTTAATAATATCCCAGCCAACTTATTTGCTTTGTCAATTAAAGAAACTCAAAAAAAACTGAGTAAAACATTAAATTTCAATACTTTATTAGATTCCAAAAAAATTCCGGAATGACAAATTTGAAACTTCTAGTACAATCTCTTTTATTAAGGAGCTGGATTTGGAATTAACTCTTGTATTTTCTCAATTTCAGCTATAATTTCTTCATTTAACTGAATATCAAATGCAGCGATATTTTCTTTTAATTGTTCCATCGTTGTTGCTCCAATTATCGTTGATGTTACAAAATCTTGTTGATTCACAAAAGCCATAGCCATTTCGGTTAGTGTTAAGCCATTTTTTTCTGCTAATTCTTTATACAATTGGGTTGCTTTGAAACAATTTTCATTGGTATAACGCACAAAATTTCGGAACAAATCTAATCTGGAATTTTTGACAATTCCGTTTAAATGCTTGCCTGTTAAAAAACCAAAACCTAATGGTGAATACGCTAATAAACCTACATTTTCACGCATCGTCATTTCAGACAACCCAACTTCATACAAGCGATTTAACAACGAAAACGGGTTTTGAATGGTAGCAATTCTTGGTAAACCATGTTTTTCACTTTCTACCAAAAAACGCATAACACCCCATGGATTTTCATTGGAAACACCAATATGCTTGATTTTCCCTTCTTTAATTAATCCATCAAAAATGGTTAAAACTTCAAAAATATTGTCTTGCCAATTATCGTCTAATTTTTGAACACCTCTTTTTTGAAACATATTCATGACACGTTCTGGCCAATGCATTTGGTACAAATCAATATAATCCGTTTGTAAATTTTTTAAGCTTAAATCTACCGCTTCATGGATGCTTTTCTTTGAAAAATCTAAGGGTTGACGAATGTAATCTAACCCGCGGTTTGGTCCGGCAATTTTGGTAGCAATGACTAATTTTTCTCTTTCAGAAGCGCCAATTTTCTTAATCCAAGTACCAATATGTCTTTCTGTACTTCCAAAAATTTGTGCATTTCCTCCAATGGGATACATTTCAGCAGTATCAATAAAATTGATTCCTTGCGCAACGGCATAATCCAATTGTTCGTGAGCTTCAGATTCTGTGTTTTGGTTACCAAAAGTCATAGTACCAAGGCAAATGGTACTTACTTTTAGATTGGTGTTTGGTAAATTTGTGTATTTCATTTAATTGGCTGTTACTGTATTTTCTGTGGTTACTTCACTCGTATCGGTTTCTAAATTTTCAAATAGAAAAGTTTCATCTTTTACAAAGCCTTTTCCTTTTTTGAGGTCTTTATTTTTTTCCATAGAGATTTTGAAATTCGAAGGTGTTCCAGAAATTTTCAAATTCATATAATTCACTTTCTTATTTGGATCTTTATAAATGATTTCATCTTCTTGATCTGGATCAACAGCTTCTCGTTTTTTCCCGAAAAGCTTTTGGAAAGCAACATTGGTTACCATTTTGAGCGGAATTCGAAGGTAATATTCCATGTTCAAATCCATGTCTTGCGAACCAGAAAGTTCTATAAATCCAAGTGAGGAATTGACCACCATATTAGGTAAAATCAACTTTCCGTTTTCTAATTGCAAACGATTTTCTAGTTTATCAAATAAGATTTTGGATAAATTTTTGTCTTTAAAAAAATCGGCCATAGCATTCATTGGTCCAAAATTATCCAATCTTCCGTTATCGATAGCAATATCCATTTGTAAATTTGACTCGTCGATTCTTGGTGTTAAATCCGTATGTAATAGAATCTTTCCGGTAATTCTTCCCGTGAAAATACCGTGTAAATTTTCTGAAACCATTTTGTCTTGTCCAAAATTATCAAACTTAAACAATACTTGGTCTAAATTTACTTTTTGAATTTTTAAATCGGGGTTCAAATAAATGTGTTTTGGGTCTGAACCATTCAAATAGCCTTTAATATTCACCAAACCGCCAGCAGCATTGAATTGACAATCATCAAAATATACATAATGATTCTCTTTAACTCGCACTTTGGCATTTAAGGTTTTAATCAAATATTTATGGTAATTCAAATGACTAATTACCGCATCAATTTTCATGTTTTTAAACGGCAATTCAAACAAATTAAAGCCGCTGTCGTGATCTACCTTTTCTGTTGCATTTGCAGGTTTTTCTTGGTAACTAAACAACTCATCAAAATCTAAATAAGACGATTGAAAATTGAAATAATCGCCATTTTTCTTATAGGATTCATTCTTTTTTAAATGATATTTTCCGCTGAGTAAAAAGTTGCTTTTCCCAATTTTTCCTGAAAGTTTATTCAGTGTTAACACATTATTTTCGGCGTGAACATTTCCTTTGAATTGCTCGAATTTTACAGGATGAATTTTCATTTTTCCTTTGAACTCGTCCAAATAGAAATCCGTAGATTGCAGTGAATCTTTGTAATGAAGCGCTACTCTACCGTGTAATTTCAACTGTTTGATGTCTTCGTTTCGGTATTCTTCTGGAACAAAATTTTCGCCTTTATACGAGAACAAATCCTTAAAATGAATCACATTGGAAGTTAAATCAAATTCCATTTCGGTGTCGCCCATTTTTTTATCGGCTAACCACAAATTGTAATTTTTAATTTTTCCGTCGAAATGAAAATCGGTTGCATCAATTTCGCCATCAAATTTGGAAATAATAATATCGCTTTCTGTGATTTTAAGTAATCCATCAAAATCGTGAAAAGCGTGCGGATAATTTTCTAATTTGGCATAAAAATCTTGGATAAAATAACTTCCAATGGGTAATGATTTCGATTGTAAAAACGTATTAGCAGCACCTTTAAATGCCAAATCCAATTTTAAATTTCGGATTTTTTCATCGAAAGGTTTTTGTTTTATTGTATCAAAAGAAGTTAGTTCTTTGAAATCCAATAATTTTGATTTCATGTGAATTTCAGAAACCACTTCACCGTTGGTTTGATGAATTATAGCGGGAACATTATTGATTTTTCCGTCTAATTCAAGATTTGATTTTCCTAATTGCAAACGACAGTATTCCATTTTGAAATCATTGCCATCCATAGTTGCTTTTAGGTTCAAATTCTTAACTGGCAAATGGTAACTATCCGATTTAAAGTTTAAATTAGTAACCAATAATTCTGAAAAATACGCTTGATTGAGTTTTTCCAAGCTCTTTTCTGGTTGGGCTAAATCGATAATATCATGAAAATTCATGCTTAATTGCACGTTTCCTGTTAAATTGGATAAATCAGTCAAATTGAAAAACTTAGAAAGAAACTCCAAATCAAAATCAGAATCTAATTTCAAGTCAATTTCTGGTGAAACAAAGTTAATTACTTTTAAATTTCCTTTAAATTTTCCAGCTTCTGGTTTTGCAGTAAAATCAGTTAAGTAAAAAGCGCTGGTTTCTAAATTTCTTTTTTCGCCATTGGTAAAATAAGCGCTAAACGCCATTTCATCCAACTTTTTATGGGTAATAGTATTGTCGAAGAAACCATTTTTACAACCAAATTTTGCTTCAACAGCAGGAAGATTTCCATTTGAAGATTTTCCTTTGATTGTAGTTGAAAAGAAAATTTCGCCTTGGTTATCGTATTTTTCTAGAGTTGGAATTAAATCTTCTGGAGCAAACGCAATTAACAAATCGAAATTGGGTTTTTTGCCCGAAAATTCTAAATCCATATTGAAATCATCGTCAATATCGATACTTCCTTCCATACCAAAAAGTCCGTTCTCAAGTTTTACCGTAGAAGGTTCAAAATCTAACACATGCGTTTCCTTGTGAAAAGAAAAATCAGTAGCTATATCAAAATGTTTGTTTTTAACAAAAGTAGTGTCTTTATCTTTGATAATGTTGAATACAAAAGTAGCATCCAACCCCATTTTTATATACGTTTCGTCTTTCTTGAAACGAGTTTCTGCATTATTAATAAACGCTTCTAGAGTTAAGGTATCGGCTAAATTAGTTTTTAGAATATCTACATTTTTGATTTTGATTTTTTGTAAATCGATGTGAAATTCTTCTTCTAAATCTTCAACTTCTTTAACTGGTTCAAAAGCTTTTACGAGATTGAATGTATTGTCTTTGTATTGGGTAATATTGATTTTTCCATTGGCCAATTTAATCGTTTTAATGTCAAATTTTCCACGAATAATAGTCCACAAATCAAAACCAACATAAACGTCTTTTAGGTTGATTATAGGCTTTCCGTTAAGTTCTTTAGTTTCAAAAACCTGAAAATCCTTTAAATCGATGGAGATATAAGGAAAGTTTTCAAACGGTGAAATTTGTGTTCCCGAAAGTGCAATTTTTCCTTTAAAATCTTGGTTTGCTGTTGCCAATAATTCTTGAACAATAGCGTCCTTTTTGAACGTAATAACCAGCGTTATAATTATAAAAAGCAATAGAGGAATTCCTAAGAAAACCCCTATTGCTTTTTTCCACATTTTTTTATTCTTTACCATCTTCATTTCATTAAAATGTGCTTTGTTTTTCGATTACAATTCACCCATTAACTTGGTGATTTCGTCTAATTTTGGTGTTAAAATAATTTCAATTCTTCGGTTTTTAGCTTTTCCTTCAGCATTTGCATTATCAGCAATTGGTGAAAATTCTCCTCTACCAGCCGCTGTTAAATTCCTTTTATCAATTCCTTTGTTTTCAGAAAGAATATTTACAATTGCTGTTGCGCGTTTAGTGGATAAATCCCAGTTGTTTTCAACGCCACCACCAATGGTTCCCATGATTTTATCGTTATCTGTATGACCTTCAATTAGAACAGAAATTTCAGGATTTTGAGCCAAAACATCACCTAATGCTTTTACTGCTTTTTTTCCTTCAGTTCCTACAGTCCAACTTCCCGATTCAAATAACAATTTGTTTTCCATAGAAACATATACTTTTCCATTTCTTTGCTCAACTGTTAATCCTTTTCCTTCGAATGCATTTAAAGCTTTAGACAATGTGTCTTTTAACTTTTTCATTGCCGCTTCTTTATCAGCAATCATTTTTTCTAATTCTGTCAAACGATCTGAAGATGCTTGTAAATCGGCTTTCAATTTATTCAAACGTTCTTGTTCTGCATTTAGCGCTTTTTGTTTGCTTTCTAACTCCGCTAAAAGTTCACGATTTTTCTTCATGTTACTTTCCAATGCATCATTACTATTCTTTTCAAGTGCAGCATAAGAAGACTTTAAATTATCTAAACTCTTTTTAGTTGCCGCATAATCAGCAGCTAATTTATCGCGTTCTGCTTTTACTTTATCTAATTCGGTTTGTAGCGCATTTTTGTCTAATTCCAATTGATTTTTAGTTTTATTCAAATCTTCATTTTCATCAGCTAAATTGTTACGCTCTTTTTTTAAATCGGCATATTTACTTTCCAAATCTTGGTAAATCTTCTTAGAGACACATGATGTAGTTAATCCTAAAACTACACAAGCAAAGGCAATTTTTCTTATCATTTTATTGTTGTTTTTAATTTTTTGTAATTGATTTTCTGATTTTGAACTTGAATTTTGAACTTGTTTTACTCTATTTCCACATAAACCGGACAATGATCAGAATGTTTGGCTTCGGGCAAAATTAATGCTCTTTGTACTTTATCTTTTAAAGATTCTGTTGCCAAACAATAGTCGATTCTCCAACCTTTGTTGTTATTTCTAGCATTTGCTCTGTAACTCCACCAACTGTAATTGTGTGGTTCTTTGTTCAACATGCGAAACGTATCTACAAAACCACTTTTCATGAAACCATCAAGCCAAGCGCGTTCTTCAGGTAAAAACCCAGAAACTTTAGCATTTCTAATGGGATCATGAATATCTATTGCTTCATGACAAATGTTATAATCGCCACAAATAACCAAATTTGGAATCTCTTTTTTTAATTCATTTACATACGATTGAAAGTCATCCATGTATTGGAATTTATGTTCTAACCTATCAATATTTGTGCCAGAAGGCAAGTACAAACTCATTACAGAAAGCGAATCAAAGTCGGCACGTAAATTTCTTCCTTCAAAATCCATATGCTCAATTCCTGTTCCAAAAACTACATTTTTTGGTTCAATTTTAGACAAAATAGCTACACCGCTATATCCTTTTTTTTGAGCAGAAAAATAATATTGGTACGGATAACCCGCAGCTTCAATTTCTAATTTTGGAATTTGATCTTCGGTAGCTTTAATTTCTTGTAGACAAATTACATCTGGATTCGCTTGTTGTAACCAATCCAAAAAACCTTTGGTAATAGCCGCACGAATTCCGTTTACATTATAGGAAATTATCTTCATTTTTTGTTTTAGAGGTTTTGCTCAAATGTAGTAAAATCCATTTGAAATGAAAAATGCAATACCAGATATTTTTTAAGTTGCTAAAAACCAATAATTAACACCAAAATTCCTTAATTTTCTCGAAAGAACGAACAAAAACGCTGTGATAAATTAAATTTATTATCTTTGCTTTTAGCGTAAATTTAAAATAAATGGGATTAGTCACCGCCAAAGAAGTAGCAAAAGCTATCAATGCTGATAAATATGGTTTTCTAGGAACTTTTTCGGGCTGGTTACTGATGAAAGCGTTGAAAATATCGACACTGAACAAGATCTACAACCGAAACAAACACCTTGCTGAAGTTCCATTTTTGAATGCTATTTTAGACGAATTTCAGATTAAATTTGAAATTCCAGAAGAGGATTTGAAACGTTTGCCTAAAGATGGCGCTTATATTACTATTTCAAACCATCCATTAGGAGGAATTGACGGCATTTTGTTGTTGAAATTAATGCTAGAACGTGAACCCAATTTTAAAATCATTGCTAATTTCTTATTGCATCGTATTGAACCGATGAAACCGTACATTATGCCGGTAAATCCGTTTGAAAATCATAAAGATGCGAAATCTAGTGTTGTAGGTTTGAAAGAAACTTTACGTCATTTAAGTGATGGAAAACCATTGGGAATGTTTCCTGCTGGAGAAGTTTCTACCTATAAAGATGGTAAACTTGTGGTAGATAAACCTTGGGAAGAAGGTGCAATAAAAGTGATTAGAAAAGCCCAAGTTCCTGTTGTACCTATTTATTTTCATGCAAAAAACAGCAAGTTGTTTTACTTTTTATCTAAAATAAATGACACGCTGCGCACAGCTAAATTACCAAGCGAATTATTGACTCAGAAAAAACGCGTGATAAAAGTGCGTATTGGTAAACCAATTACAGTTGCCGAACAAAACGAATACCAAGACATTGAATCTTATGGCGATTTCTTGAGAAAGAAAACCTATATGTTATCTAACGCTTTTGAAGACGAAAGCAAAATAAATTTACCTAAATTATCTATTCCAAAGCCTCCAAAACAAATTGCTAAGCCTGCTAATCAGGAACAAATTTTGGAAGAAATGGCTTGTCTAAAACAAGGCGATTATCGTTTATTGCAAAGTAAAAATTATGAAGTTTATTTTGTTACAGCGGATAAAATTCCAAATATTTTACACGAAATTGGACGTTTGCGAGAAATAACCTTTAGAGAAGTGGGGGAAGGAACAAACGAATCTTTAGACTTAGACGCTTACGATAAATATTACCACCATATGTTTTTATGGGACGATGAAACCCAGTGCATTGCTGGCGCTTATCGTATGGGATTAGGTTCACACATTTATCCAAAATACGGAATTGACGGATTTTATTTGCATGAATTGTTTCGTTTTGAACCTGAATTGTATGACATGATGAGTAAATCCATTGAAATGGGTAGAGCCTTTATCATTAAAGAATACCAAATGAAACCAATGCCTTTGTTTTTACTTTGGAAAGGTATTGTTCACACTACATTGCATCATCCGGAACATAAATATTTAATTGGTGGTGTGAGTATTAGTAATCAGTTTTCAGATTTTTCTAAATCGCTGATGATTGAGTTTATGAAGTCGCACTATTATGATCCTTATATTGCGCAGTATGTACATCCGAAAAAAGAATACAAAGTAAAACTGAAAGATGCTGACAAAGACTTTGTTTTCAATGAAACGGAAGCAGATTTGAACAAGTTTGACAAAATTATTGACGAAGTAGAACCAGGCAATTTGCGTTTACCAGTTTTAATTAAAAAATACATCAAGCAAAATGCTCGAGTGGTTGCATTCAATGTAGATCCTTTATTTAATAATGCAGTTGATGGCTTAATGTACATCAAAATTGCTGATTTACCCGAAAGTACCGTTAAACCTGTAATGGAAGAATTTCAAGCAGAATTGGAGAGAAAAGAAAAAGGATAGTGTTTTAAAGTTAAAAACAATTTATCGATTTCATAGTG
This sequence comes from Flavobacterium tibetense, assembly GCF_003293845.1. Classification (GTDB taxonomy): domain Bacteria; phylum Bacteroidota; class Bacteroidia; order Flavobacteriales; family Flavobacteriaceae; genus Flavobacterium; species Flavobacterium tibetense. The sequence continues at coordinate 207,682 of NZ_QLST01000001.1, read as the reverse complement.
CTTTAATACTTTAGCACAAATAAAAATTGACAGAAATAAAGTTTGATTTAACTACTGAATAGCCAGTCTTTAGTAAGTACTGTTAAGTGTAGTTTTTATTATAATTGCTTAAAATGTTTTTCTATTTCTGGTCTGTGATACTCAACAATCCAATCATTTCTTTTTATATAAATATCCCTAATTTTGTCTGCTTTGTCGCTCCAAACATAACAACCTCTATCGTCGTACATTTGAAATGCTTTATCGGTTGTCGGGTTGAAAAAGAAAATTCTTTGATCTATACCTGGTTCAAAACCCATTTCTGTGTTTGCTATTCCTCTAAGAATATTTTTTATATTTATGTCCTCCACAGGAAGTTTTCCAATTATAATTCTGACTTCATTTTTCTCTATGACTTCATTATCGTTTTCGTCAGTTATTAAGTTTCGATTATTATTTTTCACTGTTTCCAATTGATTGTAGAATTTAACAAACCTGTCGTCTAAAAACTGTTTGTGTAAATAGTCGTTTGATGCATTGAAAATATTTTCGCATTGGTATTCATAAATTAAAATGAAAATTTCCTGTGTCGGGTCATTAAATATTTCTTTGAAAATTGTAAAAGCTCTTTCTGTTGACTGGTTTACTCTCTCAATTGTTCCATTTTCTTTCCCCTCACCAAGTTCAAACCTAATATGAACTTGCCCTCCGAGCGTATGTTCTAGTTCGATTTTGGAGTTTGGAAAAACTTTGTCAAAATATGCTTGTAATTCTTGTCTTAACATTTTGCTCTTGTTTTGTCTGTAGTCTTAAAATGGATTATAACTAATTGCTATCCTTTATTTTTTGTTTGAATTCCAACCAACTTTCCTTTGATAAAATAGTAGTGTTTTTAATCTTTTTCCCTTTCAAATAATTGAGAATGTACTTGGCTCTATCTTCTGATTCGGGATGTGTGGAAATCCAATAGGTGTATTTGTGTATTTCATTGTTCAATGATAATTCATACATAAAATCTGCAAATGGTCTTGGATCAATATTGGCGTTAATCATATAATTTACACTTTCCATATCGGCTTCTCTTTCTAAATTTCTGTCGTAAGCTGAAGATGATAATGTATGTAAAACTTCTTTAATCATGGTAGCATTGGCTCCTGTCATCGACATTAAAACCGAAAAACCAATCTCTTTCGAAAGCTTCTTCATTACGTGGTTTTTTTGCAAATGTGCAATTTCATGACCCAAAACACCTAATAAAGCTTGCTCATTTTTGCATTTCAAAATCAATCCAGTATAAACTACCAAATGATTGTCTGGCATAGCAAAAGCATTCACCTCATCCTTATCAATAATATGTACTTTCAAGCTATCGCGCTCTATAAAATTCTCTTTACATAATGGTGCCAAAAGTGAATCTAGTTTACTCACAATATCTTCATCATAAATTACATCTTCAGTAGCCTCAATTTGTTTCCAAATCAAATCGCCTATACTACTTTCTGTTTTCGATTTCACATTTTCGATTTTAAAAATTCGCACAAAATCAATTTGGGCTAATAAAATCCAAAGTCCAAAAAATAATACAATTATCAACAATCCTTTACTTAGTGCTTTCATTGGTTTTGCAAATTAAATTAGTAATATCAGCAAAGAAAAACAACTCAGCATGAATTCCTTTTCGTGTTCTTGATGCCAAAATTAACGTTGAAATAAATTCGGCTAAGTTAAAAAGCAACAAGGTAAACATGTAAGCAAAATAGTAATTGGTAGGGGTATCATCCATGAAAATTATTCCAATGGTCCACCAAAAACCCGCACTATTAAAGAAAAACAATCCTAATTGCGACAGTAAAGCCTGCGTACAATGCCATTTTACAAATGCCGTACTTTTTCTATTTCCTAGATAAAAGAAAAAAGTGGCTAATAAATTAAAAATCGGCAAAGGTAAACCAGCAATGGCAGCGACTAACGACATTAAATAACTGTTAGAAGCGCGCTCCATTTCGGAATCAACTGGTCGGTAATAAAATTTTTTATTTGCAATCATAATCCTTTTTTTATGTTCCAATACCAATTCAATAGCACTAAAATAACCAAAAAAACGGCTATCCATTTACGACTGATGAATTGTTCAGATTTTTTATAAAATTGAAAGAAAGTGTCTTTTTTTTGAATGTAATCAATACCAATCCAAATGGGCGCTATAATCATAATTAAAGCAACGAGAATTCCAAAAGGATTAATTAAAATTGAAGAAGAAAAATCGCCTTGAAACAAGTGCATCACTGCTCTAGTAGTTCCACAAGACGGACAAGGAACATTGGTTGTTTTTTTGAACAAACAAACTGTCATCTGACTAGTTTGAATTTCATTTTCATGATGTAATGAAAAAAACAACCAAATGTAGCCTACTAAACAAGCAACAAGTAAAAATTTGTATAACTTGTTTCTATTCATTATTAGTACATGAATGCACTATTGAATTTCTCCATGTTTTTCTCTTTGGTAGCACCTTGGATTAAAAACCAATCTACGATTGCCCAAATTCCCAAACCACCGCAAGTCAATAGCTTTCCAACACCCATTCCAGTATCTCCAATGTAGAATCTATCAATTCCGTATGCTCCAGCAAAAATTGAGATTAACAATGCCGTTGTTGGGTCTTTGTATTGAACCATTTGTAACATTGGCCATTTATCTTCGTCCATTGCTAATAATCTTTCTCTAATTGCGTTTAACTGATGTCCTTCGAAAAATTTTGAATTGGTCATCATGAACATGTCAACTTTTTGTGCTTCCATTTTTTGTTTAGTTTTTGGTTTATTTTGTAATTTAAAAAAAGCTAATTTAAACTTTTTTCATTTAATTAGTCGTAAAGTAAATGAAATGTTACAAGTTTACTTATACAAATGAAGAATTTTATCCACAATAGTTTGTGCCAATTTCTCATGGCTTTCGAATGCCCAACCTCCAATATGTGGCGTTAACAAGACATTATCCGCTTTTCGTAAGTATTCAAAAGCTTCGTTTTTAGTGTCTTCGTCAAACAAATTTTCGAATGATAATTTTTCGTATTCCAAAACATCTAATCCAGCACCAAGGATTTTTTTACTTTGCAATGCAACAACTAAATCGGAAGTTACGACGCATTTTCCTCTAGCTAAATTGAGTAACCAAAACGGTTTTTGGAAAGCATTAATAAAAGAAGTGTTTACCATTTTGTCTGTCAATGGCGTCCAAGGAACGTGCAAACTCAGCACGTCTGCTTTTTGTTGCAATTCTTGTAAAGGAACTTGTTTGGCATTGGCATCGGCTACATTGGGAAGAATATCGTAACACAACACTTCCACGTCAAAACCTTTTAATTTTTTAGCAAAAGCTTTTCCCATGTTGCCATAACCAATAATGCCAACTGTTTTTCCGTCTAATTCATGACCACGATTGGATTCGCGATTCCATTGACCACTTTTTACTTCTCTGTCTGCTTTATTTAAATTATTGAAAAGTGACAATAACATTCCTAAAGTTTGTTCACCAACAGCGTTACTATTTCCTTCTGGAGCAGAAATTAACTGAATGTTTTTGGAAATGGCATAATCATAATCAATACTTTCTAAACCAGCACCAACTCTAGCAATAAATTGCAAACTTGTAGCTTTATCAATGAAATTTTTGTCAATTTTAAACCGACTTCTGATGATAATTCCGTGGTAATTGGCAATTTTAGCTTCAATAGTTTCTTTTGAAGAAGTAAAATCGGCTTCATTTTGAAAACCTGCTGCTACTAATTGCTCCCACAACAAGTGATGATTGCTATCGATATGAAGTATTTTGATTGAATTTGGTTTCAAAAATTTAAATTTATGATAAGAAATAAGTTATTTAAAATCCTAAAATCACTTTAGCAATAGAAAAATATATTAAAATTCCGAAAATATCGTTGCTTGTTGTGATAAATGGTCCAGTCGCTAAAGCTGGATCAATGCCATATTTGTTTAATGTAATTGGAACAAAAGTACCAATGAGTGAAGCAATTACAATTACCGAGATTAATGCAATAGAAACTGTGATTCCAATAATATACTCAACACCAAGTAAGAAATGACTACCTAATAATAAAATAAGTGCTAAAATAAGTCCGTTTAACAAACTCAATTTCACTTCTTTAAACAATCGCTGCCAAACAGAACCACTCAGCGTATCATTTGCCAAACCTTGTACAATAATTGCGGAAGATTGTACTCCAACATTTCCAGCCATCGCAGCAATTAATGGAGTAAAGAAAAACAAAACTCCGTATTCTTCCATTGCACCTTCATAAAGACCGGAAACTTTTACCGCAATAAACCCACCTAACAAAGCCAAAACCAGCCAAGGTAATCTTGCTTTTGTAAGTTCTAAAATACTATCATCTGCTTCAACGTCTTGTGAGATACCCGCTGCTAATTGGTAATCTTTATCGGCTTCTTCTTTGATTACATCAATAATATCGTCAATGGTGATTCTTCCAACTAATCTTCCTAATTCATCAACTACAGGAATGGCTTCCAAGTCGTATTTTTGCATGATACGTGCTACCTCAACATCTTTGGTATCGACTTTTACATAATCTACTTTTGGAATATAGACATCACTAATTGGTGTTTTGGTAGAAGTTGTCAATAAATCTTTTAAGGAAAGTCGGCCTTTTAATCGGTTTTCGTCGTCAACAACATAAATGGAATGCACTCGAGTTACGTTTTCGGCTTGCAAACGCATTTCCTTTACACAAGTTAATACGTTCCAATTTTCATTTACTTTTACCAATTCTTTCGCCATCAAACCGCCAGCAGAATCTTCATCATAACGTAATAAGTCAACAATGTCTTTGGCGTGTTCCACATCTTCCAACTCCGAAATTACTTGCTCTTTTTTCTCTCTTGGCAATTCGGCAATAATATCGGCGGCGTCGTCAGTATTTAATTCGTCTAGCTCTTCTGCAATTTCTTTGGCAGATAATTTTCTTAGGATTTTTTCACGAACTTCTTCGTCTAATTCCAATAAAATTTCAGCTGTTTTCTCAGAATCTAAGGTATTAAAAACGTAATGAGCGTCAAACTCACTAAGTTCTTCCATAATTTCTGCGATATCAGCAAAGTGCATATCTTGAAGCAAGTGCAAAACGTCTTGCTCTTTGTTTTCCTGGATTAAAAGTTCCAGTTCTTTGATAAGTTCTTTACTGATTTTAAACTCCATCGGCAGCTATTTTTTGGGTTAATTCGATAAATTGCTCAACCGAAAGTTGTTCCGGACGCAGGTCAAAGATACTATCTTCTTTTAAATTATCAGAATGTATCATGCTTTTTAAGCTATTTCGCATGGTTTTCCTTCTTTGGTTAAAAGCTTGTTTTACCACTGCAAAAAACAATTTTTCATCACATGGCAACTGATAATTTGGTTTACGGATTAATCGCAACACACCTGATTTTACTTTTGGTGGCGGATTAAACACGTCTTCATTCACTGTAAATAAATATTCTGCTTCGTAAAAAGCTTGGGTTAAAACAGATAAAATTCCGTAAACTTTACTTCCTTTTTTTTCGCAAATGCGTTGAGCCACTTCTTTTTGAAACATTCCTGAAAACTCTGGAATTTGGTTTCGCATTTCAAGTGTTTTAAAAACAATTTGAGTTGATATGTTGTAGGGGAAATTCCCAATTATAGCAAACGGTTCTTGCTGAAAAACTTCGTTAATATTGTATTTCAAAAAATCCTTAGCAATAATGTGACCGTGTAGTTTTTGGTAGTTTTTTTCTAAATAATCTACCGATTCTGTATCGATTTCTACTACAAAAGTTTCTATTGGTTTTTCTAGTAAGTATTTGGTCAAAACACCCATTCCTGGACCAATTTCCAAAACTTTTTTGTAGCCGTTAAGCGTTAATGTGTCGGCTATGCGTTGGGCTACACTTTCATCGGTTAAGAAATGTTGGCCTAAGTGTTTTTTTGCTCTTACTGTCATTATTTAATTTAGAGGTTAGAAGTTAGAAATTAGATGTTAGAATTCTTGAAATACATCATTTGATTCTCCATTTTTTTTAAAAAAAGGCACCAAACGTTTTAATTTTCTACGTGAAAATGTTCGCTCAAAATTTCTAATTCGGTACGGAAAGCCAACATTTTATCAGCGAATAATTCCAAGCCTTCTTGGCGTAATCGTGGTGCGTGTTTTTCGTAATATTCTTCTAATTTGGCTCTAGAATCTGTGAAATATTGTATCGCATAAGTGGCGCCGCCCATTTCTTCTTCGACCATTACTTTTACCATTTTGGCATTTTTAAACAAACCTGTTGCCAGCACATCGCTAATGTGTTTTTGTTGCATCCAAGTTAGCCATTTGTCGTGCACACTTTCGTCTATGTTGATTGTAACGTTGTAAATAATCATGGTATAAATTTCGATTTATAAGTTAACATCACCGCGCAAAATTCGGTAATTAATTCTTGAATTGGTGAAATAAATGCTATCGGGATGGTTGAGCACCATTCGTTCGTAAAGTGGTTTCGCTTTTTCGGGTTGGTTCAGTTCAATTCTGTAAATTTCGGCTGAAAAATACAAAGCTTCATCTACAAAAATGCCATCGGCATGATCGGTTAAGATTTTGTTGTAATAATTCAGTGCCAAATCAAACTGTTTTTTTTGTTCGTAAATTTGGGCAATTCGCAATAGTGTGATGTCTTGAATGCTTTCACCTTTGTGTTTTTCTAAAATAGTCAAAAAGGCTTGAAGTGCTTCATCTTTTTTCTTTTGGTACAATTTCAAATCGGCTTTAGCAAATGCGGTTAAAGCAGTTTTAGTGCTATCTTCTACACTATTGTCTTGAATCAGCATAAACAACTCAATAGCATCATTAGCAATTAATAAACTCGACGATTGTTTCAGGTTTTTAACTTGTTGCAAGGTCCATTCGAAATCAGCTTTATAATAATTTGCTTTTGCCATTTTCATGCTGGCTTCGTGTGCTAATTCGTCGTTTTTCAAATTGTCTTCTACTTGCGCATAATACAAAATAGCTTGATTGAATTTTTCATCATACACCATAATATCTGCCAATTCCATTTTAACGGCTGCTGCTTCACGAAGATTTAAAGGTAATTCCAATGTTTTTTGCAATTGCTCAATCGCATTCTTTGGCTGGTTTCTATAAAAAGCTTCAAAGTTTGCTAACAACAATTGCAATTTCAATGAATACGGACTCACGCCAAATTTCTTTACCAATTCTTGTAATTCCAATTGAATTTGCGGATAGTCTTTTGCTGTTGCATTTTCAATTTTCATTTTCATTAAGAAATGATGTGCTTGCATTTGAAGTCCAACATCGCTAGTGTTTTCTAATACGAAAGCTAAAATGGTTTTTGCAGTTTCGTCTTGATTGTCTTCAATAGCCATTTGTGCTAAAGTTACAATTTCGTAGAAACTTTCAGGATTTCTTTTGTAAATAGCGCGCTCTTGAACAAAAGCTTTATCGTATTCTTTTTGTTGTACATAAAACCAACTCAAAAATTGGTTCCAAAAAATATCAGGTGTTTTTTGTGTTCGGATTAACAAAGTTTTTTTAACGTAGGCAGGAAAACTTTCATTGGCATTTTCCATTAAAAATCGGGATAAGAAACTTTGAACTGTTGGAACAAATTCAGGTTTAGCATAAGCGTAATCGAATAATTTATCAATCATTAATTCCACGTTGCCCATTTGCCCTTGTAACAACGCCATTTGGTAATCAAAATTTAGATTTGGATTGAATTTTTGTCCTAATTCATACGCTTTTAGTGCCCAATCTAACAAGGTTTTCTTTTCGAAATTGCTTCCCAATTGATACGCATAATTTGGTTCTTTTTGAATTTCGTCTAAGGCTAATTGGTAGAATTTATTGGCTTTTTCTTGTTGCTTTTGCAATTGATAAATATAGCCTTCTTCTACTAAATAAATTGGTCTTTTTAGTTTCGAATTTTGAGTGTTAATAAACGTAATAGCTTTGTCATATTGTTCCAATTGTTGGTAACAATGAAGTAATTTATCTTCATACAATCGCTTGTTTTTTTCGTATAATTCTTCATACAAAGTTACTGCTTTCTCGAATTCGCCTTTTTCGAAATAATCCAATGCCAATTCCTCATTTTGAGCCGAAACCCAAAACGAGAACAAACAACTGAAAAACAACAACAAACTTTTCATAATCTTTAAAACTTTCAGTCCGAAAGCAAAACTAAATTAATTAACAATTCTAAATCTTTAAAAATGAATTTCTATGAACAAAAAAACTTATTTTATTATTTAAATCGTTCAATATTATTTTTAACATAAGATAATACTAATTCACCAATGTTTTCATCATTACTGTAAAATTCATCTTCTAATAGCTTCCATTTTTCAGATACTTTTAAATCAATAGCAACTAAAATTTCTTGTCTTTTCTCGTTGTCTTTAGGAATCGGATTTTCGGGAAAATGACTGTAAGCTTCTTCAACTATTTTAGCGGTTTTAAATGCTCCAATCTTTTTCAAAGCTTCCAAAGCTTCGATAGCGTAATCTCCACTTGAATTAAAAAAATATTGGTCAAAACCTCCATTATTTATTTCCGCTTCCAAAATTTCTAAATAAAGAAAGTTTATTTCTTCTTCATTCAAATTTTCAAAATCATCGAATGGCTCTGTTTTCTTCCAAAGAATATCGTAAATTGTTAAAATAGATTCTGTTTGATCTTCAATTAATAAAGCTTTTTCTATTTCCGACATCTGATTACAATTGGTTAAAGTAAAAATGAATAAAATATAAATTATTTTTTTCAAGATTCTGCTCAATTTAATTTTGCAAACTATAACAAACAAATAATGTACTAAAGTAACACTTTTTAGTCTACTTTAGTACATCATTATAGTAAGATTAACTTTTAGTTGATAATATCAAATCCCGTATACGGACGCAATACTTCTGGAACCACAATTCCTTCTGGTGTTTGATAATTTTCTAAAATTCCGGCTAAAACTCTTGGTAAGGCTAGCGAACTTCCGTTTAGCGTGTGTGCTAATTGGTTTTTTCCTTCTTTATCTTTAAAACGCAATTTTAAACGGTTCGCTTGGAAAGTTTCAAAATTAGAAACCGAACTAATTTCTAACCAACGTTCTTGCGCAGTAGAATACACTTCAAAATCATACGTTAATGCTGAAGCAAAACTCATATCGCCACCGCATAAACGTAAAATTCTGTATGGTAATTTTAGTTCTTGTAAAATAGTTTTCACATGCTCTACCATTCCGTCTAAAGCTTCATATGATTTTTCTGGATGTTCGATACGAACAATTTCCACCTTATCGAATTGGTGCAAACGATTCAATCCGCGAACGTGAGCGCCATACGAACCCGCTTCACGACGGAAACACGGTGTATAACCCGTACAACAAACTGGCAAATCGCTTTCATTTAATAAAACATCTCTGAAAATATTGGTCACTGGAACTTCCGCCGTTGGAATCAAATACAAATTATCTTCACCTACGAAATACATTTGTCCTTCTTTATCAGGCAATTGTCCCGTTCCAAAACCTGATGCTTCGTTTACTAAATGTGGCACTTGGTATTCTTGGTAACCCGCTTCGGTATTTTTATCTAAGAAATACGTGATTAATGCACGTTGTAATTTGGCACCTTTTCCTTTATATACTGGAAAACCAGCTCCGGTAATTTTTACTCCCAATTCAAAATCAATCAAATCGTATTTTTTTGCCAATTCCCAATGCGGTAAAGCGCCATCAAATAATTTTGGGATATCACCTTCTTGAAAAACATTTAAATTTTCTTCAGGCGTTTTTCCTTCAGGAACAATTTCGGCTGGTAAATTCGGTAATTTGTATAATTCTTCTTGCAATTGATTGGCGTAAGCATTTAAAACTTCGGTCAGTTCTTTGTCTTTATCACGCAATTGCACTGATTTTTCTTTAAGAATTTCAGCTTTGGCTTTTTCGCCGCTTTTCATTAATTCACCAATGTCTTTGGATAGCTTATTGGATTCGGCTTTAATAGTATCTAATTCTACTTGCGTAGCGCGTCTTTTCTCGTCTAAATCAACTACTAATTCAATCAAAGTTGTGGCGTCCAAGTTTTTTTTGGCCAAACGTTTGATTACCTCCTCTTTGTTTTCTCTAATGTAAGCTATTTGTAACATAGTGTAAAAAATTTAAGTGGCAAATTTAAGCAATTTGAAACAAGTTCACCACAAAACCTCTTGAATTAATAAAAAATCGATTTTTAACTAAAAAACCATCAATAATTCTAAAATATTGCGCGTTTTTTATACATTAGCTAAATTTTTATCCCCAATGAAAAACCTTAACCTATTATTCATCCTTTTTATTTCGGTTTTTACCTACGCCCAAACCGAACAAGAGGATTTTGACCAATTGGTAGCAAGCGAAATGAGATCGTCTTCTGCCAACTATGAAGTCTTTGTAAATCCGAACACTTTAAATTATGATGTTACCTATCATGAATTACAATTTACAGTGAATCCAAATGTAACAACACCATACATTGATGGAATTGTAAAAACTACTTTTACCGCTCTTGACGACATGAATTCCATTGTTTTTGATATGGCAACACAGTTAGCTGTTAGCTCAGTGGTTATGAATGGAAGTAATCTAACGTACTCGCAAAGTAATTACCAATTATTTATTGATTTCCCAAGTACAATTACAACAGGAAATAATGCAACAGTTGAAATCACTTATGCTGGTGCTCCACCACAAGCCGAACAAGCCTTTACAAGAACTACTCACAACGGAACTCCAGTTATTTTTACTTTGTCTGAACCATTTGGAGCTAGAGATTGGTGGCCATGCAAACAAGATTTAAATGATAAAATTGATAATATAGACGTTTACATCACTTGCCCATCAACATATATTGGGGTATCAAATGGTTTATTGCTAAATTCTGTGACTTCTGGAGGCAATACAACGCGTCACTTTCAGCATAATTATCCGATTCCCGCTTATTTGATTTCGTTGAATGTGACCAATTATGTGACCTACAATATTCAAAGTGGTTTAGGAACAACAGAAAGTCCTTTTATTCCAATTATCAATTATTTGTATCCTGAAAGCAATACTACTACGGTCCAAAATGCTATCAATCAAACTATTCCCATTTTTAATATTTTCGAAGAAAAATTTGGTCCTTATCCTTACCGAAACGAAATTTATGGTCATGTTCAATTCAGTTATGGTGGCGGAATGGAACACGCTACAATGTCATCAATGGGTGGCTGGAGTCGCGGTTTGATTGCGCATGAATTAGGTCATCAATGGTTTGGAAACCAAGTAACTTGTGGTACTTGGAAAGATATTTGGTTAAACGAAGGCTTAACTGAATATACTGCCGGTATCGCTGTGGAAGAAATGGATGGACCAGCGGCTTTTGTAACTTGGAAAGCAAATAAAATTAACAACATCACATCTCAAACTGGCGGTGCTGTTTATTTAACAGATGCTGAAGCGCAAAATGTAGCTCGAATTTTCAGTAGCCGACTTTCCTACAACAAAGGTTCAATGGTTACACATATGTTGCGCTGGGTAATGGGTGACACCGCCTTTTTTCAAGCTTTAAAAAGCTATTTAAATGATAGCAACCTTTCTTATGGTTATGCCATTACAGATGATTTAGTAGCCCATTTGGAAGCAGAACACGGCGCAAGTTTAACAGAATTTTTTAATGATTGGTTATACAACCAAGGTTACCCTACTTATGATGTTCAAGCTCAAAACTTAGGTGCTGGACAAGTAAGAATTACTTTAAATCAAAACCAATCCCATCCAAGTGTTTCGTTTTTTGAAATGCCGGTTGAAATACGATTATCAGGTTCAGGCGGGCAAACACAAGATGTAGTCTTAAATCATACTTTTAGTGGTGAAGAATTTGTTGTTCCTATTGCTTTTACGGTAAGCAGTGTTACTTTTGACCCCAATCGACATATCATTTCAAGAAACAATACAACGACACTTTCCAATAACAGTTTTGAATTAGAAGAAAGCGTTTACTTGTATCCTAATCCAAGTAACGATTTGGTAACTATTCAAATGCCAACCAATATTTCAATTGAAAAAGTATCTTTTTATAATGCATTGGGACAAAACATACTAACTTCTGTAAACCAAAGCATAAGAACGAATTCAATAGCTAGCGGGATGTATTGGGTTAAAATTGAAACTAGCGAAGGTGTTATTCATAAAAATTTTATAAAAAAATAGTTCCCAAATAAAATAATGATAAAAAGTAAGGTGAAAACCTTACTTTTGTCGTTTAATTAAAATTGTAACAATGATTCAATTAGCACAAATACTTTTTATCCTTTCTGTTTTAGTTATTCTTCATGAATTTGGTCACTACATTACTGCGCGCATGTTTAAAGTTCGTGTGGAAAAATTTTACCTATTTATGGATGCTGGTTTTTCACTTTTGAAGAAAAAAATTGGACATACCGAATGGGGAATTGGATGGCTACCATTGGGCGGCTATGTAAAACTTTCAGGAATGATTGACGAAAGCATGGATACCGAACAAATGAAACAAGAAGCCCAACCATGGGAATTCCGTTCAAAACCGGCATGGCAACGATTGATTATTATGTTAGGTGGAATTATCGTAAATGTTTTGTTGGCATGGTTCATTTACACGGCAATGTATGCTACTGTTGGGAAAAAATACATTTCTACCAAAGTATTACAAGAAAACGGATTGGCATTTGGTGAAGTTGGTCAAAGTGTAGGATTCAAAAATGGCGACAAAATAGTTTCGGTTGATGGGAAATTCCAAGAAAACTTCAACCGTATGACAATGGATATTTTATTCAGTAGCGAAGTTAAAGTAGATAGAAACGGAGAAATTGTTGCTTTAAATTTAACTGATGAACAAATTGGAGAAATTATCAGTAGAGAAGGAAGAAACTTTGTTGCTGCGAGAACCATTGGAAGTGTAATTGATTCTGTAGCTCCTAAATCAAATGCAGAACAAGCAGGATTAAAAAAAGGAGATTCAATCGTTGCTATCAATGGGAAAACGCCTCGTTATTTTGATGAATTTACTGAAGTAGTTAAAGCTAATAAAAAAGGAACAATTTCATTGGTAATTTTAAGAGATAATGCTTTGGATACAATAACTAGTAGAGTATCTGAAGAAGGAACTATTGGAATAACTGTTCCTCAAAAAATTAAAGATGATTTTCTAGTGACCAACAAAATGTCTATTTCGGAAGCTATTCCAGCTGCTGTAAAAGAATCTTGGTCGATGATTGTTTATAATGTAAAAAGTTTTAAACTAATCTTACGTCCATCAACAGGAGCTTACAAACAAGTTAAGAGTCCAGTTGGGATTGCGCGCCAATTACCTGACGAATGGAATTGGGAATTCATTTGGAATTTCACTGCTTTATTCTCTATTGGTTTGGCGTTTATGAATCTATTACCAATACCTGGTTTAGATGGTGGTCATGCCCTATTTACCATTGCAGAAATGATTACTGGTAAAACTTTAAACGATAAAGCAGCAGGTTATGTTCAAACCGCTGGAATGATTATTTTACTGACACTGATGGCATTAACCTTTGGTAAGGATATCATTGAATTAGTCATCGATAAATTATTTTAATTTTTTTTACTATTTTATTTGCAGAAATAAAATTGTGTGTTATATTTGCACTCGCAAAAAGGGTCAAACCTTAGCGAAATAACAAAGACGTTCTTTTAAAAACAAAAATATACAGTTTCCTCCTTAGCTCAGTTGGTTAGAGCATCTGACTGTTAATCAGAGGGTCCTTGGTTCGAGCCCAAGAGGGGGAGCTTTTTAAAAGCCTTTACAGCAATGTAGAGGCTTTTTTTGTTTATATAATCTTATAATAATGGAATTTATAGTTTACATTCTTTATTCAAAAAAACTTAACAAAAATTACATCGGTTTTACTGAAAACCTTAATCAAAGATTAGACTTTCATTTAAATGATGAACAGAGTAGAAAGTTTACTCATAAAGCGGATGACTGGGAATTGATATTTTCAATCGAATGTGAATCAAAAAGTCAAGGTTTAGCCATTGAAAAACACATCAAAGCAATGAAAAGTAAGGTTTACATCGAAAACTTACTACGTTACCCTGAAATGAAATTAAAATTACTTGAAAAACATAAAAGCATCTGACTGTTAATCAGAGTCCCGATAGCTATCGGGATTGGTTCGAGCCCAATGCTTGTGCCGAAATATCGGCAAGGGGGAGCTTTTAAAAAGCCTTTACAGCAATGTAAAGGCTTTTTTGTTTTAACTACTTTTCCTAAAAAAAGTAGTATTTTTAGCTATTCAAAACACAACATAATGAATAGCACACTAGAAATAGCAAAAACTACACAAAAAACTTGGCAAGAAATTTCCATTTCTGAAAGAGTTAAGTGCCTCAAAAATCTTCAAACTATTTTACTTAAAAACAAGGAAACGTACGCTCGCTTAATAACAACAGAAATGCACAAACCCATAACGCAAGCCATTGCTGAAGTGGAGAAATGTACCTTACTATGTGATTATTATCTTCAAAATGCCGATTCGTTTCTGGAACCAAAAAAAATCAATACTAAAAATAGTGAAAGTTATGTTAGCTATGAACCTCTTGGTGTGATTTTAGGTGTGATGCCTTGGAATTTTCCGTTTTGGCAAGTTTTTCGTTTTGCTGTTCCAACTATTACTTCTGGAAATACAGTTGTAGTAAAACACGCTAGTAATGTTCCAAAGTGCGCTACAGTAATTCAAACTATTTTTGAAGAAGCTAGTTTTCCGAAAGGTTGCTACCAAAATTTACCTATTTCAAGTACTGAAGTTGCTAAAATTATTGCCAATCCAATCATTAAAGCCGTTTCTTTAACAGGAAGCGAACAAGCAGGAATTGCAGTAGCATCGGAAGCGGGAAAACATTTAAAAAAATGCGTGTTAGAATTGGGCGGAAATAATGCTTTTATAATCTTAGAAGATGCTAATCTTGAAAAAGCTGTTGGAATAGCCGTAAACGCTAGAATGCAAAATGCTGGACAAAGTTGTATTGCTGCCAAACGATTTCTAGTTCACGAATCAATTCATGATGCTTTTGTTTCCCAATTAAAAGCTGCCGTTGAAAAGCTAAAATCGGGAGATCCATTGAATAATGACACGCAAATTGGTTCATTGGCACGAGTTGATTTAGCGGAAGAATTAGAAATTCAAGTCGGAAAATCTATTGAAATGGGAGCCAAATTACTACTTGGAGGAAACAGAAACGAAGCTTTCTTTGAACCGACAATTCTAACCCAAGTAACTCCTGAAATGCCAGTTTTCAAGGAAGAAACTTTTGGACCAGTTGCAGCAATCACTTCGTTTAAGACGGTTGATGAAGCTATTAGTCTGAGTAATCAATCTGATTTTGGTTTAGGCGTTTCCATTTTCACTCGAAACATTGATTCTATTAAAACAAAAATTTCAGCTTTCAATGAAGGGGCGGTTTTTATTAACGAAATGGTTAAATCTGACCCAAGGTTACCTTTTGGAGGAATTAAAAAATCAGGTTACGGAAGAGAACTAGCCGAAGACGGCATCAAAGAATTTGTTAATGTAAAAACAGTTGTGATTAATAAATTATAATTTAGATGTTTCCCCTCCTTTGGAGGGGTGCCTGAAGGGCGGGGTGGTTTCATAGTTGAACTAAATCAAATATAATGCAAGAAGAAATCTTAACGACAATTCATAACATTCCAATTAAAAGAAACTTTATTTTAAATTTACCTTATAATCCTTCTCTAAAAGATAGAGCTAAGGCGCTTAGAAAAGCCGGTAATTTTTCTGAAGTTGTTTTTTGGAAAGAAGTAAGAAATAAATCGTTTTGGAATATTGATTTTGATAGACAAAGAATTATCGGAAATTACATTGTTGACTTGTATGTAAAAACACTTGGATTAGTTATTGAAATTGATGGAGAAATTCACAATTTTCAAGAAGATTATGACAAAAAAAGAGAATTGTTTCTCAAAAATTTAGGTTTAAGAATTTTTAGAATTTCTACAACAAAAATGAAATATGATACTGAAAACGTAATGAAAGAATTGGAACAATTCATTATTTCAGAATACAGAATAGAATAATTACCACCCCGCCTTTCAGGCACCCCTCGAAAGGAGGGGAAACAAAAAAATTCAAATAAAAACATGAAAAGAACATTCCTAATCCTACTAGCAACACTACTATTCTCCTGCAAACCTTGTGAGAAACAATTGCAATCAGAGAAACAAGTTATTAATTCCGTTTTAGATAATTGGCATGAAGCAGCAGCATCGGCTGACTTTGAAAACTATTTCAATCTCATGACTGACGATGCTATTTTCATTGGAACTGATGCTACAGAAAATTGGAATAAAACTGCATTTCAAGCCTACGCAAAACCGCATTTTGATAAAGGTAAAGCTTGGAGTTTCAAAGCTATTGAGCGAAATGTCTTTTTGGGCAACAATGGAAAAACGGCTTGGTTTGATGAATTATTGGATACACAAATGAAAATTTGCAGAGGTTCAGGTGTTTTGGTGAAAGTAAACGGGAAATGGAAAATCAAACATTATGTACTTTCCATGACTATTCCTAATGATGTTAGCAAAGAAGTCATTCAAATCAAAACAGAAATAGAAAATACCCTCATAAATAAAAAGTAAATTACTCAAATCCTGACTCGTTTCAGGATTTTTTTTGATTCTAAAAACCAAAATCCAATTGATTTCGTAAGTGTAGAAAACAAGAAAATCAAAAACTATGAGAATCAACAAAAAAATTAAAATCTTCTTGGGAAGTGTTTTTGGAATCTTCCTAGTATTATTCATCGTATTAGTGGTGCATATTGCTACTGCAAATCCTGTTCAAGTTGATAATGCAACCTTACAAATTAGCCGAATCGACTTTAAAGAACCTATTGATTCACTAAAAGCAAAAGAAATTCACCGCAATTTAAAAAGCATTCCAGGTGTCAAAACGGATAGATTAAATCCTGAAACTGGCATTTTAGTTTTTTTTCACGACAACCGAATTGCAGACTCAAAATCGATTTATGACCAATTAATTACCAAAGGAAATTATAATGCTGAACGCTTTCTAGTTTCGGAAGAAGTGGGCAAAAAACAAGTTTGTCCCGTAATGAACGAAGACAGCTTTAGTTATAAGTTTTCGAGAGGCATTCAACGAATTTTTAATTAATCCTTAAATATATTTACTATGAAAAAGTTTTCAACAATGGCACTATTTGCCTTATTCATTGGAACTGGTGCATTTTTTACATCATGTAGCGATGATGATGATGCAACACCACAAGAAATGTCGCTCTATCAAAAATTAGGAGGAACAACAATGGTTGCAGATCCAAATAATCCTGGACAAATGATTGAACAAGGGCGTCTTAGCTATCGTTCAGTTGTAGATTCAACCATTACATTAATCGTTAGCGATATTGTAGCTGATGCAAATGGAAATTTAGGTGAACATTTTGCACCAGTTATTTCAGAAGCATTAAGTGGAAACACAACGAATGTTGCTGTTTTGAGTAATAACTTAACCGATTTCTTCTCAGCCAATACTGGTGGAGGCGCAACAAACACTTATTCAGGTTTAAACATGGTTGCAGCTCACGATCCTGCACAAAATCCTAGAATGGGCAAAAAATCTAACAATGCAGAATACGACAAATTTATCGGTTATGTAGGTGCTGCTGCCGGATTAAATGGCGTAACAGACCCAGCTTTAATTGGTGAAGTTGTTGCTGTATTAGAGTCATTAAGAGCTCCTATTGTTCAGGAGTAAGTTTGTTTTTTGTTTTTTAATGAGAAACGCTCCTTCTTGGAGCGTTTTTCTATTTTTTATAAACATGAGTTTTTAAGTTTGTAAACATGTCTTCCGTCATATTTTCTATGGTGAAGTCATTTTGCCAACCCCAATCTGCTCTTGCATAAGAATCATCAATGCTTGCTGGCCAACTATCTGCAATTTTCTGACGAAAATCAGGATTGTAACCAATTGTGAAATCAGGATAATGTTTTTTGATTTCTTCCGCAATTTCTCTTGGTGTAAAACTCATCGCCGATAAATTATATGAAGAACGAATCTTAATTTGTTCTGCTGGCACTTGCATGATTCCAACAGTTGCTTTAATCGCATCGTCCATATACATCATGGGAAGTGCTGAGTTTTCAGATAAAAAACTAGTAAACTTTCCATCTAAAATGGCTTTGTGGTAAATATCAACAGCGTAATCAGTTGTTCCGCCTCCTGGTTCAGTGCTCCAACTAATCAAACCTGGATAACGAATACTTCTTACATCAACTCCATATTGCTTGAAATAGTATTCGCACCATCTTTCGCCTGTTTGTTTTGAAATCCCATAAACAGTTGATGGTTCCATTACGGTATATTGTGGTGTGTTTTCTCTTGGTGTTGTTGGTCCAAAAACCGCAATACTCGATGGCCAAAAGATTTTTTTAATCTTTCCTGCTTTAGCAATGTTTAAAACATGAAACAACGAATTCATATTCAAATCCCAAGCGAAGGCAGGGTTTTTCTCGGCTGTTGCAGACAATAAAGCTGCCATTAAATATACATCGGTAATTTCGTATTTTTCAATTAAATACTCGATTTGGTTGTAATCTAATGCATTTAAGACTTCGAAAATACCGTTTTTAACCACGTCATTTTCTAATTTTCGTATATCGGAAGCCACTACATTTTCAACGCCATAAGTTGCTCGTAGTTTAGCTGTTAATTCAGTTCCAATTTGCCCGCAAGCTCCAATGATTAAAACTTTTGTATCCATTTAGTAGGTTAATTTGATACGCAAATATAATATTTTCACTCCTACAATTGAACGTCTGAATTGTTTTTTAACTTCACCTTTTGAAATTGTTGTTAAGAATTTAACCAAAAGCGGGTTTCTTGCACAAACATTTGTATTTTTGTTCTTATTTTCAATTCCAAAATGAAACAATTACTCTATTTTATTCTCGCTTGTGTGCTTTTGGTAAGTTGCAATGATTTTGATGAGCAAGCCAAAGAAGCCGAAAAATTAGCGCAAAAAAACGAATTGGTTTTTCAAAATATTTCCAAAAAATGGAACTTCAACTTTCCGCAAGCCCAACCTGAAATCGAAAAAGTGTTACTTTCTTGGAACGAATGGCAACAGTTTCAAAAAGAAATGCAACAAAATCCAAAGACGTCCTTGTTGGCCTTCCAAATGAAAGTAAAAAATGTAAGCGGAAAAGCAGATACTTTGGTAGTAACTGTACCAGAAAAATACAATTCACCACAAGTGCGTAGTCGTTTAATTACCTTGAATACCAAAATTAAATCGTTAGATACTTTTATTCATTTACAAGATATTCCAGAAAAAAGAGTGATTCAATTGATTGAAGAAATCAACACAGAAATTAACGGTGTTTACAAACAATGGAACGAAATTGTAATCAAAGCTGCCATTCCAAAAGAAATTGGTGAAGACGAAATGATTCGTGCTTTGGACACTACAAGAAATGCTAATTCCAAATTAATGGAAGAAAAAATGGAATTAGATAGTCCAAATCCTCCAAAAAATAAAAGCAAACAACAAAAATAGCAATCTTTGAAGGCTTCTAATATTTCTCAAAAATACCAAAAAAACACTACGGTAAAACTGCTTAGTGATGCACTTGCGACTCGACCCAAACTTTTTGTTTCAGGTTTAGTAGGTTCTTCATTGTCATTTGTAATTGAAGCGGTTTTTCAAAAAACGGAACTTCCTATTTTATTACTTTTTAACGATAAGGAAGAAGCTGCTTACTATTTGAACGATTTGGAACAACTCATCAACGACCAAGATGTTTTGTTTTATCCAGGTTCTTATCGCCGACCGTATCAAATTGAAGAAACTGATAATGCGAATATTCTATTACGTGCCGAAGTTTTAAATCGAATCAATTCAAGAAAAAAACCAGCCATTATTGTTTCGTATACCGATGCTATTTTTGAAAAAGTAGTAACCCGAAAAGAATTGGAAAAAAACACGCTAAAACTTTCGGTTAACGAAGCGGTTTCTATCGATTTTATTAATGAAACTTTATTCGAATACAACTTCAAACGCGTAGATTTTGTAACAGAACCTGGCGAATTTTCGGTTCGTGGTGGAATTGTGGATGTGTTTTCCTTTTCCAATGATCATCCGTACCGCATTGAATTTTTTGGAAATGAAGTGGATAGCATTCGAAGTTTTGATGTGGAAACCCAACTTTCAGTTGAAAAACTAAAGAAAATCAGCATCATGCCGAATGTGGAAAACAAAATGCTACAAGAAAGCAGAGAAAGTTTCCTGAATTACATCAACGAAAAAACCGTTTTAGTCATTCAAAATACCGAATTACTAGGCAAAAATCTAAATAAATTATTCGATAAAGCTACTGAAGCTTTTGGAAAATTATCTTCCGATATCAAACATGCGCAACCTGAAGAATTGTTTCTGAATGAAGCCCAATTTCTGAAACGTGCTTTGGATTTTTCAGTAATTGAACTGAATAGCCCTATTTTTAAATCGGAGAAAACGTTTACTTTCCAAATTCAACCGCAGCCTTCTTTTAATAAGCAATTCGACTTATTGCTGAACAATTTAGGCGAAAATCATTTCAACGGAATTACCAATTATTTGTTTTGTTCCAATGAAAATCAGGCGAATCGTTTCCATGATATTTTCGAAGATATCGATGAAGAAAACCATGAAAGTATTCGTAAGCAATATAAGACATTGGTTTTTCCTTTATACCAAGGTTTTGTCGATTTAGAAAACCAAATTGCTTGTTATACCGACCATCAAATTTTTGAACGTTACCATAAATTTTCGATTAAAAACGGGTATTCCAAAAAGCAAACCATTACGCTAAAAGAACTGAATTCATTAACCGTAGGCGATTATGTAACGCATATTGATCATGGCATTGGAAAATTTGGCGGTTTACAAAAAATTGAAGTCGAAGGTAAAAAACAAGAAGCCATCAAACTAGTTTATGCCGATAACGATATTGTGTATGTGAGCATTCATTCGCTACATAAGATTTCGAAATACAACGGTAAAGACGGAACACCACCAAAAATATACAAACTAGGAAGTGGCGCTTGGAAAGCTTTAAAACAAAAAACCAAAGCACGAGTAAAACACATTGCGTTCAATCTGATTCAGTTGTATGCGAAACGTCGCTTGGATAAAGGTTTTGCCTTTGCTCCCGATAGTTATTTGCAAAAAGAATTAGAAAGTTCGTTCATTTATGAAGATACGCCAGACCAAATCACAGCCACACTCGATGTAAAAATGGATATGGAAAGCGATCGCCCGATGGATCGATTGGTTTGTGGTGATGTTGGTTTTGGAAAAACAGAAGTTGCCATTCGTGCTGCCTTTAAAGCCGTTGACAATAGCAAACAAGTAGCTATTTTAGTACCAACAACCATTTTAGCTTACCAACATTTCCGAACGTTTTCTGAGCGTTTGAAAGATATGCCAGTAAAAATTGATTACCTGAATCGTTTTAGAACAGCGAAACAAAAAGCGGCTATTTTGCAGGAATTGGAAGAAGGAAAATTGGATATTTTAATTGGTACGCATCAATTGGTGAATAAAAATGTAAAGTTCAAAGATTTGGGCTTATTGATAATTGACGAAGAACAGAAATTTGGTGTAAACGTAAAAGACAAACTCAAAGCTATCTCTACAACGGTTGATACATTGACCTTAACGGCTACTCCAATTCCTAGAACCTTACAATTTTCATTGATGGCGGCTCGGGATTTATCGGTAATTACAACGCCACCGCCTAATCGTTATCCAATTGAAACACAGGTGGTTGGTTTTAACGAAGAAATTATTCGCGATGCGATTTCTTATGAAATTGAGCGTGGCGGACAAGTGTATTTCATTAACAACCGCATTGAAAATATCAAAGAAGTTGCTGGAATGATTCAACGATTAGTGCCTAATGCAAAAGTAGGTATCGGTCATGGGCAACTTGACGGCAAGAAATTGGAAGAATTAATGTTGGCGTTTATGGAAGGTGAATTTGATGTTTTAGTAGCCACCACCATTATCGAAAGTGGTTTAGATGTTCCCAATGCGAATACGATTTTTATTAATAATGCCAATAACTTTGGATTGTCTGATTTGCACCAAATGCGGGGTCGTGTGGGAAGAAGTAACAAGAAAGCGTTCTGTTATTTCATTACACCGCCGTATTCTGCGATGACGGAAGAAGCTAGAAAACGTATTCAAGCCTTGACTCAATTTAGTGAATTGGGAAGTGGTTTTAATATTGCCATGAAAGATTTGGAAATTCGTGGTGCTGGGGATTTATTAGGTGGCGAACAAAGCGGTTTTATCAATGAAATTGGTTTTGAAACTTACCAAAAAATCATGAACGAAGCCATTGAAGAACTAAAAGAAAACGAGTTCAAAGACTTGTACCAAGACGAAAACGACAACGAAACTAAAGAATACGTAAAAGACCTGCAAATTGATACCGATTACGAAATTCTGTTCCCAGATGATTACATCAACAACATTACAGAACGCTTGAATTTGTACAATGAATTAAGCCAAATTAAAGACGAAGCTACTTTACAACAATTTGAACAAAAACTGATTGACCGCTTTGGTGCATTGCCAAAACCAGCAATTGCGTTACTAAATTCAGTTAGAATTAAATGGAAAGCAACGGCTATTGGTTTAGAAAAAGTGGTAATCAAACAAGGAAAAATGGTTGGTTATTTCATTAGCGACCAACAAAGTGATTTTTACCAAACCAGCCGATTTATGAAGGTATTACAGTTTGTACAACAAAACGGCAACCTCTGTAAAATGAAAGAGAAAGAAACCAAAAACGGCTTGCGTTTGTTATTGACTTTTGAGAATGTGAAAAGTATTAATAAGGCGTTGGAGTTGTTGGAGGGGATTTAGGGGTTTATATTAAGTTAAAAATCTTCAATCCTTATTAAGTTTATAAATTTATAAAGATATTACCATGTCAAATTCATTATACTTATTTAAATGTACAATAATTTTGAGTTTAACTATTTTATTTGGTTGCTCAAATAAAATTGAAAGTAAATCAATTAAGGAAGACACTATAAAAATTAACAATGATAGTTTAGTTCAAAAAACAGACACAATTATTGGATACATTGTCAAATATGATTTTGATAGAAACAATAATAAAAGACATGGAATTTTTGAATCATTTTTCTTTGAAAATGGGAAAGTTTTA
The DNA here is from genome assembly GCF_003293845.1 of Flavobacterium tibetense. Lineage (GTDB taxonomy): Bacteria > Bacteroidota > Bacteroidia > Flavobacteriales > Flavobacteriaceae > Flavobacterium > Flavobacterium tibetense. The sequence goes on along the minus strand of NZ_QLST01000001.1, from coordinate 184,360 downwards.
TCCAAAGCTTGTAAAGCAAATTATGAAAATGGAATTTTAAAAGGAAAATTGGAATTTTATGACGAAAGTGAAAAAATCATAACTAAATATGAAGATATAAAGTATGATGCTAAATCAAAAACTTACTCAGCAAAAATATTTGTTTATGACAAAAATTATAAACTTAAAGAAGAAGGGTTTGTAACAACAACAGATGAACTAGATTTTTCTCCGATTTTTGATGACGCAAGTTGTTGTTTTGATAAAATTAACTTGAGTGAATGGAAGTATTATTAAGATTTCACTATTGATTTATTGTAAAAAAAATGTTTGAAAACCTAAATAATTCAAAAAAAGTAAAAGTAACAACATATGTTTGCTTGGCATTTATTTCACTTTTTATTCTAGCCACTTTTGCTCAATATTATTCTATGAAATTAAAGCTTCAAAACCCCTTAATTCCTGAAGAATTAAAAGAAATGGTTGTAAATCCTTATCTAAAAAAGGGAATTGTTATGCTAGTAACTACTTTAGGTGTTTTAATTTTACAAAGTTTTAAAAAACATTTTTTTGCATTGTTAGTAGCTCTTGGAATAATTATATTTTTCCTGCTTTCAAAACACTACATTGGTGGATGGCATACTGAGATAAGTTAATGAAAAAAAACTCAAATTTCTCACAGCATTGTTAACGCCTTCAGACCTGACAGGTTTTTGAAACCTGTCAGGTCTCGTTCTAAAGAAAGTTTATTTATTTTGAAATAGATTGTGGGCACGGAATGCAATTCCGCGATATCGTTGTGATAATGAAAAAACAATATGAAAAGTGTTTTGAAGAAGATTGCGGGCACAGAATACAATTCTGCGCTATCGACCGAAAAGGTAAAAGCTAATTAAAAACAAAAAGACCTGACAGCTTAAAACTATCAGGTCTTTTCATTTAAACCTTAAAAACTACATATTTGCTAACCACAATTCTGGGTTTAAGGTGTCAACGTTTTGTGTGATTATAAACTTGATAATGGCTTTACCTGAAGCATCAGTGGCAATTCTACCTAGATTTTGCTTGAAAGAAACTTTATCACCAATTCTAACATTTACGGTTTCTAAATTTTGATAGATAGTAACAAAATCTCCATGTCGAACATAAACCATTTTTCTGTTTGTTCCTTTGATTAACTGAATTTGCAATACTTCGCCTTCAAAAACAGCTCTAGCATTACTACCACTTTCCGTTGCAATTTCAACACCACTATTATTAATGGTAAGATTTCTTTCCGTTGGATGCGGTCTAACGCCAAATTTATTGTACACATAGCCTTTTTCTACTGGCCAAGGCAACTTCCCTTTATTCGATTTGAAATTATCGGATACAATTTTTCCTTCTGGTGTTAACACAAATTTTGAACTTGCTGTTGCCGTTGGTGTTTTTACTCCTGTTTTTGCTGCGTTTTTACGGTTGGCTTCGGCAATGGCTTCGGCAAGTAATTTCTTTATTTGGGCATCAATTGCTTTAGCTTCTTTTTGTTTTTTGTTGATATCTGCCGCGTATTTTTTCTTATCTTTTTGAATCAGTTTTACCAGTTTTTCTTGTTCTTGCTTTTGGATTTCCAATTCTTTTTTCTCGGCTTCGCTTTCGGCTAATACTTTCTGCTTTTCTTTTTTTCCGGCTTCTAAACGCGTTACCGCTTGTTTCAAACTTTCTTGCTTTTCTTGAATTTCATCGCCTTGCATTTTTCTGAAGCCAGCATATTGCTTCATGTATTGAATGCGCTTGTAAGCTTGTAGGAAATTTTGGGAAGAAAGTACAAACATGACGCGACTTTGATCGTTTCTGCTTTTATAAGATTTTACAATCATTTTTGCGTAATCTTCTTTTAAAACATTTAGTTCGCGATTTAATTTATTGATTTCTAATTGGGTCAAATAAATATCGTCATCTAATAGACGCATTTGTTTCGCTGTTGTACTAATCAATTTTTCGCTTAATCGAATGCGTACTTTTTGCGCTGAAATTTCATTTAAAACCGATTTTTCCTTTTTAGTTTCGTTTTGCAATAATTTCTTGAAAGTAGCAATTTCCTTTTGAATCTGCTGCTTTTGCTCTTCTAATTGACGTTGCTTATCAGAAGGTTGCGCGATACCCAAAGTGAATGCTAATAAAAAAAGGAGTACGAAACTTTTATTCATTGTTACTTTCAAATTAATGCGATTTATTGATAGTTACTTCTTCAAATCCGTCTGGAATACTGAACGAATAACTTAATTTTTCGTCAAAGGTAATATTCTTATAGATTAAATCAATTTTTACTTCCTTTTCTTGTTGGGCATTGATGGAAATTTCATTAGGTAAAAACATGCCGTTCTGTTTTCCATGCGATGGATATTGAATTTCTAATTTACGGTTTTCGTTCTTTTGCGCGATAATAGCTTTCTTTATCAAGAAATTTGCTGCTTCAAAATAAAATTCTTTGGAAGTATTAGTTTTGCTTTTTTCGGTTAATTGGTATAAATTATTTTGAATTTTAGCCGTATATTGTCCTTTTGATAAATCATCGATGGCATTACCAATTAATAAATTTTGCAACTTTTGGAAATCCAAATCGGTTCCTAACCAATTACTCAATACATCAAAATTTCCTTCGAAATAGGTGTTGTTGATTTTCTCGTAGTAACTTACTTTTTCAGGAGTTATTTTGGCTTTGGCAACAGGAAAACCAAGTAATTTTACGTTAATCCAAATGATTTCATCTTTCTTGATGCGAATATCAGCCGAAACCGTTTGCATATTTTTTTCATCTCTGTATTTTGCCGTTGCACGAATGTTGAGCGATTCAAAATTTTTCTCATTATCGTAATGCGATTGAATTACTTTAGTGGCAGCCATTGCTTCATTAGCCGATAATTCCGCGACTCCTTTTTTGGCTTTACATCCTATTAAAACTATGGTAAGTACTACAAAAGCAGCTATTTTTTTCATTTTATTTCTTTTTGACTAAGAGTTCTGCTTTTTTCAAATACTCGTCTCTTTTTTTGGTGTTTTTGTTAGCATCGTGTGCTTGACTCAATTGAATTAAAAATTGGTATTCCAATTCTGGGTTTTCAATAACAAAATCCAAGCCAGTTTCTAAAATAGTAATCGCTTCTTTGTATTTAGCAGTTTTATTTAGTGCAAATCCTGCATAGTAATACAAATTGGCTTGTGTTGGAAAAAAATCAATAAATACTTTCGCACGATTGGCCACCGCATCATAGTCATTAGCATTTACAAAATTATCTAGCAAAAGTGTCATCGTTTCAAAATCATTTGGATTGTTCATCAACGATTTTTCTAGATACAAATTGGTTTGTTGCACGTTCTTTTTGTTGAAGAAAAACTTCCCAACTTCTTTAGCCACATCAATAGTTTTATCATCAACCAAATAATCAACCGCAGTGCTTAATTTATCGAAATAATTATTGGTCTTATTCACGTAAATGAGAAATTCATTCAACATACGATGTTTGATTTTGACATCAATTTTGGTGTTTCGAAATACTTTAAATAACGATTCTGAAGCTTTATCGCCTAGGTTTTCTTGCAAATAAAACTTGAACAAACTAATTTGCGCCCAATCCGAACTTGGAATTTCTTCTGCTAATTTTTGAGCCACTTCAAACGCTTTGTCTTCTTGATTGTTTCTGGAATAATACAACATCAAATCAATGTACAACTGTTCGTCTTGTGGATTATTTTTAATCGCTTGCTCTAATTCTTCTTTTTGGTTTTGCGAATTGATATTGGTATTTAATATTCGTAATTTGTAATATTCCATCATTTCTGATAAAACTGCTGTGCTTTCAATTTCTCTAATCACTTGAAGCGCTTTATCATGTTGGTTCGTATACATATACAAGGAAACCAAATCTTCCCGCATATTTACATCAAAAGCAACCAGTTTTTGAACAATCGGAATCGATTTTTGGAAGTTTTTGGTTTGGTAATAGACATCGTACAAACCGTTTAAGAACCAACGATTGGTTTTGTCTAAATCAACTGCTTTTTGAAAGGCAACTTCAGCTTCGTTATAGCGTTTTAAATCCAATAAATTTTTACCCAATTCATGATGAAAAACCGGATTTTTATCGTCTTTTTGAATACATTTCTCAATGGCAATTACTGCTTTGTCATAATTTTCGATAGCACGTTGTTTGAGCGCTTCATAAAAATCATTTTCCAAAGCATCATCAACAATAGCAATTTCATCTGGATTTTCTTGAGCATAGGTCGTGAATTGCATTCCAAAGGAAAACAACATTACAAATACAATTTGAATTATTTTTCTATTCATTTTCTGACCTATTTCAACTGTTTTTTACTCTAAAACCGAATAATCTCCAATACTAATATTGGTAAAATTACCATCAAAACTCGCGTGATTTCCTATCATGGCGTTGTCTAGTTTGGCGTTTTTGATAGTAGCATTGGTTTGGATTAAACTATTGGTAATCGTGCTATTTTCAACTTTACAATTATTTCCTAATGATACATTTGGTCCAATGGTACAATTTTTCAACACTACATTTTCACCAATATAACAAGGTGGAATTATCGTTGCATTTTCATTGGTAATAGAACTAGCCACTAAATTTTCTCCATCTTGATGCAAGAAACCTAACATTCTACCATTGGTTTCAACCGTAACATTTTTATTCCCGCAGTCCATCCATTCATCTACTTTACCTGGAACAAATTTCATGCCTTTTTCCATCATTTGTTTGATTCCGTCATTGATTTGGTATTCGCCACCGTGAATGATGTTGTTATCCAATACCAATTGCAATTCGTTTTTCAATACCGCAATGTCTTTGAAATAGTAAATTCCAATTACCGCCAAATCAGAAACGAATTCTTTTGGTTTTTCTACCAATTCAATGATTTCGCCATTGGCATTTAAGTTAACCACTCCAAAAGCTTCTGGTTGATCTACTTGTTTTACCCAAATTACGCTATCCGCTGAAGTATCCAAATCGAAATCCGCACGAATTAACGTATCCGCATAAGCGATTACCGCAGGCCCACTCAAAGAATCTTTAGCACACATAATCGCATGACCCGTTCCAAGAGCTTCATTTTGGTAATAAATAGTTCCTTTTGCTCCTAACTTTTCAGCAATCGCAATTAAATCAGTTTCTACTTGTTGGCCAAAGCTTTCATGAATTATAAACGCAACTTCATCAATTTTCTGATTTAAAACTTTCGCAATATCTTCTACCAAACGATGTACAATTGGTTTTCCCGCAATTGGAATTAATGGTTTTGGAATGGTTAATGTATGTGGGCGAAGACGTGAACCACGACCTGCCATTGGTACTATTATTTTCATTTACTATTTTTTTTTAAACGCAAAGCTCGCAAAGGTTTTTCGCAAAGTTCGCTACAATTATATTTTACTATTTTTTCTTAAGACTTCGACTTCGCTCAGTCTGACAATCTGAACACTAATTACTGAACACTGAATACTATTTCACACCTGTGCTTCCAAAACCGCCTTCTCCTCTTGAGGTTTCAGATAATTCGGTAACTTCTTGCCATTCGGCGCGTTCGTGTTTGGCGATGACTAATTGTGCGATGCGTTCTCCGTTCTCGATTACGAAAGGTTCATTGGATAAATTTACTAAAATTACGCCAATTTCTCCGCGATAATCAGCATCAACGGTTCCCGGTGAATTTAAAACTGTGATTCCTTTTTTAGCTGCCAAACCACTTCTTGGTCGCACTTGAGCTTCGTAACCAATGGGTAATTCAATGAATAAACCAGTTTTTACGATAGTTCTTTCCAAAGGGTTTAATGTGATGGGTTCGGTGATATTGGCACGTAAATCCATTCCAGCCGAAGCAATGGTTTCGTAGTTAGGTAATTCGTGCGTGGATTTATTGATTATTTTAATTTGCATTAGTTTCGTTTTAAAATTTTAGCAAAAAGTAATTTCTCGTTTCTGTAGACAAAGTAAGTAAAAAATACGATAGCGGCAATCCCAAAAACATAGGTTTCTCTTAAAATATCGACATAAAAAGACACAAAACTCAACGTAATGGAAAGTACTAAATAAGTCGCGATTTTCTTCTTTTCATACGGAATTGGATATTTCTTTTGACCCATTTGGTAGGAAATAAACATCATAGCGCCATAAGCTAAAATGGTAGCAATAGCCGAACCTACAAAGCCAATTTTTGGAATTAAAACAATATTGAACACCAAAGTTACAATAGCACCAACAATAGAGATATAAGCCCCGATTTTTGTTTTATCTATCAATTTGTACCAAACGGAAAGATTGGTGTAAATGCCTAAAAAGAAATTAGCCATAACAATCAGCGGAACTATATTCATGGCGTTCCAATATTCTTCTCTTGGCACCAAAATCACTTTCAATACATCCGCAAAAACAATAACGCCTAAAGCCATTAACGAACCGAAAATGACAAAATATTTGGTAATGGCAGCATACGTTTGAGCCGCATTTTCTTCTTTGGCATGACTAAAAAAGAACGGTTCAATTCCTAAAGTATAAGCGGTTCGGAACAAAACCATAAACATTCCAATTTTATAACAAGCGGAATACGCACCAATATCTGCCAATGGAACTTGTAACCATTCCAATAAAATTTTATCGAAATGTTCGTTGATAGCGAAAGCAATTCCAGCGATTAAAATTGGAAATCCGTAGCGAAGCATTTTCTTCCAAAGCACTACGTCAAATCGCCATTTCAGTTGAAAATAATCCGGTAAAAGCACGATTAAAGTAAACAAACTCGCAATGACATTGGAAATAAAAATGTATCCAATTTGAAAATCTTCAAGATAAATACCTTTTAAAATAGTGCCGTTGGTAGCTAATTTGGGTAAAAAAACTAAAAAGAAAATGTTCAACGATAAATTGATGGCAACATTTCCAATTTTGATAATCGCGTATTTCATTGGGCGACTTTCCGCACGTAATTTTGAAAATGGGATGATCACCAAAGCGTCTAATGCTAAAATCAAAATCGTGTAGAAAATATAATCTACATTTTTATTAGACCAAAGCGCAATTTGCTCTTGAAATAACAAACCTAAAACCAAGAACGAAATCGTAGAAACCAAAAGCGAAATCGTTGCTGTAGAAACTACATTTGTTTTTTGACTTTCGGAATTGTAAAAACGGAAAAAAGCGGTTTCCATTCCGTAAGACAACACCACATTGAAAAATACCAAATAAGAAAAAATAATGGAAACTTCACCCATTTTACTTTTATCAGCAAGATAATAAACATAAAGCGGATTGAGTAAAAAGCTCATTAACCTTGGCACTACTGTTGCCAAACCATAAATTGCTGTTTGTTTAAAAAGGCTTTTGTATAAACTCAAAATGGGATGTTTTTCTACAACAAAAATAGTTAATTCTTTGGTTTGTTCATCGATGGATAAGCCAACAAGGGTTTTTCAATTACATTATCGATTAACACTTCTTTTGTTTTGCCGTTTTCGTTGAAAAATAATCGCGCTTGATTCGGTTTTAGTCCAAAATCAGGTAACGGAGCTTCATTTCCGTATTCTTTGGAACCTTCCTCGTACAATTTCAATTGATTTACTTTGGTTCTGATGTAAGTTACATACAACAAATCGGAGTTCTTTTCAAAAACTGCTTCATACGTTTTAAATTGCACTTTTTCTAGTGAAGTTCCTTCTTCCAATGGTTTATTGAGTTCCACCATAAAATTAATCCCCGAACCGCCACCTTGAACACCAGCCACCCATTGTTCGTATGAAACTTCTTTAATGGTTTCTTTGGCTACTGTTTCTTTGGTACAATTGCAAGAAATGAAAAGTATCGAAACCAATACTAACGCTATTTTCTTCATAGTTATTCTTTTAGATATTTGATGAAATTCATTTTAATAAATAATCCTCAAATTACAACAAATATATGACCATTTTTAATAATTTTACGCTTTTAACATTCTTAAGTTCTCTAATGAAAATCATCCCTTTTTTAGTTGTTATTTTATCTACATCAATTCTGTTTTCACAAACCAAAAAAAACAACTCCGTTGAAATTACCAAATTTAATCATTCATTTGTTGATGAATATATCTGGCTAGAAGATGTTAATTCTAATTCTACAGAAGAATGGATTGAAAATCAAAACAATTCATCTAAAGAAGCTATTAATAAAACTGTGAAAAAACATGATTTTCTTTTTAAAATAAAGGATTATGATTATCTCTCTACCAATTCTTTACCTTTAAAAATTGGAAAATTTTATTATTCAAAATATCGATTACACAAAAACAAACCATCAGTTTTACATTTCAGAGAAAACTTAAATGATTCTCCTAAAGAATTAGTTGATCCATATAGGGTTTATAAAAGTGAAGATGTCTTGTTACTTGGTTATTATCCTTCCCGCAATTCAAAATTTTTGGCATATGAAGTAAGTAAAGACGGAAGTGACAAACACGAAATACGATTTGTTGATATTGCAAAACAAGAATATTTAGCAGATGTTTTGACAGATATTAAATTTTCAAACATTGCGTGGAAATATGATGAAGGCATCTTTTATAAAAAAAACACAAATAAAGTTTTCTTTGAGAAGGACTCAACTTTTCAATTATACTACCACAAAATAAACGATTCACAAACAAATGATAAATTAATTTTTGACACAACGGACTCTGAAAACAAATTTTCTTTTACTTCTCAAGATGACAAGTTGTTTTTAATTGAAAGTAATAAAAATGAAACTTTAAAAAATTATTATTACATCAATAAAACTGGAGATGATAATTTTGCCATAGTTCCTTTTATAAAGGATGATCCAAACTCTTTTGAATTTATAAAATATAGAAATGATTTTATTTACTGTCAAACAAAAAGTTTTCCTTGGGGATCTATAAGTAAATTCAATATTAATAACCCTGACGAAAAATCCATCGTAATTCCTCAAATATACAACCACCTTTTAATAAAAACTTATTTTTTAGATAAATTTATTGTGACAAAATATAAACATCTAGGTAAGTTTTATATAAACATAAATGATTTTGAAGGTAATTTCATTAGAAAATTTGAAGCACCATATGGGATGGACTTCACGATACGATTCTACAACAAAAAAACAGATGAATTATTTGTAACTTTCTATTCCCATACTATCTCTTATTTAAATTACCGTTTAAACATAAATACAGGGGAAAGTAAAATATACTTTAATGATTTTATCAGACCTAAACCAACATTATTCCCTTTTGATTATTTTACAACTAAAACAATTACATACAAAAGTAGGGATGGAAAAGATGTTCCAATCACAATCATTCATAAGAAAAATATAAATCTAGATGGAAACAACCCAACATTATTAAAAGCTTACGGTGGTTTTGGATTAATTAGTTCTCCTAATTATGATACTGGTTTATTACATTTTCTAGAAAAAGGTGGCGTATATGCTTATGCTGAAATAAGAGGTGGCGGGGATAAAGGAACCAATTGGCACAAAAATGGAAGTGGAAAAAACAAAATGAACTCATTTAATGATTTTGTAGACGCTGCGGAATTTTTGATTTCTGAAAAATACACCTCTGCTAACAAACTTGCAATAACAGGGAGTTCCCATGGCGGACTAGTTGTAGGTGTTGCAATTACTCAAAGGCCTGATTTATTTAAAGTGGCCATTCCTGTAGTAGGTGTTTTTGATATGTACAATTTTGACAAATATACAGTAGGAAAATATCATTTAGATGAATTTGGAGATCCAAATATCAAAGAAGATTTCGAACAGATAATGAAATACTCTCCACTTCACAACATAAAAGAAGATATTAATTATCCAACTACTTTAGTTATAACATCCAGAAATGATGATAGAGTTCCTCCTATTCATTCCTATAAATTTGTTGCAAAACTGCAAAATAGAACGTCTCAAAAAAATCCAATTTATCTTCAGGTTGTGGATAAAGCAGGACATTATGGAAATATTTCAAACTATAAAAACCAAGTTAGTGAATCAGCAGAATTTTATAGTTTTATATGGGAACATTTAAACAATTAGGGCTTTAAATATTTGACAAAATGAAACCCTTTTGGTACAAAACCATGATTGAAATAGAATTTTTGTGCACCAAAGTTGGTCGTGTAAGCATCTAAAGCCATCATGTTGCAATCGTTTGCAATAGCAATATCGTTGAGTGTATTGGTTAATAAACTTCCAATGCCTTTCGAACGGAAATCAGGATGCACTATTACATTATCGAGTTCCAAATATCTGCCACACCACAACTTTACGCCAATCCAAAACCCGGAAAGTCCAATAGTTTTTCCCTCTAAAGTTACGATTAATTGTTTATAATTGTGTGGAATCATGCTTAAAAGTAACGATTCGTATATTTCCAAAGTAAATTCGGGATACAATTGTTGGATAATGGGCAATTGTTCCAACATCTGTTCTTTGGTAGTAAGTTCTGTAATTTGGTACATCTTATTTTTCTAGTAAAGTTTCGTTGAACAAATCTAAAATTCTTTGGTATTCATCTACCCAAGAATAGGTTTTTTGAAAGCCGTGCGCTTCCACTGGATAAACGGCTAAATCCCAATTTTTCTTACCCAATTCAATAAAACGCTGCGACAAGCGAACGATATCTTGAAATTGTACGTTATCATCGACCATTCCATGAAGCATCAATAGTCTATCTTGTAGGTTATTTGCGAAATAAATAGGCGAACTTTTTTGGTAAGCCAATGGATCAGTTTCAGGGAAATTTAGAATATTGGAAGTATAACCTTGATTGTAATGCGCCCAATCTGTAACTGCTCGCAAAGCCGCTCCCGATTTGAATTCGCCAGGTTTTGTAAGTAAAGCCATTAAAGTGATGAATCCGCCATAAGAACCGCCGTAAATCCCTACTCTATTGGTGTCAATTCCTAGTTTTTCAACCAAATATTTTTTTCCGTCCAAATGATCCTGTAAATCTAATCCGCCCATGTGACGATAGATTCCGGTTCTAAAATCACGACCATAACCATCACTTGCACGGTAATCGATATCTAAGACTGTGTAGCCCAAATCGGTCAACAAATGATGAAACATGAACTCTCTGTGATACGTGCTCCAGTAATTGTGAGCGTTTTGCAAATAACCCGCGCCATGAACAAAAATGACAGCGGCTTTGTTCTTGTTTCCTTTTTTGGGTTCGTACAATCGAGCGTAAATCGTTTTTCCATCTTGAGCGGTGAACGTTACTACTTCTGGTGTTTGCCACTGGTATTGCTGGAACTCTTTGGTAGTAGAAAATGTAATTTGTTGCAACTTGGCATTGGGTTTATTTTCGGCAGAAAACAATTCCCAAGGTTTATTTTTGAACGAATAACGCACTAAAAACGATTTTTCATCAGGTGCAATTTCTACTTCGTAAGCGCCGTCATTGGTAAAAATTCCAGTCATTTTTTTGGAAGCGATATCCAATTTATAAAAACTTCTGTTTCCAGGATGCGTTGTAGTTGTGGTTAAATAAAACGACTTTTTATCGTTTGAAAGTTGGGTATTTCTTACTTCCCAATTTCCTGAAGTTAGTGCGGTTTTCTTCTTCGAATTTAAGTCCAAAGTATACAAATGCGAAAATCCAGTAACTTCTGATTGAAAATAAATGGTGTTCGAATTGATGAAACCCAATGTTCCATTTCCAAAACCGTAACTTGGAATTCCAGGTCCGCCAATCCATGCCTCGTCGTGTTGATGATCTAATTCGGTGATTTCTCCTGATTCTAAATCCAATTGTACAATCCAACGGTGTTTGTTGTCCATGCTGCGAAGTTCCATTACGGCATTTTTAGCGTCGTCGCTATAAACTGGACTTTGCATGATTACTTGTTGCGGTTTTGCTTCTTTATCTTTCAGGTTTTCGTAGTCTTGATAGTATTTGGGAAGCGATTGAATTCCTGATAATTTACTAAAATCATCATAGTAAACCGTATCTTTTGCTACATTAAAAATCCCGAATTTATGTTCGCTCAAGTTTTTATCTGAAACTTTTGCTCTGGCTTTTCTGCTTTCTGTGAAACCGTCTTTAGTGATGAACTGTTCCACATTCGTTGACGTTTGACTAGGGTAATCTGATAAACGAAAGGTTACGAACTTTCCATTTGGCGCTGCTTTTATAGCTTCCAATGAAGAATTGTTATAGAAAATCTCTTTTGGTTGCTTTTCTTGACTGCCTTCTGATTTTTGTTTGTACCAATTCGTTCTCGCTTCTTGTTCGTTTACGAAAAGGAACAATTCTTTTTGTTGGCTTTCTAGGAAATTCGGTGTTTCTTCTTTCTTTGCGCTTTCCTTTCCTGATTTGAAATTGGTCAATTGGATAATTTCGAAGTCTTTGGTATTCAACTGATACAAATTGCTTTTTATTTCCAAAAATAGCACGTTAGGATTCGTACTTCTTTCTACTCTAGAAATGCGTTCATTGGATTTCCAAATGGGTTTTTCTTTTTTGGTTGCTTTATTATAAACGTACAAATTGCCTTGTTTCAAAAAATAAACTTCTGCAAATTGCTTTTGATTGGTATAAAAATCTTGGGTAAAAAGGAAATCATTTGGCGCTAATTTTGGTACTTTGGTATTGGTATTCCATGTATAAGTTGACGCACCAATTTCGTTATTGGGATTCCAATCAAAAAGTATGGTTGTGCCATCAATGGCAAAACGTTGATTTGATGGTTGCTGACCAATAAATTCATTGCCAGCCATTATTTTTTCTAGTGATAAGGTTTGTTGCGCAGTTGCTGAAAAGGAAATAAACGAAACAAAAAGACAGAATAGTAATCGCATGTTTTTTGGAATTGAATAAAAGCAAATGTACCAAAAAAAAATGTCACGCAAAACGTGACATTTAGTTAAGATATTGTTATAGAAATTACCCATTCAAAGCTTCTGCTCCACCAACAATTTCTAAGATTTCTCCAGTAATTGCTGCTTGACGTGCTTTGTTATACGTTAATTTCAATTGATTTCTCAATTCTGTTGCGTTATCTGTTGCTTTGTGCATAGCTGTCATACGTGCTCCGTGTTCTGAAGCAAATGAGTCGCGAACGGCTTTGTATAATTGTGTTTTTAATGATTTTGGAATCAATGTTAACACAATTTCTTCTTTTGAAGGTTCAAAAATGTAATCAGATGCTACACCTTCTGAAGCTTCAATTGGCGCTAAAGGTAAAAATTGTTCTGTTTGAATAATTTGAGTTGCCGCATTTTTGAATTGGTTGTATACAATTTCAATTCTATCGTACTCACCATCAACAAACAAACGAGTTAAAGCTTCTGCAATTTTAGCTACATTATCGAAAGTTAAGTCTTCATAAATATCGCTACGATTGGCAATAACATCATTGGTTTTCAATAAAATGTCATTTGCTTTTTTACCAATTGCAAAAACCCCAACGGTTTTACCAGCGTAAACATTTTCAGTTAAGTTTTTAACTTGCTTGATGATATTGGTATTAAACGCACCACACAAACCTCTGTTAGAAGCAATGGCCACGATTAATACTTTTTTAACTTCTCTTTGTTCTGTATATTTTGCAGCAAAATCACCTTCTAAAGAAGCGCTCAAACCTTGAATTAACTCTGTTAATTTCTCAGAATAAGGTCGCATAGCAGTAATTGCATCTTGTGCTTTTTTCAATTTAGCAGCAGATACCATTTTCATCGCCGATGTAATTTGCATCGTCGACTGCACGGAACTAATCCTATTTCTAATTTCCTTTAAGTTTGCCATTATTGCAGTATTAAGATTCAAGTATTAAGTACAAAGACATCTTAATTCTTCATACTTAATACTTAATACTATTTAATTAATATTTTGCAGAAACTTCTTTTGCTGCTTTTTCTAAAACTTCAGTAATTGAATCATCAAATTTACCAGATTTTAAAGCATCTAAAGTGTCTCTATGTTTTGCATTTAAGTAAGCCAAGAAATCTTTTTCGAATTCTTTTACTTTCTCAACAGGAACTTTTCTCAACAAGTTTTTAGAACCTGCGTAGATAATTGCAACTTGGTCTTCTACAGTATATGGGTCGTTAACCGCTTGTTTTAAGATTTCCACGTTACGTTTTCCTTTTTCAATTACGTTAAGTGTAACGGCATCTAAATCAGAACCAAATTTAGCAAACGCTTCTAATTCGCGGTATTGTGCTTGGTCTAATTTTAATGTACCCGCTACTTTTTTCATTGATTTAATTTGCGCGTTACCTCCAACACGAGATACTGAAATACCTACGTTGATAGCAGGACGAACTCCAGAGTTGAATAAATCACCATCTAAGAAGATTTGTCCGTCAGTAATCGAAATTACGTTTGTTGGGATATAAGCAGAAACGTCACCCGCTTGCGTTTCGATAATTGGTAAAGCAGTTAATGAACCACCACCTTTTACGATTGGACGTAATGAATCTGGTAAATCGTTCATATCTTTAGCGATATCATCATCAGCAATAACTTTAGCTGCTCTTTCTAATAATCTTGAGTGTAAGTAGAATACGTCTCCAGGATAAGCTTCACGTCCTGGTGGTCTTCTTAACAATAACGATACTTCACGATAAGCAACCGCTTGTTTCGATAAATCATCATAAATGATTAATGCAGGACGACCTGTATCACGGAAATATTCTCCAATAGATGCGCCAGCAAATGGAGCATAAACTTGCATTGCAGCAGGATCAGAAGCATTTGCAGCAACAATAACCGTGTAAGCCATAGCGCCTTTTTCTTCTAATGTTTTAGCAATAGCAGCTACAGTAGACGCTTTTTGTCCAACTGCAACATATATACAGAATACTGGTTTACCAGCATCGTAAAATTCTTTTTGATTTAAGATGGTATCAATACAAACGGTAGTTTTACCTGTTTGACGGTCACCAATAACCAACTCACGTTGTCCTCTACCAACTGGAATCATAGCATCAACTGCCTTAATACCGGTTTGTAATGGCTCGTTTACTGGCTGACGGAAGATAACTCCAGGCGCTTTTCTTTCCAATGGCATCTCGTATAATTCACCACCAATAGGTCCTTTACCATCGATAGGGTTTCCTAAAGTATCAACAACACGACCTACGATTTGCTCACCTACTTTTAACGAAGCGATACGTTGTGTTCTTTTTACATTTGAACCTTCTCTGATTCCAGTTGATGGTCCTAATAATACAACCCCAACGTTATCTTCTTCCAAGTTAAGAACGATTGCTTCTAATCCGTTATCGAATTGTACTAATTCACCATATTGTGCATTAGATAATCCGTGAACACGTGCGATTCCGTCACCAACTTGAAGTACTGTTCCAACTTCTTCTAAAGTAGCACCAGATTGAAAATCTGATAATTGCTTTTTTAATATTGCTGATATTTCAGCAGGTTTAATTTCAGCCATTTTAATTTATAATTTTAATCCCACAGGATTTATTATGATTAATTACTAAATTCTCTTTTTAATTGTTGCAATCTGTTTGTTACAGATGCATTGTATTGTTTGTCTCCGATTCTTAAAATAAATCCACCAATAATAGCTGGATCTACAATGTTTTCAAGAGTTATAGTTTTGCTAGAAAAAGTAGCCACTTTTGCTAATACTTGCTTTTCTAATTCTTGAGTCATAGGAACTGCCGTAGTAACTACCGCTGTTTCCACATTATTTAACTCATTAAATAAGCCATTATATTGTGTAGCTATTGCTTCTAAAATTTCAAATCTTCTGTTTTCTTGAAGCAATTGAAATAAACGCTTTGTTTCATTTTGTGACGTAGCAAAAACTTCTAAAGTTGCTGCAAGTTTTGCAGCTCCTTTAATAACTGGACTAGTTAAAAAATCTTTCAATTCTTTATTGTCTTTAACCGATGATGCTATTAAAAGCATATCAGTGTTAACACTAGCTGCGTTATTGTTTTCTTGCGCAATGTCAAGAATAGCTTTAGCATATCGTATAGCTGCTCTAGTTCCTGTCATGATTAGTTTAATTTAGCGTCATTCAACATTGTAGCAACCAATTTCGATTGCGCCTCTTTGTCTGCTAATTCGCTTTTTAAAATCTTTTCAGCAATATCAATTGACAATGTAGAAACATGAGATTTTAATTCTACCATAGCTGCGTTTTTCTCACTTTCAATAGTAGCTTTCGCTTGTGCAATCATTTTTTCACCTTGAACTTGCGCTTCAGATTTAGCATCGGCAATCATTTTTTCTTTGATTTCACGCGCTTCTTTAATCATTGCATCTCTTTCTACACGAGCTTCATCCAATAATTTTTGATTGTCTGCTTTTAAGTTTAATAACTCTTTTCTAGCAATTTCAGCAGAAACTAATGCATCTGCAATACCCGATTCACGAGCTTCTAAAGCAGCCATAATTGGTTTCCAAGCAAACTTTGCCAACAAAACAATTAAAACAATAAGAATGATTGCTTGCCAAAAGAACAAACCAAACGAAAAATCATTAATTAACTTATCCATATCTTAAATTTATTCTTGAATCTTTTTAACTAAAAATTGTTTAATTAACATACGTTACAACCAACCGTTGCAACGTATGTGTAATTTAATTATGCTCCTAAGATTAAAGCACCAAATGCTAAACCTTCTAAAAGAGCTCCGATGATAATCATCGCAGTTTGGATTTTACCCGCAGCTTCTGGCTGACGAGCAATAGCGTCCATTGCTGAACCACCGATTTTACCTAAACCTAATCCACCTCCGATTACGATTAAACCTGCTCCTACTAAATTTGGAATTGTCATGATAATTGATTTATATAATTAAACAAAATTTATTCTTTTTATTAATGGTGATCATCGTGATGATGCTCTTCCACAGCCATTCCGATAAATAACGACGACAACATAGTGAAAATAAATGCCTGTAAAAATGCTACTAACAACTCAATTACAGAGATAAACAAAGTTAGTACAAATGAAATACCGATACTTCCACCTACTGATAGTTGCTGTTGAAACAAAAACACAATAGCAATTAATCCCATAACCACCGCGTGACCTGCTGTAATATTAGCAAACAAACGAATCATCAACGAGAATGGTTTTGTAAACATTCCTAAAATCTCAATTGGCATTAAAACAATTTTCATTGGAACAGGAACTCCTGGCATCCAAAAAATATGCTTCCAATAATCTTTATTACCACTGAATTGTGTTACAAAGAAAGTAAACAATGCCAAACACATAGTAACCGCAATATTACCTGTTACGTTGATTCCCATTGGAGTTAAGCCTAATAAGTTTAACAACCAAATTAAGAAAAACACCGTTAACAAATAAGGCATGAATTTTTTGTATTTTTTCTCACCAATATTTGGACGAGCAATTTCATCACGAACATATAATACTAATGGTTCTAAAACTCTACTAAATCCTGTTGGAATTGTATTAGCGCCACCTTTTTTGAATTTTCTAGCGTAACCAACAAACATTACAAACAACAAAACACACGCAATCAATAAACCTACTACATTTTTAGTAATAGAAAAGTCTAAAGGTTTTGCATTTGTTGGGTGATGCGCTTCATCGTATTCGATTGTTCCTAAAGCATCTGTTTTATAAATCTTACCGTGATATAATTTGTAATAATTTCCATCAACCTCTGCAATGGTTTCACCATGATGAAATTTTGAAGAAGAGAAAACTTTTAAACCATTATCATATATAATTACTGGCAAAGAAAAACCATAATGCTTTCCTGTTTCCTCATCTGAGAAAAAAGTAAAGTCATGAGAATCTTGTAAGTGATGTTCAATGTAAGCATTAATTTTTTCTTTCTTGCTTTGTGGTTCTTGTGCATGATGTGCATCAACTTCGCTTTCCTGAGCTACTGTTGTAGCCATTTGCAAGCTGTCAGTTTCTGAATTGGCAAAACTAAATAAAGGTGCGAACGCTAAAGCGCAAGCAAGAATTACAGGAAGAGATTTTCTTAAAAATACCATATCTTTATTGTATGTAATTTTTATGGTCGTTAAAATTTTTTGCAAAAGTACAACTTTAATTAATATAGCAAGTTTTAAAAAATATTTTTTTTGCTATTTCATTCAATTTTCAAAGTTTTAGTTTTTTTTATTCAAAATTTGAGCGGTCAAATACACGTCTATTGCTAAAAAAGTAAGAAAATAAATAAAAAAGTTGTTTTTTTCAAATTGACTAGAAGCTGTTTTTAATTCCAAAGCTGGAGCAATAAAAATATAAGCGGCAATTACTTTCACGGTCATAATTCCCAAAAAGACATATCCAATTTGGTCTTTTGCCTTTTTTTGAATGATTAAATTCAATAGCAGAATTACACTACTAGAAATGGCGAAAAAAGAGAACGTTTGATAAAACGTATAATATGCACTTTTCCACTTTTCTTCTAAGGAAAATACGGCTTCTAATAAAAGAATATTTCCGTAAACGAATACCAACAATAAAAGTAGCTGAAATACAATGGGAATTTTATTTAGATTTATCTTCATTTTTATTAATCTGATTGAGTTGTTTAATCACGTAATACATGGCTACCACAACTCCTAATAAGGTAAAAGCTTGTTCACAGAAGGATAATTGGTATTTTTTATCTAACCAAACACCTAAAAAATGAAACAAATAAATAACCAAACCCATTTGAATAGGAATCGTTATCAAAGACAACCATTTGTTATGCTGTCTTTTCGGATTTGTCATTGGTTAATGGAATTAATTGCGATTTCATTGCGCAAGTTGCTTCAAAAACAGCCCCAGGTTCAATGGCTAATTTATTAGTTTGCACTTCACCTTTGATAACTGCTTTAGATTTCACACTCAACAACTCTGCGATTTGTAATTTTCCAGTAAATTTCCCTTCGATATCTAAGTTTTTACAAGTAATATCGCCTTGAACTTCACCAGATGGACCAATAACTAATTTTCCGCTTGACGTGTAATTACCAACTAAAATTCCGTCTAATCGAAAATCAGCTTTGGAATTGATGTCTCCAGTTATTATGGTTCCTTCAACTATTCTGTTGGTTGTTCCAAATTGGGGTTCTTTGGGTTTAGCTTTATCAAACATAGTAGTAGTTTTTGGGTTATTTTTTGTTTAATTTTTTCCAATCATCAAATTGCTTTTTCATTTGTATGACTTTATAGTCTTCGGCACTTATAATATAAACCTCATCTTTTACTTTGTAATTCTTGTATTCTCTCAACAAGGTTAAAGCTGAAAAAGCCGTACCGTCATCAATAAAACCGTGTAAAACAATGAAATCTTTATTAATAGTATATAAATCTTCTGATATTTTTAATTCTCTTCGTTGGCTATCTTTCAAATATAAGTTTAATTTTTCAACTAGCTGTTTTTTGTCTTTTTCGTTCAAATTTTCTTTTGGAAAAACCAATTTCCATGACGAAACTTCTGTTGCTCCTAATTGAAGTGCTTCGATAGCGGGAATTTCCTTTGTCAACATGATTTCGGCTTGCTTTCCTTCTGGTTTATTGGGATAATTTACTGCTACCCAATTTAATGCCGCTTTGTATTCGTCTAAACCATTTAATCTTCCAATGGCTGCCGCTCGCAACATTTCGAATTTTGGCAACATTTCATCTCCAAAATATTGTTCGATTCGGACGGTAACTTCTTCAAAAACTTCTTTTACTTTGTTTTCCTGCAACGATTTATACAATCGATTATAGACCAAATCGGGACTTTCATTATCAGAAACACTCAATTGCGGGTGTTGAATGATTTGCGCATAACGACTATCGGGATATTCATTCAAAATTTGCTCTTTATACATTTTAGCTTTTGAAGGATCAATGATTTCGTAAATTTTGAATAAATTGTATTTCGTTGGTAAAACCAATTTTTCTTCCGGTTTGTTTTTAAGCAATTGCTCAAATCGATTAGCGGCTAATTGGTATTCTTTGAATTTCTCTTTATAGATTAACCCCAATTGATAATAAGCTAAATTTCTATCAATTCCCAAACTATCAATTACATTTGTATCTGTTGGAATTTGAGTCAAATAATAATCAACATTATAAAGTGGATTTTCAACTATATCTTCTTTATCATCCGTATCATCTAAATCATTTTCATTAGCATCCATAGCCGAAAAAGTATTTTTAGTACTTGCCGCTACTCTCCAATTTTCAACCAACTGGCGATTGCCCCATTTGGAAATAAATTCTCTTTTCCCATAATTAACGGTCACTGGATTATAAAAATAAAAAGCGCTTTGATTTGCATTCTTTGGCCCTGATTGCGGTTTATCTAAAGGAACAATGTCGGCAGACTGCGATAAAATTTTACCTGGCGGTATGTTTCCTCCAGTTGGTGGATTGATTCCGCCTGGAGAAGTGTTGGCTAAAATGTTCGCTTCTTTTTCTGCTTTTTCTTTAGCTAATCTTTCTTTTTCTGCATCTTGAATTTTTAATTTTTCAATATAATTTTCAAAATACATTATTCTGGCTTTATCATTCATTGCAACAATACTTAGAATACTGTCGTTAGCTTTGGCTATTTCTTCGTATTTGATAACTTCTTCAAGATTGTCGCGCTTCTTTTTAATTTGGCGGTATTCTCTAGTTCTTTCATTCAATCTTAATAATGTACTGTCGTAATACATTCCAGCTTTTTTGTATTCCGCATTATCAAAATGGATTTCTCCTAAATTTCTATAATTAGAAGAAATTAAATAACCGTCATTAGTAAAGGATTTTATGGATTTATTGTAGTATTTTTTCGCTTGTTCATCCAAATTCATCTTGTCGTAAAATAAGCCTTTTTGATGATACAGTACATCTAGAAAAGGTCTGTTCTCTCTATCTGCAATAAGCTCATTAAATTTCGTTGAAAATGCCAAAGTATCACCATTATTATAATCGAACTGTGCAGCTTGTTTGGCATGAGCATGAATTACATAACGTCTTGGCGCTTTTCTATTCATGTCAATTACTTGTTGGTATGCAACAAAAGCGCTGTCATTGTATGCAAAAGACTCGTAAAGTTGACCTAAAATGAAAAGATAACGCGCTCTTTCTTCTTTTGACTTTGTTGCTTCTTTTGCAATCTTGATAGTTGCAATAGCACTATCGTTTGATCCTGTATTAATATAAGCTTGCGTAAGCATTGCATTAGCATCTGCTAAATCTTGTCCGTCAATTTGATTATTATCTAGTAATCGTTTTAAATTTTTGATGGCTACATCATTATTTTCCAAACGAATATTTACTTTTTCACGCCAAACTTTAGCGTGATAAATTTTATCACTTTGTGGATATTTATAAAGAATATAGTTTAAAGCTTCTAACGCAGGAATAAATCGGTTATCATAATATCTAGCCTTACCTAACAACAAATAAGCCTCATCCATTTGCGGATTTTTTTCATTTCCAGCAATGTTCATGGAATGTTTTTGAATGGCTTTAACTGCTTTGTCTTCTGCTCGTTTGAAGTTTGGATTTTTGGCTTCCCCTGGTAATAAATTTTCTTCAACATCAGGCATCCGTTCCACTGGTAGGATTTCCCAAAAATTATCTTTGTAAGTAGCAACTAAATCCACAACACCAGCATCTAGCGCTTCATATCCATTGAATAAGACATTATATTCGGTGGTTACGGCATGGAAATTTCTATTCACAAAACGGTCTTTCTTGACAGAACACGCTATCAAAAAGAATAAAAATCCTAAAATTAGGATGTATTTTAAAGTATTGTTTTTCAAAGTAAAAACGCTTTTTTATAGTAACTAAAAAACTGCTCTTTTAGTATAAAGTGTGGTAAAAATACGTTTCTTTTTTTGATGAGAAAAAATTTAGCAACTTTTTTGTTAATCTTCAATATTCTTGAGGTCTTTTATAACCTTAAAGGCAATATCAATTTGGTTGTCGTGAACAATTACTGTAAACTCATTTGTTGTAGAAATAACTTCATGTACAATTACTCCTTCCCAAGCAAGACATTGAAAAATGTAATAAAAAACTCCTGGAATTGTAATATTAACGTTTGGTAATTTTACAGTAATTGAAGATAAATTCCCTACCTTATGAGTCAGTTTTTCACTTTTAAAAATCTCATCAACAACGGTAGAAATCGAAGAACTAACTATTATATTTGTTTCATTTACTCCTCTTGAAGAAGTGTAAAACAAGTCTTGGTCTTTATTAATTTCCGCCAACAAACGCGCTTGATTTTCAAGAAGTGTTGGTGAAATAACAAATGCAAAATCAACTAAAGAAGAACGAACCGTAATTTCTCCAATATTCTTCAATACTTTTGAAATCTTATAATTGATTTTAAAATCTAATTCTTCTGACAACCTCTTAAGCGCCATAACAACAGCGCCTTGCTTCACATCCTTACCCAAATCTTTTTCAATTTCAGGCATCATGATTCTAGCTAATGATGTTAAATTTATTATTCCTTGTGCTATGGAATTTAGTAAAAACGGCTTTGATTTGATGTATTGTTCAACAACAGAAGAAATGGTTTTCATGCAATTTTAAATTAATTTCGACAAAGATAAAAACAAAAAAACAAAATGTTATAAATTTAACTTAAAAATAATAAAAAGCCTCTTCAATGTGCTCAATGTTAAAATTTGTACTTTCTTTATGAATTGCAATAATATCAAAACGAACTTCAACATCTAAATCGTTTTGAACCACATATTCGTCAATTGCTTTTAGCAGCAATTTAATCTTTTTTGGTTTAACAAAATCTTGAGGCAAACCAAATTCTATACTTGAACGCGTTTTTACCTCAACAACGGCTAAAACTCCATTTTTTTGAGCAATAATATCGATTTCGGCTTTGTCAAAAACCCAATTTGTTTCTAAGATTTCATAACCATTTTTTTCTAAGAAATCTATCGCCAATTCTTCTCCAAGTTTTCCTAAATCGTTGTGTTCTGCCATGATTTAAATTCCAAAAATTAAATTCCAAATTCCAAAAATCCTAGTTGACAATTGAAATTTATAATATTGTGATTTAATCAAATTTCAATTTGATTTCTTTTTCATTCACTTCAAAATCTACTTTTTTTCCAAAAATCAGAGTTCGGTTGTCTTTTTGGTGTCCGGCTGGAAATTCGAAGGCAATTGGAATGTTATACTCTTTGGCAATTTCAGTAATTATTTGCACTTCATTTTGCCCAAATGGAATTTCGTTATCGTGCATATCGGTCATACTTCCCACAATAATTCCTTTAACCTTTTCAAAATAACCGTTGCGTTTTAAATTGTACATCATTCTGTCGATGTGATACAAATATTCATCCAAATCTTCAATAAAAAGAATTTTTCCATCTGTATCAATCGAAGATTTTGAACCCAATAAACTATATAAAATAGAAATATTTCCTCCAACCAATTCACCTGAAGCTTTTCCTTTTATATCATACAATTTTGATGGAATTGTATATGAAATAGCTTCTCCAAAAAGTGCTTTTCGCAAGGTTTCTTTTACTTCTTCTGGAGCTTTTGGAACCGTAAACGGCATAATCGAATGCAAAGTCGCCACGCGTTCCACATTCAATTGACTGTGCAAAACCGTAACATCAGAAAATCCCATAATCCATTTGGGATGCTTTTTGAATTTGGTGAAATCTAATGAATCAATTATTCGAACCGTTCCATAACCGCCTCGCGCGCACCAAATTGCTTTGATATTCTCATCATCCAACATTTCTTGAAAATCGGCAATTCTTTCAGCATCGGTTCCACCAAGTTGGCAGCTATCTAAACCTATGGTTCTGCCTAATTTGGCTTTCAACCCCCAAGATGCTAATAATGCGATAGCAGGTTTTGCATCATCAGGAAAAAATTTACGAGCGGTACAAACTAGAGCAACGGTGTCGCCTTTTTTTAGATAAGGTGGAATTTTCATTTTCTTTTGTGAATATGAATTTAGGGTTAAAAAGTATTATAACGAAGTATCGAATCA
The DNA here is from genome assembly GCF_003293845.1 of Flavobacterium tibetense. Classification (GTDB taxonomy): domain Bacteria; phylum Bacteroidota; class Bacteroidia; order Flavobacteriales; family Flavobacteriaceae; genus Flavobacterium; species Flavobacterium tibetense. Next base: position 160,412 of record NZ_QLST01000001.1, on the reverse strand, counting down.
TACCAATTAGTAAACTTCATTCAAAAATACATAAAAACAATTCAAAAATTCGAGATTTCAGGGTTAATGAATTATTTTTGTTTGAAGTTAGAACCAAAATATCTTCAAAAATAATTTTTGCTTTCTAAATTAACATATCAGTTGTTCAAAATTTAATGCAAAGTTTAGAAGTTTTTCGCAAAGTTAAAAAAGGAAAAATGACAGAAAATGAAATCTCAAATAAAGTTATTGGAATTGCCATTGAAGTTCATAATGCATTAGGTCCAGGTTTACTTGAAAACACTTATAAAGAATGTCTATATTACAAGCTTATAAAGGCAGGATTTAAAGTTGATAAAGAAAAATCAATTCCATTGATTTTCGAAGATGTAAAACTAGATTGCGGTTACAGAATTGACTTACTAGTAGAAGATAAACTGGTTTTAGAATTAAAAAGTGTTGAAGAACTTTCTGAACTTCATTTTGCTCAAACTTTGACTTATTTGAGGCTTGGCAACTTTAAATTGGGCTTACTTTTAAACTTTAATTCCGTTCTTTTAAAAGAAGGTATCAGACGAGTTGTGAATAAATTATAATTTTCACGACATTTGCACTTTAAAACTTAAAATTTCTTTGCAAAGCTTTGCGAAAAACTTAGCGTCTTTGCGTTAAAATAAAAAATTATGTTAGAAAATCCGAAAAGATATACGATTACTGCGGCTTTACCTTATACCAATGGACCAATCCACATTGGACATTTAGCAGGTGTTTATGTTCCATCTGATATTTATGCGAGATATTTGCGTTTACAAGGAAAAGATGTGGCTTTCATTTGTGGAAGCGACGAACACGGTGTGGCCATTTCCATGAAAGCTAAAAAAGAAGGGATTACGCCTCAACAAGTAATTGATAAATATGACGGAATTATTCGTCAATCATTTTTAGATTTCGGAATTTCTTTTGATAATTATTCAAGAACTTCTGCAGAGATTCATCATAAAACGGCCTCAGAATTTTTCAAAAAATTATACGATAACGGAGATTTCATTGAAGAAACTACCGAACAATTATACGACGCAAAAGCGGACCAATTTTTAGCTGATCGTTTTGTAACTGGAACTTGCCCAAAATGCGACAATCCAGAAGCATACGGCGACCAATGTGAAAAATGTGGCTCTACTTTAAACGCTACTGATTTAATTAATCCAAAATCAACCATTACAGGAGAAACTCCAATTCTAAAATCAACAAAACACTGGTTTTTACCTTTAAATCGTTACGAATCTTTTTTAAAAGAATGGATTTTGGAAGGTCATAAAAACGATTGGAAACCGAATGTTTACGGACAAGTAAAATCGTGGGTTGATGGTGGTTTAGAGCCAAGAGCCGTAACACGTGATTTAGATTGGGGAATTGATGTTCCTGTAGAAGGTGCGGAAGGAAAAAAATTATATGTTTGGTTTGATGCGCCAATTGGCTACATTTCATCTACCAAAGAATGGGCAGCTCGCGAAGGAAAAGATTGGGAACCATATTGGAAAGATGCCGACACAAAATTGGTTCACTTCATTGGAAAAGATAATATCGTGTTCCATTGCATCATTTTCCCAGCGATGTTAAAAGCTGAAGGAAGTTATATTTTACCCGATAATATTCCAGCAAATGAATTTTTAAATTTGGAAGGAAACAAATTATCGACTTCTAAAAACTGGGCGGTTTGGTTGCACGAATATTTGCAAGATTTCCCAGAAAAACAAGATTCGTTGCGTTATGCATTAACTGCGAATGCTCCAGAAACCAAAGACAACGACTTTACTTGGAAAGATTTTCAAGCGAGAAATAATAACGAATTAGCTGCTATTTTTGGAAATTTCATCAATCGTGTTGTGGTGTTAACCAATAAATATTACAACGGAATTATTCCAGCTCCATACGAATTTTCTGAAGTTGACGAACAAACATTAGTGGAATTAAAAGCCTATCCGGCTGTAATTTCTAGTTCAATTGAACGTTACCGATTTAGAGAAGCATTAGGTGAATTGATGAACGTTGCCCGTTTAGGAAACAAATATTTAGCAGATGAAGAACCTTGGAAAATGGTGAAAGAAAATCCAGCAAGAGTGCAAACTCAAATGTATGTAGCATTACAAATTGCTTCTGCTTTAGCTATACTTTCTGAACCGTTTTTGCCTTTTACATCTTCCAAATTATGTAAAATATTAAATATTAAAGTCAACAATTGGAATTTGGCTTTTGAAAATTGGAATTTAACCAAAGCTGGTCACCAAATTGGTCAAGCCGAAATTCTGTTTGCCCAAATTGAAGATGCCGAAATCCAAAAACAATTAGACAAATTAGAAGCAACTAAAACCGCCAATAAAGTGGAAAACGCAAAAACTGAACCGCAAAAAGAAATCATTACTTTCGAAGATTTTGCCAAAGTAGATTTACGAATTGGAACCATCATTGAAGCGGAAAAAATGCCAAAAGCGAATAAACTTTTAATTTTAAAAGTAGATACAGGAATTGATGTTAGAACCATCGTTTCTGGAATTGCAGAGCATTTTACACCGGAAGAAGTAATTGGAAAACGCGTAACCGTTTTAGTAAACTTAGCACCAAGAGCTTTACGTGGTGTGGAAAGCGAAGGCATGTTGTTATTAACGAACAACGCCGAAGGTAAATTGGTTTTCGTAAATCCTGATGCGGAAGGCGTTATTAATGGCGCGATGATATCCTAAAAATAACCGCAGATTCGCAGATTAAAAAAAATTGAAAAAATCTGTGAATCTGCGGTAAAAACAACAACTATGACTCCAAAAATAATCGCTTTCGACGCAGACGACACTCTATGGCACAACGAACCTTATTTTGATGAGGCACAAGAACGCTTTTGTGCTTTATTTCAAGATTATGCTTCTAGTCAGGAGATTTTGGGTTTGATTTTGAATCATCAGGTGAAAAATTTGCCTTTGTATGGTTTTGGAATCAAAGCGTTTACGTTGTCAATGATTGAAACCGCTTTGCAATTGACGAATCATCAAATTTCGGGAAAAGGAATTGAGCAAATTATAGCCATTGGAAAAGATTTATTGCAAAAACCTGTAGAATTGTTGCCCAATGTAGAATCGGTTTTGCAACAATTAAAAGGAAAATACAAATTAGTTGTAGCTACCAAAGGCGATTTAAAAGACCAACATCGTAAGTTACACGATTCAGGAATTGGTCACTATTTTCATCATATTGAAGTATTGAGCGATAAAACCGAATTGGATTACGAAAAAATGTTGGGTCGTTTGGAATGCCATGCTGAAGATTTTCTAATGATTGGAAATTCCTTGAAATCTGATGTTTTACCTGTGTTGAACATTGGTGGTCATGCGATTCATATTCCGTATCACACGACTTGGGAATACGAAAAAATCGATTTCGAAATTCAGCATAAAAACTTCAAAGCGTTAACTAATATTGAAACACTATTAACAATATTATAAGAATTATCATTCGTTGAAATAATTATAATTTCATAACTTTACATCAAAACGAAAAAATTATGTTGACAAAAAATATTTTAGACGCTTTAAATAAGCAAATTAGAATAGAAGCCGAATCTTCACAAATTTATTTATCAATGGCTTGTTGGGCTGAAATTCAAGGATTAGAAGGTGTAGCTCAATTTATGTACAATCAATCGGATGAAGAACGTGCGCACATGTTGAAATTAGTAAAATATGTAAACGAAAGAGGCGGTCATGCCGAAATCACGGATTTGAAAGCTCCGAAAACCAAATTCGGAACTTTTAAAGAAATGTTTGAAGAATTGTACCAACACGAATTATTTGTATCAAACTCAATTAACGAATTGGTGCACATTACTTTAGGCGAAAGAGATTATTCTACGCACAATTTCTTACAATGGTATGTTGCAGAACAAATTGAAGAAGAAGCACAAGCCAAAACTATCTTAGATAAAATCAATTTGATTGGAGAAGATCGTGGTGGATTGTATTTATTTGACCGTGATATCCAACAATTATCGGTTACAAGTTCGATTGCGATAAATCCGCAGTAATTTTTATTTAGAATATTTAAAAATAATATTATCTTTGCAGAGTCAAATGAATTTCTGATGAGCAAAGAAGAAAAAAAGAAGGACAAAAAGAAAAAGAAGAAAAAGAAAAAGGAACTTCTTTTAACTGAAATAAAAATTGCAGAAAACTGCAAATCAAAATGTTGTGGCAAATTTGAAAAAGGCGAACACAAACGCTGCAAACGTTGCCCAATGTTTGATTTAATAAAAAAAGCATCCTAAACCTTCTCCTAAACCGAGAAGGTTTTTTAATTTCAAATAGTAAAATATTGAAAACTGAAATAAATATTAGTACTTGGAATAGAAAAGAACATTTTGAATTCTTTTCAGCATTTGACGAACCTTTTTTTGGTATAACAACACCTATTGATTGTACAATTGCGAAAAAAAAAGCTAAAGCAATTCAAATTCCTTTTTTTGTTTATTACTTACATAAAACTTTAGCAGCGATTAATGCGGTAGAAAATTTTCGTTTACGAATTGAAAACAAAAAAGTCTATTTGTATGATGAAATTGATGCTTCTGCTACCATCATGCGAGAAGACAAAACTTTCGGTTTTTCGTTTATGAAATTTCATGAAGACATTCAGGAATTCAATAAAATAGCTCAGAAAGAAATCGAAAGAATGCAATCCACTACTGGAATTTTTACTAGAGAATATCCTGAAAATATCATTCATTTTTCGGCGGTTCCTTGGATTAATTTTACAGGTTTAACCCATTCAAGAAATTTTAAAATCGAAGATAGTTGTCCTAAAATTTCCTTTGGTAAAATGATTGAAGAAAACGGAAAGAAAACCATGTCGTTAGCGGTTTTAGCACATCATGGATTAGTTGATGGATATCATATGGGATTGTTTGTGGATGAATTGCAGAAATTAATGAATTCGTAAATGTTTCCCATCGCCTTTCATCCTATTTTTAAACATCCATTGCCTGAAGGACATCGCTTTCCGATGTTGAAATACGAGTTGTTACCGCAACAACTTCTTCATGAAGGGATTACTCAAAAAAGTGATTTTTTTGAACCTGAAATCGCTCTAATCGAAAATGTTTTATCCGTTCATACTAAAGAATATGTTTCTGATTTATTGCGGTTGACTTTGGAACCAAAAGCAGCCAGAAAAATTGGCTTTCCACTTTCCAAAGAATTAGTTGAAAGAGAATTGAGAATTGCACAAGGAACCATCATAGGCGCTGAAAAAGCATTTGAAACCAAAGTAGCTTTTAACATTGCCGGCGGAACGCATCATGCTTATTCTAATCGTGGTGAAGCGTTTTGTTTGTTGAATGACCAAGCCATAGCAGCCCAATATTTGTTAGACAAAAAACTAGTAAAAAAAGTCTTAATCATTGATTTGGATGTGCATCAAGGCAACGGAACGGCAGAAATTTTTCAGAAAAATGACAAAGTCTTTACTTTTTCAACCCATGGAAAATCGAATTATCCGTTCAAAAAAGAAACTTCTGATTTAGATATTGCCTTTGATGATAACACTTCAGATGATGAATTTCTAAAAACGATTTCTACTTTTATACCAAAGTTAATAGAACAACAAAAACCTGATTTCATTTTCTATTTAGCAGGAGTTGATATTTTGGCTTCTGATAAATTAGGAAAATTAGGTTGCTCTATCGACGGTTGCAAAAAAAGAGATGAAATTGTTTTCCAAAATTGCAATCGTTACCAAATCCCAGTTCAAGTGAGTATGGGTGGCGGTTATTCTCCAGAAATAAAAACAATTATTGATGCGCATGCTAATACCTATCGCGCTGCGAAAGACATTTTGTTTTAAATAAAAACCACCAACTTTCGCTGGTGGTCTTTTCTCAAACGGCATTCAAAATAGCTAAAATATCTTCTCCAAATCGGTCTGCTTTTTGTTTTCCGAAACCTTTAATTTGTTGTAATTCATCTAAGTTGCTTGGCTTATACATCGCTAAATCGATTAATTCTGAATTGTGACAAATCATATATTTCTTTAGTTTCAAAGCTTCTGATTTTTCGTTTCTCCACTGATTCAAATAACCGTAAACTTGTTTGTCTTTCGAATTCAAATCTTCGTAAGATTTTCGTTCTAATCGCTCTGGCTTTTGTTGCTCTTCTGATTCATAATGAACAATAACAGACCAATGTGCTTCTTCACCTTCAACAAATTGTGTACTCGATTTTTTAAACGTTACCGAATTCAAAAAAGCATTCAATTGTTGTTGGTCGTACTCCAAAAATGCAGCATCCAAACGGATTGAAAATACGCTAACTTGCATAACATTCTTATTTACTGATTAACAAAATTTCATTCGCAAGCACTTCTGTAATAAAACGCTTGTTTCCGTCTTTGTCGTCGTAACTTCTGTGTGTCAATTTTCCTTCGATAGCAATTTCTTTGCCTTTGGTAACAAATCGCTCGATGATATCAGCTGTTTTGCCCCAAGCAGTTACTCGGTGCCATTGCGTTTGTTCTACTTTGTCACCGTTTTCTTTGTAATACACTTCATTTGTAGCAATACTAATGTTAGCTAATTTTTTTCCTCCTTCAAGGTTTTTGATTTCTGGTTCTTGACCAACGTGTCCGATTAATTGTACTGAGTTTTTCATGGCGTGTAAATATTTAATGTTAATTGAATTTTTTGGAACACAGATTTATAAAATTGGAATAATTTAAAAAATCTATGTATTGAACTTGATTTTTGTATTTGATCTTGAACTTGATTACTTACTTAATAAAACTAATTCATTCGCAACAACTTCTGTGATATATCGTTTGTTTCCTTCTTTGTCGTCGTAACTTCTGTGGGTTAGTTTTCCTTCTAAAGCTACGTGAGTGCCTTTGGTTAACAATTTTTCTACGATGTCAACTGTCTTTCCCCAAGCGGAAACGCGGTGCCATTCGGTTTGTTCTACTTTTTCACCTTTGGCGTTTGTGTAATTTTCATTTGTAGCGATGGTGAAGTTAGCTACTCTTCCAGATTCTAAGTTTTTGATTTCTGGTTCTTGACCTACATGTCCGATTAATTGTACTCTGTTTTTCATGGCGTGTAAATATTTAATGTTAATAATTATGTTACTTTTTTAGTCTCAGTCTCAGTTTTCAGTCTCAGGGATTTAATTTTATGATTTACAACCGAATTTTGTTGGATTTAAAATCATATAATTAATTATTCTACCAATTTCTTCTGACTTATTTACCAAATCAATATATTGTGACTTTGATAAATAATTACATTCTAAAGCAAAATCTAACCAAACTGAAGTTTCAGAATTTTCTCCGTCTGAATCAGTAAGCTTACTTATAAAATGGTTTATATATCTTCTTTTTCTGTAAGCTTCTGCAATATTAGCACATACACTTCTTGATGATCTTCTAACTTGATCTGTTAATGCATATTTTTCTTCTTTTGGAAATGAATCAGATACTTTTTTAATTTCCATAGCTAATGAAAAAGCTTTTTGATAGGCTAATAATTTTTTGAAATCCATTCTTTTTAATTTTTCTGAAAACTGTGACTGAAAACTGTGACTCATCATTCGTTTCATTTCGACAGTGCAAAGATGTGGCAAGAAAAAAACGATATTCGGTATTTAGCCATTTAATTTCGGTTGTAAATATTTGTAAGCGTTTGCAAACGGAAAATATTTTTACTATATTTGTTGAAAATCAATTATATATGCCAAATACAATTAACAAAGTAGAATTACGAAATCTTCACATCGAAGATTACAAAGAATTGAAAAAATCCATGATTGAAGCCTATCCTGAAATGATAGATTCGTATTGGAAAGAAGAACATATTGAAAAATTATTGGAACTTTTCCCAGAAGGGCAATTGGTAATTGTTGCCGATGGCGTGGTGGTAGGTTCCGCACTTTCTATATTGGTTACTGAAGATTTTGCCTTTAAAACCAAAACGTATAAATCTATTACAGGAAACTATACTTTTTCAACTCATAATCCTGATGGCGAAGTGCTTTATGGAATTGATGTTTTTATTAATCCCAATTATCGCGGCTTGCGTTTGGGTCGACGTTTGTATGATTCCCGAAAAGAATTATGCGAACAACTCAATTTAAAATCCATAATTTTTGCTGGTAGAATTCCAAATTATGGAAAATATGCCAATGAAATCAACCCAAAACAATACATTGAAAAAGTCAAGCGTAAAGAAATTTATGATCCGGTTTTATCGTTTCAATTAAGCAATGATTTTCATGAAGTTCGTGTACTCAAAAACTATTTGGAAGACGATAAAGAATCGCAAGAATACGCGGTTTTATTGGAATGGAATAACATTTATTATGAAGACAATCCAAAATTAATCAATGCCGAAAAAAGTATTGTTCGTTTAGGTTTAGTCCAATGGCAAATGCGTTCGTTAGGAAATTTAGAGGAGTTTTTTGAACAAGCCGAATTTTTCGTAGATGCGGTTTCTGGTTATGGAAGTGATTTTGCTTTATTCCCAGAATTATTTATTGCGCCTTTAATGGCCGATTACAACCATCTTTCGGAGGCAGAAGCCATCAAGGAATTAGCCAAATACACGGATACTATTAGAAAGAAAATGCAAGAGTTCGCAATTTCTTATAACATCAATATCATTACGGGAAGTATGCCGTATTTGGAAGACGGACACGTTTATAACGTAGGTTTTTTATGTCGAAGAGATGGAACACACGAAATGTATCGCAAAATTCACATCACACCGAATGAAATTTTTTATTGGGGAATTACAGGTGGCGAAACCATTCAAACTTTTGATACCGATTGTGGAAAAATTGGAATTGTAATTTGTTATGATGTAGAGTTTCCTGAACTTTCTCGTTTAATGGCAGATCAAGGCATGAATATATTGTTTGTGCCGTTTTTAACGGATACCCAAAATGGTTATACTCGTGTGAAACATTGTGCACAAGCGCGTGCTATTGAAAACGAATGCTATGTTGCCATTGCAGGTTGTGTTGGAAATTTACCAAAAGTAAACAACATGGATATCCAGTATGCGCAAGCGGCGGTTTTTACGCCTTCTGATTTTGCTTTTCCAAGTAATGGAATCAAAGCCGAAGCCACTCCAAATACTGAAATGACTTTAATTGTGGATGTTGACATTGATTTATTAAAAGAACTCCACGAGCATGGAAGCGTGAGAACTATGAAAGATCGAAGACATGATTTGTACCAATTAAAAAAATTAAAATAAATGAAAAAATTGCTTTTAGTACTGCTTTTGATTCTTGGAAACACTTTCAGTAACGCACAAAATACTCTGAATTATAACGATGAGAAAGGTTCGCCAAAAGCTACTTTACAAGATGTAAAATGGATTGTGGGCAATTGGACAGGCGAAGCTTTAGGCGGTATTTGTCAGGAAACGTGGAGCGAACCCATTGGAAATACCATGATGTTCAGTTTCAAATTAGTTGTCGATGGAAAAGTAGCTTTTTATGAATTGGGACACATTATTGAAAAAGACAAAACCCTTTTATTGCAACTCAAGCATTTTGATGGCGAATTGAAAGGTTGGGAAAAAGCAGAAGTAAGCGAGAATTTTAGATTAGTAAAAATCACACCAACACACGTGTATTTCGACAAATTTACGTTTGAGAAAATTTCGGATAACGAAATCAACATTTACGTGGTTTTTGAAGAAAGTGGAAAGGAAATGACGTTTAATTTTAAGAAGTAAAGATGAAATACATCGTAATACTATTTCTATCTAATTGTTTAATTCATGCTCAAAATGTGGCGGAACATTTCAAAACAAGACAATTTGAAGTGGCTATTTTTCCAGAATCGAGCAATGAAATAATGCAACAAAATAGATTTACCCCAACAAAAGAAGAGATAATAAAAGCTGAAAATGCATTAAAATTTAAACTAAAATTCTTGAACAATCCTCTGATGAATCAATCCCGTTCGCCTATTATTCACAAGAATTTAAAAAAATATAAAAGACAATACTTTGGTTATATAAATGAAAAAGACGAAAAAATTCTTTATATAAATTCACTTTGGAGTAAATCACTTAAAAAAAACCATTGGTATTGGTTGAATGAAATAATTTGGATTTCTGATGGAGGAAGTTATTATTGGAACATTGAATATAATTTAGAAACCGAAGAATTAGAAAATTTAAAAGTTAATGGATACGCTTAAAAAACACTAATATGAGTAAAATTTTCCTTTATATTTTTTTCATCTATTCAATATTTTCATTCGGTCAAAACGAAAATTTGAATCAAATTTATGTGGATTGGGAAAACCCAAAAAACTTTGAAAAATACAATGTAAAAAAGGTTACCGTTTATTCCAAAGAAATAAAAAAGAATGGAAAAATTAAAAGAGATAGCTTGCTTCTAGCTAAATACGAATACGATAAAAGCAAAGACATGATAAAAGGAATAAATCATTACTTAATTGTTATGTTTCATAGAGGAGAAAGTCAGCTAAAGTTTTATAATTTTAAAAATCAATATTTCTCAGATTCATTAATTGTAAAAAAAGAAAATAAAGAAATCCCAAAGGTTACCAAAGATAAAATTGTAAATAATTCTTTTGTAGAATTATATAAATATGACAATTTAAACAGACTTATCTCTGATAAAAAATATTCTGAAGAAAACGAATATAATTTGTCAAAAAAAGACACTACAGCACATTACAGAAGTATTTCTTATCCCAAAACAACAGAATATGAATATGACTTTAAAAGCAGATTGATAAAACAATACATCACAAGGGATAGTTCTGAATATTATATTAATTTAAAAAACTACAATAGCATTTCAGAATCTAAAAATTGTTCTTATTGTGAAGAAAAATATTTGGACCAAGAAAGGAAATATGATGATAGTAACCTTTTAGAATGGACAACATATACTTATAAAAAAGAAAAGCATACCAAGAGAAATTATTTTTACGATGAAAATCAAAATCTAGGAAAACAAATTGATTCAACAGGATGGTATCTAGGTAAACCTTCTTTATCTTCAATTAAAGAGATTAGATATGATGACAATATCAAAATCGAAATTCAAACAAATTTTAACGATGATTCTTATTTCAAAAAAGAAACTAAAAAATTTGACAATAATCAATTAGTTTATGAATTATTAGAAGCTAAATATCCTGAATATAATGTTGAAACTACTTTAACATACTCTAGAAATTCAATCAAAAAAACGACAAATAGATTTAAAAACGGAATAACCGTTGAAGAATACTTATTTAATAAAAATGGACTTTTAATTGAACAGAAAACCTATTTGAGTGAAATTCTAATCGAATATAAAAAATACTACTATGAGTAAAACCTGTTTAGAATGTGGCGATAAAATCATAGGTCGCGAAGACAAAAAGTTTTGTTCGGATGGCTGCCGCAATGCGTACAACAACAAAATGAACAAAGATCAGAACAATCTGATGCGCAACATTAACAACAAATTGCGTAAAAATTACCGCATTTTGTGTGAACTCAACCCGGAAGACAAAGGAAAAACCACAAAAACCAAATTACTAAGCAAAGGCTTCGATTTTGAGTTTTTCACGAGCATGTTACAAACCAAAACGGGTAACACCTATTTCTTTTTATACGACCAAGGCTATCGCGCTTTGGAAGATGATTTTTATATGTTGGTGAAGAAAGATAGTTAAGAAGATAGATGAAAGAAGAAAGAGAAACGATATCATTTAGAGAAAAATTAGCTATTTCAAAATTTAGGCTTTGGGGTGGATTTATAGTTTCAATACTATTAAGTTTGAGCTTATATTTATTTTTTGTTACCTGTCGTGACTTTACTCGATTATTAACGTTTACTTCCAATTATAATTTTCTAGAATTGAATTCTAACGAATTGATTTTCTATAATTTGTTTTATGCAATTTTATCTTTACTCGTAGGACTATCATATTTTTTAAAAATAGCTTTTGATAAAAATAAAAACATTTATGAAAAGCGCATTCAATTTAAAAGAAAAAAAATTGTTCACGACCAAAATATATTAACTTGGTTTTTCTTATTTTGGTTTATTAGAACTGCAGGATTAACTGCATTTCTCTACATGAATTTAAATACGGATTATCCAATAGATTTCTACTATGATTTAAACTTCTATTCCGATTATAAATATTTATTTATTCTAATACTTCTTGTTTTATTTCTTCAATCGTGGCAAGGATTAGGTTTAACCATTAGCAATAATTCCAAATACTTGATTGGTTCTTTTATATTGATTTCTGTTTTAGCTTTTGGATTTACCAAAATTAATTTGATCAATTTTGAAAGTTATTTTAATAAGCAACATGCCCAAAATCAATACATTAAAGAAAATATCGAGTTGCCAAAAATTCATTTTACAGAATCACTATCTTTAAGAAATAAAGAATTAGAAATCTTTGTTTCAAAAAAAGGTGAAATTTACTTTTCTGGAGAAAAAAGAAATTTAAGTGAAATAAAAAAAATATTACTTGAAGCCAATAGCAATGCTTATTATTATCATAACTTTAATTCATTTGTACAGCTTAATATTGATGAAAACACTTCATTAAAACATATATATAAATTAAAAGAAATTATTACTAATTATACTGATTTTAAAATTGCATATTCTGCTTATCCAGAAAAATTATTACTCTCAAAAACATACTATCAAGATAAATCTGAAGGTGTTTTTGAAGGAAGTGAAGTTGGATATTTTGAAAATGAAATTATTTTAGAACTAACTAATGAAGATGTATTGTTGGTAAATAATAGCGTATATAGTAGTCAAGAAATTGCTGATTTAATTAGCAAGCTTATTTTAAAAAACAAAAATTATAGGATAACTTTTATACTTAAAAAAAACGCATTATTCTCTGATTATATAAAATTGCTTTCTTATGCCAGAGAAGGATATTTTAAAGCTGTTTCTTTATTAGCTAAAGAACAAGATATTGATTCTTATTTTATTTATTATGAATCTGAAAATATTCTAAATTTTAAGACTGTTGATATAGACGATGCTGAAATTATAGATAAATTAAAAATCCAACTTTTAAATTTTGAGGATGAATAAAATCTCCATACTCGGCTGCGGTTGGCTCGGATTACCATTAGCCAAATCATTACTTTCAAAAAGTTACGAAGTAAAAGGTTCTACGACTTCGGAAAGTAAATTAGAAGTGTTGAAAAATGCTGGGATTTTGCCTTTCCAAATTCAATTAGAAGAAAATCAAATCATTGGAACTATTGAAGATTTTCTGAAAGAAACCGATGTTTTAGTGATTGATATTCCACCTGGATTGAGAAGAGACTTCTCGACTTCGCTCGAAATGACATTCGTAAATAAGATAAAAACATTAATTGCAATCATAGAAAAATCAGAAATTCAGAAAGTCATTTTTGTGAGTTCAACTTCTGTTTATGGTGATAGTTTTCCAATTGTAGAAATTACAGAAGAAACAAAACCAAATCCTGATACCGAAAGTGGTAAACAATTAGTCATTGCCGAAACACTTTTACAATCGAATTCGCATTTTAAAACTACCGTAATTCGTTTTGGCGGTTTGCTTGGCGATGATCGTCATCCAGTGAAATTTTTGGCAGGAAGAACCAATGTTGAAAATCCAGATGCGCCGGTGAATATGATTGAAAGAGAAGATTGTATTGGAATTATAGAAAGGGCTCTCGACTTCGCTCGAGATGACAATTGGAAATGGAACCAAACCTTCAACGCTGTTGCACCTCAACATCCAACTCGCAAGGAATATTATCACAAAAAAGCTCAAATTCTGAATTTACCATTGCCTATCTTTGCCGAAAATTTGGAATCGAAAGGTAAAATTATTTCCAGTAAAAAAGTGGAAACCATTTTAGGTTATTCGTTTCAAAAAGAAATTTAGCAATGGCGTATTTTAGCGTATTTCACAACTACATCAAGCAAAAGAAAAATGCAATTGGCTTACCCATTTTGGCATTAATTTGGATCAGCTTTTTCTGGGGAACTACTTGGATTGCTTCCAAAGAAGGTGTCAAACACATGCCACCAATGCAATTAGTCGCGATTCGTCAACTTTTTGGTGGTTTGATTTATTTACTTTATTTCTTAATCAAAAAACATCCTTGGCCAAACAAGCGACAATGGCGAAATATTCTTGTTTTAAGTGTATTGAATTTCATGCTGAGTAACGGTTTGAGTACTTGGGGCGTGAAATACATTTCTAGTGGTTTAGGCGCCATTATTGGTTCTATTTTTCCGCTTTGGATTGTGATTATTAGTTTGTTTCGCGGACAAAAAACGTCTTGGAAAGCAGTTGTGGGATTGATTGTCGCTTTTGGTGGAATTTGCGTGATTTTCTACGATTACCTCAACGATTTCTTACAACCTGAATTCCGATTTGGAATTTTACTTTCGGTAATTGCTACGTTTACTTGGGCGTTGTCTTCGATTTATATCAAAGAAAACAAGACAAATTTCAATCCGTATTTTAGTTTGGGATTGCAGATGTTGATTTCGAGCGTTGTAATTTCGAGCGTAATTGGGTTTAATGGCACTTCGGTTCCATTGAGTGAAATTCCAGCAATTTCTTGGTGGTCGATTGGTTATTTAGTGGTTTTTGGTTCGGTGTTGACGTTTATTGCGTTTATTTATGCTTTAGAAAACTTACCAACAGAAATCAGCAGTTTGTATGCGTACATCAATCCCATGGTGGCGTTGTTTTTTGGTTATTTACTATTTAATGAACCTTTAACTACTGCAATTATCATTGGTGGAGCCATAACTATTATTGGACTTTATTTAGTGAATCGAGCTATTAAGAAGAAATGACAAACTAAACCACTTCAAAAACTTTCCCCGGCAATGGCTTAACAACACCTTTCAATTCCATATTCAATAGAATAGAGGAAATTTTAAAAATGGGTAAATCGCAATCTAAAGCAATGATATCCATGAGTTCTTTGCCTTTGGTTTGTAAATAATTGTAGATTTTTTGTTCGTCTTCGCTTAAGGTTACAAAAAGTTGTTTCTGAATGGCTTTATTTTCAACAGTAGTTTTGTTCTTAATATCCCAATTGAGTAAATAAATCAAATCGGCTGCCGAAGTGATCATTTGGGCACGTTGGGTTTTAATCAAATTGTTGCATCCTTGACTGTATTTATCCGTTGCTCTTCCGGGAACGGCAAAAACTTCTCGGTTGTAATCATTGGCAATTTCGGCTGTAATTAAAGAACCACCGCGTTCGGCACTTTCAACTACAATGGTTGCCTCGCTAATTCCAGCCACAATGCGATTGCGTTTGACGAAATTTTCTCTATCGGGTTTAGAATACGTCCAAAATTCTGTCAGGAAACCGCCATTTTCTTGCATTTTTGCCATGTGCTTTTTGTGGGTTTTAGGATAAATTTGGTTCAATCCGTGGGCTAAAACGCCAACGGTTTGCAGATTTAAATCCATCGCTGCTTGATGTGCCACAATATCAACGCCGTAAGCAAAACCACTGACAATAATTGGGTTTAATGGTGCTAATTCTTCCAATAGTTTTTTGGTAAAATCCGTTCCATAAGTGGTTATTTGTCTCGTGCCAACAATACTAATGATTTTGGAATTATTCCAATTCACATTTCCTGATTGAAACAATAACAATGGCGCATCATGACAATTTTTGAGTCGGTCTGGATACTCGTTGCATTGGAAGGAAAAAACATTGATGTCTTCCTTTTCTAAAAATAAAATTTCAGATTCAGCTTGTTCGAAACCGTCTTTTTTGTGAAGATTGGCAATGGTTGATTTTCCAATACCATCAATTTTGGCTAATTCGGTTTTTTTCGCTTGGAAAATAGCTTCGGGAGAACCGAAATGTTGCAGTAATTTTTTTGCGGTAATATTCCCAATTCCTTCTACTTGTTGCAACGCAAGCAAATAGAACAAGTCGTTCTGTGTCATGGCGTGTAATTTAATTTTGGCGTTTATTGATGTGACAAATATAGAATATAATTCTATAAAATAAATGATAATTGTTCAAAAATCATTTAAAACGGGGTCGCTCCTATGGAGCTTTAATGAACTAAAATTATTTTTTCTATAAACAGTACGCTCCTAACGGAGCTTTTTCTAATAAAAAAAGTAGTCCTTCTGGAAAAACTTTAGTCCCATAGGGACGATATGTTTGTAAAAAAAGTAATCACCCTGAAAACAAGCTCCATCGGAGCGACCTAACACTAATAAAGAAAATAAAAAAATGCCACGAATTTCCATTGGAATAAAAAATTCGCAGCAAATTATAAGGTGTTTTATTTCAACAATTTCACAATGTCTTTTGCAAAATACGAAGCAATAATATCAGCTCCTGCTCTTTTGATAGCGGTAGTTTGTTCTAGCATAATCGCGTCGTGATCTAACCAACCTCTTTCAGCAGCGGCTTTAATCATGGCATATTCACCAGAAACTTGGTAAACCGCAACAGGAACTTCGCTCATGTTTTTGATTTCTCTAACGATATCCAAATAGGCAATTCCTGGTTTTACCATCACAATATCCGCGCCTTCTTCAATATCCATTCGGGTTTCTCTGACGGCTTCTGTACGGTTGTGGTAGTCCATTTGGTAGGTTTTTTTGTCTTTTGGCACTTCTTGCATATCCACCGGAGCAGAATTCAACGCATCACGAAAAGGGCCATAATGAGCCGAAGCATATTTGGCACTATAACTCATGATTCCCGTATTGAAAAACCCATTGTTTTCCAAAGTTTCTCGCATTTCCAAAATTCGGCCGTCCATCATATCGCTTGGTGCCACGAAATCCGCTCCAGCTTGGGCATGAGAAAGCGCCATTTGAGCTAAAACTGCCGAAGTTTCATCGTTTAAAATTTGTCCATGACCAATGATTCCATCGTGACCAAAAGACGAGTACGGATCCAAAGCTACATCCGTCATCACAATCATTTCTGGAACAGCATTTTTGATGGTTTTTACGGCGCGTTGCATTAATCCATTGGCATTTAAGGCTTCGGTTCCTTTATTATCTTTCAAATTATCTGGCACTTTTACAAATACCAAAACCGATTTCAAACCCATTGCCCAAAGTTCTTTTACTTCTTGTTCCAATAAATCCAAACTGTAACGGAAATAATTGGGCATAGAAGGAATTTCTTCTTTCACACCTTTGCCTTCTACAACAAATAAAGGCACTAAAAAGTCGTTCGGACTTAAAACGGTTTCACGAACTAAAGAACGAATGCTTTCGTTAGTTCTTAATCGACGATTTCTACGTAATGGAAACATATTTAGCCCCCTAACCCCCAAAAGGGGAATTCCTACTAGGGGTCAATAGGATTTTAGTTAAAATATTTTATTAAATTATCAATTTTTTTGCGTTTAATGTTCCCTTTTTTGATATTAAAGGGCTATCCAATCAATTGGTTTTGCTAATACTTTCAATAATTTTTCTTCTTCGCTGTTTGGTTCTGGATGATGGTCGTACACCCATTGTACATGTGGCGGTAAACTCATCAAGATGCTTTCGATTCTTCCGTTGGTTTTTAATCCAAATAAAGTTCCTTTATCGTGAACCAAATTGAATTCCACATAACGACCACGACGAATTTCTTGCCAAGTTCTTTGTGATTCCGTATAAGATAAATCTTTTCTTCTTTCTACTATTGGAACATAAGCTTGTAAGAATGAATTCCCAACTTCTGTCACAAAATTATACCAATTTTCCATTTTCATGGTTTCGATTTCTTTTAAATAATCAAAAAACAAACCACCAATTCCTCTTGCTTCATTTCGGTGGGCGTTCCAAAAATATTCATCACATTTCTTTTTGTAATTGGGATAAAACTCTGGATTGTGTTTGTCGCAAGCGGTTTTACAGGTTTGGTGAAAATGTTTCGCATCTTCTTCAAACAGATAATACGGTGTTAAATCTTGTCCGCCACCAAACCATTGGTTGATGATTTCACCATTTTCATTGTACATTTCAAAATAACGCCAATTCGCATGAACCGTTGGCACCATTGGATTTTTGGGATGAATCACCAAACTTAATCCGCAAGCGAAAAAGTCTGCTTCTCCTACACCAAACATTTTTTGCATCGTATCAGGTAATTTGCCATGAACGGCTGAAATGTTCACGCCACCTTTTTCAAAAACAGTTCCGTTTTCAATGACACGTGTGCGACCGCCACCGCCTTCTGGTCGTTCCCATAAATCTTCTCGAAATTTGGTACCGCCGTCAATGTCCTCTAATCCTTTACAGATTTGATCTTGTAGGTTTTGTATGTATTGGTAGAATTTGTTTTTCATATTAATCAGTTTTCAGTCGCAGTTTTCAGTCGCAGTTCATCTGTAAACTGAGACTGAGACTGCCTACTTCTTATACTCCTTCACCGCTTCCACAAATGCCTTAGCATGATCAACAGGAATATTTGGTAAAATTCCGTGACCTAGGTTTACAATGTATTTGTCTTTTCCGAATTCGTCAATCATTTCGTGAACCATTTTTTTGATGGTTGGAATAGGCGATAACAAACGACTTGGATCGAAATTTCCTTGTAACGTAATGTTGCCACCAGTTAAATAACGGGCGTTTCTTGGCGAACACGTCCAATCTACTCCTAAAGCTGATGCTTTTGATTTTGCCATGTCGTTCAAAGCAAACCAACATCCTTTTCCAAATACGATAACTTCTGTTTCTTCAGCTAAAGCTTCTACAATCTGGTTAATGTATTGCCATGAAAATTCTTGATAATCAACTGGAGAAAGCATGCCGCCCCAAGAATCAAAAATTTGAATTGCATTACAACCTGCTTTCACTTTTTCTTTTAAGTATAAAATCGTGGTATCGGTGATTTTTTGTAATAAGATATGTGCTGCGACTGGATTTGAAAAGCAAAATCCTTTAGCAGTATCAAAACTTTTTGAGCCTTTTCCTTCAACGGCATAACAGAAAATTGTCCATGGTGAACCTGCGAAACCAATTAATGGCACTTCGTTGTCCAACATTTCTTTGGTCAATTTAATGGCATCAAAAACATAACCTAAAGTTTCATTCACATCTGGAACAAATACTTTTTCTACATCTTGTGACGTTCGGATTGGATTGGGAATTATTGGGCCTAAATTGTCTTTCAATTCTACGTGAATTCCCATAGCTCTTGGTACTACCAAAATATCTGAGAATAAAATTGCAGCATCTGGTTTTACAATACGAATCGGTTGCACGGTGATTTCTGCTGCTAATTCTGGCGTTTCGCAACGGGTGAAAAAATCGTATTTGTCGCGTAACGCTCTGAATTCTGGTAAATATCTTCCGGCTTGACGCATCATCCAAACTGGCGGGCGTTCAACTGTTTCTCCTTTTAAGGCTCTTAAAAATAAATCGTTCTTTAACATGTTTTTTTGTTTTTCAGACCTGACAAGTTTCAAAAACCTGTTAGGCTTGGTTTCATTTATAAAATTTTATTACTTCATCAATTACATTTTCCACCGTTGGTTTTGATGCAATTAGTATATTTTTTGTTCTACTTTCTAATGCTTTAGCAGTTGTGGTTCCAATGCAAAAACAAGTTTCATTTTTTAGTTCGTTTTTTTCTAGAAAACTTGCGATGGCTGACGGACTAAAAAACAAGATGCCATCAAAATTTCCTGAAATGGTTTTCGAATGCGTTTCGGTTTCATATACGATAACTTCTTCAAAAGCGATTTGATTTTCCTTGAAATAATTTGGAATTGTATTTCTTCGGATGTTGCCACAGAAAAAAGTAAATGTTTTTCCTTTATATTTTTGGTCAATAATTCCAATTAAATCTTCTGCATAATCAGCAGTTTCATCCACTTGAAATCCTTTTTTTTCTATGAACGTTTTGGTTTTAGTTCCAACGCAAATAATGGTTTTGTTTTCTAAAATTTCGCGTTTTTGTTTCCAAACACTTTTTACTCCATTTTTACTTGTGAAAACAACAACTTCATGATTTTTTTCAACTGAAAATGCTGTTTTTTTGGTTCGAATGAAATTGTGTTCAATAAGCTGAAAATCGCCATCAGGAAACTTATTTCTTTGTTTCTTTGTTAACTTTTTTGTGACGATTACAATTGACATTTATTTTCTAATTTCTTGTTCTTCTTGATCCTGGCAATAAAATTCGATATCGCGATTGTTTCCGTACACTACTAAAATGTCGTTTTCTTCGATTTTAGTTTCGGGTGTTGGTCTTCCAATGGATTCTTTTACTGTTGATTTCTTTCCAATTAAATTGCGCTTTTCTCGTTTTCTGATGATGGTAATTAGCGTTAAATGGTATTTATCAATGGTGTCTAATTCTTGTAATGTTTTACCAAAGAATTCGGGTTTTGCTAGTACTTCAGAAATAGTAAAATTATTATCTAATTGGTAATTTTCCAATGTTGATTTGAAGTTGATTTGCTTCGTTAACCTATCCGCACTATCTTGCTCTGGATGAATGATGCTGTAAATTCCCATGGCTTCCAAAACCGTATCGTGAATAGGCGACAACGCGCGACTAATAATCTTTACATCAGATAATTTCTTGATAATAGCTGTGGTGATTATCGCTGCTCCTTCATTTTCCCCAATGGCAACCACTACTTTGTCCGCATCTTTTAAAGGAACTGCTTCATAGGCTAGTTCATTGGTAGAATCCATACAAATGGCATGAGAAATCTTATCTTTAACAAGATTTACTTTTTCCATGTTTTTGTCGATTCCAATAACTTCATTGCCGGTTTCTGTCAAACTCAAAGAGAGCGACATTCCGAAATTTCCTAAACCAAAAACAATGACTTTCATTTTTCTTAAATTAGTTAATTAAAATATTTTCTTTTGGGTACTCATAAAATTGGTGGTTCATTTGACGCAACAAACCAATCATTAAATTGAGCATTCCTATTCTTCCAATAAACATAGTTGCAATAAGAACATATTTACTTGGATTGGTTAATGTAGGTGTAAAATTTAAACTTAGACCAACCGTACTATATGCTGAGAAACATTCAAAAACGACAGTTAAAACGGGAGTTCCTTCAGGCTCAAAAATTAATAGCGCCATTATTGAAATTCCAATTACAATTAATGAAATGCACAAAATGGCAAACGCTCTTGAAGTTGATTCGCTAGAGATTCTTCTTCCTAAAAGTTGAATGCGACTTTTTCCGCTAGCAACTGCAAAGATATTTAACGTAGCCAAAGCAAAAGTACTGGTTTTTACACCACCACCAGTTGATGCAGGCGATGCACCAATCCACATTAAAAATATTACGAATAATAATGAAGGAACGGTCATTTCTGCAAAATCAATAACATTGAAACCAGCAGTTCTTGGTGTAACTGAATTAAATGCTGCATTAGTGATTTTTCCAAAAAAAGTATCATGAATCAATAGTGTGTTGTTGTATTCTGATATAAATAAAAATATGAAACCACTTATTAATAATATAATTGTAGTGTAAATCACAATTCGAGTATTTAGAGTAATGATTCTAATATCTTTATGAATTCTTGTTTTATCAAAAAATTCTAAAACATACGTTTTGATGTATTGGTAGAAATTGAAAACAATATTATGTCCTAAACCACCAAAAATTACTAAAGTCATAATTATCCATTGGAAATAATAATGAAATCGAATACTTTCATCGTACAATCCAGAGGAAAATATGGAAAATCCAGCGTTACAAAAAGCGGAAACACCATGAAAAATGGAGAAAAATACTTTGTCTTCAATGGCATCATTTCCAATAATTGAAGAATAAATAAATAGTGCCCCAACAATTTCTACACCAAGAGTAAAAATAACCACATTTAATGCTGCTCTAAAAACATCTTTTAAGCCATCATGTGCAATAAAATCTCGGGTATTTAAGCTTTCTTTAAACGAAGAACTTCCTCTAAAGAAAAAGGCGAAAAAAGAGGTAAAAGTTAGAATTCCAATACCGCCTAATTGGAAAAGCGCTAAAATAATGGATTGACCAACGAAAGTAAAGTCGGTTGCTGTATCTACAACGGTTAAACCCGTAACACAAACAGCACTCGTTGAAGTAAATAATGCATTGGTAAAAGTAATTCCATTAGTAGTAGCACTTGGCAGCATCAATAAAAAAGCACCCGATAATGCTAAAATTAAAAAACTACCTACGAATACAATTGCGGGATTAAAATAGATATCATAAATATGTCTAACCAATACCATTAAGCGAAGGAGAAAGTAAAAAATTAAACCACCTTCAAAAATAGGTTTGATTTGTTGTAAAATATAATGCCAACTAAAATCTCTATTAAAATAAGTTACAATTGCTGAACTTGTGAAAATTCCAATTAGAATAATAAAATTTACTAATGCTACTTTCTTATTGCTTTTGTATTTGTACACAAAGAACTTAAATGCATTAAATGCTAATAATCCCAAAGAAAGCACCATAAGTCCAATGACGTGAGGAGAATTATAGTTTTCTTCAAAGTCGAATCCGAAGTCAAAAACGATAAAAAGCAAAACAATTATATCAAAAAAGCGATAGATATAATTGAGTAACGATTCTTTTTCCATGATTTTGGGTTACTTTTTCAAGTCGTGACGAATAGCTTCCATGAGTTGCTTTCCACCGTTGGTTAAAATTGCCTCGGCACATTCTTTCCCGAAGTCTTTATAACTAACAAAATTACAACTTTTTTTAATTTCAAGCTCTTGTTTTCCGTCTAATGAATGTAAAACACCTTGAAAATCAATTTGATTGTCTTTGATTTGAGCCAAAGCACCAATTGGAGCCGTACAACCACCTTCTAAAGTACGTAAAAATTGGCGTTCAATATGCGTACAAATTTCGGTTTCTTGATGGTTTAGTTTGGCAACCGCTTCGGTTGAAAAGGAATCGTTTTCTAATGTTACTACAACCATTGCGCCTTGAGCTGGCGCTGGCGTCATCCAGTCTAAAGTGATGTAATTTTCAGGTTTTAAGTTGATGCGTTCTAATCCAGCGGCTGCGAAAATGGCTCCGTTCCAATCGCTATCGTTTAGTTTTTGCATTCTAGTATTTACATTTCCTCTTAAATCTACGACTTGATGGTTTGGGTATTTATGCAACCATTGCGCTTGGCGACGCAAACTTCCGGTAGCGATAGTTCCATTGGAAGTTAAAAAATCTAGATTTCCTTTGTGAACCAATAAATCATGAACATTGGCGCGTTCTAAAACGGCAGATTGAATGATTCCAATTGGTAAAGCCGTAGGAACATCTTTCATGGAATGTACTGCAATATCCACTTTTCCAGCTAGCATAGCAATATCTAGTGTTTTTGTGAAAATTCCTGTAATTCCTAGTTCGTAAAGGGGTTTGTCAAGAATAATATCACCTTCAGATTTTACGGCAACAATTTCAGTTGTATAACCTAAATCATTTAGTTTTTTTTCTACGGTATGGGCTTGCCAAAGGGCTAATTCGCTGTCACGAGTACCAATGCGGATAACTTTACTCATTACTTGTAGCGGTTTCTAATTGGAAAATTTTCTCAATCCATTCAATGCTCTCATCTACCATAGTTTCATCATCTTTCAAGTGATTGGCGAAGTGATTGGTGATTTTTTGAATAATTCTTGCACTGATTAATTCGGCTTGTTCTTCATCAAAATTAGATATTTTCTTTCTTTGAAAGTTTAATTCGCCTTCTTTTATGGAATTTAATTTTGCTTTTAAGGCGTGAATGGTTGGTGCAAATTTTCTTTGTTTGGTCCAAGCCATAAATTCCTCCATAATTTCTTCAATAATGGCTTCTGCAGCTGGAATATGTTTTTTTCTGTTTTCTAAAGTTTCATCTGTAATTTGTGCCAATTGATCCATGTGAACTAACGTAACACCTTCAATCAATTCTACATTATTATGAACGTTCTTTGGAATGGATAAATCCAAAATCAACAAAGGTTTTTTCAGATTTAAAATATCTTTATCAACCGTTGGATTTTGTGCTCCAGTAGCCACAATTACGACATCTGCTTTTTGAATTTCTAGTTGTAAATCCGTGTAATCTTTAACAATTACGTGCAATTTTCTAGCTAAACGTTCTGCTTTATCTTTGGTACGATTGATTAACGTGATGTGTTCGTGTTTGGTGTGTTTTACTAAATTTTCACAAGTATTTCTACCTATTTTACCTGTTCCAAAAAGTAAAATATTTTTATCAGCAATGTTTTCTACATTTTGAAAAATATAACGAACAGCAGCAAATGAAACTGAAGTGGCACCAGAAGAAATATCCGTTTCGGTTTTAATTTTTTTACTTGCTTGAATAACTGCGTTTACTAATCTTTCTAGAAAATTGTTGGTTAATTTATGCTCTTTGCTTAGTAAAAAGGCATTTTTTATTTGACTGATGATTTCAAAATCACCTAAAATTTGACTGTCCAAACCCGTTCCTACACGAAACATGTGCGAAACAGCTTCTTTATTTTTGTAAACGAATGCTATTTTTTGAAAATCTTCAACAGTACCGTTACTGTTTTCACAAAGTAATTTGATAAGTTGAAATGGATGTTGGGCAAAACCGTAAATTTCAGTTCTGTTACAAGTTGAGGTAACAATTAAACTTTCTAAACCTTCTTGTTTAGCTTGTAGTAATAAGTTACTTTTGGCTTGTTCATCCAAACTGAATCTTCCTCTCATTTCGGCATCGGCTTTTTTATAGCTGAGACCAACTACATAAAAAGTGGGATGCTTCGCAAACGTACTGTTTTCCATATTTTCAACTCTACCTAAAAAGTTAAACAAAATTATAATTTCCAATTCTATTAAAATAACGCTCAAAGGACTTTTTGTGTCGGTTGCCGTTTTTTTAAACTAAAAACAACATTTGAACATTATTTACACTAAATTTGTACTAATATCAATGCTTTCGAAAGTCTTTGTTTAGAACAATTCTAAATAAATAACTTCCAAT
Organism: Flavobacterium tibetense; assembly: GCF_003293845.1. Taxonomy (GTDB): domain Bacteria; phylum Bacteroidota; class Bacteroidia; order Flavobacteriales; family Flavobacteriaceae; genus Flavobacterium; species Flavobacterium tibetense. The sequence goes on along the minus strand of NZ_QLST01000001.1, from coordinate 135,428 downwards.
TGATTTCTACTATTTACGAAAAAATATCGCTATGGGTTCTCTAGAAGAAATAAAAATTGAACAAGATTTTACTTTAATTCGTTTTCAAAACGATTCAAATGAAACGCAACGTTTTGAAAAACAGGTAAAAACGGGATTAATTCAGTTCCATTTCAATGTGAAAGGAAAAGGGAAATTTATTTTCAATAATGGCAATTATGCCTTGGATTTGAATGAAGAAAAGTCGCTTTTACTTTACAATCCGCAAAAAGAATTGCCTTTGCATTTAGAAGTGGCTCCAAAGTCTTGGATTATTTCGGTCTTAATTTCCATCAAAAAATTCCATGCTTTATTTTCTTCCGATGCAGAAACTATTCCGTTTTTAAGCGCAGATAATTTGGAACGCAAATATTACGGAGAAGAAGATATTAGCCCTTCCATGGCGATTGTTTTGAATCAAATTTTTCATTACAACCAAAATTCATCGATTAAAAACCTGTATTTAAAAGGAAAAGGCTACGAATTATTGAGTCTGTATTTCAATAGAAATGAAGATCCAAATGCCGAACATTGTCCGTTTTTAATAGATGAAGAAAATGTTTCTAAAATTAAACGTGCCAAAGAAATCATAATTTCAAGAATGGCCGAACCGCCAGGATTACAAGAATTAGCGGATGAAGTAGGATTAAATTTAAAAAAGTTAAAAGTGGGCTTTAAGCAAATTTATGGAGATAGTGTTTACAGCTATTTATTTGATTACAAAATGGAATACGCCCGCCGATTACTCGATAGTGGTTCGCACAATGTAAATGAAGTAGGTTTAAAAATTGGTTACAGTACTGCTAGTCATTTCATTGCGGCTTTCAAGAAAAAATATGGAACCACACCAAAAAAGTATTTGATGAATTTAAATATTTCAAGTTAACGATTTAAAAATAGTAAGCAATTATTTGCACTTCATCATTTTCAACACCTAAATACATTTTAATAGCTCCAGTAGCGTTGGTATCACCAACTTCTAACTGGGCTGCAAACATTGGCGTGTAAGTTCCTGGACCAAGAACAACATAATCTGAAGCAGTATTTCTGTAGTTTCTCCATTCGCCTTCTCTGCCTTCGGAATTATTGTAAATTTGCCCATTTACAGCAATCATTCCTGCAACTTCACTACAATTTGAGGTTATACAAAGTGCTCCGCCATTAATTGGGTTACCAAAAAAATCATTAATTACAGGTTCGCCTAAATAGTTGTCTCTTCTAAAGTACATTCCAGTTTGAATTACACGCGCTCTAAAATCGTCTATTCTTGAAATTGGTGTTACATTTTTACCAACATTCCAAGACACGGAATAATTTACTTCAATTATTGCTGGTTGCGTTAATGTAAATGATGCAGCCAAACCCAGTGTTGGTATTCCAGCTTGACTAAATCCTTGTCCTTCTCCTGTTTGAAGAATTAATGAAGTTGGGTTTTGAACATCTAAAAGATAGTTTTCTGAATCGAAAATGAGTTGTACATTGTCTGAAGCTTCACCCAAAACTAAGTCGCCTAAGTGATTTACAAAAACCTTTGTTGTATTGGTTCCTCCTAAATTATTAACATTATTCACTTCGTTGAGTCCGTTTATTCTAATATTAGACGTTGAACCTGCCACATGCAATTCTTCTTGTGGGTTATTGGTATTAACTCCAACTTGAGCAAAAGCAAATGTAGTTGAAATTATATATAATGCTGAGATTTTTTTAACTGTATTCATAACGTGTTGGGGGAATTAAGTATTAGTTAAAAAGTCTAATTTTCAAGTAGTCATTGGCGCCACCAAATCCAATACTTGTAAATGTATTTGGAGGATCATTTACTACTCCAAAAAAGTATAACGTATGAGAGCCTGCAGGAAGATTTACATAGCCTTGACTGTTCATGTTTGGATAACCTCTTGTACCACCAGCATCTGAAGCATAATATTGTCCTTTAACACCATACATTTGGGCAAGTTCGGCTGGAGACAAACCGTCGCTATCAATATCAACACAAAAATAGGATTGAATAACACGTGTTTTTCCATCTGTAATAAAAGTTGAATGAGGCGGAACTGCTAAATTGGTTCCAGAAAAGTATAATGAAATGGCATATTTCACTTCTACCATAGAATTGGTAGGAACATTTATTGTTACGGTTTGAATTAAACCTGTTGTACTTTCGTTTGTCAAATCACTATTAATTACTACACCATATCTATCAAAAGGAGCAGCAAGTCCTAATGGATTATTTGGAATGAAATTTGGAGTATCTGCCAAAAAATTTAAAGGCAAGACATAACCAGTTCCTCCAGAAGTATAACCCGCGGGTTGTAATGTAAAGTTTCCAGATTCTGTTACAAAAACAGGAGTTAATCGTGTTGGTCCTGAGTTTAACGGATTGTTTATTTCGTCTAAACCTTCAATTCTAATGGTTGATGTATTGGCTCCTAAATGTAACGTTTCTTGTGGAGCAGTTGTGCCAATCCCAACTTGTCCATAAGTTGAAAAACTTGTTGCACATAAAAGTAAAAGTATAGTTCTTTTCATGGGAGTTTGGGGGATTAGTTAACTTTATACATTAATGAATCATGACCTCTACCAAAAACCACGCAAGTTGCCTTTCCAGTATTTGGAGCACTATTTGTTAGACCAGAAGAAACTTCTCCATGTAAACTTATAGTATGCGTTCCGGCAGTAGGAATAACAATGTAGGATGATGACATATTATAAAGTTCACCACTCACATCATTGGTTGCAGAGCTAGTAAAGCATTTTGAAGCATGACCATATTTTCTTGTTCCACTGTTCAAACGAAAATAAGTGTTAATTCTTCTAGCAAGTTTGTCTGTCAATTTGTTTTCTGAAACATTTTCAAAAACTTCAAAACTTAAAGTGTATTTAACTAATACAATTGTTGGACGAGAAGTTGTAATAGTGAAGTTTAAAATTTCACCATCAGCTATTCCATCATTGTCTCCGTTTAGCAAAATAATTGTTGAATTTGGAACAGAAACAAATGCGTCACTACCATCGCTATTCACAGCACCAGAATTTCTAAGAGTTAAACTCCCTAGGTTGTCAACATACAATGGATAGGTGTTTGTAGCCCCTAAATTGTAACTATTATTAGTTTCATTTAAACCTTCAACTCTAACTGTACTAGTAGGCGAACCTAAGTGTAAAGCTTGTTGCGGTAGAGTTTCGTTGATGCCAACTCCTTGAACTTGGCAAATAGCAGTTGATGAAACAACTAAAAAAGCTAAGTTTACGTAGTGATTTCCCATACCTTTAAGATTTAAATTAATAATAATTCAACGTTTCGATTACTAAATTAAGAATTATTTAATAATAAAAAAATTTAATTGTTAATAATTATATAATTTTAACAAATTATCGATAAAAAGTGTAATTTTTAAGACTAAAGGGTTAATTAATTGTAATTCATAACACATTGTGTTTTGTAAAATTTATGTAGTATTTTTGAAAAAAAAAAGAAGACATGAAAAAAGGAGTACTATTAGTAAACTTAGGTTCGCCAGAAAGTCCAACAGCAAAAGACGTTAAGCCTTACTTAGATGAGTTTTTAATGGATAAATATGTAATTGACGTTCCTTTTTTACTACGAGCATTATTAGTTCGCGGAATTATTTTACAAACAAGACCAAAAAAATCAGCTGAAGCCTATGCAAGAATTTGGACTGACGAAGGTTCGCCTTTAATTGTTATTTCAAAAAAAATGCATCAAAAAGTAGAGCAAATGGTTGATGTTCCTGTTGCTTTAGCCATGCGTTATGGAACTATGACCATTCTAAAAGGATTGCAAGAATTAAAAGATCAAGGCGTAACAGAAGTAATGCTTTTTCCTTTGTATCCTCAGCATGCAATGGCTTCAACCACAACTATTTTAGTTTTGGCAGAAGAATTACGTAAAGAACATTTCCCAGAAATGACATTCACTATTGTACCGGCATTTTACAACAAGCCTGATTTTATTCAAGCGTTAGCAAATTCTATTAAAAAGCATTTAGAAGGATTTGATTACGATCATTTGTTGTTTTCCTACCACGGAATTCCAAAACGTCATATTCGTAAAACAGATGTAACCAAATCACATTGTAAAATTGATGGATCTTGTTGTAACACGCCTTCACCAGCTCACGAATTTTGTTACCGTCACCAATGTTTTGAAACCACAAAACAAGTGGTTAAACTTTTAGGCATACCAGAAGAAAAATACAGCCAAACATTCCAATCGCGTTTAGCGGGAGACAAATGGTTAACTCCATATACTGATGTTGAAATTAACAAAATGCCTGAAAAAGGAATTAAGAAATTAGCGGTTGTAACGCCAGCTTTCGTTGCCGATTGTTTAGAAACATTGGAAGAAATTGCGATGGAAGCTAACGAGCAATTTTTACATCATGGTGGCGAAGAATTTATGGCAATTCCATGTTTAAATGATGAAGATGAATGGTGTGGCGTGGTGGCAAATTGGGTTAAGGATTGGAGTAAATAAATTGTTTCAAGTTTCAGGTTTCAAGTTCATAGAGCGGTAAACAACCTGAAACTTGAAACTTGAAACTAAAAAAAATGGAACTTTACAACTACATAAAATCACTACATCTAATCTTTGTAATCACTTGGTTTGCAGGGTTATTTTATATTGTTCGTTTGTTTGTGTATCATGCCGAAGCAACGCAAAAACCGCAACCCGAACAAGATATTTTAATCAAACAATACCAATTAATGGAATACCGATTATGGTACATTATTACTTGGCCAAGTGCGATTTTAGCAAGTATTTTTGCCTTTTGGTTGTTGCATATCAATCCGGAATGGCTCAATCAACCTTGGATGCAAGTAAAATTAGGTTTCGTGGTTTTGTTGTATGCCTATCAAGCTAAATGTCATCAGATTTTTAAACAATTACAGCAAAATGAAGTAAAACACAGTTCAAATTTTTTCCGAATTTGGAACGAAGGAGCCACCTTAATTTTATTTGCTGTAGTTTTTTTAGTAATTTTAAAAAATGCAATCAATTGGATTTTTGGAGTAATTGGGATTGTTCTTTTCTCCATCTTATTGATGTTGGGATACAAATTATACAAACGAATTAGAGAAAAATAAGCAGCTAATCCAGCTATACGTTACAAGTTTTTTGCAAAAAATGGGTTTTTCTACTAACAAAAACATCATTTTTTCACAAAAAAGCTTTTCACTACTATCTGGGCTAAACATACAAAATGGACAGAATATTCAATTTAAAAAACCTTTCATTACGTGTAAGAATATTTCTTTCTATGATATTCTTGACCATTTTTGCTTCCATATTAATTGCTGCGGTTTCTATTTATCAATTTCGTCAAGAGGCAAAAGAATACCATCAAGACCGCTTGGAACGTAAAGAAAATGCAATTGTAGAGCATATTAATTATGTCATACAAAATACCACATATCCTGTTAGTACCGAAAATTTATCCAACATTTTCAAAGATAGAATCCATGAATTAGCTGATATTCACAGCATGGAAATCAACTTTTTCGATTTACAAGGGAAATTGATTATTTCATCAAAAGCAGGTTTCAAACAAGACAGTATAAAGCCTTTAATTGATATTCCAACATTAAAAATTCTACAATCCACACTAGAAAAGCGCTATGTGGCTTTTGAAAAAATTGACGGACAACAATTTAGAAGTTCGTATACTTATATTAAAGATGTAAAATTCAAACCTTTAGCTATTTTAAACTTACCTTATCAGGAAGATACTACTTTTTACGACAGTGAATTACAAAGCTTCTTGATTCGATTTACTCAAGTTTATACTTTAATGTTTTTAATCGCAATTGTTTTATCTTACTTTTTGTCTAGTTACATTACGAAATCGTTGAAAATTATTAGTGATAAAATCAGTGAAACAAATATCAACCAACAAAACCAAAAAATTGTATTACAAGAAGGAAGTAGAGAGATTAATTTACTAGTAGCCTCTTACAATAAAATGGTTGACGAACTTCAAGAAAGTGCCACAAAATTAGCCCAAAGCGAAAGAGAACAAGCTTGGCGCGAAATGGCAAAACAAGTAGCGCATGAAATTAAAAATCCGTTAACACCTATGCGTTTAACGGTACAAAGTTTTCAAAGAAAATTTGATATTTCCGATCCTAATATCAAACAAAAACTAGATGATTTTTCATCCACATTAATACAACAAATCGACACGATGACTTCTGTTGCAAGTGCATTTTCCAATTTTGCTACTATGCCAGCCCAACAAAACGAAACCCTAAATGTGGTTAAAATAGTGAAATTGGCATTGGAAATTTTTAACGAAGATTACATCCAATTTTCAGCATTGGAAGATGAAATTATTGCCAAATTAGACAGAACCCAGTTGATACGTGTGATTACAAATTTGGTTAAAAACGCTATTCAAGCCATACCAGAAGAGCAAGAAAACAAAGTGGTTTTTGTAACCGTTTTTAGAGAATTAGGCAGTGTAAAAATTGAAGTAAAAGACAACGGAAAAGGAGTTCCCATTGAAAATAAAGATCATATTTTTGAACCTAAATTTACTACTAAAACTAGTGGCATGGGATTAGGCTTATCCATCATCAAAAAAATCATTGAAAATTACAACGGAACCATTACTTTTGAATCTGAAATAGGTGTTGGAACCACATTTTTAGTGAGTTTCCCTATTTCGGAATAAAAAATCAAGTTCAAGATCAAAAGTCAAATTCAAAAATCAAGTTCAACATCCGAATATCAGAAAATCCGAATATCTAAAATCACAAATCATGGAAAATATTTTAATTGAAAAACACGAAAACATAGCCGTTATAACCATCAACAGACCAACAAAATTAAACGCATTAAACAAAGCTACGATTCAAGAATTACACGATGGCTTCAAAGCTTTAAACGAAGATAAATCCGTAAAAGCAATTATTGTAACTGGAAGTGGTGAAAAAGCATTCGTAGCTGGTGCAGATATTTCGGAATTTGCTCACTTTTCTGTAGAAGAAGGTGGAAAACTAGCTGCTTTAGGTCAAGAATTATTGTTTGACTTTGTTCAAAATTTAAGCACACCAGTAATTGCTGCTGTAAATGGTTTCGCTCTTGGTGGCGGATTGGAATTAGCGATGTCGTGTCATTTTAGAGTAGCTTCTGACAATGCGAAAATGGGATTACCAGAAGTAACTTTAGGAGTAATTCCGGGTTATGGTGGAACGCAACGTTTAGCACAATTAGTTGGTAAAGGCAGAGCTATGGAAATGATTATGACCGCTGGAATGATTGACGCAGAAACGGCCAAAAATTACGGATTAGTAAACCACGTAGTTCCACAAGTTGAATTACTAGAATTTGCTAAAGGAATTGCTTCAAAAATTACTAAAAATTCAAGTGTTGCGATTGCCAAAGCGATTCAAGCGGTTAATGCCAATTATATAGACGGTGTAAACGGTTACCAAGTAGAAATTGAAAACTTCGGAGCTTGTTTTGGAACAGAAGATTTTAAAGAGGGAACAACTGCATTTTTAGAAAAACGTAAAGCAGAATTTCCTGGGAAGTAATCTAATTACTAAAAACAAATCCCTAAGATTTGGTACTGAAAACTGTGACTGCTCACTAAACTTCCCCATCCCATTCCGCATAAAATTGAGCCAAGAAATGCACCATGAAATCATGGCGTTTTTTGGCTATTTTTTTACCCGTTTCGGTGTTCATTTTGTCTTTTAAAAGCAAAAGTTTTTCGTAGAAATGATTCAGTGTTGGCGCTTCGTTGTTTTTATATTCGTCTTTACTCATATTCAATTTTGGCTGAATATTGGGGTTGTATAACGGACGATTTTTGAAACCACCATAATTAAACGTGCGAGCAATTCCAATGGCACCAATGGCATCTAATCTATCCGCATCTTGCACAATTTCTAATTCTTTTGAATTGAATTTCTTTTCGAAATTTCCGCCTTTAAATGACATATTTTCAATAATAGCAATTACATGTAAAATGATTTCTTCCGAAATATTTTGAGATTCCAAAAACTCACGAGCTATTTTTGGACCAATGGTTTCATCGCCACTATGAAATTTAGAATCTGCAATATCGTGTAGTAATGCCGCTAATTTCACCACTATTACATCACAATCTTCCTCTTTTGCAATTAAAAGCGCATTTTTGTACACCCGTTCTATGTGAAACCAATCATGTCCGCCTTCTGCATGAGCTAATTGTTCTTTTACGAATAAAATAGTGGTATCAATTATTGTCATTGGTAATGATATAAAAAATTCCAATCTTGTTTAAAATTGGAATTTAGAATTTATTTTTAACCACAAAGGGCACAAAGTTTTGTTTCAAGTTGTTAACTGCGACTGTGACTAATTTTCGGAATGTTATCTAATTAAAGCTGGTTGCACCCATTTGAAAAGTTGCCCTTCAGCAGGAACTGCCATTCTTTCCGAAATTTTTGCCATACGAGCGGGTAATTTCATTAAGTAATCACGTGCTTTTTCGGCTTCATCGGTAAGATTACCAATTTTATCAATTTCCCATTTCTCATTCAATTTCTGAAGAATATCAACGTAATCCATTGCGGTATATACACCTAATCGCTGAGCAGATTCAGAGAACTTTTCAAATGCGGTTCCAATGCTTTCTCCTGATTCTCTAATTAAATGAGCTGGCATCGTAATTTTTTTCTTCATCATGTATTGAAACGACAACATCATTTCGCTTGGATCTACTTCAAAAATACGTTTTACAAATTCGCTGTAAGCCAAATGATGACGCATTTCGTCTCCAGCAATTAAGTTGCACATTTTGAATAATTTTTTATCACCAAATTTCTTTGCTAATTGCGCCACACGATTATGCGAAACATAAGTAGCTAATTCTTGAAAACTAGTAAAAACAAAATTCTTGTAAGGATCTCTACCTGTTCCTGGATCAAAACCATCGTTAATTAAATGGTGTGTGGTAATTTCAACTTCACGCATATTTACTCTTCCAGAAAGGTATAAGTACTTGTTTAAAACATCACCGTGGCGGTTTTCTTCGCCAGTCCAATGGCGCAACCATTTAGCCCAACCGTTATCGCCATTTTCGCCTTTTTGAGCCACACCTTCCACATCCATTAACCAGGTTTCGTAGGTTGGTAAAGCTTCTTCAGTAATGGTATCACCAACTAAAGTAACCCAAAAATCATATGGTAAATCTTTGGCAATTTCACGAAGTTCTGTAACTTCTTCAATGAAATTTTCATTTTCAGAATTTGGGAGTAAATCGGTAGGTTGCCAGATTTTTTCCACAGGAATTAAGAATTCTTCCATAAAGTGATCCACTTTCTTTTCCAAGAATTGCATGACTTCTAAACGGACATTTTGTATAGACATGGGATATTATTTTTTTAAATTTTCTGTAACTGATTTTTCAGTTTTTTCAAACAATTCTTCGAAAGTGTAATCGGAAACTTTTAAAGCGGAGTGTATTTCAAAAACCAATTTATTTCCTAAACCAAGCGGAAATTGTCCAAATTTAGTCATTTTCCACGAATTATGAATACTAATAGGAACAAAATATGCATCCGGAGCAAACTTGTGCAACATTTTTAATCCGTTGATAGAAAATGGTTTAGGAACTCCAGTTTTGCTTCGCGTACCTTCTGGGAAGATAACTACTGAGTAGTTATTGGTGTTAATATATTCGGCTACTTTTTTGATTTCTGTCAAAGATTGTTTCGGGTCTTTTCTATTTATTAAAGCAGAACCTCCATGACGCAAATTATAGGAAACACTTGGAATTCCTTTTCCTAATTCAATCTTGCTAATGAATTTGGGATGATTGCTTCTCATGAACCAAATAAATGGCGGAATGTCATATAAACTTTGGTGATTGGCCACAAAAACTACGGGAACATTTTGTGGAATATTTTCTTTTCCAATAAATTGATATCTTGTTCCAAGAATATGCGTTGTTCGTACTAAAAACCAGTTTAAAATCGCAACACTCCATCGGTGTGCATTGTATCCAAAAATATTAAAACAAATCCATTGGATAGGATGAAATACTACTAACCAAAACAAAAAAGTTAAGTAATACAAGAATGAAAGCGGATAGGAAATAAGTTTCTCCATAAATTTCTAACCAAATTTTCGACAAAAGTACGTGATAAATAAAAAAAACCACCAATTTCTTGATGGTTTCTGTATGCTAGCATACTATTTTAACAATGTTCGTTATACGCATCTTGAAGATTTTCAGCAATTAGTTCTGCTGGTCTTCCTTCAATGTGATGACGCTCTAACATATGTACAATTTCACCATTCTTGAATAACGCCATACTTGGTGATGATGGAGGAAAAGGAAACATGTGTTCTCTTGCTTTATCAACCGCTTCTTTGTCAACACCAGCAAAAACCGTAACTAAATGATTAGGTTTTTTTGCACCGTTCAAACTCATTTTTGCTCCTGGTCTAGCGTTTCTTGCCGCACAACCACAAACTGAATTAATTACTACTAATGTAGTTCCTTCTTTAGCTAAAACAGCATCAACATCTGCTGCTGTATATAATTCTTGAAAACCAGCTTCCGTTAATTCGGCTTTCATTGGTTTTACCATTTCTTCTGGATACATAACTATTTATGATTTTAGATTGTTATTTTTTTGAATGATACAAAGATAAATAGAATTCTTGTGTTGGAATAATTTCGAATGATAAAGATTTGTTATAATGCTATAAATGGAACATTCTTCCAAACAAAGCTTTAACAAACAATATTTTCGGGCAACGCCAAATCACTTGCAAATCTTCTAAAAAAGAAGTTTCTTCATCTAAAAACTTAAAAATTACTGTTGAATTTCCTTCTTTAAACATCGAAGAAAAGATTTTGGAACCCAATTCATTTTTCGAACTTAAAATATCCAACAACAATAAATCATAGAACCAAAATTTATCTTTTTTATGAAATCTTTTAAAATCTGTCTTATCGAGCGAAGTCGAGATGTTTTTTTCTAAAAATTCAACTAAAGCCTTTGATTTTTTGTAAGCATTCTTAAAAGTATAACCCGTACTGGCTTTCGTCCAACCGCCAGCTGAACCTATGTTTATGATGTTTTTTGTATTGTGTTTCCAAAAAGGATAGCAAGTCATTGGAATATTACCTTGTTCTTTTTCGATAACTTCGTATTCGGTTATCCCGAGATTTTCAATATATTTCTGAATTTCAGCTTCGTATTCTTCTTTTGGAAGTAAATTTTTTGAAAATAAGGTGTATTCCAATAAGGCTTCGTTTTCTGATGTTGGTAATACATACATAAATCGTGTATTCCCTTTTTGTTCCACTGAAAAATCCATGAAAGTAGCGCAATTGGGAGTAAAAACATCTTCTTTACTTTTGATAAACCAACCCACAAAATGTTGATGAATTAAAGGGAATTTGGTTTGTGTAGTAACAACTTTAGGATTGTAAATTGAATTGAATATTTTGTTACAAGTGAACGATTCTTGTTCTGTTTTTACAATGCAATGATTCCCTAGTTCGGTAAAATCAACTACTTTCTGATTTAGAAAATGAATGTTTTTATGTTCAGCAATTTTCTTGAAAACCAGTTCATAAAAATCCAAACCATTAATTTTTTTGTATTGATACGGAGTTAATTCTAAAACACGATTAAATTTTTCATTAGCAAAAATGGCTTGATTCCATTTTTTTGAAACGATTTCTTCAAACAAATTGTCTTCGTCCCAAAAACACCAGGTTCTATCGTTTACTTTTTTTGCATTTTCATCAATAAGTAAAATGGATTTATCTTTAAACTTTCCAGATAAAACCATTTCATAAATGGTCATCAAAGCAGATAATCCTGAACCTGTGAAAATGTAATCAAAATGTTGCATAGTGTTTCGATGAGTCACAAAGAAACAAAAAGCTTTTCTTTTTTACAGCAAATCAGTTCCTAATTTTAAGCCAATGAAAATGGTTCGTGGTCGTGACGGACCGTAAATATAACTAGCATCTCGATTGATTCCTAAATCGAAATCGCGTTGATAACTGTTCAATATATTTTGAATTCCTCCAGAAACTTCTAATTGTAAAGCATTGGAAATAGAAAAAACATAAGCTGATTTCCAATTGATTTCGTAGAAACTTCTTGTTTTTTCTAACTTGTCATTGGCAATAAATCCTGCATAATGTGGTGTAAACATGCTTCCTGTATAAATGAACGAAAGATTATTTTGGAAGTGTTTTTTTGGTGCGTAAGTCGCTATGAAATTTCCGTAAAGGTTAGGCGAACGAAAGAAATTGCGATTGGAATTGGCCACATTTTCGCTCCATTGAATGGCTTCATCATAAACCGCTTTTTGAATTGTAGCTCCTGATTGTATTTGCCATTTTTCGCCAATTGCATATTTTCCTTCCAAATTTACTCCAAAAACATTCGCGCCTTTTCCGTTTCTTTTTTCCCAAAGCGTTTCTTCAATTTGTTCCAATACGAACGGATTTTGCAATCGCGTGTAAAACAATTCAAAAGTAACTCCCATTTCTGAAGTCAAATTAGCTTTAGAATAATCAAAAGACGTCAAAAAGGAATGCGAAGTTTCGGATTGTAAATTATCTGCTAAAACTACTAACGCTACTTCTCCAGCGGCAATTCTGGCGTGAATATCTTCTGAAAACACTTGTGGCGCTCGAAAACCTTTGGCATAACTGCTTCGCCATTGTAAATTTTCTTTGATGTTATACAAAACAGTTGCTCTCGGATTTATCATTACGGTTTCTTCGGCAGCATTGTGAAAATCGGCACGTAATCCGCCCAAGACTTTCAACTTTTGATTCACTTGCCATTCTTGTTGGGCGTAAATTCCTAAAATATTCAAGGTTTGATTCACAAATGCGTTGAAACCTGGTTTTTCATCCACCATTGCTTCTGATTTGAATTCAGAACCTAAAGTCAACGAACCCGATCCGTTCAGAAATTTTTCTTGTTTGTTGTTCCATTGCGCTCCAGCGATGAAGGTTTTTACTTCGGTATTACCAAAACCTTTCAAACTTTCTTCTAAATCGATGTTTCCAAAATCGTCATCCGCTCTTCCACCGTAGAAATTATCGTTTTTGGATTGTTGGGCATTGGCATAAACGGAATATTTGTTTTTGTCATTGGTATAACTTTCAAAAGTTAAGCCAGCGCCAATAGTTTTCGATGCAATTTGTTCGGTGATATACGCTTCAAAAGGTTGCAGATTAAAGTTGTTTTCGCCACCACGTCTGAATTCAGAAATCGAATGGAAATCGGCAGTAATTTTGGTATTGATACTAGGTTTGTAAAATGATTTTAAACCAAAAGTTTGGTTTTCCATTGCGGTTATTTCGGTAAAATTGTCGCCATTGGCATCAAAAGCCTTTCGGTTACGTTGCATTCCAAAAAATTGCAATCCCGAGTTCAAATCGTCACTTACTACGGTTCCATTAACAGTTGTGGCTTTATCAGGTGTTTTTCCATCGATTAGACCAAGATAGTTGTTGATTTCGAACGAACTTTTGATAGGTTCTTTGGTAATAATATTGATTGTTCCAGCAATCGCATTTGAACCGTATAAAGACGAACCACCACCACGAACCACTTCAACACGCTCAATCATATTGGCTGGAATTTGGTCCAAACCATAAACGCCATTCAAAGCAGAAAATATAGGGCGACTATCCAATAAAATTTGCGAATAAGCACCATCTAAACCGTTCATTCGTACTTGGGTGAAACCGCAGTTCTGGCAGTTGGTTTCCATGCGCAATCCAGGTTGAAAGTTCAAACCTTCTGATAAGCTGATGGCTTGCACTTTTTGTAAAGTTTCGCTATTGGTAACTGTAACAATCATTGGAGCTTCGGTTCTTTTTTGCATGCCACGAGTTGCTGAAACCACTACCTGATTTAAACCCAAAATACTTTCTTCCAAATTAAAATCGACATGCAATTTTTGATTAGGAACCACGGTGATGGTTTTTTCTGTTGGTTTAAATCCAATGACATTGACTTGAACTTGATACGTTCCGGGTTCGAGTTCGATTTTGTATTTACCGTTTTCATCAGATGAAGTTCCAATGGTGGTATTTTTAATGAAAACATTCGCAAATGGAATGCCTTCGTTTTTACTTAACACATGTCCAGATAACGTGGCTTTTTCTTGTCCGAATGAAAATTGGAACAAGAAAAACAGTGCCAAAGCAATTTTTTTATTCATTGTAAAAATAAATTTAGACAAAACTAAAAATAATTTTTGTAAGTTCGTAATTTATTTTGCTATCTTTGGTAAAAATTTAACACAATGACCATTTCAGAGGAAAATTATTTAAAAGTAATTTATCACGTATCATTAGTAGCGCCAAAAGGAGTTAGTACCAATGCCATTGCGGGAATGTTAGATACCAAAGCTTCATCGGTTACTGATATGTTGAAGAAATTAGCTGATAAAAATTTGGTCAGTTACCAAAAGTATCAAGGTGTTACATTGACTGATGAAGGTTTGCATAAAGCCAAAATGATTGTGAGAAAGCATCGTTTGTGGGAAGTTTTTTTGGTAGAAAAATTACAATTTTCTTGGGATGAAGTGCATGAAATTGCCGAAGAATTAGAACATATTCAATCGGAACCTTTGATTGATAAATTGGATGCGTTTTTAGGATTTCCGGCATTTGATCCACATGGTGATCCTATTCCAAATGCGAAAGGCATCATTAATAAAGTGGAAAAAGAATTACTCTCGGAAGCCAATTTGAACCAAATGTATACTTGTGTTGGAGTGAAAGATTCTTCTACGGAGTTTTTACAATATTTAGATAAACAGCAAATTGCATTAGGTTCTACAATAAAAATTCTAGAAAAAGAGCCGTTTGATGAAACATTACTAGTGGAAATCAATGGAAAAAAGCTTACTATTTCCAATAAAATAGCTACAAATCTATACATTCGATAATTATGTTTGAATCTATAATTAGTTTTTTTGAAAGCATTGATCCTATTTTGGCTGCTTTATTGGCTACTACTTTTACTTGGTTATTAACGGCATTTGGTGCTTCGTTTGTTTTCTTTTTTAAGACCATGAATCGTATGGTTTTAGATGGCATGCTAGGTTTTACAGGTGGTGTAATGGTAGCTGCGAGTTATTGGAGTTTACTAGCGCCAGCTATAGAAATGAGCGAAGGTGAAGGTTTTGTAAAAGTTTTTCCTGCGGCTGTTGGGTTTTTATTAGGTGCTCTTTTTCTTTTTGGATTAGATAAAACGTTACCCCATTTACATATTAATTTTAAAGAATCGGAAGGAATTAAATCGCCATGGCAAAAAACTACTTTGTTGGTGTTAGCGATAACCTTGCACAACATTCCTGAAGGTTTAGCGGTTGGCGTTTTGTTTGGTGGAGTTGCGGCTGGAATTCCTGAAGCTTCGATTGCTGGTGCGGTTACGTTAGCCATTGGAATTGGGATTCAAAATTTTCCTGAAGGAATAGCGGTTTCCATGCCGTTACGTAGAATGGGAATGAGTCGTTGGAAAAGCTTTATGTATGGACAATCCTCTGCTATTGTGGAACCGATTGCTGGTGTAATTGGCGCTGTTGCTGTAACTTTCTTTACGCCTTTATTGCCTTATGCTTTGGCTTTTGCCGCTGGCGCGATGATATTTGTAGTAGTGGAAGAAGTAATTCCAGAAACCCAACAAGATAAAAACACGGATATTGCCACGTTAGGATTCATTGGTGGATTTATTGTGATGATGAGTTTGGATGTGGCTTTGGGCTAATGACAACCACAATCCGTATCACAACCGTTTTTCTTTTTTTTCTTTGGAATGAAAAATTTGTTTACCAAAAACGCTACGGCAAGGAATACAATGATGTAAGCTAAAATTTGTTGGAAATTCATACTTCAAAAATACAAAAAGCAACCACACTGGGTTGCTTTTTTAACTTTAAACTAACACATGACGATTAAAACTGTGCCATAATTCCAACAGAAGCACTAAATGGCATTCCTGGACGTAAACCTGATGGAACTCTAGATACTAAATACGTAGTATCAAATAAGTTGTTTACTCCACCAGTTAAGCTTAAATATTTGTTGTATTTGTATTTGGCATTTAAATCAACAATAGTATTGTTTGGAACAGCAAATTCATTTGGAATATTTCCTCTTCCAGCTTCTGTTCTAAATTCTCCGTTGAATCTTACGGCTGCATTTACTTCAAATTTATTGTGCTCTAAAGTAACTGAACCGTTGAATTGGTGTTTAGAAATATAAGGAATTTCATCTCCTTTTGAAATTGTTCCCCAACCACCAGTGCTACCGAAATCGTTTCTGAATTCTGTATCAGTTAATGTGTAACCAAAAGAAATTGGTAATCTGAATTTTCCACCTTCATTTAATACTTGGTAGTTCAATTGCAATTCAATTCCTTTTACATGAGCTTCACCAGCATTGAACTGATCTAATGTTCCTGAACCACCACTTGCTGCTAAATCACTTCCTAGCAAATTTGAATAGTTGTTGAAATACCCAACTACTTCACCTGAAAGTTTTCCATATGCGAAACGAGTTCCTAATTCATAGTTGATGCTTCTTTCGGTATCTGTTCCTGGTGTGTTTGTTGGCGGTGCAAATCCTTTGTGAACGCCACCATAGAATGATAAATAGTTGTTAATCTTATAATTAGCGCCAACTCCTGGCAACCATACTTTCGCATGATTATCTCTTTCAACTATATTACCTCCAGTTCTTGTTGGGTCAGCTGTTCCATAGTTTTTGTTATACAAATCAATAGATTCCATACGAATACCTGGAGTTACCGTTAATCCGTTGTATTTCAATTTGTAGATAGCATGTAAAGCTAGAGCTTCTGCAAAGGCAATTCTGTTGTCTTGTGTTCCTGGAACACCACTGCTTGTTAAGACCATAGTTCCATTTTGCATAACATAACCGTCGTTCCATTGGAAGCGATCTTCACTATCTTTGTGGTAACGAATTCCTAATTCCAAATCGTGAAATACTTCACCTGTTAAGAAATGAAAATCAAATTTAGTTTGAATTCCTTGCGACATATACGCTCTATTGTTAGCCCTTACTCGTAATGCGTTATTTGGAGAATCTGTTGCGCCAGTTAAATAATCGTAAGCTACTTGATTAGCTATTGGATCAACTAAAATGGCGTCTAATCCTAAGTTTGTACTACCTACTCTAACATCTTGTAGTTTGTACCAATTTCTACTGAATGCATTTCTATAAGCTGTAGTAGTAATGCTAAAATAATCGCTTGTTTTAAAAGTGTGTGTCAAGGCAAAATGGTTGTTTTTAGTAGTGATGTTATCTACTTCAGAACCAGCGTATCTTCTGTTTGGATTTGCTCTGAAATCAGCTTCTGTTAAACCTAAATAAGTTTCGTCAGCATCTTCGTCGGCATATTGGAATTTAAACTGTAACGAGTTGTAAAACTTGCTTCCTTTTTTAGATTGCACCATGAATTTTCCTAAGAAATCGTTCTTGTTGAAACCTGTGTTTTGTCCGTTTGGCAATTCTTTAAAACCATCTGTTGATAGATTCATATATTGGATTACAGCACCAACAGTTTCATTTGAGGCACCAACAGTTGCTAGTTTTCTACTAGTGTTGAAACTTCCATAATCGGCAATTACACTTCCGCTAACTTTTGTTGGAATTGGAGCAGAAACAAAGTTGATAGTTCCACCCGTTGTAAATGGACCGTATTGAATTTGGCTACTTCCTTTTAAGATTTCTACAGCGCTCATTCTAGCAACCGATGGTACATAATAAGCCGCTGGAGCAGAGTACGGAGCTGGAGCAATTAAAACATTGTCTTCCATTAAAGTAATTTTCGCACTTCTTTCAGGATTAGTTCCTCTTAAACTGATGTTTGGACGCAAACCAAAACCATCTTCTTCATACACATTTACTCCAGTTACCGAACGTAACACACGGTTAATGTCTGTAAAATTAAATTTTTGTAAATCTTCTGTTGAAATGTACGATGCTGAACCTGTTTTGTTTGCTGCTTCGAATTTACTTCCAATGATTTGGTTGGCTGAAATAACTACTTCTTTAAGTTGTCTAACACTGTCAGTAGTAGTTTCTGATTCTTGTTTGTCTTGGGCAATAACGCAAGTACTTAGTAATAAACCAGCGCTAATAAATATATGCTTCATTTTATTTAGATTAATTCTACGGAGCAAAAATATATATTAGTTTTTATTTAGACAAATTATAAATAGAAATATTTTGACGAAAATTTTATTTTAACAATTGATAAGCTATCAAAGAAACTACGTAAGCAAATCCGCTCATGATAACCAATTGATAAGCAGGCCATTTCCAAGAATTGGTTTCTTTTTTTACAATAGCCAAAGTCGAGATACATTGCATCGCAAAAGCATAAAAAAGCAGTAAAGAAATACCCGTTGCGAAATTAAATATCTTTTTTCCAGTAACAGGATGAACTTCTGAAGCCATTTTATTCTTAATGGTTTCCTCATCTTCACCTGAACTTCCCACGCTATAAATGGTAGCTAAAGTTCCAACGAAAACTTCTCTTGCAGCAAAAGAACCTATAATTGCTATCCCAATTTTCCAATCGTAACCTAAAGGTGCAATTACGGGTTCAATAGTTTTTCCAAGAACACCAATATATGAGTTTTCTAGTCGGTAAGCATTGATGGCATCTTCCAAAGCTTCTTCGTCAATAGTTGTGTTTTCTGCTTGAAATTGGGTTGTTACTATGGTTTCGGCGTTTTTGAAATCATCTCCATAACCGTGTGAACCTAGAAACCATAAAATAATAGATAATGCTAAAATGATTTTTCCAGCCCCAAAAACAAAAGCTTTGGTTTTTTCAATAACATTAATTGCTACATTGCGAAATAGTGGCACTTTATAACTCGGCATTTCTACTACAAAATACGATTTGTGTTTCATTTTCAGTATTTTGTTCATCAAATAAGCTGAAAAAATAGCCATTCCAAAACCTAGCAAATACAAAATCATTAAACTTAATCCTTGTAAACTGAAAATTCCTACAACTCTAGTTTTTGGAATAATAAGTTCAATCAAAATAGCGTAAACGGGAAGTCGGGCGGAACATGTTGTGAAAGGCGTGACTAAAATCGTAATCAATCGTTCTTTCCAATTTTCAATATTTCGCGCACTCATAATCGCCGGAATGGCACAAGCTGTTCCCGAAATTAATGGCACCACACTTTTTCCAGACAAACCAAAACGACGCATGATTTTATCCATTAAGAAAACCACGCGACTCATATAACCGCTTTCTTCCAAAACAGAAATAAACAAGAATAAAAAAGCAATTTGAGGAATGAAAATCACAATACCACCAATTCCAGGGATAACGCCTTCGGTAATTAAATTAGTTAATTCTCCAGCGGGTAAATTTTGTTTGGCATACGAACTCAAATTGGCAAATGATTGATCAATAAATTCCATTGGAATACTACTCCAGTCGAATAACAATTGGAAAATCAAGAGTAAAATTCCGAAGAAAATGACATAACCAAAAATTTTATGCGTTAAAACAGCATCTAATTTCGCTCTGAAATCGGTTGCTTTTGATGTATCAATTTTTTGACCAACTTTTAGCGTGTCATTGATAAATTGGTAACGTTTGATAGTTTCTTTTTGTTGCAATCGCTTCAATTCGGCATGTGATTTTGTGAAATTACTTTCAATTTCTTTTCGGTCCAAATTCAAGAAATTTACATCTTGCGTAATCACTAACCAAAGTTTGTACAGCAATTGGTCAGGAAAAGTTTTTCGCAACTTATCGAAATATTCTGGGTCAATGGAAGAAGCATTCAAGCAAGGTTCGGTTGACATTTGGTTGTAATTTAATAACAATTCTTTCAACTCTTTAATTCCTGTTTTTTTTCTGGAACTTACCAATGCTATTTTGGTTTTCAGTTCTCTTTCAAGCGTTGGAATATCAAATTCAATGCCTTTTAATGCCATTCTATCTGCCATATTGATGACTAAAATAGTTGGAATTTCAAGGTCTTTGATTTGGGTAAAAAGGAGTAAATTTCGTTTTAAATTTTCCACTTCGGTTACAACAACGGCAACATCTGGGAAATCCGAATCGTTTTTATTTAGTAATAATTCAATTACCACATTTTCATCAATAGAACTCGCATTTAAACTATAAGTTCCAGGTAAATCGATGATTTTTGCTTTGGTATTTTCGTCAAGCGTACAAAATCCTTGTTTTTTTTCAACGGTAATTCCTGGGTAATTTCCCACTTGCTGATTTAAACCTGTTAACTGATTGAAAACAGAAGTTTTTCCCACATTAGGATTCCCAATTAAAGCAACTTTTATGGTAGAATTTGGCATGTTACGATTTATTTTTCGAGAGTCACTTGAATTTCATTTGCCGTTTCTTTTCGAATAGCCACATGAGAATCGTTGATGTTAAAATAATAAGGATCTCCTAATGGCGCAATTTGCAAAAGTTCCACAGCATTACCAGGAAGACAACCCATTTCTAATAATTTCAATGGAATTTCTTCAATGTTTACTTCAGTAATTGTGGCTTTTTGGCCTTTTTTAAGTTCAGTTAGCGCTATGTTCACCTTATTTAGATTGAATTAAAACACAAAAGTAGGTATTATTTTAGTTATGAAAATGATAAATATCAGAAAGTAGAATTATTTTTGGTCAAGAAATCGAATATCTTCCAATAATTTTTTGACTTCTTCCAAATTGGTTCCATCATAAAATCCTCTGATTCTTCTTTTTTGGTCTACCAAAACAAAGTTTTCAGTATGCACCATGTCGTATAACTCGGAAGGATTTCCCGTTTTAACAACCAAATAAGATGTTCTTGCCATATAGAAAATATCTTTTATATCGCCAGTAACCATATTCCATTTGTGGTCTAAAACACCTTTCGTTTCAGCATAAGCTTTTAAAACAGGAACACTATCAATATCTGGAGTTACGGTGTGTGATAGCAGCATCACATTGGGCATATTTTTGATTTCATTTTGCAACCAAACCATATTGTCGGTCATAATCGGACAAATGGTTGGACAAGTAGTAAAGAAAAAATCAGCTACATAAATTTTGCCTTCGTAGTCTTTCTCGGTGATAGTTTTTCCGTTTTGGTTTACAAATTTGTAATCGGCAACCGTGTGATTGTATCCTATGTGTTGAATGGTAGTGTCAACTAATTCAGGATTTACATCTCGAGGAGTGAAAATTGGTAATGTTTTTTTGGGTTGTAATAAAGTATAAATACCTGAGAAAATAAATACAGATAATACACTCATTACAATTAGGAAGATTTTGTATTTTTTTAGGAAGGACAGCATTTTTATTTGCAAAAATAGACAAACAAAAGCAAACATATTTTTTATAAAATGTTAAAATTCAAATTGTTATTTTATTTATATTTGCTTTTCCAGTCCCTAAACCTAAATGTTTATGAAATTAAATTACCTAATTATTAGCTTGTTAAGTTGTTTATTTGGATTTTCACAGTTTAATTCATCTGCTCCTTGGATGGAAGAAATTAATTCAAAAAGGAAAGGAGAAGAATTAACTATTCATGAGATATCAGCTGCTTTTAATTCTTATTGGGAAACCAGAGATAGAACGGTTAGAGGTTCAGGTCATAATCCATACAAGCGTTGGGAATATCATTGGACAAATAAAGTTAACGAACAAGGTTATTTAATTTCTCCTGAAGAACTATGGGCTGCATGGAATCAAAAGAATGCTTCAAAGCAATCGCGTAATACAACTTTTGCAACTCCTCCAAGTAATTGGCAGCCTGTTGGGCCATTTAGTCATACCAATACGGGTTCTTGGTCTTCTGGTCAAGGAAGAGTGAATATTGTTGCGGTTGATCCATCAAATTCTAATACTCTATATTTAGGTGCTCCAGCTGGAGGAATTTGGAAATCTACTGATGCCGGCATAAATTGGAATCCTTTATCTGATTATTTGCCTCAAATTGGAGTCTCTGGAATTGCAATCGATCATACAAACTCAAACGTAATTTATATTGCTACTGGTGATAAAGACGCATTAGATTCTTATTCTATTGGAGTTTTGAAATCTACGGATGGAGGAATTACTTGGAACACAACTGGTTTAACATTAACTGGAACCAATAGAAGAGCAGGTGATATTATTATGCACCCAACTAACAACCAAATTTTATGGTGCGCCACGAGTATTGGTTTGTATAAAACGACCAATGCTGGAGCCAACTGGACAGTTGTACAAACTGGAAATTTTTCACAAGGAAACATTAGATTGAAACCAAATGATCCAAATACTGTTTACGCAGTTACAACAAATACGTTTTTTAGATCTACAAATGGCGGAGATTCTTTTACAATAGTTTCTACTGGTTTACCAGCATCTTCTGGAAGATTAGTTATGGATGTTACACCAGCAAATGCTGATTATGTTTATGTTTTGAGTGCAGGTACTTCACCAAATTTTTCTTATCAAGGTGTATTTAGATCAACGGATAGTGGAAATTCATTTGTTTCAAGAAACACTACAACGAATGTTTTAGAATCTTCCCAAGCATGGTTTGATTTAGCAATTGCAGTATCTGATGTTAATGCAGAAGAGGTTTATACTGGCTGTTTAAATGTTTGGAAATCTACTAATGGCGGAACTAATTTTACAAGATTAAATAGCTGGAGTGCTCCAGCAAGTCCTTCTTACCCTCATGCAGATATTCATTATTTAGGATTTCAAGCAGGAAAGTTTTACTGTGGAAGTGATGGTGGTATTTATGTTTCACAAAATGGAGGTGCTAATTTTACCGACTTAACTGAAACCGCTCAAATTAGTCAGTATTATAAAATTGCCGTTTCTAAACAATCTGCTGGGAATATGGTTGGCGGTTTGCAAGACAACGGTGGTTATGCATACAGTGGAGGTGCATGGAAAAATTATTATGGTGCTGATGGAATGGATACTGCCATTGACCCAAATAATCAAAACCTATATTATGGATTCATTCAATTTGGGGGAACTTTATATATTTCAAATAATGGAGGAAATTCTAGAACAGGCTCTGTATCGTCTCCTGCTTCTGAAAACGGGAATTGGGTTACTCCTTTAGTTTCAAATAGTGTAGGTGAAATTTTTGCAGGTTATCAATATTTGTATATTTTGAATAGTAATGCTTGGCAACAACAAAGTAGTACTCCAGTTGGTTCCGGAAATATTGACTATATAGAAATTGACCCAACAGATGACAACACCATTTATGTCTCTAATGGTTCTGGTTTGTATAAAAGTACAGACAGAGGAATAAATTTCAATTTAATCTATACCGCTCACGCAGCTATTTCCTCCATTGAAGTCAATCACACCAATAATCAAATTGTATACTTAACAACAGCTGGAACTGGAGGACGTGTATTAAAATCTATAAATGGAGGAATTGCGTTCACAAATATTACTACTGGAATTCCAAATATTGGTAAGAACATTATAGTTCACCAACCTCAACATTCCGATAATCCTTTGTATGTTGGAACTAGTTTAGGAGTTTATTATTTAGATGATACCATGACTACGTGGGAGGTGTTTGACACTAATCTACCCAATGTTTCCGTTGAAGATTTAGAAATCAATGTTGAAGATGCAAAACTTATTGCCGCAACTTATGGTCGTGGTGTTTGGCAAACCGATATTCCAGTTCAATTAGCTTCAGACGACATTAAAATAATGCAAATTCAAGCGGTAGGAGCATTAATTGATTGTGGAAATGTTACCCCTCAAATTGAAGTAAAAAATAATGGCGTAAATACAATAAACGCGGTTGACGTTTCTTACACAATAGATGGCACAACAAATTCATTTACATGGAACGGAACAATTACTTCAACAAATACAGCAATAATTGATTTACCGGAATTAACTTTAAACAGAGGTGTTTATGAGCTAAATGTAACTTCAACAATTCCAAACGATGCTTTTGCTTCCAATAATTCACTATCCAAGACTATTTTTGTTAATGATAATGGAACAATTGGTGTGGTAAATCCGTTTACAAATACTACTGATGCATTAATTTCTTATAACGATGGAAGCCTATCAACTTCGCAATGGGTTAGAGGAATACGTTCTGGAGGTTCCATGGATTCTGCAGGAAATACGGTTTATACTACTAATTTATCTGGTAATTATCCAGATAACAGAAAGTCTTATTTGGTATCACAATGTTATAATTTGTCTAATGTTATTAACCCACAAATTAGCTTTTCGATGAAATTTGATTTGGAGTTAAATTGGGATGTTATTTATGTGGAATATTCTACAGATTTTGGTGCCAATTGGTCAGTTTTAGGAACTGCTGGCGCAGGTTGGTATAACAGCAGCAGAACGCCTGGAAGTGATTGTTATAATTGTCCAGGTGCTCAATGGACAGGAGCGAATACAACAAACAACACATATTCTTATCCATTGAACGTTCTCAATAGCGAAACAAATGTGATTTTTAGATTTGTATTTCATTCGGATGAATCAGTTAACAGACCAGGTATAAATATTGATAATTTCCTAATTAATGGAACATTGTCTTCTCAGAATTTTGAATTGCAAAATGTAGTGGTTTACCCAAACCCTTCTAAAGGAATTTTTAATATTTCATTAGGTAATTTAAAACCAGAAACTATCGAAGTGTATGATGTAATGGGTAAATTAATTATGAAGAAAAATGCAATTTCAGTTACCAATTTTCAAACGAATATTGATTTAAGTGCAGTTGCTCAAGGTATTTACTTTATTAAAATTAGTGCCAACGGACAAAATAGTGTTAAACGTATTGTTAAAGAATAGTTTTAGTTTTTAATACGTATAACAAAAAGTTATATTTGTATAAACCCTTAAAAAATTACCAAAAAATGAAAAGAAAAATCATTAATGGAGGTTTGTTTGTGGCTACTTTTGCTTTGGCTCTTTATGGCTGTAAATCGCAAAATGAAGTTGTTACAACTACTCCTTCCGTACAAAAAGGAATTGGAATAAACACCAATTTTATGGATAAATCCGTAAATCCTGCTGACGATTTTAACCGTTTCGTAAATGGAACTTGGCTAGATAAAACCGAAATCCCAGCCGACAGAACGCGTTGGGGAAGTTTTGACGAGCTTCGTAAAAATACCGACGACGATGTAATGGCTATTTTGAAAGAAGCCATAAACGACAAAACCATCGATCCAAATTCTGACCAAGCAAAAGCAATTAGTTTGTACAAATCTGTTTTGGATACTGTAAACAGAAACAAACAAGGAATTGAACCTTTAAAACCTTATCTAGCTAAAATTAATGCGGTTAAAAATGCCAATGAATTAGTAGCATTATTAGCCGAAATGGAACCCGAAATGGGATTAGGCTTCTTTGGAAGTTACATTGGTGCGGATGCTAAAAACAGCAACAAAAACGTAATTTATGTGGGAACTGGAAGTCTAGGTTTACCAGATAGAGATTATTACGTTTCTGATGCGCCAGATAACAAAGAAAAACGCGAAAAATATGTAGCTCATGTGACCAGAATGCTACAATTCATCGGTGAAAATGAAGCTACTGCAAATGCCAATGCAAAGAAAATTTTAGCTTTAGAAACTAAAATGTCAATAGCTACTTTAGATCGTGTTGAGCGTAGAGATAGAAGAAAAACCTACAATCCAATGAGTTTTGCTGATTTACAAAAATTAGCTCCAACCGTAAAATGGGATTCTTATTTTCAGACTGTTGGCATTGGAAAAGTAGATTCATTGGTAGTATCACAACCCAAATATTTACAAGCAGTTGAAACTATTTTGAAAGACAACCAAGTAGAAGATTGGAAAGCGTATATGCGTTGGACTGCTTTAAGAGGTTCGGCAGGATTATTATCAACCGATATTGAAAATGCTAATTTTGATTTCTACGGAAAAACCTTAACTGGAGCAGTAAAACAACGCCCAGCGGAAGAAAGAGCTTTAGCAACGGTTAATGGAAGATTAGGTGAAGCACTAGGAAAGCTTTATGTAGCAAAAAAATTCCCGCCAGAAGCAAAAGAAAAAGCACAAGCTATGATTGCTAACGTGATGAAAGCTTTCGATAACAGAATCGATAACTTACCTTGGATGACCAAAGCCACTAAGGAAAATGCTAAAATAAAATTGAATAAATTCCGAGTGAAAATTGGATATCCTGATAAATGGAAAGACTACTCTGCTTTAACAATGAAGTCGCCAGAACAAGGCGGAACCTATTTTGAAAATTCAAGAATGTATGCAAGATGGAGTCACAAGAAAAACATTGAAAAAATCGGAAAACCAGTTGATAAAGAAGAATGGGGAATGGCGCCTCAAACGGTAAATGCGTATTTCAGTCCAACAAACAACGAAATTGTATTCCCAGCGGCAATTCTTCAACCTCCTTTCTATGATTACAAAGCAGATGAAGCAGTAAATTATGGTGGAATTGGAGCAGTAATTGGTCACGAAATTTCACACGGATTTGATGATTCAGGTTCTAGATATAATGCTGATGGAAATTTAGTAAACTGGTGGAGTGATGAAGATTTGAAACAATTCACTACATTAGGAAGTGCCTTAGCGGATCAATATTCAGCTTTAGAGCCATTACCTGGAATTTTTGTTGATGGAAAATTTACTTTAGGAGAAAATATTGGAGATTTAGGTGGTGTTAACGCTGCATTTGACGGATTACAAATCTATTTGAAAGAAAATGGAAACCCAGGTTTAATCGACGGATTTACTCCTGACCAACGCTTCTTTATTTCTTGGGCAACCATTTGGAGAAGTAAAATGCGTGATGAAGCGATTAAAAATCAAGTAAAGACTGACCCACATTCACCAGGAATGTACCGTGCTTATGTGCCGTTACAAAATGTGGAAGCGTTCTACAAAGCGTTCAACATTCAACCTAATAACGGAATGTATTTAAAACCAGAAGATCGAGTGAAAATTTGGTAAAACAACCACAACAAAACCTGTAAGAATCCAAACTTACAGGTTTTGTTGGCTTTATTTTTGATTACGTATTGGCATGAAAAACTGTTTTACACTTTTATTAATTTCAATTCTATTACTTTCTTGCACAGAGAAAGAAAAAACCTATGAAGCATTAGAAGCAGAAGTTTTGTGTGATGTGTTGCCGGAAGTGATACCCGAGATTGGAAGTTTATTTATTCCACCGCCTCCACCACCGCCCGATAGTCTTCGAAATGAAGATTATAAAGCTTCTTCTAATGACGAATTTTTTAAATTAGTTAGTGCTGAAAAAGAGAAAACAAAAAAGTTAGCAAAACAAAAATATAAGTATAGAATTGGAATTATTGACACTCTTAGAGGAATTGATTTCAGGTATTATAAAAATGTGTTTCCAAAACATTTTAATGATTTTAAACCAATTTTTGACACAATTGATTTCAGACAAATAAATAAAAATGAAGTTAAAAATTCAACTTTATTAATAAACCTTTACAGTTCAGAATTTTTACCTCATTTAACAAGCAATCACAATCACGATGAACATACAATTGTTTCGATTTCAAGAGTAGTTATTAATAAGACTAAAGACAAAGCATTTTTTAATTTAACTAAAGGAGGTTGTGTCGTATATAATTTTAAAATAGTCTCGATAAGAAAAAATGACAAATGGATTTTAAAAGGAATAATAAAGGATGATTATTAGAAGTTGAAAGTATTTCAATTTTAATTAAAAACCTCAAAACTTAGACATCTAAACTTTGAGGTTTTATTTTGTATTTTAAACTTTACACTTTCTTAATATCCCAACTTCTCTCGAACTCTTTTCAAAACACCATTAGCTACAGCACTTGCTTTTGTTGCTCCTTCTAATAATAACTTATCTACTTCTTCCAAGTTGTTGATGTAGTAATTGTATTTTTCTCTTTCGGTGGCAAATTTTTCTACAATTAATTCGAATAACGCTTGTTTTGCATGACCGTAACCGTAACCACCAGCCAAATAATTTTGCTTCATAGTTGCCACAGCTTCTGGAGTTGCCAATAAACGATACAAAGCAAAACAATTACACGAATCAGGATTTTTTGGATCTTCTAATGGCGTGCTATCGGTTTGGATGCCCATGATTTGCTTGCGCAATGACTTATCGTCAACGAAAATATTGATGAAGTTATTACGTGATTTGCTCATTTTTTGTCCGTCTGTTCCTGGAATAATCATGACATTGTCGTCAATTTTTGCTTCTGGCAACACAAAAGTTTCGCCCATTTGGTGGTTGAATCTTGACGCTACATCACGCGTGATTTCCAAATGTTGTAATTGGTCTTTTCCAACGGGAACAAATTCGGCATCGTACAATAAAATATCCGCAGCCATTAGCATTGGATAAGTAAACAAACCAGCGTTTACATCCTCTAATCTATCGGCTTTATCTTTGAACGAATGCGCTAACGTTAACCTTTGGTAAGGAAAAAAACAACTCAAATACCAGGATAATTCCGCTGTTTGAGGAACATCTGATTGGCGATAAAACGTTACTTTTTTAGTATCTAAACCACAAGCCAACCAAGCAGCTGCAACGCTATACGTGTTTTGTCTCAATTCTGCTCCATTTTTGACTTGCGTAATCGAATGCAAATCAGCAATGAATAAAAAAGACTCGTTTTTAGGATTATTTGCCATTTCGATTGCTGGTAAAATTGCTCCTAATAAATTTCCTAAATGTGGTGTTCCTGTACTTTGTACTCCAGTTAAAATTTTTGCCATGGTTGTTTTTTAACGCAAAGCAGCAAAGTTATTTCGCAAGGCTTCGCAAAGTTTTAAGTGTTATTCTGAATTGCAAATGTAAAGCAAAAAGTAGAAAGTTTAAAGTACAAAGTGTGAAGTGTGTAGTAGTAGTTCTAAGTATTATTAAATTGCTTACTTTTGAAAAACAAACAAATCTGATTCATGAAATTTTTAAAATATCCTATCACCTTTTTTTATCGTATTTGGTTTTATCTTTTGGTTTTACTTCCGATTATAGTTTTAGCTCCAATTTTATTGGTTTTGGTAATTTCGGAAAAAACGTATCCACAATTTTATAAAGTGGCTCGTTTTTGGGCAAAATTTGTACTTTGGGGAATGGGATTTTATTATAGAATAGATTGGGATGAAAAGCTAGAAAAAGGTCAAAGTTATATGTTGATTGCCAATCACACTTCGATGACAGACATTATGTTGATGTTGGTCGTGGTAAAAAACAATCCGTTTGTTTTTGTGGGAAAAAAAGAATTAGCAAAGATTCCGATTTTTGGATTTTTTTATAAACGGGTTTGTATTTTAGTTGATAGAAGCAGTAGCAAAAGTAGATATAAAGTCTTTGAATTGGCTCAACAACGCTTGCATCAAGGATTGAGTATTTGTATTTTTCCAGAAGGTGGCGTTCCCGACGATGAGAGCGTTATTTTAGATCAATTTAAAGATGGTGCTTTTCGATTGGCAATTGAACATCAAATCCCGATTGTTCCTATGAGTTTTATTGATAACAAAAAACGTTTTTCGTTTACTTTTTTTAGTGGAAAACCCGGTAGAATGCGTGTTAAGGTTCATCCGTTTATCACAACAAAAGGTTTAACATTGGAAGATAAAAACCAAATAAAAGAACAAGCAAGAAATGTTATTTTAAAAGATTTGAAGTATTAAAAATAAAAAAGTCCTTGGCAATTAAGGACTTTTTTTTGTTTCGGAACAAACCGATAACTTAACTAAATAAGCTTAACCAACAAAGCTTATTAAAATTGATAACTTATACCAGAATACAAACCAATAAAATAGGGTTTGAAATTACCGGCATTTTCACTAAAGGGATTGATTTGGTATTTAAGCATAGGCTGGAAATTAGCATTGAATGATTTCCAAAACGTATATTTAAAACCCAAACCGAAGTTACTACTGAAATGTAATTCGTTTAAGTTGTTTGCTTTACCTATTTCAATTTGCACGCCTTCCGCTACAAGGGAAACAGAGTTGTCATTTAAAAATAAAGTACTCATACCCCCAATTAATGAAATCCCAAATTTCTTGTCTAGTACTTTATAAATCAACTCCATAGGCACTTCAATATAACTTATATTTTGTCTCAAAGAACCTATATTTTCTTCTTTAAAATTTCCTACATCGGTCATTAACCCAGGACTTGAAAACTTGGATTTCAAGACTACATTTGAATAACTTGAACTCGTTGTGATATATGAAGACGAATTATCAATATTCCTTAAAGACATGTCATAAATTACTTCATTTGTGTCATATCCAAAAGCTAAAGAATTTACTCCTGATCGTAACGTTATTCTATTAGATAACTCATAAGAAGCTCCTACTCCATAACTAGTTGAATTTACAAAGCTTTTAGAATTTTCCATAAATTGCTCCCCAAGTGATGAGCCACGAGAAACAGTATTAAAATAAATAGGCGATACTTGGGAACTTATCGCCCATTTACTTGTGTTTTCTTTTTCATTAGCATTCTTCCCAAGTTCTTTTTCTTTTAACAATTTTTCTAACGGATTAATATCTTCAGAAATCTGAACCAAAACAATACTATCTTGTGAAACAGTTTCGTCTACAAAAACCAAAACCTGATTTGTAAAACTAGAATCTCTATTTTGATTGTTATTAATTTTAGAAATATTATTTTCAGATAAATTATCAATTAAAAAAGTTGATTCTATAGCATTTTTATTTGAACCTAATTTTGCTTCTTTGTGTTTTTTATTAGTATTAGAAGTTGAAACTATTATGTTGTCCTTATTTGAAACAGAACTGCTTATTTTATTAAAAGTAGCTTTGTTAACATGGTGTTTTTTATTATTTAATTTTCTGTTTGCGCTTTTTTGATTATCATCTCTTGAAACAATTATAGCATTTTTTTGATTTGTTTCTAAAATTTCAACTAAGCCTTTTTCGTTAGATTGTTTTTTTGTGTCAAAAACTAGAACTTCTTCTTCGTAATCATTAGTTTCTTTAGTTTTTTCATTTGACTTTAAACTATTAATCTCTAGCGAAATGTTTTTCTCATCATTAGGATTATCTTGTTCGCTTTCATTGATTAGAAAATTAAAAGACAAATAACTGAGTAAGACAAAAGATGCAGCAACACCAGAAAATTGATACCAGAAAGGAACTATTCTTCTTTTTTGTTTGTCTTTTTTTAACTTATTAGCAATCAAATTCCAAGAATCTTCAGGCGGAAGAACTTCAAAATCTTTGAATTTCTCTTGAAATAATCTTTCTATGTTTTTATTCTCTTTCATTTACTTTTTTTTACCTCTAAGGTATTGTTGAGTTCAATTTTACTTTTTAGAATAGCCTTTGCTCTTGCTAAATTTGATTTTGATGTTCCAATTGAAATTGCTAACATGTCAGCAATCTCCTTATGTGAATATCCATCTAAAACGTATAAATTAAAGACCAAGCGATAACGATCAGGCAATTCTTGAATGATTTTAGTTAAAAACTCAATACTTATTAAATCATCATCAATTTCAATCTCTTCATCGGCTGGAATTTTCTCTGAAACAATTTCAAAAACACTTTGTTTTCTGTATTGTTGTAAAACATAATTGATTACAATTCGTTTAGCCCAGCCTTCAAAAGAACCAATTCTGTTAAATTGCTTTATTTTGTCAAAAATGATTAAAAAACTCTCTTGTAAATTATCTTTAGCTTCTTCATGATTACGTGAATACTTTAAACACACGGAAAACAATTTAGGCGCTAGTAAGCGATAAATTTGCTCTTGTGCTTTAGTGTTATTTTTGCAGCATTCATGTATAAGTTGCTCAAGATTCAAGATGAAATTTTATTTAGTTTACAACAGGAATTTCATATTCTAGAAAAACATATTCTCCATTGTCGTTGATTCCATTCCAAAATTTAAAAATATAACTACCATTACTTGTAACATAAAATTGAAACGTTTCCTCAACCAAAACCTCATTTGTAGGAACACAAGAAGATCTTTCTCTATAAAGATTCCTTACTGCAAAAGTTCTTTCGTTTAAATAACTATCATAATGAACTCCATCACTTGCATAACATGATGTTGGTTTATAATATCTATAGGTAATTTCATAGGTTTGCCCCAACTGAAACTGATCAGGAACCTCAACAGATTCAATTGGTAAAAGTGTTAGTCTAAAATTAGCGTCTTCATTCACACTACATGAAGATAAAATAAAAAATAAACCTAAAATTGCTACTATTTTTTTCATTTGTTCTAACTTGGTTTAATTTAAAGATTCAAAAAAACACAAAAGGTTGCGTTAAGGTATAAAAAAATCCCGAAATTTTTCGGGATTCATTGTTATGCGTTATTTTCTTTTATGGTTTCTTTGATTTTTTGTTCCAATTCATCCATCAATTCTGGATTGTCTTTTATCAAAGCTTTAACAGCATCTCTTCCTTGTCCTAATTTGGTTTCACCATAACTGAACCAAGAACCGCTTTTCTTTATAATTTCAAATTCTACTGCTAAGTCTAATACTTCACCTACTTTTGAAATTCCTTCACCATACATTACATCAAATTCTGCCGTTCTAAACGGTGGTGCTACTTTGTTTTTAACGACTTTTACTTTGGTTCTATTTCCAATAACATTATCTCCATCTTTGATTTGAGTAGACTTACGAATGTCAATACGAACCGAAGCATAAAATTTCAATGCATTTCCACCAGTTGTTGTTTCTGGACTTCCAAACATCACTCCAATTTTATCACGTAATTGGTTAATAAAAAACACGGTACAGTTCGTTTTGTGAATGGTTCCTGTTAATTTTCTCAACGCTTGCGACATCAAACGTGCGTGTAACCCCATTTTAGAATCACCCATATCACCTTCAATTTCACTTTTTGGCGTTAAAGCAGCAACTGAGTCAATTACCACAATATCAACCGCTCCCGAACGGATTAAACTTTCGGCAATTTCTAATGCTTGTTCACCGTTATCCGGTTGTGAAATGATTAAATTGTCGATATCGATACCTAATTTCTCAGCATAAAAACGATCAAATGCGTGTTCCGCATCAATAAATGCTGCGATTCCTCCTGCCTTTTGAGCTTCTGCTATGGCGTGTAATGTTAACGTAGTTTTACCTGACGATTCTGGTCCGTAGATTTCAATAATCCTTCCTCTTGGATAACCATTTACACCTAGGGCTAAATCAATTCCCAATGAACCCGAAGGAATAGCTTCAACTTCTTCAACAGCGCTATCGCCCAGTTTCATTACCGTTCCTTTTCCGTACGTTTTGTCAAGTTTGTCTAATGTTAGTTGTAAGGCTTTTAATTTTGCTTCTTTGTCTGAACTCATAATATTTGGCTTTAAATTGATTACAATTCTTTTCTGTAAAAATACATTTTTTTTCAATTGCTCCAAAAATTGTTAATATGTTTTCTATCCTTTTTAAATATTTGATTTTTAATCAATTTTATTACCTTTGCCCTCGAATTCTTCCATTTAGAATTCATAACATATTTCTCACTTAAACGTTTATAGCATGCAACTGTACAACACCTTAAGCGCAGAAGAAAGAAAAGAGCTAATTGATTTAGCAGGTAAACAACGATTAACCTTGTCTTTCTATGCGTATGCCAAAATTGAAGATCCCAAAAAATTTCGCGACGATTTATTTATCGAATGGAACAAACTTGATGCTCTTGGTCGAACTTATGTAGCCAAAGAAGGAATCAATGCTCAAATGAGTGTTCCAGCAGAAAACTTTGAAGCTTTTCGCGAAACTTTAGAAGCGTATGATTTCATGCGTGGCATTCGTTTGAATGTAGCCGTAGAACATGATGATCATTCGTTTTTAAAACTAACCGTAAAAGTTCGTGATAAAATTGTAGCCGATGGTTTGAACGATGAAACTTTTGACGTAACCAATATCGGTGTGCATTTAAAAGCCAAAGAGTTTAACCAAATATTAGAAGACCCAAACACCATTGTAGTAGATTTCAGGAATCACTACGAAAGTGAAATTGGTCATTTTAAAGGCGCAATCACTCCTGATGTTGAAACTTTTCGTGAATCGTTACCAATTATCAACGAGCAATTAAAAGATTTTAAAGAAGATAAAAACTTGGTGATGTATTGCACTGGCGGAATTCGTTGCGAGAAGGCATCAGCTTATTTCAAACACCAAGGTTTTAAAAATGTATTCCAATTGGAAGGCGGAATTATCAATTATGCCAAGCAAATCAAAGAAGAAAACTTGGAAAGCAAATTCATCGGAAAGAACTTCGTTTTTGACCACAGATTAGGTGAAAGAATTACCGATGATATCGTTTCGCAATGCCACCAATGTGGAAAACCGTGCGATAATCATACCAATTGTCTGAACGACGGTTGCCATTTATTGTTCATTCAATGTGACGAATGTAAAGCCGCAATGGAAAATTGTTGTTCTACCGAATGTTTAGAAATCACGCATTTACCATTAGCCGAGCAAGTAAAATTACGTCGTGGAAAACAAGTCGGAAATAAAGTATTCAGAAAAGGAAAATCAGAAAATTTGAAATTCAAACATTCAGGAGAATTGTCTGACAAACCTTTGGCTGTAGTTGAGAAAACGAAAGACATTCGTCAGAAAATAAAAGTAAAAAAAGTGTTACTTGGTAAAGCCGAACATTATTATGTAAAAGCACAAGTGGGACTTTTCGTTATAGAAAATCAAGAATTAAATGTTGGTGATAAAATTTTAATTTCTGGACCAACAACTGGAAACCAAGAATTAGTTTTAGAAAAAATGTTAGTAAACGGAAGTGAAAATTCATCTGCGAAAGTTGGAGATAAAGTAACTTTTGAAGTGCCTTTCCGAGTACGATTATCTGATAAATTATTTAAAATTATTAGCTAATGACAACTTCGGGAAGGATAGAATTAATGGCACCTGCAGGAAATTTCGAATCCATGCAAGCGGCATTAGACAATGGTTGCGATTCCATTTATTTTGGTGTGGAGCAATTGAATATGCGCGCTCGTGCAACAGTAAATTTCGTTTTAGACGATTTACCAGAAATTGCCCGTCGTTGCAACGAAAAAAACGTTAGAACTTATCTAACATTAAATACGATTATTTACGATCATGACTTGTCGATTGTAAAAACACTTTTAACCAAAGCCAAAGAAGCTGGAATCACAGCCGTTATCGCATCGGACCAAGCGGTGATTATGACAGCTCGCACAATGGGAATGGAAGTGCATATTTCTACGCAATTGAATGTAACTAATATTGAAACGGTAAAATTTTACGCGATGTTTGCAGATACGATTGTATTGTCTCGCGAGTTGAGTTTACGTCAAGTGAAAAAAATCACCGATGATATTGAAAAAGAGCAAATAAAAGGGCCAAGTGGTAATTTGGTAGAAATTGAAATCTTTGGTCACGGCGCTTTGTGTATGGCGGTTTCAGGAAAATGTTATTTGAGTTTACATTCGCATAATTCATCTGCCAATCGTGGTGCTTGCAAACAAAATTGCCGTAAAAAATATACCGTAATTGACCAAGAATCAGGTTTTGAAATTGAAATCGATAACGAATACATGATGTCGCCAAAAGATTTATGTACGTTAGATTTTCTTGATCAAGTAATTGATTCCGGAATCAAAGTTCTAAAAATTGAAGGTCGTGGACGAGCAGCTGATTATGTGGCAACGGTTATCAAAACCTATCGCGAAGCTATCGATTCGTATTACGAAGGAACGTTTACGAAAGAAAAAATCAATACTTGGATGGAAGCTTTGGCAACCGTTTATAATCGTGGTTTTTGGAGCGGTTATTATTTGGGACAAAAATTAGGCGAATGGTCAGATAACCCAGGTTCTAATGCCACTCAGAAAAAAGTATATGTTGGTAAAGGAGTGCATTATTTTCCTAAATCAAGCATAGCCGAATTCAAAATCGAAGCTTACGATATCAAAAAAGGCGATAAAATTTTAATTACAGGTCCGTCAACTGGAGCGCAAGAATTAATTTTAGAAGATTTTTTCGTGAATGATGCCACTTCTGAAAAAGCAACCAAAGGAGATAGTTGTACTTTAAAAGTGCCTTTCCGCATTCGTTTATCGGACAAAATGTATAAAATTGTTGAAAACTAATGGTCATTATTACGCTTCAAAGAGATAAATGCATTGGGTGTAATTACTGTGTGGAAATGGCACCTGCACAATTTCAAATGTCAAAAAAAGACGGAAAATCAGTATTAATAAAATCGGTTGACGCCAAAGGGTTTCACACTTTAAAATCAGCAGACCACACTATTGTAGAAAATTGTGAATTGGCTGCAAAAGCTTGTCCGGTGCATATTATTACTGTAAAAGAAACCTAATTTTTTGTTTTACAATACTATAAACCAACCTATTTCGTTTTTAAATGAAATAGGTTTTTGTTTTTGCTGAAGTTTGCAATCTAAAGCGTAAACCTTTAGTAAAAAAATAATATCTTTACACACAAAAACATTTTAGAAACGTAGTCCGCTTTTCGGACAATCAACATATATTTGAAATTATGGCATGTACAAATTGTTCCACAGGAACCACAGATGGAGTTCCAAAAGGATGTAATAATAATGGGAGTTGTGGCACCGGAAGCTGCAATAAATTAACGGTTTTTGATTGGTTAGCCAATATGTCTTTACCAAGCGGTCAAGAGCCTTTCGACT
The DNA here is from genome assembly GCF_003293845.1 of Flavobacterium tibetense. GTDB lineage: Bacteria > Bacteroidota > Bacteroidia > Flavobacteriales > Flavobacteriaceae > Flavobacterium > Flavobacterium tibetense. The sequence continues at coordinate 98,680 of NZ_QLST01000001.1, read as the reverse complement.
GTGTAGAAGTTCGATTCAAAAACGGAAGAAAAGAATTTTTTAGAAATACCGAAAAATTATCGTTGTCAATTGGTGACATTGTAGCTACTGAGGCTTCTCCAGGACACGATGTGGGAATTATAAGTTTGGCTGGTGAATTGGTAAAAATTCAAATGAAGAAAAAAGCAGTGGATCATTTGGGCGAATTACCAAAAGTCTACAGAAAAGCTTCTCAAAAAGATATTGATATTTGGAGTACCGCAAGAAATAAAGAAGAAACCATAAAAGTTAAAGCAAGAGAAATAGCCATAGCTCTAAAATTGGAAATGAAAATTTCTGATGTGGAAGTGCAAGGTGACAATTCGAAAGTTACTTTTTATTATACGGCGAACGAACGTGTGGATTTCCGTCAATTGATTAAAGATTTTGCGCGCGAATTCAGCACAAGAATTGAAATGAAACAAGTAGGTTTCCGTCAAGAAGCTGCTCGTTTGGGTGGAATTGGTTCTTGTGGAAGAGAGTTATGTTGTTCCACTTGGTTAACTGATTTTAGAAGTGTGAATACTGCGGCAGCTCGTTACCAACAATTATCGCTTAATCCACAAAAATTAGCCGGACAATGTGGTAAATTAAAATGTTGTTTGAATTATGAATTGGATACGTATTTGGATGCGCTGAAAGATTTTCCAAGTATGGACACCAAATTACATACCGACAAAGGAACAGCCGTTTGCCAAAAAGTGGATATTTTTAAAGAGCTAATGTGGTTTTCTTATGAAAATCAATCGGCACTTTGGCATGTATTAACGGTAAGCCAAGTGAAGGAAATTTTAGCAGAAAACAAGCAAAGTAGAAAGATAGCTGCAATTGAAGATTATGCGGTTGAAATAACAAAAGAAATTGAAAAGAATTTCCAAAATGCGGTTGGTCAAGACAGCTTAACACGTTTTGACAAGCCAAAAGGAAAACCAAATAAAAACAAAAAACGTCGCAAACCCGCTACAATTAATAAAAAAAATGCGCCTAAAAAAGAGTGATTTATTATTTGCAATAGGAATTTCATTGCTGTTTATTTCCTGCGATGAAAAACGTGTATTCGATGAATATCGAAAACTAGATGGTTCCTGGAAAAAAAAGGATGCTGTTCAATTTGTTTTTGAACAAAACGACACCATCAATCCTTATAATTTGTTTTTGAATATTAGAAACAATAATGATTATCCGTACAACAATTTATATGTAATTGTGGCGCTTACGCAACCAGATAGTTTGGTAAAAATAGATACATTAGAATACGACATGGCTTTTCCTGATGGAAAACTAATGGGCGAAGGTTTTTCAGATGTGAAAGAAAGTAAATTGTGGTACCAAGAAAATTTTAAATTCAATAAAGCGGGAACTTACTCGGTAAAAATATCGCAAGCTTTAAGAAAAACAGGAGATGTTTCAGGCGATTTGGAATTAAACGGAGTAACAGAAGTAGGTTTTAGAATCGAAAAAACAAACTAATTTATGGCAACAAAAAAAACAGAAAATACCAACTTTTCTAAGCAAGTTCGTTGGTTTTGGAAAGCATTTGTTTACAGTATAATTGGTATAATCCTTTTATTTTTATTTGCTTCTTGGGGATTATTTGGAGAAATGCCAAGTTTTGAAAAACTAGAAAATCCAGATTCTAATATTGCCACAGAAATTATCTCTTCTGATGGAGAAATTATTGGTAAATTTTATGCCGAAAACCGTGTACCTGTTAAATTCGATGACCTTCCAGAACATTTAGTTAACGCTTTAATTGCTACTGAAGACGAACGTTTTTACGAGCATTCAGGAATTGACGCTCGTGGAACTTTACGCGCAGTAGTGAAACTAGGAAAAGGTGGAGGAGCAAGTACCGTTTCACAGCAATTGGCAAAAAACTTGTTTCATGGTGCAGATGGCTCAAAAAACATTGTTTACCGTGTCATTCAAAAAATAAAAGAATGGATTATTGCTGTTCGTTTAGAACGTCAATATACCAAAAAGGAGATCATTGCTATGTATTTCAATGAAGTGGATTTTGTTAATGGTGCAGTAGGAATTCGTTCGGCATCTAAAATCTATTTTAACAAAGAACCTAAAGATTTAACTATAGAAGAAGCAGCTGTTTTCGTTGGGATGTTAAAGAATCCTTCTTTGTATAATCCAGCAAGGGAGAAGAGAAAAGAAAAGGTTTTCAACAGAAGAAATACGGTTTATGATCAAATGGTTAAAAACGGATTTCTTACCGAAGCTGAAAAAGAACAATTAAAAGTAAAACCAGTTGTTTTAGATTTTAAACCCGAAAGTCATAGTCAAGGGAGTGCTACCTATTTTAGAGAATACTTGAGAGACTTCATGAAAAAATGGGTGAAAGAAAACAAAAAAGAAGACGGAACAGAATATGATATTTATCGTGATGGTTTAAAAATATACACAACCATTGATTCTAAAATGCAACAATATGCGGAAGAAGCTGTTCAAGAGCATTTAACATTATTACAGGCAAAATTCTTCGATTTAGCTAAAGGAAGAAAAAACGCTCCTTTTGTAAATATTTCTGATGCAGAAACTGAATCTATTATTTCAAGAGCGATGAAAGCTTCTGAAAGATGGCGTTTATTGAAAGATGAAGGAAAATCAGAAGAAGAAATCATCAAATCTTTTGAAGTAAAAAGAAATATGAAGATCTTTACTTGGAAAGGCGAAAGAGACACGATAATGACTCCTAGAGATTCTATCATTTACTACAAACACTTTTTACAAACTGGTATGATGGCTATGGAACCACAAACGGGACATATCAAAGTTTGGGTTGGCGGAATCGATTACAAATATTTCCAATACGATCACGTGGGTCAAGGAGCACGACAAGTCGGTTCTACTTTCAAACCTTTTGTGTATGCCACTGCTATTGAACAATTAGGAATGTCACCATGTGATTCCATTATTGACGCGCCGTTTACTATGCCAAAAGGAAAATGGAATATTGATGCTGCTTGGTCACCCAGAAACTCCACTGGTGAATTTAAAGGGATGGTTACCATGAAAAATGCGCTTGCCAACTCCATAAATACCGTTTCAGCAAAATTAATGGACAGAGTTGGACCTAATGCAGTAATTGATTTAGCCAAAGAATTAGGAGTTACTACAAAAATTCCAGAACAACCTGCAATTGCACTTGGTGCAGTAGATATTACTGTAAGTGAAATGGTGGGTGCTTTTAGTACATTTGCTAATCAAGGAGTATTTATAAAACCTTCATTTATCACTAAAATTGTAGATAAAAACGGTGTAGTACTGCAGCAATTCATTCCTGAAAGTAAAGATGTAATGAATAAAGATGTTGCTTACGCAATCGTAAAATTATTAGAAGGTGTAACCGAATCAGGAACTGGTCAACGTTTGCGCTGGGGTGGTGTTAGTGGTTTAACCCAATACAAATATTCATTCTCCAACCCAATTGCTGGTAAAACTGGAACATCTCAAAACAATTCCGATGGATGGTTTATTGGAATGGTTCCCAATTTAGCCACTGGAATTTGGGTAGGAAATGATGATAGGGCTGCACATTTTAGACAAACTCTTTACGGACAAGGAGCTACAATGGCATTACCTATTTGGGGACTTTTCATGCAAAAATGTTATAACGATGAAACCTTAACGGTATCCAAACAAGCTTTTGAAAGACCGGAAAAAATAAATATTCAAGTGGATTGTTGGAAACCAATAGAAAAAGATTCTATTGATGAAGACCAACCCGATTTAGATCAATTTGACTTTAAACCATAAAAAAATGATTTCTAGAAAAGTAAATAACGTACAAGAAGCTTTAGACGGAATTCAAGACGGAATGACTATCATGCTTGGTGGTTTCGGATTGTGTGGTATTCCTGAAAATAGTATTGCTGAATTGGTACGTAAAAATGTAACCAACTTAACTTGTATTTCAAACAACGCTGGAGTTGACGATTTTGGTTTGGGATTACTATTGCAAAAACGTCAAATCAAAAAAATGATTTCTTCTTACGTAGGAGAAAATGCAGAATTCGAACGTCAAATGCTTTCAGGCGAATTGGAAGTAGAACTAACGCCACAAGGAACATTGGCAGAAAAATGCAGAGCAGCTCAAGCGGGAATTCCGGCTTTCTTTACACCTGCAGGTTACGGAACTGAAGTAGCTGAAGGAAAAGAGGTGCGAGAATTCAATGGAAAAATGCACGTTTTAGAATACGCTTTCAAAGCTGATTTCTCCATTGTAAAAGCATGGAAAGGCGACGAAGCAGGAAACTTAATTTTCAAAGGAACCGCTCGTAATTTCAATGCACCAATGGCGGGAGCAGCTAAAATTACGATTGCCGAAGTAGAAGAACTAGTTCCAGCAGGAACATTAGATCCAAACGAAATTCACATCCCAGGAATTATGGTAAACCATATTTTTCAAGGTGAGAAATTTGAAAAAAGAATTGAGCAAAGAACTGTTAGACAAAGAAGTTAATCATGGCATTAGATAAAAATCAAATCGCAAAACGAATTGCACAAGAAGTAAAAGATGGTTACTATGTAAACTTAGGAATCGGAATACCTACTTTAGTTGCCAATTATGTTCGCACGGATATTTCGGTAGAATTTCAATCGGAAAATGGAGTTTTAGGAATGGGTCCGTTTCCTTTCGAAGGAGAAGAAGATGCTGACATTATCAACGCTGGAAAACAAACCATTACGACTTTACCTGGAGCAAGTTTCTTTGATTCGGCTTTTAGTTTTGGAATGATTCGTGCCCAAAAAGTAGATTTAACAATTCTTGGTGCCATGGAAGTTTCTGAAAATGGCGATATTGCCAACTGGAAAATCCCAGGAAAAATGGTAAAAGGAATGGGTGGTGCAATGGATTTAGTAGCTTCAGCTGAAAATATTATCGTAGCTATGATGCATGTGAATAAAGCTGGCGAATCAAAAATTCTTAAAAAATGTTCGCTTCCACTAACTGGAGTTGGTTGTGTGAAAAAAGTAGTAACTGAATTAGCGGTACTTGAAGTAACTCCAAAAGGTTTCAAATTGTTAGAAAGAGCGCCAGGCGTTTCAGTGCAAGACATCATCAAAGCAACAGAGGCGGAATTAATTATTGAAGGAGAAATTCCAGAAATGAAAATCGATTAATAAAAGAGTTTATAATTTTAAACCTGACGGGTTTCAGAGACCTGTCAGGTTTTTATATATTTTAAAGAAAATGAGTTTACCAAAAGTAATTCTAAAATCAGGTAAAGAAAAATCTATACAACGTCGTCATCCTTGGATTTTCAGTGGCGCGGTTTATGGCGTGAGTCGCGAAATAAACGATGGTGAAGTGGTAGATGTAGTTGATTCGAAAAACCAACATTTAGGAACAGGATATTTTAGTGATAAAGGAAGTATCGTAGTTCGTATTTTGACTTTCGGCGATGAAACTTTTTCTGAAAACTTTTGGAACAAAAAATTACAATCCGCTTGGGAATTACGTTTGAAAATATTGAATCTAGAAGTAACCAATGCGTTCCGTGTCATTCACGGAGAAGGCGATGGCATTTCGGGATTAATTATTGATTACTACGATAAAAATTGGGTAATTCAAGCACACTCAACAGGTGTTTTTCTTCAAATGGAGCAAATCGCTGAAGCTATAAAATCAAATTTTCCAGACTATTGCGAAACCATTTATTGCAAAAGCTCAGGAACTTTACCGAACACAGGAACCGATTATTTCTTATTTGGAAACAAAGCAGAAGCGGTTGCTAGAGAGAACAATATTTTGTTTTCAGTAAATTGGGTAGAAGGTCAAAAAACAGGTTTCTTCTTAGACCAACGCGAAAACCGTAAATTATTAGGCGAATTCTCAAAAGGCAAAAAAGTACTAAACACCTTTTGTTACACAGGCGGATTTTCCATTTACGCCATGAGTGCTGGAGCCGAATTAGTAACTTCGGTAGATATTTCTCAAAAAGCCGTGGATTTAGCCGCCAGTAATATGGAGTTAAATTATCCAAATGCCAATCATAAGGCAGTAGCTGATGATGTGTTCAACTTCATGAAAGAAAACCACCAAATTTATGATGTGATTGTATTGGATCCGCCAGCATTTGCAAAAAGTATCAAAAGCAAGCACACCGCAACGCAAGCCTACAAACGTTTAAATATAGCAGGATTAAAAGCCTTAGCACCAAACGGAATTTTATTCACGTTCTCGTGTTCTCAAGTTATTGACGATGTTTTATTTTACAACACTGTTGCAGCAGCAGCCATAGAAACGGGAAGAAACATTAGAGTTTTACACAAATTAGAACAAGGACCCGATCACCCAACAAATATTTATCATCCAGAAGGTCATTATTTGAAAGGATTGGTTTTGTTTGTGGAGTAAAGTATTGTATAATGATTTTTCAACTTAAATTTTCAGAATATAATGTTTTATCTAATGGAGCGGATGGTGGACATTATTATTTATCAGCAGAAATACTATATAAAGGAATAAAAAGGAAAATTATTGTGCTTTTTGATAACAAATCAGATGAAGTACAATTATTAGAAAAGAAAGAAATTTTGGTAACTGGTAATTTAACTGATGAAGGTTTAGATCAGACATTAATTATGACAAATTCTATAATCATCAAATAAAAAACCTGCAAGTCTTTCCACTCACAGGTTTGTCTATTTTCTAACTTCTAATCTCTATTTTCTTCAACTAAAGATTCATAAAAAAGTCACTTCCTTTATCATCCGTAATAATAAAAGCTGGGAAATTTTTCATAAATATAATTTACTGTGGTTTAAACCCTAAAAAATTATAATATTTTGTGGTTTATAAAAATACTTCATTTAATTCCTTAACAGATTTATAAAATTAAATAAGCAAAAAACCTGCAAGTCTTTCAACTTACAGGTTTGTCTTAATACTTAATTCTTCAATCTTAATACTCTACAGATTCATAAAAAAGTCATTCCCTTTATCATCCGTAATAATAAAAGCAGGGAAATCTTTTACTTCAATTTTTCTTACTGCTTCCATTCCTAATTCTGGGAAATCTACTACTTCAACCGATAAGATGTTTTCTTTAGCTAAAATTGCAGCAGGTCCACCAATCGAACCTAAATAGAATCCGCCGTATTTGTTGCACGCATCCATAACTTGTTTGCTTCGGTTTCCTTTGGCTAACATAATCATGCTTCCGCCAGCCGCTTGGAATTCGTCTACATAAACGTCCATTCTTCCTGCGGTGGTTGGTCCAAAACTTCCTGATGGCATTCCTTCTGGAGTTTTCGCTGGTCCTGCATAATAAACTGGATGGTTTTTGAAATACTCTGGCATTGGTTTTCCAGCATCTAATAATTCTTTGATTTTGGCATGCGCAATATCTCGAGCTACAATCACGGTTCCGTTTAATTTCAAACGTGTTTTGATTGGATATTTCGTTAATTCTGCCAAGATTTCAGCCATTGGACGGTTTAAATCAACTTCAATAGCTGGCTCTAAATGTGGTGCCACTTCTGGTAAAAATTGTTTTGGATTGGTTTCTAATTGCTCCAAGAAAATTCCATCTTTGGTAATTTTTCCTTTAATATTTCTATCCGCCGAACAAGAAACACCTAATCCAACCGGACAAGAAGCCGCATGTCGAGGCAAACGAATCACACGAACATCATGCACAAAATATTTCCCACCAAATTGAGCGCCAATTCCACTTTCATGGCAGATTTGTTTCACTTTTTCTTCCCATTCCAAATCGCGAAACGCTTGACCGGCCATATTTCCAGTGGTTGGCAAATGATCGTAATAACCCGCTGATGCTTTTTTAACAGCCGCTAAATTAGCTTCCGCAGAAGTTCCACCAATAACCAAAGCCAAATGATAAGGCGGACAAGCCGATGTTCCTAAATCTTTGATTTTCGTTTTTACAAATTCTGTCATTGATTTTTCATTCAATAACGATTTGGTTTGTTGGTATAAAAATGTTTTGTTTGCCGAGCCGCCGCCTTTTGCTAAAAACAAAAATTCATACGATGCTCCTTTTTTGGCATAAATATCAATTTGCGCTGGAAGATTCGAACCTGAATTCTTTTCTTCAAACATCGAAATAGGCACAATTTGCGAATAACGTAAGTTTTTCTTTTGGTACGTATTGAAAATTCCTCGAGATAAACATTCTGCATCATCAGCACCCGTGAACACATTTTCCCCTTTTTTCGCCATTACGATAGCCGTTCCAGTATCTTGACAAGAAGGCAATTGACCTTCAACGGCAACGGCAGCATTTTGTAATAAATTATAAGCTACAAATCGGTCGTTATCGGTTGCTTCAGGATCATCAATGATGTTTTGCAAACTTTGTAAATGTTTGGTTCGCAACATAAAGGATACATCAAACATTGCTTCTTCAGCTAGTAATTCTAGACCTTTTGGATCAACTACTAAAATTTCTCTATCGCCTAATTGCTCAACTTTTACGTAATCGGAAGTTAATTTTTTGTATGGTGTATCGTCTTTAAGAATGGGATACGGGTCTTGGTATATAAAGTCCATAATGTTGTTTGTTTTGAAGGGTAAAGTTAAGGATTTTTGTTTTTTTAAACCTCAAGATTTTAATAATCTTGTATGTTTAGTTTACAAAATAAATGATTAATCCTATTAGAACTAAAAAAACTATAAAACCAATTCTAGTATTCCAATTCTCCTTCCTAATTTCACTTATTGGTTTTTTACCTAAATTAAACATCCATTTAATTGATATACCAATCCATTTGAATGAACTGTAAAAGATTTCTTGACCTATCCCAACAAAAATATCTTCAAAAAAACTCATCTCTTAAAAAAACCAACTAGCTACTAAAACCGCTGTAATTACACAAATTAAATCTACTAAAAGCATCATTCCTAAAGTATAACGCGTATTTTTAATATTTACCGAACCAAAATAAACGGCAATAACATAGAAAGTGGTTTCGGCGCTACATTGGAAAATACAACTTAGTCTTCCTGTGAAGGAATCAGGCCCGTAAGTTCGCATGGCGTCAATCATAAAACCTCGAGAACCACCTGAACTAAAAGGACGCAGCATAGCAACAGGAAGCGAATCTGTAATCTCTTTAGCAACACCCATATGAGAAAACACAAAGGAAATTCCATGTGTAATCATTTCAAACAAACCGCTATTTCTAAACAACGAAATCGCAACAAGCATTCCCAATACATAAGGAAAAATCTTTACTCCAGTTTGTAAACCATTATTGGCTCCTGTTACAAAGGCATCAAATATGGTAGTTTTACTAGCTACGAATTTCTTTTCGTTAATAAATGAAAATACCAAGGTAAAACCAATAATAAATACCAACATCAATCCAGATAAATTGGAAGTAAAATGATTTTTTCCAATTAAATCCAAACTATTCACGTAAAATAATAATCCAACAATTCCACCAATAACCGTCATTAAAGCAACAACTAAGGAAGCACTTTTAAAATTGATACGTTGTTTGATTCCTACCAAAATAAAAGCAGCAATAGTTCCAATGAATGAAGTAATAATACAAGGCAACATGACATCCGCTGGATTAGCAGCATTTTCAGCTGCTCTGTAACCAATAATTGATGTTGGAATTAAAGTTAAACCAGCAGCATGCAAACACATAAACATGATTTGTGCATCACTAGCTTTGTCTTTATCGGGATTAATTTCTTGCAAACTTTGCATCGCTTTTAAACCAAATGGTGTTGCAGCTGAGTCTAATCCTAAGAAATTGGCAGCAAAATTTAAAGTCATATAGGAAATCGACTCATGATTCTTTGGAACCGAAGGAAATACTTTTGAAAAAGCCGGACTCAATTTAGTTGCCAATCGCTCAGCAGCACCAGAAATTATAAGCAATTCCATGAGACCACAGAAAAAAGCTAAATAGGCTATTAATGGAAGAATAATATCAAACAAACTGCTTTTACATGTTGGCAACAAACCATCAGAGGCTTGCACACCACTATAAATCTTAACCGACTGATTTTTGTAGACGTAAGTGGTGTCAGCATCAGAAGTCACTTGGTTCAAAACAAAAGTCTTTTCAGGCGATTTTTGAATACTATCTTGAATAAAAGCGGGAAGATTTTGCAAATATTGTTCGTCTACTTGCATGGGATCCCCTTTTTTCCCGTTCAAAACATAATCGATAGAATAGTTGTAAGAAGTAAAAAGTCCTCCAACAATAAACACAATTGATGACACAAAAATGGCCAACCAAAATCTACTTAAAACCATGGGTTGTTGTTTTTTTCGTAAATATAAATTTATAGAAATTAAAAAGCTATTAATTAATTATTTTATAAAGCAAAAAAGTTAAAAAATATTTTTTTTTGTTAATTTATTGTTTTTTTTGAATTGTTTAGCGCAATATTTAATAAAAAAAATATATTTTTGATTTTTAATTTATTAATACCCAATGTCTAACATGAAAAACAAACTACTTTTAGTATCTGTTTTACTTGCAATTACAAATTTTGGTTTTTCTCAAAACCAAAAACAGTCTGCTGAAATTGTAAAAAATTATGATGTTGAAGCTATTCAACAAAAAATAATTGAAGTAAATTCGAGAGAAAAGAAAGAGAGACAAATCGCTCTTGAAACTGCGAAGAAAAATGGTTGGCCGATTATTATTCAACATGAGGATGGTTCTTTTGAAGAGATTTACAAAATAACTAAATTAGGTTTTCCTTTGTACAGAAAAACAGATAATGTTGCCGCTGCAATATCTACAAGGACTAATTATTTGAATTCTGGGGGAGGTTTAGGCTTAACTTTAGACGGTCAAAACATGATTGCTCGTGTTTGGGATGGAGGAACTGTAAGAAGATCACATAGTGGATTTGGCGGTCGTGTAGTTACCGTTGATGATGAATTTGGGACAACTTATAGTCAACATGCCACTCACGTTGCGGGAACTGTAATTGCTTCTCCGTGGAGTGCTGGTTCGGCTAATATCAAAGGTATGGCTCCAGTAGCCAATGCACGAACTTTTAACTGGACTGATGACGAATCTGAAGCTTTATCAGAATCGCTGCTTGGAATGTTAGTCTCTAACCATTCATATGGTGTCCCAGTTACAAATGGAGGTAATACATTACCTGCTTGGTATATTGGTAGTTATGTTGAAGATTCAAGAGCATGGGATGAAATTGCATATTTATCACCTTATTATTTACCTGTTTTTTCAGCAGGAAATGATGGAAATAATAACAATAATGCTGACCCAGTTGCTTTTGGGTTTGATAAATTAGTAGGAAATAAAGTTTCTAAAAATGTACTTACTATTGCTAATGCACAAGATGCTACAATTAATGCAAACGGCACATTAAATAATGTATTAATCAATTCTTCAAGTAGTCAAGGTCCTACTGATGACCGAAGAATTAAACCAGATATTACTGGAAACGGAACCGGAGTGACATCTCTGAGTAGTGGTAGTAATACTCAAACCGCAAGTTTATCTGGTACATCTATGGCGGCACCGAACGTTACTGGTACACTATTAATATTACAGCAATACCACAACCAGTTATATAATTACTTTATGAAAGCTGCTACTTTGAAAGGTCTAGTTTGTCATACTGCTGATGATGCTGGTGATTTAGGTCCAGACCCAATTTTTGGATGGGGATTATTAAATGCTAAAAAAGCAGCCGAGACCTTAAGAGATAACGGATTAAATTCATGGGTTTCGGAAAACACTCTAAATCAAGGAGGTTCTTTTACCATGACAGTTACATCAAACGGGGGAGCAACAAATCCATTAATTGCATCTATTTCTTGGACTGATTTGCCAGGAGAAGCAAATAATGGTCAACGCTTAGAACCTAATGACACTTTTAGATCTCTAATTAATGATTTAGATATTCGAATCACAAAAGATGGAACAACTTATTTCCCTTGGAAATTACAACTTGATCCTAATGAAGGAGCTATTAGAAATGGTGATAACAATGTAGATAATATTGAGGTTGTTAAGATAGACAACCCCGTTGCTGGAGATTATACTATTACAATTACTCATAAAGGAACTTTAGTTACAGGAAAACAAGACTATTCTTTAGTTATTACAGGTATTGCATCATCGTTTGCCATTACTTCAACATCTGATGATTTAATTAAATGTTCAAATGAAACTGCAACATATACTTTTAATCACAAGCAAACGGGTATTGGAACAACAAATTTCAGTCCCGTAGGGATACCAGCAGGAGCAAATGCTACTATAACTCCTTTAAGCCTAAGTGCTGATGGTTTAGTAACACTTACAATAACTAACTTAAGTGGTGCAAATCCAGGAGACTATAATGTTGGAATATTAGGCAATAATGGAACTGAAACGGAAACAAGATCTAAAAAATTAAAAATCTATGGTAGCACTTTTCAACCATTAAACTTAACTAGCCCAACAAATGGATTTAATGGGGCGTCTACTATTGTTAATTTAGATTGGGAAAATGACGTAAATGCAGAAAGTTATACTGTTCAGCTATCTACTAGCCCAACATTTATTCCAATAATAATACAACAGAATACAAACAACTCAAACTTATTGGTTTCTGGCTTACAACAAGAAACGACATACTATTGGAGAGTTAATCCGTCGAATAGATGTGGTTCAGGTAACTTTAATGACGCTTCTATATATTCTTTTACAACAGGTATTTTATCTTGTGGAAATGTTTTTACAGCAACTGACTTCTCTGACGCGACGGTAGCGACGGTAGCAAATTCTAGCGCTAGTGTTCCTATTGAAATTACAGGTGGATTAACTATTGGTGAACTTCGAGTTACCTTAGAAATGACCCATACTTGGGTGCAAGATATGACTATTACTTTAAGAGGCCCTGCTACAATAGGAAGTCCTGTAATAACTCTTCTTAGAGAAGCTTGTACTGAACAAGACGATATAAATTGTGTGTTTGTTGACTCAGGAAGTGAACCTCAATGTGCCACAACACCGCCAGCAATTTTCGACTTGATTGCTCCTGTTGAAAGCTTGAGTAATCTCAATGGTCTTAATGCAGATGGAATATGGACTCTTTTAATTGACGACCCTTATAATGGAGATGGAGGAACAGTTTCTAATTTTAGAATTGAAGTTTGTAATATTACCCTTAACACTCCTTCAAATGCATTAAACTCATTAAAAATTTACCCAAATCCTTCTAAAGGAATCATCAATGTTAATCTTGGTGAAAATTTAACGGGAGAAACTACTTATGTGTTATATGATGTTCAAGGAAGAATTGTAATGAATAAAAAATCTAATACTACGATGGAAACATTAAATGTTGAAAATGTAAGTAATGGTGTTTATTTATTATCAATTGAAAATGGTGCTGCAAAAACAACACAGAAAATCATAATCAACAAATAAGATTATAATAAGTAAAAAAAAGGGGTTCCAATTGGAATCCCTTTTTTTATACGTGAATAATTTCATCTTCTACTAACAAATCTTCCCGTCTTAGCCGAAGGAAAACTTGAGCCACAGCAATTACATCTTTCTCACAATAGGTAATAATTCTGTCAATATCATTTTGGATGTAAAATACTTTGGCAACTTCACTTCCGTCAATGTCATCTTTAGGCGAAGGAACACCTAAAACTTTAGTCAATAATTTTAAAGACGTAAAATGTTTGTAATCACCAAATTTCCACAATTCTAAAGTATCCAAATGGGGTACTTCCCAAGGTTTTTTTCCAAATAAATTTAGTTTGTCTGGCAAAGCAATACCGTTAATAATCATTCGTCTGGCAATAAACGGAATATCAAATTCCTTTGCGTTGTGTCCGCAAAGTAAATGTTGGGCGCCATTAAAGTGGGTATTCAATAAATTCGAAAAATCTTGTAAAATCTTCTTTTCTTCACCCCAAAAACTAGTAACTCTAAAGTTTCTGATGTCTGCTTTATTTGTAAAATAACCCACAGAAATTGTAATGATTTTTCCAAATTCAGCCCAAATTCCAGCTCTTTCGTAGAAATCTTCAGCAGTAACTTCATCCCGTCTTTGGTATTGGGTTTTTTGTTCCCAAAGTTTTTTGGTTTCATCATCCATTCCCATGTAACTGTTGTATTCTGGAACGGTTTCTATGTCTAAAAATAGAATGTTGTTTAGATTAATTTTTTCTATCATTTTTACAAGTTTATAGTTGATGGTTAATTGTTTATTGTTTGTATCAAGTTTTACTTAGTCTAATTCAGAAAATTTTCCAAAAGTTATATGATATTCATTTTCATTGCAAAAAGAAATATTAAAATAAAGACAAAGACAAAAAAGAGTAAAAATCGAATGTTGTATTTTTTTAGTTTTTGTTTCTTTTCATTTCTAATTTGATTTTTTAATTCATTTAGCTCATTTGGAGATAAATTTGTGTTTATCTCTAATGTGGTTTTGGATTTTGAATTAACCAATGCTGTTTTCTTTGAAAAAAATTTTTCTTTTGAGGCAACTTTCTTTTGCTCACTCATTCTTTCTCGATTCTTGAATGCTGAAAAATTCCCGTTCATAATTTCAATATTTATTTTCTCATTTTCAACATCTCATAAGCTTCTTCCACATAAACATATAAATCATCACTATGCGGATCTGATTCCGTTTGCAATCCTTTTATATGTCCTAATCGCACAATAATTAAGTCATCTTCTGGAATCACAATTACAAATTGCCCTAAATGACCGCGCATGTAATACAAATCTTTTCCTAAAAAATTATGCAACCACCAACCATAACCATATTCTGGACTTTCGGCAAATCTCGGTGTTGTACACTTTTTAACGAATGTGCTGTCTAATAATTGTTTTCCATTCCAATTCCCATTATTTAAATACAATTTTCCAAAACGGGCAAAATCTCTAGCGTTACTTGAAATACAACAGTACGCTTTTTCAATTCCGTCTGATTCGTGATCCAATTGCCAAAGTGCTTCGTTTTCAGCTCCCATTGGTTGCCAAAAATGTGCTGAAACATAGTCTGATAAATATTGTCCGGTAGCTTTTTCTACGCACATGGCCAATAATTGTGTTGCACCACTAAGATACTTAAATGATTTTCCAGGTTTTTCATTGATTTCTAAATCTAGAATTACGCCTTTCAAATCATCATGAAAATACGCTTTGGTTACAATAGAAAACGGACTGTAATAACGTTCGTCCCAACTCAATCCAGATGCCATTGAAGATAAATCGCCAACAGTAACTTCATTAGCAAACTTTCCTTTTAATTCAGGAAAAAAATCAGTTACTTTTTGATCTAAACTTTTAATTTTTCCTTGCATTATTGCTTTTCCCATTGCCATTGTAACGATACTTTTGGCCATTGAAAAGGAATTGGATTTCGAATTTTGATCAAAACCATCAAAATAGCTTTCATGCCATATACTATCGTTCTTAATAATTACATAAGCAATGGTTTGTAATTCTTGATGGGTTTTTTCTAATGTTTCAGTAGCGGAAACAGTATTGTAATCTTTTGCCATTGCCCAAGGTTGTGCTACTCCTTTCTCGATTTTTCGGTTAGGAAACTCTTTATAGTCTTCTAGAAAAGCAGTTGTATATCCTTTAAAATAAATGGTTCTGACAGCTCGAAGTAAATAATCAACATCAAAGATGTACATCAAAACAACAAGACTTATTAAAACTATAGCAAACCATTTGAAGGTTTTTTTGAAGATTTTCATGTTTAATTTTAAAAATGATTATTATAAAAATAAGAAAAAGTTGTTTGGTTTTGACACAAAAATTAAAATAAACTTTCTTGTTTAACAGGATTTTCATGTTCCAATAACCATTTTTTACGCCACAATCCCCCTGCATAACCCGTAAGTGAACCATCTGACCCAATAACTCTGTGACAAGGAACAACAATCCACAATGGATTTTTGCCGTTTGCAGAGGCGACTGCTCTTATTGCTTTTACATCACCTATTTTCTTTGAAAGTGCTAAATAAGAAATTGTCTTTCCATATGGTATTGTCAATAAAACTTTCCAAACTTTTTGTTGAAATTCAGTTCCTAAAGGATTTATTTTAAAAGTAAATGCAGTCCTTTTCCCTTCAAAATATTCATGGATTTGTTCTACTGCAACTTTCAATTCTTTTGGAATAGTATCTGACTCTAGATTATCATCTAAAATAATAATTTCTCTAATTCCTTTTTCATCTCCTGTTAGTTTTACAATACCCAATGGGGTTTTTATAAAAGCGTCTATCATATTGTAAAAATATTAATAATTATTAGCTTTTGGAAATAAAAAAACCACCTGAAATTAGGTGGCTTTAATAGAATTAATAAGAAACTCTTGAATATTATTTTAGTAATACCGATTTTTGTTGGCTATCTTCTGTTTTAACATTCCCTTTAATGAATAAAATTTTAGGAGCTGCATTAGCTTCGCTAGTAGTTACTGTAACGGTTTTGTTAAATGCTCCAGGAGCTGCTGCATTATAAGTTGCTTCAACTACTCCTTTTTCCCCTGGTTTAATAGGCGTTTTTGTATAGTTTGTAGCTGTACAACCACATGCTGGTTTTACATTTGTAATTAAAATAGTCTCTTTAGAAGTATTTACAAACGAAAATTCGTAAGAAACTGGCTTCCCTTTTTCTAAATCACCAAAGTCATGCGTGTCTTTTTCCCACTTAGCAGCAGAAGTTGTAGATGGTAAATTCACTTGCATTTTTGCTGTTTGAGGTTTGTCTTCTACTTTTTGTGCAAATGAAAATGCTGACACAAATAATGCTAATACAGTTAATTTTAATGCTTTCATATTTTATTTTTTTAGTTTTAATGATAATGATATCACAAATATAAAAAAACTAATAGTAAATTTGTTGTTAATCAATCGTCAATGATTGTTAACTAGTTGTTAACGGTTATTAAGAACAATTCAAATAAATGAAGTTTAGTAAATTAAATAGCGTGATTCTAGCAGGATTAATAGCCATTATAGGAGTAATTATAATGCAATTGTTTTTGTTAAATCAAGCCTATACTTTTGAGAAAAAGGAATCAGAAGCCAAGATATTTTATGCTTTACAAGATGTTGTTGAAAAAATTCATAGAGATAATAACACGTTGTTGCCCTCAGCAAATCATGTCAGAAAAGTAAATGACAGCTATTTTATTGCCAATGTTAACGATGTTTTTGAAAACAACATTTTAGAGCATTATTTAAAGAATGAATTTGCTAAAGTCAAGCTCGACTTAGATTTTGAATATGCCATTTACAATTGCGCAACAGATGAGATGGTTTATGGAAATTATATTGCTGCCGATGGAAAACCAAAGAAAAAATGCGAAAATTGTTTTACTAAAAACTCAGACTTAACATATTATTTTGCCGTTCGATTTCCCAAGTTACAATTAAGTTATTTTAGTAGCTTACAGCAATATTGGTTGTTCACATTGGTGTTATTTGGTGTGCTAATCATATATGTTTATTCCGTTTTGTTGATGCTGAAGCAAAAACATTACACCGATTTGCAACGTGACTTCATCAACAACATGACACACGAATTCAAAACACCACTTTCTTCGATTTTAATTGCTTCCAAATACGCGAGTTCGCAAGATGAAATCACCAAAAACCCCAAATTAAGTCGCTATTTAAATATCATCATTGAGCAAAGCAATAAGTTGAACCAACATATCGAACAAATTTTATCATTGGCCAAAGTAGAAAGTAGCCAAATTCAATTGCAATTAGAAAAAATCAATTGGTTGAAAACTATTGAATTGGTTGAAGAAAATATTGCATTGAAATACCCTAAAAAAGCAGTCATTTCATACGAAAACAAAGCAATCACTATTCTTGCTGATCGCTTTCATTTTTACAACATTATATACAATGTCATTGAAAATGCAGTAAAATATGCCAATGAAAAGCCAGAAATTGAAATAAGTTGGAAAGAAAATCAAAGTAATTATGAATTGCAATTTTTAGACAACGGACAAGGGATTCCAGAAAAAGATTTGCCTTTTATTTTTGATAAATTCTACCGAGTTTCAAGAGAAGACAATAAGGAAATCGAAGGTTTTGGCATTGGTTTATCGTATGTGAAAAAAATATGTCAATTGCACCATTGGAACGTAACAATTGCCAATACATCAAACGGATTACAAATTACTATTCGAATACCAAAAAAAGATATTTATGAGTAAAAAACGCATTCTTTATGTTGAAGACGATGAAACTTTGGCATTTTTAACCGCTGATAATTTAGAACAACATTTTGAAGTGGTTCATTGTGCCAATGGGAAAGCTGGTTTTGAACTATTTTGCCAAGAAACTTTCGATTTGTGCGTGCTCGATATCATGTTGCCTGATATGGATGGTTTCGAAATTGCCACTGAAATCAGAAAACGCAACGAAGAAATTCCGATTATTTTTCTTTCTGCCAAAACCTTAAAAGAAGACCGCATCAAAGGTTTAAAATTAGGTGCCGATGATTATTTGGTGAAACCCTATTCTATTGAAGAACTCATTTTAAAAATCGAAATTTTCCTGAATAGAAGTCAAAAAAACATAGAAAAAACCCAGAAATCATATACCATTGGAAGTTTTGCTTTTGAACCAGAAAATTACCAATTAACCAACAGTAAAGAACAAATTACCTTAACAGAAAGAGAATCGGCTTTATTGTTATTATTTATTGAAAATACCAACACCGTGTTGAAAAGAGAAAAAATATTGACTTCACTTTGGGGCAACGACGATTATTTTTCAGGAAGAAGTTTGGATGTTTTTATTTCCCGTTTACGAAAAATATTCAAAGAGGAAACCCACGTGAGAATTGAAAATATTCCTCGTGTAGGCTTCAAATTAGTTATAGAAAATTCTTAATTAAAGCTGTAAAAATAAGCTTCAAGCGCCTGTAATTCTTCGTCTGACATGTTTTTGGTAATAGAAAAATTGGTTTTCATTACTTCATATTGAGACGGGTCTACAATGGGTTCGCCTTCACCTTTAAGAAATTTTACCATATTGGCATTTTTCTCTTTATAAATTTTGGAAATTTCACTGATAGATGGACCAATAACTTTCACATCGGGTTTATGGCACGCCACACAAGTTCCTTTGCCTTCAAAAAGTTCTTTTCCTTTGGTAACTATGGGATTTTCGGTAGTTTCTGGCGTTTCCTGTTTACCAAAAAACTCTTGCTCTTTTTCTTTTCCACAACTTAAAAACAGAACAAAAGTGAGCGCAAAAACTAAATTTTGTAATCGTAACATGATGATGTTTTTTTAATATACCAAAGGTACTAAGTCTTTGGCAATCAAAACCTGATATTTATCAATTTTTAAGAATTGTAAATTGTTAATAAAATTTGTTGATAAAATTTTGAAATCGCTATTGATTCGCTAACTTTGTTCTTATGATGATTGAAAAATACATATCGGATTTATTGTATCGTTACCAATGTGTTACGGTTCCTAACTTTGGTGCTTTTATAGCAGAAAATATTTCGGCACAAGTAAAAGGAAGCGCAAGTACGTTTTTGCCTCCACAAAAAGTAATTTCTTTCAATACCAACATTAAGAACAATGATGGTTTATTGGCGAATCATATTGCCACTAACGAAAAAATTAGCTACGAGAAAGCAATGAATAAAATTGCGAATCAAGTGGCTATTTGGAATGCACAATTAATTGCTCTAGAAACTATTGCATTAAAAAATATTGGGAATTTACATTTAAATGGAGAATCAAATGTTGTTTTTGAACCCACAAATACAGTAAACTTTTTAACCAGTGCTTTTGGTTTAAGCGCTTTTGTACAACCTGAAATAAAAAGAGAAGTTTACAAACAACAAGTGGAAGCTTTGGAAGAAAAAGCACCAATTGTCTTTACACCAGAAAGAAAGAAAAATTACAACTTTGTAAAATATGCAGCGGTAATTACGTTGTTTTTAGCTGGTGGCTTTTATGGTGGAAAAACCTATTATGATAACCAAATAGAAACACAAACACTATTGGTTCAAAAACAAGTACAAGAAAAAGTACAAGAGCAAATTCAACAGGCTACTTTTTTTATTGATGCTCCTGAGGCTATGATTGAATTGCCTGTAAAAGAAGAGAAATTCCCATATCATTTAATTGCTGCTGCTTTTAGAAGTGAAGAAAATGCAGAAAAAGCATTTCAAATGCTAAAAGAACAAGGATATAAAGCAGTAAAACTTGAAAAAAATAAGCACGATTTGATTCCTGTGGCTTATGGAAGTTACAAAACTTTAGAAGAAGCACAAGAAGTCAAAAATAAATTACACCAAGAAGATACAATTGAAGCTTGGTTGCTAATCGAATAAGTAAAGAATCCCAATTTTTGGGATTTTTTTATGTCTTGAATTTTTAAACACTTCCTATCTTTGCAAAAAATAAACAACATGCAACCAAAATATCCTTCTGATTCGGTAACTACATTAACCGATTTAGTTTTACCAGGCGAAACCAATCCGTTAAACAACTTATTTGGAGGTGAATTATTAGCGAGAATGGACAGAGCCGCAAGTATCGCCGCAAGAAGACATTCAAGAAGAATTACCGTTACGGCTTCTGTAAACCACGTAGCTTTTAATAGAGCCATTCCGTTAGGAAGTGTTGTGACTGTTGAAGCCAAAGTTTCTAGAACGTTCAATTCGTCTATGGAAATCTTTATTGATGTTTGGACAGAAGATAGAGAATCAGGTATTCGTACCAAAGCTAATGAAGCCATTTACACCTTTGTAGCTGTTGACGAAACTGGCAGACCAGTTCCTGTTCCACCCATCGAACCACAAACTGAATTAGAAAAAGAACGCTACGAAGCCGCATTAAGAAGAAAACAATTAAGCTTAGTACTTGCTGGAAAAATGAAAGCCAGCGAAGCAACCGAGTTAAAAGCGCTGTTTGCGGAATAATATAAAAAAAACCTACTGTGAAAAGTAGGTTTTTTCGTTTAGTTTGCATTTTCTAAAGCATATTCTGGATACGTTTCTTTTAGATATTCTTCTGCTTTTGATGGAATGATTACCAAAATAATGTATTCGCACAACGCCATGGAGACGAAAAGCAAACTAAAGAATGCGGCTTTTAATATTCCAATATTTTGAGAGAAATCAGTATGAATTAATACATAAAAAGGAATATAACTTAATCCGGCAAAAGAACTGTGACCAAAAATGATGTCTTTAAACAACCATTTCTTTCCCGTTGTTTTGTATTCTATTTTGTTTTTTCTGGATTGGTAAAACAAACTAATCCAAAAGGTAATTAATACCAACATAAATAGAGTAGTAATCAGAATTTCAACTTGTGAATAATTTCTGAAAATTAAGAAAAGTAATACCGTTGAAAATAACGTGATAACAATTTTTGGAATCGTAAAAAATTCCTTAAAATGCTTCCAAACCAATTTGCTGTAACGTTTTTGTAATGCCAATTGTCTTTTCTCCACTACATTCATAAACCCAAAAACACCAAACTTCTTAAACTCTATTTGCAACGCATCTTCAAAAGAAATTTTCGGATTTTCCTGCCATTGTGCTTCAATTGAATTCGCTAAATGATCTACTAACTCGGTTTGTAAATCGTACCATTCTACGTAATGTTGGCGCGTGAATTGGTATAAGCGGTCTATTTGTTCTGAAGTTAGTTTCATCATACAAACTGTTTTTTGTAAGTATTGAATTTATAAACTTGCTTTGTGAAATATATAAGATAAGCTATTAATAAATAACTAAACATTGTTATTGTAAATACAGAAGGCGTTTCATTATTTCGTTGGTTCAAAAAAAACATTTGCAAATAATAAAATACGTTTAATAACCCAAATATTTTCTCAATCATATAAAATCTTTGCTTTAAAACAACCCGAAAATAAACGATTTTAAAAATTGCCAGAGAAATTAAAATCACAAATAAAAAATCTTTAAAGGTGAATGATTCTGAAAAATAATTAGCAACCTCAACATTTTTATAGAATACATAAATTGAAACACCAATTAAAATCATAATGGGTTGTAGTAAAAACTTCAAAAAATTTAACAATATATCTTTTGAAAAACCTGGCCATAATTTATTTCCTTTTAAAATTTCTCTTTTATTCACCACCATATAACTTTTAAAAGCCTCATAAAAATCAATATTTTCGGCTTCCATTTTTTGTTCTACTGCGGTTGCAACGTGGTCGAGCATTTCCATACGAATGTCGTAGTAAATGACATTGCTGTTTTTTAAGTAGCTGTCTATGAATTGGATGTTTTCTGCTGTCAACTTCATTTTAATAACTCAATTTAGGATTTACAATGGTTTGTATATTTTTGATGAATTCTTCTAATTCGGCTAAACGGTTTACGTTTTCTGTTGTGCCTTTTTCAGTAAGTTTGTAGTACTTTCTTAAGCGATTGTCTACTTTCTCTACCTCAACATCTAATAAACCATCAGCTTCTAATTTATGCAAAGCAGGATACAAAGCGCCTTCAGTAATGTTCAATTCGCCTTTGGTAATTTCTTTTACTTTCTGCGTAATTTCGTAACCATACATTCTGCCTTGTTCTTCTAAAAGCTTCATAATGATGGTGTTCAAACTGCCTTTATATAATTGTGAATTTTTCATAAGCCTCCCTAAATCCCTCCAAAAGTGGGACTTCTTTAAATTGATGATTAAATTTCAAAACAAATATATACATAATTTTCTTATGCATAACATTCTTAAGTATTTTTTTAAATTCAAGAACAAGGACAAAATCAAAAATCAAGGGCAATTGTTTTCGCTTCGCTCAAAAGTTTGCCTACTTTGTAGGAGATTCCTAGCAAGCGCGGAAAGACAAAATCAAGTGCAAGTGCAAGTTCAAAAATCAAGTTCAAAATCAAGTTCAAACAAAAAAGTCTAAGTCAGAAAAATAAACCATAAAAGCCATAGAAGAATATAAAAAGCATAACTTGTATTACTCTATAAGTTCATTAAAGATTATAACTATTTCAATAATTTTATCAATCTGTGTTCCAAAAATCAGAAAATCCGAAAATCCGAAAATCCGAAAATCTATTTTCTAAATTCTTTCTTCTATTTTCTTGATAAATAGTATTTTTGTAAAAAATAAAATCACATGTCATCATTTTATAAATTAAGCATTAAAGAAATCATCAAAGAAACGGCCGATGCGGTTTCAATTCTTTTTAATGTTCCCGACGAATTAAAATCGTATTACCAATTCGTAGCTGGACAATACGTAAACTTAAAAATTACGCTTGACGGACAAGAAATTAGAAGAGCGTATTCGATTTGTTCTTCTCCAAAAAGCGGCGAATTACGAATTGCCGTTAAAGCAGTAAAAAACGGATTCTTCTCTAAATTTGCTAATGAAAAATTAGCCGTTGGAAACGTAATCGAAGTGGGAACTCCAGAAGGAAAATTCACTTTCGAACCAAAGACAGATCGTCAAAAAAATTACGCAGCTTTTGTAGCTGGTAGCGGAATTACTCCAGTTTTTTCAATTTTAAAAACCGTTTTAGAAGAAGAACCAAATAGTACTTTTGTGTTGGTTTACGGAAATAAATCTGAAAATGAAACTATTTTTCACAACCAATTACATGATTTGCAATTGCAATATGTTGGCCGCTTGTTTGTGCAATATGTGTATAGTCAATCAACTGCTGATACTGCTTTGTTTGGTAGAATTGATAAGTCAACTGTAAATTTCATCTTGAAAAACAAGCATGCCGAAATGAATTTTTCAAAATTCTATTTGTGTGGTCCTGAAGAGATGATTAATCTAGTTTCCGATACATTAAAAGAAAACAATATTTCCGATTCGGATATTAAATTTGAACTATTTTCCGCTTCTTCCAATGAAAACGAAAGTGCAGGAAGTTTGGAAGGTCATACCAAGATTTCAATCCTTGTTGATGATGAAGAAACCTCTTTCGAAATGAGTCAAAAGCAAACCATTTTGGAAGCCGCTTTGAAGCAAGGTTTAGATGTTCCATATTCTTGTCAAGGTGGAATTTGTAGCAGTTGTATTTGTAAAATTACTGAAGGTGCAGTAGAATTAAAGAAAAATCAAATTTTAACCGATGGAGAAATTGCCGAAGGTTTGACTTTAGCTTGTCAAGCTTATCCAACGACGGCAAGTATAAAAATTAATTTTGATGATGTTTAATTAGAAAATCCAATCAAAAAATTTCAAATTCCAATTTTATTTAGGTAAGATTGGAATTTATTTTTTCAATAACTTGGGCTGGCAAAATCGATTGCATCGCATCCTCATAACCTTCTACTTTTTTATTCCCATAGATAGAAGTTGGTAATAATGGATATTTCTCTCTATCTGAAGTCAAACAAAAATCATCCGGTTGATTGAATGGTTTGAAACCCGCAAAAGGATGCGTGGCGCCCCAAAGTGTAATGACTTTCACGCCCAACATCGCAGCAATATGCGCATTTCCAGAATCCATGGAAAGCATGATGTCTAAATTAGAAATGACTTCTAATTCTTTTTTGAACTTTAGTTTTCCAGCCAAAACGATTACATTTTCATGTTGGTTTTGTAATTGATTTAGAAATTGAATTTCTTTCTCGCCTCCACCAAATAAGAAGATTTTTTGGTTTTTATTTTCAGCCAAACCATCAATTACTTGCTGCATTAAATCGATTGGATAGACTTTGCTTTCGTATTGTGCAAAAGGTGCAATTCCAATCCAATTTTGGTTTTTTGTTCCTGTGATTGAAAAAATTTCTTCAGATAAAATCGCTTTTTCTGGGAATAACGGATTCGATAAATCAATAGAAAATCCGAGTTGTTTGAACGTATCAACATGTCTTTCCACCATCGATTTTACAGGAGCAAAAACTTTATTGGTTAAACTAGTTAACGCTTTCTTTTCGGCTCTTCCTTTATCGGTTGCAGCTACTTTTTTTCCGCTTAAAACGAATAAGGCTCGAACGACTTTAGAACGAAGTACATTGTGTAAATCGGCAACAACATCAATATTCAAGTTTCGCAAATCGGAAAATAATCGAAGTAAACCTAAAAAACCTTTGTGTCGTTCTTTCAAATCAACTCCAAAGAAATTCACATTTGGAATGCCGTCAAAAAAAGGGTGAAAAAAGGGTCGAGAAACTACTGTTATTTTCACATTAGGATGTTGCAAAACTAAGGCTCTCAACACAGGAACCGTCATCGCGACATCACCCATGGCTGAGAGCCTTATTACCAATATGTGTTTTGGTTTAGATAGCAAAGATGACTATTTTTTATTCTGATACAACACTGGATTTAACTCCTCGTCGTTGTACATTTTCATTTGTTTGTATACTTTCATGTATTTGTCGCCCGCCTCAATATCTTCAATTAATTGACTGATGGATGTAAACATGTCGTTTTTTTGGTCTAACAATACATTCAATTTTTCTTGACATTTTGCTCTGTGTTCTGCCGTAGCTTCAGCACGAGTTGCCTCTTCGTTCATGTGGTAAATTTTCAAAGCTAAAATCGATAAGCGGTCAATTGCCCATGCTGGACTTTCGGTGTTGATTTTTGCAGTTGGTTTTACTTGAACGTCTTTATATTTGTTTAAGAAATAGCTGTCGATATATTCCACCATATCCGTACGAACTTGGTTTGAAGCATCAATTTTACGTTTCAAATCTAGAGCTGCAACTGGATCAATATTTGGATCACGAACGATATCTTCATAATGCCACTGAACGGTATCTACCCAATTTTTTGCAAACAACAAATGTTCAATTGTTCCTTTTTCATAAGGATTTACAACCAGTTGATACACATCGTCAATAATGTGATACGTTTTGATACTTTCTTCAAAAATGGGAAATGCAAATTCAGCAAACATAATATTCGTATTTAAGTGATTACAAAAATAAGGTTTTTTTGTACTTTTAGCCTGAAATTTAAAAGAAAATCCAATGCATATTCATTATATCTCTGAACAAAACAGCATTCTCAATCATTTTTTGGCGCAAATTCGTGATGTGAATATCCAAAATGACAGCATGCGTTTTAGAAAAAACATTGAGCGAATTGGAGAAATAATGGCCTATGAACTAAGTAAAACTTTGGATTATAAAAGCATTGATGTGCAAACGCCACTTGGCATTAAACACACCACAACCATTGCTGAACCTGTGGTTTTATGTTCGATTCTTCGTGCTGGTTTGGCTTTACATCAAGGTTTTATGAGCTTTTTTGATAATGCTGAAAACGGATTTGTTTCGGCTTACCGTCATCATTACAACAACGATGATCAATTTGAAATTTTGGTAGAATATCAAGCAGCGCCATCATTTGAAGGAAAAAATCTGATTTTAATTGATCCAATGTTAGCCACTGGACAATCATTAGTAGCAGTTTTACACAAACTACATTTGGAACAAAAACCAAAAGAAATTCACATTGCAGTTGTTATAGCAACTCCAGAAGGAATTGAATTCTTAGAGAAAAATGTTCCTTCAACTTGTCATTTGTGGGTTGCTGCTTTAGATGAAAAATTAAACAAACACAATTACATTGTTCCAGGTTTAGGTGATGCCGGAGATTTAGCCTACGGAATCAAACTATAACGATGAGACGAAAAACACTAAAGCAAAAACAACTAAAGTAATTAGTGTAATCTCTTTCAGTAATTTGGTTTCTAAACTCTCGACAAAATTAGCGCCCATTATAGCTAATGGTGCAAAACTAAATGCTAAACAACTGTTGTTTTTTTCTGCCGAAAGCACATAAATTAAAACTCCCAAGAGAAAAGAAAACAACACTTTTTTAAAGGAAGATTGCATGTTTAAAGGTTTGCTTCCAATAGTTAATAATTGGTTCGCAAAAAACAAAAAAGCAATTGATGCAAATACGGCTAAAGCTATATTTTGGTATATGGTTTCAAAGTAAGAAAATTCAAAACTAATAAACGACTGACTACTAAGGTGATTCCATATAAAATTATCCGTTAAAAGGTTTGCTCCAAGAAATAAAACAGCTACGGCAAAAGCAGCGACAAAAGGAATTAGCCAGTTTTTAAAATCTCTAGAACCGTGAAGAATTACAGAAACAAAAACCAAAACAATATAAACAATACTCCAAAAATGAAACAAAGCCGCAATTAGAATCCAAAAGGAAGCATCAAATAATTTTTCTTTTGGTGCAATCATAGATTTCAAAGAAATTAATCTTCGTAAGGCCAATAAAAGGAAAAAATTGGCAATTAAAATCTCCTTGTTTTTGAAAGTAGAAGGAAAAAAAAGCAAGAAAATCAAAAACAAAAGCACCGCATAATTGTCATTCTTGGTCAGTGTGTTTTTTAGAGAAATAAAGTTGACCAAAGCGCAAGAAATCAGTAACAAAACAATTTCCACAAACAACAACGTCATTCCTTTTGCAGAAAAAGTAATGGTTTGATTCGAAAAAGAATACAAAACATAACATAGCAACAGGGAAATTCCTATAATTACATAATTAAATGGTCTTGTTTTACTAAAAACACTTGCTATCATCCGAATATTTTATATTTTTGTGGTGTAAATATAATACTTTATCAAAATGAAATCATTTTTTGAAGGAATTGCTAGTCTATTTGTAGATTTTTTATTCAAACCTTTTGATGCATTAAGAGAATTGGAATTGACTAATTGGTGGTCAGCTAATTTTATGAATTGGATTTTTATCCTTATTTGTGCTGGCGCAATGGTTTATTGGATCAAACAATTAAACATTTTTAAAGCAAACAACGAAGACGAGCAAGATACAACTGCGCATTCGTTTTTAAAATAATTGTAATTGGAAAGGATTTTTACAAATCCTTTCCAATATCTCTTCTAAAATACATCTTATCAAATTGTAGTTTTGCTATACTTTGATAAGATTTTTTTATGGCTTCTTGAAAGTCATTTCCGTATGAAGTTACCGCAATAACTCGACCTCCATTTGTAACAACTTTACCGTTTTCTAATTTTGTTCCCGCATGAAATGGAATTGAATCCGTAATGTTTTCCAATCCAAAAATCTCTTTTCCTTTTTCATAATCCTCTGGATAACCACCTGAAACTACCATAATAGTTGTAGCAGCTCTTTCATCAATTTCCAATGTGATTTTCTCTAATTCTTGATTTCCGATTGCTTCAAAAATTTCAACTAAATCACTTTTTAATCTAGGCATCACTACTTCCGTTTCAGGATCGCCCATTCGTACATTGTATTCA
The DNA here is from genome assembly GCF_003293845.1 of Flavobacterium tibetense. Taxonomy (GTDB): domain Bacteria; phylum Bacteroidota; class Bacteroidia; order Flavobacteriales; family Flavobacteriaceae; genus Flavobacterium; species Flavobacterium tibetense. Next base: position 70,454 of record NZ_QLST01000001.1, on the reverse strand, counting down.
ATAACCATTGGTTCACCTTTCACGTTGATTAATCCAATAAATACAAATCCTTTATATTCGATCCCGTCTTTTTGTAAACCTGCGATGGTTGGTTTTACAATTCGAGTTTCAATTTTTTCTAATAAAACAGCATCCGCAAATGGAACAGGAGAAACCGCGCCCATTCCGCCTGTGTTTAATCCTGTATCACCTTCTCCAATTCTTTTGTAATCTTTTGCTGTTGGTAATACTTTGTATGATTTTCCGTCAGTTAAAACGAAACAGCTTAATTCAATTCCGTCTAAAAATTCTTCGATGACTACTTTTGAACTTGCCTGTCCAAATTTAGCGCCAACCAACATATTTCGTAATTCGGTTTTAGCTTCTTCTAAATCGGATAAAATTAAAACACCTTTTCCAGCAGCTAATCCGTCTGCTTTTAAAACGTATGGTGGCTCTAAAGTTTCTAAAAATTGGTAACCTTGCTCCACAGTTTCTTTGGTGAAACTTTCGTAACGAGCGGTTGGAATATTGTGTTTTACTAAAAATTCTTTGGCAAATTCTTTACTTCCTTCCAATTGTGCACCAACTTTTGATGGTCCGATTACTGGAATATGATTAATTTCAGCATCATTTTTGAAAAAATCATAAATTCCTAAAACCAATGGATCTTCTGGTCCAACGACAACCATTTCTACTTTTTCTCGTAAAACAAAAACCTTAACCGCGTCAAAATCATTCGGATTTAAATCCACATTTTTTGCGATGGTTGCTGTTCCTGCATTTCCAGGCGCAACAAAAAGAGAAGTGCATTTTGAAGATTGAAGCATTTTCCAAGCCAGTGCGTGTTCGCGACCGCCAGAACCAAGTAGTAAAATAGTCATTTTGTGTGTTGTTATGTTGTTTGGCAAAAGTACTATTTCTTAAGAAGAAAGAAAAAAGAAAAAAGAAGAAAGATTATTTTCAGATTTATTACTTTTGGATAAATTCCAACGAATGTTCAACTTGTTTCATCTTTCTTTAAAATTAAGCGGTTTTCCTATTGCGAAAGCTCAAGCTGATTTTGAGAAAATTCTACAAATTTCTGAAACAGATTATCCCGATTATCTCGAAACTAAAAAACGAGAAATTGTGGAATTTCATTTGAAAAATAACACTTTTTATCAGAGTTTAGTTGGAAAAGAAACTTTTGACAATTGGAACGATTTACCCGTTCTAACAAAAAAAGATTTACAAAAACCTTTAAAAGACCGACTATCCAAAGGTTATTCAGAAAAAAGCGTTTTCGTAAATAAAACCTCGGGTTCGAGTGGTGATCCGTTTGTTTTTGCTAAAGATAAAGAAGCACATGCGATTACTTGGGCTTCGATTATTTATCGTTTTGGTTGGTATGGAGTTGATTTTAATTCGTCGTATCAAGCGCGATTTTATGGAATTCCGTTGGATTTTATTGGGTACAGAAAAGAGCGTTTGAAAGACTTTTTAAGCAAAAGATATCGTTTTCCGATTTTTGATTTATCGGATAAAGTTTTAGACGGTGTTTTGGAACATTTTAAAACCAAAAAATTCGATTACATCAATGGTTACACAAGTTCAATCGTGCTCTTTGGAAAATATTTACAAGCGCGAAATCTCATTTTAACCGATGTTTGTCCGTCGTTGAAAGTTTGTATGGTGACATCGGAAATGTTGTTTGTAGAAGACAAAATCTTGCTTGAAAAACATTTAGGAATTCCTGTTGTCAATGAATATGGTGCTTCGGAATTGGATTTAATTGCCTTTCAAAATCCGAAAGACGAATGGCAAGTGAATTCGGAAACTTTATTTGTAGAAATTTTGGATGAAAATAATCAACCCGTTCCGTATGGAAAAGAAGGAAAAGTGGTGATTACTTCGTTGTATAACAAAGCGCATCCGTTTATTCGTTATGAAATTGGCGATGTTGGAATTTTGGATGAAAAAAGCACATTGAAAAAACCAATCCTTAAAAAATTAATTGGACGAACCAGCGATGTGGCACTTTTGCCAAGTGGAAAAAAATCGCCTGGATTAACGTTTTACTACGTAACCAAAAGCATTATTGAAGACGACGGAAATGTAAAAGAATTCATTGTACGCCAAACGAAATTAGATAGTTTTGAGATTGATTATGTGAGTTCAGTGGAATTAACTTTGGAACAAATTCAGGAAATTGAAAAAGCAATTGCCAAATATTTAGAACCGGGATTGTATTTTACTTACAATAGAAAAGTTGTTTTGGAACGCACAAAACGAGGAAAGTTGAAGCAGTTTCAATCGATGCTTTGAATCAAGTTACACAGAGTTTCGCGAAGTTAAACACAAAGTGTTTTTTTAAACTTTACGAATCTACGGTTAAAACCTTGTGCTCTTTGAGCCTTCCTTGTGTTCTTTGTGGTAAAAAAAGAAACTAATTTCTATACTTCATAAAACCGCGATACATCCAATGTAACATATAATAAGCAGATTGAAAAACATTCAATTTTTCAACTTCTCTATAAAACTGCCATTGGTATTTAATCAAATCCGATTTTTTTCTGGAAAGTGAATTTTCTCTGATTCTGTAAATCGCTTGTGTTTCTTGGATTCCATGTGCGAATGGAATCGCTTTTAAATAGTTCAACCACAATCCCATGTCTTGACGTTTTCGGATTAATGGCATATATTTTTTACCTAATTTTTTTATATCTAAAAAAGCAGTCAAACAACTTATGGAATTCGATTTTAGAATATCGGTATAGGAAACTTTATGTGGCACAATAAAATCGGAATACACAAATTCTAGTTCTTCATTTGCTCTTCTGTAAGATGAAAATACAAAAGGAATTCCGGTTTCCTGAATGGTTTTGATGTTGTTTTCTATAAATGTTGGAAACCAAATATCATCCGCATCTATGAATGTCATGTAATCTCCTGATGCTTTTTCAATTGCGGTATTTCGAGCTACAGCTGGACCAGAATTTTGACTTAACTTATGAAATTGAATGCGATTATCGTTTTGGATTATAGCTAAAACCACACTTTCTGTTTTATCAGAAGAACCATCATCTACAATAATCATTTCCCAATTTTGGTAGGTTTGATTTTGCACTGACTGTATCGTTTCAGCAATAAATTTGGCTGAATTATAAGAAGGTGTAATTATGGAAACTAAAGCGCTCATTAGTAGGCTTTCTTCTCCCCTTTAATTGCGTTAATAATTGTGATAAAAATAATTTTAATGTCTAGTAAAATCGACCAATTTTCAAGATAAAAAATGTCGTATTTAACTCGGTTTATAATATCGCGTTCACTTTCAACTTCACCTCTAAAGCCGTTCGTTTGAGCTAAACCTGTAATTCCAGGTTTAATAAAATGCCTTACCATGAATTTGTCTACACTTTTTGCATACATTTCCGTATGACTTACCATGTGAGGTCGTGGTCCTACAACAGACATATCACCCAAAAGCACATTGAAAAACTGTGGTAATTCATCGATACTGGTTTTTCTCATAAACCTTCCAATTTTAGTAATTCTTGGATCGTTTTTTTGTACTTGTTCCAAATCAGCAATTGGATTCAAATGCATGGAACGGAATTTGAAACAGTTAAACTCTTCATAATTCAAACCATTTCTTTTTTGTTTAAAAAAAGTTGGTCCTTTTGATTCTAATCGAATAATTAGAGCTAAAATTGGTGTCAACCAAGAAAGTAAAAATACTATTATTACTAATGAAAAAACAATGTCAAAAAATCGTTTTAACCGTTTATTAACCTCTTTATCTAATGGAATGGTTCGTAAAGAAATAATTGGGATATACTCGTAATACTCAACTGCTAAATTTCTTAATAAAGTGTTTTTACTATCTGGCAAAAACTTTACCGTCTTTAAACTATTATCAGCAAAATTGATTAAATCATTGATTTCATTGTTTGTCAACACATTGATTGAAGCGTAAACTTCGTCAATCTTATTATCAACCACATAAATTTTGCTATCAAGCAATTCTTGCTTTTTATTTGATTTTAAATCGAAAACACGTACTAAATTGTATCCATAGTCTGGGTTAGTAGTAAAAAATTCGCTTAACTCCTCTACACTTTTTCCACTTCCAACTATAATTACATTTCGGTGGTTTCCTCCATAGAGAATTCGGTATTTTTTTAGTAAAAAGAAAATTGAAAATTTCACAAATCCAACTAAAAGAAAAGACCATAAAATATAAAAACCCACCTCATCTACGGTTACATACTTATATTTAAAACCAACATATGCAAAAGTGATTAAACTAATGAATGTAAATTGTTTTAATAATTTGCCTAAAATTTCAATTCCTTTACTGTAGCGAAACACTTCATAATAGCCCGAGTAATAAGAAATAACCAACCAAAAAAAGGAAACAAGTAAATGATAGCCAAAATTACTCATAGCCGATCGCATACAAATTACAATCAACAGATTCAGTATTACTAAATCTAAGAAAATTTGTATCGGTCGAATATAAACTGAATATCTACCTGTTTTTGGTGCCAATTAATGAATATATTTAGTGAAATCTTTATGTTCTTCTTTTGCTAATTCTTCTGGAGATAACGATTTGAAATAATCATAGGTTATTTTCATTCCTTCTTCACGAGATACTTTTGCTTCCCAACCTAAAATTTCTTTAGCTTTTGTAGTATCAGGCTGACGTTGCATTGGATCATTCATTGGTAAGGGATGATACACCACTTTTTGATTGGTTCCAGTAAGCTTGATAATTTCTTCAGCAAAATCCTTTATCGTAATTTCATCTGGATTACCAATATTTACTGGTAAATGATAATCCGAATGTAACAATCTGAAAATCCCTTCTACTTGGTCGTCAACGTAACAGAAAGAACGGGTTTGGCTTCCATCACCAAAAATAGTTAAATCTTCACCTCGAAGTGCTTGTCCAATGAATGCCGGAATTACACGACCATCATTTAATCGCATTCTAGGCCCGTAGGTGTTAAAAATTCGCACAATTCTAGTTTCTACACCATGAAAGGTATGATACGCCATAGTAATTGACTCTTGAAAACGTTTGGCTTCATCATAAACTCCTCTTGGACCAATCGTATTTACATTTCCATAGTATTCTTCCGTTTGTGGATGCACCAATGGATCTCCATACACTTCAGAAGTTGACGCAATAAGAATTCTTGCTTTTTTTACTCGAGCTAAACCTAATAAATTATGCGTTCCCAATGAACCTACTTTTAAAGTTTGGATAGGAATTTTCAAATAATCGATTGGACTTGCTGGTGAGGCGAAGTGCAAAATATAATCTAATTTACCAGGAACATGAACAAACTTAGTAATATCATGGTGGTAAAACTCGAAATTTTGAAGTTTAAAAAGATGCTCAATATTTTTTAAATCGCCAGTAATAAGATTGTCCATTCCGATAACGAAATAACCTTCTTTAATAAATCTATCACACAAATGCGAACCTAAAAAACCAGCAGCTCCTGTAATTAATATTCTTTTCATTTTAATTTTTTTTCTAATTTTGAAGTGCTTTCTGCATTAAACAAACCATATAAAAGCATAAAAAACAAAACACCTCTTTGTCTCCACAAGAAAGATTCTGTCAAAAATAAGCTTATCATTAAAACTGCAAAAGCAATATGCATAAAATCTTTAGTGCTGAATGCTTTTTTTGTGTTTAAATACAAAATAAGCAACAATAACAAGAAACCTATTACGCCTAACTCTGCAAAATTTTGCACATATTGATTGTGAAAATTAAAAGTCCCGTAACCTGGATATAAGTTATATTGTTTTTCTTTTTCTAATAGTTTATTTAAAGAAGCGTTTAATCCAAATCCTTTCCAAAATATATTATCTTCCTCTAAAAATTCTGTAAACATTCTAAGTTGGTATACGCGAAAAGAAGTGCCAGGGAAAAAATCATTGTGCGTAAATGATTCGTTATTCCAAGCTTCATAAATACTAATGTTGTTTACTCCTACTTCATTATTTACCGTTATATTATGAGAAAGGCTTTTCTCAGTATTACTTGTGAATTCTATTAAAAAACGTTCTTTTATTTTACTGAAAGATAAAATTCCGCCTAAAACTAGTAGTAAAAGTGTTAAATTTCTTAAACGAAGTCGATTGGCAATTTTGGTATAGAAAAAAACCTGAATTAAAATAAGTAGAACAAAAACGAGAATAATATTTTTTGATGCTAATAAAATTACAAACACAAACATTAAAATACTTACTACTTGTTCCCATTTTGTTTTTTGCTCTTTGATGAAAAAGTAAAAAAATGCAATTGCAACATAAACCGAAACGTGAATTGCGTTTAATAATCGTGGCACTAACCCAGAATCGGTATCATTATCGGGTCCATGATAGAAGAATACGCTTGTCTCTTTAGTTATCAAAAATCGGATCAAAGCACGAATTAAAAAAAACAGAACGTAAACCAACATTGCGTAACTATAATATTTTAAAATCTTATTCTTTTGCTCTTTAGTAAAAGCAGGAAGTAACATGAAAGCTATTGGAATGAGTAATAAGGAAATCTCTTTTGGTAAAGCGCTAAGGGTTCGCTTTAGGTCAATAGACCAAAAACAGGAAATACTCATCCAAGTAAACAATACAATTGGAAACAAATAAATTAAGGATAATGTAATCTTACTTTTTCTAATGTAAAGAAGTGATGAAACAAAAAAAACACCTAATAAAACATTGTTTAACGCCATAGAAATTGGCAATGTAACCAACAATAATATAAAAGGAATAAACGCCTTATTTTGTTTATTTTCTTCTAGAAAATCCTTCCAAACATTGTTTAAAAAGCTGTAAATATTGTTCATTTATTTTCTCCCAATTAAAAGTTGAAGCTATGGAATCGTAGTTATTTGCTACGAATTGCAAGTTATCACTTTTTTTAATTGAATTTAAGATTTTTTTAACCTCATCTGCATTGGAAAAATAATACGCGTTTTCTTTTAAAACTCCTTTATTAAAATCATTGTTATGAGCTGCAATTAAAGCATTTGACGCCATGGCTTCTAATAATGATGGATTGGTTCCCCCAACGGTATGCCCGTGAAAATAGAGATTAGAATAATAGCGTAAATTATTCAAGTGGTCTAGATTGTAAACTGCTCCTAAAAAGCGAATATGTGAAAATGCTTCAAATTTGTTTTTTAGATAAGATCCGTATTTGGTATTGTAATTACCGATGACTAAAATAGGTGTTTTATTTTCTGAAAGCGTTACGCCTTCTAATACCATATCCAAATTATTTTCCGGCTCAAATCGAGCCATAATCATGTTGAAGTTTTCTGGTTCAACCTGATATTCCTTTAAAATTTCGGGATTGGGATTGTCAAAATTATGAGCTCCGTAAGCAATATATGTGCTTTCTTTTTGATACTTTTCTTTGATATATTTCTGAATTCCAATTGAATCTGCAATTAAATAATCACTCTTTTTTACAGCTAAACTTTCCGCTATTTGAAGTGCTTTTTGTACTTTTTTAGAATATTTGGTTCGTTTCCACTCCAATCCATCCATATTCGTAATCACAATTGCATTTTTGGGATGCAACGAAAACCAAACCGAACTACTCGTATAACCTAATTGAAGAATTATATCAAAATCTCTTTTTCTAGCGTCTAAGATGCAATTTAAATCATAGAAAAACTGTCCAGCAGTTCCTATTTTAATTTCAGGATCATAACAATGAACAATTTGAACGCCTTTGAAATTCTTTTCTTTATAGGGATGTGTATGGGAATTATAAACGGAAACCTCATGACCACAAGATGCAGCATAAGTAGCAAAAAATTCGGCAAATTGCTCAAAACCACCGTAATGATTAGGGATTCCTCGAGTTCCTAAAATTCCAATTTTCATTTAGCTATTTTTAACAGTAGCAAATATAGAATTTATAATAAAGAATATATATTCATTTAACTATTAATTGATAGGCCTCTGCTGTCTTTTCCGCCGTTTTTTCCCAAGTATAGTGCTTTAATATTTTTTCTTTTAATTTTGTATTAAAAGGTGATTTAAATGCTTTATCAATTGCGTTTCTAATACTATTAACATCATCTGGTTCACAATAGTAAGCATAATCTTCAAAATAATCTTCGGTGTCTCCTTTTTTAGTAACTACTATGTTGCATCCCATTACAGCGGCTTCCAAAGATGACAATCCTGGCGTTTCCATCCAACTAGGTAGGACGTGAACCTTTGCAACACTATATAAATCTTTTAAATCGGAATGATGTATTGCTCCAAGGAAAAAAACATTATCTCCAGCTTCTTGATGAACTAAATCAACATATTTTTTTTGATTCAGGGATTCTTTACCAACTAAAACCAGCTTATAATTAGTATTTCTTACTGCTTTAACTAAGTTTAGAGTAGATTTTCTGCCTTCTATTCTAGCAGCACAAACAATACAATCTTTAAATTTTTCATATTGATTATTTTTATTTTCAACCTCTGAGAAAATAGATTTATCAACAGCATTTGGAATTGCTACGTATTTAAAGTTTTTAAGGTTAAATTCTGATTGAACCCTTTTCATTTCAGAATCAGAATTGGGTAAAAAAACATCAACATTATCAACAATCTCTTTCATTAAGCCGTAATAACCTTTATAAAGCATCTTAATTACTCCTTTATGAAATCTTTTTTCAAAAAAATGTTTAACAATTACTTTTATGTATCCTATTTGATAAGGAGTTAAAATGTTGGCTAATTTTTGAAATAAACCACCCCTTGCTTTTCTTTCAAACTCTGTATATAAACCATAAATTGTTGAAAGCGCTATTTTTTTGCCTTGTTTTCTTGCGTTTAGCATTTGAAGGTAAATATCCTGTGGCTCCATCAAATTAAAAAGATGTACCATATCGTAATTTGATAAATCAGGATTAAATTCTAATGATATATCAACTGAAACTCCTAGTTTTTCTAGAAACTCTTTAGTCTTTTCCATTTGTACTAAATCTCCACCTGGAGCCGTATACAAATTGGTTCTTGTTTGAAAAAGGATTCTCATTTTAAGCAATTATGATTGCAAATATAGTTTTTATTAATAGTTTTACATTTTTAATGCTGATATTTTAATTACGATGAAAAGAATCCTTTTTCTTTTTGGTACTCGACCAGAGGCCATAAAAATGGCACCACTAATCCATACATTTAAAAATGACACAAGTTACTGTGTAAAAGTTGGTGTTACTGCTCAGCACAGAGAAATGCTAGATCAGGTGATTCGTTTTTTTAATATTGAGGTAGATTACGATTTGAATATTATGAAGCCTAATCAAACTTTACCACAATTAACTTCTGACTTGATTTCAAAAATCACTAATGAAATTCTTCTTGAAGAGTCATTTGACTATATTTTTGTACAAGGAGATACAACCACTGTTTTAGCCGCTTCATTAGCCGCTTTTTATCAGAAAATTAAAGTAATTCATATAGAAGCGGGCTTAAGAAGTCATGATATTTATTCCCCTTTTCCAGAAGAAATGAATAGGCTAATGGCTTCAAGAATAGCTAACATTCATTTTTGTCCAACCCCACTAGCTGAAAAAAATCTAAAAGAAGAAAACTGTAAAGAAAATGTTTTTGTTGTGGGAAATACAGTTATAGATGCCCTATTCATGGGACTTGAAAAAATAAAAAATAAAGGATATGAAAAACAGCTTTTAACAAAATATAATTTCATTAACTTTTCAAAAAAAATTATATTAGTAACTTGCCATAGGAGAGAAAACTTCGGCAAACCCTTCAATGAAATTTGTGATGCCCTTCTTGAAATTGCTTCTAAAGAAAAAAATAATGTAGAAATAATATTTCCTGTACACCTAAACCCTAATATTTTAGAAATTGCTCATAAAAAACTAATTGCTACTAATATTAAATTAATTACTCCTCTTGAATATCCTGAACTTATTTGGATGATGAATAAAAGTTATTTAATTATAACTGATTCTGGGGGTATTCAAGAAGAAGCTCCAAGTTTGGGTAAACCCGTTATTGTTATGAGAAATGTAACTGAAAGAATTGAAGGAATTGAATCGGGTAATGCAATTCTAGTAGGACATAACTTTAACTTGATTGTAGAAAAAACAATTGACTTATTAAAAAATAAAGATCATTATGATTTAATGACTTCTGTTCAAAATCCATATGGTGATGGAACTACAAGTGAAAAAATTAAATTTGTCCTTTCTTCTTTGAATTAAAAACTAATAATCCGCCTAGTATAAAAACAAAAACATCCCTATTATTAAACAAACCTGTTATTGTTAAAGTCGTAATTAGGTATATTATGCCGATTGCAGAAATAAATACAGTCTCAAAAACTTCTTTCTTATATATTTCTTTATAAAGTGATATTAAGAAAAAGAAATAAATTAACAACCCAATAAAACCTGTTTTGTATAACACATAAACATAACCGTTGTGCAGCTCTGATATATATTTCATTCCTTTTTTTTCACCATCTAAAGGTGCTTTAAACTTAAGATTCACCAAAGAACCAAACCCTGTCCCTATTATATAGCTTATGGGCTTGTCTTCCATTAATACAAGAGCCCTTTTTGCCTCATAACCTCTCCAATGATCCCATAAATCTTTATGGTTTTCTCTGTCAATCTTTGTGTTAAATAGTTCTGATGGTGCAATTTTAACTTTATATAGAAAAGATTCGATACCAGCTTTGTTTCTGTCGATTTTTACTGAAAAAAGATACGCATAGAACAGCCCAATTGCAACCATAAATACTAAAATAATTTTCAACCCTTTCAAATTAAATTTAGTATAACCAAAAATTGAAAAAATGAATACAAATGAAACTAAAAACATCGTTCTCGAAAGGTACAATGAACATGAGAGAATTAATACTAATAAGTATATTTTATTACATTTTAAATCAATGTTTTTTTTATAAATCTTTTTAAATCCAACCAAAAAAAACAAACTCGTTAATTCGAGAAAATTATCTCTTGAGAACTCTCTTAACGAATTTACCGACCCTGTTGATAAATCTGCAAAAAATATTAGAATAATGAAATGAATAATAGCAGAAATAAACCCAGCCAATATCACATTTTTAATGAACAATAAATCATTATCTATTTTTTTATAAAATAAATAGCCTATTAAAATTCCTAAAACTGGTTTTAAAAAGTGAAAAAAATCTTTAATTATTTGAGATTTATCATATTCATTAATAATAGTACCTATAAATCCAACAAACAACAAAATTAATAATGGAACTGCTTTTTTGAAATACAATTTGGGGATCTTTTTAAACTCAAAAAAAAAGTACAAAATTATCACAGCTAATTGAAAAAACAGATTTATTTTAAATGAAGGTAAATATAGTTGTAATAACAAAACAACTATAAACAACCTAGAATAAAACAAATTTTTATTAATCTTCATAAGATAATCTGTAATTAATTTTTAAGCCTTAATAAAAAATTTCTCTTTTACTTTTTTTACCACAGAATTTAGGTTTAAAAGCGAAATTAAGATTAAATATTCTATCCCCTTTTTATGCTTTTTTAAATATATTTTGTAACCTTTTACAATTAATGGATTCTTTTTGGTATTAAAACCCACATAATGAATATAATTTAATCTTGACATAAAAACCCTCTTTAAGCCTAATTTTTCTATTCTTTTACAAAAATCTACATCCTCAACATACATAAAATAATCTTCATCAAAACCTCCAACACGTGAATATGTTTCCCTTAATAATAATAAAAAAGACCCACCCAACCAGTCTACCTCGTAGTAATCTTTTGAAAATTTACCTGCTTTAAACTCATAACCCATTAGAAACATGTTTTTAAACCTAAACATGTTCTTGTAGTTTGGGAAAATTCCAGAGGCTGGAATGTATTTTTTTTTTGCATTTAACATATTTATACCAATAACCCCAATCGTTTTATCTTGTTCTAGTAACTCTAGAGCAGATTCTATTCTATTTAACAAAATTGTGTCATTATTAAAAAGCAAAAGATACTTACCTTTTGCGTATTTCACAGCCTGATTATTTCCTTTAGCAAAACCATAATTTATTTTTGATTCGATTAATTTTACTTCTGGATAGTTCTCTTTAATAAAAGTACAACTTTCATCACGTGAATCATTATCTAAAATAATAATTTCATACAAAATAGCATCCAACTTTTCTTCCAAAGAATCCAAACAATTCTTTAAAAATTGTAAACCGTTATAATTTACTATTACGACTGATAATTGTAATTCCATTTAAAATAAAGTATAAAAACCTAGTTTTTTTCTTATATAATAAATACAAAGTGAATTTATAACTACATTAGAAATTAAACTAGCGATAGCGGCACCATTAATTCCATACAATGGAATTAATATATAATTCAATGTGATATTAATAAAAAAACTAAATAATGTGATATTTCTCAATAATACTTGATGGTTAGTCATGTTTAATATTTGATCTACATTACCCGCAATTGCGCTAAACAAAATACCTAAAGATATAATAATTAATGTAGAACTACCAGAAATGACATCGTCGCCAAAAAATGATAAAATAAATTTGCTGCCTAAAATTAAAATTAAAATTAACGGAATAGTTAAAATAGAAATTAGTCTTGTTGAATTTTGAATTAACTTTTTCAATTCTTGCATGTCTTCATTTCCATATAATTCGGCAATTCTAGGTGTAATTATTGTACTCACAGACACAATTACTAAAAAGCCAACACTGCCTATTTTGTAGGCAATGTTATAAACACCTACTTGTTCTTCACTAGTCATTATCCCAAGCATTATTACATCTGTCCAATTCAAAAGATATAATAAAAGTCCACTAAACAACATTGGAGAAGCTGTTTTTATTAACGCTTTTGTTGAAATAATATGGGGTGTTTTATGTATTTTTGACTCATATATAAAAATAAATTCTAAAAAAACTATCAAAACTATTGAAAAAGTAAAAGCTAAAAAAGTATAATAATCTGTTTTTCCAATGTAATAAAAAAGTATTAATAAAAGTATTAATAAAAGATTTGGCAAAACAAACATAAAAATGTTGTAAGCTAAAAAATTTTTAATTGAGATGAAATAATATAAAAAAAGCTCGTGTAGTATAAAAAAAGGTATTGTAAAAGCAACTATTTCAAAATAACTTGTCAATTCTACTGTGTCAAACCATTTAACAGAAATAAAACCAGCATTTAAATACAATAAAACAAACGGAATTATTGAAAAAAAAAGTGTTACTTTAACTCCTTTGAATAATAACTTTTTTGCTTCTATTTGACTTAAACTCCTATTCCCTATTAACACAATTAATGTATTTGGAATGCCTAATGCAAAAATCATAGCTATGGCTTGAGAAATAGTAAAAATTAAAGCATAACTACCATAATTAGCGACTCCAAATAGTCGAGAAATTAATAAAACAATTAAAAAAGAAGTTCCTAAACCAAAAACACGAAACAAAAAATTGGTTCCTGAAGAAGATATTAATTTTTTTAAATTTGGGTTGAATAACTTCATTTTTATAAAAATAAAAAAAGTTACCAATTGAGGCAACTTTTCAATTTATTTTATTTTCAATTTATTTTACAATTTTTTCTATTTCTTCTCTCAAGTTACTTTGAGGATATAGAAGTGGATCATAGATTGTTGCTTTTCCTTTGTTTGGAGTTAAAGTAGATGTAGTTTTGTCATAATTCAATTGCTCTCCTATTACAAAGTTTCTTAAAATTAAAGTATCTTTTAACTCATACGATTTGTCATAGTAACTCATTTTAAAGCTATTTAATTTCATTGCTGACTGATTTTCATTATTCCCTAAATCCAGTCTAATATTTGAAGGAATAACGTCTTCTGGCAAATTAAATATAATATCTTGAGGTTCTAAAGAGCCTTTTACAGAAACCCATAGTGACTTGTTTTCATCAAAATCTTGATTTGATCCATCAATGTAAAAAATCTGAAAATTATCATCTTGACTTACAACCATATTTAGTGTAACATCAAATGTTTTTGATTTTTCTTCAGACTCAATCTGATTATCTGTTTTTTCTTTTTTACAAGAAACAAATACTATTGTAAATAGTAAATATGGAAGTATAAATTTTGAGTTCATTTCTTTATTTTTTTTTTTACAAAATTATACTTTTTTTGACTTAAAAAAATATTGATACGAAAAAAATTCTTCAAAAATACCCAATGTTAACTTGTTGATTATCTTTGTAATAGAATTTCCTTTGTAATTTTTTATAGCCCCTACTTCTAAAAGTGTTTTAAATCCAGAATTTTCCAACAGTTCTTTTATGTTTTTTCTGCAATAAAAACGCAAATGTGTTGAGTCAAAAATTCCACTCTCTTCATAACCAAAATCTCCATTAATAAATATTTTTTTCAATGCCGAATAATGTCTAATATTTGGCATACTAACTATTATTATTCCATCATCTTTTAAATACTTACGAACTTTATTTAGAACATTTTTAGGTTCAATTAAATGCTCTAAAACATCTGGCAATAAAATTAAATCAAAATAACCATAATATTCTGGAAAATCAATACGCTCAATATCATCAAAAATGAAACGATCAAGATTTTTGTAATTTTCTTTATTTTCTTTATCTTCAAAAATGTCAACTCCAACAACCTCTGAAGCTATTCCTTTACTTTTAATATAAAATAGTGTTTCTCCATAAGCCGCTCCAATTTCCATAACTTTTAAATTTGTTTGACTTTCATCTAGAAGATTCACTAAATCGTATCTTATGTTTGAGAAATATGATGTTGATTTATCTTTATAATTCATGTTTACTTATTTTTCAATTTCCTTATCTGTAATTATTAATCCTTCTTTTCTAGTTTCTTTATTTTGTAAAAAAATTGCAATTTTATATTTTCCTTCATCTAAATTGCTGATGTCTAGGTTAGATTGAAAACCAGAATGATCAATACTATATGAACTATTAAAATACTTTGTCACATCAGGTCTATTAACCTTTTGAGTATTTAAACGTAATGCTGATGTGGTTTCTTCTTTTACTAAAACAATATTAATTACCGTTTTTAAAGATTCTTGATTCTCAAAATAAGCCCAACCACTTACTTTTAAGTTATCATTATCAAACTCGAAGTTTTCAATGTTAAAAATAAATAAATCGCCATTAATTTGTTTTATTTCTTTGTAACTTGAGATATCTATTGTTTTTGGAACGTCTTTCAATAAAATGAAATGTTTGGTCCATGCTTGAAAAGCATCATAATTATTTTCTATATAAAAATGTTTGTTTAAAAAATCTAAAGTTTCATCATTTGGATTAAATTCTCTTCCATGCCCGTCTAAATACCAAAAGGGTTTTATTTTAGTAGAATCAGAATACATTTCTGTGACAAACAAATCTAGTGTTTTCCCAATAATTTCTTGATTTTTAGATTCATTATTAAAAAAATAAGGTAAATACCAATCCAAACTACTTACAACAGGTTCTAATTTATCATTGTTCTCTTTAATAAACGAAGTCGCTTCTCTAAATTGAGCTTTAAATACTCCATTATAGTAATTCTTAACTACAAAAATATCAACTAATGAAATAACAAGAAATAAAATTAATAAACCCATTTGTATAATTTTATTTTTAAATTGTTGTAAACCAATAGATAATAACAAAACAATTGCAGGTAAAACAACGATAAAATACCTACTAATAATCATTGGTGTTGACAAATAAGAACGGACTAATGGTATTAAAATTGTAATTACTGTCCAAGATATTAAAATTAAGAAAGCAAAAACTTCTTTATCTTTAACTACTCTTTCATAAGAGATTGGAAAATCTTTCACTTTTGATATTTTGATAAAATAGAAAAATAGAAAAACCCCAATAAAACAAAGTATCAATTCTGAATTTCCAAAAAACTCTCTAAAAACCAATGTATAAGCATCAATTGTTGGAGCGGGAATCCAAAATTCTTTAATTTCAGTTACTTTAATAAATATTTTAATAGCTGGAATAAACAAAATAAACACTAAAATTCCTGCTAAAAAAGAATTTATAAAAAATGTTTTCTTATTCGTTTTTTCAGAAAGAATTAGAAATATTAATAATATAAAACATTGTGTAAAAAGCGTAAAAAGACCAAAAAAATGACTATTAATCATTAAACCAGCAAAAAGACCATAAAGTAAGGCATTCTTAATATTTGGCTTTTTAAGATATATAATCAATTTATAAAAAGAAAAAATTGTGAATAGTGTTAATAAAATATATGGTCTAGCTTCTTGAGAATAATACAAATGAAAGTAATTGACTCCTAAAATAAATGCCGATATTAAGCCTACTCGTTTATTTACTAATTCTTTACCTAGAAGATAAATTGAATATAAACTAAATACCCCTAACAAAGCTGAAAATGTTCTCGCAACAAAAATTGTATACCCAAAAATTTTGAAAATAAAATAAAGTAAATAAAAATAAAGAGGTGGCATTTGCTCTCCTGATGCTATAGCGCCATATAAATCAAAAAAAGAAATATCTGGATTTGATTCATTTAAAGTATGAATCTCGTCTAACCAAGGGCTTTGAAAATCAATATGATAAAATCTTAATATTGAACCTAATACTAGTATTATTAAGAGCCAATAATTATTTTTTAAGCTATTTATTATATTCATTTTTCTATTCTATTAATATTAATCTCTTCAATAAAATCTTTATAAACTTTAGGGTTAGGAGCACTGATGTTTTTTCTTGAACTTAATTGTAACAAAAGCACAATCAACGTAACAGAAAACAATTGTAAAATTATGCCTGATATAATTAAAATCAAGCTTGAAGCCCAACCTGGAATGGCATTATCTGTAAATAATTTTTGATACAGAATAAATAAAACTGAAACAAAACAAATTCCAATTCCATAAAGCGAATATCTTAAAATTCGTAAAGACAGGAAATCAAAATATACTGCAATAGAGCTTAAACCGTGAATGATTAAGCTATTAAAGTTCATTTTTGAGACACCTTTATATCGTTTTCCTCTATCTAACTGAACCATATCAAATGGAATTTTAGACTGAATAATTCCTCCTGAATAATGATTCCATATATTGTTTTGATGTACTACTTTAGAGAGTAATTTTTTGGGTATAATACTAAAGTTTCCAAAACTTATCTTTTGTCCAGTTAAAAAATAAAATAAGTATTTATAAAAGAAATAACCCGTTTTAAAAAACACAGATTCTTGACGTTTTTTACGTTGAGCAAAGATAATTTTCTTTTCTTGTTCTTGTTCTGCTTTGTTGATTAATTCCTTGATATCTTGAGGCTTGTCTTCTCCATCACTATCCATGACTACTACAAAATCATAATCGGAAACTTCATTATAAATATATTGTAAACCAACAGCAATCGCTCTTTGATGTCCAATATTTATTTTTAGATTTAAAATAGAAATAGGAATATCTATAAAGCTAAAATCTTTAGATAAATCTTCTGTAGAGCCGTCATTAACAGCTACAATAAAAAAATTATAATTAGTGAATTGTTGTCTAATTTTAGTAACTTCTTGAAGTAAAATGGTAAAACTTTCCCAGTCGTTAAAAACTGGAGTCAGACAATATATGTTTTTATTTTGACTCATTATCTAATATATTAATCTCCCTGTAAAAACTTCCTCCACATCAACAACTGGAGGTACATTTTTTAAAATAACATTTCCCGTTGAAAAAATAGTTCCTTCTATTTTTGCCACAGGAAAAACAATCATATCATTAGAACCTCTTTGGAATATTTTTATATTTTCAGCATGTAAATCTTCTCCATAAAATCTTCCGTTTCCAAAATAGAAATTCAAAAGCATTTCTTCGCATTGTCCGCTTACATAAAAATTTGAAGTACTATTACTTTCAACAACCAATTGACCATTAGCAACTTGGATATAAAAATCACCAGTTCCAGCACCATCTCCATCATCTTCAATAGAAAATAATCTTATGATAGGTGAATGTAAAAGACCATTAGATTGTATTTTTTGTTCGGTTTTACAATACAATTCTAATTCTTGAATTAAAGGTAAAATTGAACCGTTTGGAACCGTCACATAAACCACCGTCTGCCCATAATCCCTAGCAATATTGCAAGTAGAATTATCTTTAGCCACTAACATATCGCCTTGTAATGAAACATCAATATTGTCTATAATTTTATCGTTAGTTACAATTTTTACTTCGTAATTTGGACCTTCTTTAATTACTAGTCCAACACCATCATAAACTTTCACTTTAGTAAAACCTTCCAATGGAAACACTTGCGTTACCGAATTTCCGTTTCCTTTGAAACAGTCTTCAGAAATCCCGCAGCCTCCTATTAGAATTAGTAGTAGAAAATAGAATACGTAATTTTTCATATTTAGATTTCTCGACTTCGCTCGAATTGACAAATTTACAATCTTATTCCTAATGTAGCTTCTATAGCTTCCGCTCTGGCTCCATGTGTTTTTAAACCAACTCCAATAAACCAATTTTGGTAAAGATAATATTTCATTCCCAATCTTTGGTAAATATCAATTTCATAGTCAAAGGGCTTGTACACGTAATAACCTAATTGTGTTTCAACCGAAAGCTTGTTTATAAACAATTCGTGACCCACAAATAACCCAATTCTTCTGTAATCCGTTCTGGGTGTTGTGTACGATTCATGATCTTCTGGAAAAGCAACAGAAACAAATTTAATGTATTCTTCAAGATAGCGCGAAAAGAAAACATCGGTTCCCACTTGTAACGCGCTTTTTCTTCCAATACGCTTATCGGCATACAAACCAATATGATAAAACTGTTTTTGTCCCAAATGCGGCACTGGACCTTCAGAAATTCCTGTTCTAAATGCAATATTGTATTTAATTCGTTCTTTGTAAGTATCTTTTGATGGCAACGAATCAACTATAAATTCTCGTTCTTCATCAAAATTATAATTCAAACCAACATTAAATGTAAACGTATTGATACCGCTGTTGGGTGCTTTAAATCTACCGTTGGAAAAATGGGTTAGCATAAAACCAGCCTGAATTCCAACTTTATCTAAAATATTTTGTTTTTGGTATTGCAATAAAAAATAGTTGTTATCTAAAATTTTAGTACCAAAGGCGTTGTTCTTATTGTTGGTTTCTTTATCATACGGATTTGTGGTTATACCAAAACCTTGCGAAACACGAAATAACAAATGACGATTAAGAAAATAGAAATTATAATGCAATCCAAAAGCATGATTTGCTCCCAAATATTGATTCTTAAAATCGATATAATGATACGAAATCCCATAATCAGGATAATTGTATGCTTGGTGCCATTCTTTTTCACCAAAAGTTTTCCAATTGTAACTTAATAAAAAACCATCGGGATGTCCTGATATTAAATGACTTACATAATTGGCGTGTTTGTAGATATTTCCTCTGAAAACTTGAACATCTAGATAGGATGTTTGCTTTTCTTTTTCTTGTGAGAAAGAAGCAACGAAATAAAACAAACATACAACCAAGCCGACTTTTTTCATTTTCTACAGCAATTCTAAGCATTTTTTTAAACTGGTCTTCCAATCTGCAATTGCGATGGGAAAAGTAGTCTTTATTTTTGATTTGTCCAAAACGCTGAATGTGGGTCTTTTTGCCAGTGTTGGATAAGCTGATGTGGGAATGGGTTGTAAATCTATTGAAATTCCTTTTTGATGAAATATTTCTTTTGCAAAATCATACCAAGAACATACGCCTTCGTTTGAAAAATTGTAAATTCCAAAAAATGATGGGTGATGGGTGATGGGTGATTGGATAATTGTAAGTAAAACCTCTGCTAAATCAACAGCATTTGTTGGAGTTCCTATCTGGTCATTAACAACCGACAGGCTATCGCGTTCTGAAGCCAATCGTAACATGGTTTTCATGAAGTTATTAGCAAATTGGGAATACACCCAAGAAGTTCGTACAATGAAATGTTTCTCCCAACTTTTTTGAATAGCCAATTCACCATCTAATTTGGTTTGTCCGTAAATGCTTTGTGGATTTGGGATATCGGTTTCTTTATACCCAGTTGTCAAACTGAGCGAAGTCGAAGTACCGTCAAAAATAAAATCAGTTGAAATATGAAGTAAGATGGTATCAAATTCTTTACAAACCTTTGCCAAATTTTCAGCGCCAACAGCATTAATTAAATGGGCTTTTTCGGATTCACTTTCGGCTTTATCAACAGCTGTATAAGCCGCTGTGTTAATACAAAATTGAGGTTTATATTTTGAAAAAACAGTTTGACAACTTTCGAGATTGGTAATGTCCATTTCTTGAAAATCGGTATACACAAACTGAATGTTGGGATATTTATTAGCAATAAACTGAATGGATTGCCCTAATTGACCATTGGCTCCTGTAACTAAAACTACCATACTTTTTTAGCATTTTCAAGATTAGGTAAAACTTGGTCTTTTTCTGAAATTAATAATTCTTCCAAAGGAAAATCCCAATTAATATTAACAGTTTCATCGTTGTAAATTAAACCGCCTTCGCTTTCTTTGTTGTAGAAGTTATCACATTTATAAAAAAAAGTTGCTGTTTCACTTAATACTAGAAAGCCATGAGCAAAACCTCTTGGTACAAAAAACTGTGTTTGATTTTCTCCCGAAAGTAAAACAGCTTCATATTGTCCATATGTTTCTGAATTGGGACGTAAATCAACCGCTACATCCAAAACTTCACCCTGTAAAACACGAACTAACTTTGCTTGCGCATGTTCGCCACATTGGTAATGCAATCCTCTCAAAACACCTCGAGTTGAAAACGATTGGTTATCCTGAACAAAAGTCACTTTTTGTCCAATTCCTTCTTGAAAAGTCTTTTCATTAAAGCTTTCCATGAAGTAACCACGATCGTCTTTTATTATTTTTGGTTCAAGGATAAAACATCCTTTTAGTTTGGTTTCTGTAAATGTCATTTTAGCTCACTAAACTCATTAAATGTTTTCCGTAACCACTTTTTAATAACGGCTCAGCTAAAGATTTTAATTGATTAGCATCAATGAAGCCCATTTTGTAGGCCGCTTCTTCAATAGCACCAATTTTCAAACCTTGACGCTCTTCGATAACTTCAACAAATTGTCCGGCTTGCATTAGCGATTGGAACGTTCCTGTATCTAACCAAGCAGTTCCTCTATCCAAAATACTTACTTGTAATTTACCGCGTTTCAAATATTCTTTATTCACATCAGTAATTTCTAATTCACCACGGTGACTTGGTTTGATATTGGCAGCAATTTCTAAAACATCATTGTCATAAAAATAAATACCTGGAACAGCATAGTTTGATTTGGGTTGAGCTGGCTTTTCTTCAATAGACAACACTTTTCCGTCTTTATCAAAATCTACTACGCCATAACGTTCTGGATCATGAACATGATACGCATAGATAATTCCACCATCTGGATTATTATTAGCTTGTAACAATTCGGCTAAACCTGTTCCATAGAAAATATTATCTCCTAAAATTAAAGCCACTTTGTCGTTTCCAACAAATTCTTTGCCAATGATAAAAGCTTCTGCTAATCCATTGGGATGTTCTTGAACAGCATATTCAAATCGGCAACCTAATTTTGTTCCATCGCCCAATAATTGACGAAATAGAGGTAAATCATGAGGCGTTGAAATAATTAAAATCTCACGAATTCCTGCCCACATCAAGGTCGATAATGGGTAATAAATCATAGGTTTATCATAAATTGGCATTAACTGCTTACTCACCGCTAATGTTAATGGGTGTAAACGCGTGCCTGAACCTCCTGCTAATATAATTCCTTTCATTTCTATTATTAATAAGTAGGTAGATACTTCATAGATATCCCGAACATGTCCCGTACATATCCCATATAAACCTTAGATATTGTTTATTTATTTTTAAACTTTTCTAAATACCAACGAACCGTTTTTAAAATACCTGATTCGAAATTTTCATCGGCTTTCCAACCTAATCCAGTTTCAATCTTTGTTGCATCGATTGCATAGCGTAAATCATGACCTGGTCTATCTTTCACGAAGGTAATTTGCTCCTTATAACTTCCTGATTCTTTTGGCTTCATTTCGTCTAAAATGGCACAAACTTTATCTACTATGTATAAATTATTACGTTCGTTTCTCCCTCCAATATTATATGTTTCTCCCGATTTTCCTTTTTTGAAAGCTAGTTCAATTCCTTTGCAATGATCTAAAACGTATAGCCAATCACGCACATTTTTTCCATCACCATAAATAGGAATACTTTCTCCTGAAATTGCTTTACGAATAATCGTTGGAATTAACTTTTCATCGTGTTGCTTTGGTCCGTAATTGTTTGAACAGTTTGTTGTAACTACATTCATTCCGTAGGTGTGAAAATAACTTCTTACAATCATATCTGAACCCGCTTTTGAAGCAGAATATGGACTATTAGGTGCATAAGGAGTGGTCTCTTCAAACAAACCAGTTTCGCCTAAAGTTCCGTAAACCTCATCGGTTGAAACATGGTGAAAACGTGCATTTTCAAATCCAGCATTGTATTGGTTTGGTGCCGACATCCAAAGTTTTCTAGCGGTGTCTAATAAATTAAAAGTGCCTAAAACATTCGTTTTAATGAAAGCTTCTGGTCCCGAAATCGAATTATCTACATGACTTTCTGCGGCAAAGTGAATTACATCGTGAAATTGGTGTTTTTGGAATAACTCTTCAATAAAATTTCTATTACAAATATCCCCTTTAATAAATGTATATCTTGGATGATTTTCAACTTCTTTTACATTGCCCAAATTTCCTGCATAAGTTAATAAATCCAAATTTACCAAATGATAATCTGGATTGTTTTCTATAAAATAAGGCACGAAATTAGATCCTATAAAGCCTGCGCCGCCTGTTACTAAAATATGTTTCATTATTGTTAACCTCGCTTTTGTAATTGCTTTTTATAAAAACCTTTAAACCAATGGAATAACAAGAACATAAAAACAAGTAAAATTGGTAATACCAATTTTAGTTTTCCGTTTGTTCCTTTAGTATTAATAATATTAGTTGTTACACTAATATCTTTGATTACCTTATCGTTATTGATTAAACGGAGTTTAAAATCACCTTGTTCAGTTACTAAACCATCTTTCGTTTTGATAATATCATTCAAGTTGTTATTCTCATTGTAATAAACCAAACTTGAACTTTTTTGATTACCAGATGATGCTTTAGAAAAATCATTCAACAAGGAGTTAATTTGAGCAATAGTACTATCATTTGCTCTCATTTTCACAGCTGTGTTTTCCAAATATTGTTGTTTAACAATATTGAAATACTCTGAATCATTCAAATACGTCAATAAAGGTTTAACCAATGCGTCTTCTGAAATCGTTTTACTAGTTGAAAATTTAATTAAATGAAAAGGATAGTTTTTACTTGTAATTTCATCTTTTACAATTTTATCTAAACTTCCATCTTCAGCCATTAATTTTATTAAATCAAAATTTTCTTGCTTACTAGTGATAAATTTATACAAATCAATAACAGGCTCAATTTCGATTTTACCCAATTTTTTCACATTTTTAATTCCAAGATTGGAAATAAAAACAGTGTCATTCTCTTTCTTTTTTGCCTCCAATAAATTCACTTTGGCATACAAATAATCAACACTTCCAAAGTTTGGCGACACAATAATTTCATGATTGTAGGTTTTTGAGCTTTTATCTAAAAAATAACCCACACCAACCCCAATAACCAATAAAATAATTATGATTATACTATTTTTAATTAAAAAGAAAAGAAAGTCAAAAAACTTATCTACTAAATTGGAAAAAAAACCACCAATTTTTGAAAAAACTTGACCTAAATCAATTTCTTGATCTTGTGAATTTGAACTCATGAGCAATTAGTTTGTGTTGAAAATTTGTTCTAATATTTTAATTGTAATCAAATACGTTGGTTTCACTCCAGTTGTTCCTAAACCGCCTGATGCTAAAGTGCTTCCAGTTTCTAATGGATTATCCGAAGCATAATAAGCGTATCTAACTTTTACATCTGGATTGATACTTTTTCTAATTTTAGAGGCCGATTGAATCGCTTTTTGATAATAGGCTCCTTCCATTTCTAAACCAATAGCACCCCAAGTAGATTCGTGGAAAAACTTCAACAAATCTCTGTTTTGAAGCGATGTTCCAAGAACTGTAATCATTGGTCCAGAAAAAACGGGAATTCCATTTCCTTCAAACATTGCTGCGGTTAATTCGTTATCAAACGGATAATTATCAGCTGTTCCTTCGTTCACGTGTGCGCATGGTATCATAATATCGCCTTTTCCGCCTTCTAAAATTCCAGCTTTACCCATTATGGAAACTGATTCTACGTTTAAGAAAATTTTGTTTTTCTTTTCTACTTTATATGGTTTCAATAATTCATCAATGGTTTCAAAAGCTTGTTCACCAAAAGCATAATCCATTACAATTAAAACGGGATTCTCTTTGGCTAACTTAGCACTAGCAAAAATAGTTTTACTAAAATCAATTTTGGCTGTATCAAAAATTTGAACGTCGATATTAGTTCCTGACGTATCAGGTAACGAAATCATTCCTTGCGATAACGCAACTTCTTCCACTTTCTTGCGTAAATCTTTATTTGCAGAACTACTTAAATCTTCAAATATTTGAAATTCAGGGGTATTCTTATATTTTTTTCCTAAAACGGGTTCAGCAAACAACGAATTCATTACACTGTGCATATTCGCACTAATGATGTGAATAGGGCGTTCAATTAAGTTGTTTTTTAATAAAACATCTTTAATGGTGGTTGCCCAAATATCGCCATAAATGTGATGGCCTAATCGTTCTCTTAAAATTGGACTGAATGTAATCGTTCTTTTGTTATTGTCGACTACTTCTTCAATAGCTAATTTTCCTATCCAATAAATAACATGTAAAAATCGGTCTGGCGCTTCAGCTGTAGCAAAATCATCGTAAATATCTTGCACCTCAGCAAACGTTCTTCCTAACACATTTGCCGCATGAGAAATAGCTTTTTCACGTTCAATTAAAGGTAACTTTTTCGTTTGTTTAGCTGCGGCTTCTAATTTTTGCCAATCGCGAGAAACAGCTCCTTCATCATCAATTAAAACTCTATCTTTAATTTTGTGCGATTCAATGAAAATAAACGTCAAATGCGTTAAAATATCATAAATATCCGAACGACCACGTGTGATTTCCACGTTCATTTGTTCGTCATCGATACGGTAACAATTTCTTCTTCTTTTTGGAGGAACAATCGCTTTAAAGTGCGAATTGGAATAGCCTTCATCAGAAGTTAAGTTGATGTAGCGGCATTCTTCAATTCCAATAGGTAAACGTTCAATTACGTATAAAAGTCCGTTTAGTTCTACTTTTTCTTCAGCGATAGAACCGTAAATTTCTGGTCGAAGCTGTAATAAAGCTTCACGTAAAGTTTCTCCTGAAACACCCATTGGTTTATAGAAACCTCTGTTGAATAAATGTCTCATGGTAATGTACAGTCGTTCAATAGCTGCTGACGACTCTTGCGCTCTAGAACGCGAAATGTTTTTAATGTCCTTCATTAATATATATGTTTATCTA
Source organism: Flavobacterium tibetense (assembly GCF_003293845.1). Taxonomy (GTDB): domain Bacteria; phylum Bacteroidota; class Bacteroidia; order Flavobacteriales; family Flavobacteriaceae; genus Flavobacterium; species Flavobacterium tibetense. The sequence continues at coordinate 44,818 of NZ_QLST01000001.1, read as the reverse complement.
ACCTGCGAAGGTACGATTTTTATTTTTAGTTTGATAAAATCAGGTAAATTGCTGGCTCGTTGAAACGCATTTTCTCTTTTACGTCTGCCGATTCATTTTCCATTTTATTCCATTTTCCACCTGAAAAAGTGAAAAGAAAATCACGTTCCACAAAATTGTATAAAATATACGGTTGGTATTTGGTTCCCAATTTATTTCGCTCAATTAGAAGTCTTTCAAATGAAGCAAAAACTCCATTTTCAGGCATGGATAAATTGTGTTCCGAAACATCAATCGAGTGTTTTAAAACACCTTTTTTGATGGTAACCAAGAGTTCTTTGGGCAATAATTCATTTCCGGGAAAACCGTTTTCATCCACTTCATACAAATGAATTTTTACTAAGGCATCTTCAATTTTAGAATCCGTGTAAACCGTGATTTTTTGAATGAATTTTGTTTTCGCGTAACTGGATTGATACGGAAAAAACTTGGCGTTCATTTTTGGTCCGTTATCAAAAGCTTGTTTGATGGTATTTGGTGTTTTCCCAATTTCTACGAATTTTGTTGCTTTCTTATTGATCAAAACTACTTCTTTTAAATTCATGGTAGTTTCACTCAATAGCACCGTCATGTTTTCTTTAGCTGCTAGGTATTTTCTTTGGTAGCCCAAAACAGAGAAAACCAAATTTTTGCCCGCAGAAGTTTGAATTTCGAAAGTTCCATTAGCTTCTGAAGTAGTTCCGATAGCTTCATTCTCTACCCAAATATTCACATACGGAATGGGTTCGCCAGAAATACTGTCTTTGACCACGCCTTTGATTTGGGCAGAAAGGGAAAATGAGATAAAAAAGAAAAAAAATTTGTACATATTCATAAGATATAAAAACACCCCTAAAGTCCCCTCAAGGGGACAATCCTACAATTGACTATTTGTAAAAAAATCCGCAATCTTTCTATCATTTGAAAGTCTTGGTAATTTATTTTGTCCACCTAATTTTCCTATGGATTTCATGTATTCTTGGAAACCGTTTTTTGGAACTTTGGTAATCACTAAGGTTCGTAGTACATTTCCAACAATTAAATCATCGTAATACACATTTTGTTTGCGCATGGCAGCATCAATTTTTAACGCAAAATCTTCTAGATTATTGGATTCTTCCGAAACTTCGGAGTCAAATTCTATGAACCATTCGTGATACGGCAAACCTTCTTTTGGTGTGATTTGTGGTGCTACGGTGAATTCATTTACTCGAATATCCGTTCCTTCCATCGCTTCTTGTAAAGCAGCTTCAACTTCTTTACCAATAACGTGTTCTCCAAAAGCAGAAATATAATGCTTGATTCTTCCCGAAACGATTACTCGATACGGTTTTAAACTCGTAAATTGAATAGTATCGCCAATATTATAAGCCCAAAGTCCAGCATTGGTAGAAATAATTAAAACGTAATTTACGCCTATTTCCACTTCGCCTATTGTATAACGTTTTGGATTTTCATTGAAAAATTCGTCTGCTTTAATGAATTCGTAGAAAATTCCGGAATTCAATAACAGTAACATTCCTTTTTCTTTCTGCGAATCTTGGTAAGCAAAAAATCCTTCAGAAGCTGGAAACAATTCAATGGAATCGACTTTTCTTCCTATTAAATTTTCAAATTTGGCGCGATAAGGTTCGTAATTCACGCCGCCATAAATGAATAAGTTGAAGTTTTTGAAGATTTCGCCAACAGGTTTATTCGCTTTTGCGGAAAGTTTCTCAAAATACATTTGCACCCAAGACGGAATTCCAGAAATCACCGACATATTTTCATTGATGGTTTCTTCTACAATGGCATTGACTTTGGTTTCCCAATCTTCAATACAATTGGTTTCCCAACTCGGCATGCGGTTTTTTTGAAGGTATTTTGGAACAAAATGTGCTACAATTCCTGATAATCTTCCCAATTTTACTCCGTTTTTTTCTTCCAAAATTGGGCTTCCTTGCAAGAAAATCATTTTTCCTGAAACAAAATCAGCTTTTCCCGTTTCGTGAATATAACTTAAAATCGCATTTCTAGCCGCCTGAATGTGAAACGGCATCGATTCTTTAGTCAATGGAATATATTTAGCACCCGATGTCGTTCCAGAAGTTTTAGCAAAATATAAAGGTTTTCCTTTCCAAAGTACATTTTCTTTGCCTTTTACGACCAAATCAACATAGGATTTCAAACCTTCATAATCACGAATTGGCACTTTTTGAACAAAGTCAGCATGTGTTTTTATGGAACTAAAATCGTGGTCTTTTCCAAATTGCGTTTGAGCTGCTTCTTTGATTAAAGATTCAAAGACTTTTTGTTGGGTTTCCACTGGATTATTGGCCCATTTTTGTGTTTTGTTGTGAATGTAATGAGCAAAAATTTTAGCTGCAATTGCTTTTATCGACATCTTATTCGAAGTTTATAAATTGGGTTGGATCAATTGGGAAACCGTCTTTCCAAAGCTCAAAATGAAGCGTGATATTACTTTCCACGGTAGCGCTATTTCCACCAGACAATGCAATTACTTCACCTGATTTTACGGTATCGCCTTGTTTTTTTGTAATCGAAGCAGCGTTTTTGTAAACCGATAAAATAGCTTCTTGATGGCGCACAATAATTACATAACCATTGGTTGGTGTCCAATCCGCAAAAACGATGGTTCCTGTCGCAACGGCTTTAATTGGCGTGTTGTTCATCACCGCTAATTTTACGGCTAAATGTTTATTTTTGGCACTATATTTTTCAATGATTTTCCCTTGAACTGGTGGAAAAAGTACAAAACTTACTTTTGGCTTTGCCGATTCAAAAACGTTGTATTTGTCTTCTTGAATTACTTTATCACGCAATTCTTTTTCGGTTGCTGAGGCATCGACTGGTAAATCTAATTGTTGTTGTTCTGAAGCAATGAGTGAATCCTTATTGAATTTAGCATATTCTAAATCGCCTGTTAATACTTTTTTGATAGACGAAATATACGCGTTGTTATTTTTCACAACTTTTTCCAAAGAATCGGATTTGATGGCTAATTCCAAGGCGTCTTGTTTTAATTTGGTAGAAGCATAACCTGGAATATATTCGCGAAGCGGTGTAAAAGCAATAATATATGTAGTGAAAAAGATAATCAAAATGGCACCCAATCCAAACACCACAAAGACGTTCATTAAGGTTAATTTCAACGAAAAAGTTTCTTCAAAGGTATCTTCGTTTAGAATAACCAAACGTCTTTTGTTAAGGAGTTTTCTCCATAAAATGTTACTTTTTCTTCTCTTTTTAGCCATTGGAATGGATTTTAATGTTACAAATATAAGAAATACCCTAACGAGCCAAGGAGAAACTAAATAATAAATCGTTAAAAAATAAGCAATTGGTAAAATCTTTATATCTTTGCAGTATTAATTATTGAAATCATGAATGCATTAGCAATATTTTTAGGAATGATTGGTGTGCCACAAATTATTTTAATTGTGGTGATTGTATTGTTACTTTTTGGTGGAAAGAAAATTCCAGAATTAATGAAAGGTTTAGGAAGCGGTATTAAAGAATTTAAAAACGCAGCTAAAGACGATCAACCAGCAGATTCTAAAAAAGAAGAAGAAACTAAAGAGTAATTCTTTTAGAATATTCCAAAATAAAAAATTCCAAATTCCAATTTTTAAAAGTTGGAGTTTGGAATTTTGTTTTTTTTACACGATTATAAAATCATCGTCAACTGAATTCTCTTTCTAGCTTCGTCAACCTCAACTAATTTTACTTGTACGTGTTGGTGCATTTTTACTACTTCGTTTACATCAGAAACATAGCCTTCTTTTAATTGCGAAATGTGTACCAAACCACTTTCTTTGATTCCAACATCTACGAAACAACCAAAAGCGGTAATATTATTTACGATTCCTGGTAAAATCATGCCTGTTCGTAAATCTTTTATAGTTTTTACATTTGGGTCAAATTCGAAAATTTTTGCGGCTTTTCTTGGATCTAATCCTGGTTTTTCTAACTCTTTTAAAATGTCTTTCAACGTTAAAATTCCGATTTCGGATGTGATGTAATTTTCTGGTTTTATTTGAGCAATTTTTTCTTTGTTGGCGATTAATTCATTGGTTTTTATGCCTAAATCTTTCGCCATTTTTTCTACAATTGGATACGCTTCTGGATGAACAGCCGAGTTATCCAACGGATTTTTCCCATCGCGAATTCTGATGAAAGCGGCTGCTTGTTGATACGCTTTTTCACCTAAACGCGGTACTTTTTTCAATTGCTTTCTATCTTCAAAAGGGCCGTTTTCCGAACGATAAGCAACGATATTTTCCGCCATTTTTTCACCAATTCCAGAAACATAACTCAACAACGATTTACTAGCGGTATTAATGTTAATCCCAACGGAATTCACGCAACTCATTACGGTGCTATCCAATGCTGATTGTAATTTGGTTTGGTCTACATCGTGTTGATATTGTCCAACACCGATAGATTTTGGATCAATTTTTACCAATTCGGCCAATGGATCAGAAAGGCGTCTTCCAATAGAAACTGAACCACGAACGGTAACATCATAATTTGGAAATTCTTCACGCGCAATTTTACTCGCAGAATACACCGATGCTCCCGCTTCAGAAACCACAAAAACTTGGACTGGTTTGTCAAAAGCGATTTTTTTAATGAAAAATTCCGTTTCACGAGAAGCGGTTCCGTTTCCAATAGAAATGGCTTCAATATTGTATGCGTTCACCATCGAACGGATTTTTTTCATCGCCATAGTGGTATCGTTTTGTGGTGCGTGAGGATAAATGGTTTCGTTGTTCAATAAATCGCCTTTTTCATCCAAGCAAACCACTTTACAACCGGTTCGGTAACCTGGGTCGATGGCTAAAATTCGTTTTTCACCTAATGGTGGCGCTAACAACAACTGACGTAAATTTTCGGAAAACACATCAATCGCTTTGATATCGGCTTTTGCTTTTGCTTCTTGTAACGTTTCGTTCGAAATGGCTGGTTCTAACAAACGTTTGTAGCTGTCTTTAATCGCTAATTCTAAATGCTTAGTTGCATCCGAATTTTTATTTTTGATGATATTTTCTTCGATAAAATCTAAGGCTTCTTCTTTTTCGATTGCGACATTAAGTTTCACAAAACCTTCTGCTTCGGCACGCAACATGGCTAACAAACGATGCGATGGTGCTTTGGAAATAGGTTCTGCCCAATCGAAATATTGGGAAAATTTTTGAGCCGCTTCATCGTCTTTTTTAGTTTTAACGACTTTAGTTGTGATTTCAGCTTTTCGTTGGAACAAGCGACGTAAATTTTTACGAATAAAGATGTTTTCATTAATCCATTCGGCAATGATATCGCGAGCGCCTTGTAACGCTTCGTCTTCGTTTTTAACGTTTGTATTCAAATATTTCGAGGCTAAAAACTCAATATCATCATTTTTTTGACTCATGATAATTTTCGCCAACGGTTCTAATCCGTTTTCACGAGCGACATCAGCTTTGGTTTTTTTCTTCTTTTTGTAGGGTAAATAGAAATCTTCCAATTCTTGTAAATCAAAACTGTTTTCAATTTTGGATTTCAATTCAGGAGAAAGCGCATTTTGCTCATCGATTGCTTTTAAAATGCTTTCTTTTCTCTTGATAATTTCATCAAATTGTTTGCTTAATTTCGAAATGGCTTCGATTTGCACCTCATCTAAATTTCCGGTTTGATCTTTTCGGTAACGCGAAATAAACGGAATCGTACAATCTTCTGAAAGTAATTTTATAGTAGCTTCAATGCTTTTTGGAGCAATGTTGGTTTGGTTTTGAATGAAATTTATGTTGGTCATTATATTTTTATTTAACGCAAAGATGCAAAGGTTTTCGCAAAGTTTATAAAGTATTTAATTGATCGTTTATTCAATTTTTTTAATTTTATAAAAATATATTAAAATGAATAAAGCCTTAATATGCTTTTTTATTGTCATTAATATTATAACATTTTTAGTTTTTGGATATGATAAATGGTTGGCTAAAAATAATAGAAAACGTATTTCTGAATTCAATTTACTTTTATTAGCTGGAGTTGGTGGGAATATTGGAGGGTTATTAGGAATGAATTTTTTCAAACACAAAACCAATAAGTTTTCTTTTATTTTGGTTTTCTATAGTATTTTGATACTTCAAATTGTTTTATTGTATTTCGGAATTCAAATGTTTAAAAGCTAACCCGATATTGGCAATAACATCGGTTATTAACATGCTTTCTTCGCTTTGCGATTGAAGTGTGATATCCGCTGCTAGTCCATGAAGATAAACTCCTAAGATACTAGCATGTATTGGTTCGTAACCTTGTGCTAAAAACGAAGTAATCATTCCGGTTAACGCATCACCAGAACCGCCTTTTGCTAGACCTGAATTTCCGGTGGTGTTTTCAAAAGTTTGAATTCCGTCAGTGATAAACGTTTTGTGTCCTTTTAAAACAATCACACAATTTAAATCTTTCGCTTTTTGAATCGCTATATTTCTTCTTTCAAATTCAGAATGATGTTCACCAAACAATCGGTCAAATTCTTTTGGATGTGGCGTTAAAACAAATGGAAAATTAAAGTTTTTCCAATCGATTTTATATTTCGCTATTACATTCAAAGCATCAGCATCAAAAACAACTGGAAGTTTATTTTCGTACAATTCGTAAATATATTGCAGACTGATTTCACCCACACCAATTCCGGGACCAATTCCAATGGCTTGATACGGTGATAAATCGTTCATCACACAAGAATTGGCATACATCGCTTCGGGAATAGAATTGAAAAGAACACTTTTGTTTTCAGGGTAAAAAGCAACTGTTAATAATACAACACCCGAACGCAAACAAGCTTTGGAAGCTATAATAGCTGCTCCCATTTTATTTTCACTACCAGCAATTAATAAGGCATGTCCGTGCGAACCTTTGTGTGAATGAAGTTGTCTTTTTTTATAAAGATTTTGGATGGAAGGTAAATCAAGTAATTGCATTAGAATTTATTTTATTCTAAAGTTACTAAAAATTAATCTTGAACGATAAAATCTTTTGGATCTTCTTTTTTAAATTCAGGTTGAATCGTAATGTGATTGATACCAAATTTTTCAAAAACCAAAAGTTCAATTTTACTTAACAAAGCATCAAATTCGGTTAAAGTAAAATCTTCCGAACATTCTAAATGCGCTTCTAAATGAATTTCTTCTTCATTCAAATGCCAAATATGAATATGATGCAATTTTCCAACACCAGAAATTTTATGAACTTCACGAACCACTTCCTTTATATCAATACCTTCTGGAGTAAAAAGCATCAACATTTTTGTGGATTTTTTTATTAAATCTGAACCAACTATTATTAAATAAACAGCAATTAAAATAGTCATGACACTATCTACCCAAAACCAACCGTAAAATTTCATTAACAAACCACCAACTAAAACCGCTACTGATGCCATCATATCAGTAAATAAATGTAGATAAGCAGATTTCATGTTTAAGTTATGGTCGGCGTCTTTTTTTAATAGAATAACCGAAAATCCATTCACTAAAATTCCGAGTAAAGCCAACCAAATAACTAAATTAGACTCAATCTCTTGAGGTTTGAAAAATCGTTCAATAGCGCCATAAATCAAAATGAAAGCTACAATAATTAAAGTAGCAGCATTTACAAAAGCGGCTAATAATTCGGAACGTTTTAAACCAAAAGTTTGATTGATTGTAGCTTTTCTTCTTGATAATTTATGAGCAACTAAACTAAAAATTAAAGAAAGTACATCTGAAAAATTATGTAAAGCATCTGAAATTAATGCTAAACTTCCAGATACAATTCCACCTACAATTTGAGCAATCGTAATTACTACATTGAGTACAATGGAAATCAATAAATTGGTTCCTTTTACTTCATGTTTATGAATATGGACTTGGCTCATTATTATTAGATATTCAGCTATTGGATGTTTGAAAGATAAGGATTTTTCATCTGAGAATCTAGTATCAGAAAATCCACCATCTACAATTATTTACAAGCAATTTTATTTACTCGATTGGCATGTCGTCCACCTTCAAATGGCGTTGTTAAAAAAGCATCAACCATTTCAACTGCTTGTTGAATTGAAGTATATCTTGCTGGAATACTTAAAATATTAGCATCATTATGTTGGCGCGCTAATTGTGCAATTTCTTTTGTCCAGCATAAAGCCGCACGAATATCTTGGTGTTTATTAGCTGTCATAGCAATTCCGTTTCCAGAACCACAAATTACAATTCCTAAATCGGCTTTTTTACTTTCTACATCATACGCTACTGGATGACCAAAATCAGGATAATCTACACTTTCGAAGGAATCCGTTCCATGATTGATAACGGTATGTCCTTTTTCTTCTAAATAAGCTACAATAGCTTTTTTGTAATCTGGACCAGCGTGGTCGTTTCCTATTGAAATTTTCATATTGTTAGTTGTGTTGTTAATTATATTATACAAAAGTAATCATTTGTTGTTTTATAATAAATTAGCTTTGTGTATAAAAACAACTAAAATGAAATTTCAAGCAAAAATTAACTCTTTTGGAGAAAATAATTTAGGTCATGGTCCGTATATAGAAATTCCAAAAGAAGTTTATAATGAACTACTACCAAATACTATAGACAAGCGCATAAAATGTACACTAAATAATTTGACAACTATTAGTAGAGCTATGGCTCCGAAAGGAAATTTTAATTACATTTTGTTAAATAAAGACGTTTTAAAAGAAATAAAAGTAACAATTGGTGATATTGTTTTAGTTGAGCTGCAACCTGATAAATCTAAATACGGAATGCCTATTTCAGAAGAAATGGAAGAAGTTTTATTTAGCGATCCTGATGGAAGTGATTTATTTCATAGATTAACTCCTGGTGTACAACGAACTTTAATTCATGTTATTAGTAAGTATAAAAGTTCTAACTTAAAAATAGAAAGAAGCTTTGTTATTCTAGAACATTTAAAAAAGAACAAAGGAAAACTAGATTTTAAACTTTTACAGGAAGATTTTAAAAACCAACGAAACAATATGAAATTTTAAGGTAAATCATTAAAAATCAATAAAGTATTCAATTTTATACAATGAATTTTATTATATGTTAATTAAATAATCTAATTCCTTGATATTCAGTTAATCTTAAATTAACATTAATTGTTAACAACTTTAGATAGAAAATAAGAAGTTTTTTAAAGTTGGTAGAAAAAAAATTGTAATGCAAAATTGCTTTTAAAAAATCAAGATTAGTTATCGATTTTTATTTTAAATTTATGAGTAGTTTATAGTCTAGTTATTAACAAAAAAGTAAGAGGAAGTTATTTACAATTTTAATAAAAAATTAGAATTCAACAACTGTTGATAACTATAGTAAGACTAATCTAAAATAGTTACATTTCAACTCATTAAGAAAAATTGATATTGTTAATTACATTGTATAAATTAACATAACTTTTATAAATAGCTTTTCATTAAAAACTTATACTACATATTAACACGCTATAATAACCATCATTAATTTAAATTTAATTAAAAAATATTTTTGTTGTTTTTAATAAATGTTGAAAACTTTAAACTTTTAATAAATCAAACTATTTTTAAATGATCACTTTCATTTAAGTTTTGAAGAATTTTTTTTACAGTTTCTAAATCATTAGGATGTACTTTTAATTTAATTCCACCGTAAGCTATTGTTGCAAATGGATCAATTCCAACGATAGTTTCATTTTCAAAAAAATACGCTATTCCTTCTTGTTCCAATAAATTTCTTAGAATTAAAGTTTCATGTTGAAAATTAAAAACAGCTGCCGTAATAAAATCTTTCATAACGTTAAAAAAAAAAGGATTTACATAAGTAAACCCTTTATAATTAATTAATCAATTAAAAATTTTTCTTTCTTTAATTCTTTCAGAATTTTTTTAACTTCTTTTACGTCTTTTTCTTCTACTTTTAAAAGAATATTTCCAAAACCAATACTTTGTAAAGGATCGACAGAAACCACCGTTTCATCTTGAATAATGTATGGAATTTTTTTTCGTTCCAAAACACTTCTTAAATTCATGGTTTCTCTTTGATTGTTAAAAATTGCTACTACTACAAAATCATTCATGTCTTTTTCATTTTTTCGTTATATTACAAATATACGAAAAGTTATTTTTTCATTAAAACTTCTCTTCAATTCCTATTAACTTATAACAATTTCGTAACTTTCAGCAATAATTAGAAAAGAGACAATGAGTAAGAAACCAAAAAGATTAGGAAATAAACCAAAAGATTTTACTGCACAAATATTTAAAATACTTTCAAAAGAACCTTCTAAATCATTTAATTACAAACAAATAGCAGCTGCTTTAGAATTAAATGACACCAAAAGTAGAAATGAAATTATCCGTGATTTAAAAATTTTAAAAGCACAAGATAAAATTCATGAAACCGAAATTGGTAAATATCAAATTATATCTAAAGCTGAATATTATGAAGGAGTTGTAGATATGACTTCACGTAAAACAGGTTATTTTGTTTGCGACGAATTAGAAGACGATGTTTTTATTCCATTTATTAATTTAAATCATGCTTTAGATGGCGATAAAGTAAAAGCTTATATTTATAACAGAAGAAGTTCGCGCCGACCAGAAGCGGAAGTTTTAGAAGTTCTAGAAAGAAAAAAATCAGAATTTGTTGGTGTAATTGATATTCAAAAAAACTTTGCTTTTGTAAGCACAGCCAATGCTAAAATGTATACCGATATTTTTATTCCAAAAAATAAAATTGGTGATGCCGAACACGGTGATGTAGTTTTAGTAACTTTAGAAGATTGGCCTAAAAAAGCGGATTCTCCTTTTGGTTCCGTAATAAAAGTATTAGGTAAACCAGGCGAACACAATACAGAAATTCATGCGATTTTAGCTGAATATGGTTTACCGTATGATTTTCCAATTGAAGTAGAAGCGTATGCAAATAAAATTGATACTTCAATAACAGAAGAAGAAATTGCTAAACGTCGCGATATGCGTGATGTTTTAACATTTACGATTGATCCAAAAGACGCTAAAGATTTTGATGATGCTTTATCTTTCCAAGTATTAGAAAACGGAAATTATGAAATTGGAGTTCATATTGCCGATGTTTCGCATTATTTACAAGAAGGAACTATTTTAGATGAAGAAGCTTATAATAGAGCAAATTCAGTTTATTTAGTAGATAGAGTTGTTCCAATGTTACCTGAAGTTCTATCCAATTTTGCTTGTTCACTTCGTCCTAATGAAGAAAAATATACGTTTTCTGCTGTTTTTCAATTGAATGATAAAGCGGAAGTAGTTGATTCTTGGTTTGGAAGAACAGTAACGTATTCAGATCAACGTTTTGCGTATGAAGAAGCACAAAATATCATAGAAACAAAATCAGATAAAATTCCAGCCGAAATTTCATTAACTGGAAACGAATATAGTGTTCCAAAACCAATTGTAGAAGCTACTCTAAAAATGGATGAATTGGCTAAAATTCTTAGAAGAAAAAGAATGGCTGCTGGCGCAATTTCATTTGATAAAGTAGAAGTGAAATTTCATTTGAATGAAAATGCAGAACCTGTTGGTGTGTATTTCAAACAAAGTAAAGATGCGAATCATTTGATTGAAGAATTCATGTTGTTAGCGAACAGAAAAGTAGCAGAATTCATTGGAAAACAAAAGAAAACATTTATTTACAGAATTCACGATGAACCAAATGAAGACAAATTAATCAATCTTCAAACCATAATTGCTAAGTTTGGTTATTCTATCAATTTCAAATCAAAAAATGATATTTCAAGTTCATTAAATAATTTATTAGCAGAAGTTCAAGGTAAAAAAGAACAAAATTTAGTAGACACTTTAACTATTCGTAGTATGAGTAAAGCAGCTTATTCTACTGAAAATATTGGTCACTACGGCTTAGCATTTGATTATTATAGTCATTTTACGTCACCTATTCGTCGTTATCCTGATGTTATGGCACACCGTTTGTTGCAACATTATTTAGATGGAGGAAAAAGTGCAAGTGAAGAAGATTACGAAGCCAAATGTTTGCATTCTTCTCAAATGGAATATTTAGCTGCTCAAGCCGAAAGAGATTCTGTGAAATACATGCAAGTGAAATACATGCAAGATCACAAAGACCAAGAGTTTTTAGGTGTTATTTCTGGTGTTACCGAATGGGGAATTTACGTAGAAATCATCGAAAACAAATGCGAAGGAATGGTTAGAATTCGTGAAATTAGAGATGATTATTATACGTTTGATGACAAACAATATGCTTTAGTTGGTGAGGTTTCTAAAAACATCATACAATTAGGCGATGAAGTTTACGTTAAAGTAAAAAATGCCGATTTAGTAAAAAAACAATTGGATTTTCATTATTTAAGAAAAAACGTGTAGAATCGTAACATGTTACGATTCCTATGATGAAATAATTAATTTTCCTGCAAGGTTTTTAAAACCTTGTAGGTGTTAAATAAATAAAAAATGAAAAAAATAATTTATAGTTTATTGTTAATCAGTTCAATAGCTTTTTCCCAAACCGAAAAAAATGTCGGTGATTTTACCAAAGTTTCTTCCTTTGATAAAATTGACGTTCAATTAATTCCATCCAATGAAAATAAAGTTATTTTACAAGGAAAAGAGGCGGATCAAGTGGAATTGGTAAATAAAAACGGCGAATTAAAAATCAGAATGCCTTTTGGAAAATTACTAAAAGGCGATGACATTTCAGCAACCGTTTATTATAAAAAATTAGACGCAGTTGAAGCTAATGAAGGCAGTAGAATTGCTTCGAAAGAAGAAATAAAAGCAATCAATTTTGATATCATTTGTAAAGAAGGTTCAGAAATAAAATTACTAAATTTACAAGCGAGTAGATTGCAAGTACGAACATCAGCTGGAAGTATCGTTACTGTTAAAGGTTCGGTTAAAAACCAAGATATTTTATCTAATTCTGGCGGCAAATACGACGGACAAGATTGTGTAACCGAACAAACTGTAGTTACTGTAAACGCTGGCGGAATAGCTCATGTAAACGCGACAGATTTAGTAGATGCTAAAACCAGAGCGGGTGGCGAAATCAGAATCTACGGCAAACCAAAACAAATCAACGAAAAGAAAATCGCTGGCGGAACTATTGAACAAGTGAAATAATAGTTGGTAGTGCTCAGTTTTTAGTTGGCAGATTTTTCATAACTTCGTATTTTAAACTTTTAACTTCGTACTTTGTACTTACAAGACATACTTACCGCAATTCCATGGGGACTTTTGTTAGCTTTTTCAATTGGTCCTGGTTTTTTTGTTTTATTAGAAACCAGTATTACCAAAGGTTTTAGAGCGGCTTTTACTTTTGACTTAGGAATTGTTTTTAGCGATGTTATTTTTATACTTATCGCTTACTTAAGTACCAATCAACTATTAGAACAACTTAAGGATAGTCCAACACTTTTTGTTATTGGAGGAATTATTATGTTGGCTTACGGATTAATTTCATTTATTCTATTAAAACGAAATTTCCAAAAACAAACCGAAATCATTAAAGACGATGATAATATTCCAAAAAACAACTATTTCGCTTTATTTTTCAGAGGATTTTTATTAAATTTCATCAACATTGGTGTTCTAGGTTTTTGGATGATGATTATCATTACCTACGGCCCACAAATGGAAATGGATACCTCAAGAATTGCTGTTTTCTTCGCCGCAATTTTAGTTTTTTATTTATTGTTTGATGTGGCTAAAATCTTGTTAGCAAAGCAATTAAAACACAAACTAATACCGCAAAACATTTACAAAATTAAGCGTGTAATTAGTATGATTATCTTAATTTTTGGATTGTTTTTTATTCTCCAAGGTTTCTTCCCAAAAGAAAAAGAAATGATTACCAATAAGTTTTTACCAAATACTTCGGTTGAAGAATAATCGTAATCATCATGAAAAATTCTGAAGGAAAAGATATAGAAATTCTTAAAAATGGGCCTATTTGTAAGTATTTTAAAACCAATGTTTTAAATGAAGATTTGATTTGGTTTCAAAATAATAAGTTCGAAATCATAGATATGAATTTAAGTAATTGGACAAAACATAATTTTCATAAGAAATTAAAAGAGTCATTACATTTTCCTGATTATTATGGTGAAAATTTAGACGCTTTCAATGATTGTTTATTAGATATGATTGATACCAATTTTAAAGGATTAATTTTAGTTTTTAGACATTTTGATGATTTTTACAAAGAAGATAGACAAAATTCAGAAGCAATTCTTGACATCATTTCAAAACAATCTAGAAATTGGCTTCTATATGGAAAAAAATTAATTGTTTTATTACATTCCAAAGATTCAGAAATAGATTTCCCTGAACTTGGCGGAATTAGTCCTCATTGGAATTCTTCTGAATGGTTTAATTCGGATAGATAAATTAGTTAATCATGAAACACATTTTATTCCTTTTATTTTCACTATCAATTTTTGCTCAAGACACAATTCCAGCATCTAAAAGCGTTATTGCTTTAGATAAAATGAATGTGGTTTACAGAGGAATTACAAATCCAATTTCAATTGCTGTAAACGATGCAAAATCTTATAAAATTTATGGAAATGGAGTTAATAAAAACCAAGACGGAAAATATACTTTAGCACCTGGAATTGGTTTAATTGCAAAGGTTTTTGTTGAGATTACTAACTTCGATGACTCAATAATCATTGAAGAACATGAGTTTAAAATAGAAAATTTACATGCTCCCTTTGTTAAAATTGAAGATAGAAGTTGCATAAATTGTATTTTAAAAATTTCTAAAAATGATTTATCAAACGCAACAATTACAGCTCATATTCCAAATTTAAAATTCGAAATCAAATTTCCTAGAGTAATAAGTTTTGATATAGAATTTTCTAATAAAAAAACAATTACTGTAAATGGAAATATATTTCCAAAAGAGATTTTAAATAAATTAAAGAACAATTCCAAAGTTAAAATTTTCAATATTAAACTTGAAAATGATTCTGTAATTAGAAGTATTAAAGTCAATGGAATTGAACTATTGATTCTTGATGATAAGAAATAGCAATCTTCTAAAAATTATTCATAAAAAAACCTCCTAATTTCTTAGAAGGTTTTAGAGGCATCGCCCGGAATTTCTTTAATTAATTTTTTAGATTCTTTACAGAATGACCAAAAAAAAAAAGAGCTACTATTTCTAGTAACTCTTTAGAGGCATCGCCCGGATTCGAACCGGGGTAGACGGTTTTGCAGACCGCTGCCTAGCCGCTCGGCCACGACGCCATTTGTTGAACGGACTGCAAATGTATAGAAAAAGTTTAAAGTTTAAAAGTTTAAAGTTTAAAAGTTTACCATTTTGCTGTATTTTTTATTTCAATCATGAACAAAAAAATCAATTATAAACGTAATTTTTTAACTGCCAACTAATTACTGAACACTGCCAACTAATTTCTAAATTCTTCCATTTCAATCGTAACCGCTTCTACATCACCACCAATAGGCGGATTTAACTTAGAAACCGCTAATTTTATGCGTGAAATCGATGGAATTTCAGCAAATGTTCTCACTATGATGCGTTGGGCAACGTGTTCTAATAATTTGGAACGAATCGCCATTTCTTCTACCACAATTTTATTTAACAACACATAATCTACCGTATCAGCTAAATCATCGGTTTGTGAAGATTTACGTAAATCAGTTTTAATTTCTAAGTCTACACGATAATCTGAACCAATTTTTCCTTCTTCAACCAAACATCCGTGATAGGAGAAGGTTCTTATATTTTGTAATTTAATAGTTCCCATAAATTTTTAGTTCAAAGTTTCAAGTTCAAAGTTACTACCTTTTTATCTCATTTTTTAATGAACTTTAAACTTTAAACTTTAAACATTTTCTATCTTTGCACAAAAGATAGAGAAAACAATGTCAACAGAAGAAAAATCATTGAATTTTATAGAACAAATCATTGAAGAAGATTTAAAAAATGGTTTGTCATCAGATAAATTACGTTTCCGTTTTCCACCAGAACCTAATGGTTATTTGCATGTGGGTCATGCCAGTGCTATTTGTTTAAATTTTGGTTTGGGAATTGATTACAATGCGCCAGTTAACCTACGTTTCGACGATACCAATCCATCTAAAGAAGAACAAGAATATGTTGATGCTATCAAGCGCGATGTAGAATGGTTAGGTTTCAAATGGGATAAAGAATGTTATGCTTCGGATTATTTCCAACAATTGTATGATTGGGCAGTGGAATTAATCAAAAATGGTAAAGCTTACGTCGATAATCAGTCGTCGGAAGAAATGGCAAAGCAAAAAGGAACGCCAACCCAACCTGGAACTAATAGTCCCAATAGAGATCGTTCTATTGAAGAAAATTTAGACTTATTCGAAAGAATGAAAAACGGCGAGTTTCCTAATGGAAGTTACGTTTTACGTGCCAAAATTTCAATGGGCGCGAACAATATGTTAATGCGTGATCCTATTATTTATCGCATTATGCATGCGCATCACCACAGAACAGGAAACGATTGGTGTATTTATCCAATGTACGACTGGGCTCATGGAGAAAGTGATTATTTAGAGCAAATTTCGCATTCGTTTTGTACGTTAGAGTTTTTGCCGCATCGCGAATTGTACGATTGGTTTTTGAACCAAATATATGATGAAAATAAAGTACGTCCAAAACAAAGAGAATTTGCACGTAGAAATTTATCGCATACTGTAGTTTCTAAACGAAAATTATTGCAATTAGTTGAAGAAAAACACGTTACAGGTTGGGATGATCCAAGAATGTCAACCATTTCTGGAATGAGAAGACGCGGTTATACACCAGCTTCCATTCGAAATTTCGCTAATACCATTGGAATTGCAAAGCGTGATAATTTAATTGATGTTTCGCTTTTAGAATTCTGCGTTCGTGAAGATTTGAATAAAATTGCACCTCGAGTAATGGCGGTTTTAGATCCAGTGAAATTGGTAATTACCAATTATCCAGAAGGTCAAGAAGAATGGTTAGAAGCTGAAAATAATCCAGAAGAAGAAGTGATGACTTTCAGAAAAGTGCCATTTTCTAAAGAATTATATATTGAAAGAGAAGATTTTCAAGAAGAAGCACATAAGAAATTTTTCCGATTGACTTTAGGAACTGAAGTGCGTTTGAAAAATGCGTACATCATTAAAGGAGAATCAGTTGTAAAAGATGAAACTGGAAAAATTACCGAAATTCACGTTACTTATGATGTAGATTCTAAATCGGGTAGCGGAACAGAGGCTAGTCAAAGAAAAGTAAAAGGAACGATTCATTGGGTTTCAACAGCTCATGCCAAAGAAGCAGAAGTTAGAATTTACGATAGATTATTTACCAATGAAAGTCCAGATAAAGACAAAGAAGTTGATTTTAAAGAATTTATCAATCCAAATTCGTTAAAAGTAATTACTGGTTTTGTAGAACCAAGTTTAGTTACTGCCAAAGAATTAGATCATTTTCAATTCCAACGTTTAGGTTATTTCTGTGTGGATAGAGATTCAACAGCTGAAAAATTAGTTTTCAATAAAACAGTGGGATTAAGAGATACTTGGGCGAAAATCAGTACTCAGTAGACAGTCGCAATTTTCAGCTTAAAATTTTTTGTCTTGCTGAATTTATTTACTTCGTCAATTCGCAAGCTCGGGTCAGCATCCAAATTTATATTTAAAAACCTGCAAGAAAAAAATCTTGCAGGTTTTTTATTTATCAGAATTTGTAATTATAAATTTAGTTTTAATTGGTTTTTATAATAATTGTTAAAAACTATTATAATTTGATTTTTGATAACTATAAACTTTAAAAAACTGCTTTTATATTTTAATTTTAAGAAAATAATAATTTCCGCCAAGGTGTTTTTACATATAAGTACGTAAAAATGTCTGAAATCGCTTTATTTTGATTTTAGCCTTTTTTAGGTTTTATTTTCTTTATAATTTCAAATTCGATAAATTTTTTTTCAACTATTTTTAGTAGAATAGATTTAGATACGATTAAAAACACACCAATGTTTTATTTTATGCTTCGTCTTTAGTTGTGCGAACTAAATTGATTCCCGAAACAAAAAATACAAGACCTAAAATTCCATAAGTAGCTAGCATTTTAATATTTTGATTCGATTCGCCATTGTTTACAAATAGCACAGCTGCATATATAAGTCCAACTATTCCAAGGATAGTAAGTATTGCGCCAAAAATTCTTTTTAAATTCATTTGATGATTATTTAATGTTGATTCTGAAACGGTGTAAATTTGTTAATCTTTTAAACCTTGTAACTAGTAAGTTGACTTAAAATACCAAAAGCTTTTAGTAACCAAATAACAACCACAACCAATACAATGATGTTGACTATTTTTTTAATTTTGCCATCCATTGGTATAAAATTATTTACAAGCCAAAGAAGAAAACCTACAATTATTAATGTGATTAAAATATTGATTAACGGCATAATAGTTTATATTAAATTAGTAAAACAAAGTTCATTTAATTCTGATTATAAACATTATACATTTTAATTCATTTATTATATAATTCATTTGTTTCAATTAAAACCAATAAAAAAACCACCAATATTGCTATTGATGGTTTCTTCTAATCTTGTAAATTTAAAATCGAAATTTATTCTTCACTTTCTTTTGTACCTCCAAAAGCATCTTTTGTACTACTTCCTTTTACTCTTTTTGTACTATTCGCTTTTTTCATTGCTTCACCCACTTGGTTACTTGCAGTAAAACTAGCTACCATATTATTCAACATTTCACTTCCTGCTTGAGGCGAATTTGGTAATAAGATTAAGTTAGAGTTAGCATCAGCACCAATCGCTTGTAACGTATCATAATGTTGCGTCACCACAATTAAAGCCGAAGCTTCTTGCGAGTTAATCCCCACTTTATTCAATACATCAACAGATTCTACTAAACCACGAGCAATTTCTCTTCTTTGGTCTGCAATACCTTGACCTTGTAATCTTTTACTTTCTGCTTCTGCTTTTGCTTTGGCAACAATTCTAATTCTTCCTGCTTCTGCTTCGTACTCCGCAGCTGTTTTTTCACGATCTGCTGCATTAATACGGTTCATTGCATTTTTTACTTGAATATCTGGATCAATATCCGTAATTAATGTATTAATGATATCATAACCGTAAGAGGACATTGCAACGTTTAATTCGCGTTTAACGGCAACGGCAATATCATCTTTTCTTTCAAAAACGTCATCCAACTTTAATTTTGGAACTTCAGCACGTACTACGTCAAATACATAAGAAGTAATTTGATCGTGCGGATATTCTAATTTATAAAATGCTTCATACACTTTATCTTGTAATACTTTAAATTGTACCGAAACTTTCAACTTTACAAACACATTGTCTTTGGTTTTGGTTTCAATGATTACATCTAATTGCTGAATTTTCAAATTAACTCTTCCAGCAATTCTATCAATTACAGGAATTTTTAATTGTAACCCTGAAGTTCTAGTACTTGCATACTTTCCAAAACGCTCAACAATAGCTGATGTTTGTTGTTTAACTGTAAAAAACGAACTCAGTAAAATAAAGAGTCCAACGACTAAAATAATAATTAATAATGGTGGCATGGTTATAATTTTAAATTGATTACTATTATTATACGCTTTTTTAAGTGAAAAGTTACAAAATTCATTTTATTAAGTTTACTTTTGGCGCTTCTTTTAATTTAAAAACTAGTTTAACCTCATAGAAACATAGATTTTTAAACGGAAAAAATTAAGGTATTTTATTAAAGATAGATAACATAGTTGCTATGTAAAGTGCAATCTATGGTAAACTCTTACAATCATAAAACCTATGTTTCTATGTGGTTTATTATTTAAAAATAGTATATGAGAAAATTAATTTTTTTATTTTGTATGATTTCAACAGTTGCAATAGCGCAACATGGTCATAAAGACAGCAATCACATTGGAATTTCTGCCGGAGTTTCACAATTGAGTTTGTTTTCTGACCAATTCAACGCAACTCCTGGACAAGGTTTTATTGGTGGATTTTCATTAAGAGGAAATTATTACAACAATTGGCAAGCGGTTTACGGCATGCATTTTTCCCAAAGCACTTTTTCATTAGAATCTGTTACCAATAAAGAAATTGATTTTACGATGGAAGCGGTTCAAATTTATTTTTGTTTCAGTTACAGAGTAATAGAAAACCATTTGAATTTAGAAATTGGTCCTGTTTTGCAAGTAAATGGCAAACTTAAAATTGATAAAGAAGACGAATTAGCCTTACTAAAAGATAGTCCATTAGTAACCGCAAATGATCTAACCGATATCACAAAAATCAACGGAAACCTTTATGCCGGTCTAACTGCTGGAATCAAACACGTGCGTTTCCATGTAAGTTACCAATACGGTTTCAACAACATCATGAATAACTTAAATAAAAACAACGATCTAAAAACCTTAAACGGAGAAAAGTTTAAAGGAAACATCGGTTTATTAAGCGCTATGATTACGGTTTATTTGTAAGAAAAAAATTTTTAATTTTTTTTTAAAAAAAAATCGCCCCGAAAGCTCAAATATAAAATATTTGAGCTTTCTTGTTTAACAACTAAATTATTATTTATGAAAACACTTTTTAGTTCTATCTTATTATTATTGGTTACTATTTCTTCTGCTCAATTTAAACTCCCTAAGAAAACAGATTGGGAAATTGCAAATACTAAACCTATAATTGTATTACAATTAGATGAAAATGATAAAAATGCGGCAAATTTTAATCCCTATATTAAGAAATATGTAGAAGAAGTTTTTGGAGCGTCAAGAATTGAAAAATACTTAACAGAAAAAGAGTTTAATAAGTTTATTAAAGGTAATAAAGAGAAATATAATTTTATTGGCTTTAAATATAATACAAAAGCACCCTTTACTTATACAAATATATTTTTTGGCATTTGCGGAAAAGCTTTTATGATAAATAGTGGATATTTAATGACTTATAATTATAATTATGATGCAAAAAAATCGACTTTTTTCAAAACTAAGTTTCAATTAATTTCTGAAGCTGATATAAAATTCGCATTGACTACATTTAAAAATACTATTGATAATGCAATGAATTTTGAAAATGATGATTTTTCTATGAGTGAAGGGATGAAATATTCTAAAGAAGCAACTTTAAAGTCAATGAATCCTAATGCAAGTAAATTGAGTAATCTTACTTTATTAATTGATAAAGAAATGTTTAGTGAAGATTATATAAAACAATTTAAGTCAGAATATAAACATAAATATGAATTTGTTGATAGAGTAAGAATTGAAAAGGCAATTTTAGATAATGAAAAAGGTTATGCGTTTGTTTATGAGCATTTTAAACCTATGGCTGGCAAAAGATCAGATGAGTTCGTTGAATATAGATATTATACAATATTGTATTATATTTATTCATCTGAAAATTACGAACAATTATTTTTTTATGTTCCAAAATCTGTTGGAGGTAGTCCTTTTGCAATTCGCATTGGAGGAGTCAAAAAGGATGAAATGGTTGGAAAAGATGAATATGTAAAAAGATTAAATAGTGTTATTGAATAAACCAAAAAGCCTCTGAATTTCAGAGGCTTTTCTTTTATAAACTAGCTATTGCTTTTTCTATTCTTTTCACCGTTTCGGTTTTTCCTATCATTTCGATAATGTCAAATAAATGTGGGCCTTTTAATGCCCCTACTAAACTCAATCGTAACGGTTGCATTATTTTTCCCATTCCAATTTCGTTAGCTGTCATCCAATTTTTCAATTCTGTTTCAATAGTAACCGAACTAAAATCTTCCATTTTATTCAATTCAGAAATCACTTGTTGCATTAATTCTGGTGTTTCTTCTTTCCAGTTTTTAGCTGCTTTTTCATCATATGAAGTTGGAGCTTCAAAGAAATAATCCGCTAAATCCCAAAATTCTGTTACGAAATTCGCTCTTTCTTTAATCATTCCCACAATTCTTGTCAAATCGAGCGTAGTCGAGACTCCACGTTTTTCTAAATCTTCAGCAAAACTTAAAGCTAACTCCTCATCACTTTTCCCTATTAAATACTGATGATTAAACCATTTGTTTTTCTCTGGGTCAAACTTCGCTCCTGCTTTGTGAATGCGGTTCAAATCAAATTTTTGTACCAATTCTTCTAAGGAGAAAATCTCTTGTTCGGTTCCATCATTCCAACCTAATAAAGCCAAAAAGTTAATCACCGCTTCTGGGAAAAATCCGTTTTCTCTATATCCTGAAGAAGTTCCTTCTTCTGTTCTCCATTCCAAAGGAAATACTGGGAATCCCATTTTATCGCCATCACGTTTGGATAATTTTCCGTTTCCAATTGGTTTTAAAATCAAGGGTAAATGCGCAAATTCTGGTGCATTCCAACCAAATGCTTTGTATAATAAAACATGTAATGGTAAACTTGGCAACCATTCTTCACCACGAATTACATGTGAAGTTTCCATCAAATGGTCATCCACAATATTCGCTAAATGGTACGTTGGCATTCCATCTGATTTGAATAATACTTTATCATCTAATAAATTCGTATCAAATTTAATGTCACCACGAATGATGTCTTTTAATTCTAAAATTTCATTCACAGGCGTTTTAAAACGGATAACATACTGTTCGCCAGCTGCAATTCGTTCTGCTACTTTTTCACGTGAAACTGTCAACGAGTTATCCAATTGTTCTCTAACCGAATGATTGTAAATAAACGTTTTTCCATTTGCTTCTGCTTCTTTTCGCATCGCATCTAAACTTTCAGCGGTATCAAAAGCATAATACGCCCAACCTGAATTAATCAATTGGTCCGCGTATTGTTGGTACATCGCTTTACGTTCACTTTGACGATAAGGTCCAAATTTTTCATTTTTTCCAACGGTTTCATCTGGCGCAATTCCTAACCATTCCAAAGCTTCAAAAATATAAGCTTCGGCTCCAGGAACAAAACGCGTTTGATCGGTATCTTCAATTCGTAAATAGAAAGTACCACCATGTTTTTTGGCAAATAAATAATTGAATAAAGCGGTACGAACACCACCAATATGCAACGGTCCAGTTGGACTAGGTGCAAATCTTACTCTTACTGACATTTCATTAAATTTTGTACAAAGATAATTAGAAGTTAGAAGTTGGAAGTCAGAAGTTTCAAAAACTTATCTTTTTAATCTGTTTTATAATAGTTTTTACCACATAGAAACATATGTTTTTTTAGAGTTCTTCATAACCCTTGTCGGATTCACATAGAATCACTATGATTTCTATTGTCAGTGTAACGCCTTTTACATATTTAATTTACTATGTTTCTATGTGGTTTTAATTTTTCTCATTTTTTAAAGTGTTAACTTTCACTAAAACCTATTGACTTATCAGCTAAGATGTTGTAATTTTATCGGTTATAAACAAAGTATTAACAATTTTGGAAGCAAAACATATCATTTACACCAAATTAGAAGCTTTTATTAAAAAGTTTTATACCAATGAAATCATAAGAGGAAGCTTATTGTTCATTGGAATAGGTTTGTTGTATTTTATTTTCACCTTACTTGTGGAACATTTTTTATGGCTTTCCACTAGCGGAAGAACATTTTTGTTTTGGTTGTTTGTTGCGGTGGAATTGTTTTTATTGAGTCGATTTATTTTATTTCCGCTTTTCAAATTATTCAAATTGCAAAAAGGAATTGGTTATTCTGAAGCTTCCGCTATCATTGGAAACCATTTTTCTGAAGTGAATGATAAGTTGTTGAACTTTTTACAATTGGCTTCCAAAAATGAAGATTCCGAATTATTATTGGCTTCTATTGAACAAAAAGCAAATGCATTAGAACCTATTCCATTCTCAAATGCGATTAATTTTGCTAAGAACAAGAAGTTTTTGCCTTATGCTTTAGCGCCTATTATTTTATTTCTGATTTTCTTCGCCACTGGAAATTCTACTATAATTTCTTCTAGTTTTGATCGTGTGGTAAATTATCAAACACAATACATTCCGCCAGCGCCTTTTCAGTTTGTGATTTTGAATAAGAATTTGGTTGCCCAACAAAATCAATCTTTCTTATTACAAGTGAAAACCGAAGGAAAAGTAATTCCTGAAAACATCAGTATAGTTCTAGGTAACGAGCGTTATTTCTTAGAAAAAGCACCAAACGGAACTTACGAATATGTTTTCGATGCCATTACAAAAAACACATCGTTTGTTTTGCAAGCCAATGCTGTGGTTTCACCAACATACGAACTTCAAGTAAAAGCCACTCCAACGATTTCCAATTTCAAAATGCACTTAAATTATCCGTCGCACATTGGAAAGAAATCAGAAACTATTTTTGGTTCTGGAAATGCTATTATTCCTGAAGGAACTGTTATTTCATGGTCAATTGAAGCACAAGCAACATCCAATGTTGCTTTCATCGTTGGTGAAAATAGCGCTCCGTTTTCTAAAAGTGAGAATGTCTTTGGAATTTCAAGAAAAATCAAAGATAATTTGGCTTATGAAATTGCTACTTCCAACGCTAATTTTGTTAATCATGAACGTTTGGGTTACCAAATTTCTGTTATCAAAGATCAATTTCCAGTTATCACAACGCAATTGGCTCCTGATAGTTTGAAAGTTAAAAACAAAGTAGTTATTGGTCAAGTTTCTGATGATTATGGTTTGTCAAAACTACAAGTGGTTTATTACCCAACAAATAATCCAAATACCGTTAAAAAAGCTAATTTGACATTGAAGAATCAAACGGTGGATCAATTTGTTTATACTTTTCCAAATAGTTTGCAATTGGAACCAGGTTTGGCTTACGATTATTACTTCGAAGTGTTTGACAATGATATAGTTAATAATTACAAAAGCACTAAATCGTCTGTTTTTTCTCATTATGAAATGACAAATTCGCAAAAAGAAGACAAACAACTACAAGAACAAAACGAAAACATCAACAGCATTGAAAAATCTATTAAAACTCAAGAAAAACAATTAGCTGAAATTGATAAATTACAAAAGTTAAACAAAGAGAAATCGAGTTTGGATTATAAAGATTCCAAAAAAGTAGAAGATTTCATCAACCGTCAAAAACAACAAGATGAGATGATGAAAGAATTTCGTAAAAAACTTTCGGATAATTTGGAAGAATTCAAACCTACAAATGAAGATAAAGATAAAGAAGAATTACTGCGTCGTTTAGAAGAATCAGAAAAACAAGCAGAGAAAAACGAAAAGCTTTTGAAAGAACTGGAGGAGCTTTCTAAGAAATTAGAAAAAGACCAACTCTTCGACAAAATGGATAAGATGAAGCAAAACGCTAAATCGCAAAACAAAAATTTAGAGCAATTGGTAGAATTAACCAAGCGTTTTTATGTGGAAAAGAAAGCAGAACAAATCGCTGATAAATTAGATAAATTAGCTGAAAAACAAGAAAAATTAGCAGAAGATTCTAAAAATAATTCCAAAGAAAATCAAGAGAAAATCACCGATGAATTCAAAGACATTCAAAAAGAGCTTGATCAATTAGACAAAGATAACAAAGATTTAAAAGCACCGCTAGACATTCCAAATGATAAAAACGAGCAGAAAGATATCGAGCAAGATATGAATAAAGCTAGTGAGCAACTACAAAAACAAAATCAGGAATCTGCGAAACCCAAACAAAAGTCTGCAGCCAAAAAGATGAAGGAAATGAGTCAATCAATGGCTTCTTCTATGATGGCTGGCGACATGCAACAGATGGAAGAAGATGCTAAAGCTTTACGTCAAATTTTGGATAATTTAGTTGCTTTTTCTTTTGATGAAGAGAAGTTAATTGGTACTACCAAAAGTTTGCAATCGCGTTCGCTTCAATTTAATGCCGTTTTAAAGCAACAGCAGAATTTAAAAAATCAATTCAAACATGTTGATGATAGCCTGTTTGCCGTTGCCATGCGTAATCCTATGATTTCTGAAATTATTTTAAATGAAGTTGGTGAAATTCATTATAACATGGATAAAAGTTTGGAAACCTTGGCGGATAATAATATTTCTAAAGGAGCTTCACACCAACAATATGTTTTAACTTCTGCCAATAAATTAGCTGATTTTCTTTCCAATGTGCAAAGCCAAATGCAAATGCAAATGTCGGGTTCAGGTCAAGGAAAACCTCAAAAAGGAAAAGGTCAAGGAAAAGGAATGCAATTGCCGGATATCATTAAATCACAAGAAGAATTGGGTGAGAAAATGAAAGAAGGTATGAAACCAGGTAAAGATGGTGACAAGGGTAAAGAAGGAGATAAAGGAAAAGATTCTAAAGGAAAATCGGGTGAACAAGGAAAATCGGGTGAAGATGGGGAAAACGGTTCTGAAGGAAATGCTGGTAAAGTTTTAGAGATTTTGAAAGAGCAAAGACAATTGCGTGATGCACTTCAAAAAGCATTAGAAAAGGAAGGATTATCAGGAATTGGTCAGAATGCTATGAACCAAATGAAAGACATTGAAAAGCAATTAATCAATAAAGGTTTTAAAAACGAAACCTTGCAAAAGATGTTGAATTTAAAACATGAGTTATTGAAATTAGAAAAAGCGATTCAACAACAAGGAGAAGATAATAAACGAAAATCGAATGCTAACAGAGAAAACTTTCAAGGCACTACTGCTCCACTTTCTAATGAACTAAAAGAATATTTGAACAGTATTGAAATATTAAATAGACAAAGCTTACCTTTGCAGCCCAATTTTAATCAGAAAGTACAAAATTATTTTAAAGGCAATGATTAGTTTTAATTACGAAACCGATTTCGAACTGGATAATGAATCGCAATACGAAGAATGGATTTCTCGAATAATTGAGTCGGAAGGATTTGATGACGGTGAAATCAACTACATCTTTTGTGACGATGAATATCTTCATAAAATAAATGTAGAGTATTTAAATCACGATACACTAACCGATATTATCAGCTTCGATTACACAGTAGGAAATTTAATACAGGGTGATATTTTTGTTTCTGTTGAGCGTGTTCGTGAAAACGCTGATGATTTCAAGGTTTCTTTTGATGAAGAATTGCGCCGCGTACTATCACATGGTGTTTTGCATTATTGCGGTTACAAAGATAAATCTGAAAAAGATGAAGCTTTAATGCGCGCTAAAGAAGAAGAGAAAATGCAAATGTTTCACGTGGAACATTAAGCTAATATACTAGAAATTTTTTTAAATGTTTCACGTGGAACATAATAATAAGAATAATGTTTTTAAATCAATATGATGTAATTGTTGTTGGTGCTGGGCATGCCGGTTGTGAAGCTGCTGCTGCTGCCGCTAACATGGGGTGTTCCACTTTGTTGGTGACCATGAATTTACAAAACATCGCGCAGATGTCTTGCAATCCGGCTATGGGCGGAATTGCAAAAGGTCAAATCGTTCGTGAGATTGATGCCTTGGGTGGTTATTCAGGAATTGTTTCTGACAGAACCGCTATCCAATTTAAAATGTTGAACAAATCCAAAGGTCCAGCGATGTGGTCGCCAAGAGTGCAATCGGATAGAATGAAGTTCGCTGAAGAATGGCGAAACATGTTGGAGGCAACTCCTAATTTAGATTTCTACCAAGAAATGGTTTCGGGAATTTTGTCTGAAAACGGAAAGATTGTAGGTGTTCGAACTTCACTTGGAATTGAGATAAAAGGAAAGACAGTTGTGCTTACTAATGGAACATTCTTAAATGGATTGATTCATATTGGTGATAAACAATTTGGTGGTGGTCGCGCAGGAGAAAGTGCTTCTTTTGGAATTACAGAAGATTTGGCTAAATTAGGTTTTGAGTCAGGCAGAATGAAAACGGGAACACCTCCAAGAGTAGATGGTCGCTCGTTAGATTTTTCTAAAATGGAAGAACAACCTGGAGATGTTAAACCTGAGAAGTTTTCTTATTCCAATGTGACTTCGCCTTTGACTACACAACGCTCTTGTTGGATGTCATATACATCTCTTCAAGTTCATGATATTTTACGTGAAGGTTTTGATAGAAGTCCAATGTTCAACGGAAGAATACAAAGTATTGGTCCAAGATATTGTCCGTCTATTGAAGACAAGATTAATCGATTTGCGGATAAGGAACGCCATCAGTTGTTCGTTGAACCAGAAGGTTGGACAACTTGCGAATATTATATCAACGGTTTTTCAACTTCGCTACCAGAAGATGTTCAGTTTAAAGCTTTACGTTCCGTTGCTGGATTTGAGAATGTAAAATTCTTCCGTCCGGGTTATGCTATTGAATATGATTACTTCCCTCCTACGCAATTGCAACATACATTAGAAACCAAATTAATTGACGGTTTGTATTTCGCTGGACAAATTAACGGAACTACAGGATACGAAGAAGCGGCTTCTCAAGGTTTAATGGCTGGAATTAATGCAGCTTTAAAAGTGCAAGAAAAAGCACCGTTTGTTTTAAAACGTGATGAAGCTTACATCGGAGTTTTAATTGACGATTTAATTACCAAAGGAACAGAAGAGCCTTATCGTATGTTTACTTCTCGAGCCGAATACAGAACGTTATTACGTCAAGATAATGCCGACTTTAGATTAACACCAAAAGGATATGAAATTGGTTTAGCTAAAGAAGATCGTTTACGAAGAATGGAAGAAAAACTTTCGAAATCGGAAGCGATGGTCACTTTCTTCAGAGAAACAAGTTTGAAACCAGAAGAAGCGAATCCAATTTTAGAAGCCAAAGGTTCTTCGTTAATGTCACAACCCGATAAAATGTTTAAAGTCTTTTCTCGTCCGCAATTGGATTTGGAAGATTTTATTAAATTTAAAAAAGTGGCGACTTACATCGAAGAAAATCATTTGGATCAAGAAATTGTAGAGCAAGCCGAAATTCAAGTGAAGTATTCAGGTTATATTGAAAAGGAAAAAAGTCACGCGGATAAATTGACACGTTTAGAAGATGTAATTATTCCAGAAAACTTTAATTTTGATAAGATTCAATCCATCTCCATTGAAGCCAAACAGAAATTAAATAAAATTAGACCAAGAACCATTGCACAAGCATCAAGAATCAGCGGAGTTTCTCCAAGCGATGTTTCGGTGTTGTTAATCTATATGGGAAGATAGTCTTAGTTTTCAGTCTCAGTTTTCAGTTTTCATTTATCTGCGACTGAATACTGCGACTGTCAACTGGATATGTTTCACGTGAAACAATTCAGTCAACCCTACTAAAATAAGCCATTGGCATAAAATTTTACAAATGATTTTTTTAGAAGACAAAAAATTTATTACCGTTAAAGATTTTTCAGTTTCTGGAGAATCTTTTTCTTTATTGCATAACGAGGCTTACGATTTGCTTAAAACGCATCCACAACCTTCGTTAGAAAGTTTACCTAGTTATTACGAAAGCGAAGATTATATTTCGCACACCGATGGCAAAAGAACGCTTTTTGAAAAAATGTATCATTTAGTAAAAAGCAATGCAATAAAAAGCAAAGTCAAATTAATTAACCAATGGCATCCTGAAAAAGGCACACTTTTAGATATTGGTGCTGGAACAGGCGATTTTTTATTGGAAGCTAAAAAACAAAATTGGATTACAACAGGAATTGAACCTAATGACAAAGCAAAACAAATTGCCATTCAAAAAGGAGTTTCTTTTGGAACCAATTTAGAAGAATTGGCAGACGAAAGTTTTGATGTAATTTCCATGTGGCATGTTTTAGAACACGTGCCAAATTTGGAAGAACATATTGCAACACTAAAACGTTTGTTGAAATCTAACGGAACAATTATTATTGCTGTTCCCAATTTCAAATCCTACGATGCTAAATACTATAAGGAGTTTTGGGCAGCTTATGATGTGCCCCGACATTTATGGCATTTTTCAAAAACAGCGATTAGAAAATTATTTGCTGATCAAAACATGCAACTGAAAAAAGTAAAACCCATGTGGTTTGATAGTTTTTATGTGGCACTTTTATCTGAAAAATACAAAAATGGGAAAATGAACTTTGTCAAAGGATTTTTTATTGGATTGGTATCAAATATATCTGGTTTAGTAAAAAAAGAATTTTCATCACATATTTACATCATAAAAAAGCAGTAAAAATCATTTTAAAGCGATTTAAAGGCTTTTTAATCTATTAAATATATCAAAACCTTTCTGATTTTTGATTTTCATTTAAATCTAATGTATTTAAGTTGTTTTAAATAGTTGAAAATTATAATTAAAATTAGTTTTAATAAATAAATCTTATACTTTAATTTTTCAGTTTATTTGCTACTTCACAAGGAATTACTATTTTTACAAAAATTTAAAAAACACATTTACACATACACTAATGAAAAAAGCACTTTTAATTTTAGGAATTGCGTTAGCAACTATTTCATGTAACAAAGAAACCGCTTCAGCTGAAGGAGCAAAAACGGCTTATATTGATACAGCAACTTTGATGGAGAAATATGATAAGTTTAAAGATGAAGAGGAAAAATTTAAAGTGAAATCTTTAGAAATGGGAAGACCTTTAGAAACTAAACTAAAGAATTTCCAGTACGAAGCACAAAACTTCCAAAGCAACGCAGAAGTAAAAGGAATGGCTTGGGCGCAACAAAAAGGTGCTGAATTACAACGTCGTGAGCAAGAATTGCAAATGGAACAAAACGCTTTGTTACGCCAAATCCAAGTTGAAAGTGACAGTATTAGAAGCGAAATCGTAAAATCAATGAAGGATTTTATCAAAGATTACGGTAAAAAGAACGGTTACGATTATATCTATGGTACTGGCGACGCTGCAACAGTTTTGTATGCTAAAGAAAACTATGATATCACAGAAGAAATTCTAAAATTATTAAATGAAGAATTCCAAGCATCTAAAGGTAAAGAAACTTCTAAAGAAGAACCAAAAAAAGAAGAAACTAAGAAGTAATTCTTAATTTTAAATACCAATGAAGTCCTGTTGAAAAGCAGGACTTTTTTATTCCCAATAAATGCTATATATTTGTTATACCGTTTTTGTTTTGAAATTACTGTAAAAGAAAATGATGATTTTTTTCTTTATACAACATAGAAAAATAAAGCATAGCCATAGCTACGTTTTCTTTTTATAGGGAAGTAGAAAGGAAAAAAGGGCGTTTTATTGCAGTAATTTCAGAGCAAAATCGGTATTATTATTAAATTTACGCCACATGGAATCACTATCAGCCGCAGCAACTTACACGCTTCGATTTATTAATCAAACCAATAAATCCATTTTCTTAACCGGTAAAGCCGGAACTGGAAAAACAACGCTTTTAAAAGAAATTATCGCCACAACACACAAAAATACGGTAGTTGTAGCACCAACAGGAATCGCCGCGCTAAATGCTGGTGGTGTTACTATTCATTCGCTTTTTCAATTGCCTTTTGCCGCTTTTTTACCTGATAATAAGGAACTTCCCAATTTTTCACCAACCTATAAATTTGAAAATCGCAATTCTTTAGGTCGGCATTTTAAGATGAATAACGTGAAACGTGCCGTTATTCGAAACATGGAATTGCTTATCATTGATGAAGTTTCTATGCTTCGTGCCGATGTTTTAGACGCCATCGATTTTATGATGCGAAAAGTGCGAAGAATTGAAAAACCTTTTGGTGGTGTCCAAGTTTTATTTATAGGAGATTTATTACAATTACCACCAGTAGTCAAAAATGAAGAATGGGATGTTTTGAAAAAGTATTACCGGGGCATGTTCTTTTTTCATTCGCACGTGATGCAACAATTTCCACCGTTGTACATAGAATTAGATAAAATTTTTCGCCAAACGGATGCCGAATTCATCGATGTGTTGAATAATTTGCGTTATAACAAAATTACTTCCAATGATGTCCAACTTCTAAATCAATTCGTTCAACCTAATTTTGATTTGAAAACCAATAAAGGTTACATCATCTTAACCACGCACAATACCAAAGCGGATACTACAAACGCAAAGTCATTGGAAGATTTAAAAGGAAAAGAATTTTCTTATTTTCCTGAAATTACTGGAGAATTTCCAGATAAAATTTATCCATTAGACGAACAACTTCGACTAAAAGTGGGCGCTCAAATCATGTTTATCAAAAACGATTTAAACTTCGATAAACAGTTTTACAACGGAAAAATGGGTGTTATTCATTCGCTTTCGGAAAAAGAAATTTTCGTGAATTTTCCAGAAGAAAACAAAACCATTGAAGTAGAACGCTACGAATGGCAAAATATCCGTTATAAAGTGGATGAGAACACAAAGGAAGTCACAGAAGAAGTCATTGGAACGTTTGTCCACTACCCTATTAAATTAGCTTGGGCAATTACCGTTCATAAAAGTCAAGGCTTAACGTTCGACAAAGCAGCGCTCGATGTGTCGCAAGTTTTCGCTCCTGGCCAAGCCTATGTGGCTTTATCACGTTTGCGTTCGTTAAAAGGGCTAATTTTGCTTTCTCCGCTTCGAATGAATGGCATTTCTAGCGATGAAGAAGTATTGAGTTATGCTGAAAACAAAGCAACAGAAGAAATTCTTAAAAACGAATTAACGGTTGAAACTTTACAATTTTGGCTACATTCATTATTCAATGCATTTGATTTCAAGCAGTTAGTTCAAGAATGGCGCAATCATATTTTTAGTTATAAATCCGAAGCACCGAAATCGCCAAAAACTAAGCACGAAAAATGGGCTATAGAACAACACGATAAAATAGCTACAATAGCAGAACCTTCAATCAAGTTCTTGCAACAATTGCATAAAATTTTCAACGAAACCGAACTTCAACCTGAATTTGTAAAACAGAGATGTGATGCCGCTTACGATTATTTTTTTAAGATTTTAGATGAAATAACCGAAGAGTTGTTGCTTAAAATTGAAGAAGTGAAACGTACCAAAAAAGTAAAAACTTTCCATGATGAATTATTGGAATTGGAAGATTTACAAATTAAAGCCATTTTACAACTGAAAAAGGTGAAATTACTCACACAAATTATTGTTGAAGGCAAAGAAATTTCAAAGAAAAATCTAATTTCGGAAGATGCTAACGTGTATAAAATCAATAAATTAGTAAAAGTTTCAGAGCGATTTAAAGCGATTAGTAATTCATTAGTTGAAGATGAGGATGATGTTTCGTATTATTACGAACCTAAAAAGAAGAAAACCAAAGAACCTAAAAAATCTACCATCGAAGATACCTTGGAACTTTGGAAACAAAACCTAACCATTTATGAAATTGCCAAAGAAAGAAAACTAACACCACAAACCATTTTCAATCATTTTAGCAAATTAATCCAAATGGAAATTGTTCAACTTTCCGAAATTTTACCCGAAGACAAAGTGAAGGAATTGGAAGTAGCGTTCCAAGATTACAAAGGCGAAAGTTTAGGCGAATTGAAAGAAATTCACGGAGATAAATTCTCATGGGATGAACTGCGATTGTACAAAGCGAGTTTGGTGAAGAAATAAAATTTTCAATCGTTTCACGTGAAAAATCACAACCAATACACCAAAACAACCGCTGGAATAAAATAAATAACCAATGTTCTAGCACCGTCATAATCTTTCGCAATGCGTTGACCAAAAAGCAAAGCTAACAAAGTTAAACAAGAAAAAACAGCGGCATACCAAGCAATTTTACTAGTAGGTTTTAGTGCCAATTCAATAATTCCTGAAACACAAAAAACGCCAGTAATTATTTCCATTACTAAAACCAAAATCAAGCAGATTTTCAAATACTTAACCACAAAAGTATTGGCAAAATGCGATTGCAACCAAGTCATAGTTCCGTTCCAATCGGTCAACTTTTCAAAGCTGGAATACAAAAAAGTAATGGCTAACAACAGCAAAATCAAGATTGGAGCGGCATTCGTCATCATAACTAACTTTTTTTGTGAATCAATCGGGTTAATTTTATGGATAAATCGGTTAAAATTAATTTACTATTTCCGTTGCGTTCTATGTGATAAATAGCATCATCAAGTTCTTTGTAAATCTCCATGATGTTGCCACCATCCACAAAAGGCGCAAATTTTTCTAACTGAAAATTACTGGTTTTTGGTTCAAAATAAACCAATTGATTCACTTGATAATTCTGTAACATCGCTTGTCTAAAAAACTGAATGCAATAATGCAAAAACTGCTTTTGAACTTCTCTTCCTAAACTGGCAATTTTTTCACTCCAAGCAATCAAATCGTGAATAGCTGCAGCATTTCCTTTGGCTTTGAACGCGCTTCTTACCCACTCTATAAACCATTCTTCAAACGGATAATCGTCTTCATCTTTCAAAAACAGCTGAATGGCTTTATTGAAATTCCCTTCGCTTTGATGCGCAATTCGATGGGCTAATTTTTCTTCACATTGGTATTTATCTTGTAACCCAATGGCAATTTCACTTTCACTTAATCCAATGAAATCCAACACTTGACAGCGCGACAAAATCGTTTGTAAAATCGCATCTTTACTTTCAGCAATTAAAATGAAAATCGTTTTGCTTGGTGGTTCTTCTAGTAATTTCAGTAATTTGTTGGCAGCTTGTGTATTCATTTTTTCTGCCATCCAAATAATCATCACTTTATAACCACCTTCAAATGCTTTTAACGATAAAGATTTATTGATTTCAGCCGCTTCATGAACACTAATGTTGCCTTGCTTTTTTTCAATTCCAATTTTTTGCAACCAATCAAACAATCCAGCGTATGGATTTTCAGCAAGAAATTCGCGCCATTCCGTTAAAAAATTAGAACTTACAGGATGACTTTTTACATCTTCCGTTCCAGCAACCGGAAAAGCAAAATGCAAATCAGGATGCGATACCTGTTCAAATTTCAAATTACAACTGCTATTTCCAGTATTATTTTCACCTGAATTTTGGCATAAAATATACTGAGCATAAGCAATGGCCATGGGTAATGTACCACAACCTTCTGGACCTACGAAAAGTTGCGCATGAGCAATTCTACCCAAATCAGCACTTCTTTTGAGGTGATTTTTAATGTGTTCTTGACCTAAAATTTCTTGAAAAAGCATAGCACAAACCTAATTAAAAAATCCCAAAAATGACTGATTTTCATTTGAAAATTAAAAAGAAAATCGATTAAAAATTTCATAAATATGACTTTTATTATAAAATTTTAAAACACAATAATTTATATTTGCAATCCTTACTTAACAATTACACAACAATGAAAACACTTAACGATTTTAATTTCAACCAAAAGAAAGCGATTATTCGCGTTGATTTTAACGTGCCGCTTGATGAAAATTTTAGCGTAACTGATGCTACTAGAATTGAAGCAGCAAAGCCAACGATTACCAAAATTTTACAAGACGGCGGAAGTGTTATTTTGATGAGTCATTTGGGAAGACCAAAAGGCGTTGAAGCCAAATATTCCTTACAACATATTGTAGCAAAAACCGAAGAAATTTTAGGTCAAAAAGTGCATTTTGTATCAGATTGTATTGGTGAAGTAGCTGAAAATGCTGCCAAAAATTTACAATCAGGCGAAATTCTATTATTGGAAAATCTTCGTTTTTATGCCGAAGAAGAAAAAGGCGATGTAGCTTTTGCTGAAAAATTAGCCAAATTAGGCGATATTTATGTAAACGATGCTTTTGGAACAGCTCACCGAGCACACGCTTCTACAACTATAATTGCTCAATTTTTCAATGACGCAAAATGTTTTGGTTATCTACTTGCCAAAGAAATTGAAAGTATTGAAAAAGTATTGAAAAATTCGGAAAAACCAGTAGTTGCTATTTTGGGCGGAAGTAAAGTTTCTTCCAAAATCACGGTAATTGAAAATATTTTAGACAAAGTGAACCACATGATAATTGGTGGTGGAATGACGTTTACTTTCGTAAAAGCTTTGGGAGGAAACATCGGAAATTCAATTTGTGAAGATGATAAACTAGAATTGGCAATCGAAATTTTGAAAAAAGCCAAAGAAAAAGGCGTTCAAATTCACATTCCAGTTGATGTTGTTGCGGCTGACGCTTTTTCTAACGATGCCAATACACAAATTGTTGATGTAAAACAAATTCCTGATGGTTGGCAAGGATTGGATGTTGGTCCAAAATCATTAG
The DNA here is from genome assembly GCF_003293845.1 of Flavobacterium tibetense. Classification (GTDB taxonomy): domain Bacteria; phylum Bacteroidota; class Bacteroidia; order Flavobacteriales; family Flavobacteriaceae; genus Flavobacterium; species Flavobacterium tibetense. Next base: position 8,734 of record NZ_QLST01000001.1, on the reverse strand, counting down.
AAATCATCAGAAGAATCATTTTAGATTCCAAAACTATTTTATGGAACGGTCCATTAGGTGTTTTTGAAATGGAAAAATTTGCTAACGGAACCATTAAATTAGGTGATTTCATTGCTGAATCTACTGCAAACGGAGCGTTTTCGCTTGTTGGTGGTGGTGATAGTGTTGCTGCAGTAAAGCAATTTGGTTTTGAGCCAAAAATGAGCTACGTTTCTACTGGTGGCGGCGCTATGTTAGAAATGTTAGAAGGAAGAACTTTGCCAGGAATAGCGGCAATTTTAGAATAAACACAATAAAAAACAATTTTCTTAGTTATACTAAGTTAAGCCCCTGAAATACAAAGACATGAAAAAATTAATTCTAATTCTAACGGCAAGTTTACTTTCTTCTTCCGTATGGTCGCAAGAAAGTGACGTGATAGAAACCAATATAGCTTTACCTAAATTATCGTATTTGGATTCTTTGAAAGCTACTTTTATTAATCACAATACAAGTAATTGTATCGATGAACGCTGGATGGCAGAATTGAGCAATGATGAAATTTTTCAGGAAATGCTTTCTGATGTAATGACAACCAATATTGATTCTTTGGTAACCTATGATTTGTCAACAGATGTTTTAAAAAGCAGATTGGCAAAATTGGATGCAAAATCGCCATTCAATGTAGAATATACACCTGGATTAGAAAATTTAATCAAAACTTTTTTAAAGAAACGAAAAACGTCATTTGAGCGCTTAATGGCTATTTCAGAATATTACTTTCCCATGTTTGAAGAGCATTTGGCTAAGTACAATGTGCCATTGGAAATCAAATATTTAGCTATTGTAGAATCTGCTTTGAATCCAAAAGCGAAATCTCGAGTGGGCGCAACAGGTTTATGGCAATTTATGTATCCAACAGGAAAACAATTCAACTTAGAAGTGAATTCGTATGTAGATGAACGCTATGATCCATTGAAAGCAACAGAAGCGGCATGCCAATATTTATCAAGTTTATACACGATTTTTGGCGATTGGAGTTTGGTTCTAGCTTCTTACAATGCTGGACCAGGAAACGTTTCCAAAGCGATTCGTCGTTCGGGCGGAAGTCAGAATTATTGGAATATTCGTAGAAATTTACCACAAGAAACGGCTAATTATGTTCCTGCTTTTTTAGCAACTTTGTACATTTACGAATACACAAAAGAACACGGATTACAACCCAAAAAAGCGCCAATGACGTATTTTGAAACGGATACTATTGCGGTAAAAAAACGCATTACATTCCAACAAGTTTCAGAATTGTTAGATATTCCTGTTTCACAAATTGAATTTTTAAATCCAATTTATAAATTGAACGTAGTTCCTTTTGATGTTGCTAAACCGCATTATTTGCGTTTACCAAAAAATAAAATTGGGTTATTCGTTTCCAATGAAGAAAAGGTTTATGCTTACGTAGACTACCAAGAAAATTTAAAAGAAAAACCGTATCACAGTTCTATAGTAGCAACAGTTAGCAATTCAGATTCACAATCTACAGTTGTTTATCATAAAATTCGTTCTGGTGAAAGCCTGGGTTTAATAGCGAGTAAATATAAAACGACTATCTCTAGCCTTAGAAAATGGAATAATATTAAAGGAAATAATATTCAAGCAGGAAAAACTTTAAAAGTTTATGGTGCCTCTGCTCCAGTAGTTCAAAACACGCCAAAAGCTAGTAATAGTGGGTATTATACGGTAAAAAGTGGCGACTCATTATTCTCTATTGCAAGACAATTTCCCGGAGTTTCTGTCGAAAATTTGAAAAAATGGAACGATATTAGCGGTGATGCTATACAACCCGGAATGAAATTAAAAACCAATGGATAAAATTCTAGTCATGAAAAAGTTTGTATTGGCATTAGTTGCTGTAACTCTTTTCGCTTCTTGTAAGGATTCTGAAGCGGATAAGAAAGCTATTTTACCTGAATCCAATGCTAAAATTAATCACGTTTCTATCATTGCTGATGAAATGATTTGGAATGGAGAAATAGGGGATAGTATTCGTAAAAAATTTGCCGCACCTGTTGATGGTTTGCTGCAAGAAGAACCATTATTCAATTTAAACCAATATCCAACCCGAGTTTTTGAGGGATTTGTTAGAAAAAGTCGCAATGTGGTTATTGTTAGTAAAGGTGAAAAAACAGGATTCAATTTCAAAAAAGATGAGTTTGCCAAACCGCAAAACGTATTTTACATTTCAGGAAAAACCAATGTCGAAATTTTAGCTTTATTGGAAGAAAGAGCTCCAGAAATGATTGCTACAATCAAAGCTTCTGAAATCAAAGAAAACCAAAAGAGAATTAAAAAAGCGCTTATTAGTGATTCTAAAATAAAAGAACAATTTGGTATTAGTTTGAATATTGGTCATGGTTATAAATATGATATGGTTCAAGAAAATTTCTTATGGATTCGTAAAGAGTTTTCATCGGGTTACAACAGTATTTTGGTATATGATGTGCCATTAGATGTAATTGATAAAGGGGAAAATACCATTGGAAACATCATTGCCATGCGCGATTCAATTGGAAAGCAATTCATTCACGGTGTTTTACCGAACACTTGGATGATTACGGAAGAAGCTTATGCACCGTATTTATTTGATGTAACGATTGCGGGCAAAAAAACATACGAAACCAAAGGGGCTTGGGAATTAAAAAACGATTTCATGGCAGGAACATTTGTTAATTATGCCATTCGTGATGAGAAAAACCAACGCTATTTAATCTTAGAAGGTTTCACTTTCAATCCTTCAAAAGCCAAACGTGATTTGATGTTTGAGTTAGAAGCAATTATTAAATCGGTAAAATTCTTGAAATAATTTTTAGGTTATAGGTAATTGGTAATAGGTTTCATAATTTATTACCAAAAACCCATCACCTATCACCCACCACCTATCACTTATCATGATTCAATTCCAAATAAAGCGATTTAATGAACTTTCCATAACCGAGTTGTATGAAATACTACAATTGCGCTCAGAAGTCTTTGTAGTGGAGCAAAATTGCGTTTATCAAGACATTGACGGGAAAGATAAGAAAGCGTTACATGTTTTAGGTTACTTCAATGACGAATTAGTAGCTTATTCCCGATTATTTGACAAAGGATACTATTTTGAAGAAGCCTCAATTGGTCGCGTGGTGGTGAGCCCGAAATTCCGAGATAAAAAATTTGGACATGATTTGATGCGCGTTTCTATTGCTGCAATAAAAGATGATTTCAACCAAACTGCCATCACGATTTCAGCTCAGGAATATTTGAAAAAATTCTACGAATCACACGGGTTTGTACAAACCAGCGAAATGTATTTGGAAGATGATATTCCACATATTGAGATGAAGCGTTCTTAGTCAGCAGTCGCAGTTTTCAGTCGCAGTTGAAACGCGGATTTTCACAAATTTCTTCTTCACAAACTTGTCACGCTGTTAAGCGTTTTTTTAACCACAAGGAATATTAAAAAGGCACGAAGTTCACAAAGTTATTTGATTTTCAGATAATTGGAATTTTTTATTGAACACTGATGACTCAGATTTTTCTGCGACTGAAAACTGTGACTGTGAACTTTTTTAAAGCTTATAACTCACGCTCAACATTACAATTCTTGGTAAAATGAATGTTGTGGTGTTTGAAATCATGAAGTCAGAAAAACTGTTGTTGATTTTTACGCCATTGTTCAAGAAATTTTGTGCGGATAATTCAAATCTAAAAGGGTTATTTTTCTTTTGGTAGCTTAAAAACGCGTTGGCAATACTGAAATCGGTTTTTTGGTTGTTACTGTCTTCGTTGTAGGTAATTTGGTAATCGGTTTTGAAGTTAAAATGCTTTAAAAAATCGATATCTAAATCCAATCCAATTCTATCTGAAGTTAAACTAGATTGCGTCAATCCTGAAAACTGACTGAACGATTTGTTATAACTCACACTTGCTCCAGGCCATTTTTTGTTTGCCGTTCGTACTCTTACACCAATGCTTTGATTGTTTCTGTCGTTTGTTGTTGTAGTGTTATTCACCGTTTGTACATAGTTGAACCAACTCAAATTCGCATTCAAACTCGCTCTGAATTTGTGAATTCTTTTTTCAATGGTTCCTGTCGCGCGCCAATTGGTTTCAGGATTATCGGTGATGGTTGGTGTGGTAAATTGGTCAATGCCTAAAAGTTCCACATCGTTTCTTATGGTTCTTACTTTTTTGTTGAAACTGGCATTGGCAAAGATCATTAAACCACGATACATACTGGTTTTGTTGTAGCGTAAAACAGCACTGTGAAAACGCTCATTTCTAAGTAACGCATTTCCTCTAAAAACCGAATTATAATTTTGCAAGGTAAATCGTTCCAATAACTGAGAAGCTTCGGGAAACGTATTTGATAATTGGTAATCGAATTTCAAACTTTCGGATTGGTTGAATTCGTATTCGCTATGCCATTTGGGTTCCAATAAATGGGTTGTAATTTTGTAATCATTGGTTACTTGTTGGGTTTCCAAATAGAAAAAATGCGAATACAACGCTGGTTTGTTGACCCATTTCCCTATTTTAAATTTGTATTCCAAACCAACGAAGAAGTCATTTAAAAAATAATTCATGTTGTTACCAAAACCATTTTCCGCAAAATCGTTTATCGTGCCATTGGTTAGGAATTGCTTTTCGGAAATATCCAGTTTTGTAGTACCAAAATTATTTCCAATGTTGGTATACAAATGATTGAAATTATTGACAATCCAATAATGTTTAAACAACGCATCAATGGAATTATTCTGTACTTTTTTGATTTGCTGAATGTTATAAAACGAATCATTTTCCAATGGAATTAATCCGGTTAAAAATTCCGTATCGGTAAGCCAAGTGTTTTGTGGTTTGTTGTTGTCGTAGCTTTGGTTAACCACTAAAGTAGTGGTGTGTTTGTTGTTGATTTGCTTGTGCCATTCTACAAATTGCTTGATTTGAATGTTGTCAATTTCATTCAAAGTTTCAAAAGAAATAGCATTGCCATCACGAACCGAATTAAGCATACTACTGTTGTCGTTGTTGCTCGCTTGAAATTGGCCGTTATAAAACATTTTTGCTTTTTTGTTAGGCGAATAGTTCAGTTTGATGTTTCCAATACCTAAAACCGCTCTATTTTCCGCTGTATTGGTGCGTTGTTCAAAGGTGAACGCATTGTTTTGCAAGTATTCGATTTGACTTTCTCGTAAAGTAGTAGTGAAAAGCTTTGAAAAAATACCAAAACCTTCTACATCAAGTTTAGAATTGATTTCTCTACGAAAGTTGATGGCGCTAAATTGTGATTTATTTTCTAAAACATCGGTATTATCTGAAGCAAAAGAGTATAAATTAGTCAATTGTCTTCTGCCTGAAATAAAACTGCTTGCGCCACCTTGAAAACGCATCATGTCTTCAAAGGAAAAGGTGCGTTTGCCAATGTTGTTGAGGTCGCCAATGAAACTAACATTGGTTTTTGGTGCATAATAAAACAAAGCAGCATGACCAAGATAAAATCCATTATCATCAACTACTTCTGCACCAGCTTCAATATCACCAAAGATAAACTTCTTTTTTTCTTCTTTCAACTTGATGTTCATAGCCAAATCATCAGAATCAGAGACTTGTTTAAGAAAACCTACTTCGTTGAAATTATCAAGAACTTCTACTTTATCAACGGCATCAGCAGGAATATTTTCTACGCCTAATTTGGTACCACCACCAAAAAACGATTTACCTTCGACTAAAAACTTGGTTACTTTTTTACCTTGAACGGTAACGCCTCCGTTTTTATCTACTTCAACGCCGGGTAGTTTTTCTAGTTGCTCTTTGAGTTTGCGTTCGTTTCCTGTGGTAAACGCTTTAACATCATAAATTAGCGTATCTTTTTTTACTACAACGGGTTGGTAATCATACGTAATGGTAATTTCTTTGAGTTCCTGACCGGTTTCTGCTAATTTAAAATGGTGTTCTTTTTGTGTAAAATTAGCAGGAAGATTTAAAATTTCTTCTTGAAAACCTAAGTAAGAAACACGCACTTCATACGGGACATCTTTTTCAAGTTCTAACTTATACCGACCCAGATGATCGGCAATAGCAAATTTTAAGCCTTGTTTTTCTAGTAAAGGTTTAGCAATAACATTAGCATTTTGCAACGGATTACCCAATGTATCTTTCACCGTACCAATTAAAGTTTGGGAAAAAGAAAGAATGGGGAAAAGTAAGAAAAGGATTAGGGATTTTGGCATTTAGAATTGTGATTTTTAGGATTTTTTCTTATTAACAATACTAAAATCCTGATCTTGGTAATTTTAAAAATAAATTTTGATATTCTTGATGAGAAATTTTTATTCCTTTTTTAGGGATTTGAATATTTTCTGAAGGTGTTTTTAATTCAATTTTTACAGCTCCAAAGACATTGTTTCTTTCTTGTAATTCTAATATCATTCCGGGTAAACCACCATAACCAGCAGGACCATATTGATATGGAATTTCAGGACAGTACCAAGCAATTACTGGATGAATAAACGTGCCCTTAGAATTAATTACAATATATTCAGTTGTAGCTTTAAAGCAGGTGTATTTGTCAATTTTTTTGGATTCATTCGTTAAGTTCCATTTCTTTTCAATTGGTTCTACTATTAAATATTGATTTTCTTTAAATGCACCTTCTGCATTATTCTGATAAATACTATCTTTATAAACTATAATTTTTTTTCGACATCTACTCATATTTAGAGCACCTTTTGCGTTTTTTCCATCTAATTCGGTTAATTGGGTGTTTTCAAACTTTGCAATAGTATCTCTAAAAATTAAACGGAAATTTAAATATTTTGCTCCTTCCATATCTTCTCTATACATTTTGCCAATAACTTCGTTATTCAGTAATTGTTTATCCTCAAGAATTTTAAAATTATAAGTTATAGTATTATTTTGACTATTACTATAATTAAAATAAAGAAAAAATACAAGTATGGTATATGCTTTCATTTACATTGTTTTAAACAACCCAAGAATCTCTTGGGTTGTTGTATTAAAAGATTATTCTAAAGTGACTTTTTTTGTTTTACCAATACAAACATTGTAAACTTCAAGACCTTTTTCATATGCTTCTTCAACTGTCCAACCTGCCGCTTCATAAACATCCATAGTATCGTTAGCTAATTTGTCACAGTCAGTTGTCATAAAACTTTTAGCAATTACTTTTCTGTTTGTTTCAACTTTTTCATTAATCTCATTCGCCATACCAGCAAATGAGAATGCTACTAGTACAACTGCACTAAAAATCATTTTTTTCATAAATTCTTAAAATTAATACTTTGTTTTTGGTATACCAAGGGCGAATTTGGTATAAAAAATTTCAAAAACAAAATATCGGTTTCACATTTAACTAAAAGTATAGAAAAACTATACCATATGTTTTTTTAAAAAAATAACAGGGGATAGTAGGAAAAGGGATTTTGGCATTTAGAATTGCGAGTTTTCTTTTAGATTTTCTAATTAATTGGTTTCTCTAATGATACTCTGTCTTTTTTTAATTTCTTCATCTGTAAACTCCTCTCCTTCATTAGGTACTTGTATAGAAAGGGGATTATTAAAAAATTCAATTTTTTCTACAATGTAACCTTTATTTTTTTCAGACAATTCAAAAATCATTCCAGGTAACCCACTATAACGAATTGGTCCATAATTAAATGGAATTTCAGGACAATACCAAGCTACTATTTTCCATGGAAATTCTCTGCCTTTCCATTTTTGGATATAGGTGTAAGTAGCTTTGTAACACAAATATCCATTTATAATTTTTGATTCATTTTTTAATTCCCAATTAATAAAATTTGCTTCTCTTTTTTTTAAGATAGTACCAAAATTGTAGTGCAATTCTTCAACTAAAAGATTCTCTTTTTTATTTATATAGATTTTATCATACCCATAAAACAAACTTGTAACATACTTTTTGGTTGAAACATCTTCTGCATCAGAAATCATACTTTCAGACAAATAAAATATAGATTCATCTTTATTGAAGTCTAGTGAGAAGCGCAATAGTTTTGCCATCATTTCTTCATCTATTTTTTCTTGATAAAGCATTCTGTTGTTTGCTTTTAATTCTTCAGTAGCCTCAGTTTCTGAAAAAAAAGATTTATAGGTTACTCTGCCGTTATTTTGAGCGAATGTTATTGATATTGCAGAAATAAAAAAGATAAATATTTTCATTTTAATATTTTAAGTAAAAGCTATCCGAAGATAGCTTTTGTTGATTTATACAGCTGTTATGCTCTTTTTTTTGATTAATCCTGCGAATTCAGCTTCACATCCATTAGATGTTCTGCACGCATCAACATTTCTCATCCATGTTTGATTTGTTCTATCACTTCCGTCATCTAATGAATCAGCATAAGCATAACAATGATCACAATTTACCAATTCTGTTTCATCAATTAGTTTTTTATCCTCAATTTCATTCGCCATTCCAGCAAATGAAAACGCTACTAGTGCTACTGCACTAAAAATCATTTTTTTACTCACGAATTATTATTGTTTTTTTGGTGTTCGTGAATCTTCGATTTCATAAATTCTTTAAATTTTTAAAATTAATATTTTGTTTTTGGTTAACCAAGGGCGAATTTGGTATAAAAAATTTCAAAAACAAAATTTCCATTTCACATTTAACTTGGAAAAAACGGTCAAATTGACCACCACTTTCCAGTCTAAATTGACCACCGATTTCGGTGCA